>OZ220702.1:0-1615000 GCA_965116645.1 Longimicrobiales bacterium | reverse complement strand
GGTCGCCGAGGCCGTGGACGCAGCATTCGACCCGCCCGAGGCGCTCACGGCCGCCTTCGTGGTCACCCACCGTGGACGCCTGATCGGCGAGCGCTACCGGGAAGGCATCGACCACACGACGCCACTCGAGAGCTGGTCGATGGGCAAGAGCCTGACCGGCACGCTGATGGGCGTGCTCATCCACAAGGGCGTGTACGATCTGTGGCAGTCCGCACCCGTGCCCGAGTGGCAGGGAGAAGGCGACCCGCGCCAGGCAATCCGGATCGGAGACATCATGCGGATGTCGTCCGGGCTACGCTTTCGCGCGCCCCAGGACCCGGACTTCGAGCCGGAGATCGGCTACGCGGACCACATCTACGTCTACACGGGCACGGTCAACTCCTTCGAGTGGGCGGCGAGCAAGGACCAGCAGTGGGAGCCGAACACGGTAGGGCGCTACCGCAACTCCGACCCGGTGATCACCAACTACCTGGTGCGGCTCGGGGTGGAAGGCCAACTCGGCGAGAACTACCACCAGTTCCCGCAGCGGCACCTCTTCGACAAGCTGGGAATCCGCAACCTCATCCCCGAGACCGACCCGTACGGGAACTTCCTGCTGCAAGGCTATGAATTCGGCAGCGGCCGGGACTGGGCCAGGCTCGGCAACCTCTACCTGACCGACGGCGTGGCGCCCGGCGGGGAGCGCCTTCTCCCCGAGGGGTACGTCGACTACGTGTCCACCCTGGCCCCCGCGTGGGAGGCGGACGGACGCCGCCAGTACGGAGGCGGATTCTTCTGGGTCAACCAGGCAGGGTCGTTCCCGGTTCCCTCCACGGCAATCTACATGGCGGGCGCGGGGGGTCAGAACACGATCGTGATGCCCTCGCACGAGATGGTGGTGGTGCGCCTGGGCCACTACAGCGGGAGCGGCCCGGGCCGCCGGGCCCTGAACCGTGCGCTGGAGCTGCTGATGGAGGCGGTGCCGGAACGGTGAGCCGGGGACGGGCCCGCGGAAACACGCCCGCCAGGACTCGAACCTGGGACCCTCGGCTTAGAAGGCCGATGCTCTATCCAGCTGAGCTACGGGCGCATGCGAGAAGCGCAGACCGCGCTTCTTCGGGAAGGTAACCGCGCCGGGTACATGGCTCCAGTGCGGCGGTGCGAACGGCAGCGGATGTCGGGCGCTGGTGCGGACGGAGCCGACACGCCAGATTGGTTGGTTGGGGGCCCCGAGAGGGGCCTCGTGATCCGACCCGGAAGCGTGCCCCCCGAGCAGCCTGTGGGCAGTCCCCGCGTGGCACCGAGGGCGGCGAGGAGCCAGATGAGCAAAAAGACGTCCCATTGGGAGGACACCGCCTTCTTCATCGGAACGCTTCTGTTGACGGCCGGCGGAGGGCTGGTCATACAGGCGGCGCTGGAGTTGGAGCTCGTTTACGCGAAGCTCGTTTGGGGCGGAGTAGGGCTGGTATGGGGCGCGGTTCTGATCCGGGTCTGGCTGTTTCGCGAGCGGGGGCGGTAGGAACGTCCCCGGGTCGCTACGGGTGGCCACGGGACCTGCACGGCCGGGCGGCCCGAGGGACCGCTATCCCGCTCCGCCAGCCGCGGCTTTCGGCGACTCCTCGCGCTCCCCTGCCCCGCCCAGGCTCGCCTTCAGCGCCTCCATGAGGTCGATGATCTTGGTCTCCGGCTCCTCCTGCGGCGCCAGAGTAATCTGCTCGCCCTCGATCTTGCGGTCGATCAGCGCCTGGACGCGCTCCTTGACCTCGTCCTTGTAGCGCGCGGGGTCGAAGGCGTCGCTGGCGGCCTGGTCGATGAACTGCTTGGCCAGCGCGAGCTCCGCATCGCTCACTTCCCCGTCCTCCAGGGGCACCTCGTCGAAGGAGCGCACCTCGTCCGGGTAGAAGAGCTGCTCCAGGATGAGGCCGTCGCCGAGCGGACGGATCATCACCAGCCGCTGCTTGCCGCGGGCCGAATAGCGCGCGATCGCCACCCGCTCCATCTCGCGCAGCGCCGCCGAGAGGAGACGGTAGGCGCGCGCACCGCCGCGGGCCGGCCCGAGATAGTAGGCGCGCTCCAGATAGATCCGCTCGATGTCGGCCGCCGGCACGAATTCGGTGATCTCGATCGCTTCGGTGGACTGGGCCTCGATCGCCTTCAGCTCGTCGGGCTCGAAGGTGACATATTGGTTCTTCGCGAACTCGTAGCCCTTGACCAGGTTGTCGCGCTCCACCCTCTCCCCGCTCTGGCTGTCCACGTACTGGTACTTGACGCGGGCCCCGGTGTCGCGGTTGATCCAGTTGAAGCGCACCTTGGCGGAGGACTGCCCGGTCGAGTACAGCTTGACCGGCAGCGAGACCAGACCGAAGGAGACGGTCGACGTGGAGATCGGGCGAGCAGCCATGAGCGTAACGTACAAACATATGGTTCCGCGGGCCAACGGTGGGTGAGGACAGGCTGGCCCGCTACCGGGCGAAGCGCTCAGCGTCGGCGACTTCCGAGCCGTTCGGAGGCGCCAGGCCGGGCGGGGGCCGGCGCTTCGTCGTCCAGAAGCACCGTGCGTCGTCGCTCCACTGGGACCTGCGGCTGGAGTTGGACGGGGTGCTGGTGTCGTGGGCGGTGCCCAGGGGTCCGTCGCCCAACCAGGCGGACAAGCGGCTGGCCGTGCATGTGGAGGACCACCCGCTGGAGTATGCCGACTTCGAAGGGGTGATTCCCGAAGACAACTACGGGGCCGGGCCCTCGATCGTGTGGGACCGGGGGCTGTGGACGGCGGTCGAGGATCCGCATGAAGGGATGCAGAAGGGCAAGCTGCTCTTCGACCTGAAGGGGTACAAGCTGCGCGGCCGCTGGACCCTGGTGAAGACGAAGGGCGGCGAGGACAACCACTGGCTGCTGATCAAGGAGCGCGACGCGTACGAGGATGGGGAAGGGGGGACGGGGGACTACCCGGACGAGTCGATCCTGTCTGGGCTGACGGTGGAGGAGCTGGGTGCGGGGGGGGATTTCGGGGCGCGGATCCGGGAGCGGTGCGCGGCGGCGGGAGCGGCCCTGGGCGAGGTGAAGGCCGAGGCGGTCAAGGTCATGAACGCGGAGCGGCACGAGAAGCCGTTTTCGCGGCCCGGCTGGGTATTCGAGATCAAGTACGACGGCTACCGGCTGCTGGGGGAGGCGGGAGGCGGAGCGGCCAGGCTGATATCGCGGAACGGCAACGACCTCACCCGGGTCTTCCCGGAGGTTGCGCTCGTGCTGGGGAAGCTGCCGTATCGCGCGGTCGTGCTGGACGGCGAGGTCGTGGTGAACGATGCCGCGGGGATCCCCTCGTTTCAGATGATCCAGAAGCGGGGACGCCTGCAGCGCGAAGCGGACATCACGCGGGCCGCCGTCGCCCTGCCGGCGACCTACTACGCCTTCGACCTGCTCGCCTTCGAGGGCTACGACCTGCGCGGCCTGCCGCTGCTGGAGCGCAAGGCGCTGTTACGCGACGTCCTGCCCCCCACGGGACCGGTTCGCTACTCCGACCACATCCCCGAGAAGGGGGAGGAGATGTTCCGGCATCTGGTGGGGATGGGGCTGGAGGGAGTGGTGGGGAAGCGCGCGGATTCCAACTATGTGGGCGGGCGCAGCCGCTCGTGGCTGAAGGTGTGTATCATACACACTGCGGACTTCGCCATTCACGGGTTTACGGAGCCCGATGCCGGGAGGACGGGCTTCGGGGCGCTTCACCTGGCCTTTCGGGGGGATGACGGCTTCGTGTACGCGGGCCGGGTGGGAACGGGGTTTTCGGCGAGACTGCTCGGTGAGTTGGGGGAGCGGTTGCGAGATCTGCCGTCCGCCGAGCCCCCGCCGGGCGCCGAGCTGGCCGGAAGCGGGCGCCACCACTGGGTTTCGCCGGAGCTGGTCGCCGAGGTCCGGTACAAGGAGATCACCGAGGCGGGGGTGCTTCGGCATCCCTCGTTCCTGCGCTTGCGCGACGACAAGCCGCCGGAGGAGTGCGTTCCCTCGGACGCGGGGAGGCGGCTGGCGGATCCCGTGGCGCCGGTGGAGACCGCCCCGGAACGGGTGGTGCACTTCACCAATCTCGACAAGCCCTTCTGGCCGGAAGACGGATATGTGAAGGGGGACCTGGTCGAGTACTATCGCGAGATCGCCCCCTGGATTCTGCCGTACCTGGCGGACCGGCCCGTCGTGCTGACGCGCTTCCCCGACGGGATTCACGGCAAATCGTTCTTCCAGAAGAACGCCCCGGAGTTCGCGCCCTCCTGGATCCGGCGCGTGCGGCTCTACAGCGAGGGGTCCGAACGCGAGTTGGACTACTTCGTCGCCGACGACCTCGAGGCGCTCCTGTACGTGGCCAACAGCGCGAGCATCCCGCTCCACATCTGGCAGAGCCGGGTGGCGGACATCTCCCGCCCGGATTTCTGTGTGCTCGATCTGGACCCGAAGGAGGCACCCTTCACCGACGTTGTGAAGATCGCGCGATTCCTCAGGGAGATCTGTGACGAGATCGAACTGCCGTCATTCGTGAAGACGAGCGGCTCGACCGGGCTCCATGTCCTGGTTCCGCTGGGCCGGCAGGTCACCTACGAACAGTCGCGCAACATAGGCAACCTCCTCGCGCTCATGGCGGTGCGGGAGCTGGAAGGGATCGCGACGGTCGCGCGGCGGCCCTCCCAACGCGAAGGCAAGGTCTACGTCGACTTCCTCCAGAACGGCCACGGCCGCCTGATCGTGGCCCCCTTCTGCGTGCGGCCGCGGCCCGGCGCCCCCGTCTCCGCCCCACTCGACTGGGCGGAGGTGGACGCCGGGCTTTCGATCGCGGACTACACGATCCGAACGGTGCCGGCGCGGATGGCGCAAAGGGAGGACCCGATGCGCGATGTGCTGGCGGTCAGCCCGGATCTGGGAAGCAGCGTGGTGCGGCTCGCGCAGCTGCTCGGGGCCCGATGAAGACCCTCTGACCCGCGGCGTACACCAACGTCAGTCCAGAAGAGTCGCCAGAGCCGGCAACGAAGTCGGCGTATAGCTTGCCACGACCTCCGACTCGCATCCGGTCAGCTGTAGCGCTCGACGATCCCGGTTGATGCGGATCTGCTGCGGATGCCGGTTGACAGCCTCAACGGAGTTCGGCCGGAGTGGCACTCCTGATGGCTTGCGTGACCGCTGCAAAGGCCTGCGTGGCCTGCTCCACCTCGGGGCCGTCCTTGCCACAGAGGCGGTGCACGCTGCACTCGCCCGGATAGCATTTGGATTCCGGGTGGCCCTTGTACCCCTTCCCCGGCTTCGGAAGTCCCCACAGCCGGTGTGACGCAGCTGCTCCGTCGCAACCCTCGGAGCACTTGGAGCACCCCCAGGACAGAGCGGCAGCCAGGTCGAGATCGGCCAGCGCCGGCGTCGGTTCCGGTCGGTCGACCCAGGCGGTGGTGGCGAGAATCGCCACAAGTGCAACGCGCGAGTCCCGGCTGGATCCAGGTGTAGAGTCTCTCGTCGAACAGGTCACTCGCGATCACCCGGCCCTGCCTCCAGTCGATCACCTCGATTCTCGTGTCGACGAACAGGTCAGACGCCGTCGTCAACTCCGATTGCACCCTGGATCAGCAGGAATTCTCCCGGCCCTTCGCCCCGGCGCCCGATGCGCCGCAGGAAGCTTCCATCGGGGGCAAAGACCCAGATCTGGGACACCGAAATGCCGGCGACGTACACGCGGCCCGACGCATCCATCCAGCCAAATGCCGCGGCGGTCTCGATCATCCCCGAACCGGAGTCTTCGCCGTACTCGCCTTCGACCACCAGTTCGATGCCGCAGGATTCTGCACACGGTGCCAGAAGCACGCTGGCCGGCTCCTGCGCCGAACCCACCCCCGCGGACGCCCCGGCGAAGACCGCGACGCCGACCGCGAACAGGCTTGTCCTCGTTCCCATGCAGTTCTTCCCTTCCACCCGGTTTCGCAACGGTCCGTTCGTGGCACTCATGAGTCCAGGAGCACTCGCAGCGCGGGGATCGAGGTCGTTCCGAGGCTCGCCACCACCTGGTCTTCACATCCGATGAGCTGCAGGGCTTGCCTGGATCGATTGATTCGCACCCTGAGCGGATGCCTGGCGACAACCGCCCGCAGCTCGGGGGCGGCTGCGTCCTCCATGGCCGCAAGCACGGCTTCGAGCTCGTCGTCGAACTCGCTTCCGGAGTCACCGTCCGGCCGGCGGCACGCGTGATGCATCTCGACGCACGACCCCCACTCGCAGGTCTCGGGATGATCGCCGATGTATCCACCCCGGCGTGGCGGGGGATGAGCCATACTGTGGTGGCTCGGCTGGCCCGGACACATCGAACACCGCATGCAGTACCCCGCGAGCAGACGCTCGAAGTCCGCACTGACGATGCTCTCTTCCGTCGGCGAGCTGCTCGTGCTGTTCAATTCGATTCCAATACTGCCGGTCCAGGCGGCGGAGGCCAGGCCCGCCGCGAGACCCATGGTCAGGACGACTCTTGTCAACATGCTTCTTCTCCTCGATGGGAATGAGTGATTTGGGATGGACTCCGGGGAGCCCGGCTGTACGTCTTGCGACTGTACGAGACCACCATAGCCGGTTCGGCCGGGCGACTACATGATGATTTGGGACAGATTTCGCTGCTGATGCCTCAAAGCCTCGTGGATAGCGGCACTACCCCCGGATTCCGCCTGATGAACGCCCCCGTTGTCGGGATCCCACCCGAGGGAATCGCGGAACAGCTCCTCCGGATCGAGGCGGTCGCCCTGGGTCAGGGCTCACTCGCGAAAGGTGCGGCCGGTGTCTCGGTTCAGCACCCCTTCCGCGGCGAACCACGAGAAGGCGTCCGCCTCCAGCGTCTCCGACCAGATGCAGGAGGCTATCGCGAGTCCCCCGGCAAACGTGATCCCTTCCCCTTCGGCCGGTGGCGCTCGACGAACCCGGTCGCACCCTCCGGCAGCAGCAGATCGTCGGAGATCGCCGCGATCTCCTCCGCCTCGCGCCAGGCCTGTTCCAGCCTCCACAGCTCGCCCTCCAGCGCGCGGCGCTCCTCCTCCTCATGCAGCGCCATCTCGAAGGCCAGACGGGTGTGATGCGGCATGCAGGCGAGGTATCCGGATTCGCCCCGGTGCCGATACTCCCGCCACCGCTCGGCGGCCTGCCGCACCAATTGCTCCGGATGCCCGTGGGACTCGATCTCCGACACCGCCGACTGGACCTTCTTCGAGTTTCCGCCCGCGCTGTTGACCGCGGGGAGAATGGCGTTGATGGCGCGCCGGGCATCTTCACCCGCGAACCACTCCGTACCCCGGGATCTGGCCAGGTAGCCTCTGCCTGCACCGATCAGGAAGCCGAGCTCGTCGTCGTCCGACCGGATCCGGGTCTGATGGGCAATCAGCTGATTCATCCGGCGCAGCCGGCCATCGGAAGGCCGGAAACGTACCGAGCGACGGTAGGTCTTCCACATGTTGGCGTAGGACACGACAGTGCTTCCCATCATGCCCACGACGCTTCCGGTGGCGCCCATCACCGCCCAGCCCGCGGCAGTCGCCGCAAGCGTTCCGGTCGTGTACAGGATCGTCCGTCTCCGCCTCCGCCCGAACTGGTCGCCGTACCGCCAGGCGGCAAACTCGGGCCTGAGAGGCTTCCCGATCCGCACGAGCTCCAGCCCCTCGGCGTGGCGTGCCAGCCCGATGTTCTCGGACGAAGTGCGCACCCGCGTCCCGCGGAACAGCTCCTCGCACGCCTCGACGGCCTCCCAGCGTTCTTCAAGCGGCGTCAGATTCCAGCGCTGACAGCTGCGGCACACTACCCAGAGGCGACCCCTGGCCGCGTCGAAGGCCAACCGCCGGCCGACCGGAAAAGTCTCGACCACCTCGTTGGCGCCGAGCGGTTTCTTGCAGAACATGCATGTGGTGTACATGGGTTTCGAGCCTGCTCAGGTCACGAGGTCCCAAGGGGTCCAGAGGGGTCCCATACGATGTCGATAAGATGTTGTCATCATGTATCTTACTGGAGCATCCGCAGGCTCCGGTGAGGAGATCTCGCGCCAGTCTCTTGTCCCGACAGAGGGCATGTGGTATCGTTTAGTATCGGTCATTTTGTGATAACTGGAAGGGTAATCAGTGAAGCGTCCCAAGAAGCTCAGCGCCGCCTTCGTGAAGACGGTGAAGCGCCCCGGCCGCTACGGCGACGGCCGGGGCGGCTTCGGGCTTTCCCTGCTCGTGAAGCCGACCACTACCGGCCGACTATCCAAGACGTGGAGCCAAAGACTGCGGATTCATGGCTACCCCGTCAACGTCGGGCTCGGCGCGTATCCGGTCGTGACGCTGGCGGAGGCCCGGGAGAAGGCACTGAAGAACCGCCGCACGGTTGCTCAGGGACGCGATCCCCGCTCGGGTGGCATCCCCACCTTCGCCGAGGCCGTGGAGACGGTGATCGCGATTCACCGGCCGTCGTGGCGGTCGGGGAGCAGGTACGAGGCCCAATGGCGAGGGACGTTGCGTAGGTACGCGGTGCCCCGTTTTGGAGATAAGCGGGTCAACGAGATCACCACCGCCGACGTGATGGGGGCGCTGCTCGCCGACGACTTCTGGAACCAGAAGCGAGTGACGGCGCGGGTGGTACGGCAGCGGATCGGGGCCGTGATGAAGTGGGCGGTCGCGCAGGGATACCGCGAGGACAATCCGGCTGGTGACGCCATCAGCGCGGCGTTGCCGAAGAACGGCGTCCGCGTCCGGCATCAGCGGGCTTTGCCGCACGGCGACGTTGCGGCGGCGCTGGATCGGGTTCGCGCGTCCGAAGCGCTTCCCAGCACGAAGCTCGCGCTGGAGATGCTGACCCTGACGGCGTGCCGGAGCGGCGAGGTGCGTATGGCGAGGTGGTCGGAGTTCGACCTGGAATCGGCGATCTGGACGATTCCGGAGGCCCGGACGAAGTCGGGCCGCGAGCACCGCGTGCCGCTGTCTTCGGGCGCCCTCAAGGTACTGGACCAAGCGAAGGCACTTGGCGACCGGGACGGTTTGGTCTTCCCCGGTCGTCGGCTGCGGCCGCTTGCGGACGCCACGATGTCGCTGCTGCTGCGACGCTTTGGCATCCGCTGCGTTCCGCACGGCATGAGGTCGTCGTTCCGCGACTGGTGCTCGGAAACTGGCGTGCGGCGGGAGGTCGCGGAAGCTGCCCTGGCCCATGTCGTGAAGAACAAGGTGGAAGCGGCCTACGCGCGCTCGGACCTGCTGGAGAGTCGCCGGGAGGTGATGGAGAGGTGGAGTGAGTATTTGGCCCGAGGCGAGAGCGTCCGGAGATGAGGCCAACCGGGTCACGCAGGAAACGCCAGCCCCAGCGGATTGGGTGTCGAGAAGAACAGGGTGCGCTAGATTCCCGGGCGGCGGCCCTTGATTCACGGGGGCCGCAGTTTGCTTGGCCCACTCCGACAGGATCCACATGAATGACTAACGGCACTGGCTCGGATCGCTACGTCATGCGGATTTCTCGCATGACGGTGGATAAGCTGGGGGTCCGCCTGTACGATCGCGTGAGCGCGGTTGTCGCCGAGCTGGTCGCCAACGCGTACGACGCGGACGCGGAGAACGTCGTGGTTCGAGTGCCGCTCGCGACCCTTCTGGCGCGGAAGAACCGAAAGACGGGGGAGGTGGAGGGCTACGGCTACACCATCGAGGTCGTAGATGACGGGCACGGGATCACCGAAGGAGAGGCCAACCGCCATTTTCTGAGGGTCGGGAAGGATCGGAGGGCCGACCCAACTCAAGGCAAGCGGTCCAGGCGGAAGCGACGCTCGGTGATGGGACGGAAGGGCATTGGCAAGCTCGCTCCCTTTGGTATCTGCAAGCGCATCGAGATCCTCTCCGCCGGAGGCGACGCGACGGAGGACGGCTACCTGGTTTCACACTTCATCATGCCCTACGACAAGATCCTCGCGGACGACGACAAGCCGGTCGCGATGGAAGTAGGTGACCAAGATGGGACCCATCGATCGAAGCGGGGCACTACGGTTCGGCTGATCGACTTCCTGCCGAAGAGGGTTCCGAATCAGGAGGTTTTCCATCGGCAGATGGCGCGACGATTCGGACTGCGCCAGAACGACTTCAAGGTGAGCGTCGAGGACACACGGAATCCCGGGGAGAACCCTCCGTTCGAGATCGGGTCCCTCTCGATCCCCCTGATGGAAGGCACGAAGGTCGATGTATCCGCAGAGCCGGTGCCGCTTCCAGATGAACAGCGTGACCTGCCAGTGTCGGGGTGGATGGGACTCGCCAAGGGAGCGTACAAGAACGAGGAGATGGCCGGGGTCCGCATCTACGCCCGTGGGAAGATCGTGGCCACAACTCGGGCGTTCGGACAGTCGGCGGGATTCACCGGCGAGTTCACGGTGCGCTCCTACCTCGTAGGCGAAATCCACGCCGAATGGCTCGACGAGGACGAAGGGGAAGACCTTGTTACCACGGATCGACAGGACATTCTGTGGGAGTCCGATTACGGGCGAGCGTTTCGAGAGTGGGGCGCCGAGTGGATCAGGCGGATCGCCGCCGCTTCCCGGAAGCCTCGGCGAAAGAGGGTCGAACAGCTCTTTCTGGAAGTGTCCGGGCTGGAAGCTGAGGCCAAGAAGCGGTTCGCCGACCACGACATCGTCTCCACAGCCTTGGAGTTCGGAAAGCAAATCGGCCGCTTCGCCGCTGAAGACGAACTCGGTGATCGGGAGTATGTGGATGGATTGACTCAGGTCGTACTCTCCGTCGCGCCACATAAGGCCCTGATGGACGCCTTCGAGGCCTTCAACCAGGAGATGTTCGGCGAGGAGGGCGGGATAGACTCCCTTCTGGATCTCTTCTCGAAGACCCGGATTGCGGAGATGGCCTCGTACGCTCAGATCGCGTACGAACGCGTCAGAGCGATCCGTAAGCTTGAGAACGTACTCAGAGAAGGCGGGGCTGAGGATGTACTCCAGCGGATCGTCGCCGACGCTCCGTGGCTGATCGACGCGACATGGACGCCGATCACGGCGAATCAAAGCCTGAAGCTGTTCGCGAGGCAGTTCGCCGCGTACTACGAGGAGCGACACGGCGAAGAGGTGATCTTCTCAATCGATCACGGCGGCAAGCGACCGGATTTCACGCTCGTGAACCTCAGCCGCAGGCTTCACATAGTCGAGATCAAGGCTGTGGGACACCGTTTCGCCAACGCCGATTGGGACCGACTCCACAACTATCTCGAGGCGTTCCGCGATTTCTTCGCCGAGAACCGCGAGCTCGCGGCGGACTTCCGCGACGAGTGGGTCGTTGACTTGGTTTGCGATGCCGTCCGGATCACCGACCGAGACAAAAATACGGCGTATAGATACTGGCGAGACACCGAGAGCCGAATCGAACGGATCTCTTGGAAAGACTTCCTCGCCCGCGCTGTGAAGGCGAATGAGACGTTCCTGGACGCCGAGGATCGAGTCCGCGAAGAGGAGAGACGCCTAGACACCGATTCGGACTCGTCGTGAGAGCCGTCAGCCTCTTCTCGAACTGCGGTGCCGGCGATGTGGGATTCGCCTCGGCTGGCTTCCGGTTTCGCGTGGTGTCGGAGCTGGTTGAGAAACGCTTGGAGGTCGCCACGCTGAATCATCCTGACGCTGTTGCGGTCCCGGGGGATCTTCGGAAGACGTGGCCCGTCGTGGTCGATTCCTTTCGCGAGGCCCACGGTTCGGAGGCACCAGTGCTGCTGTCCGGCTGTCCTCCCTGCCAAGGCATGAGTTCGGCCAGAGGCGACCGGGGGAAGGAAGACGATCCGGACGCCGGCTCTCGGGACGGTCGCAATCTGCTCGTGGTGCCCATTGCCGAAGTCGCCAAGGAACTACGGCCAACCTTCGTTGTGGTCGAGAACGTGCCTGCGTTTCTTCGGCGAAGGGTTTGGGATCCCGACAGCACGACTCCCCTGTCTGCCGCCAAGATCCTCTGCAATCGACTGGAGTCTGACTACCGCGTCTACGCAGCGGTCGTCGATCTATGCGAATTCGGGATTCCGCAGCATCGTGCGCGGGCGTTTCTGACCTTGGTGAGGAAGGACACCGACGCTATTCGTGCGCTCGGGAGGACCGGACGTGCCCCGTTTCCGGCTCCTACTCACGGAGGCCCGGATTCCCCGGACTTCGTGACGATTGACGACGCCCTGAGGGAATCGGGCCTGCCCGCGCTCGATGCGGGATCCGCTGAGGGAGCGGCCTCGAAAGGCCATCCGATGCACCGAGTCCCCGTCTGGCTTGACCGGAGATACGAAATGGTGGCGGCGATCCCACCCGGAAGCGGCGCGAGCGCATGGGAGACGGATCGCTGTGGGCGATGCGACACGAGGGGCATCGCGTCCACCGAGGCCGTCTGTCCGAACTGCCAGAGCCGATTGCTTAGACCGACCGTGCGAAACGAGGATGGGTCGTGGCGGTTGGTCAAGGGGTTCCGAAGCTCCAGCTACCGCCGTATGGATCCGACCCGACCGGCTGCAACAATAACAACGGCGAGCGGACACATAGGGAGCGACCGAACGCTGCATCCTTGGGAGAATCGGGTTCTCAGCCCGGCGGAATGCGGTTGGCTTCAGACCATTCCCAGTAGTTTCCAGTGGGGAGACTCAATGGACAAATGGGGGCCTACTCGTGTCCGTCAGATGATCGGCGAAGCTGTTCCACCTCAGTTCACGATGCTCCACGGAAGGGTCCTCGCGGCTTTGGCCGAGGGACGCGATGTTCCTGAAGCTCTCTCCCAGGAAGACGAACGGTGCCAGAAGGCGTTGGCGAAGCTGGCCGCCTAAGCCGTGGGGTGGCAGCGTCTGGAGGACGAGCCAGACGAGCGACTCGGCCTTGACTCCATCGGGATCATGCTCGTTGGTTGGCGGCCCATCCCTGCATTAGGGCCTTCACCCGCTGAGGTAGCTCGTTCACCAACGCGGTGGAGCCATCCATGAAGGTGATTACCGTGGGAGCATTCGGCAAAGGCTGCCGTTCCGCAGTCTTGACATTTAGCGGATTGACGAAAACCGTCTGTGCCGGATTAAAGGTGCCGAACTTCGTAAGCTGAATCATCTGCCGTCTCGTTTTCGGGTTCTGTTTGCCCGCTGCCAATCTAACCGAAAAGTCACTAGCGGGACCAGGTTCCTGGCCCGTTCCTCGCGTGCCATTGGCTTGCAGGGCCGCAGACGCAGAGAGCATCGTCTGGTCCCGGTGCCTGCGGCCATGGGCTGCGGATCGCGAAGGTCATCAAGCCGTCAAGCAGGCGGGGGACACGATTCCCGGCCCGTCGATAGCGGCCTGCTGGGACACCCCCTAATGTCCGTGTTGCAAGGGCCTCGGACGGACGCCTCCAACTTGCCGCTAATGGACCATATGCCAAAACCCAGCCTCCACAACCGTGCCGGTGGCGCCGATTCTCGCCGGGGCGTCAACCGGGAACACAGCAGTCTCGATCCGCTCACGGTTCGTGAACGTAGCGAGCGAATGAGCCGAATCCGGTCCAAGGACACGAAACCCGAAATGCGGGTTCGGCGGCTCGTCCACGGCTTGGGGTTCCGCTACCGTCTTCACGCGGGCGACCTTCCGGGCCGCCCAGACCTCGTGTTCCGTCCGCGACGTAAGGTGATCTTCGTCCACGGTTGCTTCTGGCATCGGCACGAGGGCTGTTCGCGGAATCGGATCCCGAAATCGCCCGAGAGTCAAGGATTCTGGCGCGCCAAGCTGGACGGGAACGCCCGCCGTGATCGAGCCAACCAGACGGCCCTCCACGAAATGGGCTGGGGCGTTCTCGTGATCTGGGAATGCGAGACGAAGGATGTCGATCGCTTGGCCGAAAAAGTCACGGAGTTTCTGGGGTAGTCCCGTGCTCATCGGTAAAGGCGCGAAGACGTGCTCTCGCCTCCGCCTCGCTGCGCGGTCGAAGCCGGGCAGCCCACGGCCTTCCGGGATGAAGGGTATCCCACCAAGGCCGCAATCCCTGTAGCCTCCCCTTTCCCGGGTCGTGGAGCCCAAACCCCTCGATGCTGACGTTCCAGCAAGGCCGGTAGTACTCGATCAGGAACCGCTCCGCCATGGTGATCCACAGTGGGACAACCACGAGGTAGCGGCAGGTGAAGTCGTCCACGCGAATATTGGCGGCGGCTTCGAGCGAGCCTGTATGCTGTCGGATCCGGCTGTATAGCGCGGGTGCCGACTCATCCGATGCCGTCCCCCCCTTCCTCGCGCCGGGGGGCACGGCCTTGCCCACGTAGATCGGGCGGCTCGCGTCCGGAGAGCGAAGCGTGGCGTAGGGTCCGAAATCGCCGTCGTAGAAGAGCGCGTATACTCCGGGGCCGCTGAACCGCGTTGAAAGCGGCAGCCTCACGGCGCTCCGGCCCATAAGCTCTCTGACCAGGCTGACGGTGAGGTTCCGGTAGTCGAGCGGGTCGTACGGCTGGGCCTCAGGCATGACCTGGGACCAAGCTGGCGGCGATGCTTTCCGCTAACGTGATGGCGAGTCTCATGGGCACGGCGTTGCCAAGCTGTCTCATCGTCTCCGTCCAGCTCCCGGTGAAACGCCAAGCGTCGGGAAAAGTCTGCACTCTCGCCGCCTCCCGCACGGTCAGGTAGCGCACGGTCCCGTCCGAGAACGCGATCATGTTCTCTCCACCGGGGACCCCGTGGACGCCGGCCTTTAGCGTCTTCGCCGGCAGGTCGAGCGGGCTTCCCGTATGTCCGGGATAGGCGCGGGCTCCCGGCTGAAATCTGTGGAAGAAGGCGTCTGGTTCTTCGTCGGATGGGCTGGGCTCGGGTAGGTTCGATATGGAGTCGCGAAGTGTCCTCCAGGGCTTCGCATCGGGCGGGAAGAGGGTGGGCAGCCGGTTGATGGCAGCCCTCAACCTGGCCGGCCGTTCGGGATTCTCAAGATCGCGCTCCTCCCAGTACTCGCCCGTAACCCATTGATCGTACTGGAGCCTTTCGCGGGAGTGCGTCGGCTCCGGAAAGTGCCATTCCGTGTCGAGGTCATGTCGAAACCCGACGATGAAGACGCGTTCGCGCGTCTGCGGCACCCCGTAGTCGGCCGCGTTGAGAAGGCGGCGGACGATCTGGTAATGAAGCCCGTCGCGACTTCCGCGAGTGTGAACGTCCTCCAGTCTGCCCAGGTGATCCTCCCAGGTATCGCCCGAGCGGCGGGGAACCTCGGGATGCTGGAGCCGCAACTCAATGTAGGCCAAGTAGTTCCTGAAGGCCTTGCGGGTCAGCCCCTTGACGTTCTCGAACAGAAACGCGGCTGGCTGAGCCTCGCGAATGGCGCGGATGAACTCGGGGATCATGTCCCGCCCGTCGTCCATCCCTCGGTGCTTTCCACCTATGCTGAAGGGCTGGCACGGGGGGCCACCCGCCACCAGCTGAACCGAGCCCAGGGACCCGTAGTCGCATTCGCGCGCGTCACCCTCGATGACCCTCCATTCCGAGACCCCGGCAACGGTGTCATGGCGGATGTTCTCCCGTAGGGTCGCGCATGCGTCGCGGTTCCAGTCGAGGAGTGCTACGTGCTTGAAGCCCACAGCGTGCGTTCCGAGCGCAAGTCCGCCCGCTCCCGTGAACAACTCAAGTGAACGCAACGTCTGTTTCCCTCCCGGCCTCTGGGGAATGGTTGAAGGATCCTGTACTGAACGATAATCTCTGGGGCGTGGGGGAGACAATCTGAGCTGGGCGGTCGCCCCCGTGCCGGGTCCGAAGGGGATCGAGCCCCTTGCCGATTCCGCTGCACAACCCCTCAACGGCTCGGCCCGGAGTCGCGGTCCGGCCCGCGCGGTCTGATCCTCTCCACCAACCGCCGCGTCATCTCCACCCGCCGCTTGGCCCTGCGCCGTACGTCCCGGAGTATCCGGTCAAGTCCGTCACCTGCGCGCTCAGCTGCTCGACTTGCCGCTGCAAGGCTTCGACCTGCCGCCGCAAGGCCTCGACGTGCTCGGAGTGCCGCCGCTGTTCCCCCTCGTACTGCGCGGACAACCTCTCCAAGGCGGTCGTCAACTGCCGTTCCAAATCGGTCACGCAGCTTCCTCCTCACTCTCTCGACAGCTTCAAGTAGGGCCGCCCGTCCATCGTGAACGCCGGACGGGCCGGCGTGCGGGCGGGCAGCGCCACGTACCGCTCCCCGTCGATCTCCCGCAACTCGACGCCCCAGGTCGTCTCCTCCATCTCGGCCAGGGTCGCGCGCGCCCGCTCGATCCGCACGTTCACCTCCGTCAAGGTCTCGAACCGGGAGTCGATGATCCTCGACAGCCAGTGCATCGTCGCCCAACTGCCGCCGCAGATACCGAGGAAGAGGCTCATGCCGACCACCAGCGGTCTGAGCCAAGCCCTCATCAGCAACTCGCGCATCCGCCCGGTCGCCTTCTCCGTATCGGCCTCGATGGAACGCAGCGCGCCGCTTGCGACGGCGCTCAAGTTCTCGCCAAGCCGCGCGAGCTCTCGCGCGGCCGCGTCCTCGATCCGTTGCCGGTCGGCCTCGAACCTGCTCCTCAGCCGGGAGGTCAAGTCGCCCGGGCTCGAAGTCTTGCTCATACAGCTCTCCCTTCAGCCGCCACCGCTTCCCGCTGTCGGGATCGCGGGCGGTGATGTAGTCCTTGCCCTGACGCGGCACCTCCAGCCCCACGTCCTCCAGTGCGGAGACCACGTCGGCGCGGCCCTTGACCGCGCCGTGCTCGACGCGCTGCACGAGGTAGTCGCGGATCAGGGTGCGCGGGTCCGCCTCGTGTTCGAGGCCGGCCCGCAGCTTCGACGCCTCGATGTAGGCCACGTGGCCCGGCCGCTGCGCCCTCGCGCGCGCCGGGTCGTCCGGTCGGCTCCAGCCGTGCTCGTGGTTGAACGCGTCGCGAAGCGGGGCGAAGGTCTGCTGCCAGCCGGGCGGGGCGATGTTCAGGCTGCGCCCCGTCTGGAGGTCGCACTGCGCGGCGAGGATGTGCGCGTGGACGCCGCCCCCGCGCTCGCGGTGGAGGACGGCCGTCCACGCGTAGCGGTCCGGCTCCAGCCCCGCCCACGCGGTCTTCTCGAACTCGTCGAGGACGGCTTCGATCTGCTCGCTGGTCGGGCGGTCCTCGGGTGCCCACGCGATCACGGCGGACGTGTACCTGCGCTCGAAGTCGAGCGAGTCGGCCACGGCGGCCACCATGTCCGGGTTCCCGCGCAGGACCTCGACACCCTCGCGCTCCTGTCCTGCCGCGTCCCGCTCACCGACGAGATACTCGACCGCCGCGCGGGCCGAGCCCTTCCCGTGGGAGAGGAACTTAACGAGCATCGTCGGCCTCCTCGCCGATGCAGGCGACACGGAGCAGCGAGCGCTCGAAGGAGACGAGGTGGGCGATCACCGAGACGGCCTTGGCCGTCGAGGCGTGGGTGTTCGCCCAGCGCGCGAGCTGGTTCAGGTTGTTCCCGATGCGCGCGATCTGGCGGGTGCGCTCTCGCTCGACGGACCGCGCCGCCGCGGTCCACGTCCGCGTCCGCGCCATCGCCTCGCGAAGCAGCGCGGACGGCGACACTCCCGCCGCAGCCGCCTTCGCCCGCCAGGCGGCGTGCTCGGCGGGCGTGACGCGCGCGGCGACCATCACGGTGCGATGCTCAGCCATGAGCGCACCGGAGACGGGGTTCGGGGGCCTCGCCCCCGCGCGTCCGCTGCTCCGCCAGCGGCGCGACAGGCCGGGGGTTCGAAGGGGGGCGCAGCATCCCCTCGCCAGCCGCGATGTTCAACATCGCGTGTGCTGGCTTACGCACCTTAAGGGCGTGAGCCAGCCCTTGGGCAAGCGCACCGGACGACTTGCGGCGCTGCGAATCTCGGGTCGGCGGCGTCTCCATACCGTACACGGAGAAGCCCGTTTCCGACCGTGTCAACCGCCCGAATCGGGGCGGCTTCCCAAGAGTTCCAGCACCGTCCCGGATGCGGACCGGCCGCCGCCAGCGGCGCCTCCGTCCCCCTCCCCCTCCGTGCCGCGCCCTCGGCCACGCACGATGGCTTGGCAACCTGCCCGACTGTGGCGTCGGCGCTAGTTTTGGGATACACCCGTCCACTGCGAGACCGGTTGGCACGATGGTGCGTGGAAGGGTGGATTCCGTTGTGTGGTGACGACTGGCTGGGCCGCGATGACCGCTAGGACGAACAGACGATGAACGCACACCCAAGCGGAGGAGAGCCGGACGCCCCCGTCCAGTTCGTGAAGACGAAGGGGACGCAGGTAACGGGTCGGCACAAAGACAAGCCTGAACGGATTGCGGAGACCGTGGCAGATCTCGAATTGGCTTGTGAGGGTGCACTCTCCCTCGCCCGGCGCGCCGCGCGCGGCGATCGACTGCGGTGGAGTGCGGCGCTGGCCCGGGCGTGTTCGGTGTTTCTGAGGAAGATGGTGGTCGGCGACCGAAACGATCCCGCGACCCGATTGCTCGACGACAGCGTTGTCAAAGCGTGGGACGTCGGGTTCGCCAGACTACGACGAATCCCGCCGCAACGACGGGTCTTGGAGGTCGGCATGTCGATGGCCGGGGGGATGATGGTCTTGAAGAAGCTGGACGAGGCGACCCGAAGAACGGAGCGCACGGTAGCGATGCCGATCCAGGCTCATAGGCTGAGCATCGCCATCGAGTGGCCTCTCCCTGGTACCGCGAGTTGGACAGAGACGCCGACCGGGGAACGGCCTTGGACGATTGCTCCGGGAGAACTGTTTCAGTTGGAGGGCGAAGAGGAACTCGATTGTAGCGGGTGGCTCGGACAGCAGTTGGTGATGTTTGACCAGCGGGGGATCACGCTCAAGGACGTGATCCGAACGGTGGCCACATACGAGGGGGCACACTCGATCAACGTCTCAAGGCTGCTTCAGGAGGAGAGCAAGCCGGCCAAAGGGCCGTTCCGACATCCAGAACGGCACATACTGGACAACCTGTCGATCTTCGGGATGAAGTACACCCATATCGTGGTCATCGAGTGCGCCCTCTATCTCTACGAGATGCTCGCGGACGGCGGCCACATCACGCGTATACCCGACGAGGAATGGAGACTCAGACCCTCGTTTGTCACCCTGGACGAGGATGGGTTCTTCTCGGCCCAGCAGAAGTGGCTGGGTTTCGCAGGAGGATTGGCCCTGGCGTTCGGAACAGCCGAGCGAACGATAACCCATCGAATTCGGGCAGTCGGGTGAGTCCGAGATACGGTCCACCGTTGGGCTACCTGGCCGCAGGCCCGCCCCGGTTATCGGCCGGTTGTCGGAGTCGGTTCGATGTCCCCCTCGCAATTCGGTCGACGGCTACGGCCTTGGTCGGGAGTCTCCGACCCGGTTCTCGTCGACCCAATGATTGCGCACCTCATTTCTTCCGCTTGATCCTCTCGACGACTGCCGTCTTCTTGCGACGCTGAGCTTCCTTCACGGGGATGAATCGGCCGGTGCCAGCATCTCGGCCAACTTTTCTGGTGGTGGTCTTCCCACCCTTCTTTCTGCCCATTTGCTTAACCCTCCTATGCAAGTTCGTGTCGAGCTCAAGGACCATGGATCACTCCTTCCGACAGGTGAGGCGTGGATCCGGTCCCCGCGGATGCCCTCACTGCGCGTCGCTCCGGCTCGCCACGATCCGCTGGCGAATCCACTCGTCCACCTCGGACTCGATCCAGCCCACCGCGCGGGCACCCAACGACACCGGCCTCGGGAAGAGCCCCTGCTCCAGCCGTACGTAGATCGTGCTCCGCGACAGGCCGGTGCGCTCCAGCACCTCCGGCAGCCGCAGGAAGCGTACCCGCAACAGTGTCTTGCGCTCGGTCGTGCTCGTCATCCTTTTCTACCTCCTTCGCCGATTGATGAATCCCGGAAACCGTCCGATTCGCGGCTCCGGCCGAAAGCCTCCATGAACGCCAGAACCCGATCTGCGGTCGCCAGCCGGGGCGAACGGCCCCGGCGCATGTCGCCGAGGAGCTTTCGGTCCCCGACCGCGCGCTCCCCGAACTCCGACGGCGACATCCGCACGCGCCGAAGGAAGGCGGCCACGCGGCGCTCGAAGTGCATCGTCAGGCTCTCCATTGCCCGTCCACCAAAACACTGTGACGGCAAGCGCCGCAAGGTGGTAGGAAATATGCTATTTCCCACATCATTGAGAGACAACGGAATACGGAACCGGACTTCTGGAGATCATCGCCAGTCGGGCCGAAGAGCGCGTCCACCGTATCGGGAACCTGAGTTGTTCTGGCGGCAAGAAGTAGGTAATTTCCCATCTCATGGGACGAAGAAGGAAAGACACCGATCAACTGGACCCGGTGCGCCGGAGGCTGCTCAGGCTGGTGGCGGACAGCCGCACGAACCTGCGCACGGCCTCGCGCGCCATGGAGCGCAACCCCGCCTACCTGCACCAGTTCATCCACCGGGGGACGCCCAAGGTTCTGGCCGAGGACGACCGCGAGGCGCTGGCGGAGCATCTGGGGTGCAGCCCCGACCTGCTCAAGCACGACCGAGGATTCAGCCGCAGGACGCGTCGGAAACCGCCCGTGGTCGCGCCGCACGCCGCCCCGAGGGGCTACAGCGCCGTGCCGGAGATCGATGTCCGCGCCTCGGCGGGTCCGGGGGCCTGGAACGACGAGTTCGAGCGGACCAGAGACATGTGGCTGTTCGCCGATGCCCTCATCCGCCACGAGTTCCGGGCCAAGCCCGAGGACCTGCAAATGATTGCGGTCGAAGGCGACTCGATGGAGCCGCTGCTATCGAGCGGCGACCGCATCCTCATCGACGTGAGTCGGCAGGTGCCGGTGCCGCCCGGCATCTTCGTCATTTGGGACGGCATGGGGCTCGTCGCCAAGCGGATCGAGCACGTGCCTCACTCCGAGCCGCCCAGGGTGGCGCTCAAGTCCCTCAACCCCGAGTACGAAGGCTACGAGCGCCCCGCCGAGGAAGTCCGCGTCGTCGGCCGCGCCGTCTGGGTCTCTCGGCGGCTGTAGGCCACGCAGAGGTGGCGGAGTGAATCCGATGAGGCAGCGGGAGCCACGGGGTGCCTCACGTTGAGTCGTAGACGTTGAGGATCGAGCACGCGACGTACTGCAGAGTATCGGCCGGGCCGCTCACCAGCTTGCCCGGATCATCGAGATAGCGCCAGTCCGGGAAGTCGTGGTGGTGATCCGCCAGAATGTCCCGCGCCGACCGCGTTTCAGCGGGCATCTCCGTACGCTTGATGTGTGCGAAATCGCGCTCCAACTCGGCCTGCACGTCCGCGGGTAGTTCGTCGAACAACTTGGACAGGTGATGCCCCCTCGCGCCTTGGTCGTTGCCGTGCTTGCCGACCAGTGCCTTCAAGGCGAGCTCGACGACGAACGGCAACAGGAAGCGGGTGGCGTAGTCGCAACCGAGGGCCGCCGTGCCGACCGCGTTCGTGGCAGCCAACTGCTCACCTGACAACGCGCGGCGGATCACCTGAGGCTCACGCGTTGCGTTAATCAAGATTTGAGCCGCGTACTGGAGGGCTAAGGCCTGACCGTGCCTCAGGTTGTGGAGCGGATGCTGTCGCGCTGTCATGGGTCAACTCCATCAGTATCTGGCCGACACGCCCCTCGTTGGGATGTGTCTGCCGGGGATGACGATCAATCGTTCGGGGCTCCTGCCACCAAGAGCTGTCCGCGACGGACATGGCGACTAGGCAACGCTGACCGGAAGAGACAAGTGGTATGGTTAGTGATAACCGATACGGAGATTATTCACCTAAACACCTGCAAAGTAACATTTTACGCTGCCTCCTTCAACCGAACATGCAGGTCTGATACACTGAGACTCCGGATCGCTCCGGCTCCCGGCGGAGCAGGGTTCGGACGGGACGCACGGGTAACGTAACCCGTCGATGGCTACTCCCCCAGATTCCGCCTGATCAGCGCCGCAGGGTCCGGATCCCGTCCCATGAATTCGCGGAACAGCTCCTCGGGATCGCGGCGGTCGCCCTGCGCGAGCACGCAATCGCGGAAGGCGCGGCCGGTGTTGCCGTTCAGCACTCCCTCCGCGGCGAACCGCGAAAAGGCGTCCGCCTCCAGCGTCTCCGACCAGATGTAGGAGTAGTAGGCCGACGCATAGCCGCCCGCGAAGAGGTGGGCGAAGGTGGGGAGGATGTGCCGCTCGATGAAGGAATCCGAGGGGACGAAGGGGCGGAGCGCAGCCGCCGCGAAGTCCATGACGGGGGTATCGCCGCGCCAGGTGCGGTGGAGTTCCAGATCCAGATTGGCGAAGGAGAGCTGCCGCATCTGCATCCAGCCGCCCATGAAGCGGCGGGCGGCGAGGAGGCGTTCCAGCATCGCGTCGGAGAGCGGCTCGCCGGTCTCGTGGTGGCGGGCGAAGAGGTCGAGGGCTTCACGCTCCCAGCACCAGTTCTCCATGATCTGCGAGGGGACCTCGACCCAGTCCCACGCGACGTTGACCCCGCCGCGCGCGGGGATCTCGACGCGCGACGCGGTGTGGTGGAGGAGGTGGCCGAACTCGTGGAAGAGGGTGCGGACTTCGCGGTGCGTGAGCAGCGCGGGACGGGTGGGGGTGGGCGGGGTGAAGTTGCCGCCGATGAAGGCGAGGTGGGGGCGGAAGCCGCCTTCGGAGGTGGGGCCGCCGGAGACCAGGCTGTCCATCCATGCGCCCTGCCGCTTCGTCTCGCGGGGGAACCAGTCGGTGTAGAAGGATCCCAGGTGGAGCCCGGCCTCGTCGCGAACCTCGAAATAGCCGACGTCGGGGTGCCACACGGCGGGGTTGTCCACTCGCCGGACGGAGAGGCCGAAGAGGCGCTCCGCGATCTCGAAGAGGCCGGTCTGGACCTCGTCCAGGGGGAACCAGGGGCGGAGCATTTCGTCGTCGACGTCGAAGCGCTCTTTGCGGAGCTTCTCCATCAGCCAGGCGACGTCCCAGGGCTGAAGGGAGCCGAGGCCGGAGCGCCGGGCATGCGCTTCCAGTTCGCCGGTGTCGCGCTCGTGGAAGGGGCGCGTGCGGTCGATGAGCTCGTCCAGGAAGGAGCGCACGCTCGCTCCCGAGCGGGCCATCAGCGTTTCGAGGCGGTAGTCCGGGAAGTCGGGGTAGCCGAGCAGGCCGGCGATCTCGCGCCGCGCCTCGAGGATGCGCGCGATGAGCGGCCGGTTGTCGCGTTCGCCCGCCGTGCAGCGGTCCAGGTAGGCGGTGTGGATCTCACGGCGGAGGGCGCGGTCGTCGGCGTGCTGCAGGACCGCCTGCACGCTGGGCATGTCGAGGGTGATCAGCCAGCCTTCCTCGTCCCGGGCGGCCGCGAGTTGGGCGGCACGCTCGAGGGCGGTCTCCGGGAGGCCCGCGAGGGCGTCGGCATCGGCGACCACCTTGCCGAAGGCGGCGGTCTCTTCCAGGAGGTGCTCTTCGAAGCTGCGGCTCAGTTCGGAGAGTTCGAGGCGCAGGTCTTCCAGGGTCTTCTTCCCGGCCGGGTCCAGTCCGGCGCCCGCACGGCGGAAGTCGCGGAGCGTGCGTTCCAGGTGGCGGCGGCGCAGGCCGGTGAGCGACGTGCCCGCGGGCGAGTTGGCGAAGTCGCGCAGCCGCGAGTACAGCCCTTCGTGGTGGTGGAGCCGGCTGGAGAAACGGGTAACGTCGGGGAGCGCCGCCGCGTAGGCTTCGCGCAGATCCGGGGTGGCGTCCACGTTGTGCAGGTGCGAGACGGGGGACCAGGTGCGCTCGACCTGTTCGGTGAGGGTGTCCAGCGCGTCGAGGACATCGTCGTACGAGCCGCCCGAGCCGGCGCCGAGCTCGTCGATGCGCTCCGTGGCCCGCGTGAGGACTTCGGCGACCGCGGGGCCCACGTCGCCGGGCCGGATGCGGTCGAAGGGCACCGGGAAGGTGCGGTCCAGGAGCGGGTTGGCGGTCTCGTTCATGGCAATGATTCCGCCGCGCGGTGGCCCCGGGCGGCGTGATGCGTCCCCGGGGCGCGGGAGCCGTCAAGCGTGCCGCTCACGTCGCCTGGCCGGTGCCCGCCAGCACACCCTCCGTCCAGCGGCGCGTCACCAGCGCCACCTCGGCGAGAACTTCGTCCTGGGTTCGGCCCGAGCGCTTCAGCATGCCGAGGGAGTGATCGCCTCCCTCGACGACATGCAGGGTGGCGCGCGTACAGATGCTCTCAAGGAGGGGGCCGAGAAGCCCCAGGTCCGCAAGTCGGTCGCGCGTGCCCTGGTGGAAGAGCATGGGACAGGGGACGTGCGCCAGGTGCTCGCCTCGGACGCTCTCGCGGCGCCCCGGGGCGTGGAGGGGGAAGCCGAAGAAGACCAGGCCGCGGAGGTCCTGCGCGGCAGGCTCGGCCAGTTCCCCGGAGGCGGCCTGGGCCCGCTCCGCCACCAGTGTGGACGTCATCCGTCCCCCCATCGACTTGCCCCCCGCAAGGAGCGGCAGCTCTCCCGCGCAGTCACGTCCCGCAAGCAACGCCGAGCGGACCACCGCAAGCAGGCGCCGGATGTAGTCGGGCCTTTTCCTGCCCGCCTCCATGTACGCGAAGTTGTAGCGCAGCGTGGAGATACCCTCCTCCGCCAGCGCTCCGGCAAGGCGTTCCATGAAGGGGTGGGTCATCGGCGCGCCCGCCCCGTGCCCGAGCACGAGCAGGGCCACCGCATCCACCGCCTCCATCACGATCCCGGAAACGGGCGTATGCCCCTCCCCTTCGATCGTGAGAAGGCGCCCGGTCGCTGTCATGTGGCCTCCGCTCCCTGCAAAGCGTTTTCCGCCGGGGCCGCGATCGCGCCCCCTTCCCCACCCCCCGTCACCATGCGATCCCGTAGTCCTCCCCGTGATTGCTGGAACCGCCCCACATCGTCCCGGTCGCGGCGTCGAAGAAGATCGCGTTGATCGGCCCGGAGGTACGCGCGGCGAAGGTCAGCTCGTACCCCATCGCCTCCAGCTCGGCGCGCACCCACGCGGGCACCCCCTCGTTCAGCAGCAGCCTCCCCGGCTGCGATTCGTGCGCCCCGAAGGAACTCCGCATCTGGTAGCTGTTGAAGTTGGCCGCCTCGGCCGCCTGCTGCACGTTCATCCCGAACTCGACGACGTTCAGGAAGAACTGGAGCAGGTTCTGATCCTGCCCGTCGCCGCCCTGAACGGCGAAGGAGAGGAACGGACGCCCGTCCTTCAGCGCCAGCGAGGGCGTGAGCGTGGCCCGCGGCCGCTTCCCCGGCTCCACCACGTTGTACGGCCCCGCGCGCTCGTCCAGCACGAAGCTCTGCATGCGCTGGCTCATCCCGATCCCCGTCCTGCCCGCGATCACCGCCGGAATCCATGCGCCGGACGGCGTCACCGACACCACCCAGCCGTCGGCATCCGCCGCCTGGATGGAGGTCGTGCCGGCGTGGAAGGCGTCCTCGAAGTCCATGCCCGCCGACTCGGGGGTGGCGACCGGCCGCTCGTTCCACGACTCGATCAGGTGCAGAAACGGGTTGGTGCCCCCCTGGAACGGGTACGGATCGCCCGGCAGCACATCGGGGTCGTTCCTCTCCCAGTCGATCCCCGCGGCGCGCGAGGCCGCGTACTCCTTCGACAGCAGCCCGGCGATCGGCTCTTCAGGCGGGTAGTAGGGATCGCCGTAGTAGAAGTCGCGGTCGGCAAACGCCAGGTTCATCGCCTGGTAGAGCGCGTGGACGTAGCGGGTCGAGTTGTACCCCATCGACGCCACGTCCAGCCCCTCCAGGATGTTGAGCGCCTGGAGGAGGACGGGACCCTGCACCCAGGTCGTCAGTTTGTAGACGTCGATCCCCTTGTAGGAGGTCGCGACGGGCTCTTCCAGGTAGACCTGCCAGTTGGCCAGGTCCTCAAGGGTGTGGAGGCCGCCGGCTTCGTTCGACGCGCGAACAAAGTCCTCGGCGATGTCGCCCCGGTAGAAGCGGTTGTAGGCGGCCATGATCGCGTCCCGGCGCGTCGCCCCCGCCGCCAGCGCCTCCGCCTCGGTCTCGACGAGCTTCTCAAGGGTGCGGGCGAGGTCCTCCTGGACGAAGATCTCGCCGGGCGAGGGGGCGGCGCGCTCCTCCCCGTAGTGGGGCAGGAAGACCTCCTTCGAGTACGGCCAACCCGCGATCCGTTCCTTCTCGCGCTCGATCGCGTTGGCGGCCTGGGCCTCGATCGGGTAGCCGCGCGCCATGTCGATCGCGGGCTCCAGCACCTCGGCGAGGCTCAGGCGTCCATACTCGGCCAGCATCACCATGAGGCCTCCGGGGGTGCCGGGCGTCACCGCGGCGAGCGGACCGTAGGCCGGGGGGATGTCCATCCCCTGCTCGCGGAAGAACTCGGGCGTGGCCCCGGACGGCGCGGCCCCGAGCGCGTTGATCCCGATGACCTTCCCGGTCTCCGGATTGTAGATGAGCGCCTGGGTCTCGCCCCCCCAGCCGAGCACGTCCCACATCGTGGCTGTGGCGCCCAGCATGGCGCAGGCCGCGTCGACCGCGTTGCCCCCGCGCAGGAACATCATCGCGCCGGCCGTCGCCCCCAGCGGCTTGCCGGTGATCGCCATCCAGTCCTTGCCGTGGAGGACCGGCTTCTGGGTGGTCTGCGCGGTGGCGCCGCGGGGGACAACGGCGTAAGCGGCCAATACCAGGGCGCACGCCAGGATCGATCTGCGGAACATGGTCTTCCGACTCCGTGCGGGTGTGCTTCGCGGGCCTCGACAGACTACTCGGCGGCCCACCTCGGGAACGGCCCGTAGCCTAACGGAGCCCCCCTTTTCGGCGCCAGCCTCACACGGAGATTCAAAGCTGTCGAATCACCTCGAGCAGCTTCCGTCTCGCTTCCTCGATGGATTGTTCGATCCTCGCTATCGCTTCGCCGGCCCCCAGGTCCCGAATCTGCTTCTCCAGTCTGGCGACCTTGTCGTCCAGGTAGTACGCATCGACTTCCCGTTCAACTTCCCCGATTCGCGCCTCCCGCGCCCGGAGCGCTTCTTCGGCACGCCGGGTCACGTCGTCGAGCCGTTTGGACTGCTCATCGATCTCCGCTTCGATCTTCTGCAGCCCGGCCTGCAACTCATACGAGCGGATCTGCTGCTGGAGGCCCCGCACCTTGTCATCCAGACTGTACTTCCTGATCTCGTCGTTGATCTTCGCAACCTTGCCGTCCAGTCCGTATGCCTCGATCTGCTCCTCGATTTCCCCGATGCGCTCCTCCCAGCCGCGGATGCTCGCCTCGATGCTCTGCCTCGTGGAGGCGTCCGCGGTCTTCAGCCGCGGGATGATCTCGGTGATATGACCCTCGTAGGTGGACTTCACCTCCTGAAGGGCCGCGACCCGGCCCCGGTGATAGGTGGTCTCGTCCCGCATCCCGGACACGACGCTCCGGTGATAGGTGATATCGTCCCGCATCCCGGCGATGACACTCTGGTGATAGCTGATCTGGTCCAGCAGGTCCGCAACGACCCCCTGGTAGTACGCAACCTGGCCCTGGAGGCTCGCGACGACGTCCCGCTCATGGGCAACCTGCCCCTGCAGGCCGGAGACGACGCCCCGGTGATGGGAAATCTGGTCCTGGAGGTCCGAGACCTCACGTTGAATCCGGCCGATCTCCAGGTGCCCCCCAAGCACAGCCAGCATCCCGTCCCGCCACTCCCTCGCCTGGTCGTCGAAGGGCCGGTTCTCGCCTCCCACGCTCCACCAGTGCTCGAAGCCGCCGTTTACGTTCCGAATGATCATCCGGTGGACCTCGTCGTCCTCGGCCTCGAGGAGGATCCGGTCGTCCGGGGCCAAGCTGCGGAGCTCGCCTCCCTCCACAACCGCATCCGTCCGGATGCGCATGCAGAGGCGCACGCCGTCAACGGTTTCCATGACCACCCGGACCACATCGCCCGGGGGGGAATCCGGGCCGGACGCCGTTACGCCTCCTCCGGGCGGGTTCCCAGCGCCAGGGAGCAGGGTGTCGCAGTCGACTTCAGGCACATCGGGACGTGGCGGAGCATCCAGGGAGGGGGCGTCCCGGGAGACGGTTGCGCGAGCACCCGCGAAAGACTCGGCACCGTCGCCGAGTTCGGTGCCCTCAGGCGCCCGATCTTCCGAAGCCGGTTCCCCGACCGATCCCGCCACACCCGCCTCAACGCTCTCTTCTCCGGAGTCGCCGGCGGATTCGCCGACCGGGTCGCGCGGGTTGCTCATTGGCGAGCCGGAGCCGGGTGCCTCCAACGGGCCTCCGGCCGGCGGAACCGTCGCACCGCGTGCTTCTCGGCCGATCTCGTGCACTGCCAGCGGGTCCTGCAACGCCTCCGGTGGGTCATGCGAAACCCCGGGCGCATCCGCCAACGTGACAATGGCTTCGACGCCCTCCCTGTGAACCGGATGGGTAACCGCCACGGAAACCCCAAGGGCTGCGACCGCGGAAATCAGCGCTACTGTCGCCAGGGCGCTCGGACGGGGGCGGCGAGGCCTGAGTATGGCCATGATTCGCTTCTCCAATCGTGAAGGGGATAGCCGCGCCATCGAGAGGGCCGCAACCGGCAAGCGGTCGGAATTCGTCCCCGTGGCCAGGGACATCAGATGACGGGCATACTCCGAAGGCCGCGAGCCGAGCTCCAGAACCCGCTCGTCGCACGCCTCCTCCCGGCTGACCGCCGCGAGCCTGCACGCAAGCCAGCTCAGAGGGTGAAACCAGTACAGGGCAAGCACGAGACCACCCATCAGTTGCCGGAACGCATCGCGGTGGTGGACGTGAACGAGTTCGTGCGTCAGCACCACCTGCCGCCGCTCCGAATCCCAGGTCGAGGCGGAGGTCGGGAGCAGGATCACCGGCTTCCGGAAGCCACCGGTCATCGGCGTCCCGGCGGCGTCGCTGACAAGGAGTCGCACATCTCTGCGGAGGCCCAGACGATGGCTGGCGGTTACCAGTTCCTGCTGCCAGAAACGACCCCGAAGGGGGTGCGCACTACGAACGAGCCGGTGAAAGCGGAGATGTCCGGCGGCGAGAGAGGCCAGGCCAGCCAGACATCCGACCGCCCAAAGCAGCATTGGATTGGGGAAGGATCCTGGCGGGAAGACGGGATTCCCGCCCTGGAGGCCGAGGGGCTCCGCACCGTCTCCGTGCGCTGGCTCGGTCCTGACAGACGCGATCCCGGTTGCGCCCGCAGGCTCCGCGCCCAATCCACTCGCGGGCTCCGGACCGGGTCCGCCCGGAGACCCCGTGCCGAGTCGTCTCGCGGGCTCGAGGCCGGATCCGCCCGGACGCCTCGTGCCGGGTCCCACCGCGGACTTCGCGGCCGCTCGCTCGTTAGGAGGCTCCAGGCTCGTTGCGGTCCCAGCGCTGGAGGCGCTCTCTGCCGGGCCGTTCGCAGCCGAAGCTTGCGGGCGGACGATGCCGGCGGCGGTGATGGCGGGAGAAACCGGCAAAACCGGGGTCGCGGTGGCCGGCGGGGCTACCACCCGGCCGATGCCGGTCCCTGCACCGGCATCCCTGGCTGCAGGGAGAAGAGGCACCCGCCACTGCGGAGCCCAAAGCGTCAACGGGGGCAAGAGCAGGAGGACGAAGAGGGTCACCGTCCAAAGGCGGTGGCGGGTCTGGGCCGACTTCCTGCGAACGAGGCAGGCGAGCACGAGGCCGGTCGCCAGGACCACCGTCGCCCGGATCACGAATCCCGGCAGCGCCCCCGATTCGACCACCCATGGGAAGGTCGTCATCGTCCTTCCTCTGAGGCCTCGTCGATCATCGCCATGATCCGTTCGCGCTCGTCGGCACTCAGCGTGCTGTCCTCCAGCGCGAGCAGGGTGGCCACCGCCCCCTCCACCGAACCGCCGAAAAACGTTGTCAGCACGTGCCGCATCGCGCCGCGGCGCGCCCGCACCACGGGAACCCGAGGCGAATAGACCAGCCGCGGTCCTTCGTATTCCTTGCCGAGATGCCCCTTCTCTACCAGGATCCGGAGCACGGAACGCACCGCGGAATCCGTCGGAGGATCGGCCATGCGCTCACGTATCTGCCCCGCTGTCGGCTTGCCGAGCTGGTGAACGATATCCATGACTTCGCGCTCTCGCCGGCTGAGGGACGGCATGTCGGGCATCGTGTCTCTCCTCCTGTGAGCCGGGGGGCCACCCGTCCATCTGACTCGCATTCCGTCGCATCGGAATGAACGTAGTCCTCCGCAGTTGAAAAGTCAACGTAATGTTGATTTGTCAACGGCACTTCCAGTCGAGCTTGACGCGCCGCGAGGCGTCGTGAGAGCGTTCTAGATCGCAAGCGGAGCCCTGCGGGTCGGCGCGGGCTCCCCACAGGCACCCATGGAGCATCCGCGCCCCGAGAGTTTGCGCGCCCGGAGAGGTGGTGATGGACTTCATCAGGCAGATGGTCTCCCGGGACCTCAAGACCGGGAAGTACGGGGGACGCGTCGTCACCCGCTTCCCGCCCGAACCCAACGGATACCTGCACATCGGCCACGCCAAGGCAATCTGCCTCAACTTCGGGATCGCCGCCGAACACCCCGGGGGGCGCTGCCACCTCCGCCTGGACGACACCAACCCCGACACCGAGAAGGCCGAGTTCGTCGAGGCGATGAGGGAGGACATCCGCTGGCTCGGGTTCGACTGGGGGGAACACCTCTACCACGCGTCGGACTACTTCGAGGCGCTCTACCGGTATGCCCTGGTGCTCATCGACAAGGGTCTGGCCTACGTCGACTCGTCCAGCGAGGCGGAGATCCGGGAACGGCGCGGTTCGGTCACCACTCCCGGAACGAACAGCTCCTTCCGGGACCGCACGGTGGAGGAGAACCGCGACCTGTTCAAACGGATGCGCGCCGGTGAATTCGCCGACGGCGCCCACGTCCTGCGTGCAAAGATCGACATGGCCCACCGGAACATGGTGATGCGCGATCCCCTGCTCTACCGGATCCGCCACTCCAACCACTACCGACAGGGGGATGACTGGCCGATCTACCCGATGTACGACTTCGCGCACTGCCTCTCGGACTCGCTGGAGCGGGTCACGCACTCGCTGTGCACGCTCGAATTCGAGAACAACCGCGAGATCTACGACTGGCTGCTGGAACACGTCGGCGCGCCCTCGCCCCGGCCCGAGCAGACCGAGTTCGCGCCGCTGGTGCTCGACTACGTGGTCACCAGCAAGCGGCGGCTGAAGGCGCTGGTGCAGGAGGGTCGCGTGCGGGGCTGGGACGATCCGCGCATGCCCACCCTGGCGGGGCTGCGGCGGCGGGGCGTGACGCCGGAAGCGATCCGTTCGCTCTGCGACATGGTGGGGGTGGCGCGGGCCCAGTCGCGGGTGGACGCGGGCAAGCTCGAGTACGCCATCCGCAGTGACCTGAATGACCGGGCGCACCGCGCGTTCTGCGTGCTCGATCCCCTCCGGGTGGTCCTTACGAACTACCCCGAGGGGCGTGAGGAGACCTTCAAGGCACCGTTGATGCCCGGGGGTGGGGGCCGGTTCGGAACGCGCGATCTGCCCTTCGGCCGGGTCGTGCTGATCGAACGGTCGGACTTTGCGGAGGATCCGCCGCGCGGGTTCCGCCGGCTGGTGCCGGGGGGCGAAGTCAGGCTGAAGTACGCGTACGTGATCCGTTGCGAGAAGGTGGTGAAGGACGCCGGAGGACGGGTCACCGAGTTGCACTGCTCCGTCGACCACGAGACGCGCGGCGGCGTCGCGCAAGTCGGCAGGCGGGTGCGCGGAGCCGTGCACTGGGTGGCGGCCGACCGGGCCGTGCACGCCGAGGTCCGCCTCATCGACCACATGTTCCTGGAGCCGGAGCCCCCTGCGGACGACATCATGAGCGCGTTCAATCCGGAGTCGGAGCGGATCGTCACCGGGGCGCTGGCCGAACCGGGGCTGGCCGGCACCCCCGCGGGCACCCACTTCCAGTTCGAGCGGCTCGGCTACTTCTTCTCCGACCCCGTCGACCATCGGGACGGGCGGCTGGTCTTCAACCGCACGGTTACCCTGCGCGACAGCTGGGCGGGGCGGTCGCGCCGCCGCGCTTCGTCCGGGCGCGCGAGGGTAGCGGGGGCGGAAGGCGGTTCCGAGGCCGGGAGCGGCTCCGGGGTCGGGGGGATTGGAGCCAGGCCGGGAGCCGGCAGTGCCGGACCGGCGAGAGGAGATGCCGGCGCGGTTCGGAAGTCGCGCGTCGCCCGCTCCACCAGCCATCAGGGGCCGGCGGACTCCCTGCGCAGCGCGGAGGAGCGGCGCCGCTTCCAGGAGCTGGCATCGGTGGGAGTTTCGGAGGCGGCGGCGGTGAGCCTCGTGAGGGCACCCGGCCTGCAGGAGCTCTTCCTCGCCGCCCGTCCGGACTATCCGGAGGGGGCCTCGGCAATCGCGGCCTGGCTTGTGAATGAATTCACAAGGCTGCTCGGCAGCGATCCGGAGGCGCGGCTGGAGCGGCTGGAAGCCTCCGCGCTGGCCGCTCTGGCTCGCGATGTCGACGAGGGCGGGCTCTCGCACCGCCAGGCCCGCACCGTCGCGGCCGCGCTACTGCGGCAGGGCGGCTCGCTCGAGGACGCGAAGGCCGGCCTGGACCTCTCCCAGATCGACGACGAGGCCACGCTGCGCTCGCTGCTGGAAGAAACCCTGGCGGAGTACCCGGAAAAGGCGGCCGCATACCGAAACGGGCAGAAGGGGCTGTTGGGGTTCTTCGTCGGCAAGGTGATGAAGCGGAGCCGGGGCAAGGCCGATCCTCGCAAGACGAGCGCATTGGCTGCGAGTCTGCTGGAAGGCTGAGTCTGCCGGAAGGCCGAGCCCTCAGGGGAACCGAATTCGCCGGAGGGCCGAGTCCGTCCGCAGGGCTGTTCCCGCTCAGTATCCCGCGGCGGACCCGTCCGAGTCCCGCGGGTCCGGCACGCCAACCAGCTCGCCGGTGGCGCCGTCCACGAAGATGCAGTGCGCGATCCCCTGGCTGCCGGTCCACCCGACCTCGTGCCCCATCGCCGCCAGAATGGCCCCGTCAGCCTCGCTCATGTATCCGTTCTCGAGTCGCGCCCGGTCGGGCAGCCACTGGTGATGGAGCCGCCTGGCCGCTACCACGTCGGCGGGCGCCAAGGCAAAGTCGACCGTGTTCACCACGAGGTGCAGCACGGTGTTGATGATGGTGCGCCCTCCGGGGCTGCCGATCACCGCGACCAGCTCTCCGTCGCGCGCCAGGATGGTGGGGGTCATCGAGGAGAGCATCCGCTGCTCGGGCCTGGCCAGGTTCGCGTCGGTGCCGATCAGCCCGCTTGCGTTCGTGAGCCCGGGCCGTGCGTTGAAGTCGCCCATCTCGTTGTTGAGGAGGAATCCCGCCCCCGGAACGGTGATGTAGGAACCGTATCCGCCTTCGAGCGTGTAGGTGACGGACACGGCCATCCCGTCGGCGTCGACGACCGAGTAGTGCGTGGTCTCGGAGCTCTCCCGGTCGGCTGCGGCGTCCAGGTCGGCCGGCGCGGAGACGCCGGCCGCCGCCGGCTGGATCGTCGAACGCATCTCGTCCGCATACGCCTTGCTGGTGAGGCGCTCGACGGGAACGTCCGCGAAGTCGGGGTCCGCCAGGAACATCGCGCGGTCGCGGAAGGCGCGGCGCATCGCCTCGATGAGGTGGTGGGCGACTTCGGGGCTGCCCGCGCCCATCCCGGCCACGTCGTAGCCCTCCAGCAGGTTCAGCATCTGCACCAGCGCGGTCCCCCCCGAAGAGGGCGGCGGCATGGAGATGACCTCGTAGCCCCGGTAGGTGCCGCGCACCGGCTCGCGCTCCTTCGCCTCGTAGCGGGCCAGATCCTCCTCCGTGATCCAGCCGCCGCCGCGCTCCATCTCCTCCGCCAGGAGGCGGGCGGTCGTGCCGAGGTAGAACCCGTCCCTGCCCTCGTCGCGGATGCGCTCCATGGTGGCCGCCAGGTCGGCCTGCACCAGCGTATCCCCCACCTCGTAGGGTTCGCCGTCCCTGGAGTACTGGGCGAAGCTCGCCGGATAGTCGCGGAACCGGTCCACCATCCGCGCCAGCGACCCCGCCAGCCGCTCACTCACGACGAATCCGTCGCGCGCCAGCGCCACCGAGGGCTCCACCAGCCCGGCCCACTCCGCGCTCCCGTACTTATCGTGGGCCAGCGCGAAGCCGGCCACCGTCCCGGGCACTCCCACCGCCAGGTGGCTGCGGTGATGGATCTGGTAGGAGTACTCGCCGTCTTCCCCGACGAACATCTCGGGATGCGCCCTCAGCGGCGCCTTCTCGCGAAAGTCGATCGCCGTGGAGCTCCCGTCCGGGAAGCGGATCACCATGAACCCGCCGCCGCCGATGTTGCCCGCGGCCGGATGCGTCACCGCCAAGGCAAGACCTGTCGCGATCGCCGCGTCCACGGCGTTGCCTCCGGCAGCCAGCACTTCGGCGCCCGCCACGCTCGCCTCCGGATAGGCCGACACCACCATCCCCCCGCTCGAAGCCATGACATCCCGGACGACCGAAACCTCCGGGGCGGGAACGTCCGCCGCGGGACGGCTGCAGGCGGCGGCCCCGCACACCGCGAGGACCGTGAACAGCGAGAAGAACTGGCGGCGCAGCATCGGCGATAGCCTCCGGCTTCAGCGGGTCAGGACGGCCGCCACCTCCGGTTCCCTCTCCGGCGGCGGCAGTGGAGACACAACAATGGAGAACCCGGGATCGTCGCGCGAGTCCTCGTCATCCTCCCCGGGCTTGGTGCGCCGGAAGAGCCCGACCAGATCGGCCACCAGGCTGTACATGACCGGAACCAGGATCAGCGTCAGGAATGTGGCGAACAGGATCCCCACGATCACCGCCACCGCCATCGGCCCCCACCACGCCGCCTGTTCGCCGCCCCAGTAGAACTCGGGCGAGAGGCCGGAGAAGAGGCCGAAGAAGTCGAAGTTGAGCCCGATCGCCAGCGGCACAAGGCCAAGCGCCGTGGTGATGGCGGTCAGAAGTACGGGCCTGAGCCTCGTCTTGCCCCCCTGCACCAGCGCCTCGTAGGTGGTCAGCCCGTCCCGCTTGCGCAGCACGTCGATGTAGTCCATCAGGACGATCGCGTTGTTGACCACGATCCCCGCCAGCGAGATCACGCCGACCCCCGTCATGATGATCACGAACGGCATCCGGAAGACCATCAGCCCGATCAGAACGCCGATCGTGGACATGATCACGGAAGACAGGATGATCAGAGGCTTCACGACCGAATTGAACTGCGTCACCAGGATGAGGGCGATCAGCATCAGCGCAGCGAGAAAGGCCGTGGTGAGGAAGGCCGCGGCCTCCTGCTGCTCCTCCTGCTCGCCGGTGAATTCCAGCGAGTAGCCGGGCGGGAGCGCCGCGGCGAAGTCCTCGATCACCGCCTCGACCTCGGCGCGCACGGCGTTGCTGTTGAAGCCGGCCACCACCTCGGCGCTGACCGTGGCCACGCGGTCCATGTCCTTGCGCTGGATCGAACTGTAGCCCTCGTCAACGGTCCACTCGGCAACGGACAGCAGCGGCACCTGCCGCCCCTCGGTGAACACCGTCAGTTCGGCCAGCTGCGAGAGTTCCTCCCGGTCCTCCTCGCGCAGCCGCACGACGATGTCGAACTCCTCGTTGCCGGTGCGGTACTTCGCCGCTTCGAGACCGTTGATCGCGCTCCTGACCAGGAAGCCCACCTCGTTGGTGGAGAGCCCGTAGAGACTCGCCTTCTCCCTGTCCACCTCCACTCGCAGTTCGGGGCGGGCATCGTCCATGTCGCTCTTCAGTCCCACCAGGCGCGGATACACCGGGGAAGCCTCGATCCGATCGATCGCCTCCCGGGCGAATTGCTGCAGAAGGACGGGATCCTCGCCCGCGATTTCGATGTTCACCGGCGGCCCCGTGGGCATGCCCTCGGTCACCTGGTCGACCCGGACCTCCGCACCCGCAACCCCGGTGCCGACCCGCTCCTGCATCGTGGCAAGCGTCTCGAAGACATCGAACTGCCGCTCCTGGTAGTCGGCCATGGTCAGCGTGATGCGGGCGGCCTCGGGACCCGACGGACCGGAACCCTCCATGGGACCGCCCCCTCCCGCGGCACCCACCGTCGTAACGATCGTCTCGGCGTCGGAAACGCCGTCGACCTGCCCGACCTCGGCCTTCAGGCGGTTCGCGTACCCGTTCGTAACCTCCGCCGAGGTCCCCACCGGCGCCTCCGCCGACACGTAGAGGACGGAGGGCGGGATGTCCTCGGGAAAGTACTCGACCGGCGCGGCGAATCGGGTGTAGAGGCCGATCGTCCCGATCAGCGCAACGATCGAACCGGCCAGCACGATGGCCCGGTTGTTCAGCGCCCACCTGAGCCGCTTTTCGTACCAGACCACCAGGCGGGGCAGTCCGTGCGCCATGAATACGCGGCTGATCCGGTCCAGCAGCAGGCTGTGGAGCAGCCATGCCACGGCCGCCGTGACGATGAGCAGGCCGGCGGTCAGGGGATTCGCCGCGGCGATCACCGCCAGCGCAATGGCTCCGATGACGGCGAGGAGGATCCGGCCGTTGCGGTTGAGCTTGCGCGGGCGGCCTCCGTCGGGGTTGAGGAAGATCGAGCAGAGGGTGGGAATGATGACCAGCGCGACGAACAGCGAACTCGACAGCGTTACGATCAGCGTCAGCGGCAGGTACTTCATGAACTCCCCCGCCATGCCCGGCCAGAAGAGCAGCGGGGTGAAGGCCGCAAGCGTGGTGGCGGTGGCCGCGATCACGGGGATGGCGACTTCGCCGGTGGCCTTCTTGCACGCTTCCCGGCGGGTCCAGCCCTCCTCGATGAACCGGTAGATGTTCTCGACGATGACGATGGCATTGTCGACGAGCATCCCCAGCGCCAGGATGAGCGAGAAGAGGACCACCATGTTCATCGAGACGCCGAGCAGCTGGATCACGATGAAGGACAGGAACATCGAGGTGGGGATCGAGATCGCTACGAAGATCGAGGTCCGCAGGCCCAGGACGAACAGCAGGACCCCCACGATGAGGATCAGGCCCGAGATGATGTTGTTCTGCAGGCTGTTCACCATCTGGCCGATGTCGTCGGACATGTCGGAGGTGATGGAAACGACCGTCGACGGCGGGAACAGCGGGCGCATCGCCTCGATTTCGGCCCGGACCGCGGCCGAGGTGGCGATGATGTTCTCTCCCGACCGCTTGACGATGTCCAGCGTGACGACCGGCTCGTCACCGAGGCGCGCGTAGGTCTCCCGCTCGGCGAAGCCGAATTCCACCGTCGCGATGTCGCGGACGTAGATGGGACGGCCGCCCACGGTGGTGACCACCAGGTCCTGAATGAGCGCCGGGTCGTCGAATTCGCCGTCCACGCGCACCAGGTACTTCACCCCGTTCACGTCGATCGACCCGCCGGGGATGTTCACGTTCTCCTGGCGGATGGCGCTGATCACGTCGTCGAAGGAGACGTTGTAGTACTGCAGCCGCCCCAGATCCACATCGACCTTGACCTGGCGTTCAAGCCCTCCGCGCAGTCCGACGCGCAGGATCGCCGGAATCGACTCGATCCGTTCCTGCAGCTCCTCGCCCAGCTCCTTCAGCCGCACGAGCCCATACCCGCCCGAGAGGTTCACCTGCATGACCGGGAGCTCGCTCATGTCGAACTCCATGATGAACGGGTCCTCCGCGTCGGAGGGGAGCTCCGGACGGGCCAGGTCCACCTTCTCGCGGACCTTCTGGAGCGCCTCGTTCAGGTCGGTGTCGGTCTCGAACTCGACCATCACCGAGGAGTAGCCTTCCACGGAGGTTGACGTGAGCTCCTTTACATCCGAGATCGCGTTGAGCTCCTCTTCGATCTTGCGCGTGACCAGGCTCTCGATGTCGGACGGCGAAACCCCCGGATACACCGTGTTCACGGCGATGGTGGCCATCTGGAATTCGGGAAACGACTCCTTCGGAATCGACCGGTACGCGAGCAGACCCGCGACCGCAACGAAGACGAAGAGGACCAGCACCGAGGTCGAATGCTCGACCGCCAGCGACGTCAGCCGGAACTCCTTGAAGGTGCGGCGCGTCGGGACGATGCGGTCCTGTCCGGTGCCTTCGCTCATTGGTCCCCTCCACCCTCGGGCTCCGTGCCCCCGCCCACGACCCGTACCCTGTCACCGTCGGTCAGTCCCTGTTGCCCGACCACGACGAGACGGTTTCCCGCCTCCAGCCCGGCCCCGATGACGACCTCGTTCCCCTGGCTCGCGGAGACCTCGACGCGGTGGGCGGCGGCGCGGGCACCCGCTTCGTCCCCCTCCACCACGAATACCACCTGGCCGGCCTCCATCGAGACCAGCGCCTGCTGCGGCACCACGATCGCTTCGGCGATCTCCTCGAGGACTATCTCGATGTCGGCAATCATCTCGGGCTTTATGCGCCCTCCGGGATTGGGGAGCAGCAGTTCCACGGCGAAGGTGCGGCTGTCGGGATCGACGGTCGCGCCCGCGTAGGTGACCGAGCTCTCGAAGCTCTGGCCGGGAAGCACGCTGAAGCGGACGGCCGCCAGGGCCCCCGCCGTAACATCCAGCGCGTAGCGTTCCGGCACCCCCGCCAGGATCTTGATCGACGCGGTCTGGACGATCCTGGCCACCGGCGTGCCGGGCGACACCATCGCTCCGACCTCGACGAACCGCTCGTCCAGAGTCCCGCTGATCGGCGCGCGCACGATGGTGCGCGCCAGGCGCTCCTCCAGCGCGTCCAGGCTCCCGCGCGCCTGCTCGGCCGCGTACCGGGCCTCCAGATAGCTCAGCTCGGAACCGATCCCATCCTCCTCGTAGAGCTTCCTGCGGCGCTGCCAGACCTCTTCGGCGAGCTGGGCCTGTGCGGTCGCGGTCGCCACCTGGGCCCTCAGGATCGCGTCGTCGAGCTGGACGATCGCCTCGCCCGCGCCGATCCGTCGGCCCTTGTCGCGAACGACCGCGCGGACCACCCCGCCCTCTTCGGCTGACACCACGACATCGTTCATCGCCCGGGCGACTCCGGTGAGGCGCACGGACCGGGTGAAGCTCCGGGGCGCGATGGTCTCGACCTCCACGTTCACGATCCGCTCGAAGACCTCCGGGGGCTCGTCCGCCTGGCCCTGGCCTGCCCCGCCACAGGCGGAAAGGCAGCCGGCCGCCACGGCAAGCGCGACGGGACGCCATCGCGCCTTCCCCCCGCGAACTCCCGCTCCAGCGGGTTCCATTCTCTTCCGCCTATCGTTCATCCTCTGTCCCCTCCCCCGCTCTCCCTGCCACCCGTGCCGGCGCTTGGGTCGACGGGAACGTCCACCAGCGGTACGAACCCGGCGGCCTCGTCCAGCCGCGCCCCCGCCGAAAGATAGTCGTACACCGACTGCGCGTAGTTGAACTCGCTCTGCCGCAGAGCGACCTCCGCATCGGTGAGTTCCAGCTGGCTTGCCAGTCCCTCGCGATACTGGGCGCTCGCGATTTCGTAGCCGCGCCGTGCCTGCGACACCGCCAGGCGCTGGCCCCGCGTTCGGGAGCGCGCCTCGGTCAGTTCGTCGAACAGGTTGCGCAGCTGAATCTCGGCCCGGTCGGCCGCCAGGCGCGTCTGCGTCTCCGCCTGGCGCAGCGCAGTCTGCCGTTGCGAGATCCGGGCGGTCTCGCGAAAGCCCGAAAAGATGGACATGCTCACCCTGAACCCCACCTGCTTCGTCGTCCCGCGCTGGGCACTGGTTCCGAAGAAGACCGGCATGCCGTTCTGCTGGGCGGCGAGTCCGTAGCTCCCGAAGGCCGTCACACTGGGGAGGTAGTCCGCCTGTTCGATGCGCAGCTCCGTCTTCCTCAGCGTCTCCGTCAACTCGAGCTGGCGGATGTCGGAACGGTTGGCCCTGGCCCTTTGAAGGAGCCCGTCCAGGTCCGGATCACCGGCCAGCGCCTCGCCGCTGAACGCCAGAATGTCCCGGTTGCCCGGGGAGTTGTCGCCGAAGTCGTCGAGATCCATGAGCGCGAGTTCTCCCGCCACCTCGATCTCCGAATCCGGATCGAAGTCCAGCTCGGCGGCGAGGGTGCGGCGCGCGGCCCGGAGGCGGTTCTCCGCACGCCTCTGGTTCGGTTCCAGGTTGGCGAGCTCCACCTCCAGGCGGAGCACGTCGTAGACCTCCGCCACACCGGCCTCCTCCATCGCCCGGGTCTCCTCGAGGGAGCGGCGCACGCGCTTCAGCGAGTTTCCGGTCAGGCGCACCTCCTCCTGCGCGAGCAGCACGTCGTAGAAGGCCAGGCGGACCCGGGTCACGATCTGCTGGGTCCGCCCCCGCAGGGCTTCCGTCTGCAGGCCGCGGAACCGCGCCGCCGCCCCCACGCCCACGAAGACCTGCGGGTCGAGGAGCGTCTGCTCCAGGTTGACCGACAGATTCCAGATGTTGTCGGCGCCGAACTGGATCGGGATGAAGTCCCCTTCCGCCGCGGACGGATCGAAGATCTGGGCCGGCAGGAAGCTCACCTGCGGGGCGACGTTGCGCGTGTACGACGACGAGAGGCTGACGCTCGGGTAGAAGTCGCTCCACGCCTCGGTCACCTGCCGGTTGGCCAGCGCCAGTTCATACTCCGCGTCGAGGATCTCGCGGTTCCGCTCGACGGCCGCTTCGGCGATGGCGCTCAGAAGCGCCGGACCGTCACCCAGGCCCGGGCCGGCAGCGCGGGACTGGGCCGACGCCACATCGCCGGCCGACCCGTACACCACCAGCCCCGCGAGTGCCCAGCCGCCGACACGGCCAGTGCACGAAACCAACGCCGCCAACCACGTCCTTCCCCACCTGCACGATCTATACATTCAGCCTCCGCTGGTCTCTTGACACCGCCTCGGGTCCTCTACGCAACCCGCACCGACCGTCACGCAACCCGTACCGAAAACGCACACCAAATATGGGCAACTTCGTCCGCGCCAATAGTCAAGACACCCCGCCTCCCCGGACTGTTGGGCATGGGCCGCCGGCGAAGGATCGGAATGCCGCGGCCCGGCCCCCATGTCTGATGCCGCGACGGGATCCGCGGAGCCGTGCCGCATCCGGGCTCGAACCCGGGCCGCGGCCCCGTGGTATTGACGGAATGTGGCCGAGGGGGTAGCCTGTTGGGCGTGAAGATCGGCACGGAAGGTGCCGTACGGGATCCTTACAGACGACTCGAAGGAGCATCAGGATGCGGACCACGGGAACCGTGAAGTGGTTCAACGACGCGAAGGGATTCGGATTCATCAGCCCGGTGGCGGGGGAGAGGGACTGCTTTGTCCACTACTCTGCCATCGAGGGCGATGGCTTCCGGAGCCTCTCGGAGGGCGACCAGGTCGAGTTCGACATGGTCAACGGTCCGAAGGGACCAGCTGCGGAGAACGTGACCCGCGTCGGAGCGGAGGGCTGACTCCGGGCCCGCGAGTTTCACATCGCCACGGACACGAGGCCGGCGGGGCAACCTGCCGGCCTCGTCGTTTTCCCACGATGCGTCCCCGGGTTCCCGGCCGGCGCCCCCTTGAGCCCCTGCGCTCTTCACCCGACAGCGTCGGAGGCCGCGTGCGGGAAGAAAACCGCATGCCAGCGCTCGGCGGCCGGCCCCTCCCAGCGCCCCGCCCTGAGTTGGGCGAGACTGGTGACGGAATTGTCGAACACCTCCGACTCGGGGGTGACCTCCCCGGCCCTGGCCAGCGACCGGAACTCCGGACGGGTGGCCCGGCGAATCCGTCCTTCCGGGTCGCGGTACCACACCGCCTCGTTGCCGAGGAAGCGCACGCCGAGCCGGACTTCCATCCCCTGGAGCACGTGGGTCAGCGCGTCGATGGAGCAGCCGGAGGGCAGCGCGGTCCCGATGTCGGCGCAGACGATCAGAAAACGCCCGTACCGCCACGCCCGGGAGGCGCGCAGCGGAACCCCGTGAGCCTTCCACGACGCCAGGAAGCCATCCACCGCGCCAAGGAGCTCTTCGGCCTCGCCGCTCTCGAGCCCGCGGTCCGCCCCGAAGATCCAGATCCGGGACTCGCCGGGGAATCCTTCGAATCCGCGAAACCTCATGAACCGTCCCCCGGCCCACCGGCCGGTTCCGGTGGCGGGCTCTTGTCCAGCAGAACGGCAATCCACTGCAGGTCCCGGGTGTTCTCCAGCATGATCTTCACCACCATCGTCAGCGGAACGGAGAGGACCGCGCCGACCGGCCCCCAGAGCCATCCCCAGAAGAACAGCGAAACGACCACGATCAGTGTCGACAGCCCGAAGTGCCGGCCCATCAGGATGGGCTCCAGCCAGTTCCCGAAAAAGACGTTGACCGTGACGTAGCCGAGTCCCACGACGGCGGCATGCTGGAGGTCGATACCGGTGAACTCGGCCGTGACGGGGTCGACGTTGATGAGCGCGAGGATCAGCGCGGGCACCGAAGCGAGGATCGAGCCGATGGTCGGGACGTAGTTGAGAATGAAGGCGATGAGGCCCAGGAGGATCGGCAGGTCGAGTCCCATGAACCATGCCCACAGCCCCAGGAGCACCCCGGTGGCAAGGCTCACGAGCGTCTTGATCACCAGGTATCCCTGGACCTCTTCAATGATCTTGCGGAAGCGCTCGTCGAGCGGCTCGCCGTCCCCCGCGATCGCCCGCAGCTTGCGGGGCACGACCAGGGCCTCTCCGAGGGCGAAGACGAGAATCAGCACCACCAGGAAGGTGTTGGCCAGCAGCGACAGCGCCCAGGTCGTGGCACCCGCGACCAGCGTGGTCAGAAACGCGTCGTTGACCAGGTTTTCCGTGAATTCCGTGAGTTGCCCCTCCTCCAGGATGGGCGCCCATTCCTCCAGTTGCGCGAACCACAGCTCCAGTTGCGGAAGGGTTGCGTTGACGAGGGTGAAGAGGCGGAGCCGGAGTTCGGTGAATTGCTGGCTTCCCACTACGATCAGAAGCGCGAAGCCGCCCGCGACGGCCAGCACGGTGACCAGAACCGCGATCGCCAGCGGAACGCGCTTGCGCGAGAGCCACAGCACCACGGGGAGGCAGATGGCGGCCAGGAAACCCGCAGTGGCGATGGGAAGCAGGACGGGTTGGGTGAACCGCAACCCCTGGATCAGGATGAACGCGACCGCGAGTGTGAAGAGTATCCGCAGACCCGGATTGCGATCGAACTGGTCGTAGATCATTACAGGATTCTATGGACGAGCAGGCATCGCGGAAAGACCCCGCCAATACGAGCGCAGCGGCCGAAAAGGTTGCGGGCCCCGCCAGGCAGCGCGGCGCGGTCCGGCCACGGACGGGCGCCGGTCTCCTCGCCGAGTGCCGCGTGGACACCTTTCGTTCCGGGGGCGCGGGAGGCCAGCATCAGAACAAGGTGGAATCGGGGGTGCGGCTGACGCACCTTCCCAGCGGGATCGTGGTCACTTCGCGAAAGCACCGTTCCCAGCACCGTAACCGGCAGGACGCGCTCGCCAGGCTCGAAGCGGAGCTCGTGGCGCGCAGCCGCACCCGGAAGCGCCGGATTGCCACCTCGGTCCCGGAGCGCGAGAAGCGAAAACGCCTTGAAGCGAAGAAGCGGCGGTCCCGGCTGAAGCGGTTGCGGGGCAAGCCTGACGCCGGGGAGCCGTGAGTGGCCCGGTTGGCAGATGATCGGCAGCAGGCGACAGCCGCCCGCCCCGGTTCCTGTCTCAGTCCAGTACCCGCACCGCCGCCAGCACGTCGTCGAAGGGGGGGAGCACGCTCGGATCGTCGCTGATCCACGCGTAGCTGATCCGCCCGTCCCGGTCCACTACGAACACCGAGCGCTTCGCCACCCCGCGCAGCCCGACAAGGTCTTCCTGCAGCACCCCGTACGCGGCCGCCGCCGTCTTGTTGAAGTCGGACAGGATCGTGAACGGAACACCCATCTCCTTCGCCCACTGCTGGTTGACGAAGGGGGAGTCGACGCTGATCCCGTAGACCGCCGCACCGAGGGACCCCCACACCCCCCAGTTCTCGCCGACGTGGCAGAGTTCCTCGGTGCAGGTTCCGGTAAAGGCGAGCGGGACGAACATCAGCACCACGGGTTCACCGCGATGCTGGGAGAGGGTCACCGGATCCTTGATGCCGCGCAGCAGCGAGAAGTCCGGGGCCTGGGTGCCGACTGAAAGTCCATTCACGTGACGTACTCCGGGTTGAGGGTTGTGTGCTCGGGCCCGACCACAGCATTCAAGGTAACCATGGGCAAGGGTGGCGAAAGCGGCGCCTGTCACCCTATCTTTGAACTATGAACAAATCCGCCATAATTCTGCTCGCGGCCGGGGCAGCGGGGATAGTTACGTCCGACATCGGCGGAACGCCGCCCCAGGAGTGGCGCAGCGGGACGCCCGCTCCTGCGGAGCACCCCGCGCCTTCGGTTCCCGCCGACGCCGTCTCCAACGAGGTCGTGGCCGAGTACTGCGTGCGCTGCCACAGCGAGCGGAGGCAGGTGGGCGGCCTGGTCCTGGAAGGGTTCGACATCGCGGACGCCGAGCAGCGCCGGCCGACGATCGAGAAGATGATCCGCAAGCTGCGCGCCGGGATGATGCCGCCCAACGGCCAGCCGCGCCCCGAGGCCGATGTGATCGACGCGATGGCGGCGGAACTCGAGGACGCGATGGACGAGATCGCGGTCCGCAATCCCGATCCCGGGCGGCGCACCTTCCAGCGTCTCAACCGGGCCGAGTACAGGCGCGCGGTCAAGGACCTGCTGGGCATTGACGTGGACGTGAACGTGTTCCTGCCCCTGGACACCAAGAGCGCCAACTTCGACAACATCGCCGATGTCCAGATGCCGTCGACCACCGTGATCGAGGGCTACATGCGCGCGGCCGGGCAGATCAGCCGGATGGCGCTCGGAGATCCGGACGCGGAAATCGCCTCCACGATCTACCGGCTCCCCCGCGTGCAGTCGCAGAAGGAATGGGTCGAGGGGGCGCCGATCGGAACGCGCGGCGGGCTGTCGGTGATGCACAACTTCCCGGCGGACGGGAAGTACGTATTCCATATCATGCCCTACGCCGCCGTCGAGGGCGAAGTGTTCGGGAGGACCTTCGGCACCGAGCAAATGGAGGTCTCGATCGACGGCACGCGGGTCGCCCTGCTGGAGATCGACCGGTGGATGAGCGAGTCCGAGCCGAGCGGGCTCAACATCCGCACGGACTCGATCTACGTGACCGCCGGCCAGAAGCGCGTGTCGGTCGCCTTCATCCGCCAGTTCGAGGGGGTGGTGGACGACCTCATCCGCCCCATCGACCACACACTCGCGGACGGACAGATCGGGATCGGACTCGGCGTGACCACCCAGCAGCACCTGCAGCGGGTCACCATCCTCGGTCCCTACGACATCACCGGAATCTCCGAGACCCCCGCGCGGCAGAAGGTGTTCACCTGCCGTCCCACGATGCCCGAGGAGGAGCTGCCCTGCGCGCGCGACATCATCTCCCGTCTCGCGACCAGGGCCTACCGGCGTCCCGCGCTGGAGGGCGACGTGGACGGGCTGCTCAGCTTCTATGAGCAGGGCGCAGCCGGCGGCGGCTTCGAGAAGGGGATCCGCACGGCTCTGCAGGCGATCCTGGCCAGTCCCCACTTCATCTTCCGGCTGGAGGGCAAGCCTGCGGACGCGGCCGCCGAGGGAATCTACCCGATCGACAACATGGACCTCGCCTCGCGCTTGTCATTCTTCCTGTGGGGTGCGCCGCCGGACGACGAGCTTCTGGAAGCTGCCCGGTCGGGCGCGCTTTCCGAACTGGAAGAGCTGGAACGGCAGGCCCGTCGCATGCTGGCGGACCCCCGGGCGGGGGCGCTCGCGACCCGCTTCGCGTCCCAGTGGCTGCGGCTCCAGGATCTCGACCTGATTCACCCCGACGCCCTGACCTTCCCGTACTTCGACCAGACCCTGGCCGATGCGATGCTGCGGGAGACCGAGCTCTTCTTCGACCACCTGGTCCAAGAGGACCGGCCGGTCCTCGAGCTTCTCACAGCGGACTACACCTTCGTCAACGAGCGTCTGGCGCGGCACTACGGGATCACCGGGGTGCTCGGGCCGACATTCCGCAGGGTCGACTACCCCACGGATAAGCGTCGCGGGCTCCTCGGGCACGGCAGCATTCTCACGCTCACCTCCCACCCCGACCGCACCTCGCCGGTGTTGCGCGGCAAGTGGGTGCTCGAGGTGCTGCTCGGCGCGCCGCCTCCACCACCGCCGCCCGACATCCCGGCCTTCGAGGAGACCAGCGCCGCCGAGGAAGGCCGCTTCCTCACGGTGCGGGAGCGCATGGCGCAGCACAGCGAGAACCCGCAGTGCAACTCCTGCCACAACGTCATCGACCCGCTCGGGCTCGCACTCGAGAATTTCGACGTGACGGGCACCTGGAGGCTTCGCGACGGGGGCAACCCGGTCGACCCGGTGGGAACGATGTACGACGGCACCGAGCTGACCGGTCCCGAGGATCTGCGCGCGGCTCTGCTGGGGATCCCGGATGTCGTCCTCAGCACCTTCACCGAGAACCTGATGGCATATGCGCTGGGACGCAGAGTCGAGTACTACGACATGCCGACCATCCGGACGATCACCCGCGACGCAGCGCAAAACGAGTACCGGGTGTCGTCATTCATAATGGGCATCGTGCGCAGCCCGGCCTTCCGCATGGCCAGGGCGGGCACGATCGCCGCGGAGCAGCCGGTCAGCGAAGTCGGCTCGCCCACGGGAGCGCCGTTCCACTAGAACATCTCCAACAGACAGGGGAATATCGATGCGATACCTCAGCGGCACACACATCTCGCGGCGGGCCATGCTCAAGGGCGCCGGCGCGGCGATCGGACTGCCTCTTCTGGATGCGATGATCCCGGCGGGCCGGGTCTTTGCGTCCACCGCCACGGGCAAGGCCGCCAACAAGACGAGGCTGGTGTGCATCGAGCAGGTCCACGGGGCCGCCGGGTGCAATTCCTGGGGCGCGTCGCAGAACCTGTGGTCTCCCGCGGAGACGGGTCGCAACTTCGATCTTTCGCCGGGCAGCCTGCGTCCCCTGGAACCGTTCCGGAAGTACCTGACGATCGTCAGCGACACCGACTCGCGCAACGCCGACGCTCACGCTCCTGCCGAGATCGGCGGCGACCACTTCCGGACCAGCGCCGTCTTCCTCACGCAGGCACGTCCCAAGCAGACGCAGGGGTCGGATGTCCGCGTGGGCACCTCGATGGACCAGCTCTACGTGCAGCGGTTCGGACAGGACACGCCGATCCCCTCGCTGCAGCTGTCGATCGAGAACGTCGACCAGGCCGGCGGATGCGCCTACGGATACGCCTGCGTCTACACGGACACCATCAGCTGGGCCACACCCACGCAGCCGCTTCCGATGATCCGGGATCCGCGCGCCGTCTTCGAACAGCTCTTCGGCGCCGGCGGCACGCCAGAGCAGCGAGCCGAGCGGCTCACCACCGACCGCAGCATCCTCGACTGGGTGATGGGCGAAATGTCGTCTCTCAGGCGCCAGCTCGACCCCATGGACGTTCACCGGCTCGACCAGTACGCGCAGAACATCCGTGAACTCGAGCAGCGGATCGGCCGCATCGAAGCCCAGAACACCAGCGGTGAGGAACGCCAGATTCCGGAGGCTCCCGCCGGAGTGCCGGACTCCTTCGAGGACCACGTGAAGCTGATGTTCGATCTTCAGGTCCTGGCCTTCCTCTCCGACACCACGAGGGTCTTCTCCTTCAAGATCGGCCGGGATGCTTCGCCGAGGGTGTACCCGGAGTCGGGTGTGGAGGCGCCCTTCCACGCGTCTTCCCACCACGGGGGCCGGGAGGACCGGGTACGGGCCTTCGCGAAGATCAACGAGTACCACGTGTCGATGGTCCCGTACTTCCTCGAAAGGCTGCAGGCCGCGACCGAGGGCGACGGCAACCTGCTGGACAAGACGATGGTCGTGTACGGGTCGGCGATGGCCGACGGCAACCTGCACAACCATGCTCGCTGCCCGCTCTTCCTGGTCGGTGGCGCCAACGGTGCCCTCGAAGGGGAACAGCACATCCGGGCGCGGGCCGGCACGCCGATGGCGAACGTCATGCTGAGCCTGCTGCACAAGCTCGGAGCGACAGACATCGAGAAGTTCGGGGACAGCAACGGCCACTTCACGTTCTAGCAGTCCGTGGATAATCTCCGTGTCGCACCGAAACACCTGCCAAGGGGGGTGACATGATTACTGGTCCACGACGACGCCTGACCGCGGGCATCGCCGTCAGCCTCACCGTTGCGGTGGCGACGTTGGCGGGCGGTCCCGCCGACTCCCCGGTGGCCGACGCGGCCGAGCGGGGGGATCTGGCTGAGGTGCGCTCGCTGCTCCGCGCCGGCGCCGACGTTAATGCCGCCCAGAACGACGGGATGACGGCGCTGCACTGGGCCGCCTCCAACGGCCACGCCGAGATCGCCCGTACGCTCCTGTATGCGGGCGCCACCGTGCGGGCCACGACCCGTCTGGGCGGATATACCCCGCTCCACCTCGCGGCCCGGTCCGGTGACACGGAAATCGCCGGGATCCTTCTCGATGCCGGCGCCGATCCGGGCGCGTTTACCGCGACCGGCGTGACGGCGATGCACTTCGCGGCCGATGCGGATGCCGGGGGCGTCGTGGAGGCGCTGGTGGAACGTGGAGCCAACGTCGACGCGCGGGACGGCTTTTCGGAACGCACCCCGCTCATGTTCGCCGCCGTGCGGGGTGCCGACGCCGCGGTGCAGGCGCTGCTGGATGCCGGTGCCGATCCTTCACTCGAGACCGCCATTAAGGACTACGAAGCGATTTCCACCAACCTTCGGGCGGACCAGCGGCGCCGGGCACGCATGAAGGCCGCTGCCGAGGAACCGGAAGAGGAGGAGCAGGACGCGGCAGCCCGCGCCGCGGCGCGGGGCCAGACGCCACCCCCTCAGGGGCCGCCTCCCCCTGCCGCCGCCGCGCAGGCCCAGCGACAGGCGGCCCAGGCGGCTGCACGCCAGAACCCGCAGGCGCAGGGCGCGCAGGGCGCAGCGACCAACCGGAGTGGAGCGCAGTCCCGGCCTGCCGAGCCACCCGCCGAGCCTCCTGTCAGGGCGCTCAGTTCCACGCAGCAGATCGGCAAGCAGGGCGGCTTCACCGCGCTTCACTACGCCGCGCGGGAGGGTCACCGCTCGACAGCCGGTCTTCTCCTGGACGGTGGTACCGACCTCAACCACCCGACCGGCGGCGATGAGTCGCCTCCGATGCTCGTTGCAGTGATCAACGGCCACTACGACCTCGCACGGGACCTGCTGGAGCGGGGCGCGGATCCCAACCTCACCAGCGATGACGGTGCCGCCCCTCTCTTCGCAACGCTCAACATCGAGTGGTCGCTGAGGACCTGGTATCCGCAGCCCGCGGCCTTCAGACAGCAGGAGACCAGCTACCTCGAGTTCATGCGGCTCCTGCTCGAGGCGGGCGCCGACCCGAACCAGCGCACCAGCACGCACATCTGGTACGCCGCCTACAACGCCGGACGCATGGGCGTCGACTTCACCGGTGCGACACCGTTCTGGCGAGCCGCCTATGCCGCCGATGTCGATGCGATGCGGCTCCTCGTCGAATACGGAGCGGATCCCAACATGTCGACGCTCAAGCTCCCCGGCCGCAACCGCTTCGCCTTCCCCGGCGCGCAGGCCGAGCAGGAGGAACGGCTGGACCCATCCGGTCTGCCTCCGGTGCCGACGGGCGGCCCGGCCGTTCATCCCCTGCACGCGGCTTCGGGCGTGGGGTTCGGCACGTCGAGGGTCGCACAGCAACATCGCAGCGTGCCCGACGGGTGGCTGCCCGCCGTGCGCTACCTGATCGAGGAACTGGGCGTGGATCCCAACCTGCGCGACCACGACGGATTCAACGCGATCCACCACTCGGCCGCGAGGGGCGACAACGCCACCATCCTCTACCTGTACAGCAAGGGCACCGATGTCGGCGCGATCAGCCGCCGCGGCCAAACGACGGCCGACCTGGCGAACAGCCCCGAGCAGCGCGCCCAGCCGCACCCGGCGACGGTGGCTCTGCTGGAGAAGCTGGGTTCGAAGAACAACCACCGGTGCCGCTCCTGCGGGGGCAGCCGCTGATGGGAGATGAATCCGGCGGCGGGACCCGCAGAGTGGTTGGCGGCGCCCGGTTGCGGTTGTGCCGCAGATTCGGCTGCCTGGCCGCCGGCGCGCTGCTGGCTCCCCTGTTGCACGCCGGTGCCGCGGCTCAGGACACGGTCTGGAACCGCTACACCCTCGAGGGTCTCAACGGCGTGTACATCCGGGCCGAGACGAATCAGGGCTGTGAGGGGGCCGGTATCTCGGCGGAATCGATCCGTGCCGATGCCGAAGCCGCGCTCACGGAAGCCGAGGTGCCGCTGCTGACCGAGCGGGAGATGCTCGAAGCCCCGGGCCATCCGGAGTTGCGGGTGACCTTCGAGTGCGGGGGCGGGGTGGCCGGTGTCGTCGGGTACTCGGTGTCCGTCCGGGTGCAGCAGGCGACCCAGATGATCCGGGATACGCAGATCACCCTGCCTGAGGCGGTGACCTGGTACGCAACCACGGTGGGCGTGGCCGAGGCGGGCACCGCGGCAGCCGTGCTGGGCGATGCCCTTCAGGCCAAGCTGGCCGAGTTCGCGGAAGCCTTCAGGACGGCGAACGCGGACGACGAGGGAGGCGGCTAGGCCACCAGGCCGTGGGCGCTGCGCGCCGCCCTCGGTGCAAGGGGGGGATCATCCACGGACTGCCAGGAGCGAGATCGCGATGTCTCGTGCATCGTCGAGGGTGCCGACGATGTGATCCGGGGGAACGCGGCGGAGGATGTCGAGCCCGTTCAGCGTCTCCGCAACCCTGCCCTTCAACCCGATCACGATCACGTGCGTGCTCGAGCGTTCGGCCACTTCGATCAGCTGCTCGACCAGCATCGCCGCGCTGTCGTCCACGAAGGTGGCGCCGGAAAAGTCGAAGATCACAAGCTCGTGTTCTGCGATATCCCCTCCGATGCCCCCGACCAGCTTATGCGCGGAGGCGACGGTAAAGCTCCCCTTCAGGGAGACCAGGCCGGCACGCGCGGCATACTCGTCGGCCGCGGCCAGCATCTCCGGGCGCCCGGTGAAGAATGCCGAGTCGAGCAGGGGAACCGACACGACGCTGTCGAGTTCCAGCACCTCCATCGCCTGCGCGTGGGCCATCCCCGCGACGATCAGTCCTATCGCAACTGCTGTCACCAGGTCGACGAATACGGTGAGCGACAGTGTCACGAGCATCACCACCAGATGGGCGCGGCGGATGCGGTGGATCCGGGTCAGGAGCCTCCAGTCGATGATGTCCCAACCGACCTTCATGAGGATCCCCGCCAGAACGGCGTGAGGGATCGGCTCAACGTACCGGCCCAGGCCCAGCAGGAGGCCCAGGACCAGGACCGCCCGCAACGCACCCGACACCTGTGTGGTCCCCCCGGCGCGAATGTTGGTGACGGTGCCCATCGTGGCGCCTGCTCCCGGCAACCCGCCGAAGACGCCGGCGACGATGTTGCCGATACCCTGCCCCACCAGCTCCCGGTTGGGGTTGTGGCGCTGGCCGGTCAGCGAGTCCGCCACCAGCGAGGTGAGGAGGCTGTCCACCGAACCGAGCAGCGCCAGGATGAGGGCCGGCTGGAGGGCGCCCAGGACGAACCCCGGCGAGGGAACGGTGACCTGTATCCCCGGCAACCCTCTGGGAATATCGCCGATGACCGGGACATCGGTCAGCCACAGTACGCCCAGCAGCGTCCCGGCCACGAGCGCCACCAGCACCGGCGGTACGAACCTGGAGAGGCGGCGCGGCCAGAGGACGACAACCGCCAGCGTGACCACCCCGAGCACCAGCGCCTCGGGGTTGGTGGACTGAACGGCCGCCGATAGCGCCCGGATCGCGCCCGGAGCACCTCCGCTCGGGGCAGGCGCCCCGATGAAGGGCAGCACCTGAATCAGCATGATGATGATGCCGATGCCCGACATGAAGCCCGACACCACTACGTGCGGGGTGTAGACGACGAAGCGGCCGATTCTAAGGGTGCCCAGCGCCACCTGCAGCAGCCCGGCAAGGACGACGATCGCGAAGGCCTCGCCGAGGGTGGACGCGTGGGTCGTCACGATGACGGCCATGGCCACGGTCATCGGGGCGGTGGGACCCGAAATCTGGGAACGCGTCCCGCCGAAGACGGAGGCGAAGAATCCGACGGCGATCACGCCGTACATCCCGGCCGCCGCACCCAGTCCCGAGGCCACTCCGAAGGCGAGCGCCACGGGCAGGGCCACGACCGCGGAGGTCAGGCCGCCGAAGAGATCGCCGCGGAAGGTATGGAGATCGTAGCGCTCCTGGCCGTTCACGAAAAAAGCCCCGTCAGCAGTCCGTGGATATGGCCCCGCGAGCACCGAGAGCGGCGAGGCGCCGGGCTGGCAAGGCACGACGAAAGGCGCATAGCGGAGCTATTCGCCCGAGGAGCAACGCAGAGCGGTGCTTCGGGAACCCGGAAAGTAAAGTAGACGTGACAATTCGTACGGTCCTCTTGACATTGCGAACGCGTGGGCACCGCGATCCAGCCTGGATGCATCGCCTCTCGAATGCCGGGGGGATTTTGTCCACGGGCTGCTAGGGCCTGACCGCCGGCAGGATACGCTGCTGCAGGGCCATCCAGCTGGACATCTCGACCCGCTGATGGAGTGTCCAGCCGTTGAAGACCGAGACGAGGTCGTACTCGGGAACGACGTGGAGGAACTGTCCCCCGTATCCGTTGGCCGCAAAGATCTTCGTCTCGCCGTTCTCGTGGGAGGGGACCCACCACTGGTATCCGTAGCCGGGTTCGGTGACGACGGGAGAGGTCGAGGTCCTCACCCACTCCTCCGAGACGACCTGCCGGCCATTCCATTCTCCGTCGCGCAGCATCAGATAGCCGATCCGGGCGAGGTCGTGGGTGGCAAGGTACAGTCCACCCTCCGAATCGGCCTCGCCGCCGGGCGTGATCTTCCAGTAGTAGTCGTCGATTCCGATGGGACCGAAGAGGTGCTCTTCCGCCCAGGAGTCGATGCGCTGCCCGGTGGCTTCCCGCAGGATCCGTCCCAGCAGGACGCTGACCCCGTCGTTGTAGTCGAAGCGCGTACCGGGGGCCGTGCCGACGGGACGTCCGACCACGTACTCGATCCAGGCGTCGCTGGCCTCGAGTTCGACGGTGGGGTGCGTCTCGTCATCGTAGGTCTGCCCGGGGACCGCCCAGTCGATGCCGCTGCGCATGGTGAGGAAGTCCTCGACCGTCGCCCCGGCGCGCCTGGGGTCGGTCAGGTCGGGGCTGTAGGCTTCCAGGAAGGGCCAGGCGGCGACGGCCACGCCGGGGATGTGCCCCGCGTCGACCGCAATGCCGAAGGCCACCGACATCACGCTCTTGGTCACCGACTGCAGCGAATGGAAGTCGGTGTCCCGGTAGTAGGGATGCCAGGCAGGGTGGTCGTAGTTGTATTGATGTTCGGTCGTGTCCTCCTGCTCGGACAGGAGCTCCGCATAGCGCTCGGAGTGGTCCCAGCGATGGTCGGCGATCACGCGGCCGTGGCGGATGAGGAGGAAGTGGTCGATGAGACCGTACCGCCCTGCGTCGATGTCCGCGACCAGCGAATCTATCGCAGCCGGATCGACGCCCTCCGCCTCCGGGGTCGAGACGGGCCACTCGGCGCCCGGCGCGCCGCCCCGGCTCCCGGAGTCGCCGGATCCGCAGCCGGCCGCGGCCAGCGCCAGGACAACCAGGACGAATCGCCGGCTGACCACCTCCGAGTTGGCCCCACGACCTCCCGGGTGGCCGGCCGGTGAACGCAAACTGCAGCTGCCGCCGATTCGTGTCGCCATCGCAGCCCCCCGTGTCCTGAGTGTACCGGCCCGCCCGGGGACCAGCTTGAGTCAGTCTGCGTGACCCTGGTCCGAAGCTTCCCCGCGCGTTGCAATCACCGCGAGGAAATCCGGTCCGTAGCGGCGCAACTTCGTGTCCCCCACACCGGTGAGTTGTGAGAAATCATCGGGCGTGCCGGGGCGGCGCGCAACCATTTCGCGGAGCGTCGAGTCGTGGAAGATCACGTAGGGCGGCACCCCTTGGGCGGCAGCGAGTTCCGTACGGCGTTTGCGCAGCGCCTCCCAGAGTGCCTCGTCCCAGGTGGCTGGATCAAGGGGTGCATCCGGCTCCTTGCGCCGGGGGCGCGGCCTCGTGGCCGCGGGGCGGACATCACGGCGCATAAGCACCTCCACGTCGCCCCGGAGCACGGGCCAGCTGTCGCCGGTGAGGCGGATCGAGCCATACCCCTCCACATCGACGTTCAGCAGTCCGCGGGCGACCAGCTGGCGAAAGACCGAACGCCACTCGTAGGGGCCGAGGTCGTCACCCACGCCGTAGGTCGGCAGCCGGTCGTGCCCGAAGCGGCGGATGCGCTCGGTGTCGCGTCCCCGGAGCACATCGATAAGGTAGGCGGCGCCGAAGCGCTGGCCGGTGCGGTACACGCACGACATCGCCTTGCGGGCCGCCTCCGTGGCGTCCCAGGTCGTGATCGGCGCGAGGCAGTTGTCGCAGTTGCCGCACGGCTCCGGCAGGTCCTCGCCGAAGTAGGAGAGAAGGGTCCGGCGCCGACAGGTCGCCAACTCGCAGTACCCGAGCATCGCGTCGAGCTTGCGCAGCTCCACGCGCTTGCGGGCCTCGCCGGCCTCCGAGTTCTCCACCATGTGGCGGAGCGTCACCACCTCCTGCAGCCCGTAGACCATCCACGCGTCGGCGGGCTCACCGTCCCGCCCCGCTCGGCCGGTCTCCTGGTAGTAGGCCTCGATGCTCTTCGGCAGGTCGAGGTGGGCGACGAAGCGCACATCGGGCTTGTCGATCCCCATGCCGAAGGCGATGGTCGCCACGATCACGACCCCGTCGTCGCGCTGGAAGCGGTCCTGGTGACGCTGCCGGATCCGCCCGGGGAGCCCCGCATGGTACGGCAGCGCGTCTACGCCCTCGCCCCGGAGCCACTCGGCGGTATCGTCCACGCGCCGGCGCGACAGGCAGTAGACGATCCCGGCGTGGCCGCGGTGGCGCTCCTCCAGGAAGCGCAGCAGCTGCTGACGGGCGCGGTTCTTCGGCACGACCGCGTAGCGGATGTTGGGGCGGTCGAAGCCGCTCACGAACCGGGCTGCGCGGTCCAGCCCGAGGCGGCGCACGATCTCGCGCCGGGTGGGTTCGTCGGCGGTCGCGGTCAGCGCGATGCGGGGGACTTCGGGGAAGCGATCGTGCAGCGCCGAGAGCTGCAGGTACTCGGGGCGGAAGTCGTGGCCCCACTGGGAGACGCAATGTGCCTCGTCGATGGCGAAGAGGGCGAGGGGGGTGCGCGCGAGGAGGTCCATGGTGCGTTCGCCCAGCAGGCGCTCGGGGGCGACGTAGAGCAGGTCCAGCCGGCCGTTCTCCACCGCGGCCTCGACCTCCAGCACCTCCTGGTAGGAGAGGGTCGAGTTGAGGCACGCAGCCCGCACCCCCGTCTGGCGAAGCCCCTCTACCTGGTCACGCATGAGTGCGATGAGCGGCGAGACCACCACACCCACTCCGTCGCGCACGATCGCCGGGATCTGGTAGCAGAGGGACTTGCCGCCGCCGGTGGGCATGAGCACCAGGCTGTCGCCGCCCGACACCGTGTGCTCGATCACGGCCTCCTGCTGGCCGAGGAAGCCGGGGTAGCCGAAGACGCGGTGAAGGACGTCGTGGATGTCGTGGGTCATGGTTGGCGCGACGGTCGCTCGTGGCGGCATGGAGCGGGGAGGGGTTCCTGCTGCAACCCGTAATCTAAGGGGCGTGGGTCAGCAATCCGTCAAGACGGACTGGACCGCGGATTCCATTCGGCGGCGGACGCTTTGACGCGGGCCAGGCCGCCAGCCTGAACTACCGTGGTGATACGGCCGGCCGCAACAGGTCGAACATCGCCACGTGCGGCACTCCGAGCTCGTCTGTCTGCACCCCGAGCACGTAGTCCGCACCGTACTCGTAGATCGTGTAGTTGTTCTTGTTGTGGGTCAGGTAGCACACGAAGTCCCCGTCGGCGCCGAAGGCCATCACCCGCGACTGTCCGGGCAGCCCTCCCGGCCGGGGGTAGCGCCACACCCACACGGTTCCATCCACGCCCGCGATGACCGAGCTGACGGCTGGAAAGGTCTCCGCCGCGGGCCGGTCCGAGTTCAACAAGCCCCGCTCCAGCGGCGAGACTTCTCCGGCCTCCCTTGCCCGCCGCCTCGCGGCCTCCCTGGCCGACCGAATGTGCGCGGCCGTCACTTCGCGTCCGGGGGCGTCCCAGCGGATGATCAGGCGCAGCCGCAATTCGTCGTCCAGGACCCTGACTTCTGGGTCGACGCCGTTGGTAGTCGCGACTGTGCGGCCCCTCACGTCGATCGATGAGCTCGCGTCGAACCAGGGGCTTTCAAAGATCCCGCTACTCCCCCGGCCGAAGGTACGCCCCGGCAAGGTCATGAGTGTCCCCAGCAGTTTCCCGTCCGGTCCGTGGGCCTCGACGTGCCACATATCGGGTGTCCTGAAGTCCCGGCGCCTGGCTTGCTCGAGCCGCACGTTGATCGAAATGCCGTTCGCGAGCACTCCGCCGGCACGGCTGCGGTTCTCGTAGAACGGATCCATGGTCACCGTCCTGATGTGCTCCCCGGTCACGGCGTACAGGTGGTAGCGCCAGGGTCTGTAGTCGCCAACCCAAAGGGTGTCTCCCGGCAGGCGCCACATGAACCAGAGGTGGTCGAACTCTCCCGGACCCTCGCCCTCTCGCCCCATGGAGCGGATGTGAATGCCGTCCGCGTCGAAGATGCGCACCTCGCTGGACGCGTCATCCGCAACCGCCACGGAGCCGTCGGACAGCCTGGCGAGGCCCAGGACGCGTGAGAACCACAGCTCCTCGCTGCCTTCGTCGTCCCCTACGTAGAACGTCGGTTCTTCACCGAGGGAACACATGGCATCCGAGCGGAGCGGGTCGAAGGAGACGATCCGGACCCCGGTGGTGTCGATCTCGATCTCCTGGGCCGATGCGGCAGATCCGCCAACAACACTGCCAAGCATCGTGATCAATGCCGCTAACACCGCTATGCACGGCAACCGCATCGCTACACCCACCGACAACGTCCGCGCCGGCGCACAACCGGCCCCGGGAGCGCCAAGGTCCGTGTTCATGCGCTTGCGGTCGATCATCGTCTCCTCCATCCCATCGGTTGAACTGCCACGTGAATCCTTTAGCAGCCCGTGGACAAAGTCCCCCCGGCATTCGAGCGGCGATGCATGTCAATCTGGATCGCGGTGCTCACGCGTCCGGAATGTCAAGAGAACTTTACATGTTGTCATGTTAACTTCACTTTCAGCTTCGTTGGAGCACCGCTCTGCGTTGCTCCTCAGCCCAATCGCGCTGCTATTGGCCCCTCGTCGCGCCTTGCCAGCCCGGCGCCTCGCCGCTCTCGGTGCTCGGGCGGATTCGTCCACGGACTGTTAGGGCGCAGGACTGCGTCACGCCGTTGCCCGGGAGTCCGGGGGCGAGCCGGTTCAGCACCCGGGATTCTCTTCTCGCCGATACTGACGTGCAGCGGGGCGGGCTCGACGGGGAGGTCGCCCAGCGCCAAGCGCAGAGGATCGGTAACGTGACAGACCATCATCGCGGCCGACATCGTGCCCGAGCGCGGGGACTCTCGGGGCGGAGACAGTCGATCCGCGTCTGTAGGGCCACCCTTGAAGACGCCCGCTCCAGCGGGTTCCTTGTCATGTAAACATGACATAATGTAACGTGTCGTTTACATGTTTTCAGCCAGCTGGCCTCCCGGACCGGTCCAGCACCACGGGCGTGCCCAGCCCCAGCGCCTCGAGCCGTCCCAGCTGGGTAGCCGCGTCGCCAACGACCAGCCAGACCAGGTCACCGCTCAGATGCCGCGCCGCCAGCTCACGCACGCGGTCTATCGTCATATCGCGAACGGTCTGTTCCTGCTGGAGCACGTAGTCGGGTGCGAAGCCGTAGTCGCTCACGGCGCGCACCACCCCGAGCTTGGCGCCCAGCGTCTCGAAGGCGCGTGCGTTGGAGCGGAGCAGGAATCCCTGCGTTGCCGCGAGGTCCTCCTCGTCGAAGGTGGGGCCGTAGGTCTCCAGCATGTCGCGTATGATCTCCATCGACTCCATGGTGACGTTGGAGCGCACAGAGGTGCTGATGCTGAACGGGCCCGGGTAGTGGTCTCCCTGAAAACGCGATCCGACCCCGTAGGTGTACCCCTTCCCTTCGCGCAGCACCTGGGTCAGGTCGGAGGCGAAGCCGCCGCCGCCGAGGCGGTAGTTCATGACGGTGGCCGGGTGGTACTCGTCGTCGGTGCGGGCCAGCGCCAGGCGGCCGATGTTGATGACCGACTGCGCCGCGCCGGGGACATCGATGAAGTACAGGCCCGCGCGGTCGTCGGACCAGTCGGGGGGATCGGGGAGGGCGGGCGCGGAGCGGTCCTCCCAACGCGCTGCGAGGGTGGCGAGCGGGGCGGTCGCCTCGTCCGGCGACACCGCCCCCGCGACGAGAAACGCCGCCGCGCCGGGTACCAGCGCGGTGGCGTGATAGGCGCGGAGATCGTCCAGGGTGAAGGCGGCGACGCCTTCGAGCGTGCCGAAGCGGTTCTGCGCGAGGATGTGGTCGCCGTATAGCAGGCGGTCAAAGGCCTGCGAGGCGATGGCCGACGGGTTTGCGTCCAACCGGCGGATGGTGTTCATGACCCTCTGCCGGGCCAGCTCGAAGCGCTCGGGGTCGAAGCGCGGCTCCAGCAGGATCTCCTCGACCAGCGCCATGGTCTCGCCGTAGTTCCGGGCAAGAACGCTGCCCGAGATGGTGAAGCCGGTGCTGCCCCCGGAAACGCTCACGGAGGCTCCCAGAAGGTCGATCGCCTGCTCGAGCTCCTCCGGCGTTCGGTTCGCGGTGCCTTCCATCATCGTCTCGGCGAGCAGGTTGGCGACGCCGGTTCGGCCGGGCTCCTCCAGGAGCATCCCTCCGCGCAGGCTGAGCTCGAACTGTACCATCGGGGTTTCCCGGTCCTCGACGCCCAGGACGGAGAGACCGTTCGCCAACGCTTCACGCCACACCTCGGGGGCCCGAATGCTCGGGGACGGCCCGTACGGAGGCTCCACCGAACGGTCGAAGGCCCCGCCCGGAGTCCGCTCCTCGCCCCGCACGACGGAGAATTCGGCCTCGGCTCCCTGCACGATCGGCTCGATCACCACTTCTGCGCGTTCGGAGCCCTCCAGGGCCAATTCCGCCTGCCCGCGGGGCACGAAGCTGGTTGCAACGTGCGGCCGGTCCTTCAGGTAGGTCTCGTAGACGCGCATCACATCTTCCGCCGATACCGCGAGGATGCGCCGCAGATCCTCGCCGGCGTACCCGGGATCATTCGCGAAAATCGCGTAGTCGGCCAGCTGGAAGGCCTTGCCGATGGCGCTCGACAACCCCCGGTAGAAGCCGGTCTCGGTGCCGGCCTTGACGCGCTGCAGCTCCGCGTCGGGGATCCCCTGCTCTTCGAGGCGTGCGAATCCCGCATGGACGGCCGCGAGCAGGTCGTCGAGGTCGGTGCCCGGAAAGGCGAGCGCCTGGAAGTTGAACTGGCCCGCAAGCTCCTGCGCGCTGTGGTAGGTGGTCACCTGCGACGTGAGTTCCTCCTCTTCGACGAGCACCTTGTAGAGCGGGGTCGACTTGCCGTCGGTCAGCAGCGAGGAGAGCACGTCGAGCGCGTAGGCGTCCGCGTGGTAGCGCGGCACGGACGGCCACGAGAGAGTGAGGAGCGGCAGATTGCCGAAGTTGTCCTCGTGGTAGAGGCGCCGCGTCTCGGCGAACCGGACCTCGGGGGGCTCGGCGACTGCGGGGGTCGGCCGGGCCGGGATCTCGCCGAAGTACTTCTCGATCCACACCATCGTCTGATCGACGTCGATGTCGCCGGCAACGACCAGCGTCGCGTTGTTGGGCCCATACCAGCGCGCGTGGAATTCCTTGGCGTCGGCGACGGTGGCCGCGTCCAGGTCGGCCAGCGAGCCGATCACCTGCCAGCGGTAGGGGTGGCCCTCCGGGTACATGGCCCGGTCGATCACGTACTCGTTGTGGCCGTAGGGGCGGTTGTCGACGCCCTGGCGCTTCTCGTTCTTGACGACCTGCTTCTCCTTGGCCACCACGGATTCGGTCACGGTATTGATGAAGAAGCCGAGCTTGTCCGCCTCGGCCCACAGCGTCTTCTCCAGCCCGTCGATCGGGACGACCTCGAAGTAGTTGGTGCGGTCGCGGCTGGTGGAGCCGTTGGTCGAGCTGCCGACGCGGGTCATGAGCCTGTCCAGCCCGCCCGGGCCCAGGTTCTCCGAGTCGAGGAAGAAGAGGTGCTCGAAGAGGTGCGCGAAGCCGGTTCTTCCCTCCACCTCGCGGGCCGAGCCGACGTGGAAGGTCATCGCCACCGCGGCGAGCGGATCCGAGTCGTCCACATGGAGGATGACTTCGAGCCCGTTCTCGAGCTCGAAGCGCTCGAAGGGAATCTCGAAGGCGTCTCCCGTGGCGGTCGAGTCCGGACCGCATGTCGCGAGGAGAATGACTGCGAACGCCATCGCGAAAGCCCGGGCCAACGCGTTCGCATTCCCTGTGTTCGGAGGTGATGATGTTTCTCTTGTCATACTCAATTTCCCTTTTTGTCTCATTTTCTCGGGCAGATTACCTGTGCGAAGTTGGTGGAAACGCCCCCAGCCCTTGCCGGAAGGTCTCGAGTTTCCCGACTGTGACGTGCAAGGCCTTGCCTTGAAAACCATCCAGGAAACGGTGGCTATCATGAACGGATCCCTACCCCTCGCGCAACCCGGAAGCGTCCCGCCGCGCGTACTCATCGTCCTCATTCTGCTTCGCCTCGCGGTCCCGGCGGCGGCGTCAGCGCAGATCCCGCCCGACACTGTGATCGATGTCGAGGGGATCGTCGTCGTCGTGGGTTCCCGGGCCGGGATCGCCGACCCCGCATCGCTGCCGGTCCCGGTAGACATCTACGGCTCGGAAGAGATCGCCCGGCTGGGCGAGGTCGATCTCGGTGAGATCCTTGGGCGCATCGCACCCTCATTCAACTCCGCCCGCCTCTCGGCCGGCGACGGCGCCGCGCTCCACGTCGCCACGCTCAGGGGCATGAACGGCGACCAGATGCTGGTGCTGGTGAATGGAAAGCGGCGCCATCCGGCGGCATTCACCAAGGTGCTCGCCGCCGTGGGACAGGGGACGACCGGGACGGACTTGCGCGCAATCCCCCTTCACGCGATCAAGCGCATCGAGGTGCTGCGCGAGGGAGCCGCGTCGCAGTACGGTTCGGATGCGATTGCCGGCGTGATCAACGTCGTGCTCCAGGACGACTTCGACGGAGTTGCGGCCTCGTCCTACCTGGGCCGCACCTCACGGGGCGACGGGACGCGGCTGGTCGCTTCCGCGAATGCGGGTGTCCCCCTGGCCGGTGGCTTTCTCAACTTCACGATGGAGGTGGCGCGGCAGGCGGCGGCCAACCGCGCGGGACAGGCGCCCACATGTTTCGGCCCCAACCCGGACTACGCGCCCTGCGCGGACGGCGGGAAGGTCATACAACTTCAGCGCAACGGCGAGCCCGACTATGAGGGAGCGTCCTTCATGGCCAATGCGGCCGTGCCCCTGGGCGAGTCGTGGGAGTTCTACGCCTTCGGCGGGTACTCCGGTCGCGAAGCGGTCTCGGACGGACTCTACCGCAAGGCCGACTGGGTCCCGCGCAGTGTTTCGTATGTCCACCCCGATGGCTTCTTCCCCGTCGAGGAGTCCGATTTGACGGATGGTTCGGCCGTCGGCGGTCTGCGGGGACAACTCGGCGACTGGTCGGCTGACGCAAGCCTGGGATTCGGACAGGGCCGGTTCGGATTCGGCGCCGCCAACTCGATCAATCCGTCCTACGCGGCGGAGTATCTGGCCGCCAACCCGGGCGCGGGCGCAGCCGCCATCGCCGCCAACGCGGGTCCGACGGATGTCGACAGCGGATCTCTCAACGTCCGCCAGTGGACGCTCAACGCCGATGCCACCCGGGAGCTGCAGTTCGGCGCGACCCCGGCCTTTCTGGCGGTGGGAGGAGCCTTCCGCCGTGATTCGTACTGGATGGAAGCCGGTGACCGGGCGTCGTGGGCCTGCGGACCGAGCGACACCCCGGGGAGCTTTCCGGCGGCGCATCACCTCAACATCGGCGGCAACGCCTACGCGAGTTGCGGCGTACAGGGCTATCCCGGGTACAGCCCGAGCTCGGCCGCGGCCAGCAACCGCGACCGGAACAGCTTTGGCGCCTACGCCGACATGGAGCTGCGGCCTTCCGACCGGACTCTCGTGAGTGGGGCGCTTCGCTTCGAACAGTACAGCGACGCCGGCGCCTCGCTCACCGGCAAGCTGGCCGGGAGACTCGAGGTGGGAGTTCCAGGCGCCGCCCTGCGGGGCGCAGTGTCAACCGGCTTTCGCGCGCCCCGGCTGGCCCAGCGGGGATTCAACACAATCGGCTTCGTCGGAGGCGGCGACGGCCTGGTCAGCGCCGGATTCCTCCCGGAGGGGGATCCGATCGCCTGTGGTGACTTCGACGCCTGCTCGCTCGGCCACGAAACGTCCGCAAGCCTGACCGGCGGCTTCGTCTACGCGCTCGGCTCCGGCCTGCAGCTGTCAGCCGACTACTACCTGGTGTCGGTGCGCGATGCGATCGCGCTCACCCAGTCGCTGACCCAGGCGCACGGTCTCCGCGCAGGCGCCAGGTTCCAGGGCCGCCCGGTCGACGCGGTGTCGTTCTGGACGAACGCCATCGACACCCGTACCCAGGGCTTCGACATCGTCGCCGACTGGCGGATCCGCGGAGCGAATTGGGGTGCAGCGGACCTGTCGGCCAGCTACCACCGGAACGAAACCGAGATCACCGCCAACCGGAACCCGGATTTCATCGGCCCCACACAGCAAACCCTCATCGAGGATGCGCAGCCCGGACAGCGGATCGGCGCGAGCGCCGATGTCCGCCTTGCCGCCGGTTTCGGAGCAAGGATCAGCGTGAACCATATCGGCGAAGTCACCACCCCGTTCATCTTCGAGGAGAACGTGACGATCGAGGGGGCTGCCATCGCGGACGTGGAAGTCAGCTTCCGGATCGCGGAGCGCATCCGGCTGGGATTGGGCGCCAACAACTTCCTGGACAGGCTTCCCACCCGTCTGCCGGACGACCATGTGGCACAGCTGTGGTCGATGGACTACCCCTCGGAATCCCCGTACGGGATCGCCGGCCGCGTCCTTTACCTGCGGGTCGACGTGGCCGGGAACTGAGAGCACGCAGGCACCGGCCGGATGCCCGCGGCGAATGTTGCAACCGCGGACACCCGGTCAACATCGGGACCGGTGGCCGCCTCCGCTAGGAGTGCCCGTGCACGTGCGCGTGCACCGGCCTGGTCACGAAGTCCGCGTGACCGCTCCCGACCTCGCCGTGCATGAGCATGAAGGTGACGTCGGTCTCGCCCTCGGTTACCCCGTGCAGGTGCCCGCCGAACTCGCCCGGCGTGTCCTGCTCGAATTCGGCAATCGACTCGTCCTCTACATTGACTTCCAGGTAGAGATCATCGTCCAGCGGGATCGGATCCCCGTCGTGGTCGACGAACCGGACGCTGATGTGGGGTGTCTCCTCGCCCACGTCGACCTCCATCTCGCCGGTCCAGCGCTGGGTTTCACCGTCGTACGACGCGATCACCTGGCCGCCCATCACGAGCTCGACGCCCTCGGGCTCGGCGTGCTCATCCTCGGGTTCCATCGTATCATCGCTGCACCCCGCCAGAACCAGCGCCGTGAGCGTCATCAGCCCGATCAGTCCGTTTCCAACAGTCCTTGTGTTCATTGTTCCTCTTTTCCAGAATCCTGTGTGATGTATGCTGTTCCCTTGTGTAATTGTCGTCTCCCTAGAAGACGACCCGATAGGTCACGCTGAGATCCCTCCCGGCCTCCGGCATGATTTCCTTCACCCGGGAGAGGTGGTTGTGGTACTTCCGGTTCGTAACGTTGTCCAGACTCACGGTGAGCACATTCAATCGTCCGCCCAACGTCAGGCGCGCCCCGGCCGAGGCATTGAACACCGTGTACCCGTCGGTTGGCGACTCGAAGGCACCGACGCGATCCTGCCGTCCGGCCATCTCGGTCTCCCACCCCACGAACCACTGCGGGCGCTCGTACTCGACACCCACGCGGCCCTGTAGCGGCGGGATCAGCGGAATGGGACGATCCGCCTCCGTGAGGGTTCCCCTGACCGATGAGACCACCGACTGAAGCGCCAGCCCGCGGCCGAGATCCCAGTCCAGGCTGCCCTCGAATCCCGCCAGCCGGGCGTCGTTGCTCTGAAACTGGTAGATGGGAAGGAGGACGCGGCTGAACCGGCCCGTTTCCTCGCCGTAGATGTACCCGTGAATCCGGTTGTAGAATCCCGTGAGCTCCGCTCTGAATCGTGGGGACTCGAACCGCGCAAAGATGTCGACTCCGGTCCCCTGCTCCGTCTCGAGGGAAGGATTGCCGATCTCGAAGGTGTACGCCGCCAGATGCGGTCCCTCCGAAAACAGTTCGGGGACGTCCGGGGTCCTGAAGGCGCGGGCCAGACTTGCCCCGACGGCCATGCCCGCACCCGCGTTGTAGAGCAGTCCAAGGGAGGCCGACGCCGCGTGGAAGCTGCGGTTGCGGACGTTGCCGATATCGGAGTCGGGATCCTCGCGCGCGGGGCTGACGAACACCCAGTCGTAGCGCAGCCCCGCTTCGACGCGCACCGCGCCCAGATCGATCTCCTCGAACAGGTAGGCCGCAACCGTGCTGCGCTGCGTGTTCGGGGTATCGGTTCGGGCAACGCCCGAGCCGCCGTACCCGAAGCTGTCCCAGGCCACCCTGGCCCCGGCCGCCCCGGCCGAAAACGGACCCCATGCGTGGTGCCGGGCCAACATGTCTCCACTCAGCGTCTGCAGCCTGAACAGCGTGCCGATGATGTTCGCCGACTCCAGTTCCTTGTGTCGGTACCATGTGTAAGCTCCGTCGAACTCCACGGAACGGAGGGCGTCGTTCGGCTCGTTGATCGCCGCCTGCGTCTTGACGGCGGCGCGTTCCATCTCAATGCGCACTCCCTCGGTGTGACCACCCACGAAGCCGCCCGGGATCCCGTAGTGGTTGCGGTAGCCCCGCACCGAGCCACCGGCGTGTCCCCAGGTCCCGACCCACGAGCCCCCCGCTCCCACGTTGAGCGTTTCGCCCCCCGTGTTGGCGAGCTCCCCGACCGGCGTGCGCAGGTCACCCGCGGTGCGGCCCGTCACCTCCAGCCGAAGCGGGACCCGCTCCGATACCGCGAAGGTGGTGGCGGCGCCGCCCGCCAGCGCTGAGCTTGCGCTCCGGGCCTGCAGCGATGCTGCCCCGGTCGGGTGATGCGGGACCGCGGATGGTATTTCGTCGCGGATGACGTTGATGACCCCTCCCAGGGCGTTGCTCCCGTAAAGAAGCGACGCAGGCCCGCGAACCACCTCGATCCTCCGTGCCGCCAGCGGATCGATCGCGGTGGCATGGTCGGGCCCCGCGCTGGAGACATCCCCCACCCGGCTCCCGTCCTCCAGCATCAGGACACGGTCGCCGCTCAGGCCCCGGATGACGGGGCGCGCGGTGGCCGGACCCATGCTGGTCGCCGACAGCCCCGGCACCGAAGCCAGCGTCTGAGCCACGGTTCCGGTCATGCGCCGCTGCAACTCTTCTCCGGCCATTACGTTGACCGCCCGGAGGGCCTCGGCGGCCCCGCGCTCCGTCAGCATCGCGGTGACCACAAGGCCTCCCAGGGCGATGGGTGACGTCTCCAGTGCGACCTCCACGAACGCTCCTTCCTCCCTGACCGTGACCTCGATGGTCCGGCTGGCGTAGCCCAGCCGCTGGATTCGAAGCGCGTAGTCCCCCGGCGCGATGCCGGTCAGGTGAAAGGAGCCGTCGCCATGCGTGACCGCCGACGTGGCCGTACCGATCACGGACACGAACGAACCCGCGAGAGCCGCGCCCGACTCGATACTGCGCACCACACCCTCGATCTCGCCGCTGTGCTCCACAACCTGAGCGGACGCGGCGTCCGAAAGCGTGGACAACGCCGCCGCCAGAATAAGTGCGGTCCCGGTGGCCGGACGCAGTCTGTAGATCGGGTTTGTAGACATTCCGAAACGCAGGTTCGCCACCGGCACCCATTGGCATCAGGTGACGTAGTCGGACGGAAGGGAAAGGGCACCGGGGGACGGTCCCCGGTGAATCCCGGAAGGGGCTGTCAGCAGCCTTGAAGGCTCAACCCCGACACACGCGCTGCGGGGCCTTGCCGCGGGCCGCTAGAGGACTGGCGGACCCCGGGGGATGACGGAGCCGGACATAATGGGCGTGCTCCCGACGTGGCTCTCCGCACGGCCCGTGTCAACTCGGTGAACCGGTGGCGCGTGCCGGTTCGCGACACCGATGTTGCTGGAAATGCCCGCAAAGGAAAGCGACCGCACCAATTGGCACAGGAGGTGCCCGTGATGGGACGCGCAGTCGGAATGGTCCGGCGATTCGATGTGCATCGGGGTGACCGCCAGCTCGGCGTCAAGAATTGCGTCGGCTGGCCCGAGCACGGTTGCCGCCCCGATGTGGAGCGTGCAGATGCACGCGACCCCGAGGCGCCGCAGGTTCCAGGTGTCCGATCGCCGAATGAACAAGTGCCGCCACCACGCAGGGTTGAGAAGATCGCGAGCTTTCGGAGTGAAATCGAAGGCCGGCAGCCCCCTTGGTCAAGACCGGCCTGCCATGGGCCCAGAGGGACTTGAACCCCCGACCGTCGGATTATGAGTCCGCTGCTCTGACCGCCTGAGCTATGGGCCCGACTAACGGTAACGAAGTCACAGCGTCCCGAACAGACGATCTCCGGCATCCCCCAGCCCCGGCAGGATGTACCCGTCTGAGTTGAGCTGGCGGTCAAGCGCGGCGGCGTGGACGGGGACATCCGGATGCTCCGCAGCAAGGCGCTCCACCCCTTCGGGCGCCGCTACCAGGCATATGAACACGATGTGGGCCGCGCCGCGTTCCTTCAGATCGGCGACAGACGCCGACGCGGTACCGCCCGTCCCCAGCATGGGGTCCAGCAGGAAGAAGGTGCAGCGGTGTGGGTCCGGCGGGAGTTTCCCGTAGTAGCGGCGGGGCTGCAGCGTTACCTCGTTGCGTTCAAAGCCCAGATGGCCGACGCGCGCGCCCGGGATCAGCTGGAGGACCCCTTCGACCATCCCCAGGCCCGCTCGCAGAACAGGAACCAGGACCACGCGGTCTTCCCGAATGCGGCGGGCCCGCATTGCTTCCAGCGGCGTCCGGAAGGCCACCTCTTCTCCTTCCAGGAACTCCGTCGCCCGGAAGGTCATGAGCATGGTGATCTCGCGCACCAGTTCGCGGAACTGCCTGCCCTCCGTGCGGGCTTCCCGCAACAGCGACAGCTTGTGTTCGATCAGTGGATGCTCCACGACACTCAGCGTCGAGTCAGGCATGCGCCCTCCCTGGCGGGCCGCGGCGCCGGATTCGCCGGGGACCGCGAACGATCGCTCGAACTTCCTGCAGTTCCCGTGAATGCGCCAGCCTCCAGCCGCCGGGAGCGATCCCACCCAGCCGAAACGGTCCGAACCGCGTGCGCACCAGGGTCAGCACCGGGTGCCCCACGGTTTTCATGATTCGCCGCACCTCACGCTTGCGTCCCTCGGCCAGGACCATGGTGATGCCCCATCCATCTTCATTCGGTTCAACCTTGCGAACACGGCGCGGCCGCGCGAATCCGTCCTCGAGCTGGACGCCCCGCCGCAACGCTCGCAGATCCCGCGCCGTAAGCGGACCCTCGACCCTGGCGACGTACTCCCTCTCCACCTGCCTGCTCGGGTGGGCGAGGGACGCCGCAGAGTCTCCGTCGTTGGTCAGGAGCAGCAGCCCGGAGGTATCTCGATCCAGGCGGCCGACGTAGCGCAGCCCTGACACCCATTCGGGTAGCAGATCGTATACCGTTCGGCCGCCGTGCGGGTCGGTGCGCGTGCAGAGGACACCGGGCGGCTTGTGGAAGACGATCCAGCGCTGCCGGGCGGGTTCGACGATCCGTCCGTCGAGCGACACGGTGTCACGACCCGGGAGAACCCTCACGCCCATCTCCGTGGCAGGTTCCCCGTTGACCAGAATCCTGCCCTCGAGCATGAGGCGCTCGGCCTGGCGGCGCGACGCCACCCCCGCCTGCGAGATGTACTTCTGCAACCGGACCGGCCGCGCATCATTCACCGGTGTCCTCCGGTTTCCCGGATGCATGAGCCAGTACCGCGGCCAGGGCGGCTTCCGGATCGGAAGGGGCATCACCAGGGCTCTGCCTCCCGCCGGTTCGGTCGTCGCCGCTCACTGCGGCGTCGGCGTCCGCTGCGGCGTCCTCCCGGCCAGCGGCGACAGGCTCTCCGCTCTCCCCCGCTCCGGCCTCCTCCTGCCCGCCGCGCTCCCGCAGCACGACCGGCAACTCCTCTGGCCGCGGCAGGTCGTCCAGGGAGGCCAGCCCGAAGTGTTCCATGAAACGGGTCGTGGTGCCGTAGAGAACCGGCCGCCCGACCCCCTCCCCGCGCCCCACCCCCGTGATGAGCTCCCGGTCCAGGAGCGTGCGGATCACCCCCGTCGAGTTGACCCCGCGGATGTACTCGACCTCCAGGCGCCCGATCGGCTGCCGGTAGGCCACGATCGCCAGCGCCTCGAGCGCGGGTCCGGAAAGCCGCGTCGACCTCGGCACGGTGTCGAAGCGTTCCAGGTACGGCGCAAACTCGGGGCGCGTCATCAACTGCACCCCGTCCGCGACCTCGCGCAGCTCGAATGCCCGCCCGGAACGGTCGTATTCCTCCCTGAGAGCCTTGAGCGCCGCCTCCACCCTGTCCTCGTCCAGGGCCTCGTCCGCCCGCGCGATGTCACCGGGCGAAAGGGGCGCTTCGCTCGCGAAGAGGATCGCCTCCACGATGCGCACGTCGTTCATTCGGACTCCCCACGCGGGCCGTATATCCACAACGTCGAAAACGGCTTTCTCTGCCGGAGCGACACCGCCCGCCTCCGTCCCAGTTCAAGCCCCGCCAGGAGGGTCATCACAGCGTGAATGCGCTCAGCCCACGGCGCCACCAGGCTCGCGAACTCGATCCGTCCCACCCGCCCGACCGCCGCGACGATCAGATCCACCTTCTCCCGCATGGCCACCCGGCGTGCGAAGACGCGGTGATCGCGGTCCCGCTCGACGGGCGCCTCGACCGAGAGCGCGACCTCGAAGACTTCGTCCCAGGTTACGGTCAGCGGCACTTCCGCCGCCTGCGTCCGGCGCCGCGGCTCCACGAATCCCTTGCCGTAGCGACGGCTCCGGTCGTTCTCCGCCACGCGCAGACGGCCGGCGATCTCGCGAACCTGTTCGTATTCGAGCAGCCTCCGGACCAGCTCCGCCCGTGGATCGTACTCCTCTTCCCCCTCTGGACTCGGCATCAGCATCCTCGCCTTGATCCCGACCAGCGTCGCCGCCATCTGGAGGAACTCGCCGGCCTGGTTCACGTCCGCGTCGCCCAGATCCTCGATCGCACCCAGGAACTGACTGGTGATCCGGGCGATGGGAATGTCGAAGATGTCGATGTCCTGCGTGCGGATCAGGTGCAGAAGGAGATCCAGCGGACCGTTGAAGCGGTCGGTGTCGACGAACAGCAGCCCGTCTTCCGTCATCCGAGGGTCACCCGCAGAACCCAGTCGTAGGCGATGAAGACGGGCGACAACACCGTGGCGAAGCCCCCGGGGAAGAGGACGAGTGTGAGAAAGAGTATGCCGATTCCGTACCTGCCGATGGCCCGGTAGCTCTCGCGGACAGCCGAGGGAAGCAGGTGGTAGAGGACGTGCGATCCGTCCAGCGGAGGAAGCGGAATCAGGTTGAAGTAGGCTAGAATCAGGTTTATGAAAACGCCATAACTCAATATCGAGAAAATATTTCCTCCCAGCGGCCCGCCCAGCGGCAGGACCCCGGCGAGCGCGGTTAGCAGGACGAGTCCCAAAGCGCACAGGACCACCAGCCCGAGATTGGCCACGATCCCGGCAAGCGAGACCCGGATGTCGCCCGCCCGGTAGGCGCGATAGTTGCGCGGGTTGACCGGCACCGGCCTGGCCCACCCGAAGAGGAAGTTGCCCGGGAGCAGGTGGAGGACCACGGGCACGAGGATCGAACCCACGGGGTCGAGGTGCGGAATCGGATTGAGGGTGATCCGGCCCAGATCGCGCGCGGTGGTGTCGCCCTCCCGCAGGGCCTGCCAGGCGTGCGCCACTTCGTGAACGACGACGGAGAAGATCAGAACCGGGATGATGAGGAGAAAGTCCATTGCGCCGATTAGCTCGTTCCCCGTTGATCGGAGGGGCCGCCGGGTCTACATTTCCGGTCCCGAAAGTAAACACATCCCGACATTTCCGAAAACATACACGAAGATGCCCAACATCAAGAGTGCGCAGAAACGCATGGAGCTGGGCCGGGCCGCCCGCAGCCGGAACCGCGAAGCCAGGTCCATGATTCGTACCGCGATTCGCCGGGTCCGCGAGGCCGGCTCGCAGGAGGAAGCGGACCAGCAGCGCCACGCGGCGGTCGCACTGATCGACAGGGCCGCGCGACGGCGGGTGATCCATCCGAACAAGGCGGGGCGCATGAAGTCCCAGCTGGACCGCCTGGTCAGAGAGCACCAGTAGACAGCGGGCCGCGCCCAGAGCGGCGGCTCATGCCCCGTCGGCGACCGCACTCCATACGGTTCGCCCGCCCACCAGGGTCCGCACCACCCTTCCCGTAACTTCCTCTCCGGCGAAGGGCGTGTTGCGGCACTTGGACAGAAACTCCGCCGGATCGATCTTCCACCGCGCCTCCGGATCGACAAGTGCCAGATCGGCAGCTTGCCCCGGCTTCAGCGTCCCTCCGGGGAGTCCCAGGGCTCGGGCCGGTCCGGTGGACATGCGCTCGACCAGGGTGCCCAGTTCCAGGATTCCGGTGGTGACGAGATGGGTGTGGAGCACCGCGAAGGTGGTCTCCAGACCCACGGCGCCGAAGGGAGCGTCGTCGAAGGCCTGTTCCTTCTCGTCGTAGTGGCAGGGAGTGTGATCGGTCGCGATGCAGCCGATCGTGCCGTCGGCAAGCGCGGCACGCACAGCCTCGACATCGACGGTCGTCCGGAGCGGCGGATCCACCTTGTATTCGGTTCCGTAGTCCGCTACGACCTCGTGCGTCAGAAGCAGGTGGTGGGCCGTGACCTCCGCGCTCACGCCGATCCCCTTCCCCAGGGTTCGGCGAATGAGCGCGGCGGCAGCGGCCGTCGACACCCGCTGCAGGTGCAGCCGGCCCCCGGTCATCCCCGCCAGCGCCAGGTCACGGGCAGCGCCAATCTCCTCCGCGGCGGCCGGTTTCCCGCGCAGCCCCAGCCTGGTGGACACCACGCCCTCGTGCATTACCCCGCCGCTCGCAAGGCCGGCGTCCTCCGGCCGGGCCAGAACCGGGATGTCGAACGAGCGCGCGTACTCGAGTGCGAGTCGCATCAGCTTGGATGACTTCACCGAACTCCCCGCGTCGCTCACGGCAACCGCTCCCGCATCGACCACCTCACCGAACTCGGTGAGATGCTCCCCCCTCCGCCCCGCCGAGACGGCCGCCGCGGGAAAGACCCGGGCGCCCCGCGCGCGCCGCCCCGCGGCGACGACAAACCCCACCGAGGCGGGATCGTCCACCACCGGATCCGTGTCGGGCATGGCAACCACGGCGGTGTACCCCCCCGCCGCCGCCGCCATCGCGCCCGTCGCGATCGTCTCCCGGTGCTCCCCGCCGGGCTCGCACAGGTGCGCGTGCGGGTCCACGAACCCGGGACACACCACCAGCCCGCGCGCATCCAGGATCTCCGCGCTCTCGGGGGCCAGCAACGGCTCCACGGCGACGATCCGGCCCTCGTCGACGAGAACGTCGCCCAGCAGGTCGACCCCCGCCGCGGGGTCGATCACCCGTCCGCCACGAATCAGCAGCCGCGTCAGGCGTGCCCCGAGCGGCCGCGTCACGACCGCCCCTCCCCCCCCGACTTGGCCGATTCGGCCCGGTCCGGCGCCCCTCCGGTCAGCAGGTACAGCACCGCCATCCGCACGGCGACCCCGTTCGTCACCTGCCTGAGGATCACCGAGTGCGGCCCGTCGGCCACGTCCGAGTCGATCTCGACTCCCCGGTTCATCGGCCCGGGGTGCAGAATCAGCAGCTCGCGGGGCGCACGTCCCAAGCGCTCACGGGTCACCCCGAAGACGCGGTTGTACTCGCGCAGCGACGGCACGAACCCGCCCTCCATCCGCTCCAGCTGCAGACGCAGCACGTTGAGCGCCTCCGCCCACTCGATCGCCTCCTCCACCCGCCCGAAGACCCGCACCCCCAGCTCCTCGATCCCGGCAGGCAGGAGCGTATGCGGCCCGCACACCGCCACCTCCGCACCCAGCGTCACCAGGCCGAAGATGTTGGAACGGGCGACCCGGGAGTGGAGCACGTCGCCCACGATGCACACCTTCAGCCCCTCGAGGCGGCCGAAGTGGTCGCGCAAGGTGAGAATGTCCAGAAGTCCCTGCGTGGGGTGTTCGTGCGCCCCGTCGCCCGCGTTGATCACATTCGACGGGATGCGCGCGGCGAGGAACCGCGCGGCCCCGGGGGACCAGTGCCGCATCACCACCATGTCGATCCGCATCGCCTCGAGGTTGCGGGCCGTGTCCACCAGCGTCTCGCCCTTGGAGACCGACGAGCCCACCGCCCCGATGTTCACGGTGTCGGCGGCAAGCCTCTTTTCCGCGAATTCGAAGGAGATCCGCGTGCGCGTCGAGGCCTCGAAGAAGAGGTTGACGATCGTCTTCCCCCGCAGCACCGGGACCTTCTTGATCCGCCGTTCGGAGATCTCCTTGAAGGGCTCCGCGGTGTCGAGGATCACCCGGATCTGATCCGCCGTCAGCCCTTCCAGACCAACCAGGTCCTTGCCCAGCGCCGCCGTCGCCGCGGCCCGGCTCACGCAGCCCCCATGGCGGAAAGTACGACGGAGAGCTCGCCGTCGAGCCGCGGCACGAGCACATCCACCCGCTGGTTGGCGAGCACCGGCAGCTCGCGGCCCACGATGTCCGGCTGGATGGGGAGCTCCCGGTCGCCGCGGTCGACGAGCACGCAGAGCAGGATGCGCGCGGGCCGGCCCCAGTCCATCAGCTCGTTGAGGGCGGCGCGCGCGGTGCGGCCGGTGTAGAGCACGTCATCGACCAGGACCACGGCCATCCCGTCCACCCCACCCTTCGGCAGCCCGGTCTCCCCCACGACCGGCCGCGGGCCCAGCGCCATGAGGTCGTCGCGATAGAGGGTGATGTCGAGCGTGCCCGTCGGGACCTCGGCCCCCTCGGCCTCCGTGATCGCGCCCCGGATCATTTCGGCGAGATCGACGCCGCGCCGCTGGATCCCCATGAGAACGAGGTTCCCGGTGCCGCCCAGCTTCTCGAGGACTTCATGAGCCATGCGGCCGATGGCACGCTTCACGGCCACGCCGTCCATGAGCACCGTCGGTTCAGCGGCGGTCACCTTGTGGTCTCGCACTCCTTCCGGAAGATGCCGGACCCTGCCCGGACCCCGTCGTCCTGCCCCTGCCCGTCCTCACGCCCGAGAGTAAGGTAATTGCACCCCGGGCGGCCAGCCAACATGATGATGGACGATTCGACGCCGGCCGGATCCCGGCCCGCTACACACCGAACAACCGCGCACGGAGCCCCCATGTCCCGACCAGCCCCCGGACTGCCCGCCCTGCTCACTTCGCTCCTCCTCCTCGCCGCCCCGGCCGGGACCCGGGCGCAGGAGGTGGCCGAGGCTCCGAAGGTCATCCTCTCGTCGGTCGCCTTCGCCGTCACCGTGCAGGGCGCCCCGGAGCTGTCCACGCTGGTCGAAATCCGGGACGCCGGGGGCACACTCCTCGCGTCGGGGCCCGTGGGTGCGGGGGCGGCCCGCGAATTCCGGGGCATCACGATCGGCTCGCGGGACGCCCTGCCGCTGCAGGTCCGCATGGGCGACACGGTCACCGAACTCTCCCGCCCCTTCGCGCCCGGCTGGGTTTCCATACTGCCGCCGCTCGTCGCGATCGTCCTGGCGCTCATCTTCAAGGAGGTGATCACCGCGCTCCTGGCCGGGATCTGGCTGGGCGCGCTCGTGGTGGTGGGCTACAACCCGCTCGAAGCTACCTGGAGGCTGATCGACCAGTACGTGGTCCCCGCCCTGGGGGATACCGACGGCGGCCACACCCAGATCGTAGTCTTCAGCATCCTTCTGGGGGGGATGGTCGGCATCATCAGCCGCAACGGGGGCACCCGGGGGGTGGTGCGCGCGGTGGCGCCGCTGGCGCGCAACCGCCGCCGCGGAAAGATCGCCACCGGCCTGGCCGGCCTCGGGATCTTCTTCGACGACTACGCCAACACCCTGGTCGTCGGCAACACCATGCGTCCCATCACCGATGGCCTGAAGGTGTCGCGCGAGAAGCTTGCCTACCTGGTGGACTCGACTGCCGCGCCGGTCGCGGCGCTGGTTCCCGTTTCGACGTGGGTGGGATACGAGGTGTCGCTGATCGGAGGCGGGCTCGGGGCCGCGGCCGGCGAGGCCACCGGTGCCGACCAGGCGTTTCTGGCCGGGCTCAGCCCCTACGCCGTCTTCATCGAGACGATTCCCTACCTCTTCTATCCCCTGCTCGCCCTCTCCTTCGTCTTTCTGACCTCGTTCATGAACCGGGACTTCGGTCCCATGGCCCGCGCCGAAGCCCGCGCCGCGTCGGGCGGGGGCGTCCTGCGCCCCGGATCCCGGCCGGCCGCCGAGATCTCGGAAAGCTTCGTGAACGCCAAGGAGGGGGCGAGCGAGCGGTGGTGGAATGCGGGGATTCCTGTCGCGACGGTGGTCCTGGTCGTGCTGACGGGACTTTACACGACGGGGCGCGCGGCGGCAGGGGCGGATGCATCACTGCGCGACATCTTCGGGGCCGCCGACCCCTTCAGCACGCTCCTCTGGGGCTCCCTCGCCGGATGCCTGGTCGCGGCGGCGCTGTCGATCTCGCAGCGGCTGCTCGACATGAAGGAGTGCATCGACGCCTGGGTCGGCGGAGTCAAGGCGATGATGATCGCGATGGTGATCCTCACGCTGGCGTGGTCCCTCGGCGCGGTCACCCAGGACGTGGGGACCGCGGGGTACCTCTCGGGACTGCTGACGAACGTCGAATTCCCGCTGTTCCTCTTCCCGGCGCTGGTCTTCATCACCTCGGGCGCGATGGCCTTCGCGACGGGCACCTCCTGGACCACCATGGCGATAATGATCCCGCTGGTGATCCCGCTGACGGTGTCGCTGGCCGGGGGCACCGGCTTCGCCGACGGATCCGTCTACGGCATCCTCCTCGCGTCCACCAGCTCGGTGCTGGCCGGCGCGATCTGGGGCGACCACTGCTCCCCCATCTCCGACACCACCGTGCTGTCGTCCACCGCGGCCGCCTGCGACCACGTGGACCACGTGCGCACCCAGCTCCCCTACGCGGTCCTGGTCGGCGTGGTCGGGCTCCTTCTGGGCAGTGTGGGAACCGCCCTCGGACTCCCCACCTGGGCCGCCCTGCTGGCGGGCGTGGGCGTGCTGGCGCTCTGTCTGAGGATGTTCGGCACCCCCATCGCCGAAGTCGGCGGCCCTGCGGGGAGCTCACCCGCCGCGCAGGCGGAACCCTGACGCTACGTCAGGGCCTGCCCCGGCGCTCCCGAAAGAAACCCCGTAGCAGCCTCGACGATTCCTCCGCAAGAACACCGCCGAGCAGCTCCACCCGGTGGTTCAGGCGCGGGTCCTGCACCAGGTTCTCCAGGCTCCCCGCCATCCCTCCCTTGGGGTCGTGCGCGCCGAAGACGAGGCGCGTAATCCGCGCCAGCACGATGGCGCCCGCGCACTGGGTACACGGCTCGAGGGTGGTGTAGAGGGTACACCCCGAAAGTCTCCATTCGCCGAGGCGCCGGGCCGCGCCGCGGATCGCCAGGGACTCGGCGTGGGCGGTCGGATCGCGCCACTCGACCGTGCGGTTATGCGATTCGGCCAGCAGCACGCCATCGTGCACGATCACCGCACCGACAGGCACCTCGCCCCGCGCTTCGCCGGCCCGGGCCATCTCCAGGGCGCGCGCCATCCAGGCTCGGTCAAGGTCCCGACCCGGCGGCGGACCATTCGCGGCCTCGCCCCCACGGGTCCCCCCCACGGGCCGCCAGCGGCCTAGTGAGCCGTGACGGGCATCGTGACCGGAAGCGCCCCCATCCGGCGGTACAATCCCGCCACCCTGCCCACGATCACCGTTCGGGACCCGTCCGCCGCGGCCGGCGCCGAAGAATCTCCATCGTCCGAAGCACCGCCCACGATCGGGTAGAGGTAGAGGCGCGAACTCCGCTTGCTGAGCTGAAAGTAGTCGGTCGCGCCGCGCACCCGCGCAACGACGATCTCCCCGTCGACCAGCTCATCGGCACGCACCGGCTGGATCACCAGGAAATCGCGCTCGCTGATCCCCGCCGGCCCCAGCTGGTCCTCCGGCGCCCGCACCATGAACCCCCCGTTCCGGCTCACGAGCTGCCTGTCGAGCGCCACGCGGACATCGGCGCGGCCGTCGCCGGACTCCGCCATCGCCTCCTTCAGGCTGCGGAAGCACGGCAGCGACACGGTCTCGGCGTTCAGGTCCACCCCGAGGATCCGGATGCCGCGGGAACGGGAGGGGTCCCGTTCGATGAATCCCTTGTCGGCCAGCGCCTGGAGGTACTCGGAAACCGTCTTGGTGCTCTTGATGCCGAACCGCCGTCCGATCTCCCGGATCGACGGCTGATAGGTGTTGCTGCGCAGATACGACACCATGAAATCGAGGATCCTCCTCTCGATCTCTGTCAGGCTCGGTACGATCCGGACTGCGGACGGATCGCGACCGGCGCCGGCGTCGGGTCTGCGGCCTGTCGGCATGCGCTTGAACGGGGCGGGCGGAGCGGGCGATGGGCCGTGAACGTTAGACGCCCGCGGCCAAACTTGCAACCCTGAGGAGGTCGAAGGCGGATTGCCGCGCACCGGTGCGAAGAGCACCCTGAGTTCCCTGTGAACACCATGGGAACACGCTGTGCACACTTCGGCGGTTGGAGGAGGTTCGAGGATGATTGCCCGCAAGCATCGCGCGGCGCGTTCGGCGGGGCTCGGCTATGCGCCTTCCTCGATGTGCGCGATCGCCCGCCCCACGCGGTGGAGCGACCGCTCCCGCCCCAGGATCAGGAGCACGTCGAAGATGCCGGGAGACGCCGGCAGCCCCGTGAGCGCCAGCCTCAGCGGCTGAAAGATCTTCCCCGCCCCCACCCCCCGCTCGGCGGCCAGACCGCGCAACGCGGCCTCCAGCGGCTCCGCCTCCCACGCGGTGCCGGCGAGCCCGTCCAGCACCGCGCGCAACAGCTCCACCGTCCCCGCCCGGTCGCGGTACCAGTTCTTCCGCGCGGCCTTGGCATCGTAACCATCCAGCGGCGCGATGTACGGGCGCGCCAGCCGCGCCATCTCGACGAAGGTGCGGCTTCGGGGCGCCAGCGCGCCGGCCATCCGCTCGAAGGCGACATCGTCGAGCGGGATGGCGTCCGGGCCCGGCTCCCCGGCCTCCACCCCGCCCCCAGCACCCCCACCACCCTCGCCCGGCCCGACGGCTGCCCGGCCGGCATCCCCCCCCACCCCCCCACCCCCACCCAACACCCCCCGCAACACCGCCGCAACCTCCCCCGCCCCCATCCGCGCGATGTACTGCCCGTTCATCCACAACAGCTTGGCCGCGTCGAATACCGCCCCCTTCTTCAGCACGCGCTCCAGCGAGAACCGCTCGATCAGGTCATCGCGCGAGAGCAGCTCCTCGTCGGTTCCGGGCGACCACCCCAGCAGCGCGAGGAAGTTCACCATCGCGTCCGGGAGCACCCCCTCCGCCTCGAAAGCCTCCACCGCCCGCGCACCGTGGCGCTTCGACAGCCGCTTCCCGTCCGGGCCCAGGATCAGCGGCAGGTGGCCGAACGCGGGCACGGGAGCCCCCAGCGCCTCGTAGAGCAGGATCTGCTTCGGGGTGTTGGAAATGTGGTCGTCGCCGCGAACCACATGAGTGATCGCCATCTCCACGTCGTCCGACACGACGGCCAGGTTGTAGGTGGGGGTGCCGTCGCTGCGCAGGATCACGAAGTCGTCGATCTCGTCGTTGTCGAAGCCCATGCGGCCGTGCACGAGGTCGCGCCATTCGGTCGTGCCGGGCGGCACCAGGAAGCGGACCGCGAAGGGCTCCCCGGCCGCGGCGCGGCGGCGGCTCTCTTCCGGCGACACCTCGGCGGCCATCTCCCGCGCGAGCCGCGCCACCGTGCCCGTCCCCGCCGCGACGGCTTCGTCCCGGGCGCGCTCGAAATCTTCCCGGGCCGTGAAGTCGCGGTACGCGCGCCCCGCTGCGAGGAGCCGCTCGGCGTCACGGCGGTGCCGCACGAGGCCGTCCGCCTGGAAGACCGGCCCCTCGTCCCAGTCGATCCCGAGCCACGACAGCCCGCCCAGGATCGCGTCCACGTGCTCGGGCCGGCTGCGGTCCCGGTCGGTGTCCTCGACCCGCAGCACGAACGCGCCCCCGGCCTGCCGCGCAAGCAGCCAGTTGAAGAGCGCGGTCCGCGCCCCGCCGACGTGGAGGTACCCCGTCGGCGAGGGCGCAAAGCGAAGTCTCATGACCCGGAGCGACGCCTCATCGACCGTCGGACCGTCAGGCCGCGGCGGCCGCCACCTCCGCTCGAGAAGCCATCACTGAAGCCCTTAGCCGCCCATGGCCGGTAATCCGACCGCCGCCTCCGCGCGAGCAGCCATCACCTTCTGGATGAGGAAGTACAGCGCGGGCGTCACGGTCAGCACCAGAATCGACGACGACGCCAATCCTCCGATCAGCACGAAAGCGAGCGCGTTCCAGATCGTGGCGTTGGCGCCCTCGGTGAAGAGTACCAGCGGCAGCAGGCCCAGGATCGTCGTCGTCGTGGTCATCAGGATCGGGCGCACCCTTTCCACCGTACCGCGCACCACGGCCGCCCTCAAGCCCAGCTTCTCCTGCCAGCGCAGGCGGTTGATGTGGTCGACAAGGAGGATGGCGTTGTTCACCACGATCCCTCCCATCATGATCACGCCGATGTACGCCTCCCGCGTGAAGGTCGCGTCCGTATAGAAAAAGATCATGAAGACGCCGATGAGCGCCATCGGTACTGTGAGCAGGACGCAGAGCGGCAGCAGCAGCGACTCGAAGAGCGCCGCGGTGAGCATGTAGACGAGCAGGATGGCGGCCCCCAGCACCAGGTAGATCTGCGCCTGCTCGTCACGGGTCAGTCTAAAGGATTCCCGCTCCCTGACCTCGTACCCGGGCGGCGTCGCTGTTGTCCGGATCGTGGTTTCCTGCGTGGTGTTGCCCAGCTTGGGAGGACCCCGGAACTCGTACCCCACCGAGCGCGCGTACTGCTGGTTCTCGCGGTGGACCGCGGACAACACGTCGCGGGGCTCGACGTATACCAGGTTGCCGAGGCGCAGCGGTTCGCCCGACGGGGTGGTGACGAGCCTCTCGGTGAGCTCCACCAGGTCGATCTCCCGGTTCCCCTCCACCTTGACCTGGAAGCGAACCTCGTCGCCGCCGATCTTGATCTGGGCGTTGCCGGTCTGCCCGCGGACGGCGGCCTGGACCTCCCTGACCAGCTGCTGGACGGTCAGGTCGTAGTTGGCGAGAACGTCCCTACGGATCACGACGCCGAACTCCTTGGCCCTTTCACGGTCCCGGTAACTCAGGGCGGCGTTCGTGTTCACGTCGCGCACGCGAGACAGGCGCTCCAGGCGGCTCCCGATGTCCTCCGCGATCTCCTTCACCTTCAGGTATTCGTAGCCCAGCACCTGGATCCGATACTGCGGAGAGTAGCCTCCCCCGCCACCGTAGAACGACGGCCCGTAGCCGGTAACGCGAACATCCACGCCCGAGAATTGCAGCGAATAGGCAAAGAGCTGGTCCTTGATGCCCACGGGGATCTGGGTGTTCTCGATCGCCTTCGGGAAGGTGACGTGGATGCGGCTCGAAGTCTGATATCCATCGGTCACAAAACGCTGGACCTGCGGCATGGTGCGCAGGCGGTCCTCGAAGAAGCGGGTGAACTCGTCCGTGCGCTCGATGTCCGTGCCATCGGGAAGGTTGATGGAAATGTTGATATAGGTGTCCGAGCCACCCATCCCTCCCCAGCGATAGCCCCGGTCGACGTGCTTGTTGAAGAAGTAGCCGGAGACGCAGAGGGCCGCGATGGGGATCGACAGCGTGAGCCAGGGCCAGCGGAGCGTGCCGGTGACCAGGCCGCGGTAGAATCTCTCGTACAGGGGCGGGCGAGTCTCCCTGGCGGCACCCTCGCGCCGCGGCAGGATTCTGCCGGCCAGCGCCGGGATGAAGCTGAAGGCGACGAGCAGCGAACCAATCAGGCTGAGTCCCACGGTGATCGCGAGCGGGAGGTAGTAGATGCGCTGCTCGTCCTGGAGGTAGACGAAGGGCACCAACACGATCAGGTTGGTCCCGGTCGCGGCGATGATCGGCAGGACCACGTTGGCCGCGCCCCGGATGGTGGCATCCTCGCGCGAGCTGCCCTGCTGCCAGCGCCGGTAGATGTTTTCCAGCACCACGATGGAGTTGTCGACCACCAGACCGAACCCCATCGCCAGCCCCATCATCGTGAGCAGGTTGAGCGAAAAGCCCGCGAAATAGATGAAGTTCAACGCAATGAGCACCGAAAACGCAATGGTCGCAAACACCATCACGGCGGGCCGGATCGACCTCAGGAAGATGAGCAGCACCGCGAAGATAACCATGGCGGACACGAACACCCGGCTCCGCATGTCCGCCATCTCATCGCGGATGACCTCGCTCCCGTCCGAGTCCAGGATGAACCTGGTGTTCGGAGGATTGCGCGCTTCGACCTCCGCCATCCTCGCCTTGACGGCGTCCGCCACCCGCACCGCGTTGGCGCCGGCCTCCTTCTGAATCGTCAGGCGCACCGCCGGGCGGCTGTTGATCCTGTAGTGGCTGGTGATGTCCTCCCAGGTGTCGCGCACGGTGGCAACATTCGAGATGCGGATGACCTTGTTGGGGTCGTTCCTCACGATCGCGTTGCGGACATCCTGCGCCGACGTCGGACGGTTGTGGATCGTCACGGTCCACTCGCTGTCGCCTTCGCGGACCGCGCCCGCCACCCCGCGGAGGTCGAGCCGGTTCAGCGCACTGCTCACCTCCTCCGCCGACACCCCCAGCCCCGCCGCGGCTTCCTTGTTGATCTCGACTTCGAGGATCCTGTCCCGGCCTCCGAGCGCGTTGACCACGCCGACACCCTCCAGCCGGCTCAACTCCGGCACCACCACCTCGTCGAGGTGCTCGCGCAAGGCTCCCAGGGTCAGTGCCCCGGTGAAGGTATACGAGAGCAGGTTGCCCTGGCGGTACTCCTCCGGAATGTAGTCACTCACCGTTACCCGGGCCCCGGGAGGCATTTCCGTGTCTTCGAAGACCTTCAACCGCTCCGACAGGTCCAGGCGCGCGAAGTCCATGTCGGTGTCACGGTTGAATTCGGCGGTGATATCGGCCCGACCCTCCACGGAACGCGATGTAACCCGCTCCACACCCGCCACGAGCTGGACCGCGGCCTCGACCGGAGAGGTGAGAAATGCTTCCATCGTCTCGGGCGAGGCTCCGGGCCATGTGGCCGCGATGCGCAGTTCCGGCAGCGAGGTATCGGGGTAACGCTCGATCGGGATGTCCTGCCACGCTCTCAGTCCGAGGAGCGCGACAACGATGTAGCCCATCGCGGCGGCGACCGGCCGGCGGTAGCTGGTCTTGATCATGGTGACTCGGCTGGCTGCGGGACGATTACCGAACGGGCCGCCGCACTCGCGGACCGGCGCCGTCTCCACATTCTACGGGTATCCTCGACGATGGCATAGACCACCGGGACAACAATGAGCGTGAGGGCGGTCGCGACGATGAGGCCGCCGATCACCGAGATCGCCATCGGAGCGCGCAGATCCGCGCCGCGCCCGATCCCGAGCGCCATCGGCAGCAGTCCGAGCACGGTGGTGATCGTCGTCATCACGATCGGCCGCAGCCGGACCCGCCCGGCCTCCAGGATCGCATCGCGCAGGCCAAGGCCCCGGGCGATCCCCTGGTTGATGAAGTCCACCTTGACGATGGAGTCGTTGACTACAATACCGACAAGGATCACCACTCCGATCAGGCTCATGGTGTTGAGGCCCGCCCCCGTGATCGTGAGGGCCATCACCGCGCCGATCACGGCCAGCGGCACCGCCATGAGGATGGTGAAGGGGTGGACGAAGGACTCGAACTGCGCCGCGAGGATCATGTACACCAGGAGCAGCGCCAGCCCGAACGCAAAGGCCAGATCCCGGAACGAGCGCCGCATCTCCTCGTTCTCGCCGCCCACTTCGAACCGGTGGTTGAAGGGGGGCGTGAGGTCCGCGGTGGCCTCCTCAACCGCCGTGATCGCGCCCCCCAGCCCACCCGACGCCACATCCGCGTAGACCGTCACCACCCGGCCCTGGTCTTCACGGCGGATCTCCGCCGGGCCCAGCGTCTCCTCGACCGTGGCCAGGTTTCCGAGCGGCACGTCGTTCACGCGCAGATCCCTCAGGGTCGCGGCATCGTGCCGCAGGTGCTCAGGCAGGCGGACCATCACCGGGATCTTGCGGTCGAACTCGATGAACTCGGTGGCGCGCGCGCCCAGCATGGCGGTCTGGATGGTCGATGCGACCTGGTTTGCGGAGATCCCGTATCTGGCCGCCGCCTCCGGGTCGATGAGGACCTGGAACTGGGGTTGGCCGCGCTCCGACCCGACGCGGACGTTGCGGACCTGGGTCACCCCGGACAACCGTTCCCGAATCCGCTGCGCGAAATCGTGCGCCAGGTCGAGGTCCGGACCGATCACCCGTACGGCGATGTCCGCCTCGCTGCCGCCGAGCAACCTCCCGAGCGCGGTGGCCTGGCCCGTCTCGAAGGTGAGTGCTCCCGGTGGGAATTCGGCGGCAATGCCCTGAATCCTCGACACCACATCCTCGGTCCTGGCACGTTCGTCCAGGCGCACCTGAAGCGTCGCGGTATGGAGCCCGGCCGTGGCCCCCTCGTCCGTCATGGCCTGGACATCGCGCCCGATGTGACTGAAGACGGCGGCGACATCCCCGTCCTGCAGCAACTGGGCCTCGAGCCTCGTCGCGAACTCCGCCGTCGCTTCCAGTTGCGTCGATTCGTCGAGCGCCATCCGCACGGTGAAGGCCCCCTGGTCCACGTCCGGGAGAAGGTCGCGATCAAGCGTGAGGGCCAGGGCCACGCTGCCGCCCAGAGCGGCGACCGAGATCACCAGCACCGTTGCCCGGCGCTCCAGAGCGACCGCGAGGACGCCGTGGTACCACCGCGCGAAGACGTTGAAGGCGCGGTCGAAGATCCCCAGGAACGGCGAGAAGAGGAAGGACAGCACCTTGCCGAGCACCTCCATCCAGAAACGGAAGAGCTGCAACGCGATCGAAACCGGCAGCTTGATCGCCAGGAAGGGAAGCAGGAGCAGCAGGCGGACGAAGCGGTTGAACCAGCTTGCCAGCCCCCAGAGGAAGCGCGGAAGAGCCGCCTCCGGCGCACGCTCCCGGATCTCGGCTACCGGGTCCGGTTTCCGGGCAACTTCGGGTGCGTCGGCTCCAAGCCCACCGAAGCGGGCTGCCATCGTGGGCAGGAGCGTCAGCGCCACCGCCAGGCTCGCCAGGAGGGAAAAGGCCACCGCAAGCGAAAGTGCGCTGAAAAGCTCCCCGGCAACCCCCTGCACATAGATGATGGGACCGAAAACCGAGATGGTGGTGAGCGTCGCCGCCGTGATCGCCCCCTGCACCTCCTCCGCACCGCGCGCCGCGGCCTCCAGCGCTCCCAGACCCGATTGCCGGTGCCGGAAGATGTTCTCGAGAACGATGATCGAGTTGTCGACCAGCATTCCGACCCCCAGGGCGAGGCCACCCAGACTCATGATGTTTAGCGACACGCCGAAGGCGTCCATGAGCGCGAAGGCTCCGATCACCGAGATGGGGATGGCCGCCGCGATGGCCACCGGGTAGCGGGGGTCCCTGAGGAAGAAGAACAGAACGACGAAGGCCAGCAGCCCGCCAAGCATCAGCGCCTGTGCGACGTTGCTGATCGATTCGTCGATGAAGACGGCCTGGTCGTATGCGACATCGGCCGTGAAGGCCGGGTATTGCTCCTTGAGCAGCTCGAGGACCTCGCGGACCTGCTCCGACACGCGAACCGTGTTCGCTCCCGACTCCTTGAAGACCAGCAGCCCCACCGACTCGGATCCGTTGTAGCGGGCGATCTCCTGCCGGTCGGCGTACCCGTCGATGACCGTCGCGACATCGCGGACGCGGACCTGGCGGAAGCCCGGGTCCTCGTCGCCTCCGGTGCCACCACCGCCGCCCCCACCCATCTGCTGCCGCCCCACCACCACGTCCCGGATCTCGTCGACGTGCTGGAACTCGCCGAGGGTGCGCAGCGGATAGCGGTAGCGTCCCTGCAGGATGGAGCCCCCGAGCGAGGAGGTGTTCGCCGCCCCGATCGCGCTGACCAACTCCGACGCGCTGACTTCGTAGGCATCCAGCAGCGGTGGATGGTACTCGACCTGGATCTCGCGGTCGAGGCCCCCGGTCACGGAAGCCTGCGCGACCCCGTCGAGCTGTTCGAGGCGCCGCCGGAAAACCCTCTCCGCGATCTGCTTGTTGTGAAGGAGGCCGCTGCCGCCGGTCAGCGACACCGCCATGACCGGATCCGACTGGGGATCGACCCGCAGGATGATGGGCCGCTCGGCGCTCCCGGGCAGGTTGTAGTTGATGTTGTCGAGACGCTCCCGGAGCCCGAGCGCGGCGAAGTCCATGTTCGCGCCCCACGCGAAGCGGAGCGTGACCAGGCTCATCCCGTCCTGCGAGACCGAAGTCACCTTCTCTACCCCGCCCACGGCGGCGGCCTGCCGTTCGACCGGCTCCGTGACCAGCCGTTCAACCTCGGCCGGCGCGACGTCCGGGTAGCTCGTGTAGACGATCAGCCGCGGGAAGCTGATCTCCGGGAGGAGGTCGATCGGCAGTCGCGTCCAGGAGATGGCCCCGAGTAGCACCACCGCCAGGATGAGCATGGCGACCGCGACCGGCCGCTTCGTGCATGTTCTGGATACCGACATGGCTCAGTTCCCTTCCGGTACGGTCTCGATGCCGAGTTCCTGCCCCACGATGCCCACCGTCTGGTAGAGGTCCAGGAGGGCGAGTGCGAAGGCATAACGCTGGTCAACGAGGTTCCTGCGCTGGCTCGCCTCCTCGCTGATGGCCGACCTGAGCGCCTGGATGTCCACAGTCGCGAGCTGGTATTCCTCCCGCATGATCCGGAGGCGCTCGCTGGCGAGTTCAAGGGCCCTTTCGCGCTGCTGCAGGGTCGCCCAGTTCGTGGTCAGTGAAGCGTAGCGCGTCCGGACGTCCAGTTCCAGCTGCATCTCGCGCTGCCGCAGGCTCTCGTTGGCGTTCCGCAGGTTCATGCGTGCATTGGCCGTGTTATACGATCGCTGGAAGCCGTCGAAGATGGGGATCGAAAAGCTGAAACCCCAGTTCGCGTTGCCGCTGGTGCTGTTTCCGGGCCGCATATCGAAGAGGGCATGCGGCCCGGACTCATTCGAACTCCGGCCCCAGTTGGTACTCGCCCTGATAGTGGGCCACCACTGGATCTGGTCAGCCCGAAGTTGCGCGCGGCTGATCTGCACCTGAGCCTCCTGTGCGCGCAGCGTGGGATTCTCCGCCAACGTCTGCGCAACGAGGCTCTCAATGTCCAGCGACGCCGGGTCGAAGGGCTCAGGCAGAGTTTCGGCAACATCCAATGACCCCAAGGACGGGTCACCGATGGCCACGCGCAGGTTGAGGAGCGCGATCACCACCCTCCCCTCGGCCTCCCTCAGCGCCGCACGTTGCTGCTCGACATCGAGCTCGCGCGCGAGCAGGTCGTCCCGGCGGTCAAGCGCCAGCTCGAAGCGCCTCTGGGTGAGTTGAAGGTCGCTCTCCCTGTCCGCCAGCAGCTCGGACTCGAGCTCCACCCGGGCCTTCTCACGGAGCACACTAAGGAACCGGTTCTGCACCTGGGCCAGGATGCCATCCAGCGCCACCCTTGCGTTCAGCCGACTGCTCCGTATGTCGGCATGGATTCGTTCCCGGTCGAGCAGGCGCCTGCCCCCGTCAAAGATGTCATAGCTCAGGTTCAGACCGGCATCGGCATAGGAGGAATTCACCCAGCTCGGGTTCAGATTCTCCGTGGGCCTGCCCACGAAGTCGCGATAACTGGTCTGTCGTTGAAAGTACTGTCCGGTCCTGTAGTCGACACTCACGTTGGGCAGGAATGCGGCCCAGGCTTGCCGGGACCGGGTACCCAGCAACTCCAGCTGGTTGATCTCCTGCCGGTATTGCGGATTGTGCTCGGTGGCGAGAGTCAGGGCCTCCTGGAGGGTCAGAACCCTCACGCCGGGGTCCCGCTGCATCTGCTGGGCAGACAAGGATGGACGGTCAGGGGCCGTGGTGACTAGCGTTCCCGCCAGCACCGCTGCAACCGCCCAGGCCATACTCGGCCGCCGCGCGAACGCCGGATACCGGCCTTGTGGAGGGTTGTTGTCAAGGGGCTTTCGGCTGCTTGTCCCGAATCTCATCGCGTGGGCCTTCCTCCGGCCGCCGCCACGTCCGCGACCAGCTGGACGGCGGCGTCGTGAATGATCGACTGATGGCCATCGATGAGAACGGTCCATCCCGGCTCCACCCACTCCTGGCTGCCCGGTTCCCCGAGGAGTTCGACCAGGGTCTCGTTCATCCGGCCGAGGGGAACGTAGATCCACTTGGCCCTGCCGTCCTGCTCGACGAAAAGGTGGGTGCGGCGGTCTTCGGTCTCGCGGATCGCGGACCTGGGAACGAGGATCACGTCGGGGACCTGGCGGGCTTCCAGGCGCGCGTCCGCGTACATGCCGGGCCGGATGCGCCCGTCGGGATTGGGGAGCAGGACCGTGACGCGGGTGGTGTTGGTCTGCAGGTCCACTACTGGGTTGATGGTCTCGATTCGGCCGAAGAAGGTGGTGTCGGGCAGGGCCGAGAAGACCATCGAGGCCCCGCGTCCCTCCTCCAGATTGACCACCGCCGTCTCCAGCACCGAGACCGAGACCTTGATCGGGTCGATGGTCACCACCGTCAGGAGCTCCGCGCCCCCCACATGCTGGCCCTGGACGACCTTCAGGTCCGCGATCCGGCCCGCGAAGGGGGCCGTGACCCTGGTCTTCTCCATTTCGATTTCGGCGCGGCGCAGACTGGCTTCCGCCTGCGACAGTCCCGTGAGGATCCTGGCCCGCTCGGCCCTCGCCGCCCGGAGCTCCGGATCCTCGATCATCTCGTCCTGAAGCAGCCGGACTTCGTAGTCGACCTCCGCCTTCTCCAGCTGGGCCCGAGCGTCCGCCAGGTTGAGGGCGTAATCCGTGGTGTCGATCTGAATGAGCAGCTGGCCGCGGCGCACCACCTGGTTCTCGCGCACATGGATGGATTGCACGATGCCGGGGACCTGGGCCGACACCTTGACCTCCCTCAGGGCTTCGGCGCGGGCCTTGGCGATCACCGAGATGCGCAGGGTGTCGCGCACCACCGGGACGCCTACGACCGGCGTGGGAATCTCGGTGTTGAACTGCTGGACAACGGATTCGACCACCTCCGCCTCCGCTTCGGACATCTCCGGCTCCTCCTCCGTCACCTCCGGCGGGGGGCGCAGCTTGTACCAGGTGAAGTAGGTGAGGCCGCCCAGCATGAGGAGGACGGTGATCAGTCCGAGGGTGGTACGCGATTGTGACATCTCTCAAGCTCCGTTCGGTTCTCCGGCCGGTTTCATTGCGGGCGGTCCCGCAAGTCCCGGACCGCCCATTCCTTCACACCTACTGTTCTGATATCGCCGGGGTGTCAACGGTTGCCCCGCAGGGATGGTCACCTGCGCCCGTCGCCTCCGTAGCGCCGCTCCACATAGTCCCCCAGGATCTCCTTGAACTCTTCGACGATGCGGTTGCCCTTAAGGGTCCTGAGGTGGGCTCCGTCCACGTAGACCGGGGCCTTCGGCTCTTCGAAGTTGCCGGGGAGCGAGATGCCCAGGTCCGCGTGCTTCGACTCCCCGGGGCCGTTCACCACGCAGCCCATCACCGCGACCTTCAGGTCCTCCACGCCGGGGTAGGCGCGCCTCCATTCGGGCATGCGGCGGCGGATGTGGCCCTGGATGTCCTCCGTCATCTCCTGGAAGAAGGTGCTGGTGGTGCGGCCGCACCCCGGGCAGGCGGTCACCTGCGGCTCGAAGCTGCGGATTTCGAGCGACTGCAGGATCTGCTGCGCGATCTGCACCTCTTCGGTGCGGTCGCCGTCGGGACGCGGGGTGAGCGACACGCGAATCGTGTCACCGATCCCGTCGAGGAGGAGCGGGGCGAGCGCGACCGAGGTGGCCACGATTCCCTTCGACCCCATCCCGGCTTCGGTCAGGCCCAGGTGCAGCGGGTACTCGGTGAGCGGGGCCAGCTGCCGGTACACCATGATGAGCTCGCGCACGCCCGAGACCTTGGCGCTCAGGACGATCCGGTCCGCGCCCAGCCCCGTCTCCTCGGCGAGCTCGGCCGACCGGGTGGCGCTCTCGACGATCGCGTCGCGCAGGACCTGGCCGGCGTCCTTCGGGTTCGCGCGGCGGCCGTTATCGTCCATCATCTGCGTGAGGAGGCGCTGGTCGAGCGAGCCCCAATTCACCCCGATCCGCACAGCCTTGCCGTTCTCGATGGCGATGCGGACGATCGCCTGGAAGTTCTCGTCGCGGCGGCTCGTGCCGACGTTGCCCGGATTGATGCGGTACTTGTCGAGGAGCGTGGCCGCGCGGGGATAGTCGCGCAGCAGGATGTGGCCGTTGTAGTGGAAATCGCCGACGATCGGCACCGTGCAGCCCAGGTCGGCGAGGCGCTCGAAGAGCTCGGGGACGGCGGCGGCGGCGTACTTATTGTTCACCGTGACGCGCACGATCTCGCTCCCCGCGTCGGCGAGCGCCTTGACCTGCGCGGCGGTGGCAGCCGGGTCGGCGGTGTCGGTGTTGGTCATCGATTGGACCACGACGGGGTTGCCGCCGCCCACCTTCGCACCGCCGACATCGACCTCGATCGACCTTCTGGCCACTTGGTTCCACTCCTTCGTCACGGTTTCCTGCCCGGAAAGCTACCCAAGCGGCGGGAAGGGCAACAAGGCGGGCGGGTTTGAGTCCGGCGGGACTTGCACCGGGCCCGTGCGCGGAGAATATTGGGCGAACACAAGTGGCGCGACGCCGGTTGCGCGCGCCTTCTCTCCCAGGAAGTCCGGAAGGTGGAACCATGAGAACCGCAGCATTCCTCCCTCGCGGCGCCGGGGCCGCAGCAGCCGTCCTCCTCGCGTGCACGCTCGGCGCACCCGCCCGCGCCCAGGAAAACCAGGAAACGAAGCCCACGCTGACCGTCGACGACTACGGCCAGTTCGAACGTTTGGGCGGCGCCACGCTGTCGCCGGACGGTCGCTGGATGGCGGTCGGGATATTCCGCGTCAACGACGAGGGCGAACTCCGGGTGCACTCCACCGATTCCGATTCGGTGGTCGTGATCCCGTTCGCCACCCGCCCGGTGTTCAGCGATGACAACCGCTGGCTGGCCTATGCGATCGGCGTATCGCCCGACGAGCGCGAACGGATGCAGCAGCAGCGGCAACCCATCCGCACCAAGCTCGGTCTTCTGGACTTCCAGACCGGTGAGCAGGAGACGATCGACGACATCCAGTCCTTCACCTTCTCTCCCGACGGGCGCTACCTGGCGCTGCGGCGCTACAGGCCCCAGGAGAAGGAGTCGAGTGGCGTGGACGTCGTGTTGCGGGAGATGGCGACCGGATCCACCCTCATCAGCTTCGGCAACGTCGCGCAGAACTCGTGGCAGGACGAGGGATCGCTGCTGGCCATGACGATCGACGCCGACGACCAGGTCTCCAACGGCGTACGGCTGTACGATCCCGCGACCGGCCGGCTGCGCTCGCTGGACACCGACGAGGCGACGTACCGGCATCTGCGGTGGCGTGACGAGTCGGGCGACCTGTTGGTGCTGAAGACCTACGAAGACGAGCAGCACGAGGATACCGCGCACGTGGTAATGGCGTGGCGGGATCTGGACGATGGCGACGGCCAGTCCTTCGTGCTCGACCCGCGTGAGGGTTCCGAGGTGCCGGCCACCTCCCGGGTCACCGAGTACCGCCCTCCCAGCTGGTCGGAGGACGGGAGCACGATCTTCGTTGGGCTGCAGGAGCGCAGGCCGGTTGAGAGCGCGGAGGATGACGAAGAGGAAGAGGGTGAGGAGGGTGATGAGGAGGGTGAGGGTGAAGGCGAAGGCGATGAAGAGGGGGAAGGCGACGAGGAGGGTGAGGGTGGCGAAGAGGACGAAGAAGAGGAGGACGGGCCTCCCGCCAGACGCGGCGCCAACGAGGAAGAGGACCCCCCGGGCGTCGAGATCTGGCACTCCAAGGATGTCGACCCGGTCCCGCAGCAGCGGGTCCGCGAAGGGTCGCTGCGACGGCTGAACCACATCGCCCGCTGGGGGCTCGACGACGGGAGCTTCCTCCAGCTCGGCGGTGATCACGCTGACGGTGCGTCCATTGTTGCGGACGGGCGCTACATGCTCGCCCGGGACGAAACCCCCTACGACGTCGACGCGATGTTCCGGCAGCAGTTCGTCGACCTTTACGTCGTCGACGTGGCGACGGGTCAGCGCGACCTGGTTCGCTCCAGGATCTTCGGGGGTGCCTTCGCGAGTCCGGGGGGGCGCTACCTCCTGTGGTTCGAGGGCGACGACTACTGGACCTACGACCTGCAGAGCGGTGAGACCCGCAACATCACCGAGGGCTTGGACGGCGTCTTCGTCAACCTGGACGTGACGCCGACCGTCGAGCAGATGCGCAGCTTTGGCACCTCCGGCTGGCTGGAGGACGACGAGGCGGTGCTGATCAACGACAAGTGGGATATCTGGGAGGTGAAGCCCGACGGTTCCGGCGGCAGACGCCTCACGATGGGTGCCGAGGACGAGGTGCGGTACCGGGTGATCCGTATCGACCGGGAGGCCGACGCCTTCGACCCGGGGGAACCGATCTACTATTCGACCTACGGCGAGTGGACGAAGAAGGCCGGTTTTGCGCGCGCCCGTCCCGGACGCACTCCGGAGCAACTCATCGAGGAAGACGCGGTGCTCGGGGGCTTCGGCGGGATCCAGAAGGCCGAGGACGCCGACGTGTTCGTCATCCGCAAGGAGCGCTTCGACGACTCGCCCGACTATTTCGTGACTCGCAACGACAACCTGAACGATCTGCGCCAGGTGACGAACACCAACCCCTTCCAGGCCGACTACGCCTGGGGACGCACGCAGCTCATCGACTACGAGAACGAGTGGGGCCGCCGGCTTCAGGGCTTCCTTACCTACCCGGCCGACTACGAGGAAGGCAAGCAGTACCCGATGATCGTGTATCACTACGAGCTGCTGTCACAGGGTCTGCACCGCTACGTGATTCCGGACGAAACGAACTACTACAACGTCCAGGCGTGGAGTCACGAAGGCTACTTTGTCCTGCAGCCCGACATCGTGTACCGTGACCGCGATCCCGGGCGGTCCAGCGTCCAGACGCTGCGCCCGGCGGTGGCAGCCGCCGTCGAGACCGGGATGATCGACCCCGAGCGGGTCGGGCTGATCGGGCACTCGTGGGGGGGCTACCAGGCGACCTTCTTCGTCACGCAGGACGACATCTTCGCGAGCGCGGTCGCGGGCGCGCCGCTCACCAACCTCATGAGCATGTACCTGTCCTTCTACTGGAACTCGGGGGGCACCGACGCGCGCATCTTCGAGATCAGCCAGGGCCGGATGATGGGGCCGTGGTGGGACGATTACGAGTCGTACGAAAGGAATTCCCCCGTCCACAACATCCAGAACATGAACACGCCGCTGCTCATGATGTTCGGGAGCGAGGACGGGGCCGTCGAGTTCAACCAGGGGGTCGAGTTCTACAATGCGGCCCGGCGCCTGGGCAAGGACATGGTGCTGCTGGTCTACGACGGAGAGAACCACGGCCTGGCGCGGGAGCCCAACCAGAAGGACTACCGCAACCGCATCATGCAGTGGTTCGCCCACTACCTGAAGGGCGAGCCGGCGCCGGACTGGATCACGAAGGGGCTGTCCTACATCGAGCAGAAGGACGGGCTGCAGCGGAAGCGGCGGCCGATCAGCTGAGGGGACGGCCTGGACCGGGCCGCAGGAGCGGGTCCGCGAACGAGGCCTGACAGGCGCGCGGCGGGGGCGGGCGAAACATGCCCCGCCCCCGCCGCCTCGTTTCGGCGAGCGGGTCAGCCGCTCAGCTGCCGTAGATCGTGCCGCAGGGCTGGTCGCGCCCGGTGCCCAGTTCGGGACGCGCCAGACACTCGTTCTGCGGGAAGGGGAGCTGCAGGAACACGACGTGGTCGCTGCGGGCCCTGGGGAGCTGGTCCGTGCGGCCGTACTGCCGTGCGTCGTAGTAGGTGAAGCCGCCCTCAAGCGCGAGCGACATGAACTTGTTGTAGAGGATCTCGTCGAGGACGGCTGCGTCGTTGCCGGGATCTTCGAAGGGGGCCAGGCCGTGCGCGGCGCGAATGATGTTCACGTCGTCGATGGCCCCCTGGCGGTCACCCGTGGCGAGGGCGGCCTCGGCGTGAATCAGGATCAGCTCCTCGTTCCTGACCCACGGCACGGGCGAATCCTGATTCGGGTAGATCGTGTACCGCTCGGTGACGTCGATCCCCAGCAGCGAGAAGACCTGGGGCTGGACCTCGACCTTGGTTGCGCGGTCGTCCGGCGTTCCGTCCGGCTTCATCTGGGCGTCCGCCAGGAAGCGCGGGTGTGCGAAGTGGCTCGCGCGCGAGAAGAACGGGTTGGCGGCGTCGCCGGGATTGGTGCTGTAGTTGTGGTACAGCCCGTAGTCGAGATCGCCGGCGGGGTCCATGAACGAACCCGCAAGGGCGCTCATCGCTTCGCCCCACTCCCCGTTGTACTTGTGGTAGCGGGCCTTGAGCGCGCGGTTGAGCCGGATGAAGTCCGACGGGGTGGAGAAGCCCGCATACCCGCTCGTCAGCCCGAAGGGGAAGGAGCTCCCCGCGCTGGAGAGGTGGGTCTGCGCCTCGTCCAGGAGCTGGTGGATGCGGGCGTACACCTGGTCCTCGCTCACGATGGGCGACAGCTCGTCACCGGGGTCGGCGGGCGGCTCCAGCGCCGCGCCGAAGGAGGTGTGCATGATGATGATGTTCCAGAGCGACTGGGCCGCCACCGTCTTGGCGAAGCCCCGGATCGCGTTCTTGTCCGGCTCGGCGATCGCTTCGACGGCGTCCACCGCGTCGAGCAGCACCTGGATGTTCTTGAGGCTGGAATACCCCCAGAACGCGCCCCCGTTGACCGGGTCGAGGGGTCCGATCAGGCGGTTGGTGGTGGTGCGCGGCTCCTCCGGGCGAAGGTCGTACGCCTCGCGTCCCCAGATGCCCACGTAGAGCACCCGCGATGAGGTGTTGCCGCGGGCGGTCGCCATCAGGTTCTGGGCTGCCGCCACCACGCTGTTGACGGTGGGATTGGTGGTCAGGTCCTCGACGCTCGGGTCGTTGAAGTTCGGCACGACGAGGTCGGTGCACGCCGCGCCCGACAGGGCCAGCACGAGCGTCGCCGCGCCGGCCGTCAGCTTTCTGTCTCGTTTGATCTTGCTGTTCATTTCGATAATCTCCCTGGCCTGCGCCGCTCAGAAGCCCATGTTGACGGAGAACCAGAAGCTCCGGCTCGGTGGATAGGGCGCCACGTCGATGTTCCGCGCGATCGCCTCCGAACCGAAGTTGCTCACCTCGGGGTCCATGCCCCCGTAGCCCGTGAACGTCAGGACGTTCCTGCCGCTGAGCGAGAGGGTCATGTTGCTGACGCGGCCCCACATCATGCCGATGAACCGCTCGGGCACGTCGTAGTTGACCGTGACCTCGCGCAGCTTCAAGAAGGTGGCGTCCTCCAGCCAGACGCTGGAGATCTTGCTGGGGTAGACGCGCAGGCGGAAGTCGCCGAGCGACTCGCCGGGCATGCAGCCTGGGTCGGTGCACGGGTCCGCGTAGTCCTCCGCGTTCTTGCTGAGGTCGTAGAGCCAGCCGGTGAGGTTCGCCACCGTGCCGCCCTGCTGCCAGTCGAAGAGCATGTAGGCGCTGAGGTCGCCGAAGCGGAAGTCGTTGCCGAAGCCCATGCGGAAGTCGGGGTTGGCGTCTCCCAGCACCACGATGATCCGGTCGCCGACCTCGCAGGGGCCGCCGCAGCGCGGGTCGTTGGCGACGGCGGCCGTGTCGCGGCCGAAGAAGGCCGACGGCGACTTGCCCTCGGTGATCTGGAAGCCGCCCAGCGCCGTGCCGAATCCGCCCGCGCGGAACTCGGGCACCGGTAATTCGACGATCTCGCTGCGGTCCGTCGAGAAGGTGGCGTTCGCCGTCCAGCTGAAGCCTTCCGTCGTGATCGGGAAGACCGTCAACCCGGCCTCCACGCCCAGCGTCTCCATCACGCCACCGTTGAAGATCTGGGTGCTGAAGCCGGTCGACGGCGGGAGCGCGCGCTGCAGGAGCAGATCGGTGATCTCCTTCTGGTAGACGGTCAGCTCGAGCGTTGCGCGGTCACCCAGGAGGGTGGCATCGGTGCCGAACTCGATTTCGCGCTGGCGCTCGGGCTTCAGGTCCGGTGCCACGGTGGTTCCCGAGACCGAGAAGGTCTGCAGTCCGCCGATGTTGCCGGTGTTCAGCGTGCTGAACTTCTGCCCGTAGAGCGGCTGGTTGCCGGACTGGCCGAAGGCGGCGCGCAGCTTGACCTCGTCCAACAGGCCGGGCATGAGTCCCGGAAAGCGGTAGGAGGCTGCGGCCTTCGGGTAGTAGAAGAGCGACGAGGGCTCCGCGTTGTTGCTGCTCTGGTCCGCGCGGATCGCGCCGGTGAGCAGGAGCCGGTCCCCAAGGAGGAACTCCTCCTGGACGAAGAATCCGAAGTCCCTGACCCTCTGCCGGTTCTGGCGCACCGAGAGATCGGTTCCGTCGTCGGCGTTGGAGAGGCCGGCGACCAGGTTCTTCGCCGCGATGCGGGAGATGTCGAGGTCGCGTTCCTCGTACTGGAATCCCGCCGAGAAGGTGGAGGTGAAACTGTCGTGGGCGTAGGTGTGGATGCCGTTGGTGCTCCAGTTGACGTAGCGGCTGGCCGCGTCGCCCTTCACGCTGGTGCCCGGCAGTCCGTCGTCGGGCTCGTACTGGAGCTCCGGCGGGCTGAAGATCGTGTTCTGCTGGGTGAAGAAGTCCACTCCCGCGTTTGACACGAAGCGGAGCGCGTGCCCGCCCGACACGAAGGCGTCCCACGACAGGTTGGCCGCGCCGATGAAGCGGTACACGTCCTCGTCGTTGACGACGTTGGCCGCCGTCTCGAGGATGTTGCTGTTGGCGAACGGGTTGCGGGGCCAGGAGCCGTCCTCCCGCTGGCGCAGGTCGATGAAGGACGGGGTCGACGGCAGCGTCATCCAGTAGCTGATGCTGCGGTTGTCGTTGTTGGTGAACCCGCGCGCGGTCTTGGTGTGGAGCGCCGTCGTGCTGATGCGGAAAAGGACCGAGGAGCCGATGCTCTGGTCCACGTTCAGCTTGAGCGACTGCTTGTCGTAGCCCGTGCCGGTGACGATGCCGCCGTCGTGCTTGACCAGCCCGGAGACGTAGTAGCGCGTGGACTCGTTCCCCCCGTTCACGCTGAGCGCGCTCTCGTAGGAGAGGGGCGTGTTGCCGGCCAGGAACTCCTCGTGGTCGTAGAAGGCGTCAGCAGAGTAGAAGTTGGCCGCGTTGGGGCCGAAGGCGTCCACCGCATCCTCCATGGTGTCGAACTTGCGCAGCCCGAGGTCGTTGGTCTTCTGGAAGAAGCCGAGGCGCTGGGTGAAGTTGAAGCGGGGCGCGCCCACGAGGCCGCGCTTGGTGGTGATCAGGACGACGCCGTTGGTGGCCTTCGAGCCGTAGATCGCCGACGCGGAAGCCCCTTTGAGGATCTCGATGCTCTCGATGTCGTTGGGGTTGAGGTCGGCGATCCGGTTCGGCGCGTTGTCCTGCTGTCCCCCGCGGACAGGGCTGCTCGACGAGACCGTCACCACGTGCACGTTCGACGCGATCTCGTCGTTGCTGACGATGACCCCGTCGACCACGTAGAGCGGCCGGTGGTCGCCGATGATCGACGAGGTGCCGCGCAGCTGGACCTGGATGCCGCCGCCGGGAGCTCCGTTGTTGGCCTGCACGTTGGCGCCCGCGATGCGGCCCTGGAGCGCCTGCTCGAAGCTGGCGACGGGAGCACGGGAAAGGTCCTCCGCGCCGACCGTGGCCACCGCGTTGGCGAGGTTCTGGCGGCGGACGCCAGTGGCCTGCCCGGTGACGACGATCTCGTCGAGGTTGAGCACGTCCTGCTCGAGCTCGATGGGAACGTTGGTCTGTCCGGCGGCAACGGTGATCTCGACGCTGCGGTAGCCGATGATCCGCACGTTGAGCTGCTGCTCGCCGGCCGGAAGTTCGAGGGAGAAGTTCCCCTCGTCGTTGGAGTAGGTGTGGACGGTGGTGCCCTCCACATTGATCAGCGCGGATGCAATCGGGACTTCGCCACCCGACTCGGTGACCTTGCCGGTCACGGTGCGGGTCTGGGCGGATAGGGCGGGTGCCCCGAGAAACGCGCCAAGCAGGAGGAGGGGGATCGAACGGATGAGCCGGTGTGCCATGAGGACCTCCCTGGTTCGGAACCGGCGATGGCCCGCTTGGTGGTCCGGCGTCTACCGGACGCCTGCGCGGGCCGGTGCTACGGATAAGGCGGGCAATCTAGTGTGGTTGGGGCAGATGGCAACTCCCCGCACAGCTAGCCGGATCCGCCGGGCGTGTTCCCCGCACGCCGCACCACCTCCAGCCCCTGCAGCGCCCGGTTGTCCCGTGCATAGTCCAGTGGGGTCCTGCCCTCGCCGTCGAGCGCTTCCGGGTCGGCGCCGAGGCGCAGCAGCGTGGGGAAGTTGATTGCGTTGCGCCTGGCGGACAGGTGCAGGGGGGTAGTGCCGCCGCCGGTGGCATTTGCGTCTGCGCCAGCCTCTATCAGCGCTTCCACGACCAGGGGATTCGTGTTGATGTAGGCCGCAAGGTGCAGGGGTGTGAGTGCATCCGGCGCCTCGCGGGCGTTGACGTCGCCCCCGGCTTCGACCAGGGCGGCCGCGATCTCCGGGTTGGGGTTGACGGCCGCCGCGTGCAACGGCGTGGCGTTCCCGGTCCACCAGGCCCTGACCTCGTAGAAGCCCCAGACGTTCATCTCGGCACCGGCCTCCAGCAATGCCGCGATGACCTCGGGGTCGGGATTGCTGAACGCCGCATCGAGCAAAGGTGTCTGTCCGCCTTCGGCCCGCGCGTTCACGGACGCGCCCGCCTCGAGCAGGACGGCGATCACCGCCGGGTTGCCCGACTGTGCCGCCCGGTGCAGCGGGGTCCTGCCCTCCTCTCCCCGATCCTGTACGTCCGCCCCGGCTTCCAGCAGCAGTCGTGTGACTTCCGGGTTCGGGTTCGCGGCAGCCTGGTGGAGCGGTGTGACGTCCCACCCGTAGTGGATGTGGAATCCCTCCGCCCGCCCCTCCAGTTCGGCGCCGGCCTCCAGCAGTGCTGCCGCAACTGCAGGGTCTTCGTTCATGAGCGCGGCCTGGTGCAGCGGAGAGTAATTCCTCTCGTTACGGGCGTTGACATCGGCCCCGGCCGCCACCAGAAGAGAGATGACGGTGGGGTCCCGCGTCCAGGCCGCCGCGAAGTGCAGGGGTGTGGAGCTGGGGTACAGGCTCGTTAACTCGTCCTGGACGGCGTTTGCGTCCGCCCCATCCGCTATGCAGGCGGCAACCACTTCGGCATCCGCAAAACGGAAGAACGCGCCGGTGTTCCATCTCTCGCAGCTGGTGGGGTTGGCCACGCTTCCGGAATCGTCCTGCGCGGTGAGATCGGCACCGAATTCCATGAGCGTAGCCACAACTTCGACATGGTCCCGCCCAAGGGCTGCGTGCATGGCGGTGCTGCTGCTATTGTCCCGCGCGTTCACATCCACGCCCGCTTCCAGGAGAAGCGAAACCAGGGCGGTTCCGTCGGATAGGGAACCGGCAGCGCCGTGCAGCGGCGTCCGGCGCCAGTTGTCCCGGGCGCTCACGTCCGCTCCCGCTTCCAGCAGTGCGGCCGCGAAGTCCGATTGATCTCCCCATAGAGCGTGCCCAACCTGATGAAGCGGGGTCGATCCGCTGGCGTCCCGCGCATTCACGTCCGCGCCGGCCTCGACGAACGCCGCGATGATCGAGGCGGCCGGAAAGGAGACTTCCCCCGCGAGGTTGTGCAGGGGCGTACGACCGCGCTCGTCCTGGGCGTGGACATCGGCCCCGGCCGCCAGGCAGCCTTCCACACTCTCCCTTGGAACACTCCTCGAAAAACTGCGGTCCGTCCAGTCGCAGACCATGGGACGGGGCGCGGCTCCGGAATCGTCCAGCGCTTCCGGGTCGGCCCCCAAAGCCAGGAGTTGGTTCACCACCGGGGTGTGTTCGTTGCGGGTGGCGGAGTGCAGTGGCGTCCCGCCGATGTCGTTGCGGGCGTTCACATCGGCACCCGCGCCGACCAGCGCGGCAACCATCAACGTGTCCGGGTACGGCTCCGCGTCTCTCGGTGCCGGGAATTCGGGAGGCCAGGCCGTAGCGGAGTGCAGTGGCGTGTTGCCCAACTCGTTCCGTGCATCCACATCCGCGCCGGCCTCTACCAGGAGTGCCACGTGGGCGGGCTTTTTCGCCGCAACCGCGTGATGCAGCGGCGTCTCGCCCTGGCGGTCTGCCGCACCCACCTCCGCCCCCGCGTTCAGCAGGGCCGCGATGACCGCAGGGTCGTCGCCGTATCGGGCCGCCTCGTGAAGAGGGGTTTGGCTGCCGCCCGTGCGCGCGTTGACGTCCGCACCCGCGCTCACCAGGGCGGTGACCAATTCGGGGCCCTCGGCAAAACTGTGGACCTGGTGCATCGGAGTCCGGCCCAGCCAGTCCTGGCCCCCCGGGTCCGCTCCGAGCGCCAGCAGCCTGTCGACAACCTCGGCAATGGGAACGGTGGGGCGACGCTCCATTCCGGGCAGCGGAAGGGGTCGGCTCATGACGCGCAGCAGCACCCTCCCTCCGCGCTCGTTCGTCGTGTTGACGTCGGCCCCCGCCTCCACGAGCGTCTCGAGCACTGCAAGGCTTTCGAAGCCTCCGGCCGCGGCCGCGAGCAACGGGGTGCTGCCCTCCGAGTCCACAGCGTGGGGATCGCTACCGGCTTCCAGCAGGAGCGCGAGGGTTTCAAGCATTTCATTCCGCGCCGCTATGTGAAGGGCGGATTCACCCCGGTCGTTGCGCAGGTCGATATCCGCGCCCGCATCGAGCAGAGGCGTGAGGGCCCCGCGCCCCGCGTGCGCCGCCCAGTGAAGTGGTCTGTTGCCCTGGTCGTCGCGAGCGTTCACATCCGCGCCGTTTTCCAGGCAACGGGTTACGGCGTCTGCGTCGGCGATCATGACAAACACCCGGGTATTCCAGTAGTCGCAGCTCGCCGGGTCTGCGATCCGACCCTCGCTGTTGCGCGCAGTCCTGTCCGCCCCGAGCTCCAGCAACCTGCGGATGACGGCCGGGTTCCGGTTGGACCAGGCCCTGTGCAGGGGCGTGTTGTTCTGCAGATCCCGCGCGTTGATGTCCGCGCCGGCGATCACTATCTCGGCCACTACGTCGGGATTGCGGTACACTGCGGCGGCGAGATGAAGGGGGGTACTGCCGTTCGCGTCACGAGCGTTCACATCCGCACCGGCCGCGAGCAGCACCGTGAAGACCTCGGGATCCCAGTTGTACAGGGACGCCACATGCAGGGGTGTTCCACTGGCGATCGGCGCGTTCACATCCGCCCCCGCATCGATGCAGGCCGCAACCGTCTCGGCCGTGGCCTCGCGGAAGAAGTCCACCGTGGCCCAGTCTTCGCAGGCTTCCTGCGCCGCGGCGGGAGTCGCAAGGAGGGCGAACAGCAGGACGGCTGCGGTCGGATTCAGCGCGTGGCGGAACTCTCTCATCGTCGCCTCCAGGGCGGTGCCGGAAAGTGCTGTCTACATGACGTGGCGGTTCGGCGCTCCCCGTTATGATTGTCTTAGAAGGGGCCAGGACTCAATGGACTGAACCCCGAGATCTCCGACCCTCCTGCCAAGGATATAGTCGGCTCCGATCTGATAGATCAATACCCCGGGAGGCGTTTCCATGTAGCCAAGGGCGCGGCCGTCGGGGTCGAAGACCATCCACAGCGGGTGCGGAGTTTCAAAGCCCGGGACCGGATACTCACGGACCCACAGGTGACCGAGGGCGTCCGACATGACGGTGGAAAATGCCGGCAGGGTCTCCGGGAGAGGCATTTCGCGGAGGTGCTCGCCGGCGTCCTCGCCGAGCTCCATTTCAAGGAGCGATCGAGTCGCCGGGATCGGGGAGTGGTCCAGGCGAACGATGCGTCGCAGTGTCCCGTCGATGTCAAACGCTCGAATCTCGTAGCTGTGATTCGGACTGACCACCGCGAGGTCCTGCCAGGCGGCCGCAATCACCGACCTCGAGAAGGTGATCTGCAGAAACACCAGCGTTCCCTGGTTTCTGAATGTGAAGAACTCGGCGGCCGGGAAGGTGCCGAGCGAGGCAGTGACCTCTCCATCGGCATTCCTGATCTCATAGCGTTGGTAGCGCACGCGCAGACCTGGTCCATCGCTCGAACGGACTCGCGTGTGGGTGAGGACCGCGGGTGTCCCGAGGACCGTGATCTCCTTGCGGGAGACGTCCGTCCCGAAGGAGAGCATGCGGCCGAGATTCCCCTCGGCACCCAGGATGGACAAGCCTTCATGAGCGCCGAATTCCCACACCGCAACCGAGTCCCCCGGCCATCGGGCGAATCCGTGCATGTCATGAAACTCGCCCGGCCCCTCTCCCTCCCCGCCCCAGCTCGCGAGGTGCGTACCCGTTGCATCGAAGACGCGCACTTCATTGGAGCCGGCGTCTGCCACGACGATGCGGCCATCGGAGAGCCTGGCGGCATTCATTACCCGGTGGAACAGGTACGGATCCTCACCGTCGATCCGGCCGATCTTCACGGTCGGTGCCGGGCCAATCTCCCAACCGAGCCGTGATCCCTCGGGCGGTCGTGGGTTCTCGGCGATGCGAACGTCGGCGCTGTCGCGGATCCTGACGGTGTCGAGCGGAGGATTCGCGTCCTGGCTGCAACCGGTGGTGGCGATGACGAGCAGCGCGGCAGCGAATAACGGTCTCATTTCTCAGTGATTGTCGTGTTAAGTTTACGTATTGTCATGTAAAGTTTACTATTCACGCAGCAATTCCCGCAGGAGCGGATTGTGCCGCGCGTAGTCCATCGGAGTCCTGCCCTCCTCGTCGGCCGCCTGCGGGTCGGCGCCCAGCGCCAACAGTGCCTGGAAGACGCCGCTACCAACGAAGTTGTTGCGCCGCGCCGCGATGTGCAGCGGTGTCGAACCGGCGTGGTCCCGCGCATTCGGTTCCGCCCCGCCCTCCACCAGCGCCTCCACGATCGCCGGGTTTCCGTTTTCGCCGGCCGCCACGTGGAGAGGCGTCCCTCCGGACCGGTCGCGGGCATCGACATCGGCGCCTGCCTGGACGAGTGCCTCCACGATCGCCGGATTCCAGTTCCGTTCCGCCGCCGAGTGGAGCGGCGTGGTAAACTGCTGCGACGCGCTGATCGCGGTGGTGCGGCCCCAGACGTTGACCTGTGCGCCGGCCTCGAGGAGGGCGGTGATTGCGGCGGGATCGTCGTTGCTCCCCGCGGCGTGATGCAGCGGCGTCAGGCCGCGATCCGCGCGCGCGTTCACGTCCGCCCCAGCTTCCAGCAACAGTCCGATGACCGCCGGGTTCCCGCGTGCCGCCGCGCTGTGGAGTGGAGTGCTACCCCCGTATCCGCGGTCGTTCACATTCGCGCCGGCTTCCAGCAAGGCAACCGCAACTGCCAGGTTTCCGTTCACCACGGCCTGGTGGAGCGGTGTGTAGTTCCAACCGGCATCGACGCCGAAACCCGTCGCCCTCGCGTCGACTTCGGCGCCGGACCGCAGCAGCGCTATGGTAACGGCCACGTTGGGGTTCGCTCGGGCCGCCAGGTGCAGTGGGGCGTTGTTACCGTCGTCGCGCGCGTTCACGTCGGCACCGGACTCGATGAGCAGCGAGATGACGTAAGCGTCGGTGGTGAATCGCGCGGCCAGGTGGAGGGGGGTGGGATTGGAGGACAGGGTCCGCAACCGACGAGGCCGCCCGTCCCCCCCGCGACCGCTTACATCGGCGCCGCGGTCGATGCATCCGGCGACCGCACTGGCGTCCGCGACGCGGAAGAACGTACCCGAATACCATCGGTCACAGGTGCGGGGATCGGCTGGCTGACCGGTGTCGTCAAAGGCGGCGGGTTCGGCGCCGAGCGCGAGCAGTACCGCGGCGACTTCCGGGCGGTCTGCCTCCAGGGCCAGGTGCAGCGGGGTCCGGCCCCGGTCGTCCCGGGCGTTAGGGTCGGCGCCGGCCCCGATCAGGAGCGAGGCAATGGAGGGGACGTCGGACCACGACGAGCCGGCCGCGAGATGCAAAGGCGTCGCGCCCTGATCGTCGCGCGCGCTCACATCCGCTCCGAGAGCCACCAGCAACTCCGTGGCAGCCGGGTCGTCGAACGGGAGTGATCCCACCGCCCGGTGAAGGGGTGTGCTCTGTGTCGAATCCCGTGCGTTCACATCCGCGCCGGCCTCAGCCAGCGCCCTGGCGACCGCAGGCAGCCGACCGGGGGCGTCCACTCGCACCGGCGCCTCGGGTCCCATCATCAACCCCGCCACAGCGTGCAGGGGAGTGCGGCCGCGACCGTCCCGGGCTTCCGGGTCCGCGCCCGCTTCCAGGCAGCCCATCACCACGTCTACCGGGAGGCTTGCGATACTCCGCTCGCTCCAGTCACAGTACGGCGCGATGGCTGGTGGTTCCCCCGGGCCGCGCACGGGGTCGGACACGGCGCCCAGCTGCACGAGCCGTTCCGCAACGGCGATGTTGCCGCGCTTCCTGGCCAGGTCCAGCGGGGTGTCGCCTTCCCCGTTCACGGCACCGACATCCGCGCCCGCCGCCACAAGGGAGGATACGATGGCCGTGTCGGCGTGACGCGGAATCCTGCCGCGGCCGGACGAACTCCGGTGCAGCGGCATGTCCCCGTCCAGATCGCGCGCGGTCACGTCCGCGCCCGCGGCGATCAGCAGCTCGACGATCTCGGCACTCCCGTTCACGATCGCGTGGTGCAGCGGCGTCTCCCCGTTCAGATTCCGCGCGTTCACATCGGCGCCGCCGGCCAGCAGCGCGCCGACGACTCCTGGATTGCGGCTGTAGGTGGCTGCGACGTGAAGCGCGGTCCGCCCGAACCGATCCACGGCGCCCATCTCTGCACCGGCCTCGAGGAGCGCAACGACGATGGTCTCGCTCGTCCCCGAACTGGCCCCGTGCAGCGGCGTTTCCTGCGACATCGGTCCCAACGGGGGTCGCGCGTTGGGGTCCGCGCCCAATTCGAGGAGTCTGGAGACGATTGCGAGGGCGGCGTCGGGGTCGCCCGCGAGCCAGGAGGCGGCGTTGGTCAGCGCCGTACCGAGATCCACCGCATCCGTGTCCGCCCCCGCCCCGAGCAGCGCTTCGAAGGAAGCCCGGTTGTGGTACCCCTGGGCCAGACGGTTGGCCGCCAGCGCCAGGGGAGTTGCACCGCGGGCGTCCCTCGCGTCCAACTCCGCGCCGGCCCGGAGAAGCAGGGGAACGATGCCGGGATCTTCGCTGGCTGCGGCATGGTGCAGCGGGGTCGCCGCGTTGTTGTCGGACGCGTTCACCACCGCTCCCGCCTCGATCAGCAGGGCCGAGACGGGTACACTCCCGGCCCTGGCCGCGAAGAGGAGCGGCGTCTGTCCGGCTTCGTTGCGGGCGTTCGCATCGGCGCCCGAACTCAGGAGCATTTCTGCGATTCGGGCGTTCCCGGGCAGGCCCCTGAAGCGGCGGGACCGGAATTCCCAACCCCGCGCCACCTGGTGCAGCGGGGTGTCGTCCTCTTCGTTGCGCGCGTTCACGTCCGCCCCCGACTCCAGGCAGCGCATCGCGTCCTCCGGCAGCGCCGCACGACCGAAGAGCGGCGTGTTCCACTCCTCACAGCTCGCGGGATCGGCCAAGTTGCCGCGGTCGTCCCGCGCCGCTCGATCAGCTCCCGATCCGAGCAGGATCCGGGCGAGGATGGGGTTCCGCTGGAACCTGGCGCGATGCAGCGGCGTCCGGCCGTACGCATCCCGCGCATTCACGTCCGCGCCCCCGGCGATCAGCAGCTCGACGATCTCGGGACTCCCGTTGATGATCGCGTGGTGCAGCGGCGTGCTGCCCGACCAGTCCCGGACCTCGACCTCCGCCCCGGCCCGCAGCAGCACGGTGATGACCGCGGGATCGCTGCTTTGGGCGGATGCAACGAGGAGCGGGGTGTCGCCGCCGAGGCTTCGCCCGTTCACGTCCATGCCGGCTTCGATGCATTCGGTAACTTCTTCGGCGGTGGCAACGTCGAAGAAGCCGCCGGACATGTAGGTCGTCGGGTCGTCCCAGTCGTTGCAGGTGGGCCTGGGAAGATCCAGGAATCCGCGAAGCTGTGCCGAGACCGGGGGTGGGGCGAGCCAAGTGCCCCGCGTGCGGGTGTCCAGGCCCGGAAGCGTGGCCGGCAGGCAGAAGAGGAGCAGGATTCGACCTGCTACAATGGACTTCGTCCGCTTCATCGTGCCTCCAGCCTGACGGACGGAATGGGCGGGCGTGTCACAAAGATACACTGTGGCGCACACACCGCGGATCGGCGCCCGCTCCGGCCGCGAGGAGAGCGCCGAGAACTGCAGGGTTGGCATCCGTGATCGTTGTTCGCCAATGAGATACTTCAGATTGCCAGGATGGTTGGTCAAGGCCCCGGTGTGTCGTCACCCGAACCCCCGACTTGCCGCCAGGCGTCCGCGTAGACATCCGCACGCACATCGAGGTAGCCGGGGTATTCGCGGCGGGCGGCGGCGAGCGCCGACCGCTCCAGAGTCACCGCCGCGACCGGATCCGTCGTCTCCAGGAGCACGTCGCCGGTGGGACCGATCGCCACGGACGGGCCGCCGATGAACCCGTCAGAGCGGGAGCCGGGCCGGTTGACCGAGATCACGTAGGCGCAGCTGGTCACGGCGGCCGCCCGCAGCACCAGCCGCCAGCGCGGCCAGGTCTCTGCGGGGGTCGCGCGCGGGATGAGGATCACGTCGGCGCCCATCGCGGCCAATGCGCTGCACGCCTGGGGGCGGTTCGCGTCGGAGCAGATCTGGACGCCGATGCCCCAGTCGGCCACCCGCGCGGGGGGTTCGAGGCGGTCGCCGGGTTCGTAGTGGTGCGCCTCCCAGTATCCCTCCTCGTCGGGGAGGTGGACCTTGCGGTAGTCCAGGAGGGGCTCGCCGGCGGGACCGAAGAGGAGCGCGGTGTTGTGGCGGCGTGCCGTATCGGGATCGCGGACGATCGCGCCGCCGAGGAGGGCGAGCCGGGCGTCGCGGGCGGCGGCCGCGAGGGTGCGGTGGCGCGGGCCGCGCGGGGGCTCGGCGTCGGCGTGGGATGGTCGCCGGGTGAGGGGGGTCCAGGGGTGGAGGGGAAGCTCCGGGAGGACCGCGAGGCGGGCGCCGAGGGAGGCAGCCGTGCTGAGGTGGTGGGGGAGGCGGGGGGCGTCCTCGGAGGCTGGGAAGACATCCGTGACGAGGGCGACGGTGAGGTGGCCGGGTGACATGTTGGGTTTACATTCTGTAAAGTGAAGCTTACATCTTGAGAGCGCGGGGACCGTCCAGACTACGACGGCTGGAGAAATGTGGCGACTTCCCGGCCCGCGCGCAGGGCCGGGAGGCGGCCTGCGGCCCGGTGAGTTCCACGGTCAGGTGCCCTGGCTCCGGCTTCAGGGAGACAGGGCGCACGAGATTGTCCGCGTCCGCGCAGCCCCAGAGCAAAGCGGCACCGAGCAGCAGCGCCCCCGTGTACCACAGCGCCATTCCGCGCCAGGATGCCGGCGGGGCCAGGGGTCGGCTGAAGGCTTCCGGGCCGCCTGGGGGCACGGAGCGGATCGATCCTGAAACGGCGTGGATCTCGCGGACGCGTCGGCGCGCCAGCGCGCGGCCGGAGAGCAATGCGCCCATGCCGAAGAGGGGAGCGGATACGGGAGCCGGGGTCGAACCGCAGTCCACCTCGCCACGGCGGCAGAGACCGAGCCAGGAGAGCAGATCGCCGAGGTCGTAGCTTCCGTTCCGGTTGCCCAGGTGATCCAGGGCGTCGAGTTGTGCCGCGCTCAGATTCCCTTCCCCCATCAGGGCCGCTGCCGCGGCCTGCGGGGTGACGCCTTCCAGGTGCGTGGCGGGTGTTCCGGCCGGAAGCGCCGCCAGTTCGCGAGCGGGCGTGGCGGCAAGTAGCGCCAAGGTCGCCAGAACGGTCTTTGCACTGTGGAGCCGGGTGCTGACCGGGGTTTTGCGATTCTTCATGACTGCCTCCTCCCATCCCAGGTTTCGGGGCTTCCGGACTCGCTGCGCTAAGGCCCGGAGGAGTGTTTGTGCAGTCTTAACCACCCTTTCTGCGCCCTCGTTCCCGGGTTCCACCGTTCCATGGGGAGGAGGAAGAGGGCATACCGGCTCCGGTCCCTGGCGCCGCAGCCGGTCAGTTGGCCTGGGCCAACCGCCTGACGGCCTCCCGATGCAGTTCGGCGGAATCTTCGGAGAAGCAGCAGAAGACGACCCTGGAGATTGACGGGGTCTCCGCGAGGAAGGAGGCCACGGTGCGTACCGCGATTGACGCCGCCCGCGCCGCCGGAAAGCCGTAGACACCCGTCGAGATGGCCGGGAAAGCGATCGTGCCCAGTCCGTTTTCCAGCGCGACCTCGAGGCTGCGCCGATAGCAGCCGGCCAGCAGAGCGTCCTCTCCCGCGCTCCCGCCCCGCCAGACCGGGCCCACCGTGTGAATCACGTGAGCCGCCGGCAGGAGGTAACCTGCGGTGATCTTCGCGTCGCCCGTCCGGCACCCGCCCAGCTTCCGGCACTCGACCAGGAGTTCCGGGCCTGCCGCCCGGTGAATGGCGCCGTCCACGCCGCCACCGCCGAGCAGGGACTCGTTCGCGGCATTGACGATCGCGTCGACTTCGAGCGTCGTGATATCGCGCCGGATGATTTCGATTCTGTTCAATGGCTCCATGCCCTTGCCTTTCCTTCCTTGCCTTTACTTCCGTTGGTTTGCGGCTGGGAACAGATGTATACTCTTATTCGCTGGCCAGCGACCGACAATTGCCGGAATCGACCCACATGGCGCCATCAGACCACCGCCCCGCGTCCCGACGCCCCCCCGCCCCACCCCGCCGCCGCTCCCCACGCCGACACGCCTCATTGGCGCGCACGGCCGCCCCCTTCCTGCCCATCCTCCTTTTCACACCGACGGCCTGCACCGAGCCGCCGCCGCCTGAAGTCGACCTCGACCCGGTCCAGGCCGAGGTCTTTCGCACCACCACCGATACGGCCACCCCGGTGCCCGCACCCACGGAATCACCCGTAACGCTGCTGACGGAGGCGCAGCCGTCCTCCGACCCCGCCCAACAACCCCCCACCCCCCTCACCACCGACACCCTCGCGGCACAGCTCGCCCAAATCGCCGCCACCCAGCAGCTCATCCTCGCCCGCCTCGACTCGCTGCAAGGCGCGGCCCCACCCGGCGGGCCCTCCCTCGCTGCCCCGCTTCAGGCACCCGGCGACCCCGTCCCCGGCGAGCCCACCACCACCCAGCAACCCCCCGACACCGCCACCGGGCTCGAACTGCCCGACCTCGAGGAAGCCACCGAGGACGTGCAGAGCATCGGGCTGGGCATCGCGCTTTCGCTCCTCGTCATCCTCGTCTTCCACTTCCTGATCCGGGCGGTGATCTGGGTCCTCGAGACCCTCGCCGAGCGGAGCACCGCGCGCCGCCTGTCGTTCAAGTGGCTGATCCCCATCACCCGCATGGTGTTCTGGGCGATCGCGGTCTTCCTGATCGTCAACAACATCTTCCAGGTCGACGCGCAGGGGCTCATCGCGGCGGGCGCGGCGCTGGGCGTCGGGATCGCGGTCGCCGCCCAGGATGTGCTCAAGAACGTGCTGGGCGGGCTCACCGTCGTCTTCGACCAGCCCTTCCAGGTCGGCGACAAGATCTTGGTCGGGGGCACCTACGGCGAAGTGGTCTCGATCGGGCTGCGCTCCACGCGGATCGTGACCGCCGACGACGACCTCGTGTCCATCCCGAACTCCAAGCTGGTCGAGGAGCAGGTCGCCAACTCGAACGCGGGCCAGCTCAACTGCCAGGTGGCGACGAACCTGTACCTGCCCGGCAGGGTCGACGAGCGCAGGGCGAAGGAGATCGCCTTCGAGGCGGCGGTGACGTCGAAGTACGTGTTCCTGAACAAGCCGATCGTGGTGCTGGTGACGGATGACTTCCGCACCACATTCGTGACGAGGATCAAGGTCCGCGCCTACGTCCTGGATCCGCGCTTCGAGTTCGTCTTCCAGAGCGACGTGACGGAGCGGGCGCGAGACGGGTTCCGCAAGGCGGGACTGATGCCCGAGCGGGACTGGTATCCGGTGGTCGAGGGGGACGGCGTTGGCGGCGCCGCGGAGGAGGGTGCGCTGTGAGCGGTGCGCCACCTGACGCCGGCGACAACGCGGCTCCACCGCTGTCGAGCGACGGGGAAATCGCGGCGCGGATCGGTGCCGCGCTGCACGATCCGTTCCGCGAACTGTGGCGCCGTTACGGGACGGATGCGTGGCAGCCGGTGCTCCAGGCGCTGCGGCGGGGGATCGCCGCGCATGAGGGGGCGGTGGAGGAGCTCGCGGAAGGTGCGGAGGGCGCGCAGGCCGCCGCGCGCTACCGCCGGCGGGTGGCGGCCGAGGTGCTGGACCCGCTGCGGGCCGCCGTGCGGGACGCGGACCATGCCGTGAGGCTGGAGGCGGAGCTGGCCGAGACCGCGAAACGGGTGGCCGGGGCGGCGGAAGAGCTGCCGGCGCTGGTCAGGGCGCCGGTCTCCGCGTCCGCGCTGGAGCGCCGGGCCGGGATGGGTCTGTGGCATGGCGTGAAGAGGGAGTGCGCCCGCGCGCTCGGCCCGCTCGTGTGGAGGCGCGAGGCGCGGGATGTCGCGGTGGCGGGGGTGGCGCGCGGACATCTCGGCCGCGTGGTGGTGCCGGGCCAGCAGCGTGCCTTCCGCGAGAGCCAGCGCGGCCGGGCGAGGTGGCTGGGCGGGGTGGAGCGTGCCTGGTCGGAGTGGTTGTCCGCGGTGCTCGGGTCGCCGGATGGCGGGGGGGAGGGGGAGGCGGGGGGGGATGACGGCGAGGCCCTCCTCGGCGCCGCGAACGACCTGAGCCGGCGGCTGGAAGCGCTCGCCGGTACCGACTCCTCGCCCTGGGGGCACCGCGCCGGGATGGGTGCCGGGCAGACCGAGGAGATACTGGCCGCGACCGTGGCCGTGGCCGGCACCTTCGTCGCGGGCAACGACGCCGTGGATACCGCCCCGCGCCGCGCCGAGGAGGCGGCCGACTGGGACCGGTGGGCGGCGGAGAGCGCGACCCGTCTCGACATCTGCGCTATCCTGCTGGAGGCGCGCCGGGGCGTCGACCGTATCCGCCGGGAACTGACCTCGAATTGGGGAGCCGCGGTGAGCGGGATCGATGCCGCGTTGAGCGAGATCGAGACGAGCCTCGAACGGGGCCGCGCGAGGGTCGGGCGCCTTGCGGGCACGGGTGGGGCCGCCGGTCTCGCCGAGGCGCTCCAGCGCGAGGAGGCGAGGACGGTCGACGAGATCAGCCGGATCGAGGCCACCCTGCCCGATCCGGCACGGCTGCTCGATGCGCTGCAAGACGGTGCCGAACGGGCGGTGCACCGATTCCAGGAGGTGGCCGAACGCCTGCCCGAGGAGGTGGTCGTGCACGGCGTCCCGCGCGCGGATGCCCGGATGCGCCGCCCCGGCGGAGAGGGCTATGCGGTCGAGCTGCGGGAGGCGGGGCTGCAGGGCTTCGATGCGCTCAGGGCCCAGCGGATCCGGGCGGCCCCGGCGCCCGTGTCGGAGGCCATGGGCGGCGTGCACTCCCAGGTGGCGGAGCTGCGCGAGGTGGCCGCCTACGGTTTCGAAGCGGCGATCGCCGAGATCGAGGAGGCCGCCGATCCGGCCGCCGTCCAGCCGACCGAGATGGTCGCCAACGGCCTCTCGCGCGCCGGCAACAAGGTAGACGAAGCCCGGACCGCCGTCTTCGACTCCCTTGCGGCTGCCGAGAACGCCGCGGACCGGGAGGTCGGCCAGGGCATGGAGCACCTCTTCCAGCGCGCCACGGCGGACCGGCTCACCGGGCGCTACCTCGACGCCCGCTCCCAGGTGGTGGCCGAGGCGGCCCGCGATCACGAGCGGTGGCGGGGCCGGCTGTCCCGCGCAGCCCGCCGCCTGTCGGGATCGTGGCATGCTCTGCGGACCCGCCTGTGGCCCGTGAAGCGCGCCCTGGGAATCGGCGAGGACCTGCACACCCGGGCGGAGCTGCGGGACCGCTCGCTGGCATTCGCCGAAGAGGTCCCTGGCGAGCTTCCCGTCGTGTACCGCCGCCTGTTCGCCCTCGAGCCGCTCACCGACCCCCGGCTTTTGGCCGGACGGGAAGACGCGGTGGAAGCGGTCACGTCGGCCTGGGCCAGGTGGCAGGCGGAGCGGGCGCGGTCGTTGGTGGTAGTCGCACCGACGGGGTCGGGTGTCACCAGTTTCCTGAACATCGTGGCGGAGCGACTGGCCGGAGAGGAATCCCGAACGGTCAGACAGACCTTGTGGGCGCGCTTGCGTACGGAAGCGGCGCTCGCGGCGCGACTGGGGCATTGGTTGGGACTGGACGGCGTGGCGGATCTGGACGAGCTGGCGGATCGCGTCCTGGAAGCCCCGGCGGGCACTCTTCCCGGCCAGGTGGTCCTGGAGGGGGTCGAACACCTTCACCTGCGAGTGCCCGAGGGGGCGTCCCTGGTGCGGCGGCTTCTCGCCTTCATCAACCGCACGCAGCCGCAAGTCTTCTGGGTGCTGTCGATGTCGGCGTCGGCGTGGCAGCTCGCCGCAAAGCGCTGCCCGACGAGTCTGGGGGACATCGAGCAAATCACACTGGATGGCCTCCGGCCCGCGGAGCTGAAACAGGCCGTGCTGGCGCGCCATCGACTCAGCGGGTTGCCCCTCCGGTACGTGGAGCCGCGCACCGGCCGCAGCCTCCTGCGCAGCCGGGGCAGAGGGGTCAAGCGCCAGCAACTCATCGAGACGGAGTACTTCCAGAAGCTGCACCGCGCATCGCTCGGCTCGATCCGTCTGGCTCTCTTCTACTGGCTGCGGTCCGCGGACTTCGGCACCGTCGAGGGAAGTCTCCAGGTGCGGCCGCTGGAAGCGCTGGAACCGTTTGCGGGACCGCTCGACATCGAGCAGAGCTTCGCGCTCAAGGCCATCCTCGACCACGGCACGCTCACGGTGGAAGAATACTGCGAAGTCGTCCGCGTTCCGGTGCCGCAGGGCCGCCACATGTTCCACGGGCTGTCCGACCTGCGGGTGATCGAGGCGGTCTCCGGCACCGAGGACGGGCAGGAGGCGACGGACTCGCCGCGTGGCTCGGACGGCTCCCCGACGCGCTATCGGGTCCGGCCCCTGGTGAGCGGGGCGGTGGTATCGCACCTGAAGTCGCTGAACATCGTGCATTAGCGACGGGGACAAACCGGCGCGCCGCCGAAAGCAAGAGCGGCCACATCGTCAAGGTCTGCCGCACCGGGTGCCGGGAGCGACGACGGGCCATCGGACCGCACGTCGCACAACAGGCGGGTGGACGCACCCAGTGACGTCGGCGGACTTTTCAGCATCATGTTGCTTTTTCCGCATCACCGTGTTACCGTGCAATCCAACCCTGCCTGACCGGCATCCGGCCGTTTCTCCACTCCACCTGGAAAGCGAGGCGCCACTTGACAGAACTGCCCCGGCTCAGCCGGCGAGAGAGCGAAGTCATGGACATCGTGCACGAACTGGGCGTCGCCAGTGCCGCGCAGGTCCGAGAGCGAATGACCGACCCTCCCACCAACTCGGCGGTCCGTTCGGTGCTGAGTATCCTTGTGAGGAAGGGACATCTGGCGAGTGAGTATGACGGGCCTCGCTATGTCTACTCCCACACGGTCCCCGTGCAGCGCGCGCGGAGATCCGCGCTCATGCATGTCGTCAGGACGTTTTTCGGGGGGTCGGTGGAGGGCACGGTGGCGATGCTGCTCCAAATGGAGGACAGCAAGCTCACACCGGAGGAGCGAGCCCGAATCAAGGCGTTGATCGACCGGGCATCGGACGAAGGAAGATGATGGGCTCGCTCGCACCATTGGCCGCATCGAGTCTGCTCGAACTTGCCGTCCGGGCCACGATCCTGTTGTCGGTCGCGCTGGCTCTGGCGTGGCTCGCCCGAAGGGGACCCGCCGGGGTGCGTCACCTGCTGTGGACCATGACATTTGCGCTGCTCCTCGGCCTACCGGTCTTCAGCTTCCTCGGGCTGTCATGGGAAGTGCCGATTCTCCGTTCCGGCAACACCGCGACCGAGCAGCGATTCTCCGAGATCCCTCCGATTCAGGCTGGCGCAGACGGGGTCATCACTCTGCCTGCATCCGAGCCGTTGTTGCCGCTGGCCGCGTCCACGAGGCAGGTCCCGGTCGGAGAGCCTGAGTCACCGGGGCGCTCCATCCCCAGACCGCTGCTCCTCTGGGCGGTTGGCTGCGCCATCGGGCTGACTTCGCTGGTGTTGGGCGGGGTCCGGTTCGCAAGACTTGTCCGCACCGCAAGCCCGGTTCGCGACCCTGTGCTGATTCGGCAGGCCGAAGCGCTCCGCCAGCGGCTGGGGATCCAGAGCGACGTGCGGCTCCTGGTCAGCCGGGCAACCACCACGCCGATGACAGGTGGTCTGTTGAGACGCGTAATCCTGTTCCCGGCGGCGGCGGCGGAGTGGTCACCCGAGCGGTGGAGGGTCGTGCTGACGCATGAAATGGTCCACGTGCGCCGTCGCGATGTACTCCGGCACCTCATGGGCAGAACCGTCCTTGCGCTCTACTGGTTCCATCCCCTGAGCTGGGTGGCGACGATGCTCGCGGCGTCCGCGAGCGAAGAGGCTTGTGACCAGGAGGTGTTGACGCTCGGCACGCGCCCCTCCGAGTACGCGGCCCACCTACTCGCGCTGGCCGGGAGCACGGGCGCCCGTCGGCCCGTCTTGACCCTCCCCATGTCCCAGCAGTCCCACTCGCAGTTGGAGAGAAGAATCATGGCTATTCTCACGCCATTCCGACCGGGCCGGAGCGGCATTGGAACCGCGCTGATGGTCACCGTCCTCAGCGGCACGGGTGCCTCGGCGGCCATCGTGCACCCCGTCCGGATCCTCTCGCCCGACACCGTCACGGCTGAGGTTGTGGGCTGGATCGGGGGTTCAGGCGTCGGATTCGAGAGGGAAGAGGACATCCTCAGCAAGGTGACCTCCGTGGCCGCCGACCGGAACGGGCTGGTCTACGTGGCTGACGGGCTTCCGCCATCGGTTCGTGTCTTCAGGTCGGATGGGGAGTTCCTGGCGTGGATCGGAGGGCGGGGCGAAGGGCCCGGCGAGTTCTCGTGGGAACCGGTCGACATCCTGGCCACGGCAGATGGAAGGCTGATCGTGAAGGCAGATCGCATAACCACCTTCGCGGCCAGCGCCGCCTCGGAGTATCCCGATTCCGTTGTCGACACCTGGAGATTCCCGGGATACTTCAGCACCGAATACTGGAGGGCTCGCTTCCTGGACGGCGTCTACTACTACCCACACTATGACAACTGGAGGGACAGTACCGACTACTACTACCTGAAATTCGGACCAACGGGCCAACTGGTCGGTGACACCGCCTACGTGCCTGCCCTGGGCGGCCTCTCGAGACAGAGGTCAAGCTACTACAGGGTCGGCGCATTGGGTGGTCGAATGGTCGATGGACTGAACGTTGCACCCTTCGCTCCCCGCGCTGATTGGGACATGACGCAACGCGGAACGATAATCGTGGGCGACGGGGAAACATATCAGATACAGGAGTTTGACCAGGATGGCCAACTCCTTCGCACGATCGACGGCCCGGCGGTGGAGCCCCGGGCCGTGCCACGGGAGGAATACGCCGACAGCATGAGAGCGGTCGAGGCGCGCATCGACTCCCTGCCTGTCCCACTTGACGATGTCTTCCACGTCGCACCCGAGATCCTGCGTGGGGAGCTTCCGGATTCGCTGCCGGCGTTCATTTCCCTTCATGCGGGTGCATCCGACCGAATCTGGGTCGAGCGCTGGCCTGCGGAAGGCATGGCCTCGTCGCGGTTCTATGACGTCCTGGAACACGACGGGCGCCATGCGGGCACCGTCGTCGCCCCGGTCCCCCTGCTGTCGGATCCCCCGCCGTTCTTCGGCGAGGACACGATTGTCGGAGTCGTGATCGACCCGACAACCGAGGTGCACAGGGTCGCCGTCCTCCGCTTCAGCCTCGCAAAGTAGAGGAGACCAAACATGGTCAGGCGTGGTCGAGAGGCGCTCGCGGTTGGGGAGGAGGCGGCTGCCCGGACTCGATCGTTGCGCCGGGACTGCGGGAGACGCGCGTAGCGCCGTCAGGCCCGCATTCCAGGCATAGCACCTCGTCCGGGTCCAGCCGCGCCAGCAGCGCACGCGAATAGGTCGTCGCGATCACCTGGGAGCCGCGCATCGAGAACAGCGAGGCGTAAAGCCCGTCCAGGGCGTCCGGATGGATGCCGCGCTCGGGCTCTTCGACCAGAAGGATGCCCCCGGGGGCGGGCAGGAACGCCGGCAGCGTCAGTGCTACGAGCCGCAGGGTGCCGCCGGAGGCGAGCCAGGAGGGTACCTCGAGGCCACCGCCGTACCGCAGGACAAGGTAGCCGTAACGGTCGGCCGTCCGCCGAGCGAAGTGGATGTCTTCGAGGCCGGGAAGCGAGCCGCGAAGCAGGGTGAGCCACTCGTCGAAGTCTTCGCGGTGCTCGTCGCGCAGTCTGCGAACGACCCAGGGGAGGTTGAACCCGGTCTCCAGCAGCTCCGCATCGGGGACGCCGGGTCCACACGGGCCCCTCATCGCAGCCACGCGGGGGCCAAGCCGGGTGATCCGTGTCGCCAGCGCCCGCCTGGCGAAGGTGGACGCCGGAAGCCTGTCGGAGGACTCGGGGAGCCCGCCCAGCGCGGACCGATGCGGACCCAGGGCGATTTCGGTGACCCAGCCCTTTGGATCCTGCTCCACGTAGAACCGGTCCGTGCCGCCTGTCGACTTGCTCAGGACTGTTCGGGCCCCCGGGCGCGCCGGGGCCAGAATCGTCGGGGGTGGCTCGGGCAGATCCGGGAAGAGATAGTCCTGAACGGCACCGGCCGGTTCCCGCATGGGCTCGAGAATCCCCCGCTCCGCCCGGATGTGTGCGCCCCCATCGCCGTCCGCCAGCGCCACCTCGTACCGGTACGTCCGATACCCCTTCTCCGGAGGCAGCTGCTCCCGCACTTCCGCGGGCAACTCCAGCTCCACGGCCAACTCGAACCCGGGCGATTCCTCTGGTCTCCCCCACACCAGGTCGCGGAACTCGCCGGCGCGCTCCGCCACCGCAGCCGCCGGCCCGTTACGCACCAGGTCGCTCAGAAAGCCAAGGGCGCCGATCAGCGCGCTCTTCCCCGCCCCATTCGGCCCCACCAGCACCTGCCGCTCGCCCAGCGGGATGTCCCCAAAGCGCAGGCAGCGGTAGTTGAGGGCCTGAATGCGGCGGATCATGGGCCGGTGGGCTCCTCCGGGCGAGCGGGGTCCGGGTTCAGGACATTCGTCGACTGATTGTGGCAGTCATCGCGGCATGGCGTCAATCAGCCGCAGGGCTCTTTCCGCTCGTGAAGTCGACGCCGTGGAACACCCGTGGAACACCCGTGGAACACTCGTGGAACACTCGTGGAACATCCGCGGAGCTCCGTCCGGGATGCGTCGCACTCCGTCAGCCGTCGCTACCCGGCCGGCACGATCCTCGCGCGCACGGCGTACGGAACCTCGAGTTCATCGGTCACGATTCCCCAGAAGGTGTCCCCCCGCACCACGGGATCGATCCAGAACACGGGGTGAAGGCCGGGCGCAACCGCCGTGCCCAGATAGGAGCCGTCCGGGGCCAGCACATCGTAGGTCGCGACACCGTCCCGGGAGGGGACGAGCGCCCACAGATTCCCCTCCACCGAATCGAACAGGGTCTCCACCGGCGGCTTCACCCCCGGGATTTTCGACCAGTCCATCTCCCTCGTGATGCCCCAGAACTGCTCCAGGCTCTCCCGGACTTCGGTGATCGCAGAGTCGCGCTCGGCTGCGGTGACCGGCACGGGCGGACGCTCCACCGTCACCAACAGGGTCGTGTCCGCCCCCGGATTCCAGCGGATGATCCGGTAGTGGGAGTCCCGGGGCTCCGCGGTCCACATCTCGGCATTCCGCCCGATCAGGTCGGTCGACGAGGGGTAGAAGGGAACGGCCGCCATCCCTTCGAGGGAGAAGGGATCGTTGTTCGGGTCGTACTCCCCGTCCGATTCGGAGGGCAGCGGGATGGAGTCCACCTGGGCCATCGTGCCGTCAAAGATCCTGAGCATGCTCGATTCGTGTTTCACGATGCGCCCGTCGGCGGTCATCCGGCCCGTCCAGATCCAGCCCCGCACGAACGAGATGAAGTGGAAGGACTCGATGAAGCCGGCGACCGGATCGAATACGGACATCCGTGCGAGGCGCGAGTCCGGAACCCATAGCCGCCCCCCGGGGCCCAGCATCAGGCCGTTGGCGTCGACGAACTCTCCGGGCCCCTCGCCCCGCCGTCCATGCGTCGCCAGATGCAAGCCGTCCGGGCCGAAGACGCGGATCTCCTGGGCCTGCGACTCGAACACGGCGAAGCCGCCTGCCTCCAACAGGACGAGGCCCTTGAGCTCCGAGAAGGAATCCGGCCGGCCGCCTTCGACGGTGCCGATGCGCATCTCTTCCACCAGCGTCCACGTCGGCGAAGGTTCGGCCGGGGGTGTGTGGGTGACGTGCACCACTCCACCCGGCAACGTCTCCCGCACGGAGTTCCATCCGGTGCCGCTCCCCGCGTCCGAGCCTGCGCACGCGCCCAGGCACACAGCACCAGTCAGAGTGAGCCACCTGCTCATTTCATGACCCGGACAACCCGGAATCCGAAGCCGTGGTGCCTTGCATCGGCTTCGGCGCCGAACCGGCTGGCGGAGCGGAGGTGCCATGGACCGAGAGCCCAGGATCCGCCGCTCAGGTTGCGCTGCGAACAATCATCGGGTTCAAGGGGGCTTCCATCGACTGGGGCATTCCGATACCCCCCACTCCAACAGTCCTGCGTCCACTCCTGCACATTGCCAATCACATCATGGAGGCCGAATCCGTTCGGCTGAAACGATCCCACAGGAGCGGTTTGCGCGTAGCCATCGGAACAGAAGGCGATCGGAGGATCCGGATCGTGCTCGCGAAGGACCTCATCCGCCCCGTTCGCGTAGCGGCACTGTTCGGCGTCGCCTTCGCCCCAGTACCGTGCCGTGCGAGTGCCGGCCCGGGCGGCGTATTGCCATTCCGCCTCGCTCGGCAACCGGTATTCGGCTCCAGCCTCCTCGGAAAGCCATGCGACGTACGCCTGCGCGTCCTCCCAGCTCACGTTGGTCACGGGCAAGGCCCCGCGGCCCCAGCCCTCGTCGTCCGGCCGGTAACCGCGGCAGCCGCCTCGCCGAACGCAAGCGTCCCACTGCTGGAAGGTGACTTCGTGGACTCCCACCGCAAACGGCCCCGGGATCGTCACTCGGCGCTGCGGCCCCTCATTGAGCCCGCGCTGCTCTTCGGACGGGGCCGAGCCCATCAGGAAGCTGCCCGGCGGGACCACCACCATCTCGGGGCAGTCAGGGCAGTCCTGGAACCGTTGTCCGGGCCGCTCAGCCTGGCTGGGGTTCAGCGCCGGCAACGTCTCCGGCCACCGCGGCGATCGGTCCGCAGCTTCGCCGACCGTGGTGGCTCCGCTGGCGAACACCAGCCCGGCAAAGACGCAAACGGAGGCGAGGACCAACCTGCCGGGCCGCTGCAGCGGGTGTCGCGAATTCCCCAGCCTCCGGATCGTCTCCAACCTCTGCCTGAGGGAGGACGGCTGTGAGAAGAAGGCCGCGGCCGGCGTGCCGATTGCGACCCGGTTCGCGGTGTGAGTCCGGACCAACAGTTCCGCGTATTGGGCAACCGGCACTTTGCCCACCGAAAGCACCTCGGCATCGCAGGAGGTCTCCCGATAGTGCAGGATCCCCCGCCGCAAGACCCGAACCAGCGGATGAAAAGCGAAGGCGGCCGCAGTGAGGCAGTCCAGGAGGGCCCAGGCGTGGTCGCCGCGCCGAACATGGATCAACTCGTGCAGCAGGACGGCCCGCAACGAATCGGGCGATTCAAGCAGTTCGGGTGGAACAATGACGACGGGGCGCCAGGTGCCGAAGGTTGCGGGTATGCACCTGGGCGGTCCTTCCCGCAGCTCGACCGGTCGGCGGACCCCGAGTTGCCCGGCGAGTGCCCTCAGAAGCCGGGTCGCCGACGGATCGCGAACACGGGGCGCGGCCCGGCCGAGCATACGGAGTTTCCCCGCGTCAGTGGCCAGCATCCGCAGCCGCACCACTGCCAGCAGGACCAGCGCGATCAATGCCAGCCCCAGGAGCGTCAAGGTGATGTCGATGCCGGGAACGCGCAACGGATCGGCCATCCCGGGCGCGGCATCGGCTGGTGCCCATGATCCATCGATCCCGCCCGAGGCGGACGGGGCCGGGTTTGACGCGCCCGAGCCTGCACGGGCGGAGGGTGTCGGGGCCGTGGCTGCCGGCGCGACAACAGGTTCCAGCGAACTCGCAGTTGCCGCCGCAGCCGATTCAGCAGCTGGCGCCCAGGCAAAGGGCAGCGACAATCCCGGCAGGCAGGGTCCGGCGAGGATGGATGCGGGCAGTGCCAGAAGAAGCGCCTGCCGCAGCCGATACCCACCCAGCGGGTGAAGGTTGCGGGCCATCGAAAGCCAAAGTGCGGCCACCCCGGCCAGGGCGGTCCAGACGAGCACAGGCACCCAGAAGGTCAGTAGGCTGACGTTTCCGATGTGCTCGAGGAACTGAAGCATCCCGGCCATCCTTCCCCCTTGAATGAGGTTCTGTGGTGTTAATGATACTATCATAGTAATACTATTATGATCGTATCGCAAACGCCAGCCGACCTGATCCAACTGCAGAACCCGCCTGGAAACCCCGGAGCCGCCCCCTGCCTGGTAGCGGCCAGGAGCACCTCAATCAGGGAATCAGCACCTGCGGCACCCTCCGCACCACGAACACCCCCTCCTTGCCCGAGGTCACCACGATGATCCCGCTCTTGAAGTACGGGTAGTTGCTCCACGATCCTGCGAAACCGGGCTCGTCCTCGCCGTAGGGCACGGTGTCCAGGAAGCCGATCTCCACCGGATTCTCCCGGTCCGAGATGTCCAGGATGCGCAGCCCGCTCCGGTAGTTGGACTGGTACATGAGGTCGCCGAGGATGTAGAGGTTGTGGTCCGAGGCGTGGTTTTCGGAGAAGTGCTCCGCGGCGAGGATCGGATCGTCCAGGTCGCGCACGTCCCAGATCAGGGTCCGGGTGCTGGGGACGCTCCCGTCGACCTCGTCGATCTCGTCGTTCATGTAGAAGTACTCGTGAGCCTCGTCGATCCATCCCTGGTGGGTGTAGCTCCGGTTGGGGTAGTCGCTCGCGGCGAGCTCCACGGGCGCCGACTTGTCGGTCACGTCGGCGATGCTGAGCATCCTTCCGTTCGAGCCGAAGCAGATCTCCTTGCCGCGGTGCTCGGCGTCGGGCCCGGTGTAGGTGATGCACATCGCGTCGTGGCTGGCCGGCGCTCCCGACTGGGACGTGAAGCAGCCGACGAAGGTCGGGCTCAGCGGCTCACGGATGTCGACCATGTGGAGTCCGCCGCCGCATGTGTTGCCGCCGCCGTTCGACCCCACCGTGTACGCGAAGCCCGTGTCCTCGTTGATGATGACGTTGTGGGCGCTGTGGATTCCCCAGTACATGGCCGTCGCCTCGAAGGTGACGGGAGGGCCGGTCACGTCGCGCAGCTGCGTCAGGTCGAAGATCTGCATGCCGTGTTCCCCCGCCCCGTCCGAGACGATGTAGGCGTGGTCCTCGTACACCTTGATGTCGCGCCAGACGCTGGGGTTCGCGCCCTCGGTCATCGGCAGGTTGCCGACGTAGCGCGGGTTCCCCGGGTCGCTGAGGTCGATGAAGGAGGTGCCGTCGTAGCGACCGACCAGCGCCCACTCCGTGCCCGTGACCGGGTCCGTCCAGCCCCACATGTCGTTCACCTCGACACCCCGCTCGCCGCCGATCTGGTCGACAGGAAGGAACGAGACAATGTCGACGTTGGCGCACCCGAAGACATCCGCGGATCCGTCCTCGCAGGCGATGTCGCCGCCCGTGATGGCGTCGAGCAAGGCGACCTCGCTGGCCACCTTGACGCCCCGCGTCCAGCCGTCGCCCTGCCGTTCGATGATCACCGCGGTGCCCATCCCGAAGTCGTCTTGCGGCAGGCCGACAACGCCCGCACTCGCGCCCAGGGCCAGCACCGTCCCCATCTGATCCCGCCGCGCCAGACCATCCACGGCGAAGCTCCTCATCGCTCCCCACCCGCCATCGGCATCCGTCGAAACCACGTAGTACCGGCCCTCGACGCCGCCCGCCATCGGGGCACCGATCCAGACTTCGCCCCCGGCGAGCGTAATGCTGCTGCCGAAGGTCCCGAACGTTTCGTCGAAGGCGCGATAGACGCCGTCGGCCTGCCACTCGCCCGATGACTCGTCGAGGGCGTAGCTGTGTACCGCTCCCGCGACCCTGTCCTCTCTCGGCGCACCGATCAGCAGCCTTCCGCCACCCACTGCCACGGCCGATCCGAACCGGACCGGTGCCTCTGCTTCAGGCTCCAGCATCGCAGCCTCCGTCCAGTCTCCGTCCGCCCCGCGGCGGTAGACGTATGCGGCTCCGCGGCCGTCAGCCCTTGTCGGCGCCCCCACCACGGCGAACTCGCCATCGGTGGCCGCGGCAGCGCCGAACTCGTCCCCTGGCTGTCCGCCGGTGGTCATCAGCCGGGCCTCTTCCGACCACTCGCCCGCCTCGCTCCGTGTGAAGACATGGACAGAGCCGCGCGAGTCCCGGCTCCCGGGGGCGGAGACGAGGGCCACGCCGCCGGCCACCGCGATCGTGCCGCCGAAGCCGGCACCCTCCTCGCCGTCACCGGGCGTGAACCTGCCGCTCTCCGTCCAGACGCCCGCGTCGTTCCGGCGGAAGATGTAGACCGCCCCCGGTCCGCCTGCAGCGCCCGATGATCCCACGAGCAGATCGCCTCCCGCAACCGCGAGGGACTGCCCGAACCCGTCCCCGGTGGCCGCGTCGGAGGCAGAGAGCCGCTGCGTTTCGGTCCAGCTCCCGCCGCTGCCTCGGTAGACGTAGACGTAGCCGGGCGTACGCTCGTTGAGGGCTTCCGCGATGATCACGTCGTCGCCACTGACTGCGACGGCGTTGCCGAAGCCTTGGGCGGCGGTGTGGGATGGTTGGGAGAGGAGGGTCAGGAGGAGAAGGAGGGGTGGGATGGAGTGTCTCAAGGGTCGGGCCTTTCGTAGGTGAAGCGGAGGGGGAGCGGGCGAGCGTGGAGCCACCGACGGTGCGTGATCCTAGGGAGTGCCGCCCTCCGGGAGCAAGCCGTCGGACGCATCGCCTGATGGTGACGTGTTGTTCCCCGGCCCGTGATGTGTAATCTTTACACACACCTCTAGTCCTCACTTGGGAGAGAATCAGAATGGCTCGGCGGGTCAACATCATGATGGACGAGGACTCCTGGCGCATCATCGGGAGGCTGCCGCGCGGTACCCGCAGCCGCGCCGTCAACGCCGCGATCCGGGAGTGGGCGGGCGCGGCCAGGAGGCGGGATGCCTCCGCCCGGATGGATGCGCTTCGCACTCGGATTCCCGCGGTCGAGACCGACCAGATCGTCCGGTGGATACGTGAGGGCCGGGAGCGACGGCGACCGTGATCGTAACGCCCGACGCATCGGTTCTTCTCAAGTGGGTCCTCCCGGGCGACGACGAGCAAGACACGGACGCCGCGCTGGCATTGCGCGACGAAGCCGTGGCCGGAACGCTCGATCTGGTCGTTCCACAGCTCTGGATCTACGAGGTGGGCAACACGCTGGCGAGGCGGTTTCCCGACGATGCCGGCGAACTGCTGGCGTCGCTGGCCGATTTCGGCCTGACCGAAGCGCGACTGGATTCCAGGTGGAGAAGCAGGGCCGTTTCCCTGTCCGTGACGTACGGGGTCGCCTTCTACGACGCGGCTTACCACGCCGTGGCGCTCGGCCTTGGGGGTGTCTTTGTCACGGCGGACGAGCGATACGTCCGACGTGCCTCAAAAGCCGGAGGCATCTCGTCGTTGCGGCTTTGGCGCATGCCATGACGTACCGCTGTGGAGAGTACGGAGGGGGTGGGATTCGAACCCACGTGTCCTTTCGGACGCCGGTTTTCAAGACCGGTGCATTGAACCGCTCTGCCACCCCTCCCTGCCCTCCAAGATGGCCCCGGAGGGCTAATGCCGGAAGAGCCTCCGCCCGGTGAAGACCATGGCGATCTCGTGTTCGTCAGCGGCGGCGACGACCTCGTCGTCACGGATCGAGCCGCCGGGCTGGATGATCGCGGCGGCCCCCGCCTCGGCAGCCGCGTCGACTCCGTCGCGGAAGGGGAAGAAGGCGTCGGATGCCAGGGCGCAGCCCTCCAGCTCCCCGGCGAAGCCGTGCTCACGGGCCTTGCTCACCGCCAGGCGAGACGAATCCACGCGGCTGGTCTGACCCGCCCCGATCCCGACCGTTGCCAATCCCCTTGCGAGCAGAATGGCGTTGGACTTGACCCCGGCGACGGCCGCCCAGGCGAACGACAGGTCGGCGCGCTCGGCCTCGGAGGGCCCACGAGCGGTGACCACCTTCCAGCCGGGGGCGGCCGGATCGTGGAAGGGCGGGTCGGGGAGCGACTGGAAGAGTACGCCGCCGTAGACGGAGCGGAAGCTGATCGACCCAACGTCCCCGTCCGCACCCGAATGACCCGCGGCCCGCGCCAGCCGCCGGGCCGCGGCGCGGGTAGAGTCTTCCAGCTCCATCCAGCGGCCGTCGTGCAGGGGCTCGGCCGGGTGGGGCGCGGCCGAACCCGTAAAGCGCAGCAGGCGGATGTTCTTCTTCTCGGTAAGCACCTCAAGCGAATCGGGAGTGAAGTCCGGCGCAACGACACACTCCACGAACATTCCGCCGATCCCGGACGCCGTGTCCCGGTCAATGGGGCGGTTGACCGCGATCACGGACCCGAATGCCGAGACCGGGTCGGTGGCGCGGGCCCGCTCGAAGGCGGCGGCGAGCGTGGGGCGCAGCGCGAGACCGCACGGGGTCGTGTGTTTTACGATGCAGACGGCCGGTTCGAGCGCAAATGCGAAGGGGGCGAGGCTGATAAGTGCGCCGTCCAGGTCAAGCAAGTTATTGTAGGAAAGCTCTTTACCATGTAATTGTTCAAGTTCTGCTATACCTTGTGATGTGCCTTGCGGCGCGTAGAATCCGGCGTCCTGGCCGGGATTCTCGCCGTACCTGGGCAGGCTTTGCCGGGTCAGTGCCAAGGTGAGCTGCGGGGGCATTGAATCGTCGACTTTGTTCGCCGGGCGAACAAAGGCCGGATGCGACGTGGGCGCGTCCTCTGTAGCGCTGCCCTCCAGGTAGTCCGCAACAGCGGCGTCGTACGAAGAGATCTCCCGATACACCTTGGCCGCGAGCCGACGCCGCAGCGCTCCCGCTTCCGCATCCGACCCCAGCGTCCCCACCCCGTCCTCCGACCCGGCAAACTCCTCACCCTCAACCGCTTCCAGCACGGCCCGGTAGTCCCCCGGGTCCACCACCACCCACACGTCCCGGTGGTTCTTGGCGGCGGCGCGGATCAGCGTGGGGCCCCCGATGTCCACGTTCTCCATCGCTTCGCCCAGGGTGACGCCCGGTGCGGCGACGGTCTCCCGGAAGGGGTACAGATTCACCGCGACCAGGTCGATGGGAGCGTAGCCCTGGCGGGCGACCTCGGCCATGTCTTCCGGCTGGTCCCGGCGCGCGAGCAGTCCGGCGTGGATGGCGGGGTGCAGCGTCTTGACCCTGCCGTCCATCATTTCGGGGTGGCCGGTCACGACCGACACCTCGGTTACGGGGACCCCGGCCGCCGCGAGCGCCCGCGCCGTACCGCCGGTGGAGAGCACCTCCCAACCGCGCTCCGTGAGCGCCCTGCCGAGTTCAGCGATTCCCGTCTTGTCCGACACACTGAGCAGTGCTCTGCGGCTAGTCACCCGCGCCTCCGAAGGCTTGCTGGATTCGTTGTTCGAGGTTCGCGGCCGCGCAGGACCGGTCATCGGCCGGAGTTTCCGCATCCGCCTTGGACGCCCCCGCCGGCCGTTCGCCACCCGGCCAGCAGAACACCGGAGCCGTTCCGCCGTCCGGCCATCCGCCCTGCACCGCCCGGGCCAGCGCATCCGCGGCCGCGGGATAGAGGGCGTGCTCCACGCGCAGTACGCGGGCGGCCAGCGTATCCGGCGTGTCGCCGGGGAGCACCGGGACCGCCCACTGTGCGAGGATCCGGCCTTCGTCGTAGCGCTCGTCGACGAAGTGTATGGTCGGCCCCGACAGCGACGCGCCCGAGCGCAGCACCGCTTCGTGCACGTGGTGGCCGTACATCCCCTTTCCCCCGAACGAGGGCAGCAGCGCCGGATGGATGTTCAGGATCCTGCTCCGGTAGGCGGCGCAGACCTCTGCCGGGACGAGGCGGAGGAAGCCGGCGAGGAGGATTCCTTCGGCGCGGTGTCGTTTTAGGAGGCGGAGGAGTTGGGCGGCACAGGTGTCTTGCGGCGTGGCGGCCGGATCGCGGGAGGGGACGGGCCCGGCATCGCTCCCCGTCGCGCCTCCTCGGGGGAAATCCACCCGGTACACGGCCCGCGCAAGCGCCCGGGCACGCTCCTCCGCGGCACACTCCCGGTCGGTGATGAGGAGTTCGATGCGGTACGCCGCACCCTCCCCCTCGTGGTCCAGGAGCGCCTGCATGTTGGTGCCGGATCCCGACGCGAGAACCGCGAAGGGGACGCTCACCGGCTCGTGCGGCCGCACGGGTGGGTGACGGCGGAACCGGCGCTGCCGGCACCCGACAAGCCCGCCGCCCGCACGTCCACGGACGCGTCCGTCCTCAAACGAATTCGCCGCCGTAGACGGGCACGAGGAAGGGGTTCGTGTCCCGCTCGTGCGCGACGGTCGTCTCGGGTCCGTGTCCGGTGATCAGCCGGGTCTCCGGAGGAAGGGTCAGCACCCCGGTGCGGATCGAGTCCATGAGCACCTGGTAGTCTCCGCCCGGCAGGTCGGTGCGCCCGATCGAGCCGAAGAAGATCACATCGCCCACTATGGCCACGGGCTCCGTGGTGGAGACGAAGATGACGTGGCCCGGCGCGTGGCCGGGAGCGAAGACGACTTCGAACTCGGAAGCGCCGAAGGAGACGTTGACGCCGGGGACGAGGTCGTGGTCCGGCGGCGGCAGCTCGAAGGAAGCGACGCCGAAGGCCGCGGCCTGGGCGGGGAGGTTGTCGTAGAGGATGCGGTCGTCCGGATGCAAGTGGATGGGGGCGCCGGTGGCGGATCTGGCCAGGGGGACGCCGTCCACGTGGTCGAGGTGGGCGTGGGTCAGGAGGATTGCGGCGATGTGCAGGTTCCGGGCGCGGGCGACCGCAAGGGCTTCGGCGGTCGCGGCGCCGGGATCGATAAGCACGGCCGTGCGCCCGTCGTCACAGGCAACCAGGACGGTGTTCTGAACGAATGGGCCGCCGGTGAAGGTGAGGATCTCGATCGGTGGGCTCCGCGTCAGACCGTGAAGGAGCTGCCGCAACCGCATCCCCCGGTGGCCTGCGGATTCTTGAATGAGAAGCCCGAGCCCATCAGCGAGGTGACGTAGTCGATCTCGATCCCTTCCAGGTACTGCGCGCTGAAGGGGTCCACGAAGATCCGGATCCCGTCGTGAAGAAGGATCTCGTCGTCCCCCTCGGGGCCGGCGTCGATGTCCACTTCGTACTGGAATCCCGAGCACCCTCCCGGGAGGACGGCGACCCGCAGTCCGGCCTCGGGGCTCTCGCCGAAATCCGCGAGGAATCCCCGCACCTTGCGTGTGGCTTCAGGGGTGAGCGTGAGGTCCATGGGTCCCGTATTGCACTCCGTTGATCTCGGATTGACGCCGGGCACAAGCCCGTTTCAAAAGCTATTCCAGGGGGGAAAACGGGTCAACGAGGGGGCAACGGGTCGCCAAACCATTCAGGGTGCGGCCCGGCGGGTCGCCATAGCCGCAGCGTCGGGACGTGCCGTCAGGACTCCAGGCGCTCGATCAGCTCCGCGGCTCCGGCCAGGTCGTCGGCCACCAGCCAACCGCCGCCGGACCCGCCGTCCTCCGCCATCCTCTCTTCCTCTGCCGTGCCGTGACCGGTGCGAAGCAGGATGCCGGTGCCCCTGAGCGTCGCCGCGGGGAGCACGTCGCTGAGCTTGTCACCCACGTAGTAGGATCCGGCCAGCGCCAGTCCGAGGTCGCGGGCAGCCCGGCGGTACAGCACCGGGCTGGGCTTGCGGCAGGTGGTTTCCGGGTCGCCGCCGGGCGCGTCGGTGCAGAAGTACGTGGCGTCGATGGTGACCCCGGCCCGCTCCAGCTGACGATCCGTCTCGGCGGCCACCCGCCGGTAGTCGGCGAGGGTGTAGAGGCCGCGGCCGATCCCCGACTGGTTGGTGACGACGACCAGGGCGAACCCGAGGGCGCGCAGGCGGATCAGCGCCTCCGGGGAGCCCGGGATGAAGGCGACCTCGGCGGGATCCGCGATGTAGTGCCGGTCTTCGATGATCGTGCCGTCGCGGTCGGCGAACACCGCCCGGCGACCACCTCGCGCAACGGGAGCTCCTTGCACGGGACGCTACCCGCCCGGGGAGATCTTCGCGCCGATCGACCGGAGCGCCGCCACGACGATCTCGTCCTCGTTCGGCGCGACCGTACGCAGATCGATGACGACCCGCCCCTTGCGGCTCCGCGCGACGACCGGGGGGTCGTGGGCGCGCAGTACCGCCAGCCACGCATCTGCGTCCTCGCCCGCGTCCAGGCGGATCACCGCGCCGGGCAGGCGAGCGTCCGGATACGTCCCCCCGCCCACCAGCGACCACCCCTCGACGATCTCCGCAGCCGGTCGCGGCCCGGGCTCACCCGCGGCCCCGTCCCCGCCCCCCTCCCCCGTCCCGCGCGCCTGCCCAGCCACCTCGGCCAGCACCGCCTCGGCCCGACGCCTGAGCTCCTCTACCGGTACGCTTATCATGCGCAGCGCCGGGATGCGCTCCCGCGCGCGCTCCGGGTCACGGTACAGCGCCAGCGTGGCCTCGAGCCCGGCCAGCGTGACCTTATCGCAGCGGAGCGCCCGGCACAGCGGATGGGCCTTCGCCCGGGCCACCGCCCCCGCCCTGCCCGCCAGCACCCCCGCCTGCGGACCGCCGAGCAGCTTGTCCCCGGAAAACGCCACCAGGTCGACGCCCGCAGCCACGCTCTCCGCGGGCGTCGGCTCATGCGGTAGCCCCAGCGCGGCACTGTCAATCAGCAGCCCCGAACCCAGGTCATGGATGACCGGGGTATCGCTCCCGGCCCCCAGCGCCACGAGTTCGGCGAGCTCCGTCTCCTCGGTGAATCCCGATACGGCGAAGTTGGAGCGATGGACCTTCAGGATCGCGCCGACGCCCCCCCGCTCGATGGCGCGCGCGTAGTCCGCCCGGCGGGTCCGGTTGGTGGTCCCCACCGTGACCAGTCGGGCGCCCGCGGCCTCGACCACCTCGGGGATGCGGAAGCCGCCGCCGATCTCGACCATCTCGCCGTGCGAGACGACCACGCCCCTGCCGGCGGCAAGGGCCGTCAGCGCGAGGGCGACGGCGCCGGCCCCGTTGTTGACGATCACCGCGTCGGCGGCGCCCGTGAGTTCCCGCGCCAGCCCGGCGCAGTGGACGTAGCGGGAGCCGCGCCGCCCGGAGCCGAGGTCGAACTCGACGTTGCCGTAGCCCGCCGCGGCTGCCATCGCGTGGCGGGCCTCTTCGGCGAGGGGCGCGCGGCCGAGGTTGGTGTGCAGCACGACGCCGGTGGCGTTGACGACGCGCCTGAGCGAGGGGAGCCCGGCCCGCGCCACCTCCCCGCGCAGCAGCGCCGCGAACCCCTCGTCCGAGTCGGGGACCGGCAGCCTTCCCGCCCGCATGGCGTCGAGCACGGCGCGCAGCCGCCCGGTAATCCAGCCGCGCCCATGTGCGGCAATGAGCTCCCGGCACCACGGGCGGTCCAGGAGGCGGTCGACGCCCGGAATGCGGCGGCGGGGGTCCTGCGCGGTCACCGGCCGGCAGAGCCGCGGCCCGGGCGGGAGCGGTGCCAGGGCGGACGGCTGCCACTCCGCGTGGCAAGAGCGTTCCCGCCTGACCGACCCACTGCCGACACCCGGACCCTTCGTGGCGGGCCGGCATCCGGATTGGTCATGGCACCCGGCGGCGGCTTGTCCGGAACGGCCAGCGCGTCCGGGGGTGTCGACGTAGCCGGCCGCGTCGGAGTGTCAGGCGGCGTCAGCGTGTCCAGCGGCGTCAGCGTGTCCGGCGGCGTCAGCGTATCCGGCGGCGTCAGCGTGTCCGGCGCCGTCAGCGTATCGCCCGCGGCAGCGGAATCGCCCGGAATCCCGGGTTCCGTCGCCTCTGCGGAATCCCCTGCCTCGACCGTGCTGTCCTCCACCTCCTCCGGCGGCGGCAGCGGACGCATCAAGGTGTCCACCCCCTCGCCCCCGCCGGTCCCATGGATGTTGACGGCCCCCGCCACGCTCGCCGCGTACCGGACGCCCCGCGGCAGCTCCCGGTCCAGTACGCCCACCAGGGTGCGTGACGGAATGATCAGCCCCGACAGTCCGACGGGGATATCCAGCGAGTCGGCGGCCGCGCCCCCGCCCGCTTCGGGCGCCTCGGGGTCCGGCGGCTGGGCCCCAGGATCCGGGGGATCGGGCTGCTGCGGATCTCCCACACCCGCGCCGGCGGCCGAGTCGGGCTCCTCGGCGGCCGCTTCCACCGAGTCCTCCCGGGCCGCCTGCCAGCGGGTGTACTCATGCTCCTGGAAGAAGCGGACGCCGATGGTGTCCCACATCACGATCACCGGCAGCGGCTCCACCAGCCGTTCGGCGAGGAGCGAATCCAGGAGCTGTGCGGCGCCGAGCGAATCCAGTTCCTCCGCCCCGGCAAGCGAGTCGGCAACCTGCGCGGCCGCGAGGGAATCCACGGCCCGGGCAATCGCCACGGAATCCGTGTGCCGGGCGGCGGCCCCCGGGTCCAGCATCAGGAAGCGGGGTGGGCCGGCGGCCAGCGAGTCCTCCGCCGCCTCCGCCGCCTCTGCCGTGTCCGGGTCCGGGGCGATGACCAGCTGTCCGGTGAGGGTTTCGCCGGAGACGGTGGGCTCGAGGTAGTCGTCGAACTCGAACCGGAGCGTCAGGGAATCGACGATGTCCACCCGGGCCAGCCGCGGCGGGGTGGTGTCGGGCTCGATCAGGCTGAGGATGCTGAAGCCGGTGTCTGGGACAGTGGCCAGTTCGCCAGACACGAAGGCGGCCTGCGGCTCGACCGAGCCCACCTCGCGGTCCCGGTTGCGGTCCTGCCAGCCACCGACTTCGTAGGCGCCGCCCGGGACAAAGCGGAGCGAGAACACGCCTGCGGAATCGCTCACGTTCCAGTGGACCAGCGTGTCGCCGTCCTGGACGAAGCGCGCCTCTACCCGCACGTCCCGCACCGCCCGGCCGGTCACGCGGTCCTCCACCATCCCCGCCACCACGTTGGGGACGAACTCCGGACCGGTGGAGAGGACGAGGTCGAATGCGTCGCGGAGGTTGTTGCCGAACATGTCGTTGACGACCGGCAGTATGGTGATGCGGTAGATCCGGTTCGGGAGCAGGCCTTCCTCCAGGTGGATGGCGATTCCGTCGCGGCGGTGCCGGACCCGGACCCGCCCGGCCGACGGAGAGACGACCACCGCTTCGTTCAGCGTGCCGCCCGCCGCGCGTTCGCTGATCCGTTCGCTGAAGCGGATGAAGATGTCGCGCAGCCCGGGCTCGACCACCGCGAAGGTGTCCGGCACGGTCTCGACTACGTAGGGCGGGAAGCGGTCCTCGGGCCCGCCGGGTGGCATCTCGAGCTGGGCGCAGGCGGTAAGCAGGAAGGCGAGCAGGGCGGGCATGAGCCGCCGGTCCCGCCGAGAGCGGCGCGGGGCGGCCCGGACAGGTCGGCCTTCACGGATTCCGGCGAGGTGCCGGCCGCGATTCCACCGGGCGCCACCGTCCGCTGTCACCCCTGGCTCCCCCGCAAGGATGTCAACTTCTCTTGTAATTTTGTAAACTGTACTTTACATGATGCGAGCTTTTCACGCTCGCGTTCGACCACGGGCGCTGGCGCCCGGGTTACGAAGTTCTCGTTGGCCAGCTTCGCCTGCAAGCCCTTCAGCCGCCCCTCGAGCCGCCCGGTCTCGCGCTCGAGCCGCACCAGCTCGCGCTCAACGTCGATGACTCCGGCGAGCGGCAGGAACAACTCCGTGCCGTCGCGCAGGACCGCGCTCGCGCCGATCGTGCCCGCAGCCGGCGGCGCCGACTCGACCGTCCCGATCCGCGCGAGCCGTCCGAGCATCTCGCCGTGGCCGCGGGCCCGCGCCGGTCCCGCGCCCCCGGTCACGTGTACCGCCACCTCGCGCCCCTCGCCCACGCCGTACTCCTTGCGCATTCCGCGGACGCTGACGACCAGGTCGCGCAGCCAGTCGAAGTCGGCCTCGGCCCGGTCGTCCACGAGCCCCGATGCTGCCTCCGGCCAGCGGGCGACGATGAGCGGGGTGTCGCGGCCATCGCCGTGGGCCGGCGTGCCCGCGGCCGGCAGCAACCCCCACAGCTCTTCGGTCACGAAGGGGACCATGGGGTGCAGGAGCCGGCAGATCGTGTCCAGCACGTGCAGCAGCACCGCGCGGGCAGCGTCGCGGCCGGGACCGCCGGGGCGAAGGCGGTGCTTGACGCACTCCAGGTACCAGTCGGCGAACTCGCCCCGGAAGAAGTCGCGGAGCACCTCGGCGGCGCCGTGGATGCGAAAGCCGTCCAGCTCCTCGTCGGTGCGCCGGATCGCGCGCTGTTGCCGCGAGAGGATCCAGCGGTCCTCGAGGGCGAGGTCGCCGGTGACTTCCGCGAGCGCGGGCACCGGCTCGTCTCCCAGGCTCATCAGCGCGAAGCGGCCGGCGTTCCAGAGCTTGTTGACGAAGTTGCGCCCCGGCGAGAACGCGGCCTCCAGATCCTCGTGGTCGAGGCGGATGTCGGCGCCCACCCCCGCGCTGGCGATCAGGGTGAACCGGAGCGCGTCCGCCCCGTAGAGGTCCACCACCTCGAGCGGGTCGATCCCGTTGCCGAGCGACTTGGACATCTTGCGGCCCTGGATGTCGCGCACGGTGCCGTGCAGGTAGACCCGCCGGAAGGGTTCGGCGCCCATCGCGTGGTACCCCGACATGATCATGCGGGCCACCCAGAAGAAGAGGATCTCGGGCGCGGTGGAGAGCGTGTGGCCCGGGTAGAATGCCCCGAGGTCGCGCGTGCGCTCCGGCCATCCGAATACCGAGAACGGCCACAGCCACGAGGAGAACCAGGTGTCGAGCACGTCGGGGTCCTGCTCCAGCGCGGCGCTGCCGCACTCGCCGCAGCGGTCGGGGTCCTCCCGGCAGGCCATGACCGCGCCGCAGTCGCCGCAGTACCACACGGGGATCCGGTGGCCCCACCAGAGCTGCCGCGAGATGCACCAGTCGCGGATGTTCTCCATCCAGTGCTCGTAGACGCGGGTCCAGCGGTCCGGAACGAAGGTGATGGTCCCGTCCCGGGAACCCTGCAGGGCGGGACGGGCCAGGGGCTCCATGCGCACGAACCACTGCTCGCTGAGGCGGGGTTCGACGACCGTGTCGCAGCGGTAGCAGCGCGGGACGGCGTGGTTGTGGTCGTCCGTGCCCGCGAGGAGGCCGGCGCGGTTGAGCGCGGCCACCACCGCCTCGCGGGCGTCCTCGCGCGGGAGTCCCCGGAAGGCTTCCGGCGCGTTCTCGTTCATCACGGCCCGCGCGGTCATGACGTTGAGGAGCGCGAGGCCGGTGCGCGACGCGATCTCGAAGTCGTTGGAGTCGTGGGCGGGCGTCACCTTCACCATCCCCGTCCCGAACTCCGCGCTGACGTAGCGGTCGGCGACGAGGGGGATGGTGCGCCCCGTCAGTGGGAGCTCGACGGCGGTGCCGACGAGGGAGCCGTAACGGGGGTCTGCGGGGTTCACGGCGACGCCCGTGTCGCCCAGCATCGTCTCGGGACGGGTGGTCGACACGGTCAGGTGCCAGCGGCCGTCGGGAAGCTGGCCCACCGCTTCGGCGCCGGCTGCGCGGGCGGCCGCGGCGGCCTCTTCGTGCCCGGGCGCCAGCGGGTAGCGGATGTGCCAGAGTGACCCCCGCACCTCCGCGCCCTCGGCCTCCTCGTTGGACAGGGCGGTCAGGCAGCGCGGACACCAGTTGATGATGTACTCGCCCCGGTAGATCAGGCCGTCCTCGTAGAGCCGGACGAAGATCTCCCGCACGGCGCGCGACAGCCCCTCGTCGAGCGTGAAGCGCGTCCGGCCCCAGTCGCAGCTGCAGCCGATCGCCTTGAGCTGGTTCAGGATTCGGCCGCCGGTGTCGCGCACGTGCTCCCACACGCGCTCGACGAATGCTCCCCGGCCGAGGTCGTGCCGGGTCTTCCCCTCGGCGGCCAGGCGCTTCTCGACGACGTTCTGGGTCGCGATCCCGGCGTGGTCCGTGCCCGGGACCCACAGCGTCACGCGCCCCTGCATCCTGCGCCAGCGGATCAGCACGTCCTGGATGGTGTTGTTGAGGCCGTGACCCATGTGCAGCACCGATGTCACGTTGGGCGGAGGAATCACGATCACGTAGGGATCCCCGCCCTGCTCCACGTCGCGCGCCGCGGCCCCGAAGTGGCCGCCCTCCTCCCACATGCGGAGGATGCGTGACTCGACCGACCGGGGGTCGAAGGTCTTGGGGAGCGGTCCTCCCCGCGAACGTTCGGGCTGCAAGAGTGCTTCTACCGTGGACCCGGCCGGCTGAAGGTCGTGTCCGGTTTTGCCGTGGGCGGGGCCTTCACCCTGGCTGCCTCCTCCTCCGCGCGCCGCTCCTCCCGGCGCTTCCGCATGGCCTCCATGCGCTCGCGCCAGCTCTGCCGGGCCGCCAGCGTACCCGCCGCGCGCTGGATGTCGTTCATGCGAAAGGCCATTTCGGCGCGCTCGCCGCTGTAGTCGTAGGGAACGCCGAAGCTGAAGGGCAGCGGGACGGAGATGTCGCCGAGGTGGATCATCCCCGGGGACAGTCCCCAGCGCTTGCCGTCCTCGTCGGTGTAGGTCCAGTCCATGGCCCGCGAGAGGGCCTGGGCCTCGGCCAGGGCGGAGTCGTTCCCCTCCGCGATCAGCGTAGCGATCCGGATCGCGAGGATCTGCTCGGGGGCCGGCTCCAGGAGCTGTGGATCGACAGGCTCCCAGAGGCGCGGGTCGCCGGCGCCGAGCCTGAGGCGCTCCACCGCGCTGCGGTAGCGATCCGGGAGGAACAGGTCGATTTCGGTTTCGATTTCGGGCCCTGTCACGTCGACTTCCACCGCGGAGACCTCCTCGGCGGGCGTCGGTTCCTCCGGTGTGGAGGTCTCCGGGGTCTCCACGGTAATGATCCGGACGACCTCCATGACGTCGGGTTCGAGAGCCGGCGTCAAAACCGGGACCACGATCACATCGGGAACGGAGACCCGGACCAGCGAAGAGTAGAAGAGGATCACCAGGAGGTGTAGGGCCACGGACACGCCCAGCCCGGCCAGTACGGGCAACGGCCTCAGCCCGCTGCGGGGGCGTCTGGCCTCCGGAGGTGCTGCATGCTGTTGTCGTGCGATTGGCATCATCCGGTCTCTCCTGGGCGCCTCACCGGTCGGGCGCGAGGGTGTCTCCTCCTTCGACCGGATTGCGTACCGCGGAGCCGCAGGAGAGCGCCACTTCGACGACATCTCCGGGGGACACGGGTCCGACGCCCTCCGGCGTTCCGGTCGCGATCAGGTCTCCGGCCTCGAGGGTCATGACGTGGGATATGAAGCTCACCAGGTGACGCGGCGAAAACACCATCTGCGAAGCGTCAGCCCGCTGGCGCACCTCCCCGTTGACCCTCGTGGTCACGGTCAGCCTTTCTGGTAGGACAGCCGATGCATCGACAACGTTGCCTACCGGGCAGAACGTGTCGAACCCCTTGGAGCGGGTCCACTGGCCGTCGCTGCGCTGCAGGTCGCGCGCGGTCACGTCGTTGAGCGCGACCACTCCGCTCACATGCGACCACGCTTCGCTCTCGGCGACGCGGCGGCAACGGTTCGCGATGACCAGCCCGATTTCGCCCTCGTAGTCGACGCGGCCCGCGTCCGGGGGAACGCGGATCGGCTCACCGTCCGCCACGAGGGCCGAGGGCGGCTTGAGAAAGATCAGGGGCTCGGCGGGCACGTCGTTGCCCAGTTCGGCGGCGTGATCCGCGTAGTTGCGCCCCACGCAGACGATCTTGCCGGGCGCGGGAGTCAAACCCTACCCGGCCTTCCGGGTGTGGATCCAGGTGCCGATCACCGTGCCCAGACCCGCGATGGCGAGGAAGCCCGTGATCACCGACCACCAGAACCCGACATCCGAGTGCCCTTGCGACCACCCCAGCAACGCGGTCTGCGAGGCGCGCGCGGCCAGGGAAAGGAGGAAGATTCCAGCCAGAAAACCGAGTGCCTTCTTCATGCCTGTTCCCGGGTCAGGTTGGGGTTGTGGTGGAGCGGACCTCGGATTGTCCGCCGAGGCGCTGTTATGAATCTACCGGCATGGTGCCCGGGAACAAGACGGGCGGCGCGCGGACGCGCCGGTTCAATAGAACTCCCCGGTCCGTCCGCGCACCTCGTTCCAGGGACCCCTGTACAGGGGCATCGGCGGGAGTGCTTCGCGGATGATGCGGCCGTACCTCCGCGTCAGCAAGCGGTCGTCCAGGAGGATGACGGCACCCCTGTCGGTCCGCGACCGGATGAGGCGCCCGATCCCCTGCTTGAGGCGAACGGCGGCGTCCGGGACCATCAGTCCCCAGAAGGAATTCTCCCCGCGGGCGGCCATCGCCTCGAGACGGGCCTCCGTGAGCGGCTCGGTGGGAACCCGGAAGGGCAGCTTCTGGATGACCAGTGCGCGGAGCGGCCGGCCCGGCACGTCCACGCCCTCCCAGAACGACGAGGTGCCGAGGAGCACGGCGTCTCCGGCGCGGGCGAAGCGGCGGAGCAGCGCCGACCTGCCGGCTTCGCCCTGGACGTGGAGCGGCCAACTGGCGTCCGCGCCCATCTCCCGCAGCCTGGCGGCGACGGCGCGCAGCGCGGAAAACGAGGTGAAGAGCGCGAAGAGGCCGCCGCCGCTTATCCGCGCCATCTCGAAGACGACCCGCGCAGTGGCGTCGTTGTAGGCGGCGGGGCCGCCCGGGCCACGCGCACCCGGCAGGTCGGTGGGGACGATCAGCGCACTCTGGTGTTCGTAGTCGAACGGCGAGCCGAAGACGGCCTCGTCGACCTGGAGGCCGGGGTCGGGGCGAGCGAGCACCTCGGCTGAGAGGGCCTGATCGCGGAGAAGGGCGGAGGCGGCCGCGGGGTGGTCGCCGGTCGCGCCCTCGCCGAGCCCCAGCCGGCGCTTCAGGTAGCCGAAATCACCCTTCACCGCCATCGTGGCCGAGGTCAGCACGGCCGTGTCGAGGTTCGCGAAGAGGTGCTCGGCCAGGACGGGGCCCAGCTCCACGGGAGCCGCCGAGAAGACGACGTTGGCGGCCGGGGCTCCGCGGCGGGAAGAGCGCCGCACATCCAGCCAGCGCACCGTCGTGTGATCGGCGGCGGGGGGCAGGAGGCATAGCCGGAGCGCGCGGCCGACGCGCCCAAGGCGGCCCGCGGAGCTGCGCAGGTCGAGGAGACGGCCCTCCAGCGCGGAGCGGATGTCCTCGTCGTCCGCCAGCTGTTCGGCGACGAGTTCCAGTTCGCGCTGAAGGTCCCCCAGCGCGACGAGCAGGTTTTCGAGGGCTTCGCCGATTCCGGGATCCGCCGCGGGTTCCGGGCCCGCCGCCGTGCCGGGGTGGGTGGGGGCGGGGGTGCGGTGGCCTGCGCCGGCAGGGTGGGCACCGGCGGAGTGGCCGGCCTGTTCAGGGCGGCCGAGGCGCACGCTTCCCCGCCCTGCGTGCTCGATCGCCCAGGGTTCCATCAGCTCGAAGAAGGCGGTGAGCGCTGTGCGCGCGCCGGCGACGAGGGGGCGGGCGCGCTGGCCGATGCGTTCGCGCAGCCGCCGAGCCGTGACGGAGGTGCCCAGCTTGCCCAGCGTGGCCGAGGCGGAGGCCAGGATTCCCTTGCCTCCCCGGTCGAGGCGTGACAGCGCCCGGTACATGCCGATTCGCGTGACCTCGGAGCCGAGCCGGGGGGTGGCCGCGTCCTCGAGGTGGTGGGCCTCGTCGAACACGACCCGCTTGTAGGGGGGCAGCACGGCCGCGTCGCGGTAGTTCTCGGTAAGGATCCGGATCGCCAGGTCGGAGAAGAAGAGCGCGTGGTTGACGATCACGAGGTCGGCCGCGGCGCCGGCCCTGCGGGCGCGCTGGTAGTGGCACTGCTGGAAGAACGGACACTTGGCGCGCAGGCACGCATCGGTCTCGCTCCTCACCTCTTCCCACACGTCCTCGCTCGGGGCGAAGGGGAGGTCGCTGCGGGAGCCGTCCTCCGTGCGGTCGATCCACTCCAGGAGGTTCTCGAGCTCCGCCGAGCGGTCGTCCGGAAAGAGTTCGGGGGCCGTATCGGCCGCCAGGCGCGCCCTGCGGATGGAGATGTAGTTCGCCCTTCCCTTCACCAGCGCCCACCGGAGCTCCTCGCCGAGGATCCCGCTCACGATCTCGAGGTCCTTCCGCACGAGCTGTTCCTGCAGGTTGATGGTGTTGGTCGACACCACCGTCCTCTCGCCGTTGCGAACCGCCCAGCGCGCGGCGGGCACGAGGTAAGCGAGCGACTTGCCCGTGCCGGTCCCCGCCTCCACCAGCCCAACTCCGCCCTCGTTGAACCGGTCGGCCACGAAGCGAAGCATTTCGCGCTGGCCACGCCGGTCCTCATAGCCGGGCAGTCGCTCCAGGGGACCGCCGGGCGCGAGCAGCGCGGAGAGTTCTCCGGGCTCCAGCGGTTCGATCCGGCGCGGCTCGGGCGGCTCGACCACGACGTACATGCCGTCCGCCGCATTGGTGACGATCGCCGTGCCCACACCCTCCTCGAACAGGCGTCCCGCCACAGCCAGGTCGGCATCGGACGGTTCGAGGAGCCCGGAGGGATGGTTGTGGATCATCACCCCGCCCTCCGGCGCATCCCTGGCCACCGCCAGCACGGCCGCGCGGTTGCCACGCGCCACCGCCCGCGGGCTGACGATCACACGGTCGCGGGTGACGTCCGCCAGGAAGGAGACCTCGCGGCCCCCGGCCCGGCTGACTTCGTCCCGGATGACCCCCGCGGCCTCCGGCGACAGCCGAAGGGGCAGCAGGGTCACGTCTTCAGCTTCTTCTTGCGGGCGGCCGGGAAGAGGACGTTGTTGAGGATGAGCCGGTACCCGGGGGAGTTGGGGTGGAGCTCGAGGTCGGTGTGCGGGTCACCGATCTGGTGCTCGGGATCCTCCGGGTCGTGGCCGCCGTAGTAGGTCCACGTCCCCTCGCCGAGGGTCCCGTGGATGTACTTGGCCCAGTTGCCTTCAACCGCGAGCTTGACCACCCCGGGCTTCAGGCGATCGACCAGGAAGGAAGTCGTCAACCCGTAGAAATCGGGCAGCACCGACTCGTGGCTCTGGGTAAGCATGGCCGGAACCGGATCGAACTTGGCCGAGAAGTCGAAGAGGGTGAACGCGCCCAGCTGCTTCCGCCAGGGGGTGTTGACCTGGTGCCCGTCGATGTCCGAGAAGGAATTCACCGACGGGGAGACCTGGATCTCGGCGTTTTCGAAGGCCATCGCCAGCCCCCAGTCCATCCTGGATCCGGCGTCGGGGTCCGGCGGCGTGCCGTCCGAATAGGCCGCGGCGATGTCGACCGAAGCGGCCGCCAGCGCCAGCTCGAGCGTCTCGGGGGCCGAGCACATGGCGAAGAGGAAGCCGCCCTGTTCCACGTAGTCGCGGATCGCGCGGCTGACCGCCTTCTTGAGCGACGGCACGTTCGGGTGGCCCAGCGCCCGGGCGGCCTCCTCGTTGCGGGCCACCTCCTCTTCGAGCCAGGCCGCGCCCGCGTAGGTGATGTAGAACTTGGAGTACTGCCCGGTGAAGTCCTCATGGTGGAGGTGGAGCCACTCGTACTCGCTCAGGTCCCCTTCCAGCACGTCTTCGTCCCAGATCTTCTCGTAGGGGATCTCGGCATAGTCGAGCGCCATCGTGACGGCATCGTCCCAGGGCGCGCTGTTGGGGGGCGTGTAGATGGCGATCCGGGTCGCCTTCTCCAGAACCACCGACTCCATGTTGGACGCTGCGATGATCCCCCGGATGCGGGCCTCCTCCGCCGGCCCCGCGGGCTGGACGGTCACGCCCATCAGTGCGGCCTGGCGCCGAGTGTTCTCGGTGTCCGGCAGCAGGAACGACCCGCCCTGGAAGTTGAGGAGCCACTCCGCGCGGCCTTCCTGCTCGAGGACCCGGTAGGTCAGGCCGTACGCCTTGAGGTGGTTGGCCTGGGTGCGGTCCATGGGGACGAGGAGCATCTGCGCGGCGGCGGGATCACCGCCCGGAGGGACCAGCACCTGCAGAGCGGCCGCCAGCAGCGGAAGGATAGCGGTCCGCGCCGGGCGGGCGCCCGTTCCGGCCATACGTATGGCTTGCCTGACCATACGTATGGCTGGCATGACGGCCTGCCGTGCCCTGGTCTTCACCGGCCGCCTCCGCCGGGCCGCGAACTCCCCATCCGGATGCGGCGCAGTTCCCGCCGCGCTCCCGGGACCACGGGGCTGTCGGGGCGGGCGACGATCAGCGCCTCCAGGATGCGCACCGCCTCGTCACGGCCGCCCGGCTCGGCGGCGACCGCGAGGGCGAACCGCAGCGCGGCCTCGGGATACTCGTGCGAGTCCGGGTGTTCGGCGACGATGCGGCGCCGGAAGGTGATGGCGTCTTCGGCGGGACCGGCCTCGTCGGCCAGGCGGGCTCCCAGTGCGAGGATGGCGGGGCGGTCGGGGGCGGGGAGTCCGTCGACGCCGTCGCGAACAAGGGCGAGGGCGTGCTCGGGGTCGCCGCGGTGGCGGGCGACGGCGGCCCGGCCGGCAAGCGTGGCGCCAGGTGCGGTGAGTTCGCTCAGCGCGAGGGTCAGCTCAAGAATCTCGGTCGCGTGGGACGGCTCAAGATCGGGCAGGGCTGCCTGCAGTGCGGCGATCGCGTCCGCCACAGCACCGTTCTCGAGGAGCAGGAAAGCACGTTCCAGCGCGGCCCCCGGCCCCTCGATGCCGCTCAGTACGGCCATGGCCTCGTCACGCTTGCCCCGGCCGAGCAGACCGGAGGCAAGCGTGGCCGAGAGGCCATCCAGATCGACCGCGCCGGGGTGTTCCTCCCTGAAAGCTGCCAGTTGCTCCATGGCGGCTTCGGTGTCGGACGACTCGACAAGGACACCGAGTTCGCGCGCCCAGGCCGTGCGCCGCTCCACCGTGGCACCCGGGTAGGACAGCGTGATCCGGCGCATTGCCTCGAGGGCGGTCGCGGTATCGCCGGCGGCGAGGGCCTGGACCGCGAGCATGTCATCGGCTTGCCGCGCCTCCTCGCTGTCACCCGCGAGTTCGCGGAGTTCCGTGTAGGCCCACATGGCGCTCCCGTGCAGTCCCGCTTCCTCCGCCTGCAGCGCGAAGCCGTTGAGGAAGCCCCGCGCCTCCCCTATTTCGGTGCGGGCCAGCACCGCCCTTGCCAACCGGTGCGCCTCACTCTCGATACCCTCGTGCAGCGCGAGCTCCGCGCCGGCCTGCAGACGGGCCACGGTTGTCGGCTCCGTCCCCATCGCGGCGACGATCCGCCCGGCGACCACCTCACGCTCATCCCCCAGCTCCCCGACCCGGCGCAGCACCTCGGCGTCACGGGCCCGATCCCGGCCCAGCGCACGGGCCCAGGCCGCGGCCGCCTCCCCGGGCCGCCCGGCGGCCAGCTCTATCTCGCCCAGCTCCACAAGCAGCAGGGGAAGATCCCCGAGTGCCTCCACCCCCACTTCGATCAGCTCGGCCGCCCTCGCTTCCCCGGCGACCTCCACAAGGGCCCGCGCCCCCCCGCGATACGGGTCCGGCGAGCCCGGCGCGGCCCGGATCCAGTTCTCCACGGTGGTCTCAACCGCCGCAAGCGAATCGACTTCGATCAGTACGGCCAGCTTGTGCTGCCACACCAGGCTCGTCTGTGGGTACTCGGCGATGTAGCGATCGAAGACGGGCAGAACCTCGGTCAGCCGCCCGTCCGCCCTGAGCACCCGTTCGAGCGCCAGAACGGCCGCCGACGACCCGGACTGCATTTCGAGCAGCTCCCTGAGCGTCGCCTCCGCCTCTTTCAGCTCACCGCGCGACTCCTGCGCCGACGCCTGCCTGAGCATCCGGTTCTCCAGCCGGAGGTCGGATCGGTTCTGGAGCGCGGTGATGGGCGGCGCGGCCGCTGCGCCAAGTGCGAGCACGGCCAGGGCGACCGCCAACCTCTCCCCGCCCGGCAGCCCCGCTCTCACCGACTCCCGCCCGGGCCCGGCTGCCCTCCGGAGCCCCGCGCTGCGCCGTTCAGCCTCTCGAAGTAGCGGACGACCAGTGCACGCTGGGCAGGGGGTAGCGCACGCAGCGCGGCCGCGCCCGGCAACTCGAAGCGGAGGGCGTCGAGCGATCCGGCCGTCAGCGCGCCGACCGCGTCCCGCGTGAAGCCGCCCGGCTGCTCGGATTCGCGCTCTTCGGACTCCTCGTCGCGTTCCAGGGTGCGGCCGGCGTCGAGCAGACGGTGGAAGAGCTGTTCCTGGCGACGGATCACCTCGGGATCGAGCCGGCCCCGGGCGAGTGCCTCGGCGAGCTGCCGCGCCTCTTCCGCGAAGGCCGAAAGGTCTCCGAGCGGGTTGCCCTCCTCGCCTCGCTGCTCCCCCTCCTCGGCCATCTCGCGCAGCTCGTCGGCGACCTCGTCCTGGCGGTTCGCCATCTCCTCGATCTGCTCCTTCATGGTCTCCTCACCGAGTCGCATCGGGGTCAGCGCGGAAGCGTCCTGCATGATCTCGCCCTGCTGCTGGGCGAGCTCCTGCATCTGCTGCATCATCTGCTCCGACGCCGACGCCATGCTCTGGGCCTGTCCTTGCTGCTGGCCCGAGGTCATGGCCATGCGCGCCACCTCGTTCAGGGTGCGGACCACCTTCTCCGCCTCGGCGGTCGGCGACGTCCCCTGCGAGCGCGTATTCTCCATCGCCGCGATCGTTCCGTCGAGCTCCTCCATGGCACGCCCCACCGCGGTCAGCAGGTCTCTCGCGCCGGGGGCGGCCATCTCGGTCCCCTCGGCGTAGTTGTCGGCCAGGTTGCGGAGCCCCTGCGCGATCGCGGCCTCGTCGGCGCGCAGCCCGACCAGCTCCGACGCGCTCGCCCTCGTCATCTCGTCTCGCAGCTCCGACTGGCGGCGGGCCAGCGCGAGCGCGTCGGCGGCGGTCCGGCCCAGCGCCGCGCGGATCGCCTCCATCTGCTGCATCTGCATCTGCATGTGGGCCTGGTTCAGCTGCTGCGAGACCTGGGACATGTCGCCCGCGGCCTGCTGCGCCTGCTGGCCGGCGCTCTGCTGCTGGCCCTGCATGGCCATCTGTGCCGCCTGCTGCATCTGCTGCCTGGCCTGGGAGAGCTGGTGGCGGGCCTCCTGCACACCCGCCCCCGCGCTCTGCTCGCCGGCCTGTTCAAGCGCCTGCTGCAGCTCCTCCAACCGCTGTTGCAGCGCCTCGGCATCCGCCTCCAGCCCGGCCTGCTGTTCCGCGCGAAGCTCGGGGTCCCCACCCTCCGCCATGGCGCGCGCGAGGAGTTCCTGCTGCTCCGCGAGCTCCTCCGCCTCCTTGTTGGTGGCGCGGAAGTCCTGATCCAGTGCGGCCTCCCTGAACTGTTCCAGCGAGTCCTCGATTCGCTGTCGGAGGCGCTCCCGGTCGAGCGCTATCTGCTCCAGCGCCTTCGCCAGTTCCTCGGGATCCATCTGCGAGAGCTGTTCTTCGAGCTCCGCCAGTGCTTCCTGCTCCTCCTCGGGCGCCACCCGTTCCAGGAGCTGCTCCAACTCCCTGATCCGGTCCTCCAGCTCCTGGTCGGCCAACCCCGCATCCCGAAGGGCGTCCCGCAGCTCCTCGAGCTCGCGCCGGAGCGAGTCGACCTCCTGCATCATCTGTTCCTGCTGCTCCAGCGCCTGCGCGATCTGCTCCCGGTCCTCGAACTGCGCCTGCCCCTCGCGGTTGCCCTCGCGTCCCGCCTCCGCCTCGGAGCGGGCCTGCAGGTCGCGGGCCTCCTCCTCGGCCTTGCGGGCCTCCTCGGCAAGCTCCTCCATGTCCTCGGCCGCGCGGTCCAGCTCCTCCTGGGCGGCCCGCTCCAGCTCGGTCACGCCACCGATCCAGAGGAGGTACTCGGCGCTCTCGCTCGTCTGCGGCGAGGGATTGTTGTCGACCGCCCGCGCCCGGTAGCGGATCGTGTCCCCGGGCGAGAGCGTCCACGCCGACATGTCCAGCACCGGACGGACGATCGCCCCCGCGGATCCGGCGAGCTCGACCCCCTGCACCACCGGCTCACCCGCATCCCCGGCAGCGCTGATCCGGCGGACGACGATCTCCACCCTGGCCACCCCGTAGTCGTCCTGCGTCTGGATGACGAGGGGCTGGCGGAGATTCACCGGCATGATCGTGTCCACGCCCGGGTAGACGATCGCGATCGCCGGCGGCAGGTCGGGAATCACTTCGATCTCCAGCGGGGGCGGTTGCACCGCTGCCTCGCCGCCAGCCGCGTCGGTGAAGGTCCAGGAATAGCTGCCGCTGCGCGCCGGGACCCAGCTCCCCTCGAAGCGGGCGCCCTGGAGTTCGAAGCGCATCGCCGGGCGTCCGTCGGCGCCGGTCAGCGCCCCTGTGCCGATTTCGCGGCTCCCCCGGCCTCGCACCCTGAAGTGCGTCCCCGCCGGGATGGTGAGCGGCGGGACCTCGTTCTGGAACTCCCCGGGCGGAAAGCCGGTGTGGGGCGGGTAGGTCACCTCCAGCGTGAAGGTGTTCACGAAGAGCGGGTCCACCGGCGTGAGGGTGTGCACCGCGCTGCTCGCCCCGTCCGGCGCCTCGATCCAGTAGCGCGTCTCGGCGGCGACCGGGGGGAGCGATGCGGTGCCGGAACCGCCCGCGAGCACGATCGTGCGCGACCGGGTCACCTGCCCGGTGACGTCCCAGCGGAGCATGACGCTGTCCCGCAGCGGGGCATCGGCGCGCACCTCCACGACCGACCCGCGCGCCACCTCGGTGGTCCCCGGCTCCACCGTGACGGGGGGAAGCGCCGGCTCGACGAGAACGGCCAGCGGGTGCAGCAGCCCGTCCCATGCGGTGAAGGTGCGCGCGGGCGCGAACCCCATCATCAGCAGCGTGGCGGGCACCGCCGCGAGGAATGCGATGACCCCGCGGCGACGATCGATCCCGACCCGCTCGCCCAGCGCGCCGGAGAGGGAGCGGGAGCCTCCCGAGAGGCGTTTGCCGACTCGAGCCAGCGCCAGCTCGCGCAGGCCCGGAGACGTCCCGGGCGGGGCGAATCGCGACAGTTCCAGACCCCCCAGCACCGCACCCTCCTCAAGTCCGGCGGTCCCGTCCATCGCGCGGGTGACGCGGTGCTCGGCGCACCAGTGCCGGCCCAGGCGCCGCCAGTACCAAACGCCTCCCGGGACGAGGGTCACGATGAGAGCAGCGAGCAGGAGCGGCACCGGGCTTCCCGGACGCCATCCGTCGCCGCCGGCAAGCGCCGGGGCCAGGATGAGGAGCGCAAGAATACCCGTTCCGCACCACGCGGCCACCGTGAGCGCGAGGGAACGCGACAGGTGCCCGCGGACCCCGTCGACGGCGCGCGCGATCCGGGCGGCAGCGGTCACGAGGCGGCCTGCGTCATCGCGAAGACGAAGATGTTGACTCCCATTCGCAGCGCTTCCTCTCTGACCTCGGGCGGATCCTCGTGCACACCGGGGTCCTCCCAGCCGTCCCCCAGGTCCGTCTCGTAGGTGTACATCACGACGAGTCTGCCCTGGTGGAATATACCAAACGCCTGCGGCGGCGCACCGTCATGCTCATGAATCTTGGGGAGTCCGTCCGGGAATTCATAGGGGGAATGGAAGACGGGATGCTCCGGCGGGAGTTCGACGAGCTCCCGGTCGGGGAAGATGCGCGCGATCTCTTCGCGGAACGATTCGTCGAGCCCGTAGTTGTCGTCGGCGTGGAGGAAGCCGCCGCCGAGCAGGTACCGGCGCAGCGCCAAGCGCTCGTCGGGAGTGAAGCGCACGTTGCCGTGTCCGGTCATGTACAGGAAGGGGTAGTCGCGCAGCGAGGGGTCCATCGGCCGGACCGCCACCTCCCGCTCCGCGGTGGGAATCCCCGTGCGCGCCTCCACCTCGGCCAGCAGATTGGGCAGGGAGGACGGGTTCGCGTACCAGTCGCCGCCCCCGTCGTACTGCAGACGGGCGATCGTGACCGGTCCGCTGCCCTGCGCGAAGGCCGCATCCGCGGGGACCAACCCCGGGAGGAAGGACAGCGCCGCCGCGAGCAGCACCCCACCCCGCACCCGCCCCCCACCCCCCTTCCGCACCCCCATCACGGCCTCGTAGGCCACGCCCCTCGGCACACCCGCCCGGCGCGCCACCTCCCGCGCGGCGGCGGTCGGGGCCATCCCGGCTTCCACCGCCTCCCGGGCCAGCGCCTCCACCGCCTCCGCGCTCGCCGCGCCATCGTCATCGCCGCGCCCCGCCACCACGACCGTCACCTCGCCGCGCGGCGGGCGCTCGCGGAAGTGGCGGGCGACCTCTTCCGGCGCCCCGCGCACCACCTCCTCATGCACCTTGGTCATCTCGCGGCACACGGCGACGCGCCGCCCGGCCCCCGCCACCCGTGCCGCACCAGCCTCCGCAGCCCCCACCGCCCCCGCACCGCGCGCCAACTCCGCCAACTCCTCCAACAGGGCCACCAGGCGCGCCGGAGACTCGAACAGCACGGTCGTCTCTCTCGCCTCGATGATCCGCTCCAGCGCCCGGGTCCGCTTCCCCGCCCTGCGCGGCAGGAAGCCCACGAAGGTGAACGGCACGCAAGGTAGTCCCGAGACCGCCAGAGCCGCGAGAACCGCGGAGGGCCCCGGAACCGGCACCACGTCGCACCCGTCCTCGATGGCGCGGCGCACCAGGCGCTCCCCCGGGTCGGAGAGGAGCGGCGTGCCCGCGTCGGAGATCAGCGCCACGTCGTCGCCGCGCGCGAGCCAGCGTGCCGCCTGCTCCACGCGGGCGGCCTCGTTGTGCGCATGCAGAGAAGCAGGCCGCTTCGGGACGCCGATGTGTGACAGCAGCACCCGCGCGCGCCTGGTGTCCTCCGCGAGGATGTGGTCGGCCGCGGCGAGGGTCTCCCGCGCGCGCGCCGAGAGATCGGCCAGGTTACCGATCGGGGTCGCCACGACATGGAGCCTTCCCGCCACGCAGTCCTACCCCGGCGGGCGAATGACCCGGGCTACACGAACACCAAGCCCGTTGTCGCGGTGGCCGGGCTCGAACGGCAACCGGCCGTCCACCCGGAGCATCTCCGGGGTGTAGCCCCAGGTGCCCCCGCGCAGGACCCGTCGTTCGCACTCCGGTGGATTCCAGGCGCCGCCATCGTCCGGCGCGTCGGCGTAGCCCGGGTTCCAGCAGTCCTCCGTCCACTCGGCCAGGTTCCCGATCACGTCATACAGACCGAACGGATTCGGTGCGTAGGAGCCCACCGGCGCCGTGCCTTCACCCTGTCCGTCGGAGCAGGAAGCCGTCGTTAGGCCAAACTGCTCGCGAATCTGCCTTCCCCGCGGCGTCCCGCCATATTCCCGGTCCCACCCGTTCGCATGGCGGCACTGCGCCCCTTCGCCGTCCCCCCAGTAGCGGGCAGTCCGGGTTCCCGCCCGGGCCGCGTACTCCCACTCCGCCTCGCTGGGGAGCCGGTAGGTCTCTCCCGTCTCCGCCGACAGCCAGCGCGCGTAGGCGTGCGCGTCGTCCCAACTCACTTCGGTCACAGGACGCCGCCCCCGGCCCCATCCATGGTCGGGGGGCAGCCGGCCGCCACAGCCTCCTCCATCGATGCACGCCTGCCACTCGTCGAAGGTCACCTCGTACACTCCGATGGCGAAGTCGTAGGCGATCGTGACGAACCGCGGCGGTCCGTCGCCATCAAAGGGTCGTCCCGCGTTCCAGGTCGGCGAACCCATGACGAACCTTCCCGCCGGAATCACCGCCATCTCCGGACAGTGCGGGCAGTCGCGGAAGACTCTGCTGCCGGGGCCCGGAACGGTCGCGGGATCGGGGCTGGTACTCGAGCGCGGAACGGCCGCGGGATCCGGGCTGGCATTCGGGCCCGGCACGGACGCGGGATCCGGGCCGGCGCCGGGGTCTGGTCCCTGCGGTCCGAATCCCGTGGAGGCGCACGCGGCCACTGCGCATGCGGCCAAGACCCCTAGCGCCCGGACGCACACCCCCGGGGCACGCGATACCGGGGCCGTCACCGCATGGGGGCCCGTCATCCCGGCGGTCACCGGACCGGTCTTCCGCATGCCCGCCCTACAGGTGCTCTTCGATCTTCTGCGCCAGCTGGGCCTTCGGCACCGCACCGATGACGGTGTCGACATGCTCCCCGCCCTTGAAGAAGAGGACCGTGGGGATCGACCGCACCCCGAAGCGCATCGAGGTCGACATGTTCGCGTCCACGTCCAGCTTGCCGACCCGGACGCGCCCCGCGAAATCGTCGGCCAGCTCGCTGACGAAGGGCGCGATGATCCGGCAGGGTCCGCACCACGCGGCCCAGAAGTCGACCATCGAAAGGCCATCGTAGTCCTCGATCTGTTCCTTGAAGTTATCGTCGGTGACCGTGACGAGATTCGTGCTGTCCGCCATTATTGTTCTCCGGTTGAGGGTGACTCGGCGCGGCCGGGTGGGCCGGTCCGCCCGGGACCGCCGCGAGCCGCCGCTGCGACTCCGCCGACACAGGGAATCTCCTGCATGTATTCTACACACACGGACCCGCGAAGTTGAACAGGCGGGAACCCGCCGAGCCCGGCGCAGCACGGGCCCACGTCCGCGAGGCGAGCGGCCCCGCCCGGCACCCGCGCGCCCGGGAACCCGCCGAGCTCGACCACACGGCTCTCGCGGTCCGCTCCTTCGACGCGTGGGTTCCTCTGCTGGAGCAGCTGTCGGGCGCAAGGGCGACCCGGCCGGAACGGGTCGAGTCGCAGGGCGTGGAGGTGTGCTTCGTCGGCAATGTGGAGCTGATCCGTCCGATCGCGGCCGACAACGGAGTGGCCCGCTTCATTGAGCGTCGCGGCCCGGGGCTCCATCACATCGCCTACCGGGTGCCGGATGTGGACCGTGCGGTGGAGGCGCTGGCCGCACAGGGATACCGCTTCACGTCTGACGGGCCCATGGCAGGCGCGGGGGGACACCGGATCGCCTTCATGCATCCGCGATCGACGGGAGGCGTGCTCGTGGAACTCGTCGAGAGAGCTCACAGGTAAAGCGGACATTACAAGTTGTAATGTAAACATGACATTTGGGCGATTCTGGCCGGTCCCGCCCGCTCAGTTCAGGTCCCGGGCGACCCGGAACCCGATTCGCCCGTAGTCGATCACCTCGGCCGAGCGGGCCGCCGCGCGCAGGGCGCCTGGCGGGGTTGCCCAGCCACCCCCGCGCACGACCCGGACGCCGCAGTTTCCCGCCTCCCAGGCGCTGCCGTCGGTCGGTGCTCCCGCGTATAGCGGGTTCCAGCAGTCCCGCGTCCACTCGTCCTCGTTCCCCAGGATGTCGTGCAACCCGAAGGCGTTCGGCACATACAGTCCCACCGGCGCCGCCCCGGCGTAGCCATCGGAACAGGCCGCCGCGCTCTCCGACGGCCGCTCCGTCAGATACACCCGGTCCTGGGCGTTCGCGTGTTCGCACTGCCCCGCCTCGCCGTCTCCCCAGTACCGCATCCCCGGCGTCCCGGCACGCGCCACGTACTCCCACTCGGCCTCGCTCAACAGCCGGTACCGCTGCCCCGTCTCTGCCGACAGCCACGCCACGTAGGCCTGCGCCTGCACCCACGTCACGCCGACGGGATACCGGTCCCGGCCCTCCACCCCGTCATCCGGGCGGACCACTTCGCAGTCCCCCGCCAGCTCGCACGCGGCCCACTCGGCGAAGGTCACCTCGTAGACGCCGACCGCGAACGGGGCGCCGATCGTCACCTGGCGGAGCGGCTGCTCGTTTCTCTCGCGGCCCTCCTCCGAATCCGGGGAGCCCATGGTGAAGGTCCCCGCCGGAACGACCACCATCCCCGGACATGCGTCGCAGTCGCGGAACAGACCCTCGGGCTCCGGGCGCGGGACCACGGGACGATCCGGGTCGGCTTCGACCTCCCCCCATCGCAGCTGCAGGAGCTTCCCGTACCTGCTTCCGTCATTGTAGGTGGTGAAGCGTTCGTTGAGGGTGGTCGCGCGGGCTTCCGCGTCTCCCCAGCTCGCTCCGAACCCGATCGCGAAGTTCGTGAACCCGGGACCCTCCGGGCCCACCTCGTCGTCCCGGCGGACGACCGCCGAGAACCGGACGACCACCAAGTGCGTATCCCCCGGGCCCGACCGGGCGCACCGGATGAGGGGGTAGCCGGCAAGCTGCTCGCGGACCGCCTCTTCCGCCTCTTGCATGTAGACCGTATCGACATCGGTGACGTACCCGAATTCCTCGTCCCGCGGGAATGTCCGATCCGGGTCCCCGCCCGCCACGGCCTCGGGCTCGCTGCCGATGCATACCACGGCCCCCAGGCCGGGCTGGGCGGCCACCGGTTGGGGAAACGCAGGCGAAAGCGCCGCGAGGGCGAGCACGGCCGGGAGGAGCCGGCACCATCCCGGTGAACAGGCGGCCCGGGTCGGCCAGGCGGTCCAGCGCGGACGCGTCGCCGCTGGAACGCCGCGGGGGTCTTGTCCACCGGACGCCGGGGCCATGCCGGGCGTCAATCCAAGGTCCTGGCCACGCGGAGACCGATCAGGAAGTACCGGTTTTCCGCGGGCCATCCAAGGCGGAAGGCCAAGCGCAGGACGCGCGCACCGCCGAACCAGCCCCCGCCACGAATCGAGCGGGATGAACAATCCCCCGCCTCCCAGGCGCTCCCGTCCGACGGGGCACCATCGTATCTTTCGTTCCAGCAGTCCTGGGTCCACTCGTTCACGTTCCCGATCACGTCGTACAGTCCGAACATGTTCGCCGTGTAGCTTCCCACCGGCGCGGTGCGGCCGTGTCCGTCCGCACACTGCACGGGGTTCGTCCGGTTGTATTCCGCCATCCACGCCCGTCCCTCGCTGGTCCGGGCGAGATCCTGGTCCAAACCGTTCGCATTCCGGCACTGTGCCGACTCACCGCCTTCCCAATAACGCGCAGTCCGGGTACCCGCCCGCGCGACGTACTCCCACTCCGCCTCGCTCAGCAGCCGGTAGTTCTCCCCCGTTTCCGTGGACAACCATTGCACGTAGCCCTGCGCGTCCTGCCAGCTCACGTTGATGACCGGGCGGCGGCCCCGGCCCCACCCCTCGTCGCCCGGGCTGTATCCCCCGCATCCGCCCGCGCTCACACACGCATCCCACTCCTCGAAGGTTACCTCGTATACTCCGACCGCGAGCGGCGCCCCGATCGTCACCTCGTGTTGCGGATCCTCCAGCGGGAACCGCCCTTCCTCGTCCGCAGCGGATCCCATCACGAAGCTCCCGCCCGGAACGATCACCATCAGCGGACACGCCGCGCAGTCCCTGAACGTCTCGCCCCTCTCCTGGGCCGCAATGGGCCCGGGGACCGTCATCGCGGCAAGCGCCGCCCCGAGGGACAGCGCTGCGCCGCACCCGATTCCCTGATTCCGGACAACCATCTCGTAGAAGACCTCCGCACGCGAAGAACCGATTGGTTGGCACCGCGGCCACGGCAACCCGCCGCCACGGCAACCCGTCGGGAAACGGTAGCACAAATCCGGCCGGGGAGCATCCGGCGGCTACCGCACCAGCTCACCCAGCCCCACCTCCCCCACCAGCCACCGCCCATCGTCGGCGCGGATCACCACAAAGGGCACCACCACCCCCCGCCCCCCCGTCACGACCTCCACCTCGACGCGGGCCGCGGGCCGCCCCCGCCCCACCACCCCCTCCTCCTTCCCCACGCGGTACGACTCGTGCGCGAGGACCACGGCGATCACGTTCATGCGCAGCTCCACCTCTTCCCGGCGGAGACACCGCTCGCCCAGCCCGATCCATGCGCCCAGCCTCCGGAACGCGCACCCGACCGCTCCACCCGTCTCGCCGATCGGCCCGCCGCCGGTGCCGAACCGCGAGGCCATGGCCGCGTGGTCGCGCTGTCCGGCGGCGTCGAGAAACTCCGCCACCACGCGGACCGGGCCTGGCCGGGAATCCGGCCCCGGCGGCAGACCGGAGCCGGACGCACCCGCACTCCCGCAACCGGTCACCCCCGCCAGCAGCGCGCCGGACACCAGCCTTGCGAATGGCTTCATCAATCCTGGGCCTCCTCCGCGCCCACGAACGCCAGCCCCGCACCATCGGCCGCCCTGTCCAGCCGCACCGTGCTCCCCGGCACCACCCGGCCCTCCAGAATCGCCATCGCCAGCGGATCCTGCACCAGGCGCTGCACGGCCCGCTTGAGCGGCCGCGCGCCGAAGGCCGGGTCGTACCCCTCGCCTGCGATCACCCGCCTTGCCGGGTCCGAGACCGACAGCGCCACATCCTGCTGTTCGGCCAGCTTCGCCACGCGGCCCAGCTGGATATCTACGATCTTCTCCAAGTCGTCCTTTGACAATGGTTTGAATACGACGACTTCATCTATTCTGTTAAGGAACTCGGGACGGAAGTGCTCCTTCAGCCGCCCGTGGACGAACGTCTCGACTTCGCGCCAGGCGGCGGGATCCGGCTTCTCGGCGCCATCCCGCCCCGTCCGCCCCACACCGGCCCGCTCGGCCCGCGCCAGGATCTCCGGCCCCGCGATGTTCGAGGTCATGATGATCACCGTGTTGCGGAAGTCGACCGTGCGCCCCTGCCCGTCGGTGAGGCGGCCGTCGTCGAGGATCTGCAGGAAGACGTTGAAGACCTTGGGGTGCGCCTTTTCGACCTCGTCGAAGAGGATGACCGAGTGGGGGCGGCGCCGGACGGCCTCGGTGAGCTGGCCGCCCTCGTCGTAGCCGACGTAGCCGGGAGGAGCGCCGAGCAGCCGGGAGACCGCGTGCGCCTCCATGTATTCGGACATGTCCATGCGCACCATCGCGCGCTCGTCGTTGAAGAGGAACTCGGCCAGCGCGCGTGCGGTCTCGGTCTTCCCCACCCCGGTGGGCCCGAGGAAGAGGAAGGATCCGATCGGACGGTTGGGATCCTGGATTCCGGCCCTGGCCCGCCTTACGGCACGGGATACCGCACTGAGAGCCCGGCCCTGGCCGATCACCCGCCTGCCCAGCAACTCCTCCAGCCCGGCGAGGCGCCGGCGCTCGGAGGCCATCAGCCGCGTCACCGGGATCCCCGTCCACTCGGCCACCACTTCCGCGATGTCCTCGGACGTCACCTCCTCCTTCAGGAACTTGCCCTCCGCCTGCAGCGCGGCCAGCCGCTCCTCCGCCTTTTCGATTTCGGCCTGCGCCTGCGGGATCTCCGAGTACTGGACCTCCGCGGCGCGGCCCAGCTCGCCGCTCCGGGTCGCGCGCTCGGCCTCGGTGCGCAGCCCGTCCACGCGCTCCTTGAGCTCCTGGATGCGGGCGATCTGCACTTTTTCGGCCTGCCAGCTCGCCTTCATGGCCTGGCTCGACTCGCGCGCCGCGGCAAGCTCCTCCTCGATGCCTCCCAGGCGTTCGCGCGCGCCCGGGTCGTCCTCGCGTCCCAGCGCCTGCTTCTCGATCTCGAGCTGAATGATCTTGCGCTCCACTTCGTCGATCTCCTCCGGCAGGGAGTCGATCTCGATCCTGAGCCGGCTCCCCGCCTCGTCCATCAGGTCGATGGCCTTGTCGGGCAGGAACCGGCCCCCCACGTACCTGTCCGACAATCTCGCGGCGGCGATCAGCGCCCCGTCATTGATCCGTACGCCGTGATGCACTTCGTAGCGCTCCCTGATCCCGCGCAGGATGGTGATCGTGTCCTCGACCGAGGTCGGCGCCACGTAGACCGGCTGGAAGCGCCGCTCCAGCGCCGGATCCTTCTCTACGTGCTTGCGGTACTCGCCGAGCGTGGTGGCGCCGATGACGCGGAGGTCGCCCCGCGCGAGTGCCGGCTTGAGCATGTTGCCGGCGTCGACGGCCCCCTCGGCGGCCCCGGCCCCTACGACGGTGTGCAGCTCGTCGATGAAGAGGATGTAGAGCCCGTCCGCCTCGGTGACCTCCCCGAGCACCGCCTTCATGCGCTCCTCGAAGTCGCCGCGGTACTTCGCGCCCGCGAGCATGGCGGAGATGTCGAGCGACACCAGCTTCTTGCCGGCCAGCGAGGTGGGGACATCTCCCGCGACGATGCGCTGGGCCAGTCCCTCGGCGATCGCGGTCTTGCCGACGCCGGGCTCGCCGATCAGGACGGGGTTGTTCTTGGTCCGGCGGGCCAGGACCTTCATCACGCGCCGGATCTCGTCGTCGCGGCCGATCACGGGGTCCAGCCTGCCCCGGCGGGCCCGCTCGGTGAGATCGTGGGAGTAGCGGGCCAGCGCCTGGTACTTGTCTTCCGGGGTCCGGTCGGTAACCCGGTGGGAGCCCCGGATGGAATCGAGGGCGTCCCGGAGGCGGCCGGGCGTGGCGCCGGCTTCGGCGAGGATGCGCCCGGCGTCTCCCTTCCCCGCGGCGAGACCGAGGAGGAGGTGCTCGGTGGAGACGTAGGCATCGCCGAGTTCGCGGGACTCCTCCTCGGCCGCGCTCAGCGCCCGGCTCAGGTCCCTGGAGGCGCGCGGGGCGGATCCGCCGCTGATCCTGGCGCGCCGGCCCAGTTCCGTCTCCAGCGCCCGCGCCACCTGCTCGGGCTGGACCTCCATCTTGCGCAGCACGGGTACGACCACACCGCCCTCCTGTTCAAGGAGGGCTTTCAGCAGATGGACCCCGTCCACCTCCGGGTGCTCCGCCCGGAGCGCGTCCCTGGCGGCGGCGGCGACGGCCTCTGCGGCCTTCACGGTCATTCGGTTCGCGTCCAGCATGTCTCTAGCAGTCCGTGGATAAAGCCCCGCGAGCACCGAGAGCGGCGAGGCGCCGGGCTGGCAAGGCGAGACGAGGGGCGAATAGCGGAGCTATTGGCCCAAGGAGCAACGCAGAGCGGAGCCCTCGGGGCGCCCAATGTATGGTATACATGACATATCGTAATGTTGTCTTTACATCGTGAACAGGTGAAGCGACGGGCCCAGCACGGATGCATCGCCGCTCGAATGCCGGGGGGATTCTGTCCACGGGCTAAGCTCCTGTTGCGATTCGTTCGTCCAGGCTGCCACTTTGGCAGGGTGCTGCCACTTTGGCAGGGTTCGGGCGCGTGGCGCGGCGGACCGGGTCGGCCAGAATGGCAGGGGGCGGCCAAAATGGCAGAAGTCGTCCGGTCCCGCCGGTCACCGGGCTGCCAAAACGGCAGGCATCCCTGCCAACGTGGCAGGCATCTGCCATAGTGGCAGGCATCCCCCGAGGGGTCCCGGCACCGCGCCCTCCCCCATACATGAAAGATCCGGGCCAGCCCGTGACGCCCCGCGTCGCGTGCCGGCCAAACCCAAGAAAACCCGCGAACTGGAGCCTCCGCATGGCATCCGTCGACCCCCCGGCCCGCAGGGGCCTGCCCCCCGAGGCGTACGAAGTCGTCCCCGGCAGCGAGTACAAGCCCTACGTGCCCGCCGAAAAGTCGCTCCCGGAATTCACTGTGAAGGCGGTCTTCGTCGGCCTGCTGATGGCGGTGGTCTTCGGCGCGGCCAACGCTTATCTGGGGCTGCGGGTGGGCCTGACGGTGAGCGCCTCCATCCCGGCGGCGGTGATGGCGGTGGCGATCTTCCGGGCGTTGCGCCGCGGCACGGTCCTCGAGACCAACATGGTGCAGACGATCGGGTCGGCGGGAGAATCGGTGGCCGCGGGGGTGATCTTCACCATCCCGGCGCTCTTCATCTGGCAGAGAACCGACCCCACGATCGCGGTGGACCTGCTGGAGGTGTCGGTGATCGCGGCCTTCGGCGGGCTCCTCGGGGTCCTCTTCATGATCCCGCTCAGGCGCTACCTCATCTCGCGGGAGCACGGGAAGCTCCCCTACCCCGAGGGCACGGCCTGCGCCGAGGTGCAGGTGGCCGGCGACATGGGCGGGGGCAAGGCGCGGCTGCTCTTCTCGGGGCTGGGGCTCGGCGCACTCTACCAGGCGATGGCGAACAGCAACGGGCTGGGCCTCTGGAACGAAGGGCCGAGCGTTCCGCTCCCGTTGAAGGCCCGGATCGGGGGCGACTTCACCCCGGAGCTGCTGGGCGTGGGATTCATCATCGGCCCCCGGATCGCGGCGATCATGTTCGGGGGCAGCGCACTGGCGTGGCTCATCCTCATTCCCGCGATCAACCTCTGGGGCGGCGACAGCGTGGTCTACCCGGCCACCGCCGCCATGTCAGCGCTCGGTTCGGGCGAGATCTGGAACAACTACATCCGCTACGTGGGCGCGGGCGCGGTCGGGTGCGCGGGCATCATCACGCTGATCAAGTCGCTGCCGACGATCGTGGAGTCGATCCGGCTGGGGGTGAGCCAGGTGGGCGGAGGCGAGCTGGCCGCCGGCGTGCCGCGCACCCAGCAGGACCTGCCGATGAAGCTGGTGCTCGGTCTGGCGGTCCTGATGGCCGTCGCGCTGTGGCTCTGGCCGGGGGTGCCGGTCGGGCCGCTGGGGGCGATCCTCATCGTGATCTTCAGCTTCTTCTTCGTAACGGTGTCGAGCCGGATCGTGGGGCTGATCGGGTCCTCGTCGAACCCGGTGTCGGGGATGACGATCGCGGCGCTGATCCTGACGTCGCTGATCTGGGTGGCGCTGGGGCTGAACGACGGCAGCAGCGCGGCCAAGGTGGCGGTGCTCGCCGTCGGCGCGGTGGTATGCATCTCGGCGGCCGCTGCCGGGGACACGTCGCAGGACCTCAAGACCGGCTTCCTGGTGGGCGCGACCCCGAGGCGAATGCAGATCGGCGAGATGCTCGGGGTGCTGGCGTGCGCGGTGACGATCGGCGGCGTGCTCATCGTGCTCAACGAGTCCTACGGGATCGGAACGGTGGACGGCCTCGCGGCGCCGCAGGCGACGCTGATGAGCCTGGTGATCGACGGGGTGCTGGAGCAGTCGCTGCCCTGGGGCTTCGTGGCCATCGGGATCCTGCTCGCGATCGTGATCGAGTTCGTCTTCAAGCTGCCGTCGCTGGCCTTCGCGGTGGGCGTCTACCTGCCCGTATCGCTGATGACGCCGATCCTGGTCGGCGGCCTGATGCGGCTGGCGCTGAACCGCCGGTACAGGGACGAGGAGGAAACCGAAGACGGGGTGAGCGTCCTGGCCGAGCGGCGCGAGCAGGGCGTGCTCTACGCATCGGGGATGATCGCCGGGGCAGCGCTGCTGGGCGTCCTGATCGGCGGCGCCATCTTCGCGGTGACGCAGGCCACCGGCAACCCGGAGGCGGCGTCGATGTGGCAGCTCGGGCACGAGCGGATGGACGAGGTGATGCCGTATGCGTCTTCCGTGGTCGGCACCCTGGCGTTCGCAGCGCTGTGCTGGATGCTGTGGCGCGCGGCGAACCGGGGGGGGCGGGCTTGAGGGCCGCGGCGCGGGCGGGGGCGGACATGGGGGCGCGGGCACGCGACAGGGTGGCCCCGGGTGCGGGCGTGGCGGCTCGAGTGCTGGCGCCGGTGCTCGCGGCCCTTGGCACGGCGGGGTGCGGGGTGTCGCCGGACACCATCTCGCGCGAGGAGTTTGTAGCGAGCTACGTGGCGCTGCGGGTGGCCGAGCTGGAGGAGGCCGGCAACGTGATCACCGATGAGGTCCGCGACAGCGTGCTCGCCGCCCGGGGCATCACCGAGGAGGATCTGGACGCCTTCGTGGAGGCGCATGGGAGGGACGTGGTCTTCATGCAGGGCGTCTGGACCGAGGTGGACAGCCTGATGAGCGAGCGCGCCGGCGGGCCGGAACCGGAGCCTTGAGGGGGCGGCGAGGCGTCCGGCGTCGCCTCACTCCCACTCGATCGTCGCGGGCGGCTTCGAGCTGACGTCGTAGGTGACGCGGTTGACGCCCTTGACCTCGTTGATGATGCGGGTGGAGACGCGGGCCAGGAAGGCGGGCTCGAAGGGGTACCAGTCGGCGGTCATGCCGTCGCGGGAGGTGACGGCGCGCAACGCGACCACGTGCTCGTAGGTGCGGCTGTCCCCCATCACGCCGACGGACCGCACCGGGAGCAGCACGGCGAAGGCCTGCCAGATTTCGTCGTACAGCCCCGCCGCCTCGATCTCCTCCAGGTAGATGGCGTCGGTGAGGCGAAGGATGCGCAGCCGCTCGGGCGACACCGGGCCGATGACGCGGATGGCGAGGCCCGGTCCCGGGAAGGGATGGCGGCGGATGAAGGCGTTGTCGAGGCCCAGGCTGCGGCCGACGCCGCGCACCTCGTCCTTGAAGAGCTCGCGCAGCGGCTCGATGAGTTCGAAGGACATGTCGTCGGGGAGGCCGCCGACGTTGTGGTGGGTCTTGATGGTCGCGGCGGGACCGTGGACCGCGAGCGATTCGATCACGTCCGGGTAGAGCGTCCCCTGCACCAGGAAGCGGGCGTGGGTGCCCAGCTCCCGGGTGGTGCGTTCGAAGACGCGGATGAATGTCTCGCCGATGATCCGGCGCTTCCGCTCGGGGTCGGTGACGCCGTCGAGGGGCGCGAGGAATTCCGTCTCGGCCTCGACCACCTCCAGGCGGATCCCCATGTGTTCGCGGAAGGTGCGCTCCACGCTGCGGCGCTCGTTCATCCGCATCAGGCCGGTGTCGACGAAGACGCAGGTGAGCTGGTCGCCCACGGCGCGGTGCACCAGAGCCGCGGCCACCGAGGAGTCCACCCCGCCGGAGAGGCCGCAGAGGACCTGCTCACCACCGACCGTGCGCCGGATGCGTTCCACCGATTCGGCCACGAAGGCGCCGGGTGTCCAGTCGGCGGGGCAGCGGCAGATGCGGAAGAGGAAGTTCTCGACGATCTCCTGCCCGCGCGGCGTGTGGGCCACTTCGGGGTGGAACTGGACCCCGAACAGCGGCTCGTTGCGCGACCGGAAGGCGGCCACGGGCAGGTCCTCGGTGGCGGCGACGGTGACGAAGCCGGGGGGGGGCTCGTCCACGTGGTCGCCGTGGGAGCACCAGACGGTGACTTCCTCGCCGGGCTCGAAGCCGTGGAAGAGGCCGCCGTGGGTGTCGGCGGCGATGCGCAGCCCCGCGCGGCCGTATTCGCGCTTCCCCGCGACCACCCGGCCACCGCCGTGCTGGGCGAGGAGCTGCATGCCATAGCAGATGCCCAGAATGGGGACGCCCAGGCCGAGGAGGCCGGGATCGAGGCCGGGCCCGCCGTCGCCGTACACCGATGACGGCCCGCCCGAGAGGACCACCCCGCGGGGCGCCCACTCCCGCACCCAGGCCAGGGAGCGCATGGGCGGATGGATCTCGCAGTACACCCCGGCCTCGCGGATGCGGCGCGCGATGAGCTGCGTGAACTGGGAGCCGTAGTCGATGACGAGGATGCGGCTGCGGGAGTCTTCGGTCATGGCAACTGGCCGCGGACGAGGTCGCTGTAGCGCTCGCGGCGGCGGACGAGGGTGGCGCGGCCACCGTGCACCAGCACCTCGGCGGGACGCGGCCGCGAGTTGTAGTTCGAAGCCATCGTGAAGCCGTAGGCACCGGCCTGGTGCACGCAGAGTAGCGCGCCCGGGGACGGCACGGGGAGGAGCCGGTCCCGGGCCAGGAAGTCCCCCTGCTCGCAGACCGGCCCGACGATGTCCACGACTTCCGCGGCGCCCTGGCCATCCTCGTTCACCGGCGATACCTCGTGCACGCCGCCGTAGTGGCTCGGCCGGATGAGTTCGGTCATGCCGGCGTCGGTGACGACGAAGGTCTTGGGGCCGCTGCGCTTGAGGTAGAGGACGCGGGTGACCAGCACGCCCGCGTCGCCGACCAGGAACCGGCCCGGCTCGATGATGAGCTCCATGCCGCGGCCCCGGAGCCGGGCCGTCACGTCGCGGCCCAGCGCGTGGACATCCAGCTCTCCGGCCTCGGCGTCTTCGATGCCGAAGCCGCCCCCGAGGTCGGCGTAGGTGAGTGCGATTCCCAGCTCGTGGCGGACGCGGCCGGCGACTTCGAGCATTACGTCGAGGGCGCGCAGAAACGGGCCGCCTTCGCGGAGCTGCGAGCCGATGTGCACGTCCACTCCCGCAGCGCGCAGGTTGGCGTGCTTCGCGACGCGCCGGTACAGCTCGAAGGCCTCGTCCGGCGGCACCCCGAACTTGGCGGCGGCGTGCCCGGTGCGCGTGAACTCGTGGGTGGGGCTGTGCACATCCGGGTTGACGCGGACGGCGACGGGAGCTTCCCGCCCCAGCTCGGCGGCCACCCGCGCGAGCGCCTCCAGCTCCTGGGCGCTCTCGACATGGAAAGCGCGGATGCCGGACCTGAGCCCGTCGCGCATCTCGCCCGTGGTCTTGCCCACGCCGGCAAAGACGATCCGGCCGGGGGGAAACCCCGCGTGCAGGGCGCAGTACAGTTCCCCGCCGCTGACGATATCGGCACCGGCGCCCGCCCGCGCGAAGAGCCGCAGCAGCGCGAGGTTGGGGTTGGCCTTCACGGAGTAGGCGACGAGGAGGCGACGGGGGGCGGGGGGCGGGGTGTCGGGGAGGGTGGGCGAGGGAGGGACGCCGGCCGCGGGGGCGAAGGCCTCCCGCAGGGTGCGAAACCGTTCCAGGGCGCGGTCGGCGTCGTAGACGTAGAGGGGAGTTCCGTGTCGTTCGGCGAGGTCGTCCAGCGCGTGGGCGCCGCAGTGGAGGACGCCGCCGACGCGCAGAAAGGGTAGCCGTGCGGGGGTCAGTACGCCCTTGCCCATACCACTTCCATGCGGGCTTCGCCGCCGCCCATGCAGCGCGAGGGGGCGGTGGCCGAACGGAACTCCTCGCCGGGGATGACCCGGATGGTGGCCTTCGTGGCTTCCTTCACCCGCTCCTCGACCGCGGGATCGCCGCTCCAGCCCGAATAGACGAATCCGGCGCCGCCGTCCAGGAGTTCGCCGAGTTGCTCCACCGAGGAGACCTCGCCCCGGTGCGTCATGCTCTCCCGGCGCTCCCGCGCGACCGCGAGCAGCCGTGCCTGCAGCGCCTCCAGCCGGTCCCCGATGCCGGCCACCGCTTCGGCCTCTGGCACCGCCTGCTTGCGCGCCCCCGAGTCATCCGTCACGCGCGGCACCACCACGACCTCCCCCCGCTCCACGTCCCGCGGCCCGATCTCCACACGCAGCGGCACGCCCTTGCGCTCCCACTCGAAGAACTTCGCCCCGGGCGAGAGGTGGCGCCGGCGGTCGGCGTCAGCCCGCACGCCACGGTCCCGCAACGCCCGCACGATTCCGTCGGCCTTCTCCATTACCACGGCCGCCTGCTCGTCGCTGCGCGCGATCGGCGTCACGATCACCTGGGTCGGCGCCAGCTTCGGCGGGACCACCACGCCGACGTCGTCGCCGTGCGTCATCACCAGTCCTCCCACCAGCCGGGTCGAAACCCCCCAGGAGGTGTTCCAGGCGTACTCTTCCCTGCCCTCCTCGCTCTGGAAGGTCAGGCCGAACTGCCGCGCGAAGTTCTGCCCCAACATGTGCGATGTCCCGGCCTGGAGCGCCTTGCCGTCCTGCATCAGCGCCTCGCAGGCGTAGCTGCGGTCCGCCCCCGCGAACGTCTCGGATCTGCTCTTGAGCCCGGTCAGCGGCGGCATCGCCATCCAGTCCTCCATGAAGCGGCGGTAGATCCCGAGGATGAGCCGCGCCTCCTCTTCGGCTTCTGCCTCCGTGGCGTGGGCGGTGTGCCCCTCCTGCCAGAGGAATTCTGCCGTCCGCAGGAAGAGCCGGGTGCGGAGTTCCCAGCGCATGACGTTCGCCCACTGGTTCAGGAGCACGGGAAGGTCGCGGTAGCTCTGCACCCACTTGGCGTACATCGAGTAGATGATCGTCTCCGAGGTGGGGCGCACCACGTAGGGCTCCTCCAGCTCCCTTCCTCCCGCGTGGGTGACGACCGCCAGTTCGGGCTTGAACCCTTCGATGTGCTCCTTCTCGCGCTCGATGAAGCTCATGGGGATGAGCAGCGGGAAGTACGCGTTCTGATGCCCCGAAGCCTTGAACATGTCGTCCAGGGCACGCTGCATGTTCTCCCAGATGCCGTATCCCCACGGCCGGATCACCATGCTGCCCCGGACCGGGGAGTAGTCGGCGAGTTCCGCCTGCTGGACGACCTCGTTGTACCAGGCGCTGAAGTCCTCCGACCTGGGCGTCAGTCCCTTCCTGCTCGTCTTTTTCGCGTTCATTCAGCCGTCACGGTCTCCAGTAGGGTCTTCGTGGGCCGCCGTGTCCGCCTCCGCGGGTGACTGGCGGTGCCTCCGTCTTTCCATCGTCCAGGCCAGTACTCCCGGGATCACGAACAACAGCAGTGACAGGACGATCCAGGTGGTCCTCACGGGCAGCCCCACGACGCTGTGCGCCAGGAGCGCGCCCAGCCAGCCCCCGGCCAGCGCAATCACCACGGCGGCGCCCAGGATCAGCGTCTCCAGCACGTTCAGGCGGCGGATGGCGCGGGAAACGACCTGGCGCACCTCCTCCACATCCGCCGGGGTGGGATTGCGGCGATTCACGGCGGCCTCCAGGGCGCGCTTCCGGGCCGAAGCCGCGGCCCCCGCGTCCTGCCGCCGGGGTGACCGCGCCGTGTGGTTGGCGGACTTCCGCGGCGAACGCCTCTTCGCCGTCACCGTCCGCCCACTTCCGTGCCGCCGGGGACTGTGGTGCGCCTCTCGGCCGGGTTGGCGCCGGCCTGGCGCGTTCGCCCGCCCAGCAACGCCTTCAGCGTAGTGGTCTCCTGTCGGCCGGACGCAAGATCACGGACGGTCACGGTCCCGCTCGCAGCTTCGTCGGGCCCGATGATCAGGGCGCGGGCAGCTCCCAGGCGGTTCGCGTTTCGCAGCTGTTTTCCGAGTCCCAGGGTCTTGAGTCCGTAGAGGACCGCCCTGCCTTCGCGCCGGAGTCCGCGGGCCAGGTGCATCCCGAGAGAGCGCTGTTCCGGCTCCACCCAGATCACATAGTCGTCGCACTGCGCGCCCGCGCCCGGGGCGATCCCCCGGTCCCTGAGCAACTCGCCCAGGACCACGTCTCCCATGCCGAAGCCCACGGCGGGGAGCGGTTCGCCGCCGACGAGTTCCAGCAGCCGGTCGTAGCGCCCGCCACCGCAAATCGCGCGCATCTCGCCCGCGCGGTCGAAGAGCTCGAAGACGATGCCGGTGTAGTAGGCGAGACCCCGCACCACCGTGAAGTCGAAGCGAAGGTAGCCACCGAGTCCCATGGCCTCCAGAATCTCCCGGTGCTCTGCGAGGGGCTGCATGGCGGCCAGCACCGCGTGGCTCGACCGGAACCGGTCGCTCAGGTGTTCCCACGAGCCGTCGGCCACCAGATCGGAGAGCGCGCCGGCCGCCGTGTCTCCGATCCGCAGCGCCTCCAGCCCGGCGCGCGTCTTCGCCGGCCCGGCGCGGCCCGCCTTGTCGATCACCGCCAGGCATCCCCCGCGGCGGCCCTCCGCCACCCCGATCTCGTCGAGGACGGCGGTCACCAGACGCCGGTCGTTCACCCGCGCGACGAAGTCCTCTTCCCCCAGCCCCAGCGCCCTCACGCCGTCGATCGCGACCGCCGCAACCTCGGCGTCGGCGCCGACCCCCGCCTCGCCCACGATGTCGGCGTTGAGCTGGAAGTGCTCCCGGAGCCGGCCGCGCTGGCTGCGCTCGTAGCGGAAGAGCTGCGGGATCGAGAACCAGCGGATCGGCTTGGCCATCCCGCGGCTGCGCTCCGCCAGGATCCGCGCCAGCGTCGGGGTCATTTCGGGGCGCAGCGCGACCTCGCGGCCACCCTTGTCGGCGAAGGTGTAGAGCTGCTCCACGATCTCGGGGCCGCTCTTCTCGACGTACAGTCCGAGTGGCTCCAGCGGTGGCCCGTCGTACTCAATGAATCCGTACCTTCCGCAGACGCGGCGCCAGGCGTCGAAAATGCGGGTGCGGAGAGCGAGATCCGCGGGAACGAAATCCCGAAAACCGGGGAGCTTCACGAAGGACTTGTCTGAGGACATGGCCGCGAATCTAATGCGGAAGGCCGATTTGGCAACCCCGGTCGGGGGAGAAGGGACTGAGTCCCATGAGCCGGAGTACGTCGCCCACGGTGTGGCAGGAACCCGTGACCACGACCGTCCCGGCCCGGCAGAGTTCGGTGGCGCGTCCCAGCGCCGCCCCGACATCTGCGACGACCTCGACCGGCGTGCCCCGCGCCACGCGGGCCGCGACCTCGGCGGGGTTCCAGCTGCGTCCGGCCGGTGCGGATGCGGGATTCGTGAATACCGCCCGGTCGGCGAGGTCCACCAGCGGTGGCAGCATCCGCGACCAGTCCTTGTCGCCCAGGACCCCGGTGAGGAGCACGAGCGGCCGGGGGGGCGCGAGGTCGGCCAGGACTCTCACCAGCGCCTCCACGCCTGCGGTGTTGTGTGCCACGTCGAAGACGAAGAGCCGTTCGCCCACCCGCCGGATCTGCCCCCGTCCCGGCCAGCGCACGGCGGCGACCCCTTCGCGCAGCGCGGTGGCGGCGGGGGGAGGGCGCAGCAACTCCAGGGCGCGCACCGCGAGGGCGGCGTTCACGGCCTGGTGCGCGCCGGGCAGCGGGGTCTCCAGCTCCAGTGCGGCGCCGCTCGCGGTGCGGGTGCGGAACTGCGTGCCGTACGGGCCCAGCCGGAGCCTGGAGATGTCGTGCCAGGGGTCGACGCGGTGGAAGGGGGCCCCGGCGGCCGCCGCGCGGGCCTCCAGGACGGCGAGCACCGCGGGGCGCCCCTCGGCGGTGACGATGGGCACACCCGGCTTGATGATCCCCGCCTTCTCCCGCGCGATCTCCTCGAGGGTGCCGCCGAGGTACTCCTGGTGGTCCAGCGCCACGTTGGTGATCGCGGTCACCTCGGGGGTGACCACGTTGGTGGCGTCGAGGCGCCCGCCGAGCCCGACCTCGACGCACGCGCACTCCACTCCCTCTTCGGCGAAGACGTGCAGGGCGAGTAGGGTCGTCGCCTCGAAGAACGACATGCCGAGGCCGTCGGCGAGGGGTCGCAGCCGGGCGGCGGCGGCGGTGAGGCGGGAGGCCGCTACGGGGTGGCCGTCGATCATGATGCGTTCCCGGAAGGAACAGAGGTGCGGTGAGGTGTAGAGGCCGGTGCGGTGGCCATGCCGGGTGAGGATCGACGACCAGGTCGAGGCGACGGAGCCCTTGCCGTTCGTCCCGCCGACGTGGAGGCAGCGGTAGCGATGCTGGGGGTTCCCCAGTTCTTCCAGCGCCGCCTCCATGCGCTCCAGGCCCCAGTCGACCACGGCGGAAGCCCCCGGAAAGAGGGCGTCCATCAACGGATCGGGACCGGGAGCGCGGCCCGTCAGCCCCAGGGTCGCCAACCCTCCCGGGAGTGGCGCAGCAACTGGGCGATGGCGCCCTTCAGTTCCCGCCGGTCGACGACGCGGTCCACCATCCCGTGCTCCTCCAGGAACTCGGCGCTCTGAAAGCCGGGCGGCAGCTCCTGCTTGATCGTCTCGCCGATCACGCGCGGACCCGCGAAGCCGATCAGGGCCCCGGGTTCGGCGAGGTTCACGTCCCCGAGCATCGCGTAGGACGCGGTCACGCCCCCCGTCGTGGGGTCGGTGAGCACGGAGATGTACGGGAGGCCTCGTTCGTGCAGGCGGGCCAGGACCGCGGAGGTCTTCGCCATCTGCATCAGCGAGAAGATCCCCTCCATCATCCTGGCCCCTCCCGAGGCGCTCACCACGATCAACGGGAGTTCGCCCGCCAGGGCATCCCTGCCCGCGCGCGCGATCTTCTCGCCCACCACGGACCCCATGGAGCCCCCGATGAAGCTGAAATCCATGACGGCCAGCACCACCGGGATGCCCTCGATCCGGGCCCTGCCGGTGATGACCGCCTCGTTGCGCCCCGTCCGGCGCCGCGCCGCCTGCAGCCGGTCCCCATAGTCCTTCAGGTCCGTGAACCCGAGCGGATCACCGCTCTCCATCCCGGCGTCCCGCTCCTCGAACGAATCCGGATCCGCCAGGATCTCCAGGTAGCGGGCAGCCGAAATCCGGAAGTGGCTCCCGCATTCGGGACACACTCCCAGGTTGCGCGCCAGGCGTTCGCTGTAGAGGATCTCGCCGCACGCGCCGCACTTCTCGAAGACATCGCGCGGCAGATCGCGCCTGTCCTCCGAAGTAAGCCTCTTCTTCTGTTTTCGAAACCAGGTCAATTCAACGCCCGTTTCCCGGGATCAGGACTTGTCGCTCGCCATTGCCACCACGATCGCGGCGGCCAGCCACGAGGTCAGGAGGAAGGATCCCCCGTAGCTGATGAACGGAAGCGGGATCCCGGTGATGGGAACGACGCCGACGGTCATGCCGATGTTGACGACCACATGCGTCAGCCAGACTCCCATGATACCAAACACGAAGAGTCCGGCAAAGAGGTTTTGGGACTCCTCCGCGATCTGAATCATCTTGAAGAAGAGGTAGCCGAAGAGCAGCAGGGTCAGCGAAGTGCCCACGAATCCGAGTTCCTCGCCCACGACGCTGAAGATGAAGTCGGTATGCTGTTCCGGCAGGAAGTCCAACCGCTTTTGCGTGCCTTCGGTGAACCCCTTGCCGAGAATGCCGCCGCTCCCCACCGCCACCTTCGACTGGATCAACTGCCACCCGTCACCGTGCGGATCCATTTCCTGGTCCAGGAAGACCAGCACGCGGTTCTTCTGGTAGTCCGGCAGCGAGTTCCAGAGGGGCTGGGCAATGGCGCCCGCGGCCAGGTTGGCCGCCACCACGCTCAGCGACTCGACCAGATAGAGGCGGTAGCGGTAGAGGTAGAGGCCGACGAGCACGAGAATGAAGCCGGCGGACCAGGCGATGGTATTGAAGGAGAGGACCAGCGCCAGGCCGGGCGAGGCCGCGAACGCGATGAGGGGCCACGGAGTCCGCGCCCAGTAGATCACCGCGAAGAAGATTCCGACGAACGCCATGGCGGTGCCGATGTCCGGCTGCAGAAGCACCAGCAGGAGCGGCAATCCAACCAGGACACCCGGAATCAGCAGGTCTCGCAGGTACTGTGGGGGCGACTCGCGGCCGGCAAGCAGCTTGGCAACAACAAGAACGGTGGCCAGTTTGGCGGCCTCGGCCGGCTGAAAGCGAAAGCCGGGGATGGCGAGGAAGCTCCGCACTCCTTCGGCGGTCCCGGCGCCGGTGCCGATCACCAGCGTCGCCGCCAGGACCCCCACGGCAACGATGTAGACCGGCATGGCGGTCCAGTCGAACCATCGGGCCGGAACCCTGGACACCGCGAACAGAATCACGATGCAGCCGCCGAGAACGATGCTCTGACGGACCCACAGGCCCTGCGTGACCGGACTGGGGATGTTCAGCACGCCGGCCGAGTAGATCATCGCGACGCCGAACAGCGACAGCATGAGGACAGGGGCCAGGAAGGGGAGGTGCCCCAGCCAGGGAAGGAGCGACTTTTTCACCGGCCCTCGCGAATGACCCAGGGCTGCGTGCTGCGTCCCGCGTTGTGATACTCAAGGAGCGTCTGGACGGTGTCCCTCGGGATTCCGTACTCGCCGCGCAGGAAGTAGTCGGCCGTCTTGGTGGCGAGCGGGGCCGCGACAGTCGAGCCGCTGCCGCCGTATTCCACGAGGGCCACGACGACGATCTCCGGAGCTTGGCCGAACCGCCCCGCCATACCCGTAAACCAGGCGTGGGTCTCTCGTCCGGGCACGCTCTGTGCGGTGCCCGTCTTTCCGAGTACTTCGAAATGTTCCAGCGACGACAGGTAGGCCGTGCCGCCGGGTCCCATGACCCGCCGCATGCCCTCGCGAATCGCGCCCAGGTTCTCCTCGGAGATTTCGAGGCGCCAGGCTTCTTCGGCGGGAGCCAACCGATACAGCGTTGGCGACGGCGCGGAGCCGTCGCGGGCGAGCGCGACGATGAACTGGGCCATCTTGAGCGGCGACTGGTCGTTCGGTCCCTGGCCGATCGCGAGGTTGAGCACCTCGCCTTCGGTCGCGCGCGCGCCGTACCGTTCCTCCCAATACGACACGTCTTCGGGGAAGGTGCCGGTCGCCTGGTTGGGCAGGTCGATCCCGCACCGGTCTCCGAATCCCATACGGTTCGAGCGTTCCAGCAGCTGTTCCAGACCGACTTCGAGGCCCGCCTGGTAGAAGAAGACGTTGCAGGAATGCTGGATGGCCCCAGCGAGGGTCAGGGACCCGTGTCCCTCTTCGTCCCAGCAGCGAGCGACGCGGTTGCCGTAACGAAAACTGCCCGTGCAGGGCACCGGCATCCGCTCGGTGGGGGTGATCGCTCCGGTCTCCAGGGCTATTGCGGCGGTCGCCAGCTTCCAGGGCGAGCCCGGGGGGTAGGTCCCCATCACCGCCCGGTGGTAGAGCGGCGTCAAGGGATCCCTGGAGAGCCGATCCCAATCGGCGGGATCGACCACCCCGGCAAAGACGTTCGGATCGTAGGCGGGGGCCGAGTAGAGCGCGAGCACCCCCCCCGTCTCGACATCCAGCACGACCACCGATCCGCTCTTCTCCGCGGGAAAGATGTGGTGGATCCACTCCATCAGCTCGATATCCACATTGAGATCGATGTCCGATCCCGGCTCTTCCGTAAGCGTGCGGATGCCCGCGAACGACCCCACGATCCGCCCCGATGCGTCCACCTCCACATAGCGGAGGCCGGGTGTACCCTGAAGCAGCGTATCGTACTGCGCTTCGAGCCCGGACCGCCCGACGATCCGCCCCGGCTCCACGCCACTGTACTCCGGCAAATCCAGCTCTTCCTCATTGATCTCCCCCACGCTGCCAACGACATGCGCCCCGACCCCGCCGGCCGGATACCGCCGCTTGGGGCGGGCCTCGATCAGGAGTTGGGGGAACGCCGTCCGGCGCTCCTCCATCGCCGCGACCTCATCGAAGGAGGCGTCCATGGAGACTATCAGGGGCCTTGTACCCCGCGCGCGCACCTGCTCCTCCAGCCTTCGGAACCGCTCGTCGCTGATCTCAATGTGTTCGCGTAGCCGGTTCAGCGTAGCGAGCATCGAGTCCACCTGCGCCGGCAGAATCGAGACCGAGTATCCCGGGACGTTGTCGGCCATCGGCCGTCCCGTTCGATCCCGAATGATCCCCCGCGGGGCGGTCAGCGTCAGCGAGCGAAGGCGGTTCGATTCCGACCGCAGCAGCCAGTCCGATGAACGGGACACCTGCGCCCGGAAGAACGCCGCGACCAGCAGTCCCATCAGTGCGAACACAATTACGCGCGCGCGGTTGGCCAGCGTCTTCTGCCTTTGAGGATCGTAGCCTTTCATTCTCGCACCGTGTCCTTGAGGAACAGGTAGCGGACGCACAGTCCGGCGGCGGCGACGTACAACGCCGCCAGGGGTGATTGCATGAGTACGTGATCGACGAAGGCGTCACGACTGTCGGGATTGGATACGAGCCAGGCCAGCAGGTCCCGAATCCACTTGCCCAGAAAGAAGTACGTGGACTGGAACAGGATCGAGCGGCCCACGAACAGACCCTGGGCCTGTGCCCCGGCCGTGCCGACCAGCGTTAGTGCGAAGGCGCTCGCCCCGAATGAGAGCATCGAAAAGGCGTCCTCCAGCAGCCCGAGGCCGAAGCCGAGCAGGGCTCCGCCTCCCGGGCCGAGTGAGCGACTCGCCAGCAGGAGGGCCAGCACCATCAGGTCCGGAGCCGCGCTCTGAAGGCCGAACCCGATCCGCAGCAGGAGGTGCGCAACGACCAGGCCCGCAACGACGATCCCATCCCGAATGCTCACCTCGATCCGCCCGTCGCATCGCGGGACCCGCCGGTGTCCACGACGGCCTGAAGCGTGTCTTCCGGCATTCCGATGTGCACCTGCGCGTACGTGGCGGTGCCCGGATAGACCGCCGGCTCCACGTAGTAGCTGATGTCCCAGCCGGCGGAGGCCTCTGCCACCTCCCCGACCCACCCGATGAGGATGCCTCGCGGATACGCTCCCCCCCGTCCCGATGTCACGACTTCGGCACCACGCTGCAGGTCCGACAGGTAGGCGGTCCCCCGAAGCACCAGCCGGTCCTGCTCCCGGTACCGCCCCCGGTCGGCCTCGACGAGTCCATGCGCCTGTCCGTCCGCTGTCAAGGTCATCGCGGATACGCGGAAGTCCGGGTGGGACCAGTCGTAGCCCATGGAACTGCCCGGCCCCACCTCCTGGACCTGGCCCAGGAGGCCGCGATCGGTAACGACGGCATCGAACGGCCTGATGCCGTCCTCGGAGCCGGCGTCCAGCCGGAAGACGCTCGATGATCCCGTGGTGCCGGACCGGATCACCCAGGCTGCCACCAGCCGGCTGGGGGACCTGCCATCGAGAGCGAGAAGGTCCCTGAGCTGACGGTTTTCATCGGCGAGCGTCGTTGCCGAGGCAACGAAGGTCAGCGCCGAGTCCAGCTGGTCCCGCACGACCAGGTAGTCACGCGCCCGCGCCCGGGTTCGCACGACGATCCGCTGAACCTCGATGAACGGCCTCAGGATGGACTCCCTGAGACCGTTTCCGATGGCACGCTGCGACTCGACCGGCAGGTTGATCGTGATCAGAGAGAGAAGAACCAGACCGAGGACGACGTGAAAGTCCCTTCGCCGCTGCTTCCGGCCCCCTTGCGCCTGGCCCGCCATCTCCGCTCACCCCCTGTCCTGCTCCGGTTCGGTCCCCCGGCCCACCCGGTCCGGCCTGCCGGTCTTACGCCATCAGGACCGTCCGGTACTTGTTGAAGTCCTGCAAGATCGTATTGGCACCCCGCACTACGCACGTCATCGGCTCGTCGTCGACACGGATCGGCAGGTTCGTCTCGAGTTCGAGCAGCCGGTCGAGACCCCGGATCAGCGAGCCCCCACCGGTCATCACGATCCCGAAATCGAAGATGTCCGAGGCCAGTTCGGGGGGCGTGATCTCCAGGGCCGAACGAACGGCTTCGACGATCGAACGGATCGGCTCCTGGATGCACTCCCTGATCTCCTGGGAGTGAATGAGAACCAGCTTTGGAATCCCCGAGACGAGATCCCGGCCCTTCACCTCCATCTCGCGTTCGTCGTCGGTCTCGATCGCCGACCCGATCTGCATCTTGATCGCCTCGGCGGTCGGGTCGCCGATGAGGAGGTTGTAGTTCTTGCGCAGGAAGGCGACGATGCACTGGTCGAGTTCGTCGCCACCGATCCGGGTCGAGGTATCGGACACGATGCCCGACAGCGAGATCACTGCGATCTCGGTGGTGCCGCCCCCGATGTCGATCACCATGCTGCCCCGCGGCGTTTCGATCGGGAGACCGACCCCGATCGCTGCCGCCATCGGCTCGGCAACCATGTAGACATCGTTCGCGCCGGCGGCCTGCGCAGACGAGCGGACCGCCCTGCGTTCCAGCTCCGTGATCCCCGACGGCACCCCCACCACCACCCTGGGTTTGATGCGGAAGATGCGCTTCGACATCACCTGCTTCAGGAAGTGGCGCAACATCAGTTCCGTGATGTCGACATCGGCGATTACGCCGTCCTTGAGCGGGCGGACCGCCTCGATGCCCTCCGGAGTGCGCCCCAGCATCCGCTTCGCCTCGAGTCCGACGCTCATGATTCGCCTGGTACCACGCTCGACCGCCACGACAGAAGGCTCGTTGAGTACGACACCCTCGCCCCGGACGCATACGAGGGTGTTGGCGGTTCCCAGGTCTACGCCGATGTCGCTGGTGGGCACCAGGCGTCTTGAACTGAACCAGCTGGAGAGAGGAGACAAGGTCAGTACACCGAACTAGCAGTCCGTGGATGAAGCCCCGCGAGCACCGAGAGCGGCGAGGCGCCGGGCTGGCAAGGCGCGATGAGGGGCGGGCAGCGGCGCTACTGGGATGAGGAGCAATGCAGAGCCCAGCCTTGGAGGCGTCATATGTACACTGAACATGACATAATGTAAAGTTGCCTTTACGTTTTCGGAAGGTGGGACGAAGCGTCCAGGCCGAATGCATCGCCGGTCGATTGCCGGGGGGATTCCGTCCACGGGTTTGCGAAACCGGCGGTATGTCGGGGTTGTTGAATCCATGGTCGTCACCAAGGTAACCTACCGCGGAAGGCCGCTCAATTCTCGACACCGGCGCCAGGTCCGGAAGGACCCCGCAACGCGCCGACGATTCCGTCCGGACGCCGCCGGGCCGGCCATCGGGGCGAAGGGGTTCGGGGCTCAATCGACACCGGTGCTGCCGAACCCTCCAGAGCCCCTCGATGTGGGAGAGACGCTGGAGACATCCTCCAGACGTGGAGCCACGTAACGGCTGAATACGAGTTGCGCGATCCGGTCGCCCCGGCGGATTCCGACCGTCTCCGGACCCAGATTCTGCACCAGAATCCGGAGTTCCCCGCGGTAGTCCGGATCGATCGTCCCCGGACTGTTCGGCAGGGTGACCCCGTGCCGGAATGCCAGTCCCGACCTGGGCCGAACCTGGCATTCCACGCCCTGGGGAAGCTCCATGACCAGCCCCGTGGCGATCGCGTGTATTGCACCCGGGTGAAGTTCGAACTCCTCGCAGCTGCGAACGTCGTGCCCGGCCGCTCCCGGCGTCGCGCGCTCCGGCAGCGGAAGGTCCGGGTTCGAAGCCAGGCGCTGGAACCTTACCGCATCCGGCGCGTCCGCCACAGGGGTGGAGACCTGCGGATCGGCCGGAGAGCATTCGATCCCGAACGCCTCCGCCACGCCGGGGTGCGTCACCTTGCCGCGGGCGACGTTGATTCCCCGCGCCAGGTCGGGGTCCTTCGCGCAGGCCTGCTGCCACCCGAGCCCGGCGAGCTGCAGGCCGTACGGCAGGGTGGCGTTGGTCAGCGCGAGGGTTGATGTGCGGGGCACCGCGCCGGGGATGTTCGCCACGCCGTAGTGAACGATGCCGTCGACCTCGTACACGGGGTCGCTGTGCGTCGTTGGCCGGACGGTCTCCACGCATCCCCCCTGGTCGACCGCCACATCCACGATGACGGACCCGGGTCGCATGGTGGCCAGGTCTTTCCGCATCACCAGCTTCGGCGCCTTGCCTCCGGGCACCAGAACCGCACCGATCACCAGGTCGGCGTCCCTGAGCTGCTTGCGTACCGCGTACCGGGTGGAGTAGAGCAGGTTCACGTTGGCCGGCATCACCTCGGCCAGCTCCCTCAGGCGTGGGAGCGAGATGTCCATGACGGCCACCCGCGCGCCGAGTCCGGCCGCCATCCGAGCCGCGTTGGTTCCGACGACACCGCCGCCCAGCACGAGGACCTTCGCCGGGAGCACCCCGGGAACACCGCCGAGGAGGATGCCGGACCCGCCGGAGGGCCGCTCCAGGTATTTGGCGCCCTGTTGGACCGCCATCCGCCCGGCGACCTCGCTCATTGGTGTGAGAAGCGGGAGCTCTCCGTGTTCGGGCCCCACCGTTTCGTAGGCGATGGCCACCGCGCCGCTCTCGATCACGGCCCGGGCAAGGGGCTCGGAGGCGGCAAAGTGGAAGTACGTGAAGAGAATCTGTCCCTCGCGCATGAGGGGCCATTCGGAGGCCACCGGCTCCTTGACCTTCATGATCATCCCGGACCGGGCCCACACCTCTTCGGGCGTCTGCACGATGCGGGCACCCGCCTGCTCGTAGAAGTCGTCGGTGAAGCCGCTGTGGTGGCCCGCCCCGGCCTGAACCAGCACGCCGTGCCCCGACTGCGTGAACGCTTCCGCTCCGGCGGGGGTCAGCGCGACCCGGTATTCACTATCCTTCACCTCCGCGGGGATACCTACGAGCATGTCTCGCCGCCTCCAGGTTGGACTTCCGCCCGAACCGATGGAACCGTACCCTCCGGACCCAGGCAGAGGACGAATTGGGCCGCCGGATCCATCACATCGGCGGCCACGCGCAGGATGTCGCTCTCGGAAACGCAGTCGATCCTGCGGGTCACCTCGTCCACCGGGATGAAGGCTTCGCCCGCCAGTGCAAGGCGGGCCAGACGGTGGAGGCGCGCCACCGGGGACTCGAGAGACAGCACCACCTCTCCCTTGACCTGTTCCCGGGTCCTGCGGAGTTCCCCGCTGCCCAGACCCTCACTCGCAAGCGCGCCGTACACCTGCCGCACTGCGCCGAGCGCAGCGGAGACACAACCGGGGCGGGTACCGAGATACGATCCGCAGACCCCGGCCCGCCGATAGAAGGACTGGTAGGAGTAGACCGAGTACGCGAGCCCCAGCTCTTCCCGGATCCGCTGGAACAGCCTTGAACTCATTCCCCCGCCCAGGGCCGCCGACAGGAGGATCAAGGGATACCTGTCGGGGTGGGACTGTCCCCGGGTGGGGTGGCCCAGCACGATGTGAACCTGCGCCGAACTCCGCGAAACGGTTACGGTTCCCCGTGCCGGCGGAGGCGGCGGGTCAACGGCCGCTACCTCTTCGCCCGGTTCCATGCTCCCGAAGCACCGCTCGGCCAGCTCGACGAACGCCGTATGCCCGACGGCTCCCGCGGCCGCAACCACCAGATTCGCTCCCGTATAGGTGCGATCGTGGAGCCTGGCGAGGTCGGCGCGGGACACCGCGGCCACACTGTCCCGGCTTCCCAGGATCGACCGGCCGTACGGGTGCCCCCCCCACAACCCATCCCCGTGCATCTCGAAGACGAGGTCGTCGGGTGTGTCCTCCACCGCCGCGATCTCCTCGCAGACCACCTCCTTCTCATGGTCGACATCCGTTTCGCGAATCAGCGGGTGTCTGACCAGATCCGCGAGCACATCCAGCGCCTCCGGCAGATGGTGGCCCAGGACCCTGGCCTCGTAGCAGGTATGCTCGCGGGAGGTATAGGCGTTGAGCGACCCCCCGAGACTCTCGAGCGCCAGCGCGACGTCGCGGCGGGAGCGGCGCTCCGTGCCGCGGAACACGACGTGTTCGAGCAGGTGGCTCGCCCCCGCCAGCCCGTCGGGATCCTGCGCCGCCCCCTGGCGGACCCAGACTCCGGTGGCAACGGAGCGGACCCCTGCCATCGGTTCGGTCACGACCTCGACGCCGTTGTCCAGCCGGGTGGACCGGTATCCGCCGAGAGTGGCGGCGTCCCCGGAGAGCGTCGTTCCGGCCGTCGGGGAGCCCGCCGGTCCCCGTTCGCGGGGGCCGAGGCTCAAGAGTGTGCCGGGGCGGCCCGTCTCCGCCCCTGCCGGGACTCATCCTCTTCGGCCGCAGCCGCCCGCATGGACAGCCGCATGCGGCCCTTTTCGTCGATCGACAGCAGCTTGACGCGCACCAGGTCACCCCGGTTCACCACGTCCTCCGTCTTCCCCACCCTGTGGTCGGCGAGTTCGGAGATGTGGCAGAGCCCCTCGACGCCCGGCATGATCTCGACGAAGGCGCCGAAGGTCGTAGTGTTCTTGACCGGACCCTCGTAGATGATCCCGACCTCCGGCTCCTGCACGATGGCCTCGATCATCTCGCGCGCCCTTGCGCCGGCCTCGCCCGAAACGGCGGCGATCTTCACGACCCCGTCGTCGTCGACCTCGATGGTGGCGCCCGATTCCTCCTGGATCGCGCGGATGGTCTTGCCCTTCGGGCCGATGATCTCGCCGATCTTCTCGGGGTTGATCCTGATGGAGACGATGCGCGGGGCGTACTCGGACAGGTCGTCGCGCGGGGCTGCGATGGCGGCATGCATGCAGTCCAGGATGTGCATGCGGCCCTTGTGTGCGCGCTGCAGCGCCTCGTCGAGCAACTCCACGGTCAGTCCGTCGATCTTGATGTCCATCTGGATCGAGGTCACGCCCCGGCGCGTGCCGGCCACCTTGAAGTCCATGTCCCCGAGGAAGTCCTCCAGGCCCAGGATGTCGGTAAGGATCGCCGCGCGCTCGCCGTCGGTCACCAGTCCCATCGCCACGCCCGCACACGCCGCCTTGATCGGCACCCCGGCGTCCATGAGCGACAGCGAGGCCGAGCACACCGACGCCATCGAAGAAGAGCCGTTCGACTCGAGGATGTCCGACACGATGCGGATCGTGTAGGGGAAGTCGTCGTACTCCGGGAGCAGCGGCTGGATGGCCCGCTCGGCGAGCGCCCCGTGTCCCTTTTCGCGGCGGGAGGTGGACCGGATCGGCCGCGCCTCGCCCACCGAGAAGGGCGGGAAGTTGTAGTGCAGCATGAAGGACTTGGTAATCTGCTCGGCCGAGTCGATCGAGTCGATCCGCTGCTCGTCGCGTGAGGTTCCCAGCGTCACCACGCCCAGAGACTGGGTCTGGCCGCGTGTGAAGAGCGCCGAGCCGTGCGTCCTCGGCAGCACGCCCGTCTCGCAGTCGATGGCGCGGACATCGTCCATCGCGCGCCCGTCGGCGCGCACGCCGTCGTCGAGAATGCGAGCCCGCATGCACTTCTTCTCGATCGACCGGATCACGTCCGTGATGTGGCTGTCGGTGGCCTCCCCGTCGGGATCCTCGCTCTGCAGCGTCTCGCCGATGTCGGCGCAGATCGCGGCCATCGCCGCCTGCCGCTCCTGCTTGTCCGCAATCCGGAGCGCTTTCGCGACCCGGCTGCCTGCGAGCTCCTCCACCCGGCTCCTCACCTCCGCCGGAGCCTCCCGGGGCTCCCACGACATCTCGGGTTGCCGGCGCGGCGCGATCAGCACCTCCTGGATGTCGATGAGCTCCCTGATCGCTTTGTGGGCGATCACCAGGCCCTCGAGAATCTCGTTCTCGGGGACCTGCATCGCGCCACCCTCGACCATCACGATGGCCTTGGCCGTGCCTCCCACGACGATGTCGACATCGGCGTACTCGAGCTGGGTAAAGGTCGGGTTGACCACCCAGTTGCCCTGGATGCGGCCGATCCGGACCGACGCGACCGGGGTCCGGAAGGGGATCACGGAGGTGTTGAGGGCGACCGAGGCGCCGATCAGCGTCAGGACGTCCGCGTCGTTCTCCTGGTCGGCGCTGAGCACCTGGGCGTGCACCTGGGTCTCATTGTAGAAGCCGTCGGGAAACAGGGGACGGAGGGTCCGGTCGACAAGCCTGGCCGAGAGGACCTCCTTTTCCTGGGGCGCTCCCTCCCGCTTGAAGAAGCCGCCGGGGATCTTTCCGGCCGCGTAGGATTTCTCCCGGTATTCCACGGTGAGCGGGAAGAACGGGAGGTGGGTCTGCTTGTCCTGGACCGTCGCGGTCACGAGGACTACGGTGTCACCGTACTGCACCAGGCAGGCGCCATGCGCGAGGCGCGCCATCCGGCCCGTTTCGAGGACCAGACGCCTGCCGGCGAATTCACGTTCGATTCTCTCTGTCATCTTCTCTTCCGATACTGCCGCTGATGTCCCGCGGCGGGGGTGGTCTGCGGCACTACGGAAGAGTCACGGCCGGGAGGCCGTATTCGCTCGCGTCCGTCAATGGCGCAGTCCGAGGTCCTTGATCAATTCCCTGTACCCGTCGATGTCTTTTCGCTTCAGGTACTCGAGGAGCCGCCGTCTGCGGCCCACCATCCTGAGGAGGCCGCGGCGACCGTGATGGTCGTGCTTGTGGGCATCGAAGTGACCCCGGAGGTGATTGATCCTCGCGGTAAGGAGGGCGATCTGGACCTGGGTGCTCCCACTGCCGTTCTCGTGGGGCTGATACTTCCTGACGATCTCTTGTCTGTCGATACCCATCACTGTTCCCGTATTTTCGTATCTCCGCAGTGGACTGGAGCCGCGCGGGAAGGCGCTGCTGCAAGCGGATGTTCGCCGGTGCCTCCGGGCGGCGGACCGCCGCCGAAGAGTTCGCCGCCCGAGGGAATCTGGCCACCAGACGACACAGCCTTTAATGATAGCGGCGTTCGCCGGGAACACAAGTTCCATGTTCCGGGCCTCGGCCCCGTCCAGCGGCCTGCCGGCCCCGATGTTCGTCCGGGTTCATCCGGGGGCTGCCAGGATCGCCCGGGTCCGCTCCACGTCCGCCCGCATCTGCTGCTTGAGCGCCTGCACCTTGTCGAACGCAGCGACCGGCCGGAGGAATTCGACGAGTTCCAGACGGATTTCGTGGCCATACAGCCGGCCATCGAATTCCAGCAGGAAGACCTCCACCGTGGTGCCCGCCCCGGGGAAGCTGGGCCTGGGTCCTATGTGGAGGGCGCCCATGTACCGGCCCCCCGCAACCGAGGCGTGGCACGCGTAGATTCCCGCCGCTGGAACCAGCTTGTCCACGCCGGAGACGCGGATGTTGGCCGTGGGGAATCCCAGCCCTCGGCCGCGTCCGTCGCCGCGCACGACGATTCCCGTCAGGGGGTAGGGTCGGCCGAGGCCGCGGTTCGCGTCGGCGAGCCTTCCCTCCTGCAGCGCCCGGCGGATCGAGGTCGACGAGATGGCCGCGTCACCGGCCTGGACGGCGTCCACCACATCCAGCGCGAACCCGCATTCTGCCGCGATGATGCGGAGCGTGTCCACGTCACCGGATCTTCCCTTTCCGAACCCGTGGTCGTAGCCGATGACCAGTTCGCTCATGCCCAGCCGCGAAACCAGCAATTCGGTGACAAACCTGCGGGGCGAATACTCCCTCAGCTCGGGCGTGAAGGCCACAAACGCGACGTAGTCCAGAGGGCTCTCTGCGAGCACGGTCTTCTTTTCGTCGGGGGTCGTAAGGAGCGGCGGGGCCGCTGCCGGCCGGACGATGCGCAGCGGGTGCGGGTCAAAGGTGACCAGCACGCTCCGGCCATCTACGGCGGCCGCGCGGGCTCCGATCTCCTCCAGTACCCTCCAGTGGCCCCGATGCACACCGTCGAAGGTCCCTACTGTCACGATCACGGGACGGTTGTCGCGTGGCAGCCCGGACGGACCACCATGGAAGACGGTGGGACCGCGCGCGGACTCAGACACGCAGAAACACCTTGCCGGGCTCGATGAGGCCGTCGCGCATCCCCCCAACCGCGACGAGTTCGCCCTCGGGGAGGACGAACGCCACCGGGCCGTGAGCAGGAGCCGTGCGCGTGCGGGACTCACCCGCGGGTATGCGCCGACCCTGAGCCAGCAGCACCGCCTCCTCCGGGAGCACTTCCACCGTGCCGAGGTGTGACAGCGCCGATCGCGGCTCCACCCAGGCGCCGGCGGGCCATGCGCCTGCGCGCAGGGCGGAGGCCGGGACCGCGTGGCGAAGATGGAAGGAGCCGACCCGGGTTCTCCGCAGCGCCGTGAGGTGGCACCCGGTGCCGAGTCGCCCCCCCAGTTCGGCGGCGAGGCTGCGCACGTAGGTACCACTCGAACACACCACGCGAAAGTGCACCTCGGGAAGGTCGGCGCCGAGCACCTCGAAGCGCCGCACGCAGACCTCGCGGGGCGAGATCTCCACCCTTTCCCCGCGACGCACCCGCCGATGGGCCGGTACGCCCCGCACCTTCACCGCCGAGTACACCGGCGGCGTCTGCTTGATGATCCCCTCCATCCCGGCCGCCTCGGAGCGGATGCGTTCGGCCCGGATTCCCCGCCAGCGGTCGTCACGCCCAACGCACGTGCCCTCCGGGTCCAGCGAATCGGTGGTAACGCCCAGGCGAGCCGTGCCCTCGTATTCCTTGTCCAGCCCCACCAGGTACTCCAGCAGGCGCGTCGCGCGTCCGATGCCCAGCACCAGCAGGCCGGTCGCAAAGGGGTCCAGCGTGCCCGCGTGCCCGATCTTCCGGATGCCGAGGGCACGCCGCGCGTCCGCCACCACATCGTGCGAGGTGACTCCGCCGGGCTTGTCGAAAAGCAGGAACCCCATGCGCTCCGCGCGCCCGCTCAACGGTCGCCCGCCCCCGAGCCGGGCTCGGGATCGCCTCCCTCTCCGGCCCGGTCACCGGGCAGCACCTCCCGCAGGATCGCTTCGATCCTCTGTCCCGCCTCGATCGATTCGTCCCGGTGAAAGCGCAGCTCGGGCATCCGCCGGATGTGCAGTTCGCGGCTGATCACCGAGCGGAGAAACGGGGCCGCGCGCCTGAGCGCCGCCATCGACCCGGCCTGCTCTTCGGCGGAGCCATGCACCTCGACGAAAACGCGCGCCAGCCACAGGTCGGCGGTCACGTCGACGCCGGTGACCGTGACGGGTCCCAGCCCCGGGTCGCGCACCAGGCTGTCGATCTTGAGCGACAATTCGCGGCGCAACTGCTCTCCCAGGCGGGACCGGCGATGCCGCGACATCAGAGCCGCTCACTGCTGTTGGCGATCACCACGGCGTCCCGCGCGCCCGCCACCAGCCGGTCGACCGAAGCGAGGATCGAGTCGGCCTGAGCGGAATGGGCCGCCAGGAAGACCACCGAGATGCGTGCCCGGCCGCGCTGGTCCTGCAGTCCGGATTCGGCAACCGACACGTTCAGGCGGGATAGCCGGTCCTTGAGCGACCGCAGCACGGAACGCTTGTCCTTGAGAGAGCCGGAACCCGGCAGCAACAACTCCCAGGTGGACAGCGTCACGACCATTGCCGACCTGCCGGCTTCATGCTGCAGTTTTTTTGCACGGGCCGCCCGCCCTTGTCAGACCGCCTCGGCGCCCGCCAGCGTTCTCGCAACTTCCTCGACATCGTAGGTTTCGATGATGTCGTCCGTCTTGAGGTCGTTGAAGTTGGCGATGCCGATGCCGCACTCGTACCCTTCCTTCACCTCCCGGGCGTCGTCCTTGAATCGCTTGAGCGAACCGATCTCGCCGTCGTAGACGACCACGCCGTCCCGGATCACCCGCGCCAGCGCGCCCCTGCGGATCGCGCCGTCCACGACGTAGCTGCCGGCGATCGTACCGACGCCGCGGATCTTGAAGACCACCCGCACCTCGGCCGCGCCCACAACCTGTTCCTCGCGAGCCGGCGCCAGGAGTCCCTCGAGGGCGGCCCGCACGTTGTCGACGGCCTCGTAGATGATGTCGTAGGTCTGGATCTCGAGCCCTTCGCGGGAGGAAGCCCGCCGCGCGCCTCCATCGGGACGCACGCGGAAGCCGATGATGACCGCGCCCGCCGCGAGCGCCAGCATCACATCGGACTCGTTCACCGCCCCGACGCCCCGGTGGATGATCTCGACCTGGACCTCGGAGGTGGAAAGCTGCTCCATGGCGTCGCACAGAGCCTGGACCGACCCGTCCACGTCGCCCTTGACGACCAGCCGAAGCGAACTGGTCTCGCCCGCGGCCAGGAGCTGCGTGAAATCGCCCAGCTTGATGCCGCGCTCCTTGATCCTGAGCTGCTTCTCGCGGTCGAGCCGCTGCCGGTTGGCTGCAATCGACACCGCCTGGTCCGCGTCCATGACCTGGAGAACATCGCCCGCCTGGGGCACGCCCGCGGTTCCGAGGATCTGAGCGGGTACCCCCGGGCTAACCGCGTCGACGTTCTGGCCACGTTCGTCGAGCAGCGCCCGCACGCGGCCGCTGTGCAGGCCGACGACATAGTTGTCGCCGACCTTGAGCGTACCGCTCTGGACGAGAATGGTCGCCACCGGCCCCTTCCCGATGTCCAGTTCCGCTTCGACCACCGTCCCGTTCGCGTCCCGGGAGGGATTCGACTGGAGTTCGAGCAGTTCGGCCTGAAGCAGGATCTTGTCCAGAAGGTCATCCATACCCTGGCCGGTCTTCGCCGACACCTCGGCGACCAGCGTCTCGCCACCGAAGTCCTCGACCGTGACCTCGTGACGCAGGAGGTCCTGCTTGACCTTGCCGGCATCGGCGGTCGGCAGGTCGATCTTGTTGATGGCCACGACCATCGGCACGCCGGCGTTGCGAGCATGGCTCACGGCCTCGACCGTCTGGGGCATCACGGCGTCGTCGGCCGCGACCACGAGCACGACGAGGTCGGTGACGTCCGCTCCCCGGGCGCGCATCGCGGTGAAGGCAGCGTGACCCGGCGTGTCCAGGAAGGAGATCGTGCGCCCGTCGTCCAGCGCTACATGGTAGGCTCCAATATGTTGGGTGATTCCCCCGGCCTCGCCCGCGACCACGTTCGTGTTGCGAATCCAGTCCAGCAGCTTCGTCTTGCCGTGGTCGACGTGGCCCATGACCGTGACGACCGGCGGCCGGGGACGCAGGTCCTCGGGGTCGTCCTCGGGCAGGGCTTCCGCAGCCGGGAGGTAGTCGGCCTCACGGACGGCGGTAAATCCGAACCCCTCCAGGAGGAGTTCGATCTGATCGAAGTCGAGCCGCTGATTGATGGTCAGGGGCAGCCCCATGTCCCTGAAGGCGGTGCCGATAATCTCGGTCGCGCTCACATCCACCAGGTCCGCGAGCTCTGCAACGGTCAGGAACTCGTTGACCCGAACCGTACGCGCCTCGGCAGCACTCTTGCGGGCAGCCTCCTCACGCGCCGCCACCTTCTCTTCCTTGGCGGCGGCCACCGTCGCCTTGCCCTTGCGACGCTTCTTGCCGCCGCTCTTGATCTCGGCCATCACCCGCTGGATGTTCTCCCTGGCCAGATCACGGTTGGTGCCGCGGCGGCGCCTGCCCTTCCTGCGATCCTTCTTTCGGCGGCCATCCGAAGTATACCCTTCGGCCTGGATGCGGACCTTCCCGCCGGGACCGGCGCTGGCGGCGGGTGCCGGCCGGGAGCGGACCGGCTGGCCAGCGTCCCCCAGGCCCTGGCGAACCGAGGTGGGCGGAGCAAGACCGGCCCTCGCGGAGGTCGGCGGCCTGGCGGGCGGGGGCGCGTCCCCTGCGGGTTCCGGCACACCCTCCTGCACGGGCGGCGCGCCTTCTGCCACGGGGCCGGCGGACCGCGGGTCCTCTTCGGCAACCTCCATTCCCGCGACGGGCCCGGCGGGCTCCTCCCCGGCGGATGGCGGTTCAACGGGCGCCCCCGCCTCGATGGTGGACTCCACCGAGGCTGCGGTCCGAACGGGTGGTGCCGAGTCGGCGCCCATCCCGGCAGTACCGTCGGGGACAGGGGACCCGGCCTTGCCCGCGGTGTCGGGCAAGCCATCCGCAACACCTGCTTCGGGGACGTGGAGGGCTTCCGCCTCGACCGAAGCCGCAGAGTCCCCGGCGGACGCGGCGGCAGGGGCAGCCCCCTCTGCGGCCACGGCGGCGGGAGCCCCGTCGGAGGGAATTCCTGACGGCTCGAAGTCCTCTTCGGCACTCGTGTCCGGCGCAGCGTCAACTTCGGGGGCCGGAGCCGCCGGGGCCCTGCGCCTGCGAACACGGCGGCGGCGGCTGACCGGCGTTTCGCGCTTGAGATCGGCCCGCATGACATCGGCCGCATTCCCCTTGCCGGCCCGCCGCTCGCGCTCCAGCCTCATCCTGACGCGCGCCACGTCCGCATCCCTGATCGGCGCGTCCGGAGTCCCCACGCGCACACCCGCCTTCCTCAGGAAGCGCACGAGGATGTCCGGGGACACCTTCAGGTCGGCGGCGAGATCGCGAACCTTCATCAGCCGGGACCCGCTCCAGCCTCGGATGTGCCGGGCTCCGCCCCCTCCGAATCCGGCACGGTGAGGTCTTCGATCAGGGACAGCAGGCTGGCGGCCGCGTCTTCGGTGACCCCTTCGACAGCCAGAAAGTCCGTTCTGTCGAGGTCGATGATGTCGAGAAAGCTGTTGTATCCGGCAGTTGAGAGCGCCGCGAGGATGTCGGCGTCGAGCGACAGTTCGCTCAGGGGGAAGTCCGCCGTCTCGTATCCGTCGCCTTGCCCTTCCACGAAGACCGCCATGTCCTCTCCGCGTTCCAGCCATTCGCGGGAGCCGTAGAGATCGATCTGCCAGCCGATGAGCTGGGACGCGAGGCGCACGTTCTGTCCGTTCCGGCCGATCGCCAGCGACAGCTGGTCTTCGTCGACGATGGCAGTGATGACCTGGCGTGCGGGGTCGGACATGACCTTGGCCACACGTGCCGGAGCCAGCGCGCGCCGGGCGAAGATCTCGGGATCGGGGTGCCAGGGCACGATGTCGATCCGCTCCCCGCCCAGTTCGGACACCACCGCCTGAACCCGGGAGCCCTTCAGACCCACGCACGCGCCGACGGGGTCGATGGAATCGTCCCGGGAGTGCACCGCGATCTTGGTGCGCCCCCCCACCTCCCGCGTCAGCTCCTTGATCTCCACGATGCCCTGGTAGATCTCCGGCACCTCGAGCTTGAAGAGCGCGGCCACGAAGAGCGGATCGGCGCGGGAGAAGATGAGCCTGGGGCCCTTCGGCGTCTCCTCCACCTTCTTCAGCACGCAGCGGATGGACTCGCCTTGCCGGAAGCGTTCGCGCGGGTTCTGCTCCTTCCAGGGAATGATCGCCTCGGCGTCGCGCGACCGGTTCAGGATGAGCACCAGCTTGCCCCGCTCGATCTGCTGCACTTCGCCCGAGAGCATGTCACCGACGCGGTTCGAATACTCGTCTCTGATCCGCTGACGCTCGCCTTCCCGCACCAGCTGGACAATGCGCTGCTTGGCCGCCATGACGGCGTTGCGCCCGAACTCCGAGAAGTCGACGGGGATCTCCATGACGTCGCCCACTTCGTAGGTGGGGTCGTCCCAGCGCGCCTCCTCGAGCGAAACCTCGGCGGACTGATCTTCGACCTCGGCAACCACGCGCTTGAGCACCACCATGTCGATGTCGCCCGCCACGTCGTCGATTGTGATCTCGGCGTCGACGTTGGGACCATAGATGCGCGCGAGTCCGGCATGGATCCCGTCCTGGATGAGCGTGTTCACCTCGTCAGGCTCAAGACTCTTGCTCTTGGCAATGTCCTTGAAGGCCGCGATGATCAAACCCGTATTCATTGAATGACCTGGCTCCAATCATGGACGAGCCTGGCGTCCTGCACCTCCGTGCGCGGCACCTCGACCTCGTCGCCCTTGTTCAATCGGAGCCGGATCGCGGATCCGTCCCCGCCCCGCACCAGGCCGAGCAGCTCCCCTTCAAGGCGCGACGCCCGGCCGCACAGCACCCTGGCTCCCCGCACCGCCACGCGCCGGCCCCGGAAGCGGTGGAAGTCCCGGTCGCGCGTAAGAGGCCGGTCGAAGCCGGGCGAAGAGACCTCGAGCACGTAGCGCTCGGGCAGGCGGGCCCCCTGGTCCAGCCATGCCTCCAGCCGGCGGCTCACCAGCGCACAGTCGTCGAGCGAAACGGGGCGGTCCAGGGTCCGGTGCTCGACCCGCAGGCGGACGACCGGACGCTGGGCATTGCCCGCCCACTCCAGCTGAACGATCTCGAAACCGAGATTCGCGAGCTGCTCTTCGAACCCCTGCTGGAGTTCCGCCCGGTTTGTTTTCACATCCACCCCCTGGCAACTGCCGACAAAAAAAGCGGGGGACACCATCCCCCACTCGAAAAAGGCCACCGCGGCGGCCCGGCCACACCACCAATATAGCGGCGGCTCCGGCCAGCGGTCAATCGATCCGCTCGATCTTCGCCCCCAGCGCGGCCAGTCGTTCGTCGATCCTCTCGTAGCCCCTTTCGATCTGCGCAGCGTTCCGGATCCGGCTCTCGCCCTTCGCACCGAGTGCCGCGATAAGGATCGCCATCCCGGCCCGTATATCCGGACTTTCCACCTTGGCCCCGTGCAGTTCCGACGGCCCGACCACCACGACCCTGTGGGGATCGCAGAGAATGATCCGCGCGCCCATGGAGACCAGCTTGTCGGTAAAGAACATCCGTGACTCGAACATCTTCTCGTGCACGAGGATCGAGCCCCGGGCCCGTGTGGCGGTGACCACCGCGATGGACGTGAGATCCGCCGGGAAGGCCGGCCACGGGCCGTCGTCCACCTTGGGCAGGTGCCCGAAGGCGTCCATCCGGACGTGCGGCTCGGTGCGCCCGTCCACGATCAGGTCCCTCCCTTCGATGCGGCAGTCGACGCCGAGGCGGCGAAACCCGATCAGGATCGAATCGAGGTGCTCGACCGGGGCGCCCTCGATGACGAGGAGGCTGCGGGTGAGGACGGCGAGGCCGATGAACGACCCCGTCTCGATGTGATCCGGCCCGATCTCGTAGTCGGCGCCGCCGAGCGAGGAGACGCCCTCGATGACGAGCGTGGAGCTGCCGATGCCGCTGATCCGGGCCCCCATGGCGTTCAGAAGGTGGCACAGATCCTGAACGTGCGGCTCGCAGGCGGCGTTGCGGATGGTGGTCTCGCCGCCGGCCATGGCGGCCGCCATCACGGCGTTCTCCGTGGCGGTGACGGAGGGTTCGTCGAGAAACATGTCCGCGCCGCTCAGCGAGGATGCGTCAATCTCCAGGCCGCGCGAAAAGCCGACCTTCGCTCCGAGGGCACGGAAGGCCAGGATGTGCGAATCCAGCCGGCGGCGGCCGATGACGTCTCCCCCCGGCGGCGGCAGCGACAGCGATCCGAAGCGCGCGAGCAGCGGGCCGGCCAGGAGGATGGAGGCCCGTATGCGCTCCGAAAGGGCCGGGTCGAGGTTGCCCGCGTTGACGCCCCTCGCGTCCACCACCACCGTGCTCGGCCCCGTCCACGTGGCGACGGCGCCCAGCGATTCCATGATCTCCAGGAGGGTGTGGACGTCGCGGATGCGCGGCACGTTGCGCAACGTGACCGGTTCAGCCGACATGAGGGCCGCGGCGAGCGCGGGAAGCGCCGCGTTCTTGTTGCCGGCGGGCCGGATTGTGCCGGAGAGTTCGTGGCCGCCGGTCACGAGCAGTGTGGGCATGACCGAAAGCTACCGCTGGATCGCGCCGCGCTGAAGTCCCATATTCGAATCTCACCGGAGATCACTCAAGCCAGGCGGTGCCCACCACATGCCGTTCACCGGTTCACCGGCCCCGCAGGACACGACCGTGCTTACGCTGGCAAGCGACAGCCTGACCCTGGTTCCGGGATGGGCGGCCGCGCTGGCGGCCCTCGCGTTCGCCGGCGTCCTGGTCGTCCTGCTCCTGCTCCTGGCCGAGATGCGGCGGATGTCGAGCACCTGGACCCGCTTTCTGTCGTCGGCGGAGGAGCGCTCGCGGCCCCTGGTCGAACATGCCAACGCGGCGGCGCGCAACCTGGAGCACATCACCGAGGTCGCCCGCACCGACATCGACCGGGCGAACAAGGCCTTCACCGGGCTGGCCGACGGCATCGCGGACGCCTCGGGGGAGCTGCAGAACCGTCTGAAGGACCTCGTGGCTCTGCTCGACCTGGCTCAGGCGGAAGCCGAGGACGCGGTTCTGGAAGGGGCGTCCAGGCTGCGCTCGCTGCGGGCCGGGCTGGGGAACCTGCCGTGGCCGCTGTCCCGTTCGGCGCCGGCCCCGGATGCGGAGGAGCGTCCTCCGGTCGAGGTTGCCGAGGGCGACGGAAGTCCTGAAGGGGACCGGACCGGCGAGCCGGACGGAACGCCCGAGCGGGCCCTCCCCTCCGAGGAATAGCCCGGCAACGCCGCGGTCCCGCGCGGGACCGGCCGACGGCCCGGCCTCTGCGGGGACCCGTTCAGAAGTAGTCCTTCTCCAGCCCCGCGTACCGCACCACCAGCTTCTTGCGCCCTGCCTCCTCGAAGTCGACGGTGACCTTGAGGTCGGGACCGAATCCGGAGAGTTCGACGATCGTACCCGAGCCGAAGGTCTGGTGCACGATCCGCTCCCCCTTCGTGTAGGCGGGGCGGTCCTGATTGAAGTCCGGCTCGTCCCGGATCGCGGCACGCGACCGCGTTCTCCGCTCGCCGCCACCGACCCACCTCGCCGAACCGGCCCGGCCGGTGGTCCTGATCTCCATATCCCCCCGGATCGCGTCCAGGAACGACGACGGACCGGACCAGGAAACGTCCCCGGCCCTGCGGCGCGAACGTGCCCAGGTGAGGTACACCTTCCGCCGCGCCCGGGTCAGTCCCACGTAAAAGAGCCGCCGCTCCTCCTCCAGCAGGTGCTCCTCGTCGTAGGCGCGCCCCAGCGGGAAGAGTCCCTCCTCCATGCCGCTGATGAAGACGACAGGGAACTCCAGCCCCTTGGAGCTGTGCAGGGTCATCAGGGTGACGGCGTCGGCTCCCGGGTCGTGGCGGTCGATGTCGGCGACCAGCGCCACGTGCTGCAGGAAGAGTCCCAGATCGGTGAAGGCGTCGCGTTCGTCGTCCTCCAGATCCGGCAGCGACTCGGCCTCGAACTGGCTGGCCGCCGCGACCAGCTCCCGGACGTTCTCGGCCCGGTCATCCCCCTCCGGACCCTCTTCGCGCAACAGCCGCGTGAGCTCCAGCTCCCGGATCAGTGCCTCCACCACCTCGCCGACCGTCTGCGTCGCCGCGACGGCCGAGTACCTGCGGACCAGCGCCGCCAGATCGAGGAGCCCGCCACGCGCCGTCCGGTTCAGTCCGGGCACCTCCGCTGCCCTTTCGGCGGCCTCCAGCGGCCCGATACCCTTCTCCAGCGCGAACCCGAAGAGCCGCCTCAGCGAGACGCTGCCCACGCCCCGGCGCGGGTAGTTGACGACCCGCTCGAAGGCGTCCACATCGCGCGGGTTCGCAATCAGGCGCAGGTACGCCAGCACGTCCTGGATCTCCCGGCGCTCGTAGAAGCGCACGCCGCCCACGATCTGGTACGGCAATCCGCGCCGCCAGAAGCGGTCCTCCAGCGCCCGCGCCTGCGCATTGGTACGGTACAGCACCGCGAAGTCGCGGTGGTCCAGACCGGGGTCGGCGAGCATCCGGTGCTCGATCTCCTGGACGATCCAGCGCGCTTCGCCGGTCTCGCTGCCCGCCTCGACGCCGGTCACGGGGTCGCCGCCCGCGAGGTCGGTGCGGAGTCTCTTGGGCTTGCGGTGCACGTTCTGCGAGATCACCGCATTGGCGGCGTCCAGAATCACCTGGGTGGACCGGTAGTTCTGCTCCAGCCGCACCACGCGCGCGCCCCGGAAGCTGCGTTCGAAGTCGAGGATGTTGCGGATGTCGGCGCCTCGCCACCCATAGATGCTCTGATCGTCGTCGCCCACCACCATGAGGTTGCGGTGCTCGTGCGCGAGCAGTTCCAGGAACCTGAACTGCGCCCGGTTCGTGTCCTGGTACTCGTCGACGAGCAGGAAGGCGAACCGTTTGCGGTAGCTCTGCCGCAGCCGCTCGCTGCCTTCGAGGAGGCGCACCGGTTGCATGAGCAGGTCGTCGAAGTCCATGGCGTCCTGCTCCCGCAGCGCCTGCTGGTAGACCGGATAGACCCGCGCGGCCTGCTTCAGCAGCAGATCCGGCCCGTCCCCGTATTCCCGGGTGAACGCCTCCGGACCCATCAGAAGGTTCTTGGCATCCGAAATGCAGCCGCGCATGGCCTTCGGCTGCCAGCGCTTCGGACTCACCTCCGCGGCGGTCTGCGCCCGCTTGATCTCCCGGAGCGACTGCTCCGCGTCACGGATGGCGAAGCTCCGGGTCCAGCCCAGTTCGGGTGCGTGGCGGCGGAGCAGGCGGGCGCCCAGGGCGTGGAATGTCCCCATCCAGATCCCCCTGGGCTCCCCACCCAGCATCGATGTCACGCGCTCGCGCATCTCCCCGGCCGCCTTGTTGGTGAAGGTGACCGCCATGATCCGGTCCGGGGGCACGCCGTGCTCGCCGATGAGCCGGCACACGCGGGTGGTCAGGACGCGGGTCTTGCCGGATCCGGCGCCCGCAAGGACGAGGCAGGGACCCTCGAAGTGCTCGACTGCGTCGCGCTGCTCAGGGTTGAGGGATTCGAGGAGCGACTGTATCCGCTGCACCGGACTGGCCGAAGGTGGACGCTGGTGGGGCCGGGAGCCGCTGCGGACGGCGAGCCGCCGGGACCGCTCCCCGCACCGTTTCAGGACTCGGCAGCCTGGGGGAGCCGGGCCTGGAATGTAACACCCCGCTCGCCCCGATCGAGAAGCTCGATGCGGCCACGATGGACCACTTCGATGATGCGGCGGGTCAGGGTGAGGCCGACTCCCCATCCTCCCGACTTGGTGGTCACCCCCGGATCGAAGAGCCGGTCGCGGATTTCGAAGGGCACGCCGGGCCCGGTGTCCCTGATCCTCAGGATGACCCACCGGGAGTCGGGTGCCCGCGCGGAGATGGTGATCGATCCCCCGGTTCCCGCCATCGCGTCCAGCGCGTTCTTGACGACGTTCTCAAGGGCCCAGGTCAGGAGCACCTCGTGGCCCTGGATATCCGGCAGATCGTCCGGAACGTCGACGTGAAGCGCCACACCCGGACCCAGCCGGGGCAGCCGGACCTCCATGTATGAGCGCAGTTCGTCCACGACCTGCTTGAGCGACACCCGTCGCAGCGCCGGATCCCGTCCTATCAGTTCGAACCGGCGGCTGACCCGCTCCAGCCTGACCAGGTCGTCGCCGATGGCAGTCGCGATCTCGGTCTGGGCCATCTTCTCGGGACGCTGGTCCGGCGCCAGTCCGAGCAGTTCGACCCACCCCTGGAGCGAGCTGATCGGCGTGCCCAGCTGATGCGCCAGCTCCCTTGCCATCCCCGTCCAGGCCTGCTCGGCAGCGGTCCGGCGCTGATACCGGAAGACCGACACCGCCAGCAGAACCGTAAGCAGCATTCCGGCCCCCCAGAGGAAGGGGATCCTCCGCAACCTGGCCTCCTGGGGCGTGATGCCGTAGTGGACCAGCCCTCCCCCCGGAGTCGCAACGGGCTCATTGCGGGCGTCGAGTTCGGAGGAGGTATAGCGGAGGATGCGAACGGTATCCTCCGGGGTCGGTGGATCGGAAACCGCGAACGGAAGGTTGGCCGAGCCCGTATAGCGCTGTTCGGCCGAGGTGAGCACGAACGGTACACCGCGACCGATCAGAAGCAACTGCAGATCGGTGAGTGCGGTCAGTTCGGCATCCGGGTCCTGGCTCGCGATCCCCTCCTGCACGGTCGCGTAGATGCGCGCGGTGATCTCGACGTCGGCATCGCGGGAGCGGACGATCGCGGCCGTGTAGACCATGTACCAGACCAGCAGCGCGACGAAGACCATGGCGAGCGCGGTGGGCCAGGTCCGCGACGCGTTCCGGTTGCGCCTTGCCTTTTTTCCGTTCATCGCCCCCCCGCCATGCCTGGAGGAGAACCCTCGCGAGCCGTCAAAACGCGGCCGTCAAGCCGGAGCCGTCAAGCCGTGGCCATCAAGCTCTGGCCGTGATGCCGGTAAAGCCGAGCACCGGAGCGAGCACCCCGGGGAGCCGCACCGATCCGTCTTCCTGCTGATACGTCTCCAGCAAGGCCACCATGAGCCTCGGCAGCGCCAGCCCCGAGCCGTTCAGCGTGTGCAGAAAGGCGGTCGCCGCCCCCGGTTCCGGCCGGTACCGTATTCCGGCCCGCCGCGCCTGAAAGTCGCGGAAGTTGGAGCAGCTTGAAACCTCCAGCCACTTTGCGACGCCGGGCGCCCACACCTCCAGATCGTAGGTCAGCGCGGAAGAAAAGCCCAGGTCCCCGGCGGCCAGCAGAACCACCCGGTAGTGGAGCCCGAGCAGCTCGAGGATGCGGGCCGCCTCGCCGGTCAATTCCTCCAGGGCGGCCGCGCTGGCCTCGGGGCGCTCGAAGCGGACGAGCTCCACCTTGTCGAACTGGTGCACCCGCAGCATGCCCCGCGTATCCCGCCCGGCCGCCCCCGCCTCCCTTCTGAAACACGGCGAGTAGGCGACGTACTTCAGCGGCAGGGAGGCCCCGTTAAGGATTTCCTCGCGGTGCAGATTGGTCACGGGCACTTCGGCCGTCGGGATCAGCCAGAGGCCGTCCGGCTCCGTCACGTAGGACTCCTCGGCGAACTTCGGCAGCTGCCCCGTGCCGGTCATGGTCCGGGCCGTGACCAGGTACGGCACCCGCACCTCCGCGTAACGGTGCTCGGCGACGTGCAGTCCGATCATCCAGTTGATCAGCCCGCGCTGGAGCGCGGCGCCCCGTCCGCGCAGCACCGTGAATCCCGACCCAGACACCTTCGCTCCGGCGCCGAGGTCGAGGATCCCGAGCGATTCCCCCAGCTCCCAGTGGGGTCGGGGCACGAAGGGAAACTGCGGAGGGATGCCCCACTCCCGGACGATCCGGTTGGCTTCGACGCCCCCGCGGGGGACGGAGTCGTCCGGGAGATTGGGGATCGTGACCAGCGCCTCGGCCAGCCAGCTGTCCGCCTCCGAAACCACCGCATCCAGACCGGCAATCTCCGCCCCCACCTCGCGCATCACCGCGATCCGGTCGCTCGCGTCCCCTCCCTCGCGCCTCACGGCCCCGATCTCCTTCGAGGCCCGGTTGCGCTGCGCCTTGAGCTCATTGACCCGGGAGAGCGCCTCCCGGCGGGCCCGGTCCCGCTCCGCGACGGCACGGATCGTCGCCCGCGCGTCCGCCATCCCCCTCCTCTCGAGGCACGCGATCACCCGGCCGGGATCGCGGCGTACCAGCCCGATATCGAGCATCAGCGGCCCGGGTTCCGTCCGGAACGCGTCGCCGGCTGCATCCGGGGAGGGGTCGTCGACACGGGAGCCGCTAGTCGGGCGGGATGAGATCCCGGTTGTTGCAGGCGGGGCTCACGTCGAACTGAAAGAGAACCCAGCCCGACGCGACATCGATGGCCAGCGGCTCGAACTTGCCGTAGTGGTTGCAGCTGATGCCGAACAACCCGGTGTGCGCCCGCGTACGGATCACATAGATGGTGCGAAGCCTTATCGGAACGGGGGCGGAGGTCGAGTACCGCGCGGTGTCGGCCGGCGCCCTGACCGCCGACTCGAAGGTCTCGTCCTCCAGCGTCGCGATCCCCGCGGCCGAGGTGATCCCCAGTGCGCCAGGGGGAAGCCACATGAATTCCCCGCCGGCGGTGTCGACCGCCATATCGAAGTTGCCTCCGGTCGAGAGACTCTCGATCAGAACCGGCGCGCGAGGCTTGAAATCGAACCCGGAAAACAGATTCGGAGCGTCGTGGGAAAGTGCGAAAAGGCGCACCGTGTCCGGGCTCTCCACCCAGCGGATGGCCAACGGATCGTCATCGCACGCCGCCACGATGAGCAGCGCCAACGCCGTGGCTGCGAAGGCGGAAAGGACCGGCCGGGGGAAGGACGCGGCGCCGGGCTGCGGTGCCGCGGGAACTGCAGGGTTTCTCATGGTCAGGAATTCTACCGGGCCCGGCAACCCCGAGTCAACCGTGCCCCAACCGTAGCGCTCCTTCCCGTTCTTGACCCGCGGACGGTCGCCCGGCTAGGTTCCCGCCGCCGACGGGTCGACGCCCCCGTTGAGTGCGATCGGCGTCGCACCAACGCCGTACCCCCTCGCACGGTTGGTCACAACGTAATGAAAACATTACCAAAAGTCATGTTTACTTTACATTCCGCGTCTGCACGGACCGCCAGAGCAGGTTCGTGACCGCAGCCTCCGGGCCCGCTGTCTGGGTCACGGTTCTGGCAGGGGGGTCCGGCCAGCGCTTCTGGCCGCTGAGCCGGCCGGACCGGCCCAAGCAGCTGCTTCCACTCGGATCCCCGCGACCGCTGATCGTCGACACCCTCGAGCGACTCCGTGGACTGGCGCCTCCAGAGCGGACGAGGATCCTGGCCGGGGAAGATCTGGTAGCAGTGATTCGCAAGATGACCCGGCTGCCTCGGGGCGCCTTCCTGGCGGAGCCACGGGCGCGGGGCACGGGACCCGTCCTCGCCTGGGCCGCCTGGGAGCTGGAGCGCGCCGCCCCCGGCGCGGTGATGGTCTCGCTCCACGCCGACCACGTCATCGACCCTGCCTCCGCCTTTCGTGACGTAGTGCGTGCCGCGGCCGCGATCGCGGTGCGCGAGAACCTCCTGATGACGGTCGCCATCCCGCCCGCCCGGCCCGAGACAGGCTACGGCTACCTCCGGCCCGGCCGTCCCCTGGATGCGCCACCCGGCCATCGGGCCTACCGCGTCGAGGCGTTTGCGGAGAAGCCGGACGCGGCCACCGCATCCAGGTACATCGCGGAGGGGTACCGCTGGAACTCCGGGATCTTCGTCTGGCCGGCCGCCACCTTCCTGGCCGAGGTCGAAGCGCAGGCCCCCGGGATCGCACGCGCGTTTCCACGGCTCGAGAGGGGTGATGTCCGGGGCTACTTCGACGAGGTCGAGCCGGTTTCCGTGGACGAGGGCGTTCTGGAGCGCAGCGGCCGGGTGGGGTCGCTGGACGCGACCTTCTCGTGGGACGACATGGGGACCTGGGAGGCCTTCGCACGTCACCGGCGGGCGGACCCGGACGGGAATGTGGTCCGGGGCGAGGCGCACCTGGCGGACTCCCGGGGCAACATCGCGGTCGCGGAGTCGGGTCGCGTCGTGCTGCTGGGCGTGCGGGACCTGCTGGTGGTCAGAACGGAGATGGAAACGCTGGTCATGCCCAGGGCCCGTTCACCCGAGCTGAAGCGATACTTGCGGGGTCAGGACAAACCGACCTCATCCTCCTCGGATAAAGAGCCGACCCCCGGTTCCGGCTGATGGCTGCCCGGGGCCGGCTCTTCCTCTTCGACGATTCGGTCGCCCGTAGCTGGCATCCATTCGCGCTCACCCGGCCCGCGGGGGAACTCCTCTTCGGGACCGAGACGCTGAGGGCGAGGTGCGAACGCGTGTTCGGGACCCTGTGCGAGGGACACTTCGCGGGGGACGCGCTCCAGGGATTCGACGAACACGGGGCACCTCCCTGCGTCGCCCGCGGCGAACCGGAAGACCACGGGGACCGACTGCTGGTGTCGAGCCGTTTCGTCCCGGAACAGGCGCCCCCCGAGTGGCCAGCGGGGCCCGCCGTGCTGTCCGTGGAAGACACTCCGGTCGGCGTTCGCGTGCCTCACGGCGCACCCCTCCCCACCGGTCTCGAGGCGGGGCGCCACCCCGAGGCGTGGCCGAGGGTCTCCGTTTCCGGCCGGGTGCTGACCAGCCTGTGGGAGCTGATGGCCGGGAACCCGGAACGCCTTCGCGCGGACGGCGTGCGCTTCCCCGGGACTCCCCTCCCGGCCGGGGTGCACCGCGTGGGCGAGGGCGTGATAAGCGTTGCGCCCGGGGCGGTGGTCGAGGCTGGCACCGTCCTGGACACGACCGCCGGGCCCGTCATGGTGGGGCCGGGTGCGCATGTGCGGGCACCGTGCCGCATCTGTGGACCGGCCTGGGTGGGGCCCGGATCCACGATTCTGGGCGGCGAACTGGCGGCTGCAAGCATCGGGCCCGAGTGCAGGATCCGGGGCGAAGTCGAGTCGTCGGTGGTGCTCGGACATGCCAACAAGGCGCACGACGGCTTCCTGGGGCATTCGATCGTTGGCCGCTGGGTCAATCTCGGGGCGATGACCAGCAATTCGGACCTCAAGAACACTTACGGTTCAGTCCGCGTGCGGGTCGGCAGGCGAACCTTCGAGACCGGGCTCATGAAGGCCGGGTGCCTCCTGGGAGACCACGTACGCACCGCCATCGGCACGCTGCTCGACACCGGCACGGTGGTGGGCACCGGCTCGAACCTGTTCGGCGGCCGGACGCCGCCCCGGTCCGTGCCGCCGTTCACCTGGGGTTCCGGCGCCGATCCCGCCGTGTACGACATCGAACGATTCCTGAAGACGGCGGCGGTGGTCATGGACAGGCGGGGGGTGGCTCTGACGCCGGGGATGCGGGAGCTGTACCGGCGGGCCTTCCACGACACCAGGGGGCTTCGCGCCCGCTCCGGCGGCTGACCCGTGCAGTTCTCCGTACTGGGGAGCGGCAGCCGGGGCAACGCGACGATGGTGGCCGCCGGCGAGACCAGCATCCTGATCGACGCCGGCTTCAGCGGCCGGGAACTCGCCGCCCGGCTGGAGGTGGTCGGCCGGACACCCGGACAGGTTTCGGCAATCATTCTGACCCACGAACACGGCGACCATACGCGCGGCGCCGGAGTGTTCGCCCGCGCGCACGGCACGCCGCTCTACATGACGGAAGGAACGCGCGAGGCCTGCCGGCGCCTGCTGAAGGGAAGCGAGACCGTCCACGTATACCGCCCGGGCTATCCCGTCACCGTGGATGAACTGGAAATCGAGCCGTTCATCACCGTCCATGACGCCCGCGAGCCGGTTGCGGTGGCCGTGAGCCACCCGGCAACCACGCTGCGCGTCGGCATCGCGACCGACATGGGGCGGCCCGGCGCGCAGACCAGGCACGCCCTCGCCGGGTGCGACGCACTGGTGATCGAATCGAACCACGACCGGGAGATGCTGTGGGCCGCCGCCTACCCCACGGCCGTCAAGTCACGGATCGCCTCGAGCCACGGCCACCTCTCGAACCGGGCCGCGGCCAGCCTCGCCCTCGAACTGCTGGGTCCCAGGCTCTCGGTGGTCGTCCTCGCACATCTGTCGGAGGAGACGAACACGCCCGCACTGGCGAGGTCCGTGATGGAGCGGGCCCTGAGGAAGAAGGGCTACAAGGGGCAGGTACTGGTTGCCGCCGGCGACCGACCCACCCCGCTGGTCGACCTGGCTGAACTGCGCGAGCGGAATCCTCCCGCCCAGCTCTCCCTCTTCTGAGCCGTGGGCCGGACCGCCGGAATCCACGGACTCCTAGATCCCAAGGAAGCGGAGCAGGTCGTTGCCCAGCGCCCAAACCATGATCGCCACCACGACGACCAGCCCCACCTGGCTCCATCGGATCCGTTGCTGGACGGTCAGCTTCTGGCCGCGGACCAGTTCGATTCCCAGGAATACCATGTGCCCTCCGTCCAGGATGGGAATCGGCAGCATGTTGAGCACCGCCAGGTTGACGCTGAAGAGCGCCATGAACCTGAGAAAATCCCCCAACCCGCGCGAGGCGGCTTCACCGGAGGCGACGGCGATGGTTCCGATCGAGCCCACATCCCGCGGGGAGACGTCCAGGGTGACGAGGTCGCGCAGAAAGGCAAGGATCACACGCGTGATGTAGGCCGTCTGGCCGATCCCGTAGGAGAAGGCCTCGCCGACGCCGGCCCGCGTGTGGACGGTCGGCTGGTAGACTCCCAGCACGCCACGCTCGCCGCCTTCGTCCTCGCTGACTCCGAGGTCGGCCGTGCGCAGCAGGGCGGTGCCGTCGCGCAGGACTCCGATTTCAACGCTCTCGCCGGGCCTCGCACCGATCTCCTCGACCATGTCGGTCCAGTTCGCCACCGGGATCGCGGCCACGCTCGTCACGAGGTCCCCCGGCAGGATGGCCGCCCGGTCGGCGGCGGATCCGGGCGTCACCCGCCCCACCCGCGCCTCGACCCAGGGGACCAGCGATTCGGCGAGCGCACGCCTCTCTCCCGGGCCATCGGGGATCTCGACCTGGAAGGTGGCTGGCGGCGACTCCGTGACCACGCTCACGACTCCCGCGGGCGACTCCAGAAAGGTTCGCTGGATCTGGATCCAGGTCTCCGGTTCGGCATCGCCGATCCGCACGATTCCCGCGCCGGAGGGGATATCGGCCAGCGCCTCCGCTCCGGCCGGCAGCGTGCTGTCGGCGACGGCCATCACGCGGGTCGTGTCGAGCTCCTCGAATCCCCAGAAACCGGCCGCCGCACTGTAGGCAAGCACGGCGAAGACCATGTTCATGATCACACCGGCCGAGATCACGAACGCCCTCGCCCATATGGGTTTGGCGTCGAAATCGCGTGGATCGGGCCGTCGGGGCGCATTGGAGGCTCCCCCCTCGAGGTGCTCCATCACCTCGTCCTCCATCCCCTGCATCTTGACATAGCCGCCCAATGGTATGGCGGAGACGACGTACTCCGTCTCCCCCCGGGTGTACCCCCAGACACGGGGTCCCAGCCCGATGGAAAATCGCTCCACCCCGATGCCGACCGCCTTGGCCGCCCAGAAATGTCCCAGTTCGTGCACGAAGATCAGGACGCCCAGGAGAACGATCGTCGCCAGTAGTGTCGTCATGCAATCCGTCCCCTAGCAGCCCGTGGAATAAGTCCCCGCTGCATTCGGGAGGCGATGCATCCGTGCTTCTGGACCGCAGTGCTCACGCGCTCGGAATGTCAAGGGGACTTTACATGTTGTCATATTAACTTCACTTTCAGCTTCGTTGAAGCACCGCTCTGCGTTGCTCCTCGGGCGAATAGCTCCGCTATGCGCCTTCGTCGCGCCTTGCCACCCCGGCGCCTCGCCGCCCTCGGTGCTACGCGGGGATCATCCACGGCCTGCTATACCAGTGAAGCCGCATAACGGCGTGTGTCCCGGTCCACCTCCAGGACCTCCTCCAGCGAGCTGGCGGTGCGGCTCGCCAGCGCTTCCAGAGCTCCGTCGACGACGCCAGCCATACGCCGGAAGCTAACCTGTCCGTCCAGAAACGCCCTAACGGCCACTTCGTTGGCGGCGTTGAAGACGGCCGGCGCGGTGCCTCCGGACCGTCCGGCCTCCACTCCCAAACCGAAGAGCGGGAAGCGTTCGGTGTCCACGGGTTCGAAGGTCAGGGGCGCCACCTTCAGCGGGTCGAAGGTGCAGAGCGCACGGTCCGGGGGACGCCGCGGCCATGTGAGGGCATGGAGGATCGGAAGCTCCATGTTGGGTTCGCCCATCTGGGCCAGAACCGATCCGTCGACGAACTCGACGAAGGAGTGGACGATCGAGGTGGGGTGTACGACCACATCGATGCGGTCGTAGGAGAGGCCGTAGAGGAAGTGCGCCTCGATCACCTCGAGCGCCTTGTTGGCCAGCGTAGCCGAGTCGACCGTGATCTTGGCGCCCATTTCCCAGGTGGGATGTTGCAGCGCCATCTCGGCGTCGACCCTCTCCAGGGCAGCCGCGTCGAGTCCCCGGAAGGGTCCGCCGCTCGCCGTGAGGATGATCCGGCGCACCTCGTCGCGCTTCGCCTCGCCGATGCACTGCAGGATCGCGGAGTGTTCGCTGTCGACCGGGACTAGTTCCCCGCCACCCCGGCGAGCCGCGTCCAGGACGATCCCGCCGCCGGCGACCAGCGACTCCTTGTTGGCCAGGGCGCAGCGTTTCCCCGCTTCCAGGGCGGCGATGGTGTGCCGGAGGCCCGCCGCCCCCACGATCGCGTTCACCACGATGTCGGCGCTGGCTGCCCTGGCCAGTTCGGTCACGCTGCCGGGCCCGGCCCGCCAACCGGCCGCCTGCAGGTCGGGGCGCGCCTCGAGTGCGGCGGGATCCCCCAGGGCCACGCACTCCGGCCGAAACTCCCCGGCCAGCACCTCGAGTTCGGCGACGGACCGGCCAGCCGCCAACCCGACCACCTGGAAGCGCCCCGGATGGCGGCGAACCACCTCGAGCGCCGAGCGGCCCACCGATCCCGTGGCACCGAGAACGACGAGGCCCTTCACGCCACAACCTGCGCCAGCAGCACCAGCCCGTATGCCAGAGGCATCGTGAACAGGAGCGAGTCGAACCGGTCCAGGACCCCGCCGTGGCCCGGCAGCAGGTCCCCCGAATCCTTCACCCCCGCCTCCCTCTTGAGCAGCGATTCGGACAGGTCGCCCAGCTGACCGGCAATCCCCAGCAGGAGTCCGATCCCGGCACACATGACCGGGGTCAGGGTCAGGGTGGCGACCTTGTCCATGAACAGGCCGGCGACGTACCCCGTCACCACGGCGCCTGCGAGCCCGCCGATGCTGCCTTCCACCGTCTTGCCGGGACTGAGCCTGGGCGCGAGGCGCGTGCGCCCCATCCGCTTGCCGACAAAGTACGACGCGCTGTCCCCCAGCGCAGTGACGGCCACCGGCAGCATCACCAGCAGGAAGCCGTCCAGCGGCCGCACCGGCATGGCGCCCCGGATCTCGGGGAGGTGACGCAGCAGGAGCGCGAAGGACAGGGTTCCGCCGGTGTAGAGCACCCCGGAGACCGTGGCCGTCGCGGAGAGAAGCGGCTGCTGGGTCGACCGGTCAAGCGTGGAGCAGGCCACGGCGAGGAGCCCCAGGAGCAGCAGGAGCGTCAGCGCGCGGTTGCCCCAGACGTGAAAGCTCGGTTCGAATGCGGCGATAACCACGAGCAGCGCTGCGGCGGGAACGCCCAGCCATGCGAGCGGGCGTCCCGCCCTGTCTCTTGCGAGGTTGTAGAATTCGTGGGCGGCAAGCCCGGAGATGGCGGCGACCAGCGCGGTCAGATACCAAGCGTCCAGGTAGATGGCCAAGACGCTGACAGGCGCGATGACCGCCACGACCAGCAATCTGGAGCGCAGTTCGTCCGAGATGGCCGGGGACCGGGAAGCCGGGCTCATCCCGCGGTGACCCTGCCGAAGCGGCGCTCGCGGCGCTGGTAGTCCAGGATGGCTTCGAACAGGTCCTCCCTGGTGAAGTCCGGCCAGAGAACCGGCGTAACGTGGAATTCCGTGTACGCCAACTGCCAGAGCATGAAATTGCTGATCCGCATCTCGCCGGACGTGCGGATGAGGAGGTCGGGGTCGGGGATGTTCCCGGTGAACAGTGCGCTACGGAAGGCCTCATCGTCGATGCATTCGGGGTCGAGCAGGCCGGCGCGGGCAGCGGCCGCCAGCGCCCGCGCCGCCCCCACGATCTCCTCCCGGGCCCCATAGGATATCATGAGGTTCAGAACAAGGCGCTCGCCCCCGCGAGTGGTCTCCACGATCCTCCGAACGGCTTCGAGCGAAGGCTCGTCCAGACGCTCGATCTCGCCGAGAACCCGGACCTCCACTCCTTCGCTGGCCAGCTGCTCCCGCTCCTTTTCGGCAAAAGTCTGAAGAACCCCCATGAGCGCCTCGATCTCTTCCCGGGGACGGCGCCAGTTCTCGGTCGAAAACGCGTAGAGCGTCAAGATCCCGACCCCCGCCGCGCACGCGCCCTCGACAACCTCACGAACCGCATTCATCCCTTCCCAGTGACCCACGCATCGCGGCAGGTTCCTCTGAGCCGCCCAGCGGCCGTTTCCGTCCATGATGACGGCCACATGCCGCGGTATATGGCCGGCCATCCTGATCCGGTCGAGTCGGTCCGTCAGATCGCCATCACCTCCTTCTCCTTCGAGGCCAGCAGCGTGTCGATCCTGCCGCAGTACTCGTCGGTCAGCTTCTGCACGTTCGCCATCATCCTATGGGCGTCGTCCTCGCCCACCTCGTGGGCGCGAAGGCGCTCCTTGATCCGGTCGTTCGCCGCGTGGCGGGCCTGGCGCACGGAGACGCGCCCTTCCTCGGCCATGCGGTGAAGGAGCTTGACGTACTCCTTTCGCCGCTCCTCGCTGAGCGGGGGAATCGGCACCCGGATCAGCGCGCCGTCGTTGGACGGATTGAGTCCCAGCCCCGAAGTCAGTACCGCCTTCTCGATATCGCCGACCAGCGACCGGTCGAACGGCTGGATCACGAGCAGCGACGGGTCGGGAGCGGACACGGTCGCGACCTGGTTGAGGGGCATGATGCCCCCGTATGCGCTCACGCGGACGGTGTCGAGGATGGACGGCACGGCCTTTCCGGTCCGCACCGTCGCGAACTCCCGTCCGATCGCGTCGAGCGAGTCTTCCATCCTGTTTCTGGCGTCGTCCACTACCTCCAAGGTGTCCTCCTCGTCGAAACCGAATTCCGGGCCGGGCTAGCAGCCCGTGGACGAATCCCGCGTGGCATTCGAGCGGCGATGCATCCGCGTTGGACCGCTTCGCCGACCCGGCCACACTGTAGTGTCTGCTTTACCAATTGTCATGTTCTCGTTACACCCCAAATCCTCAAGGCTCCGCTCTTCGTTGCCTTTCGGACGAATAGCCGTGCTATTTGCCTCTCAAGGCGCCTTGCCAACGCGGCGCCTCGCCGCTCTCGGTGCTCACGTGGGTTCATCCACGAACCGCTAGGAAACCAGGGTGCCCACGCGTTCACCGCGGATCGCCCGGCGCACCGCTCCCTGATCCTCAAGATCGAGCACGATAATGGGAAGACGGTTGTCACGGCAAAGGGAGACGGCCGCGGCGTCCATCACGCGCAGGTCCCGGGCAACGACCTCATGGTACGAGATGTCCGGGATGAAGGTCGCGTCGGGATCGCTCGCGGGATCCGCCGAAAAGACGCCCTGGACCCGGGTCGCCTTGATCACGACGTCGGCATCCATTTCAATGGCCCTGAGCACCGCGGCGGTATCGGTGGAGAAGTACGGGTTGCCCGTGCCCCCGGCAAAGATCACGATCCGGCCCTTTTCCAGGTGCCTGACCGCGCGGCGCCGGATGTACGGCTCCGCCAGCTGGGGCATGCGGATCGCCGTCATCACCCGCGTGTCGATCCCCTTCTTTTCCAGCAGGTCCTGCATGGCGAGCGCGTTCATGATTGTCGCCAGCATGCCCATGTAGTCGGCCGAGACGCGGTCCATGCCCCGGCGGCTGGCGATGGCTCCGCGGACGATGTTCCCGCCCCCGATCACCAGCCCGAGGGCCACGCCGAGCGCGTGGATGCCGCTGACGTCGTCGGTAATGGCGTCGACCACCTCCGGGTCGATGCCGAACCCCCGCTCCCCCGCGAGCGCCTCGCCCGACAGCTTCAGCAGCACGCGGTCGTAGCCGGCACTCCTCGGGCCGGGGCTGCTCATCCCGCTACCCCCCGACCTGGAACCTTGAGAACCGCGCCACCTCGATCTTCTCGCCGGTGCGCGCCGCCACCTCGGTGATCAGGTCGCCCACGCTGCGGTCGGGGTCCCTGATGTAGGCCTGCTCCAGCAGAACCCGCTCGCGGAAGAACTTGCCGAGCTTGCCTTCCACGATCCGGTCCCGGATGTGTTCCGGCTTCCCTTCGCGGGCGACCTGCTCCTCGAATATGGATCGCTCCCGCTGCACCACGGCCTGGTCCACGTCGCCGGGGGCGACGGCGATCGGGTCGGCCGCGGCCACATGCATCGCCAGATCCCGCGCCAGCGCGCGAAAGTCGTCGGTGTTGGCCACGAAATCGGTCTCGCAATTCAGTTCCACGAGGACGCCGATCCTGCCGCCATGGTGAATGTAGCTGGCGACCGTGCCCTCGTTGGCCCTCCGGCCGGCCCTCTTGGCCGCCTTGGCCTCGCCCTTGCTGCGGAGCAGGTCGATGGCGGCCTCGAGGTCGCCACCGGTCTCCTGGAGGGCCTTCTTGCAATCCATCATCCCCGCGCCCGTCCGGTCGCGGAGTTCCTTCACATGCCTCGCACTGATCTTCATGGTTGTGGAATCTCCCTGGAAAGATACCGCGCGCCGACGCGCACGGAGGACTCACCGGCAGCCAGCGGGCGGCGACCCGTGATCCCGCACGGCCACGGAGTCGTCGGCAGAGACGCCCGGGCACGCCTCGACCGGGCACCCGGCGCCTCAGCCCTGTCCGGGCTTGCGCCCCTTCCGCCCCTTGGCATCGTCGCCGTCTCCGGTCTGGCGGACCTGGGCGATGGCCTCGGGCCGCGGTCTCCGCTTGCGGGCCCGGGGCATGATCTCCCGGGTATCCGCCGACTTCTCACCCGTCTCCGTCGAGTAGGTGGTCGCCTCGAGTTCCACTTGCCGGCGGCGCTGCTCGTCGGGGACCTCCCGGCGCGCGGCAATGATCGAGTCTGCGATCTGTCCGGCGATGAGGCTGACGGACCGGATGGCGTCGTCGTTCCCGGGGATGGGGTAGTCGATCAGCTCCGGATCGACGTTGGTGTCGGCGATGGCGATGACCGGAATGCCCAGCCGGTGAGCCTCGCGCACCCCGATGATCTCGCGCCTCGCGTCCACGACAAAGACGGCGCCGGGCAGCCGGCCCATGTCGCTCAGCCCGTGAAAGTACTTCTCCAGCTTTTCCCGCTCCCGCTCGAGCAGAAGTCGCTCTTTCTTGGTGTAGAAGTCGAAGGCGTTCTCGTCCCTGCCGCGCTGCAGCTCCTTCATGCGCCGGATCTGGCGGCGGATCGTCTGGAAGTTGGTGAGCATGCCTCCCAGCCAGCGCTCGGTCACGAAGAGCGCGCCGCACCGCCTGGCCTCCTCCTCGATCACGACCCGGAGCTGGCGCTTGGTCGAGAGGAACATCACGTTCTCGCCCTTGAGGACCGTCCGGCGCACCGCGTCGCACGCCCGGTTGAGGCGATCGAGAGTCTTGCGCAGGTCGATGATGTGGATCCCGTTGCGCTCCCCGAAGATGAAGGGGCGCATCTTGGGATTCCAGCGCCTGGTCTGATGTCCGAAGTGGACGCCGGCGTCGAGGAGTTCGGTCAGTCCGACCTGGGTTGCGGCAGGATCCATCGAATGAGCTCTATCTCTTGCTGAACTGGAAGCGTTTGCGCGCCTTGGGGCGGCCCGGCTTCTTCCGCTCCACCTTGCGGGCGTCGCGGGTGAGCATGCCGCTTTCGCGGAGCGCGACCCGCTTGTCCTCGTCCTGAACCGCCAGCGCCCGCGCCAGCCCGAGACGGATTGCGTCGGCCTGGCCGGTCAGTCCGCCCCCCCTCACTCGAACCCGGACATCGAAGCTGCCCTCCGATGCGACGGTCTGGAGCGGCTCCTCGATCCGGACCCGGTGTGCGGGCCGGGGGAAATAATCGTCGAGGGCGCGTCCGTTGATCGACCAGCTGCCCGCCCCGGGACGGAGGAGCACCCGGGCTACGCTGGTCTTCCTGCGACCCACTGCCTGCGCTGGCTGTTGAGCGGCCATGTTCGTCGTGTCCGTTGGATTCAGATCTCGAGTGGCTTGGGACCCTGCCCCTGATGGGGGTGATTCGCGCCCGCGTACACCCGCAGCTTCCGGCGCATCTGGCGCCCCAGCTTGTTCTTTGGCAACATGCCGCGCACCGCGAGTTCGATCACCCGCTCCGGGAATCGCTCCAGCATGGTGGCGAACGGAATGTGCTTGTCGCCGCCCATGTACCCCGAGTGACGAAAATAGGTCTTCTGCTCGGCCTTGCGGCCCGTGAGGCGCACCCTGGACGAGTTGATGACGATCACGTGGTCGCCGGTGTCCAGATGGGGCGTGTAGATGGGCTTGTGCTTCCCGCGCAGGATGCGCGCGACCTCGGTGGCGAGCCGGCCGAGCGGCTTGCCATCGGCGTCGACCACCCACCACGCGCGGTGGATGTCGTCTTTCCTTGGAGTAATCGTCCTGGTCACGCGATTTCCTCATCCGCGAAATGAAGCCGCCTCCGCGTCGCAGGAGAGGCGGAGAACGGCTCCACGAGATCATCTACAGCATTAAAGCATACCCATCAGATGCGGGAGTGTCAATTAGTGCGCCATGCGGGCGCCATGCGGGCATGCGCTATGTGGCGAAGGTCACCAGGTAGCGGGCCCGGGATGCGTGCCTCAGGCGCTCCAGTGCCTTCTCCTTGATCTGGCGCACGCGCTCCCTGGTGATCCCGAGATTCCTGCCGATTTCCTCAAGCGACATGGGCGCTTCGTCGCCAAGCCCGAAGTACAGGCGGAGCACCCTCGCCTCGCGGGCCTCAAGCGTGTCGAGCGCGTGGCTCAGGGTGTCGGTCAGCGCCCTCTCGTAGGTTTCCTCGTCCGGTCCCGGCGACAGGTGGTCGGGCAGGCAGTCCATGAGACAGCTGTCCTCGCCCGGCACCATGGGGGCGTCCAGCGACAGGTGTGAACGCGCCACCGCCATCGTCTCCTCCACCTCCTCCGGGTCCGACCCCAGGGACTCGGCAATCTCGGCCGCGGTCGGCTCCCTGCCGAGCTCCTGGACCAGGGTCGACCTCTGTTTGCTGATCCGGTGAAGCATCCCGGCGCGATTGAGCGGGACACGGACGATCCGGCTCTGTTCCGCGAGGGCCTGCAGGATCGCCTGCCGGACCCACCACACCGCGTAGCTGATGAACTTGATGCCCTTCGTCTCGTCGAAGCGGCGGGCCGCCTTGATGAGTCCCAGATTCCCCTCGTTGATGAGGTCGGAGAGCGGCACCCCCTGGTTCTGATACTTCTTGGACACCGAAACCACGAACCTGAGATTCGACCGGACGAGCTTGTCCAGGGCGCCTTCGTCGCCGCGGCGGATTCCCCGCGCGAGCCGCGCCTCCTCATCGCGATCGATGAGCGGATAGCGGGCGATCTCCCTCAGGTACTGCCCGAGCGACCCATCGTTCGCATCAGCCAATGGTGGCGAAGCCATCTGTGTCTCCTGTTCCCTCCGAGGATCAGCGAGCGGGTCCCGTGCAGGGTCCCGCCCTTCGACCACTCCGTACCGTTCGAATGCCCGGGCCGGCCGGCCTGCTAGCTCCGCACCAGTCCATGCCGTTCGATCTTCTTGTAGAGGTTGGAACGCGGCATCCCCATCCGCCTCGCTGCCTCCGAGACGTTCCAGTCCTGCTCCCGCAGCCTCAGTTCGATGTAGGCCTTCTCCGCAGCCTCCTTGAATTCGCTCAAGGTTTCCAGCGCCATCATGTCCCCCGGGATTCCGGGCCCGGCTCCGTCCGACGGGACGAACTGCGCCACGTCTCGCCGCTCCACCATGTCGCCCGTACTCAGTATCATGAGGCGCACCACCGCATTCTTCAACTGGCGCACGTTGCCGGGCCAGTCGGCAGCTGCGAGGGTGTCCATCGCTTCCTCGCTGAAACGCTTGTAGGGGACACCGAAACGCTTGGGCGCCAGCTCCGCGAAGTGAGCGATCAGCATCGGGATGTCCTCCCGTCTCTCCCGGAGCGGCGGGACCCGAATGGTCACCATGTTCAGGCGGTGCAGGAGGTCCTCCCGGAAGTTTCCCCTGTCGATCTCCTCGTGCAGGTCCTTGTTGGTCGCCGAGATGACCCGCACATCCACCGAGATCGAACGGCTGCCCCCGACCCGGGTGAAGTCGCCCCCCTGCAGCGCACGCAGGACCTTGGCCTGGGTGACCAGGGACATGTCGCCGATCTCGTCGAGGAAGATCGTTCCCCCGGCGGCCTGCTCGAACTTCCCCGTGCGGTCGGAGACGGCCCCGGTGAACGATCCCTTGACGTGCCCGAAGAGCTCCGACTCGATCAGTTCGGAGGGTATCGCGGCGCAGTTGACCTCGATGAAGGGCTGGCCGGCCCGGGTGGAGCGGCGGTGCAGCGCACGCGCGGTCAGCTCCTTGCCGGTTCCGTTCTCTCCTGCGATGAGCACCCGCGCATCGGTGATCCCGACCGTCTCGATCTCCTTGAGCACCTTCCGGATCGCCGGCGACGCACCCACGATGTCGTGGCGGATCTCGATTTCGTTCTGAAGGCGCTCCACGCTGTCCGAAAGCCCGCGGAAGGCGAGACCGTTGCGCAGCGTGACCAGCAGCCGGTCCGTGTCGAGCGGCTTCTCCAGGAAGTCGAAGGCGCCCTCGCGCGTGGCCTTCACCGCCGTGCCGATGGTTCCGTGGCCGGAGATCATGATCACCACCGCGCGCGGATCCTGATCCCGAACCCGTGCCAGAACCTCCAGGCCGTCCATCTTGGGCATCTTCACGTCGAGGAAGGTCACGTCCGGCCTGAAGTCCGGATAGTCGATCAGCCCGCTGGGACCGTTGGCGCAGACGTGGACGCGATGCCCCTCGTATTCGAAGAGCTGCCGGAGCGCGCTCGCCACCGACTCGTCGTCGTCCATGATCAGGATCCTTGCCATGGGAGGATCTACGCCCGCACCAGAACGAGCTCGCCGCCCTCGACGTAGGCGCTCTTGATCTCCAGGAACGCCGGTGCGAGGATCGCGGACGCCGGCAGCCCCTTCCTGTGCCGGCGTCCCAGGGCGGAAAGGATGTCCGGGAAGGCGCTCGAAGGTATCGGAATCCCCGCCACGACGATCTCCCTGACCAGGAGCATGGACCCCTGGTCGCCGAACGGGACCACCGAGCCGCCGACGGACACCGCCACCGTATCGGGAACGACGGCCCCGGTGATTCCTCCGAGATCCGGAAGGTCGGGCAGGGCCGACGGAATCACCCTGGCGAGGAGTCTGATCCGGTCGTCCTCCATCTCCACGGCGGGCTCGACCACCCCCTTCGGGATCATGCCGGTCAGGGAGTAGCGCAACAGAGACGACACCTCGAACGGCTTCAGCCGGAGTTCGACGGCGTCCTCCGAATCCCGAAAGGCCTCGATCTTTTCACGGGCGAGGTCAGCGGCCTCCGGGGTGACCGGGTCCGGCCGGGCGGACTCGTCGTTCTCGCCGATCCCGAGCGCGGTTTCCAGGCGCGGGAATACGGCGTCCCCCCCCTTCCAGCCCAGATAGGCGGCGAGCACCACCAGCACGGCCAGCCCAAGCCGGGTTACGAACCTCTTCACTGCCTTGCCCATCGCTCGGTCACTCCTGATGCCCCGAAAGGATCACCTTGTGAATGTTCGCATACCTGGGCCCGTCGGGGAACAGTTCGCTCCTCACCAGATGCACCGAATCGACCGCGAAGGCATCCTGGCATGCCGCTTCCAACCCACTTCCAAGAGCTCCCGCGGGCCCCATTGCGCCACGCCCGGGCCGCACCCGCCCCACCGTGAGATGAGCCTTGAACGGGCGCCGCTCCGGCGCGATCCCCACCCGGTCGAGTGCGGCGTCCAGGGCCTTTCGCATCCGGATGAGCCGACCGGGCGTGACCCCCACCCAGTACACGCGCGGGGTGCCGCGGGGCGGGAAAACCCCCGCAGCGGTGAAGCGGGCCCGGAATGCCTTCTCACGGGACAGGGAGTCCGCCGCGACCTTCAGCGACGGGAGCAGGGCCGCGGGGGTGTCACCCAGGAACCGAAGCGTGACGTGATACCGTTCCGGTGGAACCCAGCGTACACCGGGCCGCGCGCGCCGCAGCGGTGCAAGCGACTCCCAGAGTTGCTCGCGGACCCGCGCCGGCGGCCAGAGAGCGAAGAAGAGCCTGAGCTGCTTCAAACGGCCGCGGCCATGGCGGGCCGCAACACCGCATCGACGGCCCTTACCGCGGACTCGACATCGTCGGTGGTCGACGCCCATCCCAGCGAGAACCTCACCGCCCCCTCCTCCAGGGTGCCGAGGATCCTGTGTACCTCCGGGGCGCAGTGCAGCCCCGCCCTGGTCTGAACGCCGTACTCCCGGTCGAGGCGGCTCGCCAGGGTGGCGGCGTCCATCGCATCGGCCTTGACCGTAACAACGGGGACCCCGTCGGGCGCCGGAGGCGACAGTACGCGAAGCCCGGGAATCGCGGCGAATCCGTCGAGGAGCATCGCCTTCATGGCCATCTCGTGTCTGTGCACGGCCTCCGTGCCGCGCTCGATGAGGAACCGGCAGCCGGCGAGCAGTCCCGCCATTCCCGGCGCGTTGCCGGTGCCCGCTTCCAGCCGGTCCGGCATGGCGTCGGGCATCCTGCGGCGCCGCGAGTCTCCCCCGGTCCCCCCGCACAGGAGCGAACCGACATCGACGCCTTCGCGAACCCACAGGCCGCCCATCCCCTGCGGGCCCAGCAGCCCCTTGTGCCCGGTGAAGGCGACCACATCGACCCCCTCGGCCGCTGCTCCCGACGCCAGATGCCCGGCGGACTGCGCCACGTCGGCGACCACCACCGCCCCCGCGTCGTGCGCCAGCCGGCAGAGCGCCCCCACCGGCATCACCGTTCCCAGGACGTTCGAGGCCACGTTCACCACGAGCACCCTGGCGCCATCGAGCAGGCGGGCCGCCTCGTCGAGGTCGACCGCTCCGTCCGGGCTCCCGGACAGGACGCGCACCTCTACATCCCGCTCCCGCGCCAGATAGTCCGCGGGCCGCAGCACCGCGTTGTGGTCGTATTGGGAGATCACGAGCACGTCCCCCGGGCAGAGCAATCCCCACAAGGCCGTGTTGAGCGCGTGGGTGGCGTTCTGCATGTACGCGATCCGCCCCGGGTCGCCGGGGAGGCCCATCACCCTCGCGAGTGCCCGCCGGCAGCGAAACGCGAGCCGGGCCGCCTCGACCGCCCCCGAGTGGCCGCCTCTTCCCGGCGTGCAGCCGACGCCGCAGAGGAATTCGGCAACCGCTTCGCCCACCTCCGGCGGGCGGATTGCGGAGGTGGCCGCGTAGTCCATGTAGTGGGCCATGAGTACCGATCCTGGCGCGAGGTTTCTCCGTGTCTCTTTCCATGTCAGCGTAATTCCTGTGGTGGTGAATGGACAAGATGGCCGCCGCCCGCGGCAGCCGCTGCAACCTGCAGGCCGGCCCGCAGGCGAAGGGCCTCGGCCACGGCCCGCTCGCTGAGCCGTTCTTCGCCGCCGAGATCGGCGATGGTGCGCGCGACGCGCAGCGTGCGGTGAACGGATCTGGCGGAAAGCCGGTAGCGGTGCACGCCCTCTTCCAGGAGGCGCGCCCCCGTATCCGTCAGGCGGCACACCTCCATGACCTCCCTGGAGGACACGAGCGCATTCAGCGGCAAGCGCCTCCCGCCCCGCGCGGCCTGGCGGTCCCGGGCCTCCAGAACCCGCTTCCGAACCGCGGCGGAACCCGCCTCCGGAGAGTCCGGCAACGCAGTCAGCTGATCCCAGCCGACCGGGGCAACCGGAATCTGGAGGTCGATGCGGTCCAGGAGCGGACCCGAGAGACGAGACCGGTACCGGTGCACCTCGCGAATCCGGCAGACGCAGTCGTCTCCGGCCATTCCGCAGGGACACGGATTCATCGCCGCGATCAGTTGGAAGCGGGCCGGGAAGGTCACGGTGTGGCGTACGCGCGCGATTCGAGCGTAGCCGGACTCGATCGGCTGCCGGAGCGTCTCCAGGACCCCGCGGCTGAACTCGGGCAACTCGTCCAGGAACAGGACTCCCAGGTGGGCCAGGCTGATTTCCCCCGGCCGGGGCGGGTTGCCGCCCCCGATGAGTCCGCCGGCGGAGATCGTGTGGTGCGGCGCGCGGAAGGGGCGCACGGTCTTCACGGGGTGGTCGCGGTCGAGGAGTCCGGCCACCGAATGCACCCGGGTCACCTCCAGCGACTCCGCTTCGCACAGCGGAGGCAGGATCCCCGGCAGACGCCGGGCCAGCATCGTCTTCCCGGCTCCCGGCGGGCCGGACATCAGGAGACTGTGGCCCCCGGCGGCCGCGATCATCAGGGCGCGCTTGGCCAGCACCTGGCCGCGGACCTCCAGCAGATCCGGCCGGGAGCGCGGCGGCGGCGGAACCGAGGCGGCGGCCGGAAGCGCGTCCCTCTCCCCGCGCAGGATGGCGATCAGCTCCTCCAGGGTCCACACCCCTGCGACATCGAGGCCGGGGACCGCCGACGCCTCCTCCGCGTTTCCTCCCGGCACGAAGAGGCGTGCCTTCCCGTCGGCGCGACACCTCATGGCCAGCGCGATCGCCCCGCGCACGGGACGCACCGACCCGTCCAGTCCCAGTTCCCCGACGAAGGCGGTCAGGCCGAGCGCCGAGCGCGGAACATGGCCGAACGCGGCCAGGAGGGCCACGCCGATCGGGAGGTCCAGGCCGGACCCCGACTTGGGCAGGTCGGCAGGGGCGAGGTTGACCGTGATGCGCCGGGGCGGCAGCGCCAGGCCGGTCTGTGCCAGCGCCGCGAAGACACGCTCCTTGCCCTCGCGCACCGCGCCGGCGGGGAGCCCGACCACCGTGAAGAGGGGCAGTCCCTTCTGCACCCGCACCTCCACCCGGACGGATTGACCCTCCACTCCGTGAACCCAATACGAGTGTACGACTGCAAGCACCGCTCCCTCCACCTGGCCGGAGACCCTGGCGCCGGCGCGGACGGTCCGGAGAGCGAGTGCAGGTCTCCGGAGCCCGGGCAAGCAGCGCCCCGGCGGGAACGGTACCTCCTGTGCGGGGGCGCTGGTATGGCAAAATCGGCCGATCTTGCCCGGCAATCCCGGCACGCAGCGGGGCTTTACGTGCCGCGGGACTGGCGAAACGCGCGCCACGTCTGCAAGTTGAGCGCGATTTTGACCGGGAGAAGAATCGATGACGATCGCGATCATGGCCGAGAGCCGGCCAGGTGAACGCCGCGTCGCCCTCGTCCCCGAGGCGGCGCGCTTCTACACGAAACGCGGGCTCGGGCTCCGCCTCGAAGCGGGCGCCGGGGTGGGCGCGTCCTTCCCCGACCGGGAATACGAGGAGGCGGGCGTGGAGGTGGTTCCGGGCCGGGACGCCCTGCTGGCCGATGCCAAAGCGGTTCTGAAGGTTCAGCCTCCGACCCTCGAAGAGGTGGCCGCGCTCCCTGCGGAATCGGTGCTGGTGTGCCACCTCGATCCGCTCGGGCCCACCGAGGTCATCGAAGCGCTGGCCGAGCGGGGGGTGACCGCCTTCGCCGTCGAGCTGATCCCGAGGATCACCCGGGCCCAGAAGATGGACGTGCTCTCCTCCCAGGCGACGGTCGCCGGCTACAAGGCGGTGCTCTCCGGCGCGGGCGCCATGACCCGGTTCCTGCCTATGCTCACTACGGCCGCCGGAACGGTCCGCCCCGCGAAGGCGATGATCCTGGGCGCCGGAGTGGCGGGGCTGCAGGCTATCGCGACGGCCCGCCGCCTGGGCGCGGTGGTATCGGCCTTCGACATCCGCCCGGCGGTCAGGGAGCAGGTGCAGAGCCTGGGCGCCACCTTCCTCAAGGCCATCCTCGACGAGAGCGCCGAGGACGAGGGAGGCTACGCGAAGGAGCTCTCGGAAGAGCAGCACGAGCGCGAACTCGAGCTCATCGCGACCCACATCCGGGACCAGGACCTGGTCGTCACCACGGCCCAGATCCCAGGCAGGCCCGCGCCGGTCCTCATCACGGCGGAGATGGTCGGGACCATGCGGCCCGGCAGCGTGATCGTCGACCTCGCCTCCGAGACCGGCGGAAACTGCGAGCTGACGGTCGCCGGCCGCTCCGTCGACCACAACGGCGTCACCGTGATGGGCCCAGCCAACCTGCCGGCCGAGCTCCCCTACCATGCCAGCCAGATGTACGCCCGCAACCTGGCAAGCTTCGTGGAGGACCTCTTCGACGACGAGGGGGGCATCGACTTCGAGGACGAGATCACCGCCGCCACCTGCGTGACCCACAGCGGCGAAATCACGAACGAACGCGTCAGGGCCAGGCTGGCGTCCGCAACGGAGTGACCAACCCATGGGTGAATTGCTGATCCTGCTGTACATCTTCGTGCTCGCCACCCTCGCCGGGAGGGAGGTGATCTCGAAGGTGCCCCCCACCCTTCACACCCCGCTCATGTCCGGCGCCAATGCGATTTCGGGCATTGCCATCATCGGCGCGCTGGTCGTCACCGGCTCCGCCGACGAGCTGTGGGTCAAGGTCCTGGGGACCGCGGGCATTGTGATGGCCACAATCAACGTCGTCGGCGGCTTCATGGTGACCGACCGCATGCTCCAAATGTTCCGGAAACGCTAGCCCGTGAACGGAATCCCCCCGGCATTCGAGCGGCGATGCAGCCAGTCAATCTGGACCGCGGTGCCCACGCATTCTCAATGTCAAGATAACTTTACATAACGTCATGTATTCTTTACTTTTCGGACCTCAAATGCACCGCTCTGCGTTGCTCCTCGGGCAAACAGCTCCTCTATTCGCCCTTCGTCGCGCCCTGCCAGCCCGGCGCCTCACCGCTCTCGGTGCTCGGGCGGCTCTATCCACGGACTGCTGAGGCCACCTGTGGAAAACACCATCACTCAAATCGTCTACCTGATCTCGGCGGTCCTCTTCGTATCCGGGATCAAGCAGCTCTCGTCACCCGCGACCGCCCGCAAGGGGAACGCACGCGCCTCACTGGCAATGCTTCTGGCCATAGTCGTCACCCTCCTGGACAACCGGATTCTGGACTGGACGACGGTGGCGGCCGCCGTAGTTGCCGGCGCCGCGATCGGAGGGGTGCTGGCCCGGTACATCCAGATGACCGCCATGCCGCAGCTGGTCGCGATCTTCAATGGGTTCGGCGGCGGCGCTTCGGCGGCTGTGGCGGCGGCCGAGTTCGTCCGTGCCGGTGCCGGCGGGCAGTCGCTAGGGGTCGATGTCGGCGTCACGATCGTGCTGAGTACATTGATCGGCGCGGTCACCTTCTCGGGCAGCCTCATCGCCTTCGGCAAGCTGCAGGGCATCGTCACCGGAAAACCCGTGACCTTCCCCCTTCAGAAGTCCTTCAACGCGCTGCTCTTCCTCCTCACGCTCCTGGTGGGCGCCAGCCTGGCCCACGCCGCCGTTGGGGACTCGGTCGCGCCGCTCGTCGGCATGAGCGGGCCGGAGATCGGCGGCCCGTTCTTCTTCGCACTCGTCGTCGCCGCGCTGATCCTCGGCGTCCTCCTGGTGATTCCCATCGGCGGCGCGGACATGCCCGTGGTGGTGTCACTGCTCAACTCGTACTCCGGCATCGCCGCCGCGACCACCGGCTTCGTGCTGAACAACTACATCCTGATCATCGCCGGCTCGCTGGTGGGCGCGGCGGGCCTGATCCTGACGCAGCTCATGTGCAAGGCCATGAACCGTTCGCTGGGCAACGTCGCCTTCGGGGCGTTCGGCACCGAGGGGCCGACCGCAAAGGTCGAGACCGGACAGCGGCCCGTACGGGACGTCGACGCCGAGCAGGCGGCCATGGTGCTCGCCTACGCAGGCTCGGTGGCGGTCGTGCCGGGGTACGGGCTCGCCGTCGCACAGGCCCAGCATGAGCTCAAGAAGGTATGCGATCTGCTCGAGGACCGCGGGGTTACGGTGCGCTTCGGCGTCCACCCGGTCGCCGGCCGCATGCCCGGCCACATGAACGTGCTCCTGGCCGAGGCGGACGTCTCGTACGACAAGCTCCTCGACCTGGACGACATCAACGCCGAGTTCGACACCACCGACGTGGTGCTGATCGTCGGGGCCAACGACGTGGTGAACCCGGCCGCGCGCGATCCGGATTCGGTCATCGCGGGGATGCCGATCCTGGACGTGGACAAGGCGCGCACGGTGATCGTGATGAAGCGCTCGCTGAGCCCGGGATTCGCGGGCATCGACAACGACCTCTTCTACATGGACAACACCCTGATGTTCTTCGGGGACGCCAAGGACCAGATGACGGAGTTGGTCAGGGAGGTAAGGGAGGCGTAGCGTAACTTAGCGTATCTTAACTTAATTATTATTTTGTTAAGTGGTTGGTTGCCGCGGTCGAACCCGCCCCGCGGCCTCCTGCAGCGCCGCCCAGGAGGCGCGCACGTGTTTCTCCATCGTGTGGATGTTCCCGATCGCGACGCGCAGCCAGACCTCTCCGTCGATCTCGGTGTGGGAGAGGAAGGCCGCGCCGCCGGCGTTCACGCGGTCCATGATCGCGACGTTCGCCGCGTCCCGCTCCGCGGCCGTCATCCCGAGGGGTGAATGGCGCAGCACGACCAGCGCAAAGGGGGACGGCCGCCAGCGCTCCCAGTCCGCAGCGGCGTCCACCAGCCCCGCCAGCACCCGCGCCAGGCCGAGGTGGTGTTCCAGGATGGCGCGCAGCCCCTCCTGGCCGAAGTACCGCATCACCATCCAGAGCTTGAGCGCGCGGAAACGGCGGCCCAGCGCCAGTCCCAGATCCATGTTGTGGCGGACTCCCTCCTCGCCCGTCTCCAGGTATGCCGGGGTAAGCGAGAATGCCGCGTGCAGTGCGCCCGGGTCCTGCACGTAGAGAACCGAGCAGTCGATTGGGGTGAAGAGCCACTTGTGCGGGTTGAGGACGATGGAGTCGGCCCGCTCCCACCCGCGGAAGTGGGGGCGCATCCGCGGAAGCGCGGCGGCGGGGCCGGCGTAGGCCGCGTCGACGTGGAGCCAGAGCCCGTACTCGGCGGCGACATCGGCGATCTCGCCGACGGGGTCCACCGCCGTGATCGAGGTCGTCCCGATCGTCGCCACGACGGCCAGGGGCCGGCGCCCCGCCGCGATGTCGTCGCGGATCGCCCGTGCGAGCGCCGCCGGGTCCATCCCCCGCCCCGCCCCGGTCGCGACGGCACGCGCGCCATCGCGTCCCAGCCCCAGCGCATGCACGGCCTTGAGAATGGAGGAATGGGTCTCCGGCGTCGCGTAGACCCTCCCGGGAGGCGCACCCGACAAGCCGCGGACGCGTGCCTCGGGGAGCCCCCTCTCGCGGGCCGCGGCCAGCGCGTGGAAGGTGGAGATCGACGCCGTGTCGTTGATGGTGCCCGCGAAGACGGGGGGCAGTCCGAGGAAGCCGCGCAGCCAGTCCAGCGTCACCTGTTCCAGCTCGGTGGCCGCCGGGGAGGCCTTCCACACCATCGCGTTGACGTTGAGCGCCGCCGCAAGGAGCTCTCCGAGGATCCCTGGACCTGACCCGGAGACCGCGAAATAGGCGTAGAAGCCCGGATGGTTCCAGTGGGTGATCCCCGGCAGGACGACCGACCGGAAGTCCTCGAAGACCGACTCCATGGGCTCGCCCCGAACCGGCGCCTCGGCCGCAAGCCCCGCACGCACCTGGCCCGGCTCGACTGCCGCCAGGACCGGATAGCGCTCCACATCCTCGAGATAGCCGGCCACCCAGTCCACCATGCGGTGCCCCCACTCGCGGAACTCCCCCGGGGGCATTCCGCCCGGGGCCCGGTCCGTCACTTCGGACGGACTCGCGCGGCGTGCCGCAAGATCCTCTGCTGCTCCATCTGCAGCGTGCGAATCTGCCCGCTCACCTCGTCGATCTCTCCGGGACCGAGGGGAGACGGGCTACCCGAGCCGTGCAGCAGACTGAAGAACAGCAGATCGGTGTGGCCCACGCTGGCCTGCGTGACCCCGACGTCGAGCGCCCGGTTCAGCAGCAGCACGTCCCGCAGGGGCAGCATCGCGCCGGGCCTCGCCGGGGGCCGCTCGAACATCATCCTCAGAATGACCTCACGAAGGAGGTGGAACTCCTCGATGACCTCGCCCGCCGAAAGTCCCCGGCGCGCGGCGACCGATCCGTAGAGTTCGGCGCATTCGGACCACAGGGGAAGGATCTCCTTGCGGACCGGCGTCAACATCCCCGGAAGGAAGGACACCAGTCCCCGGCAGAACGGGCGCAGAACCGCCTCCGCGCCCCCTTCCCACGAACCGCCTCCGCCCGCCAACCCTTCGGCCCACCGCTCCGCCACCCCCGGAGAACGATCGCGCAGCCAGTCGGCCAGATTCACGTTTCCCGCGAACGAGCGCCCCGGGGAACGGTCGTGCGGATCGGGTGTCTGGCCTAACATCGTCGTGAGCACACAACAAAGCTATGGGCCGCCCGGCGGACCGCCAAGCCGCGCGCCGCGCGCTACTCCTCGGGCATCGTCTGGAGATGGATCCGCACACGAGTTCCCACTCCGGCCTCGCTCTCCACCTCCACCGTCCCCTGCCACGAGTCCACCAGCCGGTTTACGATCGCGAGCCCCAGACCGGCCCCGGTCGAGCGCGTGGAGAACCTGGGTTCGAAAATCCTGGGCAGCAGTTCGTCGGGGATCCCCACCCCCTCGTCCTCCACCGAGATGACCTGCCGGCCCGGATCGTCGTCCGTCTGCGCCACCACGATCCGCACGGCCCCCCCGCCCGGCATCGCGTCCCGCGCGTTCTCCACCAGGTTGAGCAGCACCTCCTTGAGTTCGTCGGCACGGCACGCCGCGGGGGGCAGCCCCGGGGGCAGATCGCCCTCGACCTGGACGGACGCGGGACCGCCGCCGCTGTACAGATCCAGCACTTCGCGGACCACCTGGCCCGCGGCCACCGGCACCAGCGGGCCCTTCTCCGCGGCCCCCGGTGACGCCAGCCGCGAGAAGCTGCTCGCGATCAGCGCGAGGCGGTCGATCTCTCCGAGGATCGCCCCCGCGTTCCGCTTGAGGATCCCGCTGAAGTCGCGGCGCTGGTCGGTCCAGGCCCGCAGCAGGTGCTGGACCGAAAGCTTCATCGGCGTCAGGGGGTTCTTCACCTCGTGGGCGACCTGCTTGGCCATCTCGCCCCACGCCAGGATGCGCTCGCTGCGGAGTTCATCGGTCACGTCCGCGAGGCTGACCACGATGCCCCCGGGCTGCCCCTCCTGCGCGATTCGGCGCGCCCGGGCCCGGATTCGCCGCCCGGACCAGCGAAAGTCCCCGTCGGCTTCCGCCCTGCCGCCGCGGCCGTAGGCTTCGAGCCACGCGGCCAGGTCCGCCGCGGGACCGCCCGAGCCGGGGATCGGCATGCCGTTCTGCAGAGGGGTCGCAAGCAGGGCTTCCGCACGCGGATTCGCCACCGTCACGCGCCCCGCGGGGTCCACCGCGATCACCCCCGTGGCGACCTCCTCGACGATCGTCTGCGTCCGCCGGGTGGTGCGAAGCAGTTGGGTGCGTGCCTCCCCCAGGCGCTTTACCATCCGGTTGAACGCCGCGAAAACCGACCCGAACTCGTCGACGCGGTGGTCGGGAAGGTGGACGCCCAGGTCCCCCCGGCCCACTCCTTCGGACGCGGACTGCAGGATCTGTATGGGCCGCGTGAGCGCCCGTCCGACGAAGAGCGCAAGTCCCAGCGACAGAATGGGACCCAGCACGATGGCGGCCCCCAGCAGGTCGGCCACGTCACGCCGGCGCAGCGCCGCGGCTCCCGCCCGCAACGGCACCGGAGACGCCACGATGTCGCCATCGGGCAGGCGCCGGTGCGCCAATACGTACTGCCAGTCCCCCAGATTCGCGACCTTCGAGGCACCGGCCCTCCGCCCGCTCTCCAGGGCGGCGAAGATCTCGGGGTCGACCCAGAATTCGTACAGCCCCAGCTCGATGAATTCGTCCACGGATCCGCCGACCAGCTCTCCGTCCCGGTACTCCAGCAGGTGCGCGCCCACCCGCCGGGCCAACGATTCCATCGATCCCCCCTCCTCCCGGTAGGCCTGGCCGATCTGGGCGACCACCCTTTCGGCGAGCGCGGTGGCGGTGCGCTCCGACGCGCCGGTCAGGTTGCGGTAGGCGAGCGTCCCGAAGACGACGTTCGACAGGATGAAAAAGCCGAAGAGCGTCCAGGTCACGCGCGCGCGAAACGATGTCAGGAGGGCCCGCCAGTCGACCGGCACCGGTACGCGGAAGCCCACCAGGGCGACGCTGAGCAGCCACATCGTGGAGAACACCACCAGGCTCAGCACGAGGAGCAGCGTGGCCCGGGCGCCCATCACGGGCAGGTTGGCGATGCTGATCGTGAAGGAGACGGTATAGGGGCCGTCCGGGTACATCGCCACGGTTTCCCCTCCCCAGCCCTCCTCGTTCCTGCTCCACCGAACCGCACCGATGCCCGCCTCCTCGAGGTCCCCCGGGTAGGCCACCAGGGTCAGGAACTCCTCGTCGCCCACGTTCTCCATCGAGGCGAAGAGGGGTCCCAGCGGCGACGCGGCGGAGATCGTGCGGCGGGGCGGAATGGCGCCCGAGACGATCCGCCCATCCGACAGGGTCACCGCGACGAACCGCTGCAGGTCCGGCTCCTCCAGTGCGTGGAAGACGGTGGCACCGGGGGGCTCCTCCAGCGGCAGCAGCGTGCTCGCGAGCGCCGGGCGGTCCCCCGTCGTGCCGAGCCCGAGTTCCTGCAGCCCGGCGCCCTCCGCCGACCAGAGCGTGACGAAGATCGGCGAGCCGTGCTCGGCCAGACCGCTGTTCGCCCAGGCCCGGTACATCAGCTCGACATCCCCCGCGCCCACGAGATCGAGCGAATCGGCGAGGTTGGCGAAGCGGTCCAGCAACGCATCCACCTCGGGGTCCGGGACGGAGCCCAGCTGCTGCAGCTGCTCTTCGGCGATCCCCATCCGCGCCTCGGTGCGCATCGACCAGGTGAAGGGGAGCGCGGCCGTCACGGCCAGCCAGAACCCGCAGAACCAGCGCAGGTAGGACCCGCGAGCCGAGAGGTCCATGCCGCGCACTATCAGGATCGCCGGCAGCATCCACAGCAGCGAGAGCGCCGGTGGCACGTGGGGTCCCGTTCGCACACCCGCCGCCACCGCCGCGCTCAACCCGGCCGCCACCGCGAGTCCGAGCACCGTCAGGCCCGGGGCTTCGGCCTCCCTCCGGGGGGACGACCTGAGTGCCAGCGCCGCGCCGGCCACCAGCGCCAGCACCGTCGTCACCGTCAGTTGAAAGAAGATCCAGCGCGTGTCGGTGGTTCCCAGGAGCTCAGCGGATCCGCCGCTGCCCATCCAGGCCAGCGTGGCCGGGAATCCCGCCGCAACAGCGACCGGGAGCGCCCATTCACCCACCGCGAGGCGCCAGCGGGGGATCACGTGGATGACGAAGGGGGTTGCCGCGACGCAAAACAGCAGCACTCTCCCGAGAGCAACGGACGGTGGACCCGCGAGCTGGGCGTTCGCCAGGGAGGTGACGGCGTCGGGCCAGAAGGTGGTCTCCAGGGGAAAGACGGCCGCTGCCCCGGCGAGGCCCGCGACCGAGTATCCCAGCCGTCTGCGGGACCCGCCGATCGACTGGAGCAGCCAGGCGGCGACCGCGAGCAGCACGACGATTCCCGCCCCCAGATCCCGCTGCTCCGCCCGCCGCACCGACGGATCCGGTTCCTCGACCGTGATGCTGAGCAGCGCCTCGTCCGGCCACCCGAAGTCGAGGACTCCAGGACCGTGCGCTCTCTCGGCACGCGAGATGCGGACGCTTTCGCCGGTGGCCCGCGAAGTCCGCGAAGCGAAGTCGTCGAGCCCCGCCGCAAAGGGGGCGGGCAGCTCCGAGCGCATCAGCGAGGTCACCACCGCCGTTCCGTCCCCCTCCGGGCTGCGCCGCGAAAAGTACAGGTAGGAGAAGAGGGGCGTTCCCGAATAGGAATACCGCAAGCTGCCGTCCCTCACCTCGGCGGTCAGGCGTCCATGATGGTGCCCTTCCCAGGCCACCAGCGCTCCGTTGGCATCGAACAGAGCGGCGGCCGTCAAGTCGAACTCCTCCACCACCGACCCGAGGGAATCGCGCAGCGCCGATGCATCGAGCCCGGACCCCGCCAGCCCCGCGACCCGGTCGGCCGCCTCGTCGCCGGCCGCCACCAGGGCATCGGCCTGGCGCTCGACCCGGCCCCCGACCTGCGTACGGCGCTCGTCCCAGTAGCCGGCCCAGTCGGCGGCGAGCTGCCGGTCCCGCATTTCGGTGTGGAACCCCACCACGACTCCCGCCGCCAGCAGGACGACCGAGCTGGCCCGCCTCCAGCCAGCCGGATGCCGCACCGCCGCCAGGGCCAGGCATGCCGACGCGCCGACGAGAATCCACGGATGCTCGAACCGCGTCCAGAGCAGCAGAAAGAACAGCCCCACCCAGACGAGGGGATCGGAGTTCCTGGCCCCCGACGTGATCTCCCCGTTGCTCCCGGCGTCCCGGGAGTCTGCGGAGCCGGGACCGGCCGACGCCCCTACACCATCACCCTGCACCGTTCTGTTCGTCATTATGTTTATCCTAATGGAACACATGTCACCAGCGTCAGCTTCGCGGCCGCCGGTCCCCACCGCCAGTCCGGTTCCCCGCCGCTCTCCAGGAGTGTCGCGGTATGGGTTAATGCTGGCGGCGCTGCTCGCCGGCGGCCCCCTGTCCGCCGGTACGGTGGCGGCGCAACTGATCGAGAGGGGCACGTTCCGCATCTGGGTCGACGGCACGGAGGTCGGATCGGAGCAGTTTACGATACAGAGGCAGGGAACCGGCGACGCCCAGACCACCGAGGCCAGGAGCATCGTGTCGATGCGCGATGGCCGCAGGCTCGAGACGTTCCTGGAGGTGGTCGGACCGCAGCTGACCCTCGTCCGGTACGCGGCCGTCGAAACCGGCCCGGACACGATGTCGGTGACGCTCTCCAGAACCGGCGACCGGTTGCGCACGCGAACCACTACGGACTGGGGACTCCAGGTGCGCGGCTACCGGGCCCGCCCCGGCACCTTCGTCCTCGACGAGTGGGTGGCGCATCACTATTTCGTGCTGGGGGGGTTGGCGGGCGAAGAGTCGGCGGGCCGCAGGCTCTACGTGTTCTCCCGCGTCTCCGCAGGTATCGAGCCGGTCGAGGTGGCGGCCTCCGCTCCCGAGAGCATAGAACTCGGCGGAGAGCGGATCGAGGCTACGCGCATCGATTTCGGCTCCGGAGAAGGAGCCGGCAGCGTCTGGTTCGACGGCAGCGGTCGCCTGGTGCGCGTCTCGCTGCCGGGCCGGGGCTTCGTCGCCGAGAGGAGCGTCTGATTCTCCCGTTGAAGGAATTCGGGTCCGCATGCGTACCAGGAAACCGGACCCGCGTGAAGTGCGTAGGGATCCGCGCCGCCGGCTCCATGCCTTCGCCGCCGTCAACGTGGCCGGGGACTACGGGGTCAATGGAAATGGGACAGCCGGCAGTCCGTCGCTCGAATGCCGCAGGGTTTTTTCCACGGGCTGCCAGGTACAATACCGGTTCAGGAGGATGGTCTTGACCAACAACATGCAACTTCGGACCCGTCAGGCGCGACCGGTCCTCACGCTTCTTTCGGCACTTTCCCTTCTGGCCGTCGCCGCCCTGCCTACAGCCGCGGCCGGACAGGAGCGGGTGCCCCGGTCCCTGTCGCTCGAGGCAGCGCTGGAGATCGCGCTCCGCAACAACCCCGCCATGCTGGCGACACGCAACGACGTGCGGGTGGCGAACTGGAACCTGACCGCGGCCTACGGGCAGTGGCTGCCAACGGCGTCGCTGTCGTCCGGCTTCGGCTGGCAGGGAGTGGGGGAACAGCGTTTCGGGAGCATCACCGCCCAACAGCTGGGGTTCGGGGACCAGCCGTCCTTCCTGACCAGCAGTTACAGCGCCAACGTCGGATTCCAGCTGAACGGCAGCATGCTGATGGCGCCGGGGCAGGCCAGGCGCAACCGCGACGCCACTCGCGCGCAGGTGCGCTCGCAGGAGGCGGCGATCCGGCTCGGCCTTACGAGCGCCTACCTGGAGGTGCTCCGCCAGACCGAGGGTCTGCGGCTCGTCGAGCAGGAACTCGAGACGGCGCAACTCAACCTGCGCCTGGCCCAGGGACAGCAGGAGATCGGATCGGGCAACGCGATCGACGTGCAGCAGGCCGAGGTGGCCGTCGGCCGGGCCGAGGTCCAGGTGCTGCGGTCGCAGACGGGCGTACGGAATTCCCGGGTTCGCCTGCTCCAGCAGATGGGCGCCGACCCATCCGCGGAGCCGGAGCTTGTCACGGCCTTCACGGTGACCGAGCCCGACTGGACCGCGGACGGGCTCTACAGGGTGGCGCTCGGGCGCAATCCGGGGCTGGAGGCCGCAAGGGCGAGCGAGAGCGCCTCCAGCTACGGGGTCCACATGGCGCGCTCCTCCTACTTCCCCAGCGTTTCGATAAGTGCGGGACTGAGCGGCTTCACCCGGCAGGCGAGCAGCACCCGGTCACAGGAGGCCCAGGCGATCGCGGCCGGAGTGGGCGCCGTGCAACAGTGCCAGTCCCTGAACCAGCTTCTCTCAGGCCTGCCCAACCCGCCGCGGCCGCAGGACTGCTCCCGGCTCGTCACGTCGCAGGCGACGCTGGACGCGATCCGCGAGCAGAACAAGGGGTTCCCCTTCGACTTCACCAACTCGCCGCCCTCGGCCGGCCTGTCGGTCTCGATCCCGATCTTTCAGGGCCTGAGCCGTCAGCAGCGGCTGGAAGGCGCTCGCGCCCAGCTCTTCGACGCCCGGTTCCAGGTACGGGAGCGGGAACTCGCCCTGCGCGCGGACATCGAAACGCGGGTCGCGGAGGTCCGGACCGCCTACGAGACATCGCTCATCGAGGAGCGCAACCAGGCGCTGGCCGACGAGCAGCTCCGCCTGGCCCAGGAACGGTACCGGCTCGGGCTTCTGAACTTCATCGCGCTGAGCGAGGCCGTAACGGTCAAGGCAAGGGCCGACCGGGACCGCCTCTACGCCATCTACACCTACCATGACGCCGTCGCCAACCTCGAATCAGTCGTCGGCATACCGCTGAGGAATCCATAGAATCATGCGAACAGGCATTAAAGTCTTTTTGGGCGTCGTGTTGGTCATCATCGTGGCCGGCGCAGCGATGATGAGCATGACCTTCTCGCGCGAAGACCGCACGGCGGTCCGGGCTGAGACCGTCGGCACCCGCGATCTGGTCGCGACCATCACCGCCAGCGGCAACGTGCGCGCCACCCGCAAGGTCGACATCAGCTCCGACATCTCGGCGCGCGTCACCGAGCTCCACATCGAGGAGGGCGACGACGTGGAGGAGGGCCAGGTGCTGCTGCGCCTCGATCCGACCCGCTACCAGGCCGCGCTGGACCGCAGCCTGGCCAACCTGAGCCAGGCCCAGTCCCAGGTCGCGCAGTCGGAGGAGAACTTCCTGCGCGCCGAACGCCAGGCCCGGCGAATGGCCCAGCTCTGGGCCAGCGACTCGCTGCTGGTGAGCCGCCAGGAGGTCGAGAACGCCGAGAGCGACCTGGAGATCCAGCGTTCCATGCGGGAAGCCTCGACCTACGGGGTCAGCCAGGCAGGGGCGGCCGTCGAGGAGGCCCGCGACCAGCTCGCGAAGACGGTGATCATCGCCCCGATGACCGGCCGGGTCACTCGGCTGAACGTCGAGGAAGGTGAAACCGTCATCGTGGGGACGATGAACAACCCGGGCAGCCTGGTGCTGACCGTCTCCGACCTGTCGGTGATGGAGGTCGTGCTCGAGGTGGACGAGACCGATGTGCCCGAGATCATGCTGGGCGACTACGCCACCGTCGAGCTCGACGCCTTCCCGGAGATGGAGTTCCCCGGCTACGTGACCCAGATCGGCAATAGCGCGATCCGCCCCCCCTCGCAGAGCGCCGGATCCGGCCAGACCCCCACGATCGACTTCGAGGTGATCGTCACGCTCGTGCCGCCTCCCGTCGAACTGCGCCCCGACCTCTCCGCCACCGCGGAGGTCGTGATCGAAACGCGCGACAACCAGCTCAGTGTCCCGATCATCGCCGTCACCCTGCGGGAGGAGGACGAAGTGGGGAACGGCCGCGGCGCCAACGGCAACGGTCGGCGGGAGGACTCCGACCCCATCGAGGGCGTCTTCGTCATCCGCGAGGGACGGGTCACCTTCACCCCCGTCGAGATCGGGATCGTGGGCGACGAGTACTTCGAGCTGGTCTCCGGACTCGCTCTCGGGGACTCGATCGTGAGCGGGCCCTGGGAGGTCGTGCGCAGCCTGGAGGACGGAGACGCGGTCGAGCACGACGAGGACCTGGAGTGGGACCGCGACGACGGGTCCAACTAGGGCCGACGGCAGACGATGAGGATCCTCGAAGGCGTCAGGCTCGCCACCGAGCAGATGCGCTCGCAGAAGCTGAAGAGCTTCTTCAGCCTGCTGGGCGTGATCGTGGGCGTCATGTTCCTGATCGTCGTCGTAAGCATCGTCGAGGGGATGGACCGGTACGTGCGGAGCACCTTCACCGAACGGCTCATCGGGGTGAACACCGTGACGGTGCTCAGGAATCCCGGCGACATAATCGCCGCTTCGCCGGAGCAGCGGCGGGCCTGGGCGAGGGCCCCCCGGATTACCTTCGACGACCTGGAGCACCTGCGCGAACGGGTCACCATCCCCGCAATCGCCGCGGCGGAGTCGGACACCAATGGAGAGGTCGAATCCGAGTTCGGGCGCAAGGTGGAGAACGTGTCGATCTCCGCGGCATCGGCCGAGATCTTCGAGATCCAGAACCTGGAAGTGGAGCGGGGACGGCCGTTCTCCCGCCAGGAGGCCGAGCAGGGGTCTCCGGTGGTCGTCCTCGGCATGTCCACCGCGGATGTGCTGTTCGAGGCCATCGACCCCATCGGCAAGCGGGTTCGCATCCGGGGGTTTCCCTACCAGGTCATCGGCGTCCTCGCGGAGAGGGGTTCCTTCCTGGGCGCCTCCCTCGACAACACCGCCATCGCGCCGACCCATTCGCAGGTGCAGCGCATGACCGGACCGCCGGGCGTGGTCGAAAGGATCCAGTTCAAGGCCGAGACGCCCGAGTTGGTGGTCCCCCTGCAGCAGCAGATCATCGAGATCATGCGGGTGCAGAGAAGGCTGAGACCTTCGGAACTCAACAACTTCGCCGCGGAAACCGTGGAGGGGGTGCTGGGCTTCTGGAACCAGATCAGCCGGATCCTCTACATATCGCTGCCGGGTCTGGTGGGCACCTCGCTGGTGGTCGGGGGGATCGTGATCATGAACATCATGCTGGTCTCGGTGATGGAACGGACCCGGGAGATCGGGGTGAGGAAGGCCATCGGGGCGCGCAGGGCGGACATCCTCGTGCAGGTGCTGATCGAGAGCGGTACCCTGTCCGGGGTGGGGGCGGTCTTCGGGGTCGGGATCGGCGTCGCCCTGACGTTCCTGGTGGGCGCGGTCTCGCCGCTGCCCGCGGTCGTGGCTCCTCAGTGGATCATCCTGGGGGTTTCGTTAGGGGTCATCGTCGGAGTGGTGTCCGGGGTGTATCCCGCGTCGCGCGCCGCGCGTCTCGATCCGGTCGACGCGCTGAGGTACGAGTAGATGAACGGTCTCGATAGTGGAGCGTCCCGGCGGGGCCGGGCCCGCAACGACTCCTGGGGGCACGTCCTGGGCGAAGGCACCCGGGTGGCCAGGGCGGCGCTGGTCGCGAACTGGCGCCGCACGGTATTGACGGTACTGGGCGTCGGCATCGGCGCGGGGGTCGTGGTCACGGTCGCGGCCGTGATCGAAGGGATCCGCAGCGAAGTCCTCGGCGCCATCGAATCGGCGGGCCCCAACAACTTCATCCTGATGCCCTTCGACTTCAGCGAGGTACGCGCCGCCCTGGATGGGTCCGGGAGGCCGTCCTGGTTCGACCGCCCGCCCGTCAGCGACCGCGAGATCCGGCGGGTGCGGAGTCTGCCGGGGGTCGGCCTGGCCGTCGCCGGCTTCGAATTCGGTGCGGCGCTCCGCTACCGGTCCAACTGGGTGAGGGCGAGCTGGCGGGCGTCCTCCAGCGGCTGGTCCGCGTTCACGCAGGGAGAATTCCTGTCGGGCCGCGATTTCACGCCCGCGGAGGTGGACCAGTCGCGAGCCGTGGTAGTGCTGTCCTCGGCGCTGGCAGAGGCGATCTTCGGAGAGCTGGATCCCGTCGGGAAGCGGCTCAGGGTCAACGCCGGCCGCCGCGCGGCCAACGAGCGCTTCACGGTGGTGGGCGTCTACGAGCCCGATGACAACCTCTTCGGAGAAGCCAGCGCCAATTTCGCCATCACCCCCTTTACGGCGGCCGACAAGCGCCTCAAGGCACGCGACCGCTGGACGTTCATCAACGTGAACGTGGCACCTCGGGAGGGCGTGACCTACCAGGAGGCCCAGGAGCAGATCATCTCCGCGTTGCGCTCGATGCGCGGTCTCCGGCCCGGAGACGAGAACAACTTCGGCTTCGTGCGCAGCGCCCAGCTGGGTGAGTTCTTCAACGAGATGACGGGGGCGTTCTTCGCGGTCATGATCGGCCTGTCGTCGGTGGGGATGATGGTTGGAGGCATCGGAGTCATCGGCATCATGCTGATCTCGGTGACCGAACGCACCCGGGAGATCGGGATCCGGAAGGCGGTCGGCGCGACGCGGCGCGAGATCAAGTGGCAGTTCCTGATCGAGGCCTCGCTGCTGACGGCGACGGGCGGCGCGGCGGGACTTCTGTTCGGGTGGGGGGTGTCGGAGCTGGCCGCTTACTACACGCCGCTTCCCGCCCGCATTCCGCTCTGGTCGGTCTTCGCCGCGATCGGGCTGGCCGCGCTGACGGGGATCCTGTTCGGGATGATTCCGGCGATGCGCGCCGCGAAGCTGGATCCGGTGGATGCGCTGAGGTACGAGTGAGGGGGCGGCTGGGCAGGCTGAAGAGCCGATGACCGGGCCGCTCGACGTGCTGGCGGTGATGGCCCACCCCGACGACGCGGAGATCTTCTGCGGGGGCGCGCTGATCAAGTCGGCGGGGGCGGGGGAGCGGACGGGCGTGCTGGACCTGACGGCGGGGGAGGCGGGGTCGCGGGGGACCCGTGAGAGCCGGGCGCGCGAGGCGGAGGCCGCGGCGGAGGTGATGGGCCTGGCCGTGCGGCGGTGCGCGGGGTTGCCGGACACGGGGGTGGTGAACGACCGGGAGTCGCAGATGGTGGTGGCCGGGCTGATCCGGGAGCTCAGGCCGCGCGTGGTGGTGGCGCACTGGGTGGAGGGGCGGCATCCGGATCACCGCAGGGCCGCACGGCTGGCGCGGGATGCGTCGTTTCTGGCGGGGCTGCGCAACTTTCCCGCAGGCGGCGCCCCGCACCGTCCCGGGAAGGTGGTCTACGCGCTGGCCTTCCGGGAGGACGCCGTGAAGCCGACGTTCGTGATCGACGTCAGCGCCCAGATGGACCGCAAGATCGAGGCGCTGGCCGCGTACGGGTCGCAGTTCGAGGGGAAGAGCGGCATCGGCGAGGTGTTCCCGGGCGGGGACCGGCCCGTCCTGGAGCAGATCCGCGCGGTGCACGCGACGTACGGGGCGATGATCCGGTGTCGGTACGGGGAACCCTACTGGACCGAGGAGGTCGTGATGGCGGAGGGGTTGGGGGGGTTGGGGGTGTCGAGTTTCTAGTTCGGTGGCGCGTCCCCGATGCGTCCGCGCCGGTCAAGGCGGAAGCCAGCTATCGTGAGGACCCCGATATCCCGGTCGGACCGGCCCCCCACGACAAGACCCTCTCCGATCCAGTACGGATAGTATTCCAGCGCCACGTTCCCCAACCAGCGCCCATCCGGGCCGAAGACGCTGAACTCGATCGTCCCGCCCAGCCAGTTGGCCGGGTCCGGGATCCAGAGATAGCCTTCCGAATCCACGAACAGGCCGGTTACGGGCGGGTGGTTGCGGTCCGGCACGGTGGCGAAGACCCGGTCCCAGGCCGACCAGTTCATGTGCGAGTTGAGCTGCTGGATGTTTTCAACCCATTCCCGTTCCTGCTCGTCGTCGATCGGCACGGGGCCGACGGTGCGCCGGATGATTCGCCGCAGTAGGCCGCCGGGCGAAAACTGGCGCACTTCGTAGCGGTCTCCGTTGGTGACGTAGACCGACAGGGGGTCTCCCCCCGCAGTAGCGCTGGACCGTGCGCTGAACGGCACGAAGTTGGGATCGAAGGGATCCCTCATGGAGAGCTCCTCCTCGGCCTCCCACCATCCGAACGAATGCACCGTGTAGTCGGTGTCGATCCTCAGGTACTCCTGCGGACGACGGTAGATCTCCCCCGCTCTCGTCGGCGGACGCCAGTTGCGACGCTGGCGGTCCAGCAGGAAGGATCCGTCCGGAAGAGGCTCGTGCATCGACTCCCCCGGGTACAGTTCGGCCGACCGCGTTGCCTCGATCAGCCTCTGCGTGTCGATCCGCGACTCCTTCAGGAGCTTGCCCGAGGGATCGTAGTGGTAGATCGGACCGGACATGTAGTCCCACACCACGATGGTGTCGCCCGGCAGCACCCGGAGGTGCAGCGGGTAGCTCAGCTCGCCGGGTCCCCGGCCCTTGCGCCCGAACGCGGTGGTCAGCGCGCCCGACGGCTCGAAGACGAGCACCTTCCTGTCGGCCATGGGGGAAAGCATGGCGATCCTGCCGTCCGAGAGAGGCGCGGCAGCACGGATGTTCCATACGAGGTGAGAGGAGTCGCGGGCCGGACCGGCAGAGGTGTCGTACCCGCCCAGCGAGAACTCCGGCTCGGGGGCGACGGTCCAGAAGTCGCCGGGGCCCCAGACGGGCGCGTGGTTCTCCACGATCTCGATCCCGGCCGAATCCCGGATGATGACATCGGGGGTTTGGGGATCGGCCGGGGGCTCGTCGCAGGCCGCCGGGGCGAGGACCACGACGGACGCAAGCAGGACGTGTCGGCAAGAGAATGGCAACATCTGGTCGGCTCCCCGTTGATCATTCATATACTAAATTGTATATTCGCCCAAGGAATATATACTATCATGTATGCGGTGGCGCGTGTCGCCAAGTCCGTGGGCAGCCTCTCGCGCACATTCGGGTCTCACGAACAGGTTAGGTCCTCCTCGCCGAAGTCATGGTTGCATCCAGGTCGCCGCCGGGCGTGAGCAAGGCGATCCGGCCATCCGAGAGAGGCTTGGCTCCCCTGACTTGCCAGATGAGATGGGCCGAGTCGGCGGACGCCTCCGGACCGGCCGGCACGAAGACCGGTTGGACGAGGGAGTGTCCGATCGTTTGTCGGCGCCCGATTCGGCTCGGCGGTGTCGGACAGGCCGAGGGAAGACGGGTACTCAGCGAATCCCGCGTCGGTTCAACCGATAGCGTTCGACCGTTTGGACTCCCGTGTCGACATCGGACCTGGAGCCGAATATGGCGCCCTCCCCGATCCATATGACCCCGGTCTCGGGGAGCACGACCGTCCCCATCCACCGGCCTTCCGGATTGAAGACGCTCCATTCTCGTCGTCCCCCGTCGTACGCCCAAAGGTATCCCGCGGCATCCACCCGGAGAACCATTTTGGCCTGGTAGTGGCGCCGACAGAAGTCCGTCCGTCCTACGCTCCCAGCGACGCCAGTCGAGGCTTGGATACGCCGACGCTGCGAATACCTTCCATTCCTCGAGTTCCTCGTTCGATAGCGGGACCGGATCGACCCCCCGCCGGATGATCCGCCGCAACGCGCCGGTGGCCGAGAACTGGTGGATCTCGTAGTGATCTCCGTCCGAGATGTAGACAGTTGGCGGGTTCCCACCGGCGACCGCAATGGACCCTGCCGGGAACGGTACCTCTGGTCCGGCCACCAGAACCGCTCGTAGTCCCGCCACCACCCAAACGAGTAGGTCGTGTACGAGGTGTCGACCCTCACGTATCCCGTCGGTTGCCGGTAGATCGCGCCCGCCTCCTCGGGTGGCTGCCAGTCGGAGCGGTACACCTCCATCAGGAACGATCCGTCCGGAAGCGGCTGATGCACCGACTCGCCGGGAACGCGCTCGTCCGTCCGCACCGCCACGATCACGGCCCCAAGGTCGATTCGCCGCTCCCGCAACAGCCTCCCCGAAGGATTGAAGTAGTCCACGGCACCAAACATCTGGTCCCAGACAGCGATCGTATCGCCCGGGAGCACCTGGAATCCCATGGGGTAGTGGCACTCCCCCGGTCCCCGACCCTCCCGCCCGAAGGCCGCCGACAGACGGCCCGACGGCTCAAACACCAGCACCTTGCGGTCCCCCCCGGGCGAGAGCATCGCAACACGGCCGTCCGAGAGCGGTGCGACCCCTCTGATGCCATAGACCAGGTGCGCGAGTCGCCGGGCGGTGCGCCGAGCCCGCCCCAGGTGTTTTCCGGTTCCGGGTCCACGGTCCAGAACTCGGTGCTGTCCCAGACCGGGGCATGATTCTCGACGATCTCGACGCCGGCGGAGTCCCGGACGGTGGCATCCCGGGGCTGGGGCTCCGCCGGGGGCTGACCGCAGGCCGTCGCCGCGGCCGCCACGATTGCCGGGAGCAGGAGGGGACGGTTGGCCACGGGACTCCTTTCGCGTGCGACGCGATCCAGAGTTATCGTACGCTGGCCGACTATGTCAAGCGCCTATCTTTTCCCACGCCGGTCCAGACGGTAGCGCTCAACGGACTCAACGCCCGTGTCGTGATTCACCCGCCGAGCGAGGATGAAGTCCTCCCCGATCCAGAACGTGCCCGGTGCCGAAAACTGGACCGTCCCCAGCCAGAGCCCCTCTGGACTGAACACGCTGAAGTCGGTCGTGTCGTCCCGATGGGGCAAGTGGTCCCGGATCCAGAGGAAGCCCTCCGAATCCACCCTCATGCCCTTGATGATCGGGTGGTGACGCGGGGGCAGCTCCCCGGCCGCCTGGTCCCACTTGCGCCAGTCGCGGAGCGGGTTCCCTTCTTCTGCGGACGTTCGCCACTCCTCGTATTCCTCATTCGTGACGGGGAGCGGATCGACCGAGCGCCGCAGGATCCGCTGGAGCACACCGGTCGCGGAGAACTGGTGCACCTCGTAGCTGTCGTTGTTCGTGACGTACGCCGACAGCGGCTCACCGCCGAACGTCAGCCCCGCACTGGTTGCGAAGGGGACGCCGGAGTACAGATTGTCCCCCCCCACGGAGGATAGCGTCTCCAGATCGCCCCACCAGCCGCCGAACCGGTGGACCGAGTACGCGGAGTCGATCCTGACGAAGCCTATCGGCGCCCTGTAGACCACGCCGGACCGATCCGGCCGGGCCCATTCGACCTGGTGCACCGACATCCCGAACGATCCGTCCGGTAGCGGCCAAGGGATCTCGCCCGGTTGCTGGTTGTCCATCCGCGTCGCCTCCACCAAAGCCCCCAGGTCGATCCGCCGCTCCCCGACGATCCTACCCGAGGGGTCGAAGTAGTAGACCGGCCCGAACATAACGTCCCAGACCACGATGGTGTCCCCCGGAAGCACCTGCATGCCGACGGGACGGACGAACTCTCCCGGTCCCCGTCCCGATCTCCCGAAGGCAGCCGACAGCCGACCGGTGGTGGGCTCGTAGACCAGCACCTTGCGGTCGCCGCCGGGCGTGAGCAGGGCGATCCGGCCATCCGAGAGCGGCTTGGCTCCCCTGACCTGCCAGATGAGATGGGCCGAGTCTCCCGATTCCCCCAGACCGCCCAGCACGAACTCCGGCTCCGGATCCACCGTCCAGAACTCGCCGCTCTCCCACACGGGGGCGTGGTTCTCGACGATCTCTATGCCGGCCGAGTCCCGGATGGTGGCACCGGGATCCTGCCCGGCGGCGGCCTCGGACGGGGGCGTGCCGCATGCGGCCGCAGAGAGAACCAGCGTCGCCATCGCCGTGGGGGCGCGCAGGCGGACGGTCCGCCGCGGCAGCGCGCTCGCGCCGCCCCGATGGCCGCTTGCCTGCATCATGCGGGAGGCCGGAATCATCCGCCTGGAGCGATGGCTACGACAGCGGCTTTCAGCCGGTCGCGGGCCGCCGGGGGGACCGGAATGCTCTGAACTGCACCGCCCGGACCGCACGAGAAGGTCACCTCTATGCGGCCCGCCGCCGGGATGAACTCGAGGGAGACGCCCTCCTGCGGCGCGTGCAGCGCCAGTGCGACCGTGGCTACGTCGCCCCGCTCCAGGGCATCCTCGACTTCGGCCGTCACGGCGTAGGCGTCGCCATCCGGTCCACAAGGGATGTGGCACGGGCCAGGCCAGAAATCCTCGTGGCAGAAGGAGGTGCCCCCGCAGCGCGAGCACATGGCGCCGGGCTCATCGTGCCCATCCCAGCCGCACTCGTTGCCGCCGCCGGTAAACCTGTGCCGGTGCAGACGGATCGTGCCCTCGTACCCGCCGTCCGGGTCTATGATATGAACGTCCTGGAAATCCATCACGCACCACCCGCACGTCAGCCCCCCTCCGTCCTGCGCCTCCACCTCGGTCGGAACGCCGGCCAACATAAACACGAACAGCGCGGCCACGAACAGGTACGTCTTCCTCGAGATCGTCATGGTTGCTCCCAGGCACCAACTGTAAGTCGCTCCATCGGGCGCGTCCCGACGAGCGGTGTTGTGCCCGACAGGCTAACGCCCCCCTCCGTTTCGTCAAGGACGGCTGGCAAGACGTTGGTAGCAAATGGGATGGCCGGTTGCGCACGGCGAGTCCCCCAGCCCGCCACACCCGCCGGGTTTTCCTGTCCCCGTCCCGTCACACCCCCACCCCCTCCCCCCGCAGCCACCCCTCCATCACGTCCCGGATCCCGGCCAGGCGCTCCGCCGTCTTCGCCTCGTACCAGGCCACGATGACCGGCTGCGTGTTCGACGCGCGGACCAGCCCCCACCCGTCGCCGAAGAGGACGCGCACGCCGTCCACCGCGACCACCTCGTGGCGGGCGCTGAAGTGCGCGACGGCGCGCTCGACGAGGTCGAACTTCTCAGCTTCCGGGACTTCGACGCGGAGCTCGCTCCTACCGTCTCCCGCGCCGGTCCAGACGGTAGCCTTCCACGGACTCGACGCCCGTCTCGTGGTTCACCCGGTGGGCGAGGATGAAGTCCTCCCCGATCCAGAAGGTGCCCGGTGCCGGCACGTGGACCGTCCCCAGCCAGCGCCCATCAGGACTGAACACGCTGAACCCGCTCGTGTCACCCCGGTGGGGCGAGCGGTCCAGGATCCAGAGGAAGCCCTCCGAGTCCACCCTCATGCCCTTGATGATCGGATGGTGGCGCGGTGGCAGCTCCGCAGCCGCCCGGTCCCACCTGCGCCAGTCGCGGAGCGGGGCCATCTCTTCCGCGGACGCCCGCCAATCCTCGTATTCCTCGTCGGTGACCGGGACCGGATCGACCGAGCGCCGCAGGATCCGCCGGAGAACACCGGTCGCGGAGAACTGGTGGACCTCGTTGCTGTCGTTGTTGGTGACGTACGCCGACAGCGGCGCCCCGCCGAACGTCAGCATGGCACTGGTCGCGAACGGCACGCCGGAGTACAGGTTGTCCCCCCCCACTGAGGAGAGCGTCTCCAGATCACCCCACCAGCCGCCGAACCTGTGGACCGAGTACGCGGAGTCGATCCTGACGAAGCCTATCGGCGCCCTGAAGACCACCCCGGATTGATCCGGCCGGGCCCACTCGACCTGGTGCACCGACATCCCGAACGATCCGTCCGGGAGCGGCCACGGGATCTCGCCCGGTTGCCGGTTGTCCATCCGCGTCGCCTCCACCAGGGCCCCCAGGTCGATGCGCCGCTCCCTGACGATCCTGCCCGAGGGGTCGAAGTAGTAGACCGGCCCGAACATGACGTCCCAAACCGCGATCGTGTCCCCCGGAAGCACCTGCATGCCGACGGGACGGAAGAACTCTCCCGGTCCCCGTCCCGACCTCCCGAAGGCAGCCGACAGCCGCCCGGTGGTGGGCTCGTAGACTAGCACCTTGCGGTCGCCGCCGGGCGTGAGCAGGGCGATCCGGCCATCCGAGAGAGGCCTGGCTCCCCTGACTTGCCAGATGAAATGGGCCGAGTCGCCCAACTCCCCCGGACCGCCCAGCACGAACTCCGGCTCGGGATCTACCGTCCAGAACTCCCCGCTCTCCCACACGGGGGCGTGGTTCTCGACGATCTCTATGCCGGCCGAGTCCCGGATGGTGGCACCGGGATCCTGCCCGGCGGCGGCCTCGGACGGGGGCGTGCCGCATGCGGCCGCCGAGAGAACCAGCGCCACCGCCGCGGCGAGGGTGCGCAGGCGGGCAGTCCGCCGAGGTAGCGCACGCGCGCCGCCCCGGCGGCGGCTGGCCTGATTCCTGTATGAGGCTGGGATCATTCGCCTGGAGCGACGGCGGCGACAGCGGCCTGCAGCCGGTCGCGGGCCGCCGGAAGGACCGGCATGCTCTGAACGGCACCGCCCGGACCGCACGAGAACGTCACCTCTATGCGGCCCGCGTCCGGGATGAACTCGAAGGAGACGCCCTCCTGCGGCACGTGCAGTGCCAGTGCGACTGCGGCTACGTCGCCCCGCGTAAGGGCATCCTGCACTTCGTCCACCGCAGCGAGGTCCCCGCCTGTCGGACCACAAGGGATGTGGCACGGGCCAAACCAGAAGTCCTCGTGGCAGAACGAGGTGCCCCCGCAGCGCGAGCACGTGGCACCGGGCTCATCGTGCCCGTCCCAGCCGCATTCGTTGCCGCCACCGGGAAACTTGTGCCGGAACTGGATGACGGGCCCCACGTAGTCCGGGGTGACTACAAACCCTTCCCGAGACTCCATCACGCACCACCCGCAGGTCAGCCCCTCGCCCTGCGCCTCCACCTCGGTCGGCGCGCCGGCCCACAGAAACGCGAACAGCCCGGCCACGAACAGGTACGTCTTCCTTGCGATCGTCATGGTTGCCTCCCAGGCACCAGTTGTGAATCGCTCCATCGGGCGCGTCCCGAAGAGCGGTACTGTGCCCGACAGGCTAACGCCCCCCCGTTTCGTCAAGGACGGCTGGTTGAGTGTCAGAAGCAAATAGAATGGCCCGTTGCGGACGGCGAGCCCCCCAAGCCCGGTGGGGCGGCACGCTCAGCACACCAGCCGGGTTTTCCTGTCCGCGGCTCGTTACACCCCCACCCCCTCCCCCCGCAGCCACCCCTCCATCACGTCCCGAATCCCGGCCAGACGCCGCGCCGTCTTCGCCTCGTACCTGGCCACGATGACCGGCTGCGTGTTGGACGCGCGCACCAGCCCCCACCCGTCGCCGAAGAGGACGCGAACGCCGTCCACCGCGACCACCTCGTGGCGGGCGCTGAAGTGCGCGACGGCGCGCTCGACGAGGTCGAACTTCTCCGCTTCCGGGACTTCGATGCGGAGCTCGGGGGTCGACACGTACGCCGGGAGCGCCGCGGTCGCCCTGGAGAGCGGCTCCGGCGAGGCCGCCACCATCTCCAGCAGGCGGCAGGCGGCGTACAGCGCGTCGTCGAAGCCGAGGTATTCGTCGGCGAAGCAGATGTGGCCGGAGAGCTCGCCGGCGATGAGCGCCCCCGTCTCGCGCATCTTCTCCTTGATGAGGGAGTGGCCGGTCTTCCACATGACGGGGACGCCGCCCGCGCGCGCGAACTCCTCCGGCAGGACCTGCGAACACTTCACGTCGAAGACTAGGGTTTCGCCCGGGCCGCGGCGCTTCAGGAGGTCGAGGCCGAAGAGGAGGAGGAGGACATCGCCCCGGACGATGTCGCCCCGGTCGTCCACGACGCCGATCCGGTCCGCGTCGCCATCGAAGCCGATGCCCAGATCGGCGCCGTGGGCGCGCACGGCGGCGATCATGTCCCGCACGTTCTCGTCCACCGTCGGGTCGGGGTGATGGTTGGGGAAGGTGCCGTCGGACTCGCAGTAGAGCGGGATCACGTCGGCGCCGACCGCCTCCAGCAGCTCGACCGCCACCACCGAGCCGGTGCCGTTGCCGCAGTCGACCACGGCCTTCACCGGGCGGGCGAGGCAGAACCGGCCCGCGACATCGGCCACGTAGGCGGGAAGCACGTCGCGTTCGTCGAGTGCTCCGTCGCCGCTCTCCAGGTCACCCTCGCGGATGCGCCGCAGGAGCGCCTGGATCGCGCCGCCGTGCAACGAAGCGCCGCCCATCGTCATCTTGATGCCGTTGTACTCGGCGGGATTATGGGATCCGGTAATCTGCACCGCCCCGTCCGCCGCGTACTCGTGCTCGGCGAAGTAGGCGACCGGCGTGGGGACCGTGTTGAGCCGGATGACATCACACCCGGACGACCTCAGCCCGCCCGCCAGCCCCGCCCGCAGCACCGGCGACGACGGGCGGTTGTCCTCGCCCACCACCACCCGCGGCGACGCCTTCCCGGTGCGCGCCCGCAAGTCGGATCCGTACGCGCGCCCCACGGCCTCCGCCACCCCCGCGTCCAGGTCCTCGCCGACGATCCCGCGGATGTCGTACTGGCGGAAGATGTGGTCCTTCAGGGGCATAGGGCCTTCCGTCAGTTCCCCGCCACGGGGCCGGCCATGAAGTCCCTCAGGCCCGCCACGGAGTCGGCCGCCATCTCCAGCAGCGCGCCGGGGAAGATGCCGCCCAGCAGAATCAGTCCGACGCTCACGAAGAGGACCACGTGGGTGGCGAAGGGGGTGAGGGCGTGGCCCGGACCGCCCGCGGCCGCCTCCTCCGGCGCCTCCTTCATCCACATGTACCAGGCCACGCGCAGGTAGTACCAGTACGACACCACCGTGGTCAGAACGAGGATCACCGACAGCACCCACAGCCGCGCCTCGGCCGCTCCGAGCAGCAGGTTGTACTTGGCGATGAAGCCCGCGGTCCCCGGGAAGCCCGCCAGCGAGAGCAGGAACACCGTCATGAAGACGCCCATCACCGGCTTGCGCCACCCGAACCCGGCGTAGCTCTCGATGCTCATGTTCTCTTCGGACTGGTTGCCCACCGAGATCACGATCGCGAACGCGCCGATGTTCATCACGGTGTAGATCAGCAGGTAGAAGAGGAGCGCGGCGGCGGCGGTGTCGTTGGCCGAGACCAGCGCGACGAGCAGGTAGCCCCCGTGCGCGATCGACGAGTAGGCCAGCATGCGCTTGACGCTGGACTGGACGAGCGCGATGACGTTGCCGGCGACCATCGTGATCGCCGCGAGCCACCAGAGGATGCTCCACCACTGGTTGTAGACGCCGTCCAGCCCGACGACGAAGACGCGCAGGAAGGCCGCGAAGGCCGCCGCCTTGACCGCCGCGGCCATGAAGGCGGTGACGGGGGTGGGGGCGCCTTCGTAGACGTCCGGGGTCCACATGTGGAAGGGGACGACCGCGACCTTGAAGGCCAGCCCGATGGCCAGGAGCGCGACGCCGGGGACCATCAGCGCGGCCGGGGCGGCGCCGTCCTGCACCGCCACCGCGATCGCGTGGATGTTCGCGCTGCCGGTCGCGCCGTAGACCAGTGCGATGCCGAAGAGGAGGAAGCCGCTGGCGAAGGCGCCGAGCAGGAAGTACTTGAGGCCGGCTTCGGCGCTGCGGCGGTCGCGCCGGTTGAAGCCGACCAGGGCGTAGACGGCGATCGACATGAGCTCGAGGCCCAGGAAGATCACCATCAGGTCCCGGGCGGCGGCCATGACCATCATCCCGATCGTCGCGAAGAGGATCAGCGAGTAGTACTCCCCCGCCTGGAGCCGCTGCCGGTCCACGTAGGCGAGCGAGATGACGATCGAGAAGGCGGCGCCGATCAGGAAGACCCAGTTGGCGAAGAGGCGGAAGCCGTCGAGCGCGAACATCGCGGTGGCTCCGGCCTCGCTCACCCCCGAGTAGAGCCACCCGTTGGCCACGGCCGCGACCGCCAGCACGGCGAGCGAGATCCACCCCAGCTCCGCGGTGTGGGCGCCGTCGCGGCCGCGCGCCACCCCCATGATCAGCACCAGCATCCCCCCGACCGAGATCACCACCTCGGGGAGGAGCGCCAGGACGTAGTGGAAGCTGGACGAATAGTCGAGCAGCATCGCGTCAGTCCTCTCCGCCGGAAGTGGGGACGGTGGCGGGCGACGCGTCGGCAAGCTCGCCGTCCTCAGCCGTGCCCTCCCCCGCCGCGGCCATCGCCCCCTCCTCCACCCGCTCCAGCACCACCTGCACGCTGGGCTCCATCCGCTCGAGGATCGGTGCGGGCTGCACGCCGATCCAGATCATCAGCGCGACCAGGGGGGCGAGCACCCACATCTCGCGCCGCGACAGGTCGGCGAAGTTGCGGTTCTCCTCCTTGTCGAGCTCGTTGAAGAGGACGCGCTGCACCATCGGCAGCATGTAGTAGGCGGCGAAGATGACGCCGGTGGCCGCGATGATCGCGACGACGGCGTGCGTTTCGAAGGTCCCGATCAGCGCGAGGAACTCGCCGATGAAGCCGCTGGTGCCGGGCAGGCCGATCGAGGCCAGCGCCGTGATCACGAAGGCGGTGGCGAAGAGGGGCGCGACCCGTCCGATGCCGCCGAAGTCGTCGATGAGGCGGGTGTGGCGGCGCTCGTACATCATCCCGAGGAGGAGGAAGAGGGCGCCGGTGGAGACTCCGTGGCTGATCATGACGACCAGTCCGCCCTGCAGCCCGTTCACGGTCAGCGCGAAGACGCCGATCATCACGAACCCCATGTGCGCGACCGAAGTATACGCGACCAGCTTCTTCGCGTCGGGCTGCACGGCCGCGACCCACGCCGCGTAGATGATCCCCGCCACGCCGAGGACGAGCATCACCGTGACCACGGTGGGGTGCTGCGACGCCCCGGGGAAGAAGGGCAGCAGGAACCTGAGGAAGCCGTAGGTGCCCATCTTGAGCAGCAGCGAAGCCAGAATCACCGAACCCGGCGTGGGCGCCTCCACGTGCGCGTCAGGGAGCCAGGTGTGCAGCGGGAAGATCGGCACCTTGATCCCGAAGGCGAGCGCGAAGGCCGCGAAGAGCCACAGCTGCTCCCTCATCGTGAGTTCCGCGTTCAGGAACGCCTCGTAGCTGAAGGAGTCCACCCCACTGCTGAAGTACATGTAGAGGATCGCGACCAGCATCAGCAGCGACCCGACCGCCGTGTAGAGGAAGAACTTCACCGCGGCGTAGATCCTGCGCTCTCCCCCCCAGATCCCCACGATGAAGTACATCGGGACCAGGGTGAGTTCGAAGAAGACGTAGAAGAGGAAGATGTCGGTGGCCAGGAACACCCCCGTCACCCCCGTCTGCAGCAGAAGCATCAGCGCGTAGAAGGCCTTGCGCCGCTTCTTGATGTAGTTGAAGGATCCGAGGATGGCGATCGGGGTCGTCAGGGTCGTGAGAATGACCATGAAGACGGAGATGCCGTCGATTCCCAGCGAGTAGTTCACCCCCCAGGCCTCAATCCATGGAACGGAGGACTCGAAGGCGAAGCCGCCGTTTCCGGGATCGAACGCCCACCACAGTCCCAGGCTGAGGAGGAAGACCAGCCCCGACCACCGGAACGCAATCACCTTGCTGCGTTCCCCGGAGGTCGCCAGCACGTGAACCAGGCCCGCGACCGGCAGCCAGACCAGCGCGTGGAGGATCCAGTCCTCGTAAAGCCCCGGAATCGAATTGACGAAGCTGGTCATGGCGTCATTGCAGGAAGACCGCCGCCCCCAGGATCGCAAGGACGCCGAGGGTCAGGACGAAGGCGTAGGTCGTCGCCTGGCCGGTCTGGAAGAGGCTGGCGATCCAGCCGGCGAGACGGGTGAAGTTGCCGACGAAGTTGACGAATCCGTCGATGAGGACGTTGTCGACGACCTTCCAGCACCACCGCGAGGCGGCGAGGATGGGGTGTACCACGGTGCGTTCGAAGAGCTCGTCGAAGTACCACTTGTTGTAGAGGATGCGGCCGAGTCCGCTTGACGGCGCAGCTGCCTCGGCAGCCGGGACGTACTTGCGGGCGAGCAGGTACCGGCACGCCCCGGCGACCACCACGGCCGCCGCCGCCGTCGAAATCAGCGCCCACATCACCTCCCCACCCCCGACCAGGGGCGCGCTGTACGACGGATCCCCCATCGCGGCGACCTGTACCCCGGCGGCGCCTGCCGTGACCGGCTCCAGCCAGTGGTGCAGCCATTCGCTCATCGGCAGCGCGCCGAAGAACCCCACCACGGACGCCTGAAGCTCTTCCGGGACGTTCACCCACCCGGCGAACACCGACAGCACCGCCAGCACGATCAGCGGAACCGTCATCACGCGCGGCGCCTCGTGGAGGTGGGTGCGGGCGCCCTGCTCCACCCGGCTGGACCCGTGAAAGGTCATGATCATCAGGCGGGTCATGTAGAAGGCCGTGAGGAGCGCGGTGGCGAGCGCGACCAGCCAGTACACCGTGTAGAGCCATCCGTACGGGTTCGATTCCGCCCCGGCCCACGCGGCCGTGTACCAGATGATCTCGTCCTTCGAGAAGAAGCCGGCGAAGGGCCAGATCCCCGCGATCGCCAGGGTCGCGATCCACATCACCCCCCAGGTGATGCGCATGCGGGTGCGGAGCCCTCCCATGTTCCGCATGTCCTGCGCGTCGGTGTGGCTGCCGGTCTTGTGCAGCGCGTGGTGCATCGAGTGGATGACCGCGCCCGCGCCCAGGAAGAGCAGCGCCTTGAAGAAGGCGTGGGTCATGAGGTGGAAGATGGCGGCCGTGAAGGCGCCCACCCCCGCGCCGAGGAACATGAAGCCGAGCTGGGAGACGGTCGAGTAGGCCAGCACCTTCTTGATGTCGTACTGCTTGAGCGCGATCGTCGCCGCGATGAGGGCGGTGAGCACCCCGATCCCGGCCACGACGGCCTGGCTGGTGGGCGCCAGCGCGTAGAGAACCGAGGACCGCGCCACCATGTAGACGCCCGCGGTGACCATCGTCGCCGCGTGAATAAGGGCGGAGACGGGGGTGGGGCCCGCCATCGCGTCGGGGAGCCAGACGTGGAGCGGCACCTGCGCGCTCTTTCCGGCCGCGCCCAGCATCAGCAGCAGGGTGATGGCGGTGACGGTGGCGCCTCCCGCGGCGAGCGTCCCCTCCGCATTTCCGAAGATGCCGTCGCTGCCGGCGAATTCCAACGTCCCGAAGGCCTGGTAGAGCAGGAACATCGCCACGAGGAACCCGAAGTCCCCGATCCGGTTGACGATGAACGCCTTCTTCCCCGCGTCCGACTTCTCGCGGTCGGTGAACCAGTACCCGATCAGCAGGTAGCTGCAGAGACCCACGCCCTCCCAGCCGATGAACATCATCGCGTAGCCCGCCCCCATCACCAGCACCAGCATGAAGAAGACGAAGAGGTTCAGATACGCGAAGTAGCGCGGGTAGCCGACGTCGTCCCGCATGTAGCCCACGCTGAAGACGTGGATGAGGAAGCCGACCCCCGTGACCACCAGCATCATGATCATCGACAGCTGGTCGAGCTGGACGGCGGCGTCGACGGTCAGCGAACTCGTGACGATCCAGGTCCAGAACTTCTCCACGACCGGCTCGTCGAGGTGCGCCGCCCACATGCCCTCGAAGTTCCACAGCGTCAGCAGGAAGGCGAGGGCCATCACGCCCGGGCCGATCCAGGTGGGAAGGGTGTGGGTGAGGGGCCGCTTGCCGCCCGCGAAGGGATCCCATTCGCCGCCCGCCCGCACCGCCGCGGAGGACTGCCGGGCCGCCCACAGCGCGCAAAGGCTGTTCGCCACGAAGCCCAGCAGAGGCAGCAGGATGATCCACCCGGGAAGCAGCGGCTCCCAGTCGGCGGCCTGCCCGGCGAGAGCGCCCGAGCCCGGCACGGCTGCTGCGGCGGCGGCGAAGACCATCACGTCACCACTTCAGCAGGTTGAACTTGTCCACGTTCACCGTCTCGTAGTGCCGGAAGATCGAGATGATGATCGCCAGCCCCACGGCCGCCTCCGCCGCGGCCACCGTCATCACGAAGAAGACGTACAGCTGCCCCTCGATGCCCGTGTACCGCGACAGCGCCACGAAGGCCAGGTTGACCGCGTTGAGCTGCAGCTCGATGCAGAGGAAGATCACGATCGCGTTCCTGCGCACGATCACGCCCAGCGTGCCGATCACGAAGAGCGCGGCGCTCAGGATGAGGGCGTGGGTCAGCATCGGATCTCCCGGGGGCTCAGTTGCGCGGTTTGGCCAGCACGACGGCGGCGACGATCGCCACCAGCAGCAGCAGGCCCATCAGTTCGAAGGCGACGACGTAGTCGGTGAAGAGCGGCTCGGCGATCACCCCCGCCACACCCTGCTCGCGCGCGGCCTCGTCCAGGGCGGCGGCGACGGCGGCCCCGTCCTCCCGGAAACCGGTGTCTCCCACATCCATGAAGCCCTGCCCGAGCACGCCCGCCGTCAGTCCCGCCACCACGAACGCCAGCAGCGACCAGAGGCCGAACTTCAGGTCCGCGCGGTAGTCGTGGCCGAGGTTCAGCAGCATGATCACGAACAGGAAGAGCACCATGATCGCGCCGGCGTAGACCAGCACCTGGATCGCGGCCAGGAAGTGCGCCTCGAAGAGCACGTAGATCCCCGCCACGCTCGCCAGGGTGGCCACCATGAAGAGCAGGCTGGCCACCGGGCTCCTGCTGATCACGACGCCGAACGCACCCCCGAGGGCGACGACGGCGAACAGGACGAAGAGGACTTCGGTCATTCGGAGCGCGGGTCGGAGGGGTCCCAGAGGAGCGTGGTCGGGTGGTCCTGCTCCATCAAACGGTCCAGGTCGTACACGAAGCGGTCGCGGGTGTACTCGGCGTTCTCGAAGTGCTGGCCGACGTGGATCGCCTCCACCGGGCAGACCTCCTGGCACATCCCGCAGAAGATGCAGCGGAATTCGTCGATCTCGTAGACGATCGGGTAGCGGTTGCCCTGGTCGTCCTCGCCGCCCACGAGACGGATGCAGTTCGCGGGACAGACGGTGGGGCAGAGCCCGCACGCCACGCACTTGGGGCGCCCGTCCGCGTGCACCTCCATCCGGTGCGTGCCCCGCCAGCGCGGGTGGAGGTCCGGCTGGTCCTCGGGGTATTCCAGCGTGACCTTCTTGAGCCGCACGAGGTGCTTGAACGTCAGGCTCATCCCCTTGAGGGTGGCCCGCATGTACGAGGTGCGGCCCGGTTCCGGGCGCCGCATCACCTTGACCGATATCGCCATAGCATATTGCTCCCGTTCAGCTGGAGGCCGGACCCGGCGGGACCTGGGTGGCGGGCCCTGCGCCGGCGGTCGCCGGGGCAACCGAGGCCGCAGCCCGCGCGCGGATCCGCGCCACGCTGCCCTGCCCGTGGGCGCCGGAGATCACCCGGTCGCGGTCGACGAAGAAGAGGAAGGCGACCGTGGTCACGCCGCTCACCCCGGTCAGGATCAGCCCGTATCTGAAGCCGAAGGGGACGCCCAGCTGGTCGAGGACGAGCATGGTCCCCGCGATCAGCACGATGTACCCGAGCGCCGCGGGCAGGAGCACCTTCCACCCCAGGTGCATGACCTGGTCGTAGCGGAAGCGCGGGAGCGTCCACCGGATCCAGATGTAGAGCAGCACGAAGAAGGCCGTCTTCGCGGAGAACGCGCCCAGCGTGAGCAGGGTGATGAGGATGCTCGGCGTCGCGGCGACCGGGGCGCCGGCCTCGTCGAACCCGCGGATCAGCGCCCCCTCGTGCCAGAACATGTCGTCGCCGGTCCAGACCGGGATGTCCCAGCCGCCGAAGAAGAGGGTGGCCATCAGCGCGGACGCGGTAAGCACGTGCGAGTACTCCGCGATGAAGAACATCGAGAACTTCATGGCCGAGTATTCGGTGTGGTAGCCGGTGATGAGCTCCGACTCGGCCTCCGGCATGTCGAAGGGCAGCCGGTTGGTCTCGGCCAGCGCCGAGATGACGAAGAAGATGAACGCCAGCGACAGCGGAAAGACGAACCACAGCTTCATCTGCTGCTGCTGCCACACCATCTCGGTGAGCGTCAGGTTGCCGGCCAGCAGGAGCACCGCGATCACGCTCAGCCCCAGCGCGACCTCGTAGGAGATCATCTGGGCGGATGCCCGCAGCCCGCCGAGGAAGGCGTACTTGTTGTTCGACGCCCACCCGGAGAGCACGATCCCGTAGACCGCCAGCGAGGACAACGCGAGGATGTAGAGGATGCCGATCGGCACGTCGGCCACGATCATGTCCACCGTCCCCACCGGCGTGGGGAGCGGCGCGGCGATGGGGATGACCGCGAAGGTCACCACCGCCGGCATGATGGCAAGCATCGGGCCCAGCACGAAGTAGAACTTCGCGCTCGTCCCCGGCATCGTCTCTTCCTTGATGAGGTTCTTCACCGCGTCGGCGATGGGCTGCAGCAACCCGAAGGGCCCCACCCGGTTCGGCCCCAGCCGGTCCTGGATGAAGCCCGACACCCTCCGCTCGGCGAGCGTCATGTACGCGACCGCCAGCATGACCATGGTGAAGACGCCGATCACCTTGACGGCGCCGGCTACCCAGAACCAGAAGGTCGAGAGTTGGTGCATCTCATGCATGGGCGGCCTCCAGGCGGGCGCCCGATGTGCCGATCGCCTCCCAGGTCAGCCCGGAGAAGGCGGGGTGCGCCTCCGCCATCCTCTCGAAGGCCTCCGCCGCGCTCGCCGGCGTCCCGTCGCCCCGCAGAGCGCCCACAAGCGCCCCCAGAACCAGCCAGGCGGGCCGCGCGTACCCGGGTGCCTGCAACCCCTGCCGGAAGCGCTGGACCCGCCCCAGGACGTTCACGAACGACCCCTCCTCTTCGGCGAAGGTCGCCACCGGGAGGACGAAGTCCGCGTTCCGCGCCGCCGGAGAGTCCGCCGTGCCGAGATAGACGAAGAGGCTCGCGCCCGCGCCGAAGTCCTCGTGCTGGTCGCGGAGCTCGTCTCCCAGCACCAGGATGATCCCGTCGTGGCCGGTGACCTCCTCCAGCCCGCCCGCCGCGTCATCCCCGCCAACCCGCCCGAACCCCAGGATGCCGGCGCCATCGACGTTGGGCGCCAGGTCGTGGCGGCGCACCAGGGTGGGGAAGCCCGGCAGGGGATCCTCGTCCGGGGCCCTTGGTGAGCGGAAGACACACGCCTCAATGCTGCCCGCCTCGCTGCCCAGCGCCACCAGCCCCGCCAACGCCTCATTCGATGCCAACGGCGATCCCACGATCCGGACGCCGGCCCCTCCCGCTTCCGAGAGCCGGGCGAAGAGCGAAGCCAGCGCCTCCTGCCAGTCCGCCGACCGACGCTCATCCCCCCGCCCCACCGCCGGCTCCTCGAGCCGATCGGGGTGGTTCATCCACTCGTAGTTCGCGCGCCCGTAGTCGCACATCCAGTGGCCGTTCACTTCCTGGTTCTCACGCGGCTTCAGCCGCTGCACCAGGTTGTCGCGGGTGTGCAGTTCGATGTTGCAGCCCTGCGAGCATCCCGGGCAGATCGACTCCGTGTGGTCCAGGTCCCAGGCGCGCGCCTTGTGCAGGAAGTCCTTCGACACCAGCGCGCCGACCGGACAGATGTCCACGATGTTGCCCGCGTACGACGCCCCCTCCAGCCCATGTTCGAAGAAGGTGTCGATCACGGCCCGGCTCCCCCGCTCCACCACCGTCAGGCGCGGATCGCGGGCCACCTCCTCCATGAAGCGCACGCAGCGGGTGCACATCACGCAGCGGTCGCCGTAGAAGAGCACGTCCCCACCGAAATCGTCGCGGCCGAAGACGCGCTTGGGCTCGCGGCTGCGTCCCTTTTCGCGACCCTCTTCGAAGACGTAGTCCTGCAGCATGCACTCGCCCGACATGTCGCAGATGGGGCAGTCTAGCGGGTGATTGACCAGGTAGAACTCGAGCACCCCCTTGCGCATCCTGACCGCGGACGGGCTTTCGGTATGCACCACCTGGCCCTCCTCGGCCATCGTCACGCACGACGGCTGCAGCTTGGGCGCGCCCTCCACCTCGACCAGGCAGATCCTGCACTGCGCCGGCGCGGTGAGCCCGGGGTGATAGCAGTAGTGCGGCACCTCGACCCCGAGGTTCTCGGCGGCGTGCAGCAGCGAAGTCCCCTTCGGGACGGTGACCTCGCGGCCGTCGATCGTAAGGGTAACCGTATCGGCTTTGCGACCGTTATCCGGCATGGGTCCTCCTGGCAGTCCGAGGAGCTCGGATACAGTCGCCGCTCGAATGCCGCAGGGGCCTTGTCCGCGGGTTCCTCGGGCCCGGGGACCCCATCGGCCGGTTCGCTCGCACCCGCCGCATCAGGCCGCTCCCACCCGCTCGCCCCGGCGGATCAGCGCGAGGTAGTCGTCGCGGAACTTCTCGATCGACGAGATGATCGGCATCGCGAGCGAGTCCGAGAGCACGCAGATCGTGGTTCCGGTCATCTGTTCCGAGATCTCGATGAGGGTGTCGAGGTCGTCCTCGGTGCCGCGGCCGTCCTCGATGCGGCGCAGGATCTGCGTGGCCCAGGTCGTGCCCTCCCGGCAGGGGGTGCACTGGCCGCACGACTCGTGGGAATAGAAGTACGCCATGCGCCGCACCTGCTTGACGATGTCGGCGGTCTCGTCCATGACGATCACCGACGCGCAGCCGAGCAGGGAGCCGGCGGCCTCCACGCCCTCGTAGCAGAGCGTGCAGCCGCGGCAGTCGTCGGCGCTCATGATCGGGACCGAGCTGCCCCCGGGGATGACCGCCTTGAGGGCGTTGCCGTCCCGCATGCCGCCGCAGACGTCCTCGATGAGCTCCATGAGGGGGAAGCCGAGCGGGAATTCGTAGTTGCCGGGCTTGTTCACGTGGCCGGAGACGCAGAACAGCTTCGTGCCGGGGCTCTTCTCTGTGCCCCACTGCCGGTACCAGTCGCCGCCGTGGCGCACGATGTGGGGCGTGGCCGCGAGCGTTTCGACGTTGTTGATCGTGGTCGGCATCCCGAAGGCGCCGACCGCCGCCGGGAAGGGCGGCTTGATGCGCGGCTCGCCGCGGCGCCCCTCCAGCGAGTTCATCAAGCCCGTCTCCTCCCCGCAGATATAGGCACCGGCACCGACGTGCAGGGTCATGTCGATATCGACGCCCGACCCCATGATGTCCTTGCCGACCAGCCCTTCCTCGTACGCCTCCTCCAGCGCCCGCGCCATCACCCGGGTCGACTCGAAGAACTCGCCGCGCAGGTAGATGTAGCAGTGCGACGCGCCGATCGCGTAGGACCCCACCAGGCACCCCTCAATGAGCTGATGCGGGGTCCAGCGGATGATTTCGCGGTCCTTGAAGGTGCCGGGCTCCGACTCGTCGGCGTTGCAGAGCAGGTAGTGCGGACGGCGGGTGTCCTTCGGCATGAACGACCACTTGAGGCCGGTAGGGAAGCCCGCGCCCCCGCGTCCGCGCAGCCCCGACCGCTTGACCTCCTCGATCGTGGCCTCGCGTCCGATCTCCAGCGCCCGCGCGATCCCTTGGTAGCCGCCGTACTTCTTCCACCCGGCGACCGTGCGCGCGGCGGGATCGCCGAAGCCCTCGCTCAGGACTCGCGTCTCCTTTTCGTGCCGGTAGGGGTATGCCACGGTCGCTACTCCGGAGTCGCGGGGGCATCGCCGCCGCCGTTCAGCTCCGACTTCAGGCGCGCCAGAATCCCGGGCACGTCCGCCACGGAAACGTCCTCGAAGTAGCGTTCGTTGATCTGCACGCAGGTCGGGAAGCCGCACGCCGCTAGGCACTCCGCCTCGGCCACTGTGAAGTTGCCGTCGGCCGAGGTGTCTCCCAGCTCCGTGCCCGTGTGCTTGAGGAAGGCCGCGAGGACCTCGTCGGCGCCGCACAGATTGCAGGAGATGTTGGTGCAGACCTGTATGAGGAAGCGCCCCACGGGACGCTTGTTGTACATCGTGTAGAAGGTGGCCACGCCCCGCACGTAGGCGCTGCCGAGCCCGAGCAGCTCCGCCACCTCGTCCATCGTCTCCGGGGAGACGTGCCCGCGCAGCTCCTGCGCCAGGTTCAGCGCCGGCAGCAGGGCGGCCATCGCGGTGGGGTAGCGGCCGCGGATCTTCTCGAAGCGCTCCCGGTAGGGTCCCTCGAAGAGGGGGGCGCCGGGATCCCTCTCCACCAGTTGGAAGGGGTGGCTGGCCGCGGTGCTGGGGTGCCTGCCCTCCGGGGGCAGCTCGCCCGCATAGCCGGCGCCCCGCACGTCGTCCTCGGTGAGGTCGAATTCCCCCGTGTTGCCCGCCCAGCCGGGATTGTGGAAGCGCGCCTTGCTCACCGGTCGATCTCTCCCAGCACGATGTCCAGGCTCGCGTTGATCATGATGAGGTCCGCCATCAGGTGCCCCTCGGCGAGCTTCGGAATCGCGGACAGGTTGACGAACGAGGGCGGCCGGATCCGCCAGCGCACCGGCTTCGGCCCCCCGTCCCCCACCACGTACATCCCCAGTTCGCCCTTCGAGCCCTCCACCGAGAACCAGCAGTCCTCGGCGGGCGCCGGAATGCCCTCGGTGATCAGCTTGAAGTGGTGGATCATCGACTCCATGTCCGACATGCAGTCGGTCTTCGACGGCAGGCTGATGCGCGGGTCCTCCACGTCCATGGGACCGCCGGGCAACCGGTCGAGCGCCTGGTGCAGGAGTCGCACGCTCTGCCGCATCTCCTCCATGCGCACGAGGTAGCGGTCGTAGCAGTCCCCGTGGCACCCGATCGGGACCTCGAAGTCGTAGCTCTCGTAGTCGTAGTACGGGCGGTCCTTGCGCACGTCGTACGGGACGCCGCTCGCCCGCAGGTTGGCTCCCGTAAGCCCGTGGTTCACCGCCTCTTCCGCCGAAATCGCCCCGATCCCCTGGGTCCGCCCGATGTGGATCGCGTTGCAGGTCAGGAGCGTGTCGACCTCGTCGAGGGTGGCCGGCAGGTTGTCGGCGAATTCGCGCACGCCCCTCGTCCATCCCTCCGGGAGGTCGGCCATCATCCCGCCGATGCGGGTCGCGGAAGTCGTGATCCGGGCGCCCGTCAGCGCCTCGTGCAGCTTGTAGACCTTCTCGCGCTGCTGGAAGGCGTACAGGAAGGGGGTGAAGGCGCCCACGTCGATCGACCAGGTTCCCAGCCAGAGCAGGTGGGAGAAGATCCGGTCCATCTCCATGCAGATCACCCGCGCAACCTTGCAGCGTTCCGTTACCTCGATGCCCATAAGCTTTTCTACAGCCATCACATAGGCGCAGTTGTAGATAAGGGGCGCGAGGTAGTCCATCCGGTCGGTCAGCGTCACGATCTGGTTCCAGGTGCGGTACTCGCCGAGCTTCTCGAAGGAGGAATGGAGGTAGCCCAGCCGCGGCACCACGCTCACGACGGTTTCGCCGTCGAGCTCCACCACCAGCCGCAGCACGCCGTGGGTCGCCGGGTGCTGGGGCCCCACGTTCACCAGCATCGTCTGGGATCCAAGCTCGGGTTCCGGAGCGTCGAACGGCTCCAGCGGGCTGGGCACCGGAGTGCCGGCCGGGCCCATCTCGGGGTTGCGGCCGACCGCGTATTCGACCGTGCTAGAGGCCATCGTCGTCCCCCTCGCCGCCCGCGCCCGCGCCGCTCCCCACCACCTCGTCCCCACCATCCGCCCCGCTCCCCACCACCTGCGGCGTGCGCTCGCCGATCTCGCCCGGCATGTAGTAGTCCTCCGGGTCCTGGGTCAGCGCCCGGCGAGTCTGCTCGGAGCGCGAGAAGCGGCCCCGGAGCGGAAAGTCCTTCCTGAGCGGGTGGCCCTCCGCGTAGTTGTCCGGCATCAGGATCCGGCGCAGGTCCGGATGCCCCCGGAAGGTGACGCCGAACAGGTCGTAGACCTCGCGTTCCAGCCAGTCGGCCCCGACCCAGATCCCGGTCACCGTGTCGATCTCCAGCGCGTCCAGCGCAAGCTCGCACTTGACGCGCAGCGCCGCCCGGTGCGGGATCGACCAGAGCTGGTAGACCACCTCGATCGGCCTGCCGTCCCCGTAGTCCACCGCCGTCACGTCGGCCAGATGGTCGTATTGCTGTTCCTGCGTTTCATGAAGCCAGCCCAGGATCTCGGTCACCCGCTCCGGGTCAATGTAGACGACATCTTCGTCGCCGGAGCAGACCCGGTTGCGCAGGACCCCGTCCGGGAACTGCTCCCACAGCGCCGTGACCGAGGGATTGCCGGGGGGGACGCTCGCAGGTCCCTCCCGCTCCGGGGCGTCCGCCCGCGAACGGACCGGACCGGAGCCGACAGTCGAAAAGTCTGGCGCAGACGCGGCGGATCCCTTGTCCGGCATCAGGTCCGCGACTCCCGGCGGGTGCGCCTCACGGCAGCCGGTCCTCCGGACGCCCGACGGCTCCGGTCTCGACAAGGCCGCTGACCTGGTTCTGCTGTGTCGAGTTGCCGAAGGGCCCGGTCAGGTCGGAAACCTCCTGATCGTCCGCCCGCGGCCGGCCGACCGCCAGCGGATCCTCGGCGCGCAGCTCGCCGTGACGGGTCAGACTCTCGCCCCGGATCTTCTCCTGGACCATCATGAGGCCGTAGATGAGCCCCTCCGGCCGGGGCGGGCACCCGGGGATGTAGACATCAACCGGCACGATAGTGTCGATCCCCTGCACCATCGAGTACACGTCGAAGACGCCGCCGGACGACGCACACGCCCCCATGGAGATGCACCACTTGGGCTGCATCATCTGGTCCCAGATCCGGCGCAGCACGGGCGCCAGCTTGTACGGGACGCGCCCGGCGCAGATGAGCACGTCGGCCTGCCTCGGGCTGAAGGACATCCGCTCCATCCCGAAGCGGGCCAGGTCGAAGTTGCTCGCCGCCGAAGCCATCATCTCGATGGCGCAGCAGGCGGTTCCGAAGGGCATCGGCCACAGCGAGTTGCGCCGCGCCCAGTTCACCACGAAGTCGAGCCGGGTGGTGAGGAACGCCGGCGTGCCGGCCCCGAGGACGCCCGGTTTGTCTACTCCCATTCCAATCCGCCTTTCTTCCACTCGTAGATCAGCCCCACCGCCAGGACGACCACGAAGAGGAACACCGCCACGAACGGACCCCAGCCCAGTTCGCGCACCCGCACCGCCCAGGGCACGAGGAAGATCGCCTCCAGGTCGAAGACGATGAAGCTGATCGCCACCATGTAGAACTTGATCGAGAACCGCGCCCGCGTATCTCCCAGAGGAATCATTCCCGACTCGTAGGGCATCGACTTCTGCGGGGTGGGACGGCGGGGATTCAGGATGTGCGAAGCGACGGCCATCCCCACGGCGTTCAGAACCGTCACGCCGAGGATGATCAGAAGCGGTATGTAGCTTTTCGCCATGCTGACCGATGGCCCCCTGGTGATGCCCATCCCGTCGGCGTCCGCGCGAGTCCACAAGAGCCGGCGATGGCGGGGACTCACCCGCCCTGCGAGGAGCCTTCCCCAGCCCCCCGGCCGCGCTTGTGAAAACTTTCACGAGCCCCGAATCAAGGCTGTAAGATACGGGGGAAGCCGGGGCGATTCAAGTTTCGGGTGCGTCCGGCCCGGCTGTGCCGCGCGGTCGCGATCGTTCCGGCGGGCGGGCGGCGGCCGAGCGCTCCGGTGGTCAACCCGGCCCGCCGTCCCTATACTCTTGCGTCATCCCCGGCCCCGGCCGCCAGATCCGGCTCCGGCCCCCTCCATCCCCTCTGCCCCAACCGCACCCGATGCCCGTAAAGAGCGACCGCTGGATCCGCAGGATGGCCCTCGAACACCGGATGATCGAGCCCTTCGAGTCCGGCCAGGTCAGAAACGGAAGCATCTCCTACGGACTCTCGTCCTTCGGCTACGACATCCGGGTGGCGCCCGAGTTCAAGGTCTTCACCAACGTCCACAATCTGGTCGTGGACCCGAAGGCCTTCGACGAGCGCTCGTTCGTCGACGTGAAGGGCGGCGACTGCATCATCCCGCCCAACTCCTTTGCGCTGGCCCGTACGGTCGAGTACTTCCGCATCCCGCGCGACGTTCTCGTGCTGTGCGTGGGCAAGAGCACCTACGCGCGCTGCGGAATCATCGTGAACGTGACTCCGCTGGAGCCGACCTGGCAGGGATTCCTCACGCTCGAGATCTCCAACACCACCCCGCTGCCGGCGAGGATCTACGGGGGTGAGGGGATCGCGCAGCTCGTCTTCTTCCAGGGGGACGAGATGCCCGAGGTGGCGTACGCGGACCGAAAGGGCAAGTACCAGGGGCAGGTGGGGGTCACGCTGCCGAAGCTGTAGGGCCAGGCTCGGCGGCCGTCACCGGAACCCCGGATCCTGGCGGCATCCCGGCCCTCACGACACCCCCAGCAGGTCGTGCACGATCCTGCCACCGACCACGGTCAGCTCCACCCGGAGGTCCTTGAGCTCGGGGGCCGGCACCTCGAGGGGATTCCTGTCCACCACCACCAGGTCCGCGTAAAACCCGGGAGCGATCCGTCCCTTCACGTCCTCTTCGCCGGACGCGAAAGCGTTGTTGACCGTGTAGGCGCGGAGCGCGCTCTCGGCGCTGATCCTCTCCTCCGGGAACCACCCCTCCCCGGGCTGCCCGTCGAGGGTCTGGCGGGTGACCGCCGAGTACATCCCCACCAGGGGATTGGAGGTATACCAGGCCGCGTTGGTCCCGGGCCAGTCGCTGCCGAAGGACAGGAGCACCCCGGCGTCCTCCAGCGTCCTGAAGGCGTACGCCCAGCGCGACCGTTCCCCGATCCGCTCCTCCATCCAGCGCATGTCGTCGATGGTGTGGTAGGGCTGCATCTCCGCGATGATCCCCAGGCCGGCCATGCGCCGGGCCGGCTCGGGACCGCTCAGGACCTGGACGTGGATGACCGCGAAGCGCCGGGCGGGGTCGGGCCCGTTGGTGGTGATCACCTTCTCGAAGATGTCGAGGAGCGAGTCGATCGCGTGGTCGCCGATGGCGTGGACCCTGGGGGAGAGGCCGATGGAGTCGGCGCCGAAGACGAGCCGCTCCATGTTGCCGGGCGGATCCATGCCGGAACCGGCGTCGCTGACGTGGCCGGTGTTGGATGGGTTGCGCCACTCGCCGCGAACGCCGGTGGTGAGGTACGGCTCGTAGAAGCGGGCCGAGGAGTTCCCCATGATCCCGTCGACGAAGCCCTTGAGGCCGTTGAAGCGGAGCCAGCCGTCGCCGTAGCCCTGGCCGATTCCCAGGTGGCCGAGCTCGTCCCAGCTGTCCAGCACCGGCCGCACGTTGACGCGGGTGGTCAGCTCGCCGCGCCGCCGGAGTTCCTGGTAGACCGGCAACTGCTCGGGCGGGGTGATGTCGAATATGGTGGTGACCCCGTTCTCGGCGAGCCGCTCCAGCGCGACGCGGGCCTCGGCGAGGCGCTGGCCGGCGGTCCTGGGCGGGATGGCGGCGCGGATGCGGTCGGCGGCCACCCGGCTGACGCGCCCGGTCATCTCGCCGTCCTCGCACTCGACGCCCGGCCAGTCGCAGTCCGCCCCGGCGGCCTCCAGCGCGGCCCCGTTGGCCAGGTGGAGGGACCGGTCCCAGTTCCAGAGGATCGCGGGGTTTCCAGGCGAGACGGGGTCGATGAGCGAGCGGTCGGGATCGAAGCGGGGGCTCTCGTCCGAAGCGGCGTCTGCGCCCGCCGCATCCCCTTCCCTGCCCGTGGAGCTCATCTCCCACTCCTCGTAGGCACCCCAGCTGCCGCCCACCATCCAGGCCCCGTTCGGCAGCCGCTCGGCGGCCTCGCCCACCCGCAGCGTCATGCCCTCGGCGCCGGCGACGTCCAGCAGGTTGACGCCGAGCAACAGTTCACCCGCCCGGTTGAAGTGGGTGTGATTGTCGATGAAGCCGGGCGACAGGAAGCGTCCGCCGAGGTCGATGACCGTGGTGGCGGCGCCGGCCATTGCCACGATTTCCCCGTTGCTCCCCACCGCGGCGATCATGCCATCGTCGACCGCCACGGCCTCCGCGAACGGTTGCTCGTCGCTTCCGGTCCAAACGACGCCGTCCGTCAGGATCATGTCGACTCCGGGCGCTCCGGCCCCGGTGCATCCGGCAATGACGATGGCGATGGCGAACGCGGCGAGCGGGCGGAGGAGGGTGCGAATGCGTATCATGTCCTGTGGCATGGGCAAACAGGGTTGCGGGGCGAACGCGGAAGGGCACCGGTAGACTGCGGGAACTCCGGCAGCCGGGCAAGGCCATTCGGGGGACACCATGCGGGGGACACAAACACGCGGAGGATTCTGATGAAGAACCGGGTCGGAGACATACTCGGAACGTGCGGGCCGGACGGCTCGCCTGAGGCCAACCCGCGTCCGGCGAACGAAGCCGCGAACGGTCGCGATTGGAGGAGGCCCGCGCTCGGAACCGGTGTCCTGCTGCTGGCAGGCACCATCGCGTGGAGCGGCGCTCCCCTGGCGACGGGGACTTCCGCTGCTGCACCGCAGCCGGCTGACGAGATGGCGGAGGCGCTGGTGGACGGCTGGATCGCAGCGCTCGGGGGGATGGAGACCTACTGGAAGCTGCGGAGTGCGACCTACACGCTGACGACCGAAATCTGGGATCCCGGCAGCGGACGGCTCAAGCGCGCCCGGCCGCGGTACGTCACCATCGCCCGTCTCGAGGCCGGCGAGGCCGCGCGGATCGAGCGCTGGGAGGGCGACGACTTCATCCAGCACGGCTTCGATGGCGTGCAGGAGTGGGCGGTCATGAACGGCGAGACGCTGTCGCCCGGCGACAAGGACTACGACGAGGCGCGCTACGTCTCCGGCGATGTCTTCTACTGGATATCGCTGCCCTTCAAGCTGAAGGACCCGGGCGTCTTCCTGCACTACGACGGCACCGACGAGGAGGGACGCCACCAGGTGCGTGTCACCTTTGGCGAGGGGGTGGGCGATCACAGCGACACCTGGTTCTACGTCTTCGAGGAAGGACGCGCCATGCCAGTCTCCATCGGCTACCGTGAGGAGGGTCGCCAGAACATCAGCCGTACATACTGGGAGGACATCCAGGAGGTCGACGGCTACATCTTCACCGGCCGCCGCGTGCATGTGAACGCGGAGGGGAAGGTCTGGAAGATCCTGGTGACCAGCGACTTCGTGCTCAACCCGGAGGTGGATCCGGCGGTGTTCAGCCGGCCTTAGTCCGTCGACACGGACTGTCAGATTAAGGCCGCGGATCTCCGGGCTGTCTCGCGTGTGGGAACCCCTTTGGCACAGGGTGTTTTTCACACTTTCGCTGGCGCTGTGTCGGAAGTAGCTCTATATTGACCATCAAATCCGGTGCGCGGCATCAAGAACCACGCAGGGTGGAAGAAGGGCAAGCAGCATGGAGATCTGGCAGTTCATCACGCTCGTCGTGACGACGATCAGCGCGGCAATCGCGGCCGCCTGGCGTGTGTCCAGCCTGCTTCAAGCGCAACGGATAGAGACCCGCGACCTGCTCGCTGAAATGCGAAGGGACAGCCAGCGCGCCCACGACGAGATCGGAAAGAGGATCGAGGCCCAGGGAACCCGCCTCGAGAAGCACCGGCAGGAACTCGGTGAACGGATCGCCGCCGTCCAGCAGGAGCTCGGCGACCGAATCACGGCCGTGCAGCAGGAACTCGGCGTCCGAATCACGGCCGTGCAGCAGGAGCTCGGCGACCGAATCACGGCGGTGCAGCAGGAACTCGGCGAACGGGTCACCGGCGTGCAGCAGGAACTCCGTGAACGGATCGTCGCCGTGCAGCAGGAACTCGGCGACCGAATCACGGCCGTGCAGCAGGAACTCGGCGACCGAATCACGGCCGTGCAGCAGGAACTCGGCGACCGAATCACCGGCGTGCAGCAGGAACTCGGCGACCGGGTCACAGAGGTGGCGGTCCAGGTCGCCAGGCTCGTCGGCCGGGAAGAGGGCCGCGATTTGCCTCAGCAGGCCGTAGAATAGGTCAAAGGTTCGCCATCACGCTCCGCACGTGGTCCGCGCTCCTGGCCAGCGCCGCGCTCTCGCTCTCGGTGAGCTCGACCTCGACCACCTCGTGGAGGCCGCCCTCCCCCAGCTTGCAGGGCACGCCGAGGTAGATCCCCTCCTGGCCGTATTCGCCCTCCAGGTACGCCGCCGCCGGCAGGATGCGCCGTTTGTCGCGCACGATCGACTCCGCCATCTGCACGGCTGCGGCCGACGGCGCGTAGTAGGCGCTGCCCGTCTTCAGGTGCTTGACGATCTCGGCGCCTCCGTTGCGGGTGCGCTCGATGATCGCGTCGAGCCGGTCCGGCGCGATGAGGCGCGAGACCGGAATGCCGCTCACGGAGGTGTACGACACCAGCGGGACCATCGTGTCCCCGTGCCCGCCGAGGACCATCGCCTGGATGTCCTCGACGCTCACGTCCAGCTCCATCGCGATGAAGGCGCGGAAGCGGGCCGTGTCGAGGACGCCCGCCATGCCGATGACCCGCTCGCGCGGGAACCCGGTCGTCTCCCTGGCGACGTAGGCCATTACGTCCAGGGGGTTGGAGACCACGATCACGACCGCATCGGGCGCCACCCGGGCGATCTCGGTGCTGACCGAACGCACGATCCCGGCGTTGGTGCGCAGCAGGTCGTCGCGGCTCATGCCCGGTTTGCGGGCGATCCCCGCCGTCACGATGAAGAGATCGGACCCTTCGGCGGGGCCGTAGTCGTTCGAGCCCGTGACCATCGTGTCGAAGCCCTCGACCGGCGCGCTCTGCCACTGGTCGAGACCCTTGCCCTGCGGAATGCCCTCGACGATGTCGATGAGCACGACTTCGCGGCACAGCTCCTTCTCGGCGAGGCGCTGGGCACAGACTTCACCGACATGCCCGGCGCCGACTACGGTGATCTTTCTGGCTGACATCTGGGTATTTGTTCTCCGTGGGTTGGTATTATCCGCCCGTCTGGGAGAGGGCGATCAGGCCGCCCGATCCCTCCGACGAGCCCTGCACCAGGAGGTGCTTCTCGGGCTTGATGCGGAGCGTCTCGCGCACTAGCGGACGCAGGTCCTCGCCGCGCCTGAGCGCGCCGCGCAGAGGCGTCTGAATCGTGCCGAAGAGACACGGCCTGAGCTGGCCGTCCGCCGTGAGGCGCATGCGGTTGCAGCGGCTGCAGAAGTTGTGGCTCATCGGCGTGATGACGCCGATCGTGCCGAGTGCTCCGGGGAAGCTGAAGTAGGTGGCGGGACCGTTGCCGGGAGGACCGGCGACGGGCACGAGGGCGTCCACCTCGGCGACCGCGGCAAGCGCCTCGTCGCAGGAGAGGAAGTTGGAGGCGCTCAACTCCAGGTTCGACTCGGTGGGCATGACCTCGATGAAGCGCACATGCAGGGGGCGGTGACGCGACAACGCGGCGAAGTCGGCCACCTCGTCGTCGTTCTCGCCCCGCATCAGCACCACGTTGATCTTGATGGGTTCGAAGCCGACTCGTTCGGCGGCGTCCAGCCCCCTGAGCACCTTCGCCAGCGTGCCCGGCCGGCGCGCGATGGCGTCGGCCCGCTCCGGACGCAGCGAGTCGAGCGAGATGTTGACCCGGGAGACGCCGGCGTCCCTGAGGCGCTCCGCCATCTGCGCCAGGAGGACGGCGTTGGTGGAGAGCGCTATGTCCTCGATCCCCGGCACCGCGGCGAGCATGGCCACCAGACGCGGGAGGTCCTTGCGAACCAGCGGCTCCCCCCCGGTCAGGCGCACCCGCCTGAGCCCCATCCCGGCCATCACCCTCACCACCTCGGCGATCTCCTCGTAGGTGAGGATCTCGTCGCGGCGCAGCCAGGGCATCCCCTCCTCCGGCATGCAGTACACGCACCGGAGGTTGCACTTGTCCGTCACCGAGATTCGCAGGTACTCGATCCGGCGGCCGAAGCCGTCGACCATGGCGGTGGTTGCGTCGATGCCGCGAAAACCGTTCACTGACTGCCCATTTTCGTGAAAAACACTCACTATCCCCGCTCCGCCTCCACGACCGGGAGGTGGCCCTCCAGCCACTCGGCATCCCGGTCCAGGTAGTGCTCCCGCTTCCACACCGGGAGACGTTTCTTGATCTGCTCGATGATGTACCTCGCCGCGCCGAACGCCTCCGCCCGGTGCGGCGCCGAAACCGCGATCGCCACGCTCACTTCGCCGACCGCCAGAGACCCAAGGCGGTGAACCGCCGCGATGCGGCCGCCGCCGGCCCGTTCGGCCGCCTCCGCCACGATGGCGGCGAGCTCCTCGCGGGCCATCTCATCATACCCCTCGTACTCCATCCCGGACACCGGACGCCCGTCGTTCTCGTTGCGTACCACCCCCGCGAAGAAAGCGACCGCCCCGTCCGCGGGCCGGCCCACGCGGGCAAGCACGGCACCCGGATCGATGCTCTCCCTGGTCATGTCGGTCCAGACCATGGTCACCCCCCGGCCACCGGGGGAATGAGCGCCACCTCGTCGCCTTCATCGAGCACGGTGTCCCCGCTGGCATACCTGCGGTTCACCGCGACCGCCGCGCGGCTGGGCAGACTCGCCCACTCCCCTCCCCGCGCCCGCAACTCGGCCAGGAGCACGTCGACCGTGGCCCGTTCGGGCAGCGTCACGACGGTGTCGGCCCGTCCCCCCGCGAATTCGCGGTGCGCGGCAAAGAGAAGCACGGTGATGTCCACTGGCCGGTCCCGGTCAGCGTGAACCGTCATCCGGACCCAGCCGCGAGATCCTGGCATTCCCCTCGGCGACCTGGGCACGCAGGAACTTGGAAGGTTTGAAGACCGGAGTCGAGCGGGCAGGCACCCTCACGGGCTCACCGGTCCTCGGGTTGCGTGCCATGCGCTCTTTCCGCTCGCGCACCTTGAAAGTGCCGAACCCCCGAATCTCGATGTGGCGACCCCCGGCCAGCGCGTGCTTGACCGCGTTGAGAAAGCCGTCAACGACCAGGGCACAGTCCCTCTTGGTGACGCCCGGTCCGATCGCTTCCGCAACTTGTTCAACCAGGTCGGCTTTAGTCATTCAACCTCCTTGGGGGATCCGGCCGCGAAACCGGCGGCGACCCTTGGGCGCCGGTTATTCGGTATCTCATGAACCAATATACGAACCGCGACTGTCTCCGGCCCCCGCGAGGCGGGCGGCCGCCATCATGGAGACGAAGTCGTCGAAGAGGTAGCTGCTGTCGTGGGGGCCCGGCGCCGCCTCGGGATGGTACTGCACCGCGATCACCGGCAGCCGCGCGTGAGCGACACCCGCGACGGTGCCGTCATACAGGTTGCTGTGGGTGATCCTCAGCTCCGACGCCCCCGCGACCTCGAGGTCCTCCCCGGCCCGGACCGCGAACCCGTGGTTCTGCGATGTGATCTCGACCGTCCTCCGGTCGTGGTTCATGACCGGGTGGTTGCCACCGTGGTGCCCGAACGGGAGCTTGAAGGTCTCGCCGCCGAAGGCCCTCGCGATCAGCTGGTGGCCGAGGCAGATGCCGAACACCGGGATCCCCCGGGAGGCCACCTCCCGGATGGTCTCGCCCGTCCGCTCCACAGCCGCGGGATCCCCCGGTCCGTTGGAGAGGAAGAGGCCGTCGGGTTCCATCCGCAGCACATCCGCCGTCTTCGCCTGCGCGGGCAGCACCGTCACCCGGCATCCCCGTTCGGAGAGTAGCCGCGGTGAACTCGCCTTTACGCCGAAGTCGAAGGCGGCGACGTGGTACCGCTCCTCACCCACCGCTGCCACGGTGTAGGGCCGCTCCGTCGACACCCCGCAGGCCAGCTCCTGCCCCTCCATCCTGGGGTGCTCGAGGACGCGCCGGAGCAGTTCGCCCGCGGGCACGTCCCCACCGGCGATCCCGCCCCGCATCGCGCCCTGGCTGCGGATATGGCGGGTGAGCGCCCGCGTGTCGACATCCTGGATTCCCACGACGAGATGGGCCGCCAGGTAGTCATGCAGGCCGGAGCGGCTCCGCCACGAACTGGGGGAGCGGGCCGCCTCGCGTACGATGAAGCCGGACACCCGAGGCCGCGCCGACTCCACATCCTGATGGTTGGTACCGTAGTTGCCGATCAGCGGATAGGTCATCGCCACGAGCTGCCCGGCGTAGGAAGGATCGGTGAGCACCTCCTGGTAACCGGTCATGGAGGTGTTGAAGACGACTTCGCCGATGGCGACGCCGGCGTGACCGAGAGCGAGTCCGTCGAAGCGCCGCCCGTCCTCGAGCAGGAGGCAGGCCGAGCGAGGGCGCTCGCCGGGGTTTGGACTGGAAGGCATCCGGTCAATGTAGCCCCGCCCGCCAAGCTATCAACCCCACCGGCAGCCGCCGGATCACCGAAGTGAATCCACCGAAGGCGCGGGGGACGCTATCTTTCCGGTGACGCGGGCAACCCGGGCGGGCGCCACCGCAGTCCGTGGATAATCTCCGCGGTCCAGCCCGGATGCATCGCCTCCCGAATGCAGCGGGGACTTATTCCACGGACTGCCAGGGAGCGGCCGGATGACGAGCGCAAACGAGGTTCACATACACGCCGACGAATCATGTCTCGGCAATCAGTTCGTGGGGCGAGACCGTCCCGGCGCGGCCGCCGCACTTCTCGAATACTGGGTGCGGGACCGCTGGGAGCGCCGCGACCTCTGGATCTCCGAACCCTCGACGACCAACAACCGGATGGCGCTGATGAGCGCGATCGTGTCGCTGGGTGCTCTGAAGGGCCGGCGCCGCGTGGTATTCGCGTCCGACTCCCAGTACCTGGTAAAGGGGGCATCGCAGTGGATGCCCGGCTGGAAGCGACGCGGCTGGAAGCGCAAGGGCGGGCCGATCGAGAACCTGGAGCTGTGGCGGCGGCTGGACGGGATAGCGGCGCGGCATGAGGTAACGTGGCGCTGGGTCCGCGGACACGCCGGCGATCCCCGCAACGAGTACGTCAACGAACTCGCGCAGCGGGCCGCGCAGGAGCAGTCGGCGCGGCCGGACCCGGGCCCCTCCGGTTTCGAGGCATGGCTCGAGGAGCAGCGGGAGCGGAATGACCGATACTTCGACTACTTCGAGTTCGCGCCTCCGGGGTCGTCCACCGAGCCGTAGCCGAATTCCGCCGCCATGGCGGACACGACGGCCGGGGCGGCCGCGCCGGGAGTGACCCGCCGGGCGAGGAGCCGGCTGATGCTGGTGACCCGTCGACCGCGCAGGCCGCACGGCACGATCGCGTCGAAGTAGGAAAGCTCGGTTTCGGCGTTGAGGGCGAAGCCGTGCGAGGTGATCCACCCCGACGAGACCCGGATCCCGATGGCGGCGACCTTGGCTCCGCCGACCCACACTCCCGTGGCACTCTCGTCGCGCTCACCGGTCAGGCCGAATGCGGCGAGCGCGCGGATCAGCACGGCCTCCAGGCTGCGCAGGTAGCGGTGGAGGTCCCGGCGGCCCGGCTTGAGGTCCAGGATGGGGTAGCCGACCAGCTGGCCGGGGCCGTGGTAGGTGACGTCGCCACCGCGACCGGTCTCGTGCAGCGCGATGCCGCGCCGCGCGAGTTCGTCGGCCGGGATGAGGACGTGGCCGGTGCGTCCGGAGGATCCCAGGGTGATGACGTGCGGGTGCTCCAGCAGGAGAAGGGTGTCGGGGATCTCGCCCCGCCGGCGCCGCTCCACCAGGGTGGACTGGAGCTCCAGCGCGGGCTCGTAGCCGATCCTGCCCGGATAGCGCACCGCCAAGGTTCGGGTGCCCCATCCGGCCTCGCGGCCGCCGTCCTCCGCGCGGTTGCGCGCCCGCTCCGGGGTCGCGACAGATCTCATCCTGCCGGGCCTCCTTCCGACCCCCTTCCTCAGGCGTCCTCGGGGAAGTCCTCCAGGAATTCCTTCAGCCGCGACAGGAAGCGCGCGGAGTCTGCGCCGTCCACCAGCCGGTGGTCGTAGCCGAGCGAGAAGAAGCAGCGTTTGCGGATCGCCATCGCGTCCTCGTCGGTAGCCGGGTCGGTGACCACGACGACCCGCTTGTCGATCGATCCCGTGCCGAGGATCGCCGACGTGCCCTTCGGGATGATGGGCATGCCCACCATGGTGCCGAGCACCCCCGGGTTGGTGATGGTGAAGGTGGCGCCCTGGATCTCCCCGGGCGAGAGCTGGCGTGACTTCGCCCGGGTCGCCAGATCGACGATCTTCCGCGCGGTCCCCACCAGGCTGAGGTCGTCCGCGTCGTGGATCACGGGGACGATCAGCCCGGGGTTCAGGTCCACCGCCATCCCGATGTTCACGGCACCGCGATACACGATGTTGTTCCCCGAGATCGTGCCGTTGACGGTGGGGAAGTCCCGCAGGATCCGCGAGCAGGCCCACGCCACGAACACGGTATACGAGACCCGCGCGCCGCGCTCGGCCCACTTCGCCTTGTTCTCCCGGCGGATCCGGTCCACGGTCGAGAAATCGATCTCGATGATGGAGTGCACATGCGACGAGATCCGCTTGGCCAGCACCATGTGCTCCGCTGTGAGGCGGCGCACCTTGTTCATGGTCTCGACCCGGTCGCCCTCGCGAACCGGGAAGACGGGGTGCTCGACCTCCTTATGGAAGCGCTTCCAGAGGTCGGAGGGTGCCGGGGCCGCAGCCGGGGCCGCAGCCGGGGTGCGGGCCGGTTGGGTGGGACGGGTGGCCGCGACTGCAGGGATTTCCGGAACTTCCGGCACGGGCTCGGGGGCCTCCCTCGTGACTGCCGGCGGCGATGCAGCGCCGGGTCCGCCCCGCTCGATGAAGGAGAGGATGTCCTGTTTCGTCACCCGGCCCTGGTGGCCGGTGCCAGGAACCGAAGCGATGTCGACCCCCGCCTCCTGCGCAATCCTGCGCACGACGGGCGTCGAACGTGTCCGCAGGCGCTCCTCGCTGGTGGCCGTGCAGACGACCTCCTGGCTGTCGCCGTCGCCGGACACGGACGGGCCCGGTTCATGCGGGGGAACGGGGGGAAGCGGGATGGCCGAATCGGAAGGCATCGCGTCTCCGCTTTCGGCCCCAGGCGCCTCCGCCGATGTGGCCTGCTCAGGTTCGGGCGCCGGCTCGGGTGCGGCCACCGGCTCGGCAACGCCTTCGCTGATGTACGCCACCACCGTTCCCACCTCGACGGTTTCCCCCTCGCCAACGAGGATCTCCGCCAGCGTTCCGGCCGCCGGGGCCGGAATCTCGGCGTCCACCTTGTCCGTCGATATCTCCAGGATGGGCTCGTCGCGCTCAACGGCATCACCCGGTGCCTTCAGCCACTTTGAAACCGTGCCCTCGGCGATCGACTCGCCCATCTGGGGCATCGGGACTTCGATTCGGGACACCTGTGCTTCTCCCTGCGTTGGTCGTCGGCGGCGGTTCCCCTCGGGGTCGTTGTATCCGCCGCGGCATCAGTAATCCACAAGATAACGCCCCGCGGTAACGACATCCGCAACCGAGGGGAGAAAATAGTCCTCCAGTTCACCGCTGAAGGGAACCGGCGAATCGATGGCCGTCACCCTCAGAATCGGTCCGTCCAGCCATTCGAAAGCCCGCTCGTTGATCCGAATCGCAATCTCGCCCGCAATACCCCCCGTGCGCGTGTCCTCATGCACGATGAGCAGCTTGCCGGTCTTCTGCACCGAAGCGACGATCGCATCCTCATCGAGCGGCAGCAGGGTGCGGAGATCGATCACCTCCACCCGGACCCCGTCGCGGCCGAGCTCGCCTGCGGCCTCCAGAGCGTGGTGGACCATGAGCCCGTAGGTGACGATCGTCAGGTCCTCTCCCTCCATGGCGACGCGCGCCTTGCCCAGCGGAACCACATGGTCGTCGGCGGGGAGCATCTCGCGGCAATGGGGTGCGCGGTACAGTCCCTTGTGCTCCTCGAAGATGACGGGGTTGTCGTCGCGAATTGCGCTCTTCAGCAACCCCTTCGCGTCCGCTGCAGTCGACGGATAGACGATCCTGAGGCCGGGCGTGTGGAAGAACGCCATCTCGACGTTCTGCGAATGGAAGGGTCCCCCCCGGTTCCCTCCGCCGACGGGGCCCCGCACCACCATGGGCAGCGGGCCCGCGCCCCGGTAGAGCGATGTGGCGATGTAGTTCGTGAGTACATCGTAGGCGGGTGAAATGAAGTCCATGAACTGCATCTCCACCACCGGCCGGAGTCCCATGTGCGCTGCCCCGGCGGCGGCTCCCGTAAACCCACCCTCGGCAATGGGCGTGTCGATGACCCGGGACTGGCCAAAGTGCGCGAGGAAGCCGCGCGTAACCTTGAAGGCTCCCCCGTAGGCCCCGATGTCCTCACCCATGAGGAAGACCCTGGAATCACGTTCCATCTCCTCCCAGAGGGCCTCGGCGATCGCCTCGAGAAAGGTCGCGGGGCGGCCCTCCCGGGTCCGCGTCACATGCCGGGGGAGTTCACCGGCCATCGTGAACCTCCCGCGGCTCACCGGTCGCGCGCCACCCGGGTTCCGGCGGCACCCGGCGGGTCCATGGGGGCTGCGGGACTTCGTGCGCGCAGACCGGAACCAGAGCGTCATGGGGTTCCGCTTCCGGTTCCCTGGTGAGACGGTTGAGGGCGTGGTCGACCCCGGCGGACGCCGCCCGTTCGATTGCCCTTACCTCGACATCGGAGACACCGGCCTCTTCGAGTGCCCAGGCCACGAAGGCGTCGTGGAGCGCCCAGGGATCGCCCTCACCACGTGGAAGCATGGCGATCAGCGTCGGACCCCTCCCAAGCACGGCCCGCCGGCGAGCGGAGGCCAACGTCCGGAAGAGCTGCGGATAGGGCTCCCCGGCAACCGCGGCCGCCGACACACCGTAGCCGCGAGCGATCGCATCGACTGCCCCGGTTCCCGCCCGGTCCGCGGGCTGCGTCATGTCCAGCACGACGATCAGCGGGGCCGACTGGGCCGCCGCGAAGTTCATCCCCTCATGCCAACCGCCGGTCTCCGTGGCCACGAACTCCTCGAAGACCAGCGCTGCGCGATCCTGGCCGCGCTGGGCGAAGGCCAATGCCGCGCCGGCAAGCACCTGGGTCATCGTGCCCGGCGGGCCATCCCAGCCGATCAGCCCCCGCTTCTGGTCCGTCCAGCTCCGGCCGCCGCTCCGGGCCGCGGCCGGGGCGGTCCCCTTCCGGCCAAGTTGCCGCAGGAACTCCAGGGGCGTGGCACCGAAGGCAAGCATCGGGCCGGGCGAAAGGTGGCCCGGGCAGCAGAGGTCGCCCTTGCCATCCGAGGAATGCCGCATCGCCCGCGTCATGACCACGGTCCGGATGTCCACGCGGACCGTGGTGTCCCCCGGAATGCCCGCGCCGCCAGCCAGCAAGCGGGCCTGAAACCCCTGGTAGAGGAGATCCCGAACGACTTCCCGGCTCAGGGTGCTTGCGTCACCGTGCATCGCCGGTCGAATGCGGCAGGGGAATTCGGCCTCGGTCCGCTCAGGAGCCCGGAGGCACGCCCGCTTCCCCCGGATGGTTCCCCCCGTCCGGAGGATTACCCTCCCCGGGCGGATCCTCCTCACTTGGGGGATCCTCGGGCGGATCCTCCTCGCCGGGGGGGTCCTCTCCCGGAGGGTCCTGTTCGCCGTCGCCCGGAAGCAGGTCCGTTATCGGAGACCCTTCAGTCAGCAGGGGCTGGGGCGCCACTTCCGGCCTGATCCCCTCCAGGACCGTGGTCGGCCCTTGTGAACGAGAAGACAGGATGGCCAGCACCAGTGAGAGCACCATGAAGGCGCTCCCCAGGATCCAGGTTGCCCGAGTCAGCAGGGTCGTAGCCTGACGGCCTCCCAGCACGTCGGTCGCCGCGGCCCCGCCACCCATCGCCGCCAGGCCCCCGCCCTTGCCCGCCTGAAGCAGGATGACCACACCCAGCAGAACCCCGTCCAGCACCAGGAGAGCCAACAGAAATCCGTACATTTCACACTCGTCTACATGGTCGATTGCCCGGCCTTCGGGCGTTCAGGAACGTGTCCGGGAAGGGCCCCGGTGTCAACCCGGGGTCTTGCCCGCTGCCGCGATCCGCGCGAACACCTCCGGCTCCAGACTCGCTCCGCCCACCAGCACCCCGTCCACTTCGGGCGCGGACATCAGGGCGGCCGCGTTGCCGGGCTTGACGCTTCCCCCGTACAGGATAGGCGCCTTCCCGAGTGCCCCCAGCGCCTCGCGCACGATCCCGTGGGCCTCGGATGCATCGTACGGTGTGGCCGTCTCTCCGGTTCCGATCGCCCAAACCGGCTCGTAGGCAACCATGAACTCGCCAGACCCCCGCAGGGCCGGGACGAAAGCCGAGACCTGCCTGCGAAGGACCTCGGCCAGGCGGCCCGCCCGGCGCTCCTCCAGAAGCTCCCCCACGCAAACGACCGGCACGAGCCCGGCCCGCACGGCGGCCGCGACCTTGCGACTCACCTCGGCGTCGGTCTCGCCGAAGACATGACGCCGCTCGGAGTGCCCGGCCAGGACGTACGACGCCCCCGCCTCAGCCGCCATCTCGGCCGACATCTCCCCGGTGAGGGCTCCGGAAGGCTCCCAGTGGATGTTCTGGACTCCCAGGCCCACGGGCACCCTCGCGCTCGCCTCGACCGCGTGCAGCGACAGTCCCGCGACGAAGAAGATCAACTCCACCGACTCCGGATCCGTCTCGGGTCGGAAGCGGTCGAAGAACCCCGCCGCCGCGACGGGACCGTGATTCATCTTCCAGTTGCCCGCGACGATCTTGCGCATGATCAGGCCTCCTGCCGCCGGGAATTCCCGGCCGGGCTCCGTTCGGAAATGGCCTCCAGTCCCGGCAGGGCCTTCCCCGCCAAAAAATCGAGAGACGCTCCCCCTCCTGTTGAGACGTGGGTGATCCGGGCCGCGACCCCGGCCGAGCGGACAGCCGCCACGGAGTCCCCACCCCCGACGATCACCTTCGCACCCGCTTCGGCCGCCGCGGCAGCGCCGAGCGCCACTGCCCGCGTACCGCTGGCGAAGGCGTCGATCTCGAAGGCACCCATCGGTCCGTTCCAGACTACGGTACCCGCGCCGGCGAGGTAGCTGCCGAAGAGAGCGGCCGTCACCGGGCCCACGTCGCCGATCACATCCTCTGCCGTCACTGCCGAACGGTCCACGTTGCGCGTCTCGACCCCCGCGGTCAACGACGCGGCCACCACGCAGTCCACCGGCAGCACAAGCCGGGACCCCGCGGCCTCCAGGATTCGCCTGGCCACCTCCGCCCGCTCCGGCTCCACCAGCGAGGCACCCGTCTCCATTCCCGTGGCCAGGAGGAACGTGTTGGCCATGGCGCCGCCAATCAGGAGCACATCCACGCGCGCGAGCAACGCCGCGATGACATCGATCTTGCCCGAGATCTTCGCCCCGCCGATGACCCCCACGAACGGCCGTCCGGGATCGTCCAGCACGCCGCCAAGCGCATCCAGTTCCTGCGCGACGAGGAACCCGGCCACCGCCTCGCCGCCCTTCAGCCGCACGGCATGGGGCAAGCCCGCGGTGGAGGCGTGCGCGCGGTGCGCCGTCCCGAAGGCGTCCAGCACGAAGTGGTCCGCCCACCCCGCCCAGTCGGCGGCCAACCCGGGATCGCACGCCGTCTCACCGGCCAGGAAGCGGGTGTTCTCGAGCAGAAGCACCGACCCCTGCGCCAAACCCGCCACCGCGTCGCGAACCGCGTCACCGCAAATGTGTGGCAGAAAGGCAACCGGCGCCTCAACCAGTCCGTCCAGGCAATCCGCCACCGGCCGCAGCGTGAACTCGGGCCGCACCCGTCCCTCCGGGCGACCCAGGTGTGACAGGATCACGACCCTGGCTCCGGCCGCGACAAGGTGATCTATCGTGGGAATGGTGGACTCGATGCGCGCCGAGTCGGAGACGCGCCCGCGGCCAAGCGGGACGTTGAAGTCGGCTCTCAACGCGACAACCGTGCCTGAAAGCAGGGCCGGCTCGAGATCCTGGAGGGTCTTCCAGGGGGAGAGTGGAGACCTCTTCAATTGCTAAGCGGGATCCGCAAGGACCCGGCTTCGGGCTCCGGCTCGGCCTCGGTGGCGTTCGGCATGAACCGGATCGGCAAGGTGACCCAGGTCCCCACAGCCTCACCCAGCCGCGTCGCGGGCCGGAACCGCATGGCCAGGGCAACTCTCACCGCGGCACGGTCCAGTTCGGCCACCCCCGACGAACTGTCTATCTGCACAAGCTCGATGCCACCCTCGGTATTCACCCATGCGACTATTTCCACGGTGCCTCCAATGCCTCTTTCCTGCAACTGGGGCGGGTACTCCTCGGCCACGACGCGCCGGGCCTCGCTTCGGTCGGAGATTACCGGGATTGTGGCACGCGCCGGATCGCCGTCGGACAACTCCTCGGAGCGATCAATAGCGGGCAGCATCTTGATGGCGGGAGTGGAAGCCAGTGGTACCATCCACCCCGCCGAATCCGGCGATGCCGGAACCTCCGGGGTGCCGGCCCGGAACGGCCCCAGAACAGCAGCCCTGGTCCGGGGAATGGACAGAACACCGCCTGCCACCAACACGACCGCGGCGGCCCATTTCCACCGGAAGCCACGCGGCGCAGGAAGCGGTTCGTCCCCGTCACCACGCAACCGGTCGTACTCCTGCACCAGTTCGGAGCGCAACTCGGCCCCGAACGAACACCTCTCGTTGATGGTGATCCCCCGCAAGGCCCTGTCGAACGCATCGACTCCGGCCGAATCCGGACTCCTCCGTCCCGGGCGTCGCTGCAACGGCGTCATTGTTTCTCCCGCCGATTGCCGGCCTCGACCGCCGCTTTCAGCCGAACCAGGGCGCGATGCACCCGCACGGCTGCCACATTCCTGCTCGTCCCCAATGTTTCCGCGATCTCCGCGTTCTTCAGTCCGGCTCCGTACCTGAGCGACAGAATCTCCTGATCGGCTTCCCTCAGCGTCGCGGCCGCGTTCAGGAGGCGGCGCACCTGCTCCTCCCGCAGGATCCGCTCCTCCTGCGACGGCGCCTGCGATACCAGATCCGGCGCCCGGTCCAGGGACACCTGAAGGTACCCGCGCCGCCGCAACGCCCGAAGGTGGTCGGTCACCGCATTGCGGGCTATGCGCAGCAACCACGTTCTGGGGGCGGCGCGACGGCGGTCATAGTGGTCCAGCGACCGCAGCGCCTTCACGAACACATCGGAGGTGATATCCTCCGCCCGCTCCCGCGTTGCGACCCGGAACCGCACATAGCGGTACACCGGTTCGCGATGTTCCCGGAACCACGACTCGAAATCCTGCGGGAGATCAGACGACGAACCCCGGTCATCCCGCCGCGCGGACGGCTGCGCGGCGTGCGACTTCCTGGTGGAGTCGGTCTTCATGTCTACGGGCGCTGCGGAAGGCATCCGCCGACGAACTCGGCCAGGTCGACCACGCGCGACGAGTACCCCCACTCGTTGTCGTACCATGCCAGAACCTTGACCATGCGGCGATCCATGACCGACGTGCTCAGTGCGTCCACGACCGAACTCGCCGACTCGCCGGTGAAGTCGACCGAAACCAGCGGCTGCTCCTCGACCCGCAGTATCCCCGCGAGATGGGTCTCGGCCGCGGCCCGCAGTGCGTCGTTGATTTCGCCTGCCGAGACGTCCGTGCCCAGCTCGGCAACCAGGTCGACCAGCGAGACATCGGGCGTGGGGACGCGGATGGCCATCCCGTCGAGCTTTCCCTCCAGCTCCGGCAGGACCAGGGAGATCGCCCTGGCAGCCCCGGTCGTGGTGGGGATCATGCTCACGCCGGCCGCGCGCGCGCGCCGAAGGTCCGAGTGGGGACCATCCAGAACCGCCTGGCCGCTGGTGTAGGCGTGGATGGTGGTCATGAGGCCGCGTACGAAGCCGAAGCGCTCGGTGAGCACCCTGGCCACCGGCGCGAGGCAGTTGGTGGTGCAGCTGGCGTTCGATATGATGTGGTGCTTCCCGGGATCGTAGGCCTGGTGATTGACTCCAAGCACGATAGTGATGTCCTCGCCGCTGGCGGGTGCCGAGATGATTACCTTGCGCGCACCCGCCTCCAGATGCTTCGCAGCGAGTTCCCTGGTACGGAACCGCCCGGTCGACTCCACCACGATGTCGACCCCCAGCTCCCCCCAGGGCAGATCGGCCGGATCCCGCTCCGACAGGACGAGGATCTCGTCGCCGTCCACGACAATCCCGTCGCCCGACACCTCGACCGTTCCCGGGTAGCGGCCGTGTACGGAATCGTACCTGAGAAGGTGGGCCAGGGTCTCGCTGCCGGTCAGGTCGTTGACCGCCACGAAGTCGAGGTTGTCCCGCCCGGACTTCTTGGCGGCCCTCAGGACGTTCCTGCCAATGCGGCCGAAGCCGTTGACGGCGACTCGAATGGACATGGATCCGGGAAGGCTCCCCGACGGCGGCACCGTCGAATCAGTTGATGTCTGTGGAAAGCGGAACCGTGCGCGCAAACGCATAAGCAACGACTGCGCCAGGGGCGCCGGCGCCCAGCGCCTCCACCGCAGCCAGAACGGTGGCGCCCGTGGTGATGACATCGTCGACCAGCACAACCCGGCTGCCCGCCACGACATCCCTGAACCGCCCCGTCAGCAGGAAGGCACCACTGACGTTAGCCCGTCGCTGCACCGGATTCAAGGCGGTCTGCGTACCCTCCTGGCGCCGCCGCTCCAGACAGGGAACGAGAGGCAGGTTCAACAGCGGCGCCAGCGCGTCGGCGATCACGGCAGCCTGGTTGTAACCGCGGCGACGAAGGTTCCGGCGGGAGGTAGGGACGGGCACCACGCAATCGGCGCTCGTCACGCTCTCCGGAGCGCGACGGGCCATCTCAGCCCCCATGAAGCCGCCGACACCGCGCCATCCCTGGTACTTGAGCGCGTGGACCAGCTCGCGGGCCGGGGACTCGAGGAGGCACAGCGCGTGCGCGCCGGCGACCTCGTCAGGCCAGTCCGCGCACTCCAGGCAGGACGGTGCCTCTCCTGTTCCAAGGGGAGCGCCGCAGCGGTCGCAGGCCGGATGGGGGACCGGGGGCAGGCCGAGGCGGCAGTTCTGACATACCGGTCCGGCTCCGGCACGCACCTCTTCCGTCGCCGGACTTCCGCAGGCGGCGCAGGCGGGCGGCAGCAGGAAGTCGGCCAGGCCGGCCAGCAAGCCTGAGGTGCGAATGCCCGCGGCACGATAGCCGACCGACCGGAGGCCCGAGTGGAGGCTCGACAGAGGACGCATTCAGGAATCTATCCGATTGCCCGCGCCATCACCCCCCTCGGAGGCGGCTCGCCGAACCAGCGCGCCTGCGACGCCTCCGCCTGTCGCACGAGCATCTCCCGTCCGTCTACCGCCACAGCACCCAGCGCCAGCGCATGCCGGCACAGTGGGGTCGGCTCGCTGCCGTACACGAGGTCGATGACCTGCCGGGGGGGAGCACCGAGGCGGGACAGGTCGATGGCGACGCTCCGCCCGTCCAGTCCGGCCGAGGTCGCGTTCACGACCACCTCCGGCGCCGTGCCGGCGTAGTGGTGGAGCAGCTCGATCCCCCCTGCCCCGAAGTGGTCGACGAGCGCTCGGGCCCGGGCTTCCGTCCGGTTCCACAGCCTGATCCGCCGGGGCGCCGGAGTTTCCAGCAGCGCGCACAGGACAGCGCGCGCGGCACCGCCGGCGCCGAGCACCAGGACCTCGACGCCTCCCGGGAGTCCACCCGTCGCCCGTTCCCAGATGCCGCGGAACCCCTCCACGTCGGTGTTGTCCCCCCAGACGGCTCCTTCCTCCGCCCAGAAGGTGTTGCAGGCTCCGGTCACCTCCACCGCCTCGGTCCGGCGGTCCAGGAAGGGCAGCACGACCTCCTTGTGCGGCACCGTCACGTTTCCCCCGCCGCCCGCCAGCGCCAGGGACCGCAGCACGGGACCGCACCCCTCGGCGGTGACCCTACGCGCCAGATAGACCGCGCTTCGCCCCATCGCCCGGAACGCCGCATTGTGGATCGTGGGCGACAGGCTGTGGCTTACCGGATCGCCAAGCACCGCGTAGACCAGGGGCTCGCTCGGCACTCCGCCGGACCCGCCCGTCATATCGCGTCCGCCTCCCTTCCCACCCCCGTGAGCACCGCCCCGACCAGCTCGCGCAGCTGTTCGCAGGTGGAAGCGTACACGTCGTCCGTCCCCCCGAAGGGATCCTCGATGTCACCGGCCGATCCGGCCATTTCCGAGAGCAGGTACGCGTGACCCTCTCCTCCCAGCTCCAGGGCGCGCCACAGGTGGGCGCCGGTCATGCAGAGAACCAGCCCGGACGACCTCACCACCTCTTCCGTCAGCAGGACACTTTCGTGGGACTCGAGGTCGAGCCCCGCTCGCGCTGCGGCCCGGAGCGCTCCCCCGCTCGCCGGAGCCCCCGGCCACGCGGCCGTTCCGGCGGAACCCACGGACACCCCGCCAATCTCCTCGTCTGCGATGATCCTGCGGGCGATGGCCTCGGCCATGGGGGACCGGCAGGTGTTCCCGGTGCAAACGAAGGTGATGTGGAGCGCCGCCTCTCCGCCCGACTCGGTCCGGGCCCCGTCGGGCCCGAGCCTTGCGCCGCCCCGATTCACTTCCATTCCGCCCATCGCCTCCTCCAATTGCGGCATGCCCACCGGGCCTTCCCGCAGCAGGATGGGGCCCTCCGGACCGGGACGCACCAGCGTCGATGCGGCGCCGCCCGGGAGCGGACCCGCGTCGAGGGCGAACAGGGTGCGGCCCCGGGCGCGGGCGGCTCGCGCCGCTTCGGCGGCCGTGCGGGCGGGGGGCTCCCCGGGCAGGTTGGCGGAGCTGGACGTGATGGGTCGTCCGCACGCGCCGAGGAGCTGCAGCGCCAGCGGGTGGCCCGGCACGCGTACCGCGACCGAACCGCCGGCGGCCCGGGCGCGGGGGTGGAACCGCCCGCCCGGGTCGTCCAGCACGAGGGTGAGCGGACCCGGCCAGAACGCATCCGCGAGGGCGCGCCCGGTCTCACCGAGCATCCCGGCCACGGCGTCCGCCGAGGGGATCAGCACCACGAAGCCGCGGCCCGTCCGTGCCTTGATCTCCTCCAGCTCGCCCAGAGGGCCGTCGTCCAGAAAACCCCCGAAACCGTAGACCGCCTCCGTGGGATGGATGATCACCTGGCCGCGTTCCAGGTGCCGAACCGCTTCGCGAATCGCCCGCCCGCTCATGCCCGCCGCCTGCTCATCCGGGCCGCCCGCTCCATCTGCCCTGCCTGTGTCGCCTGCGCCATCGCTGCCGGTGCCGCCTGCGCCATCGCTGCCTGTGCCGCCTGCGCCTTCGCTGCCTGTGCCGCCTGCGCCCTCGCTGCCTGTGCCTGCGCCATCCGCGCTGCCTGTGCCGCCTGCGCAGTCCGCGTCCTCCGCACGCTTCGTCCCGCTTGTCTCATATACTTTTCTGTATATTCTTGACGCGAATATATACAATCATATAAATCCACCCGTGATCAGCGCCTCCGCGACCGCCAGATCCTCGGGAGAAGTGATCTTGATATTGCTCACGGATGCTTGCACCATCCGCACCTCCATCCCCAACCGCTCGACCATGGAGGCGTCGTCGGTGGGCGTGGGGCCACCCGCACGGCAGTGCGCGACCGCGCGCGCGAACATGTCGAGCGGGAAGATCTGCGGAGTCTGCGCATACCACAGGGTGTCGCGGGCAGGCGTATCCGCGATCACGCCGGGTCCCGACGTGCGCTTCACGGTGTCGACGGCCGGAATCCCGGCGACCGCACCTATCCCCCGGGCCGCCAGGCGGACGCAGGCATCGATGGCGGCAGGGGGCGGAAAGGGACGGGCCGCGTCGTGGACCGCGATCAGCCCGGCCTCCGACTCCAGGTGGTCGAAGGCGTTCGCAACCGACTCGAAGCGGTTCGTCCCCCCCTGGGTCACGCGGACGCGCGGATCCATGAATACGGGATCGTGCGGATCGGGCCCGGTTCCGAGGGCCACGATCACCTCGACGACATCGCGGCGCGCCAGAAACGGAGCGAGCGAGCGGTCGAGGACGGAGCGCCCCGCCAGCTCCAGGAACGGCTTGCGCACCCCGCCCATTCGCACACCGGAGCCGGCCGCCGGCACGAGCAGCGCGACGGAGGCCCGGATCAAGCCACGCCTTCCGGCGGCTCCGGTGTCCGGGAAACCGAGTCGAAACGGGTGTACATCTTGTGGAAGAACAGATCGACCGTTCCGGTGGGGCCGTTACGCTGCTTGGAGACGATCAGCTCCGCCTTTCCCTCCAGCGAGTTGCCGTCCTTGTCGGTGGGTCCGTGGTAGTACTCGGGCCGGTACAGGAACATCACGATATCGGCGTCCTGCTCGATGGAACCGCTTTCGCGCAGATCCGACAGCTGCGGGCGCCGGTCCGTCCGCTGTTCGGGGGCGCGGCTGAGCTGGCTCAGCGCGATCAGCGGAACCTCCAGCTCGCGAGCCAGCGCCTTGAGGCCCCTGGAGATCTCCGAAACCTCCTGCACGCGGCTCTCCTTGCGGGTGGAGCCCGTCATCAGCTGCATGTAGTCCACCACCACCAGTCCGAGCTTGGACTCGGCCTTGAGCCGACGCGCCTTCGCCTTCATCTCGAGAACGTTTCCGGTCGCCGAGTCGTCGATCCATATCGGAGCCGTGTTGAGGTGGCCGGCCGCCCGTGCGAGCCGGGGATACTCGTCCCCTTCCAGTCTGCCCCGCCGCAGCCGTAGCGCGTCCACGCGCGCCTCTGCGCACAGGAAGCGCTGAACGAGCTGCTCCTTCGACATCTCCAGGCTGAAGATGGCGACCGGAACTTCGCGCTCGATCGCGACGAACTGAGCCACGTTGAGGGCCCACGAAGTCTTCCCCATCGAAGGACGACCCGCGACGATCGTCAGATCGCCGGGCTGAAGACCGGTAGTCATCCTGTCCAGCTCCTGGAAGCCGGTCGCCAGCCCGGAGATCCCGTCGGGAATCTCCTGCAGCTGCTCGATCTGCTCGAACGTCGGCCACAGCACCTCCTTGATCCAGACGAACCCCTCCTGTCCCCGCGACTGGGAAACGTTGAAGACCCTTTGTTCGGCCTGGTCAAGGATCTCCCCGACCTCGCGTTCCCCCGGGTCGTAGACATCTCGAACGATCGTCTGGGCCGCGTCTATGAGCCTCCTCAGGACCGCCTTCTCACGGACGATCCGCGCATGGTACTCGATGTTGGCCGCCGTGGGAACCGCGTCGAGGAGCGAGGCCAGGTAGTCCATCCCCCCCGCACCCTCCAGCTCTCCGGCCTTCTTCAGCTCGTCCGACACGGTGATGGGGTCGATGACCCTGCCCCGTTCGAAGAGCCGCGCCATGGAACGGAAGAGGCGGCGATGCGCCTCCCGGTAGAACATGGAGTCGTCGAGGAAGTCGACCACCCGCGCGGCCGCTTCCCCTTCGCCGAGAATCCCCCCCAGGACCGACGCCTCCGCCTCCGGGGAGAACGGCGGCTGGCGGTCGTAGCCCGGGCTCTCCTGGGTCTGCGGGATTGGAATGGGCTCGCTCAACTGTCTCTTCCTTGCCTCCTGCCGGGTACGCCATCACGCCCCGCGGGCGTCAGGACGGCCCGTCCATCACCTGGCGAAGCAGCTGCAGGTCATCCCAGCAGAGGCGGTTCCACCCGGGATTGCGCAGCAGGGCCGCGGGATGGTAGGTCACGACCAGCGGTACTCCCTGATAACTGTACACTTCGCCGCGAAGCTTGCCCAATGGTTTGTTCGTTTCGGTCAGCCACCGGGCGGCGAAGGTGCCCGCCGCCAGGAGCACTTCGGGAGATACCAGATCGATCTGGCGCTTCAGGAGCGGGGCGCACGCCTCGATCTCGTCCGGGAGCGGATTGCGGTTCCCCGGAGGCCGGCACTTGAGCACGTTGCAGATGTACACCGAGTCGCTGCGCGACAGACCGACGGACGCAAGCATCAGGTCGAGGAGCTTGCCGGCCTGGCCGACGAACGGCCGGCCGGTCGCGTCCTCCCGCGCCCCCGGCGCCTCCCCGACCACCATGAGGCGTCCGGCCGGATTCCCGTCGGAAAAGACCACATGCCGGCGACCCTCGGCCAGCCGGCACCGGGTGCAGGCAAGGGCCATTTCACGAAGGGCCCGGTAGTCGGCGGAGGCAGCCTCGGGAAGTGGGGATGGGGAGGCCGAACCCCCGGCGGCGTTCCCCTTCGCGGCCTCGGCCTCCCTGGAGGCGGGGAGGTTCCCCTGCCCCCCCGGCTCCCGCCGACGACCGGAAGCGGGAGCCGCTGTGGTCCGCAGAAGCGCCAGCAACTCACCGGGAACAAGCTCGGCGGGCATGACCCCCGGCTCCCCCATCCTCCGCCGCTGATCGAGGTACGTCGCAAGCCGGCCGCGCGGGTCGCTCATCGCCCCCCCTCCCCCTTCCACCGCAACCGGTCCTCCACGGCTTCCATGATCTCCCACGCGGCAGCGAATTTCGTCATCAGCGGGAGCTCGCGCGGCGGGGCGTCCCGGCCCACGATCGTCACCCGGTTCGTATCCGTCTCGAATCCGGCATCCCTTTCGCCTGCCGGGTTGGCCACGATCAGATCGAACCCCTTCGCGGCAAGCTTTCCCTTTGCGCGTGCAACCAGGTCGGACGTCTCCAGCGCGAACCCCACCGCGACGCTCCCCGCCCTCATCCGCGCGGCGCACTCGGCCGCGATGTCCGGATTCCTCACCAGGTCCACCGTGTGCGCGTCCCCGGCCTCGGCGCGCTTCAGCTTCCCCGGGTGCGGCGACCGCGGCCGGTAGTCAGCCACCGCGGCTGCGTGCACGGCGACGTCCACCCCCCCCACCCGCCTCAGCACGGCTTCGCGCATCTCGCCGGCGGTCCCGACCTCTACCACTGCGACCCCGTGCGGCACGGCCACCGCCATGGACCCCGCCACCAGCGTCACCTCCGCCCCCCGGAGCCAGGCCGCGCGCGCCAACTCGGCCCCCATCCTCCCCGACGAACGGTTGCCCAGGTACCTGACGGCGTCCACCGGCTCCCGCGTCCCCCCCGCGGTGACCAGCACGTGCTTCCCCGCCAGCGCACCGCCCCCGGCCAGCGCCCGCCCCACCGCGTCCGTGATCGCGTCCGGCACGGCCATGCGCCCCGGCCCGCTCCCCTCCCCCGCGGCAAGGCGCCCGTCGGTGGGCCCGACCCGGTGGTAGCCCTGCTCCTCCTCGAGCTGCGCGAGGTTCCTGCGCGTGCGGGGGTGGGCAAACATGCGGTCGTTCATTGCTGGAGCCACGACGACCGGGGCACTCGTCGCCGCGAGGACGGTGGTGAGCAGATCGCTGGCGCGCCCGCTCGCCGCCCGCGCGATGAAATCCGCAGTCGCCGGAGCCACGCAAACGCAGTCGGCGTCCCGGCCCAAAGAGATGTGCAGCGCCGCCTCCCTGGCCGCAAAGAGGTCGACCAGCGGCCCGCGCCCCGTCACCCCCTCGAACGACAGCGGCGCCACGAACCTGCGCGCCGATCCGGTCAGAACGACATCGACGGCGGCGCCAAGAAGGGAAAGGTCACGTGCGACCTGGACGGCCTTGTACGCGGCGATGCCCCCGCAAACCCCCAGGACGACGGTGCGCCCCTCCCAGGGCGGACCGGACTCGCGGGGGCCGCCGGGCGCCACGGCCTGCTATTCGGCTTCGGGACGGCGCCGCCTCAGCAGCCGGTATTCCACCTGGCCCGAGGTGATCGCTTCGAGGGCGCGCGTGGAGAGCTTCTTCTGGTCGGAGAGCTGGATGGCCCCTTCGGGCAGGCGGTTGAGTTCGCGCGCGTACTTCGCCGCCACCAGCACTCCCTGGTACTTGCTCTCGTTGTGTTTGGCGATCTCTTCAGGGGTGAAAACTCTCATTTGTCTCACTCGCTATGCTCCTTGGCCGGCGGAAGCGGCTTCGCCAGCCAACTCCAGCCGTTCGATCTCGAATCGTGCGCCCCTCTCCAGCGCGCGACGCAGGGACGCGAAACCCGGGCCGCCGCCCCGTTCCCCGTCTGCTCCCTCCACGAGGGCCAGCACCTCGTCGGCCGCGCGTTCCAGATCGGCGTTGACGACGAATCGGTGGAAGGAAGGCGCCTCTGCGAGTTCCCGCAACGCCGTGCGAAGACGCCCCGCGATCTCACGGGGCGACTCCGTCCCCCGCCCCGCCAGCCGGTCGATCCACTCGTCCGGTCCGGGGGGAAGAATGAAGATAACCAAGGCGGCCGCGGCGCGCTTCATGACCTGCCGGGCGCCCTGCACGTCGATGTCCAGAACGGGGACGGGACCGCCCTCCGGAGCCGGAACGAGATTGGCGGCGGGGGTCCCGTACCGCTCCCCGTGGACCTCCGCCCACTCCGCGAGATCGCCCGCCCGGGCCATCTCGTCGAAGTCGCGCCGCGAAACGAAATGGTAGTCGCGGCCGTCCACCTCACCCTTGCGCGGCCCGCGCGTCGTGGCGGACACCGACAGCGCGAAACGCCCCGGGTGCCGCTCCACGAGCAGCGCGGCGATGGTGGTCTTCCCGGCCCCCGACGGTCCCACCAGCACGAGCGGTCCGCGGACGGCAGCCCCCCTGCCTTCGAGCGGCACGGCGCTCACTCCACGTTCTCCAACTGCTCCCGAAGCCGTTCCAACTCCTCCTTGATCCCCACTGCTTCGGCCGAGATCGCGGCATCGTTGGCCTTCGCGCCCACGGTGTTCGCCTCCCGGTGCATCTCCTGCACCACGAACCCCAGCCGCTTGCCCGTCCTGGACCGCCCGGAACTCCCCGCGCCATCCAGCGTCTCGATGAAGAGTTCAACGTGGGAGCGCAGACGCGCCACCTCCTCGGCAATGTCCCACCTCTCCGCCAGGTAGGCGATCTCGCGGGCGAGCCGCTCCTCGTCGGTCTCGACCTCTTCGGCCAGTGCCCGCACCCGCTCGCGCAGCCGGTTCCGCTCCCGCACCAGGCGCCCCGGTGCCAGCGCCTCGATCGCCTCCGTCCCGGCCTCGATGCGGCTCACCGCCCGGCGCAGCTCCTCCTCCAGCCGCCCCCCTTCGGCCTCCCGCATCCCCACCACCCCCCGCAGCGCCGCCTCCACGCAGGCCATCATCCCCTCCACGTGCGGCGCGTCGCGGCCCTCCCCCTCCTCCGGCGCGACCTCCGACCCGAGCACCCCCGGGAGCGCGGCCAGCGTGCCCATGCCGAGGCGGTCGTCCACTCCGAGTTCCGCCCCGGCCCTCCGCAGCAGCTCCACGTAGCGCCGCGCCCTCTCCAGATCCAGCACAGGCGTCCCGGCGTCGCTCCGGCCGGGGCTCTCGCACGTCACCGACAGCGACACCGAGCCGCGCCCGAGCATCGCGCGCACCTTCTCCATCACACCGGGGCGCAACCCTTCCCACCCGCGCGGCAGATTGGCCGAGACGGTCAGGTGGCGGTGGTTCACCGTGCGAACCTCGGCGCGCAGCATGCGCCCGTCCGGCAGCGCCATCTGCGCGGTTCCGTACCCCGTCATGCTGCGGATCATCGACGGTCTCCCCGCGTCAGTTCCAGAATGTCCAGCGCACCCCGTAGAGCCCGCGCGTGATGGGGAGCAACCTCCCTGGAACATCCTGGTTGTTGCGGCGGAAGGTGACATTCTCGACGGTCACGAAGATGATGAGATCCAGAACGCGCAGCTGCAGCCGGAAGTACCAGTCCTGGAAGAACGGCACCACCGATGGGACTCCCACTGGTTCGTCGGTCGCCAGCCCCGCGCGCAGGCCGGGAACCGTTCCCCCGCGAACCGGTCCCGGGCGCGTTGGAGCGGCCGTGCCCAAGAGTCCCGCGGGCGCCTCCGGATCCGGCTGGGGAACCTTCATCTCCGCTCGCCCTCTGGCGCCCACGTCGACCCACACCTCGAAGCTTCCGGCCGGGAAGTATCGCCTGTGGAAGGTGAAGCTCCCCCGGTACTGGTGTTGGGGGAAGTAGAGCAGCCCGGCCACCGCCGAATCCTCCGCCTCCCACAGCTGCACTTCACCCAGGAACTGGAGCCCGCGCGGCCACAGCGGGACGCGCCCCGTAATCTCCAGCCCTCGCCGCCTGGGCTGCGGCAGCACGAGCCCGCCGCGGTCGAAGAGAAGCTGCGTGGGCCAGATCGAATCGGCCTCGGCCAGGACCATGGCGCCGGTAACCTCGATGTCGCGCCACGCGAGCCGGACGCCCAGACGACTCCCGCTGCGGTCCGTGAAGCGGCTCGCCGGGCCGGTGTCCACCGAGTCGGGGTCGGCCGCGGCGGTGTCCGGGTCTACGGTGCCCGGTTCCTCGACCAGGCTGTCGGGCTCTGGCGGTGGCAGCGGTCTCAGGTAAGGAACCGAGCGCGCTCCTCCCCCCAGCTCCGCAAAGAGCGCCACATACGATACCGGCGTCACCCAGGCGCTCAGGTCGTAGGACTCGCCGGCCGCCTCGTCCCACGACTCCCACCTGGTCCGGGCCTTCACGCCGCCCCAGCGCGGCCAGACCGCGGAGAGTTCGGCCGCGAGCTCGCGGTCCACGACCCCCTCGCCCTCATTGAAACGGGCCGTCGCGCGGCCCCAAAGCCCTCCCCGGCCGGCCGAGAAGCGCACGCCGGACTGCCCCCGCGACTCCGCGGTGAAGGGGAAGGTCTCCAGGCTGTCCCCGGCGATGACCGAAGCCCCGGTGCTCCAGGCCTCGGTCAGCAGCCCATCCATCGGGGCCCAGCGGCCCTGCAGAGTCCAGTCGGAGCGGCTGACCGATCCGGGCTCGTTCGTGAAGACGTCCCTCTGGGTTCCCATGCGGCGGTACTCGAAGCCCAGCCCGGCCCGGTCGCCGCGGTGCAGACTGTAGCGGAGCCACCCGCCCGTCGAGGCGCTCGGCGTGTCTCGCCCGCGGGTATCGAGCCGCTCCAGCCCGATCGTCGTCTTCCCCCACAGCGCACGCGGATAGGAGAACATCGCCCGCAGCATGTTGGTGTCGAGGTCCCCGGTGCCGGCCTCGATGAGCGACATGGGCCGCGGGTCGGAGTGGACGTAGCGCGAAAGGTGGACGTCCACGCCGCCGGGCCGCCGAATGACCCGGACGCCCCCCAGCCCGGAGACAGGAATGCGCGCAAGATCCGGCACCGCTCCTTCGAGCGGAAGGTGTTCAACGCCATCGTAGTACAGGCGCAGGCCACCCCCGGCATGACCGGCGGGGAACACCGTGGCCGCCGCGCCGTAGTCCCCGCTGCGCACCGAGACCAGCCCGGGGATGTCGGCCAGGAGCTCCCACAGCGTCTGCGCCCGCGTACTCATGAGCGCCGCCCGGTCCCACTCCCATACCCCGGTCAGGCTCCCCGCCGGGACGGGATCCGGGAGCGTCGGCATGACCGGCGGACGTGGGATGCTGTCTACGTCCGCGGAGTCGACGTCCGTCGAGTCCCGGCCGAGGGAATCGACGGCGAGGGAGTCCGTGACCAGGGTTGAATCCTGCAGGGAGTCGGGGCCCGCCCGGAGCGAATCCGGCGGATCCTGCGCAGCCAGCGCGCCCGGAAGAAGGACGGCAACGGCCACGAAGAGCAGCCCTCGGAAAAACGCGCGTGAGCACCGGAAGCGGCGAGCCACCCCGGTAGCAGCAGTGCGGCGGGTCACGACGACGCCCTCGTCCGCGGCGACGCTCCTCCCCCCGCCGCCGGTCTCGCCCCCGACGACGCCTCCGCCACGGCCGATGTCCTCGACCGCACCCATTCCAGCAGCAGCCGGCAGGGGAGGCCGAACGGCCCGTTGCGCAGGTAGGGCTTCTTCGTGCTGCCGTAGGCCGTGCCGGCGATGTCGAGGTGTGCCCAAGGGGTCCCGTGCGTGAATTCCGAGAGGAAGCAGGCCGCGGTGATGGTGCCTGCCGGGCGGCCGCCCACGTTGCTGAGATCGGCCACGTCACTCCTCAGTTGCTTGCGGTACTCCGGGCCCAACGGCAGCGGCCAGCAGGGCTGCGCGGCCGCGTCCCCTGCCGCTCGCACCTCCTCGATCAGCTCCTCGCTGCTGCCCAGCAGCGCCGAACGGTGCCGCCCGAGGGCGATCACGACCGCGCCGGTCAACGTCGCGCAGTCTACGATCGCAGCCGGATTCCACCCGGCGGCGTAGTCCAGCGCGTCGGCGAGGATCAGGCGCCCCTCGGCGTCGGTGTTGATCACCTCGATCGACTTGCCCGCGCGGCTCCCGATCACATCGCCCGGCTTCACCGCCGACCCGCCCGGCAGGTTCTCGGAGCTGGGCACCAATCCGATGACGTTCGCGGCAATCCCCAGGCGCCCCACGGCCCACATCGCCCCCATGACTGCAGCCCCGCCGGACATGTCGTACTTCATCTTCTCCATGCCCTTCGCCGGCTTGATCGAGATGCCGCCCGCGTCGAAGGTCAGCCCCTTGCCCACCAGCACCAGCGGCGCCTCGCCGGGAGGGCCGCCCCGGTGCCTCAGCACGATCATCCGCGGCTCCGCATCCGAGCCCCTGGACACGGCGAGCAGCGCCTCCATTCCTTCCGCCTCCATTTCGGCGGGTCCGAGCACCTCTATCTCGAGCCCGGCCTCGCCGCCGATCCGGCGCGCCTCGTCCGCCAGGTGGGCAGGGGTGGCGAGGTTCCCGGGCCGGGCCTGGAGCGTGCGCGCCAGGTTCTCGCCCGCCGCGAAGACGTGACCGGCCCGCACCGCCTCCTCGAGTTCGCCCGACGCCGCAGCCACCACCGCAGCCGACTCCACCAGCGGGGGCGGGGCCTCTTCGGCCCCCTCGGGACCCGGGTCCGGCTCCGCCCCGGCGTCATCGTCCACACCGGCTCCGTCCCCCGTCATGCCGTCCCCGGCTCCCGCGCCCGACCGCAGCTCGTCGAACCGCCACGACGCCAGCACCAGCCCCTCGGCGGCCGCCTGGAGCCCCCTGGCACCCACCGCGCCAGCATCCAGGAACCGCAGGCAGAGCGCGAGCGACCGGACACGGAGTTCTTCCGCCGTCCGCACCGCCTTGCCCGCCGCCACGCGCAACTTCTCCGGCGTGAGCGTTTCGGAATCCCCCACACCCAGAAAGAGCACGCGCTCCGGTCCGCTCGCCCCGGCGCGGTGGCCCAGCACCCGGTCGCGCTCGCGTCCCCGGAAGTCACCCGCCGCCGCCGCCCGGCTCAGCGTCCCGCCGGCCAGCGTGTCGAGAGCCGCCAACTCCGGTCCCGGCACCGCTTCGGCCGCAGTCCGGTCCGACGCGGCCAGAACCACCATGAGCGGCGTGTCGATCCGCTCCGGTACTCCCGTATTGGTCTCCAGTCGCATTCGGTTTCGCTCAGCTCACATGTGCGCGACGATCGTCTCGGCGAAACGCGAGGTCGAGACCCTGGTGGCCCCCTCCATCTGGCGCTCGAGGTCGTAGGTCACCATGCGGGCTCCCACCGCCCCCTCCAGGCCCCGGTCGATGGCACGCGCGGCCTCCTCCCAGCCCAGGTGCTCGAGCATCATCGCCGCCGACAGGATCAGCGACCCCGGGTTGACCCGGTTCAGCCCCGCGTACTTGGGCGCGGTGCCGTGCGTGGCCTCGAAGAGCGCGACGGAATCGCCCACATTCGCCCCCGGCGCCATCCCCAGCCCGCCCACCTGCGCCGCGCACGCATCGGACAGGTAGTCCCCGTTCAGGTTCGGCGTCGCCACCACCGAATACTCGGCCGGCCGCAGCAGCACCTGCTGGAACATCGAGTCGGCGATCCGGTCCTTGATCACCACCCGCCCGTTCGCCTCCTCACCCTCCCACAGCCGCGACTCGGGAAGCGTGGAATCGGAAAACTGCTCGGCGGCAACCTCGTAGCCCCAGTCCCGGAACGCCCCCTCCGTGTACTTCATGATGTTGCCCTTGTGCATCAGCGTCACCGAATCCCGGCCCCGAGCGATCGCATAGCGGATTGCGGCGGCGACGTGCCGCTTCGTGCCGAAGGGACTCACCGGCTTGATCCCGATCCCGCTCGCCTCGCGGATGGAGGCCCCCATCCGGTCATTCAGGAAATCGCGCACCCGGCCCGCCTCCGCCGTCCCCGACGCCCATTCGATCCCTGCGTACACGTCCTCCGTGTTTTCGCGGAAGATGACCATGTCCACCTTGTCCGGCTCCCGCACCGGCGACGGCACCCCCGGGATCCAGCGCACCGGCCGGATGCAGGAGTACAGGTCGAGCACCTGGCGCAGCGTCACGTTGAGCGAGCGGATGCCCCCGCCCACCGGCGTGGTCAGGGGCCCCTTGATCGCGACCCGGAACTCGGTCAGCGCGTCCAGGGTCTCCTGCGGCAGCCATTCGCCCGCCACCTCGTTGGCCTTCTCCCCGGCGTAGACCTCCATCCACGCGATCCGGCGCGCCCCTCCGAACGCGTTGGCCACGGCCGCATCGACCACGTGCCGGGTCGCCGCCCAGATGTCCGGCCCGATCCCGTCCCCCTCGATGAAGGGGATGACCGGCCGGTCGGGCACGGTCGGATCGGCTGTGGTGCCGGTGATCTTCTCACCATCGGCGGGGACTTCGGCGTAGCGGTACGCGGGCACGTGGCTGACTCCTGCTTTGAAGGTGGGAGGGCGGCGGGTGGCGCTCCGGGATGGACCGCACCGCCCGGACCGGGCCGAAGCCCGACAGTGAACAGTAATCGGTTCCGGGGCCAGGCACATCAGAAGGGGAAACCCGTCGTAAGGCGAGCACGCGGCCCACCGTGACAGATTCTTTGACAGATACTACCATGAATCTGTCAAGCAATCCGTCACAGACTGCACCTCGCACTCCGGGACGCAACCCGCGGGCGGCCCAGGCGGAAGGCGAAGGAAAGGAGGGTCGAGAGGATTGGAGGCACATACGTCGCTGTCCGGATACCGGCGCCAGTGGGGCGTCTCGCCGAAGACGCGCTACCAGTTGGGCGAGTGCGACGCACTGGTTGCGGCGATTCGCTCGACGCCCATCCTTCCCGAAGAACAGCAGCGGCTCCTCAACGCTGCACTCGCGCGGGGAGCGCACGCCACGACCGCCATCGGGGGAAACCCCCTCCTCCCCGGCGAAGTTTCCGAGGTCCTCGCCTCCAACCGTCCGCCCCCGGGTGAACACCCCTTCGCCGCGGAGGTGCGCAACGCCGCGTCCATCGCCTACCGGCTCATGAACGAGGCCGCCGGCGGACACCCGTCAGCCATGGACGCGGCGTTCCTGCTCAAGGTGCACCAGCGAATCGGCGACGGCCTCGAAGAGCACTTCGACGCCATCCCCGGCCACTTCCGCACCGGCCCGGCCCCGGCCGGCCAGCCAGCCCCGCCCGCCGACCGGATCCCGGAACTCATCGATGGCCTCTTCGCCTGGCTCGACCAGGAGTTCCCCGATACCGAACCCGGCGGCAACTTCGGCAACGCCATCATCCGGGCGCTGGTCACCCACGTCCACCTCCTGTGGATCCACCCCTTCGGCGACGGCAACGGCCGCACGGCGAGGATGCTCGAGTCCTGTGTCCTCCTGGCCGGAGGGGCGCCCGCGATCACCTCGCAGATCCTCACCGGCTTCTACCACGAGACCCACGGCGAATACCGGCGCCAACTCGAAATCGCGGCCCGAGACCGCTCGCCGACCTCGTTCATTGCCTACGCGGTCGAGGGGCTCCGCGACGGTCTGCGCGAGACGCTGGAGGAGGTGCAACGCACGCAATTCCGGAGCGTGTGGCGCGGCTTCGTCTTCGACACCTTCGACCGGCAGCCGCACCGCAAGCGCACCGTCTTCCTGCGGCGGCGGGAACTCATGCTCGCCTTCCCCCTGGAAGGGAAGTTCGGGATCGACGAAGTCGCCGTGCTCGACACCGAAGTCGCGCGGCGCTACGGAGGACTCTCGGAGCGCACTCTGCGCCGGGATCTGGCTTTTCTGGTCCGGACCGGACTGCTCACTGAGGGAGAAGGCGCCTTCTCGGCGAACGCCGGGGCACTGCGCCCGCTTGCGAAGCAACCCTGAAGCCCTTTAGTGTTTCCAAGAACCATGGAACAGGACGCCGGGACGGGACGCCACCTGACCCGGCCCGCAACCGTCGCAACCACTCACCCTCCTGGAGACCCGAGATGAGCCAACGAACCGACACCGTTCGGAGTATCAGCCTGATCACCGGAAGTGCCTTCGCCGCCGTTGCCGTCACGGCGTTTGCGATGATGGCGACGGAGAAGCCGGCCGAGCAGCCTCCCGCGACGAGCGAAGTGAAGACAGTGGTTCTTAAGCGGGCCGACGCTTCCGGCTTCATCGTCGGGAGGGTGGAGCCCGCCCGGCCGGAGGCGGGCGAGTTACGTACGATCAGGGTCAGGGGCGCCAGCGGCGCGCGACCGGTGCTGTACATCAACGGGGTTCGGATGGAGGGAACCACGAGGGAGGCCCTCGAGGGGATCGACCCGGCGAACATCGATTTCGTGGATGTGATCAGGCCCATCGGTCAGGATGGCGAAATCAGGATCAGGACCAAGGCAGGTACGCAGGACGGGAAAGACGGAAACGACCGCTGATCACATCTGGACCGAGCCGCCGGCAGCGTCGGTGAAGTCCCGGGAAACAGGGAGAACAGGCATGAGACAACGCAGAGAAGACGTCAGGAACTTCGCCGTGATCGTGGGAAGCGGCGCTCTGGGAGCGGTCGCCGCCCTGGTGGGGGTGTCACTGATGGGATCGTCGGCGGAGGTGCAGGATCGGCCCGCCCCGGCGTTGGAGGTGACGGAGGCGAATCCCTCCCGGTTCCGGGCGGAGATCTCGATCAGCAGGACCGAGCGCCCATTGGTGTTGTACCGGCAGATGCCGGAGGCGAGGTTGAAGCACTTCGAGCTTCGCGAGGTCAACCGCGCGATGATGGACGAAGTCAACCGCGCGATGATGGAAGCGATGGCGCGCCGCGAGATGGTGGTGGCCCAGGCGAGGGCGACCAATGAGGACGGCGACCGGTCTGCCGCCCTGGAAGCCGAACTTCAAGCCGCATGGGCGGCACTTCAGGCCCGGCTGGAAGGGTTACAGGCATCGACCCGTGAACTCGAAGGGACCATCTCGGGGGTCCGGATCCTTTCTGCCGGTGACCCCGGCGCCGCACCCGTCATCTACGTCGATGGCGTTCGGTTCGATGGTGCGATGGAGGATCTGAGCGCGGTCGACATCGAGAGCATCGATGTGATCAAGGGGGACGCCGCCATCGAGCAGTATGGCAAGGAAGGCGAACACGGCGTCATCATCATCAAGAAGAGGAAGCCGGGCAAGAAGAGGAAGGGCGGCGGCCCTCCCTGAGGCGGCGCCCCGCCGCGCGGGCTCGCGGCTTTTCTCTGTCAGTTCGCCGGCCTCGGGAAGAACTGATCCACCAGGATCGGATTCCCGTCCGGGTCCATAACCACGATGCTTGCGGGTCCGGTACCGTCCGGATCCGTGTCGTTGGCGATCTCGATCCCGTCTGCGAGCAGCGACGCGCGGATGTCGCGCACGTCGGTGAAGTCAGCGACGGTTGACGTGTCCTGGGCCAGACCGGGGTTGAAGGTCAGGATGTTCTTGTCGAAGAGCCCCTGGAATAGCCCGATGATGGTCGTCCCGTTGATCATGATGAGGTACTTGTCGTCGTCCCCGCCGGTGACCGCGAAGCCGAGCTTCTCGTAGAACGACCGCGAGGTGGCGAGGTCCTTGACGGCGAGGCTGATGGAAAAGGCACCGAGATTCATGGTGTCAGTCGAGGGCTTCAGGGTGGATGGATGTTGTCCTTGCAAGGCAGCGTGCGCCGCGGGTATTGTCAAGGGACGGGAGCCGGCTTTCCGAGTCAGCCGACGCTGTTCCAGGCGGGCCAACGAGCATGAGACTGCGAACAACAGAACCGGGGGACTTCGCCCTGCAGGTTGCAGGCGGCGTTCCCGCACTGGTGGCCACGCTGGCCCTTGGTGCATGCGGCCTTGAAACCATCGTCGCCCCGGGGGAGGCGAAGCATTCAGCTCCGATGGCGACTGACGCCCGCCATGTCGAAACGGTGTCCTCAAAGGACGCGCCGGAGCCCGCCCAGGAGTCGGCGGAGGCCCCGCAGGCGGCCGGAAATGGAGCCCCCGAGGGCTCTTCGGAGGTATTTTTTACGTCGGCGACGGCCTGCGTGGGCTCCACAGCCTTGCCCCTGATGATCATGGATGGTGTGCGTTCCAAAGCCAGCTTTGACGACATCGCAGCGCTTGAACTTGAGAGCTTCGAGATTGTCAAGGGTTCCGACGCCGTCGAGGACTACGGCGAGGACGGCAGGAACGGCGCCATCCTGATCTTCACCAAGCCGTCGGGTGGAGACGGCAAGGACGGTGGCGCGCCCGAGGAGCCGCCCAACTAACCCGTCCCGCACCCCTCTCACCATCCCACTACGCAGCACGCCCTGATCACGGCCGTCAGCGCGATCTCGATTGCGGTGAACCGTCCCTCGGCGACCTCGGAGACGCCGAGCAAGGCGTGTTGTCTTCATGGTGGCCGTTGGGATTGCGTTGCGAACAGTGCCGAGAGGACCGTTATTCCGGAATGCCTCCGCCACATCGCCGCGTCCTCGCCCTCGACTACGGCCTTCGCCGGATCGGAGTTGCCGTGAGCGACCCGACCGGCACACTCGCTTCTCCGGTCACCACGCTCAAGCGGCGTGCGGGAAAGCGTCCGCCCATCTCCAGAATCCTGGACTTGGGCAGCGAGCTTGGCGTGCACGGCTTTGTGGTCGGGCTTCCGTTGGAGGAGACCGGGGGCGAGAATGAATGGACGGCGGAGGCGAGGGCCTTCGGACGACGACTGGGGCGGCGCAGCGGACTCCCCGTCCATTTCGTGGACGAGCGCTACTCGTCGCTGGAGGCGGAGGCCAGGATTCGGTCGATCGGACTGCGGCGTAAAGCAAAAGAGGACAAGGCGAGAATCGATGCCGGAGCAGCGGCGATCTTCCTCCAGGACTGGCTCGACGCCGGAGGGCGGATCGACACCGAAGGGCAGCGCCACCCCGGAGGCCGGGACGACGGCTGAGGGCGGCGTGGCACCCGGAGACACGCCGGCGGCGGCCAGCGCGGCACCCGGAGACGCCCGGGCGCGGAGGTGGCCAGCCTGGCGGTGCCCGATGATGCCCCGATTGCCGAGGCCGGCGCGGCGCCCGACGATGCCGCGATGACGGACACCGGGACGACTTCAAGTCCCCGGGTGAAGAGCCGACCCGGGATTGCCGAACGGATCCGGGAGGTCGTCGCTCGCCGCCCTGTCGTGGCTTCGGGGGGGCTCGCGACACTCGTCGTCGCGGTCGTGATATTCGCGCTGACTGCACCGGAACTGCCCGGCGGCGAGGCGGTCGTGGAAGTCCCGCCGGGGGCCACGTTCCAGGAAGTGGTCGGAATCCTCGAAGCGGAGCGGGTGATCGGGCGACCCCTGGTCTTCAGGATCCATGCGCGATTGCGTGGCCTGGACCGCTCGGTCAAGGCGGGGACGTATCGGCTGTGGCGGGGTGCGCCGCACGGCGAGGTGTTGGGGATCCTGACGGACGGGCGCGTCGTCACCCATCCGATGATGGTCCCGGAGGGGTGGACCCTCGACGCGATGGCCGGGCGAATCGCCGCGGCCGCCGGCTCCGACTCGACACGTGTGGCCGATATCCTCGACGGTGAGTCCCACGCTCGGTGGGACGTGCCCGGACCCGGACTCGAGGGATACCTCTTCCCCGATACCTACCGGTTCGCAGAGGGCGTCGGGATCGAGCGTGTGGTGGCCGCGATGATTCACGGCTACCGCAGCTACTGGACCCCCGAGCGGCGCGAACTCCTCGCGGCCACCGGCATGACGGAACGGGAACTGGTCACCCTCGCGTCGATCATCCAGGCGGAAGCCGGCAACACCGAGGAGATGCCCACCATCTCGAGCGTGTACCACAACCGCCTCCGCATCGGGATGCTGCTGCAGGCGGATCCCACCGTGCAGTATGCGCTCACCGATTCGTTCGGCGGCCGCCGCTCACGCCTCCTCTATGCGGCCATCGACTCGGTGGCCGACCATCCGTACAGCACCTACCACCACCCCGGGCTCCCACCGGGTCCCATCGGAGCACCCGGGGCCGCCGCGCTGGATGCTGCGCTGGCCCCCGACAACACGGACTACCTGTACTTCGTGGCCGGCCCCGGCGGCAGCCACATCTTCAGCCGAACGCTCCGGGAGCACAACAACGCGATCAACCGGATCCGGCGGCGGTGACGCGAGCCATGAGTACCGGCGCCCCGGAGCCGCACGGGCGACTTCGCCAACTCCGTCTGATCGTCATCACCGACTCGGAGCTGGCCGCGCCGCGGGGGGTGGTGGATGTGGTCGGCGAGGCTCTGCGTGCGGGAGCGCCAGCGGTCCAACTCCGGGACAAGGGACTGCCTCCGCGCGACCTGCTGCCGCTCGCGAGGCGCCTGCGAGACGACACTCGCAGCGCGGCAGCGCTCTTCTTCGTGAACGACCGGCTCGACCTTGCTTTTGCCGCCGGCGCCGACGGCGTCCACCTCGGCCCGGAGGACCTCCCGGTCGCCGCCGCGCGCCGGATCGCCCCGCCCGGCTTCCTTATCGGCTATTCGGCGGACGATGCCGCCGCGGCGCGGGCGGCGGTGGCCGCTGGCGCCGACTACATCGGGTGCGGGACCGTCTTCACGACGCGCACGAAGGCGGACGCGGGAGCGGCGATCGGTCTCGGCCGTCTTGGGGAGGTTGCGCGGAGCGTGGATGTGCCCGTGTTCGGGATCGGCGGGGTCACCGTGCGGAATTCGCCGCAGGTCTTCGCGGCCGGCGCCGCCGGATGCGCCGTTGTCAGCGCGGTGATGGGGGCCAGGAATCCGGACCGTGCCGTGAGGGATCTCCTCCGGGCCGGGACAGAAGCGCCCGGGTAGCCGCACGGATCCGTGGACGGGCCGAGAGAGAGAGCCGCCGCACACGTCCTGAACGCATGAACGCCCTGCCGGGGTATCCTTCTTCCCCGCCAGGGCGTTCGCATGTCGGGCTGGCAGCGACGTACTCTCCCACCGGGTCGCCCCAGCAGTACCATCCGCGCGGCAAGGCTTAACTTCCGAGTTCGGGATGGGATCGGGTGTATCCCCTGCGCTGTGGCCACCAGCCACGTCCGAAGGGTGGAAGGAAGAAACCGAGCCTCATTTACGTGCCGGAGTCATGGAAGAGGATGGCTGGTCAAGCCTCTCGGGCCATTAGTACGGCTCAGCTACACGTGTTACCACGCTTCCACTTGCCGCCTATCAACGTGCTAGTCTCGCACGGCCCTTCGCGGACCCCGAGGGGTCCTGGGAGTACTCATCTTGGGGGGGGCTTCCCACTTAGATGCTTTCAGCGGTTATCCCTTCCCGACGTCGCTACCCGGCGATGCCCCTGGCGGAACAGCCGGTACACGAGTGGTCAGTCCACTCCGGTCCTCTCGTACTAGGAGCAGCTCCCCTCAATACTCCAACGCCCACGACGGATACAGACCGAACTGTCTCACGACGTTCTAAACCCAGCTCATGTACCGCTTTAACGGGCGAACAGCCCGACCCTTGGGACCTTCTTCAGCCCCAGGATGCGATAAGCCGACATCGAGGTGCCAAACCGCCCCGTCGATGTGAACTCTCGGGGGCGATAAGCCTGTTATCCCCGGCGTACCTTTTATCCGTTGAGCGACGGCCCTTCCATTCGGAACCGCCGGATCACTAAGGCCAACTTTCGTTCCTGCTCGACCCGTCGGTCTCACAGTCAAGCTCCCTTATGCCTTTGCACTCTTCGCGCGATTGCCGACCGCGCTGAGGGAACCTTTGCGCGCCTCCGTTACATTTTGGGAGGCGACCGCCCCAGTCAAACTACCCACCTGCCACTGTTTCCGAGGAGGATTCACTCCCCTGGGTTAGAGCCTCAACATTGTAAGGGTGGTATTTCACCAACGACTCCCCGTCCCCTGGCGAGAACGGTTCACAGTCTCCCACCTATCCTACACATGCAAAGCCAAGACCCAATGACAGGTTGCAGTAAAGGTGCACGGGGTCTTTTTGTCCTGTCGCGGGTAATCGGTATCCTCACCGATACTCCAATTTCGCCGAGCTCGCGGAGGAGACAGCGCCCAAGTCGTTACGCCATTCGTGCAGGTCGGAACTTACCCGACAAGGAATTTCGCTACCTTAGGACCGTTATAGTTACGGCCGCCGTTTACCGGGGCTTCAGTTCGGAGCTTCGGGTTGCCCCTAACACCTCCCTTTAACCTTCCGGCACCGGGCAGGCGTCAGTGCCTATACGTCGTCTTAGCCGACTTTGCAGACACCTGTGTTTTTAATAAACAGTCGCTTGGGCCGATTCTCTGCGGCCTGGGTCGGCTCACCACGCACCGTGGTTCACCTAATGCAGGCTCCCCTTCTCCCGAAGTTACGGGGACATTTTGCCGAGTTCCTTCTCCGCGGATCACTCGAGCACCTTAGGCTACTCGCCTCGCCTACGTGTGTCCGTTTACGGTACGGTCGCTCAGGCAACTCCCATGCGAGGCTTTTCTCGGCGGCATGATTACGGACCCTTTGCGGGACTTGTTGTCCCTTCGGCATCGGCGCTCGGCTAAAGAGGTCTTTTCTCCCCCCTCATCGCCTACCACCTTACATCGGATATTCCACCACCCGACGGTCCTGTCACTTCCGCGTCCCCCCTCATGGTCAAACGCGACCTGAACGGTACAGGAATATTAACCTGTTTCCCATCGCCTACGCCCTTCGGCCTCGGCTTAGGGACCGACTAACCCGGAGCGGATAAGCCTGGCTCCGGAACCCTTAGGCTTTCGGTGACAGGGATTCTCACCCTGTTTATCGCGTACTCATTCCGGCATGCTCTCTTCCCTGCTCTCCACGGATGCCCTTCCGGGTCCGCTTCACTGACCAGGGAATGCTCCCCTACCATGACTTGCGTCATCCGTAGCTTCGGCACCGTGCTTGAGTCCCGACCATTATCGGCGCGGATCCACTTGACTAGTGAGCTATTACGCACTCTTTAAAGGCATTGCTGCTTCTAAGCCAACCTCCTAGCTGTCTGAGCACATCCACATCCTTTCTCACTTAGCACGGATTTGGGGGCCTTAGCTGACGGTCTGGGGTCTTTCCCTCTCGCAGACGGACATTATCGCCCGCCCACTGACTCCCAGGATAGATCTCGCAGGAATTCGGAGTTTGGTTGGGTTCGGTAACCTGGTAAGGCCCCTAGCCCATCCAGTGCTCTACCTCCTGGAGACAATTACCTGAGGCTATACCTAAATATATTTCGGGGAGAACCAGCTATCTCCGAGCTTGATTGGCCTTTCACCCCTATCCACAGCTCATCCGAGCAGTTTTCAACCCACAACGGTTCGGGCCTCCACCAGGTGTTACCCCGGCTTCACCCTGGCCATGGATAGATCGCTTCGGTTTCGGGTCTACCCCCATGCACTCGTCGCCCTGTTCAGACTCGCTTTCGCTTCGGCTCCGGACCTGAGGCCCTTAACCTCGCGCATGAGGAGTAACTCGCCGGATCATAATGCAAAAGGCACGCCGTCACCCATCCCCGGGAATCCGAAGATCCGGGCCGGGCTCCGACCGCTTGTATGCACACGGTTTCAGGGTCTATTTCACTCGCCGTCAGGCGTTCTTTTCACCTTTCCCTCACGGTACTCTTCACTATCGGTCACAGACTCGTATTTAGCCTTGGAAGATGGTCCTCCCGGATTCAGCCAGGGTTTCACGTGTCCCGGCCTACTCGGGGTCCGCATCAGCTCGCCTACTCGCATTTCGCATACGGGACTCTCACCCTCTGCGGTCGTACGTTCCAGTACCGTTCCGCTATGCTTTCGTCTCGCCTGATGATGCGGCCCCACAACCCCCGGTTGGGTCACCCCACCCGGGTTTGGGCTCTTCCCATTTCGCTCGCCGCTACTTTGGGAATCTCGATTGATTTCTTTTCCTCCAGGTACTTAGATGTTTCAGTTCCCTGGGTTGGCTCCCCTAAGGGTGACGGGATTTGCTCCCGCCGGGTTCCCCCATTCGGACACCCCCGGATCTGAGCTTGCTTGCAGCTCCCCGAGGCTTTTCGCAGCTTGCCACGTCCTTCATCGCCGGTCTGTGCCAAGGCATCCACCGTGCGCACTTTCTCGCTTGACCAGCCCTCTTCCTCGACTGAACCCGAGACGGCCGCGTCACCGCGCCGCCCGTGTCCACTCAATTCCCGTGGGCTCGTCCACCGTCGCCTCCAACACGTACACTCGGCCATCCCTGCGCACCGTGCCCCGCTCAGCGGGATCCGCCACGCCTCGACGGCCAGAGCGACCTAAGGCTCTAGTTTTTCCTTCCACCCTGGTTTTCAAGCAACTGCGGCCGCGCCCGGGCGGTCCCCTGCCCGGAAGGGGGCTGAGGGTCGACCGCAGGCGCAGCACGGAAAGACTTAAAAGGTAGTCAAGCCGGAGGGGAAGTCAATGGCGGTGGGGAAGGATAGCAGTGGGGAGGGATACCGCTGGTCGGGGAGGTGCGGTGGCCGCGTCCCCGATTCAGCTGATCCCGCCGGCCCGCAGGAAGTCTTCGATGTCACGTCCGTTCACGAAGAAGTCGCCCAGTTCGCCGTCGCCGTCGCGGCCGTGCCAGTCGGACCCTCCCGTCGCAAGGAGCCCGGCGCTGCGGGTTTGGGTGGACACCGATTCGCGGATCCCGCGGGGCCAGGGGCGGTACACCTCCACGCCCCCCAGCCCTGCGGCGACGAGACGCGGGAGAAGCTCGCCCATGTGGCGAAGGGGGGGATGGGCCCAGACGGCGACGCCTCCGGCGGCCAGGATGGTCTCGATCACCGCTTCCGGGGTGGGAGACTCGACGAGGACGTAGGCCGGGCAATCGGCGCCGATGTAGCGGTCGAATGCATCGTTCACGCTCGCGGCGTGCCCCTCCCTCACCAGCGCGCGGGCAAGGTGGGGGCGCGTATAGGGGACGAGAGCGGAAGCACGCTGGTCGCCGACGTGACCGAGATTCAGCCGCACGCCCTGGTCCGCCAGCCGTTCGACGATGCGGCTCATGCGCGTGTGGCGGCGCTCGAGCAGGTTCCGGTAATGGGCCGTCAGGGGCTCGGCATCGGGGTCGACGAAGTAGCCCAGGATGTGGATCGACTCGCCGCGCCAGCGCGTACTCAGCTCCACCCCGGGGATGACGCGGATTCGCCCCTGGGCCGCGCGTATGGCCGGCCCCACGCCCAGGGTGGTGTCATGATCCGTGATCGCGATGACGTCGAGGTCGCCGGCGATGGCCAGTTCGACGACGTCTTCAGGGGGCCGGTTGCCGTCGGAGAAGGTGGTGTGCATGTGCAGGTCCACCTTCATGTGATCGTCCTCCTCCGGGTGGGCGCCGGGGTCAGTCCGTCACTATCCGGTCGGCCAGTACGTCGACCCGGTTCGCTTCCACCTTCATCACGCCGCCGGAGAGGTGGAAGGTGCGGCGCTCGCCGGACCCGGGATCCACCTCGAGCGGACCGTCGCCGAGCGCGGTCAGGTAGGGCGCGTGGCCCGGCAGCACTCCCGCAAGGCCGTCCCACGCGGGCGCGATGATCGAACGCACTGCGCCCTGGAAGACGACCGCGGCCGGCGTGACCACGCGCAGTTCCATCGACTTCGCCACGAATCAGGCCTCCACGCCCATCTCGGCCGCCGCCGCGATCACCTCGTCGATGCCGCCCTTCATGTAGAAGGCCTGCTCGGGAAGGTGGTCGAACTCGCCGGCAGCGACCCGTTCGAAGGACTCGATCGTCTCTTCGAGGCGGACGTAGCAGCCCGGGATGTTGGTGAACGCCGTCGCCACAAAGAAGGGCTGCGACAGGAAGCGCTCGATGCGCCGCGCGCGGCCCACGATAATCTTGTCCTCTTCGCTGAGCTCGTCCATGCCGAGGATCGCGATGATGTCCTGGAGGTCCTTGTAGCGCTGCAGGATCTCCTTGACGCGCCCCGCGACCTCGTAGTGGCGCTCGCCGATGAACTGCGGATCGAGGATGCGCGACGAGGAGTCGAGCGGGTCGACCGCGGGGTAGATCCCCTTCTCGGAGATGGAGCGGGAGAGGACGGTCGTGGCATCGAGGTGGGCGAATGCGGCCGCGGGGGCCGGATCGGTGAGGTCGTCGGCGGGAACGTAGATCGCCTGGACGGAGGTGATGGACCCTTCGCGGGTCGAGGTGATGCGCTCCTGCAGCTCCCCCATCTCGGTTTCGAGGGTGGGCTGGTAGCCGACCGCCGAGGGCATGCGCCCCAGCAGCGCGGAGACCTCGGAGCCCGCCTGGGTGAAGCGGAAGATGTTGTCGATGAAGAGGAGCACGTCCTGTTTCTCGACATCGCGGAAGTATTCGGCGACCGTCAGGGCGGAGAGGCCCACCCGGAGGCGCGCGCCGGGGGGCTCGTTCATCTGGCCGTAGACCAGCGCCGTCGAATCGATGACGCCCGACTCCGTCATCTCGAGCCAGAGATCGTTGCCCTCGCGGGTGCGCTCGCCGACTCCGGCGAAGACCGAGCGGCCGCCGTGCTCCATCGCAATGTTGTTGATCAGCTCCATGATGATGACGGTCTTGCCGACGCCGGCGCCGCCGAAGAGCCCCGTCTTGCCGCCCTTGACGTAGGGCGCGAGCAGGTCGACGACCTTGATCCCGGTCTCGAAGATTTCCGTCTTGGGCTCGAGGTTCTCGAAGCGCGGCGCGAGGCGGTGGATCGGCCACCGCTCGACCGGCTCGCCGTCCCCGCTGACGACCGGGCCCTGCTCGTCCACCGGTTCGCCCAGCACGTTGAGGATGCGGCCCAGGGCGGGCTTCCCCACCGGGACCGCGATCGCCTGGCCCGTGTCCACCACGTCCATTCCGCGCTGCACGCCGTCGGTCGAACTCATCGACACGGCGCGCACCTGGGAGCGCCCGATGTGCTGCTGCACCTCGGCGACGAGGTCGATCTCGCGGCCCGATTCCGTCTCGGCGGTGAGCCTCAGCGCGCTGTGAATCTCGGGCAGGTGGCGCGGGTGGTACTCCACGTCCAGCACGGGTCCGATCACCTGTACGACTCGGCCGATGTTGTTCTCAGACATGTCTTCCGTCTTCTCCAGCCGCGCTCTCGCGGCGGCTATTCACAGTAGTGGTAGTCGGCATCATTCCAGCGCCGCGGCGCCGCCCACGATCTCGGCGATCTCCTGGGTGATCTGCGCCTGGCGCGCCCGGTTGTAGCTGCGGGTGAGCGTCTCGATCATCTCGCCCGCGTTGTCGGTCGCGCTCTTCATGGCCGCGCGGCGGGCGCCCTGCTCCCCGGCAGCGTTCTCGACCAGCGCCCCGTAGACGACGCTGCGCAGATAACGCGGCAGGATCCAGCCCACGAGCTTCTCCGGCGGCGGCGACACGATGAAGGCGTCGATCGAGCGCGCCCCCTCGTCGGCCTCCACGGGCAGGATGCGCCGGGTGCGCGGGGGCGTGGACATGGCAGAGCGGAACTTCGAGCTGATCATATACACGGCGTCGAGATCACCGGCGGCGAAGGCGTCCGCGAGCGGTTCGATCAGGCCCTCCGCGTCCTCCGGGCGGGGCTCGTCGCCGATCGCGGTGGTGCCCGACGCGATGGCCCGTCCCCGGAAGCGGAAGAAGGTGATGCCCTTCTTGCCGGCGATGTGCAGTTCGGTCTCCACTCCCGCCGCCTCCAGCTCGTCGACCTTCGTGCGCGCCTCGCGGATGAGGTTCGCGTTGAAGGCGCCGCAGAAGCCGCGGTTGGCGGTGAGCAGGAGGACCGCCGCGCGCTTCGTCCCGGCGGGCTGGCGCAGCAGCGGATGGTCCTGTTCCAGCCCCGGCGCGCGCAGGCTGCGGAGCAACTCGTCGAGCGCTTCGCCGTAGGGGCGTGCCGCGAGCATGCGGTCCATCGCGCGCTTGAGCTTGGAGGTCGCCACGAGCTCCATGGTGCGCGTGATCTTGCGCGTGTTCCTGACGGACTTGATGCGCCGCAGGACGTCGCGGGCCTGCGCCACGCTACGCCGCTCCCGCCATCGCCGCCTCGTTCTCGGCGGCGAAGACTTCGTTGAACTCCTCAATGCAGGTGCGGAGCCGGCCTTCGATGTCCTCGGTGAGCTGCCCTTCCTGGCGGAGCCCGATCAGCACGTCGTCGAAGCGGCTCTCGGTGAATTCGAGGAAGCCCCGCTCCCACTTGCGGCAGTCGTCGACTTCGATCCCGTCCAGGAAGCCGTTGGTGACCGCGTAGATCGAGACGATCTGCCGCTCGACCGGCACCGGCTGGTACTGGGGCTGCTTGAGGACTTCGACGGTGCGCTGGCCGCGCGCCAGCTGCTGCTGCGTGGCCGCGTCCAGGTCGGAGGCGAACTGCGCGAAGGTCTCCATGGCGCGGAACTGCGCCAGGTCGAGGCGGAGACGCCCCGCGACCTTCTTCATGGCCTTGACCTGGGCCGCGCCGCCGACGCGCGACACCGAAATCCCCACGTTGACCGCCGGCCGGACGCCCGAGTTGAAGAGGTCCGGCTCCAGGTAGATCTGCCCGTCGGTGATCGAGATCACGTTGGTGGGGATGTAGGCCGAGACGTCGCCGGCCTGCGTCTCGATGATCGGGAGCGCGGTGAGCGAGCCGCCGCCGAGCTCGTCGGAGAGCTTGGCCGCCCGCTCCAGCAGGCGCGAGTGCAGGTAGAAGACGTCGCCGGGGTACGCCTCGCGTCCCGGGGGACGGCGGAGCACCAGCGAGAGCTGCCGGTAGGCCTGGGCCTGCTTGGAGAGGTCGTCGTAGATGACCAGGGTGTGCTTGCCCTGCCACATGAAGTGCTCGGCTAGCGCGGTGGCCGTGTAGGGGGCGATGTACTGCATCGGCGCCGGGTCCGAGGCGTTGGCGGTCACCACGATGGTGTAGTCCATCGCGTTGTGGTGCCGCAGCGTCTCGACCACGGCCGCCACCTTCCCCGCCCGCTGCCCGACCGCGCAGTAGATGCAGATGACGTCGGTGTCGCGCTGGTTGATGATCGCGTCGACCGCGACGGCCGTCTTCCCGGTCTGCCGGTCGCCGATGATCAGCTCGCGCTGGCCGCGCCCGATGGGGATCATGGCGTCGATCGCCTTGATCCCGGTCTGGAGCGGCTCCTTCACCGGCTGGCGCTTCACGATCCCGGGCGCGACCACGTCGATCTGGCGCCGCGCCGAAGTCTCGATCGCGCCGGCACCGTCGAGCGGGGCGCCGAGCGAGTCCACCACGCGGCCCTGGTAGCCTTCACCGACGGGGACGTCCAAAACGCGGCCGGTGCGCCGCACCTCGTCGCCCTCGTGCAGCCCGGCCCATTCGCCCAGGATGACCGCGCCGATGTTGTCCTCTTCCAGGTTCAGCGCGAGCGCAGTCACCGACTCGCCGCTCTCGCTGGAGGTGATCTCGAGCATCTCGTTGGCCATCGCCCTGGTCAGGCCGTAGATGCGCGCCACCCCGTCCTTCACCTCGAGGACCTCGCCGACCTCCTCGGCGTCGAGCGCCTCCTCGAAGCTCTCGATTTCGGCCAGGAGGACGCTCTTGATCTCGCCCGCCCGGAGCTGTGAATCAGCCATGTCGTTCTAGCTTTCCTGTTCTTGAAGCTCCGCCGCCATCAGCCTGCGCCGGATGGCGTCGAGTTGTCGTTTCAGCGATCCGTCGTAGAGGGTGTCGCCTTCGCGGATGACAATGCCCCCGATGATCTCGGGCCGGACCCGGATACTAGGGATGACCGTCGCGCCGGTTGCCGCAGAGAGGCGCGTCGCCAGCTCGTCGCCCTCCTCGCCGGAGAGCTCACGCGCCACCGCCACCTCCATGTGGCGAATCCCCCGGTGCCGGTCGAGGAGCGCCTGGAAGTCCCGCATGATCGCGGGAATCAGCCGCTGGCGGCCCTTGTCGATCACAACCAGGAGAAACCGCACCAGCATCGCCGGAACCGACGGCCCCAGCGCGCTCCGCATCGCCTCCTTCTTGCGTTCCACGGGAATCCGCGGCGTGGCGAAGAAGTCCAGAACCTTGCGGTCCTCCATCAGGCCAGCGACCGCCGCCACGGGCTCGCCGTAGGCTTCAACGCCACTGTCGCGCTCCGCGAGTTCGAAGAGCGTCTCGGCGTAGTTGCGGACGACGGTGTCCTCCCTCACGCCAGCGCACCCTCGGAGTCCGAAAGGTCGTCGATGTAGTCCATAGCCAGCTGCCGGTCGCGGTCCGCGTCCAGCCGTTCCGACAGAAGCCTTGACGCGACGGCGAGCGCCACGTCGACCGACTCCCTCCGCACGGCCTCGACCGCCGCCTCGCGCTCCCGCGAGATCTCCCGGCGCGCGTTGGCCAGCATTGCCTGGGTCTCCTCGCGGGCCTTCACCTCCAGCTCCTTGCGGAGCGCGTCGGCGGCCTCCCTGCCCTCGGCGACCATCGCCTGCGCCTGGCGGCGTCCCTCGGCGAGCTGCTCCCGGTACTCGGCGAGCAGCTTCTCGGCCTCGTTACGCTGACGTTTGGCGTCGTCGATGTTGTCCTGAATGCCCTTTTCGCGGGCGTTGAGGGCACCGAGGAGCGGCTTCCATGCGTACTTGCCGAGGATGATCAGCAGCGTGAGGAAAGTGAGGACGGTCCAGACGGCCACCCCCAGATTGACGCTGAAGAGACTGTCCCACGCCGGCCCCGCCTCCTGCGGTACAGCCACTAGACGAACTTGAAGAGGATGGCCACCAGGATGGCGACGAGCGCCGCACCCTCAACCAGGGCCGCGAGCAGAATCGCCATGGCCCGGATCTCGCCGGCGGCTTCGGGCTGGCGCGCGATGCCCTGCGTGGCTCCCTCGCCGATGCGGCCGATGCCGAGGCCCGCCCCGATGGCGGCGAGGCCCGCACCGATTCCGGCACCCAGCAGGGAGAGGCCGGTACTGGTGGCTTCGGCACCCGCCTGGGCGGCGTCGTTTACCACTGTCAACGCTGTGTCGAACATTGGATTCGGTTCCTTTATGGTTGGATCTTGGTAGGTAAGGGGGGGAATGCCGGACCGTGACCGGCCAGGACTGGGCTAGTGTTCATGCTGCATGAGCCCGATGAAGACGGCGGAGAGCATGGCGAAGATGTAGGCCTGGATGACGGCGATCAGGAGTTCCAGCAGCATGATCGCCGACACGAGAGCGTAGGAGCCGGCGGCTACCGCCCAGCGGACGAAGGCGATGTGGCCGAACAGGAAGATGAATCCGAGCAGGGAAAAGATCAGCACGTGGCCGGCCGTCATGTTGGCGAACAGCCGCAAAGCGAGCGCGAAGGGCTTGATGAGCTTCCCGAGGAATTCGACCGGCGTCATGATGAGGAGCATCAGGTACTTCATTGGCCCGCTGACCCCCGGCGGAGAATAGAATATCGTCCGCAGATAGCCCGCCGGCCCCAGGGCGCGAAAGCCGGAGATCTCGGTAACCGTGAAGGTGACCAGCGCGAGCGTGGCCGTGACGGCCAGATTGCCGGTCGCAGATCCGCCCCACGGCACGAGCCCGAGCAGGTTCATGACGAGGATGAAGAAGAAGAGGGTAAGGACGAGCGGCACGAAGCGCTGATATCCGTGTCCGATGTTCTCCTTGCAGACATCGTCGCGGAGGAAGACCACGACGGCCTCGACCGCGTTGGCCATCCCGCGCGGAGCCCTGCCCGGCCCCTGACGTGTCACCGTTCTGGCGGCAAGCAGCGTGAGGACGGCCGTAATCACCGCGGCCAGCAAGAGGAGGATGACGTGCTTCGTGGGTGACATGTCCACCGTGGCAGCTCCCAGGTGGAGAACCGCCCAGTCCCAATGCGGCAGGTGCACGACAACCCCGGGCAGCTCCATCTCGGGCGCGTCCAGGATGTGGTGGCCGAGCATTTTCCCAAGATCGAACGGGCCATCGTGTCCTTCCGCCTCGGAGGAGCCGTGCTCCTGGGCTCCGGCCACTGCTGCGGGACTGCCGGCGAGCAGCAGCGACAGGACTACCGCGGCTCCCATTGTCTTCAAGGTCGCGGTCACGAAGCCTGTGCCTCCGCTGCTTCCGCCGCGCGAGTGCGCAGCCGGCGGCTCTCGAACGTTGCCTCGGCGATCAGGATGCCCACCAAAAAGGCCCCGAGGGCAAGCAGGAATGGCGCAGCGGCAATTCGGTCCGGGACTACGAACACGACCACGGCGACGCCAAGTACGGCGATCCGGACAAAGAAGCCCACCACGATTGCGGCCATGAATCGATCGTTCCGTTCCCGCCATCCCCTGAGCAGAAAATGCAGCGGGAGCTGAGTGAACAGCACCACAAGTCCGGCGGCGACAATGGCGGTCCGGGCGCCCCCGCTCAGCAGTGATCCCATTAGCGTTCCCGCGAGCACGATGGCGACGGAGACGGCCAGAAACGACCTGGACTCTTTCACGATTCCTCTCTCGAACGGCCAGGGGATTTCCCCTCGCCAGATCGTTGATTCGCTGGTTTCGCGACCGCCCTCAGGTAAAGCGCGCAGAACCCGCCCGCAAAGCCCACCAGAATCCCCAGAATGAGCAGGACCGGGGTTGAACCGATTCGACGGTCCAACGCGAGTCCACCCCATGCGAAGAGCAGCATGGTGAGCAGCCAACTGATTCCGAATCCGACGAAGCGGCCCGCCTCCGCACGATGACCGTCATGCAACCGGCTCTCTCCTGCCCAACGACTCCCTGGCCGCAGCCTCGAGCCTGGAAGAATCCCCGCAGACAGTGCGATGATTTGAGGGGAAAGCTAACGCTTGTGAAATTTTTCGCAAGCACCCTTGTGAAATTTTTCTCAAGCGCTGGACTACTCCTCCCATGTCGCTCTCCCGCCCTGCCATCCGGGCCCTCGCCTTGACCGGAAAAACAGGTCCCACCTATCTTCCGCCGTCGACCGAAACACCCAGGCAACCCCCCTCATCAGACCGGGCATGACCCCCACCTCCTCCCCCCCCCTACCAGCCCTCGAAGCCGACCGGGATGTCCAGCTCCTCAGCCGCGCGGGCGAGATCGCCGACCAGCTGCGTACCGCCGTGGAGCAGCGCATCGTCGGGCAGCAGCACATCGTCGACAGCATCCTGACGGCGATGATGGCCAATGGGCATGTGCTGCTCGTCGGCGTCCCCGGGCTGGCCAAGACGCTGATCATCTCGACGCTCGCCGAGGCGATGCACCTCAAGTTCAACCGCATCCAGTTCACCCCTGACCTGATGCCCACGGACATCACCGGCACGGAGGTGATCCAGGAGGACAAGCTCACGGGCGAGCGGGTCTTCCGCTTCGTTCCGGGGCCGATCTTCGCCAACATCGTGCTGGCCGACGAGATCAACCGCACCCCGCCCAAGACCCAGGCCGCGCTCCTCGAGGCGATGCAGGAGCGGGACGTCACCGCGGCGGGCAAGACCTACCACCTCGACCCACCCTTCTTCGTCCTCGCCACGCAGAACCCGATCGAGCAGGAGGGGACCTACCCGCTCCCCGAGGCGCAGCTGGACCGCTTCATGTTCGACCTGCGGATCCACTACCCCGACCGCGTCGAGGAGGAGAAGATCGCCACCCTGACGCAGGAGGTGCAGGACATCCCGATCGAGCCGGTCGTGCACGGGTCCGAGATCATCGAGCTGCAGCAGTTGACCCGGCGCATCCCGGTTCCCCCCTCCATCGTGGGGTATGCGGTGCGCCTGGCGCGCTCGACGCGGCCGGGCGGCGAGGAACAGGCCGACGTGGCCAAGCGGTACATCAGCTGGGGCGCGGGACCGCGCGCGTCCCAGTACCTGGTGCTGGGCGCCAAGGCGCGCGCCGCCTTCCGGGGCGCTCCCGTCCCGACCATGCAGGACATTCACGACATCGCTCCGTCGATCCTCGCGCACAGGATCGTGATCAACTTCGACGGAGAAGCCGAAGGGCTGAGCACCCGCGACGTCATCACTGAGCTGCTCAGCGAAAGCAGGAAATGGATATAGAGGCCGTACCCGACGACCAACCTCCGTCACCACACGCTACAGGAGCCGGCGCGGCCCGCCGCGGGCTGGCGCAGGGGTTGCATTCGCGGCTCCGGGACCCATTCCGCGCGGGCGACCGTCGACCGGGCACACCCGGAGACATGCCATGCCGCTGATTCTGGGGCTCGCCGCGGCATTCGTGGTGCTGCTGTTCATCGCGGCCGGTCTGACCGCGACGCTCTCAGCGGTCCTGAAGGTGACTGATTCGAAGGCACGCATCCTGGTCGGCGAGGGGTTTGCGGGAGCGGACGCGCTGACTGCGCTGCGCACGGGAGAGGCGGCCACATCGCCGCTGGTGATCCTGCGAGCAATCTGCAACCTGGCTGCGGCAGCTGCGGGCGTCGGCGCGGCGGCCGCCGCATGGGGACCGCGGGGGATGTGGATCGGCGGGCCCGTCGTGATCATCGTCGTGCTCCTCGCAGGGGAGCTGGGTCCGCGGGCGCTGGCGGCGAGGCGTCCCGTTCGGCTGGCGCTCGCGGCGGCACCCTTCCTGAGGTCCTCGTCGCGGCTGTTTTCCCGGGTGTTCTATCCGATGCTGGCGCTGGGACGGCTTTTTTCGCGTGGATCCGGGAGGGACGAGAGTTCGCCGGACGAGATGCAGGCCCGGGAGGCGCTGGAGATCGGGGCCGGGGCGGGGATCGTCGACGCGGACGAGCGCCGCCTGATCGAGCGTGCCTTCAAGCTGGACGAGTTGAACGCGTGGGACGCGATGACACCCCGGGTGGATATTGTCGCATGGCGGGAGTCGCGCCGCCTGGGAGACATTCTGCCGGAGCTGGCGGAGGTGCCTCACTCACGCGTCCCGGTCTACGGCGACAGCATCGACGACGTGACCGGCATTCTGCATGTACGGGACGCTTACCGGGCCTACGTGGCCGGCCGGCGGGACGTCCCGCTCTCCGATCTGGCCCGCGAGGCCATGTTCGTGCCCGGTTCGCTGTCGCTGGCCAGGCTGCTCGCCGACTTCCGTGGCCGCCGCATGCACATGGGTATCGTGGCGGACGAGTTCGGCGGCACCGACGGGCTCATCACCCTGGAGGACGTGCTCGAGGAACTGGTCGGCGAGATCGTGGACGAGACGGATGTGGACGAGGATCCCCTGACTCGGGTCTCGCCGGACGAGATCGTTGCATCGGGGGGCGCCGAGCTCCGTGAGATCAACGATCGCTTCGCCTTCGACCTGCCGGAGGGTGACAACCGGTCGCTGAACGGGTTCATCCTGGACGAGCTCGGGAAGGTTCCCGCGCGGGGCGTGGTCCTCACGGCCGGGGGCGTGCGCATCGAGGTGCTGGAGGCGTCGGAGACGCAGGTGTTGCGGGCGAGGCTGCGCCGCGACGGCGGGCGGGGTGAGGGCCGGCGCTGATGGCCCCGGGGACGCGGAGCCGTCAGGCGGGACGCGGGGGGCGCGGGGCGCGGGATCGCGCGGCTGGTCGCGAGTTTCCGCGCGGCGACGGGCGCTGATGGCCCACATCCTTGCCTTCGGAGGGCGGTGCCCGCGCATCGCGGAGACGGCCTTCGTCGCGCCCACCGCAGTGGTGATCGGCGACGTGGTGATCGGGGACGAGGCCAGCGTGTGGTTCGGTGCCGTGCTGCGCGGGGATCACCCCGAGAACGGGATCCGGGTGGGGGCGCGCGCGAACGTGCAGGAGAACGCGGTGATCCACACGAGCGAGCAGGGACCCACCGTGATCGAGGAGGAAGTGACGGTCGGGCACGGGGCCATCATGGAGAGCTGCCGCATCGGGCGGGGGTCGGTGGTGGGGATGGGGGCGCTGGTGCTGCAGCGCGCCGAGGTGGGGGCCGGGTGCCTGGTCGCCGCCGGGGCCGTGGTGAGGGAGGGCGCGGTGATCCCGCCGCGCAGCCTTGTGGCGGGGGTGCCGGGGAGGGTGAGGCCGCTCAGCGAGGCGGCGGCGTCATGGACCGAGCGGAGTTCGCGCCACTACGTGGAGCTGAGCCGGAAGTTCATGGCGGGCACGGTGTGCGAGCTGTGCGGCGGCGAGGTTCTGGACCGCCACTGCAAGATCGTCTGCCTGAACTGCGGCTTTCAGCGGGACTGCAGCGATCCCTGATGTACAGCACCTGCTTGTTTTGCACCGGGCCGCTCGGCGCCAACGAGGTCGTGGAGACGTTTCCGGTCGGAAGAAGGCTTGCCTTCGACGCGGCCAAGGGGCGGCTCTGGGTCGTGTGACGTCGCTGCCAACGCTGGAACCTCACGCCTCCCGAAGTGCGCGGAAACCGGACTAGCCGAACTCTATCCCCTGGGCCAGCGGCAGATCGGTGCTCCAGTTCACGGTGTTGGTCTGGCGGCGCATGTAGGTCTTCCACGAATCCGACCCTGACTCGCGCCCGCCGCCGGTGTCCTTCTCGCCCCCGAAGGCGCCCCCGATCTCCGCACCCGACGTGCCGATGTTCACGTTGGCGATCCCGCAGTCGCTGCCGCGGTGCGACAGGAAGTGTTCGGCCTCGCGGACGTTGTCGGTGAAGATTGCGGACGCGAGCCCCTGGGGGACCCCGTTGTGCAGTGCGATGGCCTCGTCCAGTTCCGCGACCGCCTGGGCGGGGGTGGCGCCGGCGCTCCCGTACTCGATGATGTAGAGGATCGGGGCGAAGGTCTCTTCCTGGACGATCTGGTAGTGGTTTTCCGCGACCGCGATGCAGGGGGTGACGTAGAGGCCGCCGGGGTGGCCGTCGCCATCGAGGCACTCCCCGCCGTAGAGGATCTCGCCGCCCTCCTCCACCACCTGCCGCCGCGCGGCCATGAGGTCGTCGACGGCGTGCCGGTTTACGACCGGGCCCATCAGGGTTTCGGGATCAAGCGGGTTGCCGATGCGCACGTCCCGGTAGGCGCGCACCAGACGGCTGACCAGTTCGTCCCTCACGGAGCCGTGTACGATCACGCGCCGTGTGCTGGTGCAGCGCTGCCCCGCCGTCCCGACCGAGCCGAAGAGAATCGAGGGGATCGCGAGGTCCAGGTTGGCGCTCGGCGTGACGATGATCGCGTTGTTGCCGCCCAGCTCCAGGATCGTGCGGCCGAGCCGCCCCCCCACCACCTGCGCGACGCGCCGCCCCACCCGGCACGATCCCGTCGCCGACACGAGCGGGATGCGGCGGTCGTGCAGGAGCCGGTCACCCACCGTCGATCCGCGCCCCACAACCAGGCTGAACACGGCGGGATCCACCCCGTTCTCACGGCAGACCTCCGACGCAATCCTCGTGACCGCGATCGCGGTGAGCGGCGTGGACGACGCGGGCTTCCACAGCGTCGCGTCCCCGCAGACGGCCGCGATCGCGGCGTTCCACGACCACACCGCTACGGGGAAGTTGAAGGCGCTGATCACCCCCACCACGCCCAGCGGGTGCCACTGCTCCCGCATGTGGTGGTCGGGGCGTTCGCTGGCCATCGTCAGCCCGTAGAGCTGCCGGGAAAGTCCCAACGCGAAGTCGCAGATGTCGATCATCTCCTGGACCTCGCCCTCGCCTTCGGGGCGAATCTTCCCCATCTCGAGGGTGACCAGCGCTCCCAGCGCCTCCTTGTTCGCGCGCAACCGCTCCCCGAGCTGGCGCACGACCTCGCCGCGCCGGGGCGGTGGGACGCGCCGCCACTGCAGGAACGCGTTGTGGGCCCGCTCCACGATTCCGTCGTACTCGGCTTCGGTGACCTGGTTAACCGTCGCGATCCGCGATCCGTCGATGGGAGTGAAGACCTCGAGGGCGGGCCCGGAGCCGGTCCATTCGCCCGCGTAGCCGCCCGGGTTGACATCCTCGATCCCGAGGGAGTTAAGTATGCCGGCGGCGCCCAGGTCCGCTTTCGCGGTCCGAACGCCGTTGACTGTCGCTACCGCCATTTGGTTCGATCCCCGTTCAGTTGTTCAACCTGCTCAGCCCGGATCCAGCCTGAGGACATCGTCCAGGTACCATTCGACGAGCGCGTCGCCCCATCCGTAGGCGACTCCCGCGCCGAGCGCGAGGAAGACGCCGAAGGGCACCAGCCTGCCCGTCCTCAGCGAGACAGGTCCAAAGATAACCGAACCGAACAGCGCCCCGGCAAACAGGGTCAGGACGACCCCGGCAGGGCCGAGGAAGGCCCCCGCCATGGCCATCATCTTCACGTCTCCGCCGCCCATCGCCTCCTTGCCGAAGGCGATCCGGCCCAGCCAGGCGATCAGCCGCATGAGGACGAACCCGATCACCGCCCCGAGCGCGGCCCCACCCAGCCCCAGCCCCCCGTTGAGTGGTGCGAACGCGAGTCCCACCACCGCCCCGCCCAGGGTGAACTGGTCCGGGATGATGTAGGTGCGCGCGTCGGCCACGGCGATGCCCAGCAGGATGGTGAGGAAGACCGCCCCCCGCACGGCTTCCGCCTCGGCGCCCCACCTCGCGGCCATCCCGGCCCAGATCAGCGCGGCCCCGGCCTCGACCAGCGGGTACCGCACGCTCAGGCGAACGCCGCACCGGGAACACTGTCCGCGCAGCATCAGGTAACTCAGCACGGGGACCATCTCGAACCACCGGACCGGCGCCTCGCAACCCCCGCACCGGGAGCGCGGCGAGATCACCGACCGCCGCTCCGGCCACCGCTCCACGCAGACGTTGAGGAACGACCCCAGGCACGCCCCCAGGACCGCCGCGCCGGACATCAAGGCGCCGCTCACCGCCCCGCCCCCACCGCCATCTCCGCGCTCACCCGTCCGCCCCGCCCTCCCCAGCCCCCATCAGCGCGTACATCAGAATCGACCCGGCGACCCCCACGTTCAGCGAGTCCACCCCGCGGACCACGGGCACGGCCACGGCACGCGCCCACGGAGCAAGCGGAGGCGAGATCCCGCCACCCTCGTTCCCCACCACCAGCACCCAGTCCCGCGGTCCCTCCGCGGCGACGACCTCCACCGGCTCCCCGGAGGCATCCGCGCAGAGGAGGTTGGGGCCGCTGCCCGCGCCTCTGCCGTCACTCGCTCCCGGCTCATCTCCGCGCCCGCGGACACCGGCCGCATCCGTCCGGCTCCCGCATGCCACAAACCCCTCCCGCTCCCCGATCAGCGGCACATGGAACACCCCACCCGCCGACCCGCGCACCACCTTCGGGTTCCACGGATCGACCGTCCCCCTGCCCACCACCACACCATCCAGCCCAAACGCCCATGCGGAGCGGATCAAGGTGCCCAGATTCCCGGGCATCTGCACGCCGCGGGCCATCAGGTAGCGCCCACGCTCCAGCGACCGTACCACGAGCGGCGGCGGCCTCACGCACGCGAGCGCCGCCCGGGGCGCCTCCGTGCTGCAAAGCGCACGCACCTCGCCGTCCGGCGCGACTCCCACCTCCACCCCGCACTCCCCACACCCGGCAGCGATCGCCATCCCGCGTTCCGTACCGGCATACTCCTCCCCCACCAACACCCATCGCACCTCCACCGCCGACCTCAGCGCCTCCAGGATCACGCTCGGCCCCTCCACCAGCGCCAACCCTTCGCGCTCCCGCCCCCGCCGCGATGCCAGCCGCCGGGCCAGCCTCTGCCTGGATTTGCTGATCGGGCTCACTTAGTCTCCCTCGATGCCCCTGGGCAGTCCGCCGGACAATCGCGCGCCGGAACATGCCCCCGCTGCGTTCGCCCGGCGGTGCACCCGGACCGGCCACTCCACCCGGGCGGCCACACTGTGTAAGGACAACATTACAAAATGTCAGGTTCACCGTACTACGGCCGGGCGGAAAGCCGGGCAGGAAGCCGGGCGGGCAGCCTTCCTCCGGTCGCTCTCACGATCGCCGGCAGCGACAGCGGCGGCGGCGCGGGCATCCAGGCGGACCTCAAGACCTTTCACCAGTGGGGCGTCTTCGGAACCTCCGCGCTGACCGCGGTCACGGCCCAGAATACCGTGGGCGTGCAGGCGATCCACCCGGTGCCGGCCGGCACCATCGCGGCCCAGATCCGGAGCGTGGCCGATGACCTCCCGCCCCGCGCGGCCAAGTCCGGCATGCTGGCCACCGCCGAGATCGTCCACGTCGTCGCCGACGCCATCCGCGGCCACCGCATCGCCAACTACGTCCTCGATCCGGTGATGGTGGCCACCAGCGGCGACACCCTCCTCGAACCCGGCGCGGTCGCGGCCGTGCACGACGCCCTCCTCCCCCTGGCCACCATCGCGACCCCCAACTGGCCCGAGGCCGTCCTCCTCACCGGCATCACGGAAGCTACTCCGCGCGGCATGGCTGCGGCCGCGCGGGCAATCGTGGACGCGGGCGCAGGGGCCGTGCTCGTCAAGGGCGGTCACCTCGGCGGTGACGAGGTCGCCGATCTCTTCTGGGACGGCGAGACCGAACACCTCTATCGGGCCCCCCGCATCCCGACGCGCCACACGCACGGCACCGGGTGCACGCTCAGCGCGGCCATCGCCGCCGGGCTGGCGCTCGGCACACCCCTGCAGGACTCAGTCGCAACAGCAGTAGCCTGGGTACAACAGGCGATCGCGGGCGCACCGGGGCTGGGCTCCGGTCACGGACCGCTGAATCACTTCGCGGACGTGCCGCTACCCTGACTGCGGTGGCGCGCCGGCCGCGTCCGCGTTCACCTCGCCACCAGCTCCAGCGTCACCATCTCCACAAACGGCAGGCCGTCCTCGCCGACCAGATACCGGTACCCCCGCAGCGAGCCCCGGAAGAAGGCTCTCGGGACGATCTCCTGCGCCCGCGACCTGGTGAAGACCTCGGAGGCGAGCAGCTCCCCCGTTCTCGTGTCGATCACCTCGACGATGTGCTCCGTCAACTCATCCCCCAGGCGGCTCCGTTCGTTCATTGCCTCGGGCGTATACATGAGCTCTCCCCCCACGCGCTCCAACCCTCTCTCCAGTCGCTCGATCTCCCTGTCGTATTCGTCGGTGGGACGCCACACCAGCGTATAGAGCAGTCCGTCGCCGGCGACGTGCAACCGATGTACCTCGGTGGAAGCGCCTTCATCCCGGCGCCACCGCCACCAGGTCACATCGCGCCTCAGCGTCTGCCGGAGTTCCCCGTCGATCCCCCACTCCTCCAGGACGTATGCGTCGGATCCGCCGGTGGGCGGAGCGGCCCAGAAGGTGTCGCCACCGGCATGGGTGATGTATCGCCGAGTGGACGCGCGTTCGTCGCCGACAGGTCCGAAAGCGCGTTCGAGTACTCCCGTGGAGTCCACCAGGCGAAACTGGTGTGCCACGTCGTAGTACTTCATGCCGTTGACGGCGGATCCGTCGTCGAGGATGACGGTGGTCCCGAACAGTCCCCCCATGACATTGGCCGGGACGCGCCGGATGAACTCATGCTCCGGAGTGAAGACCGACCACCTGGCGGCGCCGTCGCGGACATGCAGGCGGCCCCGGCCGTCGATGATGAGGTTCATCATTCCCCGCGCACTGAATTCGCCCGGGCCCTCGCCCACCCTGCCGAACGAACGGAAGTACTCGCCGCGCGAGTCCCATACGCTGATGACCCCGTCCCATCCGACCGCATTCGCCGAGATGAAGCGGCCATCGGAATCCACCAGGACGGTCCGCCCCGGGTCCGGGCGCGACCCATCGGCCACCGCCTCGAGCCGGATTCCCGTTGCAAGAAACTCGATCCGGCAGGGGGGCTCGCCGTCTGCGATCTCCGTCACACTTCCCACCGGGACGGACCGTTCGGCCTTCCGCGGGCAGTCCTGCCCCGCGCCGTCCTCGACCTCACCGAAGCCGGCCAGCACCGGGAAGGCGGCCAGTGACGCCAATAGGCCCTTCCAGAGTCTGCTTCCGACCATCGTCTCAAACTCCCTTCCTGCGGAGAGGGTTGGCGCTGCTCGGCGGTCCGAGCGCCGGACCATCCTTCCCCTCTCTGCTGCGGTCACCCGGCGGCGAGCAGCGGTACCAGCCCCTCCAGCAGCACCGCCACCTTCTCCCCCGCCACCGCCCCCCACGCCATCACCTCCTCGTGATCGACAGCGTCCAGCCCCAGCCCGGCGGCGCGGTTCGTCACGACCGAGATCGCGAGCACGCGCTGCCCTCCGGCCCGCGCCACGATCGCCTCCGGCACCGTGGACATCCCGACCACGTCGGCCCCCGCCGCCCGCAGCGCCAGCACCTCGGCCGGCGTCTCGAAGTTCGGCCCGCCCACCCATCCATACACTCCGCGGGTCAGCCGAATCCCCGCCGCGAGTGCCACCTCCTCGGCAAGCGCCATCAGTTCCCGGTCGTACGGGCGGCTCATGTCGGGGAAGCGCGCTTCACCGGGATGCACTGGGCCCGCCAGCGGAGCCCGGAAGCCCAGGTTGATGTGGTCGTCCACCAGCATCAGCGCCCCCGGAGTCAGGTCGGAACGGATGCCGCCGCTCGCGTTGGTGAGGACGAGCGTCCCGGCCCCGAGCGCGCGCCCTACCCGCACCGGCGCGGCCACGATCTCCGCGCCGAACCCTTCGTAGAAGTGGAACCGCCCCGACTGGAGCAGCACCGGCGTCCCCCCGATCCGACCGGCCAGGAAGCTCCCCTTATGCCCGTCGACGGACGTTCCCGGAAAGCCGGGCAGGTCACGGAAGGGAACCGCCACCGCGTCCTCCACCCGCTCCGCGACCCCCCCGAGCCCGGAACCCAGCACGATGTGCACCTCCGGCCGCACGCAGCCCTGCTCGAAGAGGATGCGGGCACACTCGTCGACCGGCGGCCCCCTCAAATCAGCACGCCCGCGATCGCGGCGGTCATGAAGGCGGCGATCGAACCGCCGATCATCGCGCGCAGCCCCAGCTGCGCCAGGTCCCGGCGGCGCCGCGGCGCGATTCCCCCGATCCCCCCGATCTGGATCGCGATCGACGCGAAGTTGGCGAACCCCGACAGCGCATAGGCCGCGATCGCCGCCGAGCGCTCGGAGAGCCCCGGCCCGCTCATCACGTCCGCGAGCCCCAGGTACGCGACGAACTCCGTCGCCACCGTCTTCAGACCCATCAGCGAGCCGACCTGGGGCGCCTCCGCCCAGGGCACGCCCATCACCCACGCCACCGGCGCGAGCAGCCACCCCAGGATCCACTCCAGCGATATCCACTCGGCCCCGAACAGTCCCCCGGCCCACCCCAGGATCCCGTTCAGCAGGGCGATCATCGCCAGGAACGCAAGCAGCATCCCGCCCACGTTCAGCGCCAGCTTCATCCCCTCCCCCGCCCCGCGCGCCGCCGCCTCGATCACGTTCACGTCGGGCTTCTCGATGTTCGTCTGCAGCTTGCCCGCGGTGACCGGCTTCTCCTCCTCGGGAAGCATCAGCTTGGCCACCAGCATCGCCGCCGGCGCCGACATGACGGAGGCCGCCATCAGGTGCCCCGCGATTTCGGGAAAGACCCCCGCCAGCATCCCCACGTACGCCGCCATCACCCCGCCCGCGACGGTGGCGAACCCTCCCGTCATCACCGTCATCAGCTCCGACCGGGTCATCCCGTCCACGAACGGCTTGACCAGCAGCGGCGCCTCCGTCTGCCCGATGAAGATGTTGCCCGCCACCGTCAGCGTCTCCGCCCCGCTCGTCCCCATCGTGCGCTGCATCACCCAGGCGATCCCGCCGACCACCCTCTGCATGACGCCGAGGTGGTAGAGCAGCGTCATCAGCGAGGCGAAGAAGATGATCGTTGGGAGGACGTTGAAGGCGACGAAGGCGCCGGTCCGGGCGACTTGCTGGCCCTCGGCCACGAAGCCGCCGTTGCCGGGATCGCCGATCCCGACCGGGACATTGTTCCAGACCAGATCGCCGAAGAGGAACTGCGCGCCCTCCAGCGTGTAGCCGACGACCGCGAGGACCGCATCGTTCGCCACGTCGAAGACAGCCTGTCCCGCCGGGGTGCGCAGGATGATGAGCGCGAAGACGAACTGCAGCACCAGCCCCCAGATCACCACCCGCCACGGGATGCGCTTCCGGTTGCTGCTCAGCGCCCATGCGCACAGGGCGAGCACTCCCAGTCCAAGCAGCCCGCGCAGCCGGGTGAGGACATCGCCGACCGACTGGAGGGCGCTTTCGGCCGCGGCGACGCCGGGCAGCACGTCGAACGCAGCGCCGGCAGCGCCCATGACCGCGCCGGGAAGCGCCACGAGTGACGCGAGCGCCGCAGCCGGATCGATGATTGAAAGCATGGGACCACCTCGCTGACGGAGTGTCGATGCGGTGACGGCACGGCATCCGCGTCCCCCCAGGATGTCTGGCTCTCCACCGTGCCGGCTCGGGCTCGCCGACAAGCTGCTTACGATACTGCCGCCCGCCTGCGCCTGCCACCGCGGGAGCCCGGTTTCGTCCGCCCGCGCCCCGGTGGCTCCGCCGGCCCAGGGGACAGGGCGGCCCGCTCGCCTACGCCGCCACCCGCTCCAACGGCCAGACCTGGATGAACTCCACGTCCATTTCATCCCTCGCGAGGCCCAGAATGTAGTCCTCGCCGATCTCGTAGATCAGCAGCCCCTCCGGCGTCTCGACGAAACCCAGCACCTCTCCGTCAGGATCGAAGACACACCAGATCACGCCGGGCAACTCCTCACCCGGCGCCTCGTATTCCTCGACCCAGAGGTGGTCAAGACCATCGGCCATCATGGAAGCGAAGGCCGGCAGGTGGTCGCTGACCGGAACGGGAGCGAATCGCTCGCGCTCGCTCGCCTGGGTCTCCGGGTCCGCGATTCTGGAGACCCGCGCCTCTATATATCCTTCGACATCCGCGTCGGTGGGGGGACGCGTCACGTGCTCGCGGCGGACAATCCGGGCCAGCGAGCCGTCCTGCGCGAACACTCTGATCTCGTAACGGGTATTCTGGGTGACAATGCTCAGGTCGCCCCAGGCTTGGCGAACCAACCGCCGCCCGAAGATTACGTTGTAGATGGTCAGGTTCTCTACATCGAAATGCCTTTCCATGCCCAAGTGCGTGCCCAGGGAACCTTTGAGCCCCCCCTCCGCATCCCTTAGTTCGACCGCGACGGAATCGCCAGCCATGCTGGCAAAGCCCGGAGTGGGGCTCGTCAGAATCGACCCGTCGCGCAGCACGGCCACGGGACGCATTCCATCTCCTCGCAGTTCGGTCAGCTCCTGCACCTCAAACCTGCGCGCTACTTCCCCGGTCGGGTCGACCACGCTCACGATCGGATACCGCTGGTCCCACACCATGACAGTGTCGCCGGGAAGACGGGCGATCTCCGTGATGGGGCCTTCAAATTCGTTCGGGCCCTCGCCTTGTCCTCCCCAGGTGTCCAGATGAGTCCCGGCTTCATCGAAGACCCTCAACTCGAGCGTAGGGAGATTCACCACCACGATCCGCCCGTCGGACAACCTGGTGGCATCCGTCGCGCCGTAGAGCAGGTACGGGTCCTCACCCTCCAGCCTTCCGATCGAGACGGCCACCTCGGGGCCGATTCGCCAACCGAGCCGCGATCCATCCGGCGGACGGGGATTCTCCACGATCAGGACACCGGTGCTGTCCGGCGTCCGGGTGTCGGGTGCTTCGGGCATGCCGGATGCACCGGATGAATCGACATCCCCGCAAGCGAGCGCGAGCAAGGCGGCCAGAGCCACCATCGCAAGCAGCAGTACGGGACGGCGACAGATCCTCGCATGACGAAACCGTTCCCCGTGCGCGTTCATGGTGTCCCCCACCAGCCATCGTGCGGTTGCATCATACCCGGTCCTTTCGCCACGGCCGCGTCGAGATGCTGATGTTGCGGGGCAGTTGGGGCCACGTCAAGTCAAGTCAAGGATATGGCGGACCCGGAAGCCCTCTCCGCCGATTCCTGCCAAAACGGCAGGCTCGCGGATCCATGTTGCGAAAGCCTGCCAGAATGGCAGCCACACCGGCCCAATCCGCCGAAAACCTGCCAAAATGACCGACTCCCACCACCTCATACCCCCAAAAGCCTGCCAAAACGGCCGGACATCCCGTCTTCCTCGCCCCGCGGAACTCCGGCACACAACTTGCTGCCGGTGTTTCGGTTAGCTTCGGAATGGCACTCAGCAACACACAACCCCGCCGGCGGGGAGCCGGCACAGACAAGGAACTCAAATGGGCAAGACCATAGGAATCGACCTGGGAACGACCAACTCGGTGGTCGCGGTCATGGAGGGCGGCGAGCCCACCGTCATCCCCAACTCCGAAGGGGGGCGCACCACGCCTTCCGTCGTCGCCTTCGCGAAGGACGGCGAGCGGCTGGTGGGACAGGTCGCGCGGCGCCAAGCCATCACCAACCCCGAGAACACCGTCTTCTCGATCAAGCGCTTCATGGGAATGCGCTACTCGGAGGTCGAGGCCGAACGCAAGCGGGTTCCCTACAAGGTGGCCCGCGACAGCAAGGACCGGATCGTCGCGAACCTTCCCAACGCGGGCAAGAGCTACACGCCGCCCGAGATCTCCGCGGTGATCCTGCAGAAGATGCGGCAGACCGCCGAGGACTACCTGGGCGAGAGCGTGAGCGACGCGGTGATCACCGTTCCGGCGTACTTCAACGACGCCCAGCGGCAGGCCACCAAGGATGCGGGCAAGATCGCCGGCCTCCAGGTGAAGCGCATCATCAACGAGCCGACGGCGGCCGCCCTCGCCTACGGGCTCGACAAGAAGACAGACGAGAAGATCGCGGTCTTCGACCTCGGGGGCGGCACCTACGACATCTCGATCCTGGAGATCGGCGACGGCGTCTTCGAGGTGAAGGCGACCAACGGCGACACGCACCTGGGGGGCGACGACTTCGACCAGGTGCTGATCGACTGGCTCGTAGCCGAGTTCAAGCGCGACCAGGGGATCGACCTGGCGAAGGACTCGATGGCGCTGCAGCGGCTCAAGGAGGCCGCCGAGAAGGCCAAGATGGAGCTCTCCTCGACGCCCTCGACGGACATCAACCTGCCCTTCATCACCGCCACGCAGGAGGGGCCGAAGCACCTCAACTACACGCTCTCGCGGGCGAAGTTCGAGCAGCTGGTGGACCACCTCATCCAGAGGACGATCCCGCCCATGCGGAAGGCGCTGGACGACGCGGGGCTGAAGCCGGCCGACATCGATGAGGTGGTGCTCGTCGGCGGATCCACGCGGATCCCGAAGATCCAGGAGGTGGTGGAGGAGTTCTTCGAGCAGGAGCCCCATCGGGGCGTCAACCCCGACGAGGTGGTGGCGGTGGGCGCCGCGATCCAGGCGGGCGTGCTGGCCGGCGAGGTCAAGGACGTGCTGCTGCTGGACGTGACCCCGCTCTCGCTCGGCATCGAGACGCTGGGTGGCGTGATGACGACGCTCATCGAGCGCAACACCACGATTCCCACGCGCAAGATGGAGGTCTTCTCCACCGCCGAGGACAACCAGACCACGGTCGAGATCCACGTGCTGCAGGGGGAGCGCAAGATGGCGCTCGACAACCGCACCATCGGGAAGTTCCAGCTGACGGGCATCCCCCCGGCGCCGCGGGGCGTCCCACAGGTGGAGGTCACCTTCGACATCGACGCCAACGGCATCCTGCACGTGACCGCGAAGGACCGGGCGACCGAGAAGGAGCAGAAGGTGAGGATCGACGCGTCGAGCGGGCTGAGCGACGCCGAGATCGACAAGATGGTGAAGGACGCCGAGAAGAACGAGGCGGAGGACCAGAAGCGCCGCGACGAGGTCGAGGCCCGCAATCACCTGGACTCGCTGATCTACCAGGTCGAGAAGGATACGGGCGAGTGGGGCGACCAGGTGTCGGACGAGACGCGGGGACGGCTGGACGCGGCCGTCGAGCGCGGGAAGCAGGCGCTCAAGGGCGACGACACCGCCGAGATCAACGAGGCGCGCGACGAGCTGATGCAGGCCTTCAGCGCCGCCGGCCAGGAGATGTACCAGGCGCAGGCGGCCGAGGCGGCGGAACAGGAGAGCGAGCCGGAGGAGGATGCCGGCGAACCCTCGGAGGCGGCGGAGGAGGAGGCCGAGGAGGACGTCGTGGAGGCCGACTACGAGATCGTGGACGAGGGCAAGTAGGAGACAGACGATGTACGATCCACTCAGAGCAAAGACAAAGGTGGCCCTTTCGGTGGCGGCGTGCTTCCTCTTCGGACTTGCGCTGGCGTCGCAGTTCGGCTTCGTCGAGACGGCCGTCGAACTCCCGGTGGTCCAGACCGCCCCGGCGGTTTCCGAAGAGGCCGTGCGTCCGGCGCTGGACCTCAGCGAGGCGTTCGTGAACATCGCCGACGCGGTGACGCCGTCGGTGGTGCGGATCGAAGCCACCCGGAACACGACGCGCGAGCGGGATGGCCAGGGATGGTTCCCCCAGAGGGGACAGTCGCGGCAGGAGCTGCCGGATGCCCGGCCCCGCAGCGGAAGCGGGTTCATCATCTCGGCCGACGGTTACGTGATGACCAACAACCACGTCATCGACGACGCCTCCAGAATCACGGTCATCCTGCCTGACGGACGGGACTACGGAGCCCGGGTGGCGGGTGCCGATCCGACCACGGACATCGCGGTGATCAAGATCGAAGGCGACGACTTTCCCGCGGTCTCCCTGGGATCCTCCGCCGATGTCGAGGTCGGGGAATGGGTCCTGGCGATCGGCAACCCGGGGTTCAGCCGCGCTGCTCCGGACCGGTTGGACTACACCGTCACCGCGGGGATCGTCTCGGCGGTGGGCCGGTCGCTCAATCTGATCAACGAAAGCCTGTTCCAGGACCCCGATTTCGACCCGGCCTTGGCAAACTACGCGATCGAGAACTTCATCCAGACCGATGCCGTGATCAATTCGGGCAACTCGGGCGGACCGATGGTGAACCTGCGCGGGCAGGTGGTCGGGATCAACTCCGCGATGGTGACCCGCACGGGCGGCTACCAGGGGTACGGATTCGCGATCCCGATCGACCTGGCCCACGAGGTGATGAACGACCTGATCGCCTACGGCCGGGTCAGGCGAGCCCTGCTCGGCGTCAGTGTGCAGTCGGTGGCGTCCGAGGATGCGGAGGCGCTCGGCCTGCCCGAGGTGGCCGGGGCGCTGGTGCAGTCGGTTACCCCGGGCGCACCCGCAGGCAGGGCCGGGCTGCGCCTCGGAGACGTGATCACGCGGATCGATGGCGAGGAGGTGGAAACCTCCAACGACCTGCAGCACCTGATCGCGCTCAAGTCGCCCGGGGACCTGGTCCGGATGACGCTGTACCGGAAGACCGGCCCCGCAGAGGCGAATGCGACCCCCATGGATGTGACGGTGAAGCTGGAGGAGCAGCCCTACACGGCGCCGGTGGCCGCAACGGACAGGCCGGCGGGGCGCGGCGCCGACGAGATCGGGATCCGGGTAGGGGAGATCACGCGTGAACTCGCGATGGAACTGGGTCTCGAGAGCGCTCAGGGCGTTGTGGTCGAGGCGATCCTGGTAGGGGGGCCGGCCCACCGCAAGGGGATTCTCCCCAACTGCGTGATCACCGAAATCGACGGCAGCCCGATCGCGGGCGCACGCGACTACCGGGAGGCCACGAGGGATGTGTCCGCGGGCGAGGTGGTGTCGATGATCGCCACCTGCGGGCGTGTCAGCCGGGGGCCGTCGATGTACAACATCCGGGTGCCGCGGTAGGCGGCCGCGCGCCGGGTCGCGAGCAGGGCACGGATTCGGGCGCGGGAACGGCAGCGCCGCTCTCGGGACGTCGCCCGTTGCAGCCAGGGGGCCGGTCCTTCGAAAAGGGACCGGCCCCTTCGCCGTTTCCGGCTCCGGCCGTCTCGCGGTTCGACCCCTCTGCCCCCGGCTCTTGGTGGGGATGGCCCCCGCGTTACCTTAATGGATGACGGATTGCCCGGAGGAGGAGCGAAAGTGGCGGAATTGGCAGACGCGCAAGACTTAGGATCTTGTGGCCCCTGGCCGTGGGGGTTCGAGTCCCCCCTTTCGCATGACGGGCGGGGCGCAGCGTGAAGTCCGCCGCAACCCCGCTCGATGCGTCGCGGCTCGACGTGACGGTCACCGAGGGTGAGCGGTGCCGGCGCACCGTGAAGGTGGGCGTCCCGGCCGAGGTCGTCGACGCCGAGAGGATGGCCGTTGTGCGCAAATACTCGTCCAGGGTGAAGATGCGGGGATTCAGGAAGGGGAGGATTCCGATGCGGGTGGTCCTGCAGCACTACGGCCGCGCGATCGAGGAGGAGACGGTCCAGACCTCCGTCAGGAAGGCGTGCGATGCCGCCATCGTCGCCAACGAACTGCAGCCGGTCTCCGACGTGGAGGTGAAGGACCTCCAGTTCGAACCCGGGAAGCGCATCTCGTTCGAGGCTTCCTTCGAAGTCCGCCCGGAGGTGCCGATGGGCCGGCTGGGCGGATTCAGGGTCGAGCGCCCCCGCGTGCCGGTGCCCGAAGGCGCCGCGGACGAGATCCTGGAGGGACTGCGCAGGGATCACGCGGCCTGGCGGACCGAGGAGTCGGGCAGCCCCGAGGCCGGCGACTCGGTCACGGTGGAGCTGACTCGCCTGGACGGCGGGGACGGCGGGGACGGCGACGGGGACGCCAGCCGCCGGTACGAGATCGTGCTCGGAGCGGGCCAGGCCCTGCCCGACATCGAGGAGGCGATTCGCACGCTGGCCCCCGGGACCGCGGGCGAATTCGATGTCGGCTTCCCCGACGACTTCGAGGACGACGCGCGGCGCGGGAAGCGCCACCGGCTGCGGATCGAACTGGTCTCGCGACGGGTGCCCGAGCTGCCCTCACTCGACGACGCCTTCGCCAGGTCGGTCGGCGACTTCGAGGACCTGGCCACCCTCCGCGCCCGTGTCGACGAGGATCTGGCGAGGGAAGCCCGGGCGCGCGCCGAGTCGGAGCTGCGTGACCGGCTGCTCCGCCTGGTCGTCGAGGCGAACGACTTCGAGGTCCCCGATTCGATGGTCGAAGGCTACACGGACGCGGTGATCGGGGACGCCAACGGTGTCGATCCGGAAGAGCTCTCCGATCTGAGAAAGGAACTCCGGCCCTCGGCGGAGATGGCTGTGAAGCGCGATCTCCTGGCCGACCGGATCGTCGACGAGCACGGGCTCCGCCCCTCGGCCGACGAGGTCGGCGCACGCGTGGATGAACTCGCCCGGGGTGCCAACCAGTCCCCGGGACGGCTGCGCGCCCGCCTGAAGAAGTCCGGCGGCCTTCGCAACATCGAGCGGACGCTCACCGATGCCAGGCTGTTCGAGTTCCTCAAGAGCCGCTCCGAAATCACCGAACCCGATTGAGAGAGGATTCCCCAGGACGATGGCGATCTTTCCGCCCTACGTGATCGAGCGAACCAGTCGCGGTGAACGCAGCTACGACATCTTCAGCCGGCTGCTCATGGACCGGATCGTCTTCCTGGGAAGCTCCATCGACGACAACGTGGCGAACATCATCGTGGCGCAGCTGCTCTTCCTCGACGCGGACGACCCCGACCGGGATGTCTATCTCTACATCAACTCGCCGGGCGGCAGCGTCTACGCCGGGCTGGCCATCTACGACACCATGAACCACCTGCGCGCTCCGGTCTCCACCTTCTGCGTGGGGATGGCGGCCTCGATGGGCGCGCTGCTCCTGGCCGCCGGAGACAAGGGCAAGAGGAACGCGCTGCCCAACGCACGGATCATGCTGCACCAGCCGTCGTCCGGGTACCAGGGGACCGCGGCCGACATCGAGATCGCCGCGAAGGAGATTCTGGGCACGCGGGAGCGCCTGAACCGGATCCTGGCCGAGACGACCGGCCAGAAGCTGAGCAAGATCAACGCGGACGTGGACCGGGACCGCTGGATGAGCGCGGAGGAGGCGGTCGGGTACGGTCTGGTCGACCAGGTCCTGCGCAAGGGAGTCGCCCGCAACGGCGGCTCCGACCAGGAGACATAGAGATGTCAAGCGACAGACACCTTCGCTGCAGCTTCTGCGGAAAGTCCAAGGAGTCGGTCAAGAAGTTCATCTCCGGCCCTTCGGTCTACATCTGCAACGAGTGCATCTCGCTCTGCAACGAGATCCTCGCCGAGGAGGAGGAGCGCGAAAACCAGGAGGCGTCGGTCTCGACGCTCAAGCCGGAGGAGATCAAGTCCGTCCTCGACGAGTACGTCATTGGACAGGAGCAGGCGAAGCGTGCGCTCGCCGTGGCCGTCTACAACCACTACAAGCGCGTCCACCAGAAGGACAGGCTGGCCGGGGTGGAGATCGACAAGGCAAATGTGCTCCTGGTCGGTCCCACCGGCGTCGGCAAGACTCTGCTCGCGCAGACGCTGGCGCGGATCCTCCAGGTGCCCTTCACGATCGCCGACGCCACGACCCTGACCGAGGCCGGGTACGTGGGCGAAGATGTCGAGAACATCCTGGTGCGCCTGTTGCAGGCCGCCGACTTCAACACCAACGACTGCGAGCGCGGGATCGTCTACATCGACGAGCTCGACAAGATCGCCCGCAAGTCGGAGAACCCGTCGATCACGCGCGACGTATCGGGCGAGGGGGTGCAGCAGGCGCTCCTCAAGATCCTGGAGGGGACGGTGGCCAACGTGCCGCCGCAGGGTGGCCGCAAGCATCCCCAGCAGGAGTACATCCAGATCGACACCACCAGCATCCTCTTCATATGCGGAGGGGCGTTCGAGGGCCTCGACAAGATCGTGGAGCACCGCCTCGGGAGGCGGCAGATCGGGTTTGGCGAGCGGACGGGTGAAGGCGGGGACGGGGAAGCCCGCCCGCCCGGAACCCCGGCCGACGCCGCGGATGGTGACCTGATGGTGTGGCTGGAGCCCGAGGACCTCCAGCGTTTCGGCCTCATCCCCGAACTGGTCGGGCGGCTGCCCGTGACGGTCCAGCTCGAGGACCTCGACGAGGAAGCCCTCCTGCGCATCCTGCAGGAGCCCCGCAACGCGTTGGTGAGACAGTACCAGAAGATGTTCGAGATCGAGGGCGTCGGCCTGACCTTCGATCCGGGGGCGCTGCGCGAGATCGCGGGGCAGACGCTCGAACGCGGGACCGGCGCGCGGGGCCTGCGGGCCGTGATGGAGCGGGTGATGCGCGATGTGATGTTCGAGCTCCCTTCCAGGGGCGATGTGCGGGAGGTCGTGGTGACCCCCGAGTCGGTGGGCGGCAGGGTTCCCCCGCTCCTCGTCCTCAGGCCCGAGGCGCAACGGAAAGAGGCCTGACCTCAGCGGTCCGCGGATAATCTCCGCGCAGCACCGAGGGCGGCGACATGACAAGATGTAAATCTCTCTTGACATTTGGAACGCGAGAGCACCGCGGTCCGCGGATGCATCGCTGCCCGAATGCAGCGGGGACCTGTTCCACGGACTGCTTCTAGGGCGATGGCAAAGCTCCACCGGGTCGACGGCTCCTTCGAAATCCCCGCCGAACTCCCGGTGATCGCGCTCCGCGACATCGTCTTCTTCCCGTACATGGTTCTGCCGCTGCTGATCGGCCGGCCGGCCTCGGTGGCGGCGCTTGCCGAAGCGAGGGCCGGCGACCGGCTGGCCCTGCTGGTCGCGCAGAGGGACCCGGGCGTCGATGTGCCGGAGCGCGAGGACCTCTACCGGGTGGGGACGGTGGTGCGGGTGGTGCAGGTGACGCCGCAGAAGGGCGCGAACGCGCGCGCGGTGCTGGAGGGGCTGGGACGAGCCCGCATCGAGCGGTTTCTGCCGGACGCGCCACCGTTGCGGGCCTCGGTGGCGCTGGTGACCGACCGGGAGCACGATGTCGATGCCGCGCCCGACCCGGCTCTCGACGCGCTGGCGCGCAGCGTGCAGGAGCTCTTCCGCGAGTATGTGCAGCTCAGCGACAAGATCCCCGACGCGATGATCGCGACCGTCGCGGAGGCGAGCGACCGTGTCCGCACGGCGCATCTGATCGCGGGTCATCTCCTCGTCGCGAGCCAGGAGAGGCAGGAGATCCTGGAGGCCGAAGAGGCGGCGGCGCGATTCGAAGTGCTGCTCTCCCTTCTCATGCGCGAAGTCGACGTGCTCCGCATCCAGGAGAAGCTGGACGAACAGATCCGGCTGCAGATGGAGATCGGCGAGGCTCCGCGCCCGCTGGAGGACCAACTCGACGCGCTCAATCCCGAGTCGGTCGCCCTGGATCCCGAATGGAGCGAGTTGGAGATCTCCATCGAGGAGGCCGACCTCCCGGACGAAGCGCGGAGCCGGGTGGACAGGGAGTTCGGACGGCTGCGCAAGCTGAATCCGGTGACGCCCGAGGCGTCGGTCATCCGCACCTACCTGGACTGGATCCTCGCGCTGCCATGGAGGCACGAGACCACCGACAGCCTGGATGCGGAACACGCGGCGGAGGTGCTCGAAGCGGAGCACTACGGGCTCGAGGAGGTCAAGGAGCGCATCCTCGACCACATCGCCGTCCTTACCCTGGTCGGGAAGCTGCGGGGACCGATCCTGTGCCTGGTCGGCCCGCCCGGAGTGGGCAAGACCTCGCTGGGCCGGAGCATCGCGGGGTGCCTGGGGCGGAGGTTCGTGCGGGTGAGCCTGGGGGGCGTGGGCGACGAGGCCGAGATCCGGGGCCACCGCCGCACCTATGTGGGGGCGCTCCCGGGCAGGGTGGTTCAGGGCATGCGGCGGGGAGGGTCGCGGAACCCGGTCTTCCTTCTCGACGAGATCGACAAGCTGGCCCGGGACTTCCACGGGGACCCCGCAGCGGCGCTCCTGGAGGTTCTCGATCCCGAACAGAACCGCACCTTCACCGACCACTACCTGGAGCTGGAGTTCGACCTGTCGGATGTCCTCTTCATCGCGACGGCGAACACCCTCGGGGAGATACCGGCACCCCTGCGGGACAGGATGGAGGTGATCCGGCTCCCCGGGTATCTGGACACCGAAAAGGTCATCATCGCGCGCCGCTTCCTGTGGCCGAAGCAGGTGGAGCGGCATGGGCTGGAGCCGTTCGGTCCTGCCATCTCGGACGGCGCGATCCGGAAGATCATCGCCGAGTACACCCGCGAGGCCGGGGTGCGCGAACTGGAACGGCGGCTGTCGCGGGTGGCGCGCAAGCTCGCGCGGCAGGTGGCGGGCGGCGGAGCGGCCAGCGCGGACCGGGTGGCGGGCGGCGGAGCGGAACGGCAGCCGGACGGCGGGTCACCCGCGCTGGAGAGGGTGGAGCCCGTGGAGGCGGCAGGTCTTCCGGCACTCCTGGGGCCGCCGGTTCACCTGCCCCGGACTCGCGAGGACGGCAGGGATCGGGCCGGGATCGCCTGCGGGCTCGCCTGGACGGCGGCCGGGGGCGAAGTCCTGGAGGTGGAGGTCGCCGTGGTGGCGGGCTCGGGAAAGATTCAGCTCACGGGCACCCTGGGCGACGTGATGAAGGAGTCCGCCTTCGCCGCGGTGACCTACGCACGGTCCCGGGCCAGGTGGCTCGGCCTCTCCGAGCAGTTCCACCGGGAGCTGGACATCCACATCCACATCCCCGAGGGGGCCACGCCGAAGGACGGCCCGTCGGCGGGGATCACCATCGCGGTGGCGCTGATCTCGGCGCTCACCAACACCCCCACCCGCGCCGATCTGGCGATGACCGGCGAGATCACGCTGCGGGGACGCGTCCTCGTCGTGGGCGGGATCAAGGAGAAGGCGGTCGCGGCACTCCGCCGAGGGATCAGGCGCGTCCTGCTCCCCGGGGCGAACGTGGTCGACATCGAGCGGCTGCCCGACGAGGTGCGCGCGGGGGTGAAGCTGGTACTCGTCGATACGATGGACCAGGTGCTGCGCGAGGCGCTGCTGCCCCGGCGGGGTGCCAGGGACCGGACCGGCGCGGCCGCGCAGGGGGCGCACGGACTCGGCGGCCAGGTGACGTGAGGCGGGCTGCAGCCCGTGACTGGAATGATCATTCGGAGCGTCGAGTTCATCGGATCCGTGGTGGCGCTGGACCAGCCGCCTCCCTCGGGGCTCCCGCAGGTTGCCTTCGCGGGTCGGTCCAACGTCGGCAAGTCGTCTCTGATCAACCGGCTGCTGGGGCGGCCCCGGCGGAAGATCGCGCGCGTTTCGGCACAGCCCGGGAAGACGCAGGCCCTTAACTTCTACGAAGTGAACCGCGCGTTTCTTCTGGTGGACCTTCCCGGATCGGGGTACGCGAGGGCCCCCCGGGCGGTGCGGGACTCGTGGCGGAAGCTGGTCAGGGGCTACCTTGCGGGGAGCGAGCAGCTGCGTGGTGTCGTCTACCTGGTCGACTCGCGGCACCCCCCCACCGCCGGGGACCTGGAGTTCGTCGAGTACCTGGCGGAGACGGGGGCGCCAACGCTGATCGCGCTGACCAAGGTCGACAAGCTCAAGCCGGGGGCGCGGACGGGAGGCGTCGCGCCGGCCACCCTCGAGCGCCTGGGGGTGCCGGAGGAGCAGGTCGTCTCCACCTCGGCGAAGACCGGGGAGGGCGCGGAGGAACTGCTGGACGCCATCGCGGCATTGCTCGAACTGGAGGAGGCGGCAGGTTCATGAGACTCGAGCGCGCCGTGCACGCTATGCTCTGCTCACTCGCGGTCGTGTGGGTGGGCTGCGGCTGCGGGCCGCCCCCGCTGCCTGCGGAGGGGGCCCGGCCGGCACCGGGGATGCGTTCGGTCGAGGAGGTGGACCGCGAACGCTCCGGGTCCCTGCGCCAGGACCAGATATCGGTGCGCATGGCCGCCGGCGAGCTGCTGATCGAGGTGACTCCGCTGGCCGCCTGGATCCTCGAGGCCGCGGCGCCCGACACACGCGACCGGCTGCTGCGAATCGCCGAAGCGCATGGGCCGGAGCTGGCCCGCCGCTCCGGTGCCGCGGAGCAGGCGTTGTTTCTGGTGTCCTTCACCAGCCGTCAACCCGGCGCCGAGTTCCGGCCCGACGACCTCCATCTGGTGTCGCGCGGACTGAGGGAGCGGCCCGCGGCCATCCGCGCCATCACCCCCGGATGGGGCAGCCACCGGCTCGAGCAGCAGGCCACCGCCCAGGCCGTGTACGCCTACGCGGGCGGCGTGGACCTGACCCGGGAGCTGACGGTCGCCTACCAGGGCGCGGAGGATTCGTCCTGGTCGTCCAGGCTGGCCGTGATCGAGGCGGAGCGGGCGAGGATCGCGAGGCAGCGGCCCGCGGAATAGGCCCGGTGTCGCGCCCATGGCGTCGATGTCGAGGGGCCGGGCCGGCAAGGCGGGACGAGGCGGCCGGGGCGTCGGCCGACCGGGGCGTCAGGCCGGCCGCGGCGTGAGCCGTCCGGGGCATCGGGCGGCCGGGGCGTGAGCTGGCTGCAGCGTCAGTCCCCTGCTCCCCCGGGGCCCTCTTCTTCGAGGCCGTAGCGCTTCACCTTGCGGTAGAGGGTCCGCTCCCCGATGCCGAGCAGCGCCGCGGCCTGACGGCGGTTCCAGTCGACCGTGTCGAGGACGGTGCGGATGACCTCCCGTTCCACGTCGTCCAGGGTCATGCCGGGCCTGTAGGCGATGGGGGCCGGGGTCTCTGTTGCGGAGGAGGAGTCCGCGGCAGTGGCGGAGTCCTCGGTGGCGGGAGCGGTCTCGCCAGCGTCGGAGTCCTCGGCGGTGGCGGGAGCCTCGGCGGACTGCGAGGTCCGGCCCTCGGCGGGGTCGGGGACGCCCGCCGGAGCCGTAGCGGGATCCCCCGCAAGACCCTCGGCGGTAACGGAGGTCCGGGGCTGCTGCACGATTTCGCCGGCCGGACGGGGAACGGCCAGCACGCCGCCGGTCTGTTCCGCGGACTGGAAGGCCTCGAACTCCCGCTTCAGGTCTTCGATGTCCACCTTCATCTCCATCATAGTGCGGAAGATGAACTCGAGTTGCGGTCTGAGCGCCTGCACGCTGTCGCCGCCGCCACGCGCCGGGGCCGTTCCGGCCGGAACGAGAGCGCGCGAACGTTCGCCGGAACGGACATCCTCGGGGATGTCTTCGGCGCGGATCTCGCGGCCGGGAGCCAGGACCACCATGCTCTCGATGAGATTGCGCAGTTCGCGCACGTTCCCCGGCCACCGGTGGCGCAGCAGGATCTCCATGGCGTCGGCCGAGATGCCGCGGAAGGGACCCCGGTCGTGCCGCTCGGCGGCCTCGCGCACGAAGGCGTCGATCAGGCGCGGGATATCGTCGCGCCTGGCGCGCAGCGGCGGCAGCGCGATGGTCAGGATGTTCAGGCGGTAGTAGAGGTCCTTGCGGAAGTCCCCGGTGAGGACGAGCTGGTCGAGCCGCTGATTCGTCGCGGCGAGGATACGCACATTCACCTGGATCAGCTTCTGTCCGCCCACCCGGTGGAATTCCTGCTGTTCGAGGATTCGGAGGAGCCTGGTCTGGGTCTGGGGGGGCATCTCGCCGATCTCGTCCAGGAAGATGGTGCCTCCGTTGGCGAGTTCGAAGAGCCCCTTGCGCGTGTCTATCGCCCCGGTGAAGGAACCCTTCTCGTGCCCGAAGAGTTCGCTTTCGAGGAGTGTCTCGGAGAGCGCCGCCACGTTGACGGGGATGAAGACGCGGTGCCGGCGGCGCGACAGCGCATGGATCCCCCGGGCGACCAGTTCCTTGCCCGTCCCCGATTCGCCGGTGATAAGCACGGTGGCGTCGACCGGAGCGATCTGCACGATGCGCTCCAGCACTTCCACCATCGCGTCGGTCTCGCCCACGATCCCGGTCTCCCGGCGCAGCCGCCGCCGCTCGATCGCCCGTCTTCCGACCAGCACGATCTCCTCCGGGTCGGCGGGCGCGGGAAAGGTCGTGGTCACCCCGGGCGGGACGGATCCCCGGTCGTCGCGGCCGGTCACCGCGAGTACCGGCAGTCCGAGGGCGGCCGCATCGCCGGCCTGGCGCACCGCGGCCTCGGTGCGGACGCCTCCGGTCAGGACGAGCAGGACAGGATCCTCACTTCCCGCGGGGTCCTCGCCGGAGGTGAAGAGGTCGACGCGGTAGCCGGCGTGCCGGAAGCCTTCCCTCAGCTCCCCGGCCAGCGGCAGGTTGTGCGTCGTTACGAGAACGGTCTCGCCGGTACGTGAAGTTCTGGCCACAGCGCAGCGCCTACCTCCGGATCGAGCCCTCGGTGTAGAACGGGGGCCGCCGGGTGACAGCCGGGATGACGCGGCCCCGGATCCGCACTCCCACTTCCGTGCCGGGACGGGCTGCCTCGGCGGGGAGATAGCCGAGCGCGACGCCCGCGCCGAGTGAGGGGCTTGCCACGCCGGAGGTGACCGTGCCGACATCCTCGCCGGCGTACACGATGGGGTAGCCGGGCCGGGGGAAGCCGCGCGCGGTGAGGCGGATGCCGGTGAGGCGGCGGCGGACGCCCCGGGCCTTCTCGGCCGCGAGGGCGTCGCGGCCGATGAAATCGCCGGCTTGCAGCTTGACGATCCACCCCAGGCCGGACTCCAGGGCGGTATGTCCCTCGTCGAGATCGTTGCCGTATAGCGCGTACCCCATCTCCAGCCGCAGGGAATCGCGGGCGCCGAGCCCGGCCGGCTGGAGTCCGAGCGGCTGTCCGGCCCTGGAGACCGCGTTCCAGACGGCCTCGGCCGCGGCTGCGGGAACGTACAGTTCGAAGCCGTCCTCGCCGGTGTAGCCGGTCCTGCTGATCACTCCGCGCACGCCGCCAACGGCGCCTTCTGCGAAGCGGTAGTACCCCACCGCGCCCAGGTCTGCGTCGGTGACCGGGTCAAGGATCGCCTGGCTTGCGGGCCCTTGCAGAGCGATCAGCGCGATGTCGTCGGAGTCGTCCGACAGTTCCACGTCATAGCGCGCAGCGTGATCGGTCACCCACCGCCAGTCCTTCGCCCGGTTGCCGGCGTTCACCACCAGCATGAAGCGGTCCGTGAAGCGGTAGACGAGCAGGTCGTCGAGGATGCGGCCCTCCTCGTTGCAGAGCGCCGAGTACTGCGCCTGACCGACGGCCACGCGCGAGGCGTCGTTCACCGTCAGGTACTGGACGAATTCCTCCGCCTGGGGCCCCTGCACGGTGAACTCCCCCATGTGGGAGACGTCGAAGAGTCCTGCGGACGTGCGTACCGCCGCGTGCTCCGCCCTGATCCCGGCCGGGTACTGGATCGGCATCGCGTAGCCGGCGAAGGGCACCATCCTGGCGCCGAGCGAAGTGTGAATGTCGTAGAGAGGCGTTCTGATCGGTTGAGCGTCCATGTGGGTCCCCGGAGCCGTCATGGCTCCTGTCTTCGTTCATATGAACGTCAGTACCCGTCCATATGGACTGTTTTCTCGCTGGATCAGGGGATCAGGTCCAGCAGAACGGCCTTGATCACATGCAGGCGGTTCTCGGCTTCCCGGTATACGCGCGAGCGCTTTCCGTCGATCACCGCCGCTGTGACCTCCTCGCCCCGGTGGGCGGGGAGGCAGTGGAGAAAGATACCCGAAGGGTGGGCTCGCGCCATCAGGGCCTCGTCCACGCAGTAGCCCGCGAAGGCCACCTCCCGGGCCGCCTGCTCGTCCTCCTGCCCCATCGAGGCCCAGACATCGGTGGTGACTACTCGCGCACCCGCGGCCGCGTCGGCGGGAGTGTCCACCATCTCCACGTCACCCGCGGCCCGCGCCCGGGCCAGGATCTGCGGGTCGGGACCGTAGCCGGGCGGGCAGGCCAACCGGAGCGTGAACCCCAGCCGGGATGCGGCGTTGAGCCAGGAGTGGGCCATGTTGTTCCCGTCGCCGATCCAGGCCACCCGCAGCCCGCCGATGTCGTCGCCGAACTCCTCGATGGCCGTGAGAAGGTCGGCCATGACCTGGCAGGGATGCAGCAGATCGGTGAGGCCGTTGATGACCGGGACCGAAGCGTCCCGCGCAAGCTCGACCACCTCGTCATGGCCGAAGGTGCGGATGAGGATCGCGTCTACGTAGCGGCTCAGGACCCGGGCCGTGTCGCGGACGCTCTCGCCGCGCCCCATCTGGGAGTCGCGGTCCGCGATCATGAGGGCGTGTCCGCCCAGCTGGGCCATCCCCACCTCCGTGCTGACCCGCGTGCGGGTCGAGCTCTTGCGGAAGATCATCGCGAGGCAGCGGCCCTCCAGCGGACGCCCGGTGATCCTGCCCATCTTGAGGCGGCGTGCCAGATCCAGGAGGTGGAGCAGGTAGCCGCCGTCGTGCTCGGCGAGATCGATGAAGTCGCGCGCCTTGCGGGATCCCATGCCCCGTGCCCGGATCAGAGGATGTAGCGGCTGAGGTCGTCGTCGGAAGCGATCCTGTCGAGCCGCTCGCGGACGAATTCGGCGGTGACCACCACCTTCTCGCCGGTGCCCTCGTCCGGGAGGCCGAAGAGGAGCTCCTCCAGGAGCGTCGTCAGCACGGTCCGCAGCCTGCGCGCACCGATGTTCTCCATCCGGTCGTTCAGGTCGGCCGCGATCCGTGCGATCTCCTCGATCCCGCCGTCGGTGAACTCGAGCGCCGCGCCCTCCGTCTCGACGAGCGCCCGGTACTGCAGCACCAGGGCGTTGCGGGGCTCCTTCAGGATCCGGGCGAACTCCGGCGCGTTCAGGCTGCCGAGCTCGACGCGGATGGGGAAGCGGCCCTGCAGCTCCGGGATGAGGTCGGCCGGCTTGGCGACGTGGAAGGCGCCCGCCGCGATGAAGAGGATGTGGTCGGTGCGGACGAAGCCGTACTTGGTCTGGACGTTGCACCCCTCGACGATGGGGAGCAGGTCGCGCTGCACCCCCTCGCGGCTCACATCCGGCCCCGCCCCGCCCTGCCGGCCCGCCACCTTGTCGAGCTCGTCGAGGAAGATGATCCCGGTCTCCTCCGCGCGGTCCAGCGCCTCATTGACCACCTCGTCCATGTCCACGAGCCGGTCCAGCTCCTCCTGGACCAGGATGCGGCGCGCCTCGGCGACGGTGACCGTGCGCCGCTTCGAGCGCTTCGGCAGCATGTCCTGGAGCATCTCGGTGAAGTTCATGTCCATCCCCTCCATCCCGCCGACCGGGAGCATCATGCCGCTGATCGAGGGGCCCTGCTGCACGTCCAGATCCACGGTACGGTCCTCCAGGTGCCCGTCCACGAGGAGCTTGCGCAGCTTCTCGCGGGTGCGTGCCCGGCGCTGGGCGAGGGCCGCGTCGCCGTTGGGATCGAGCCGCTCGGCCTGGCGCGGGCCACCAGTCGGCCCCGCGACGAAGACCTTGGGCTCGGGGGCGGCGTCCTCATTCCCGTCGCGACCCGTATCGGGTTCGCCTGAGGGCCCCGGCGACCGGTCAGGACCCGGTCGGGGTTTCGATTCCGGGAGGAGCATATCCAGGATGCGCTCCTCGGCGCGGTCTGCAGCCTCCTCTTCGACCTCGTCCTCGCGGGCTGCCCGGACCATCGCGACCGCGGTATCCACGAGGTCGCGCACCATCGACTCCACGTCGCGGCCCACGTACCCCACCTCGGTGAACTTCGAGGCCTCGACCTTGACGAACGGCGACCCGGCCAGCCTCGCCAGGCGTCGCGCGATTTCCGTCTTCCCCACCCCGGTGGGACCGATCATGATCAGGTTGTTGGGCAGGATCTCTTCACGCAGCTCGTCCTCCACCTGCTGGCGCCGCCAGCGGTTGCGGAGCGCGATCGCCACCGCCTTCTTGGCGTCGGACTGGCCGATGATGTACCTGTCCAGCTCCGCGACGATCTCTCGCGGGGTGAGCTGGTCGAGCCAGCGGGGCGCCTCGTCCCCGGCCACGGGCTGGGCGGGCGCGGCCGGAGGCGCGGGAGCGTGGGCAGTTGGTGGTTTCATGCGGGTTCCAGCTCCAGCACGGTGATTTCCCGATTCGTGAAGACACAGATGTCGGCGGCGATCTCCATTGCGCGGAGCGCGATCGTGGGCGCATCCATGTCGGTATGCTCGTACAGCGCGTTGGCCGCCGCGAGGGCGTAGGCGCCGCCCGAACCGATGGCCACGATGGGCCTGTCGGGCTCGATCACGTTGCCGTCGCCGCCCACCAGGAAGAGGTGATTGCGATCCGCCACTGCCAGGAGGGCCTCGAGGCGGCGGAGGTATCGGTCCGTGCGCCACTCCTTGGCCAGCTCGACGCAGGCGCGAGGCAGGTTCGAGGGCCAGCGTTCCAGCTTCCCCTCGAGCTTTGAGAAGAGGGTGAAGGCGTCGGCCACCGCGCCTGCGAAGCCGGCCAGGATGTTGCCGTCGCGGAGCAGCCGCACCTTGCGCGCAGCCCCTTTCACCACGGTTTCTCCCATGGTCACCTGGCCGTCGCCGGCCATCGCCACCCGGCTGTCGCGGGCGATCGCGATGACGGTGGTGGCGCGCACGGGACTGCCCGGTTCCAGGGACGACACGGGGGATGGGCGCTCGCGGGAAGAGTTCGTTGGGGCCATTCTGAGCGGAGAGGTCCAGCCCGGATGCATCACCGTTCAAATGCAGCGGGGCGTATTCCACGGACTGCTGGAGGCCGGTGCGGCTTGGCAGTCAACAAAGGTAGGCACGACGGGGGACTGCGGGTAGGGGAGTTCCGGCCAGGCCGGATGCGAGGGGCCGGGCTGGCAAGGCGCGACGAGAGGGGAATAGCTGAGCTATGCGCGCGGGTGGGTTCCCTTGTACACGCGGCGGAGGCGCTCCCGGGAGGTGTGGGCGTAGATCTGCGTGGTGCCCAGCGAGGCGTGGCCCAGCAGCTCCTTGACCGCCATGAGATCGGCGCCCGCGTCGAGGAGGTGGGTCGCGAAGGTGTGGCGCAGCGAGTGGACGGACAGGCCGGTCCCCGAGGCGCAATCATCCAGCACTTCACGAACGGTGCGCTGAACGTAGCGGCCGGAGAGGCGGCGGCCGTGCCGCCCGACGAGGAGCGCGTCGCAGCCGGGCTGTGCGACCTCGGCCCGGTGCGTGAGGTAGCGGCGGACGGCTCTGGCGGCGGCCGAGGTCACCGGAACGATGCGCTCCTTGCGGCCCTTGCCGAGCACGCGGACCAGACCTCGCTCCAGGTCCAGCGACCGGGTGTCGAGGGAGGTGAGTTCGGAGAGGCGCAGGCCGCTCCCGTAGAGGAGTTCCAGGATGGCAAGCAGGCGGGTCGTGGTGAGGTCGTCCCGGCCGGCGGCGGCGGCTTCCGCCCAGTGCAGCAGCCCCTGCATCTCTTCGCTGCGCACATGGCCCGGGAGGGTGCGGTCGAGCCGCGGGCCGCGCACGAGGCGCGCCGGGTTCGCCGGGATCTCGCCTTCGCGGTGGAGGTGGCGAAAGAGGGCGCGGACCGCTGACAGCTTGCGCGCGACGGTGCGCGGCGCGAGACCGCGCCGGGTGGCATGGCCGAGGAAGGCGCGGAGATCTCGCCGGGTGATGTCGCGCCAGTGGAAGTCCGCGCGGCCGAGGTGGCCGCCGAGGAAGGCTTCGAGGTCGCGCAGGTCGCGCCTGTAGGCCGCGATCGTATGGGGGGACAGGTTCCGGCCGCTCTCCAGGTGGGCGAGGAAGTGCGCGACCTGGGGGGTCATTGCGGGGCGTCCACGGCGGTGGGAACGAGACCGTGTTCGGCGATCCAGTTCCGGAAGCAGCGATCGGCGCGGTCGGCCAGGGCTTCCCGGCGCAGCGCCTTCTTCCTGGGTGCGCCGGGCAGCGGGTCCACCAGTCCCCAGTTGGAGTTCATGGGTTGGAAGGAGTCCGGATCCGCTTCCCGCAGGTACCGGTACAGTCCGCCCATCATGGTGACGCCCGCAGGCACCACGGGTTCCTCGCCGCTCATGACCCGGTCAAGGTTGATTCCCGCCAGAATGCCGGAGGCGGCGGATTCGGTATATCCCTCCACCCCCGTGAGTTGCCCGGCGAAGAACAGATCCTCGCGCCGGCGCGACGAACCCCAGGCGGTGAGGCAGCGGGGGAAGTTCAGGTAGGTGTTGCGATGGATGGAGCCCCACCGGAGGAACTCCGCCTCCCCAAGCCCGGGAATCATGGAGAACACCCGCCGCTGCTCGCCGGTTCGCAGGCGGGTCTGGAAGCCGACCAGGTTCCACATCTGCCCGGCCCGGTCCTCCCGCCTGAGCTGGACAACCGCGTGGGGCCGAGATCCGGTGCGCGGATCCCGCAGGCCCACCGGCTTCATCGGCCCGAAGCGCAGGGTGTCGTGACCCCGCGCAGCCATCACCTCGATCGGCAGACACCCCTCGAAGTAGGGAACGGTGTCCCAGTCGTGTCCGTCGTATACATCGGCCCTCCGGAGGGCCGCGAGGAAAGCGTCGTACTCGGCCGCGTCGAGCGGGCAGTTCAGGTAGTCCGCCTCCTGCCCGTAGCGGCCGGCTGCGAAGACCAGGCGACGATCGAGCGAATCGGCATGAACGATCGGGGCGATCGCGTCATAGAAGGCCAGCCCCTCATCCCCCAACTCCGCCGTGATGGCGTCGGCCAGCGCGGCCGATGTGAGAGGCCCGGTCGCCACGACCACCGGACGTTCCGGTATCGATTCCGCCTCGTCACGCATCACCGTGATGCCGGGATGGGCCTCCACCCTTCGCGTCAGCGCATTCGCGAAAAGATGCCTGTCGACAGCCAGCGCGGAGCCGGCCGGAACCCTGCTCTCATCGGCCGCCGCAAGGAGCGCGGAGTCGAGACGCCGCATCTCGCGCTTGAGTTGGCCGTGCGCGGTTGCCGGGAGCTCGCTCTTGAAGGAATTGGTGCAGACCAGTTCCCCGAGCGCGTCCGTCTGGTGCGCCTCGGTCGTCCGCACCGGACGCATTTCGATCAGCGTCACCTGGTGGCCCTTGCGCGCCAGGGCAAGCGCCGCCTCGCAGCCTGCCAGTCCACCCCCGACCACGATCGCCGCGCTCAAACCGTGATCCCCCTAGCGCCGCGCCGCGGAGGTCCTTCGCCGGCCTCCGGATCTCCGGGTCTTCTTTCGCTGTGCGGCTTCCGCCAGAAGCTCGGTCGCCTGCCCGATGGTCACGGCCGCCGGGTCCGTGCCCCTGCGGATGCTTGCGTTGGTGGTCCCATCGGTAACGTACGGCCCATAGCGTCCTTCCAGCACCCGGACGGCCTTGCCCGAGTCGGGGTGGGCGCCCAGCTCCTTGAGTACCGCCCTGGCGGCGCGGCGCGGCTTCTTCTCCTGGGCGAGCAGGGTCAACGCCTCGTCCAGCGTAACAGTGAAGACCCGGTCGGCGGACTCGATGTTGCGGTATTCGCGGCCCCGCTGCACGTAGGGGCCGTAGCGTCCCAGCCCGGCCTTCACCGGTTCACCGCTCTCGGGATCCTTGCCGAGAGTGCGTGGGAGCGAGAGGAGCCGCAACGCATAGGCGAGGGTGACATCGGCCGGGTCCATCCCGTCGGGAAGACCGACCCAGCGGGGCTTCTCCTGCGCCCTCGAGTCTCCCAGCTGGACGTAGGGACCATACCGACCCTTTCTGACGAAGACCGGCCGACCGGTCGCCGGATCGTTGCCGATGGGCTCTTCACCGCCCCTGGGCGTGTTCAGAAGGTCGGTCAGCTTGTCCACGGTAAGCTCGTCAATGAGCATCTCGTCGGGGATCGTGGCCCGCACCACGGCATCCCCCTGGCCCCGCTCCGCATACACCGAGTCCCTTCCGATCCTGATTCGGATGGGCTCGCCTGTGTCCGGGTCGGTGCCGGCGGTTACGGCGGGGTAGTCGATCCCCGGGAGGGTCTCCTCGATCTGGCGGGCGAGGCCGGGCTTCCCCCGCCGTCCGTTGTAGAAGTCGCGCAGGAAGCTCTCCGATTCCACTTCTCCCCGGGCGATGTCGTCGAGCGCGTCTTCCATGCGGGCCGTGAAGCCAACATCCACATACTTCTCGAAGTGGGAGCGCAGGAGCTGGTTCACCGCCATCCCGGTGTAGGTCGGCACCAGACTGCCACCGCGCTTCCGTACATAGTCGCGCTCCTGAATGGTCGAAATGGTCGGAGTGTAGGTAGAGGGGCGGCCGATGCCTTCCTCTTCCAGCTTCCGCACCAGCGAAGCCTCCGTATAGCGGGCCGGGGGTTTCGTCTCGCGGCGTTCGGGTTCAACGGAGCGCAGCAGTACGCCATGGCGGGCCTGGCCGGACGGCACAACCTGGCCGGCGCCGCGGCTTCCCTCCGCGTGGATCTCGTCCCCTTCCTCGAGCTGTGGCAGGATCTGGTCCTTTCTGGCTCCTCCGTAGACCCTGAAGAACCCCGGGAAGCGCACCACCGAGCCGGTCGTCTGGAAGGCATGGTCGACGCCTTCGATACGCGCGGCGATCTCCAGGGTCGTGCGGTCGAGTCTGGCATCCGCCATCTGGGATGCGACGGTGCGGCTCCAGATGAGCCGGTAGAGGGCGAGTTCGCGGCGGTCCAGATACCTACCCATTCGGTCGGGGGTCCGGTCGACTTCCGTGGGCCGGATCCCTTCGTGGGCCTCCTGGGCGACCCTGGACTTCGTCTTGTAGCGTCTTGGACCCTGGTAGTAGTCGGGACCAAAGGCGGCCTTGATGTGCCGGCCCGCGTCGGCCAGCGCCTTGTTGGACAGCGTCACCGAGTCGGTTCTCATGTAGGTAATGAGGCCTTCACGGTCCCCGCCGCCCAGATCCACGCCTTCGTACAGGCGCTGCGCGATTCTCATCGTCTGCCGGGGCGACATGCCCAGCCGGCTGCTGGCCGCCTGTTGCAGGGTGGAGGTGGTGAACGGGGGCGCAGGCCGTTGCACGCTCGACTTTCGTTCGACCGAGTCAACCCGCCAGGGCACGGCCTCGACGGCGCCCTCGGCGATGCGTGTCGCGGCATCCTCGTCGAGGGACAGAGCGCGCGACGAATCGCGAATCCGTCCGGTGGCGGAGTCGAAGTCCTTGCCGGTGGCCAGCAACCGACCCCCCACACGCGTCAGCACGGCGCTGAACACTTCATCCCCGTGTGCCAGCTTCGCCCTGGCACGCCAGAACTCGGACACGCGGAAGCGCCGGCGCTCCTCCTCCCGTTCCACGATCAGCCGCAGCGCCACGCTCTGGACGCGCCCCGCGCTCAGCTTTGTCCGCACCTTCTTCCACAGCACCGGCGAGAGGCTGTAACCGAACAGACGATCGAGAATACGGCGCGCTTCCTGTGCCCGCACAAGTCTCTTGTCCACACTGCGCGGGTTCTGCAGGGCCGCCTGGATCGCGGGGCGGGTGATTTCGTGGAAGGCGATGCGCCGGACGGGCACCTTCGGCTTCAACACCTCCAGCAGATGCCAACTGATGGACTCGCCCTCTCGGTCTTCGTCGGTGGCGAGCACGATCTCTTCGACCCCTGCGAGCTTCGCCTTCAGTTCGCGCACATGCCTCCTGCTCTCCGCCGGCACGATGTAGAAGGGCCGGAATCCCCCTTCGGTGTCGACGGCCATCCGGCCCCATGCCTTGTCCCGGATGGCGCTGGGCGTCTCGCTGGCCGTCCGGGGGAGGTCGCGGATGTGTCCGTAGGAAGCCTCGACGGTGTACTCCGGGCCGAGGAAACGTTCGATTGTCCTGGCCTTGGCGGGCGACTCCACAATCACCAGCTTCACGCGGTTTCTTCCCCTTTTTCGTGTGCCCCGCGAGGGGCAAGACTCTCTAGAATGTCGCCGACCACCTCGTCCGGCGTCCTGTGCTCCGTGTCGATCCGGATATCCCCCCGCTGGTAGTGTTTCCTGCGCCGGGCCAGGAGCGACTCCGCGGTTGCCAGCGGGTCGGCAACGTCCAGCAGGGGCCTCGGGGTGACCGATCCCGCGATCCGCGCGAGCGCCGTTTCGGCACTCACGAGGAGCCAGACCGAAAGTGTTCCGCCGGCCAGCAGCTCCATGTGGCCCGGCTCCGCAGGCCAGCCACCCCCGACGGCGACCACGACCCGCGTGCGCCGCAGGACCTCCCTGCCGGCCTTGGATTCCAGGCGGCGGAAGTCCTCGAGGCCACGCCTGCGGATGATCTCGTCCACCGGCGCTCCCGCCAGTTCGGCAATCTGGTGGTCCAGGTCGACGAAGGCCCAGCCGAGCCGAGCCGCCAGCATCGGGCCCACCGTCGACTTGCCCGCACCCATGAATCCGAGGATCACCACGCGTTCAACCGAAACCGGGCCGGGCGATGGGCGGGCTTGCAGCTTCCGTACCAGAGTCTTCATGGGGTACCGGGATCCGGCTGGAGTTCGGGCTCTTCGCGGACGGCGGTGTGTCGCTCACGAAACCCTCTCGCGGCGAGGTGTTCCACGTACGCATCCAGGTTTCGGCGCAACTCGCCGAGGGAATCACCGCCGAACTTCTCCAGTATCGCGTCGGTTACCACGAGCGCGACCATCGCCTCGGCGACAACCGCGGCTGCCGGCACGGCGCACACGTCGCTCCGCTCCACGGTGGCCACCCGGGAACTGCCGTCCCTGAGGTCGACGCTCGGTAGCCGCTTCCGGAGAAGTGTCGAGATCGGCTTCATCGCGCCGCGCACGACCAGCGGCGCACCCGTGGTGATTCCGCCTTCCAGCCCACCGGCGCGGTTGCCGGCGCGTCCGAACCCCCCGGCACGCCTTTCAGCCTCATTCCGGTGGATGGCGTCGTGTACCCTCGACCCCGGACGCCCCGCGTTGACGAAGGCCGGACCGATCTCCACGCCCTTGACCGCGTGGACCGACATCACCGCCTGCGCGAGCCGTCCGTCCAGCTTGCGATCCCACGACACGTAGCTGCCGAGTCCGACCGGCAGACCCCGCACCACCACCTCGAAGCATCCGCCTACGGTGTCCCCTTCCTTCCGCGCGGCGTCGATCGCGGCGATCATGTCCGTCTCGGCCTCGCGGTCGAGCGTGCGCAGGGGCGAGGTGTCGACTGCCCTGTTCAGATCTGCGGGCAGCGTGTCAGGGGCCCGTGCCTCGGCGTCCCCGATCCGGGTGACGTGGCTGCCGACCGACACCCCGAGTTCCCGCAGCAGGGTGCGGGCGACGGCGCCGCACGCGACCCGAGCGGCGGTTTCACGGGCGGAAGCCCTCTCCAGGACATCCCTGGCGTCGCGGCGGTCGTATTTCAGGACGCCGGTGAGGTCCGCATGCCCCGGCCTGGGCAGGTAGACCGGACGGAGCGCCTTGGGGTTCACGTCGGGCTCGGGCCGGTCGTGGGCCATGGCCGTCGTCCAGTTCTTCCAGTCGCGGTTCCAGATGATCATGGACACCGGAGAGCCCAGCGTGACGCCGAGTCGCAGGCCCGAGATCATCTCCGCCCGATCCGATTCGATCTTCATGCGGCGTCCCCTGCCATAGCCACCCTGGCGGCGGCGCAGGTCGGGATCGATGTCCGCGGCCGGGTCCAGCGGCAACCCGGCCGGCACCCCCTCCACGACGGCGACGAGGCCGCGTCCGTGGGATTCTCCGGCCGTGTGGAACGACAGGTGTTTGAGCGACATCGGTGGCTTGAGAGATGGTGTCTGCTGGGCGGCGCACGGGTCCGCAGGGCTGTCCATAGATAGCGAAGGCCCCGTTCACGGGGAAGTTCCACGCACTATCGTCGGCGTGACCATGATAAGGAGATCACGCTCTACCGAAGACTTTCTGCTGGTGGCAAACAGCCTGCCCACCAGGGGCAGATTCATCAGGAGGGGGATGCCCGATCTGACCTCTCCCACCTCGCTGACCGTCAGTCCTCCGATCACCACGGTCTCGCCGTCCTTGAGGAGCACCTGTGACTCGGCTCTCTGTTTCCTGAAGGTGAGTCCAACATCGGACGGTGCCAGATCCGCCGAGGATCTTTCGGCGGACAGGTCGAGAAGGATGTCGCCTCCATCGGTAATCCGTGGGGCGACTTCGAGTATCACCCCGGTCTCGATGTAGTCCACCGTTGCGACCGGAAGACCGCCCGGGCTTCGCGATCCGCTGCCGGCCTGCACCTGAGCACCCGCGTCGAGCACGCGCACCGGGGTTTCCTCGCCGACCAGGATCCTCGCCGTGCGGTTGTCCATCACGCGAACCGACGGTTGCGCCTCCACATTGGTGAGTTCGATGGCCTCGAGAGCATCGATGAAGCCGATCAGGGTACTGCGTCCGATGACCAGCGAAGTAAGAACGGACAGCGTCGGTCCCACAATCCGGTCACTTGCATTGCCCAGCGCCGCGATCGAGTTGCCTCCCAGCGCCACCACGTCCGTGCCTCTCGGGACCTGCTCCGCGGGAAGCGAGAGGACCCCGTCACCGTCGGTATCGGCAACACCGGGCGTGAGGCGATTGAACTGGTTCCCCCGGGTGTCCTTCAGGTCGTAGGTGATGCCGAAGCCTTCCAGCCCCGTCCGGTTGATGAAGATGATCTTGGCCGCGATGTCCACCTGCCTGACGCGAACATCGAGCGTCTCCACCAACTCGGCGACCGCATCCAGGACCCGCGGAACGTCGGTCACAACAAGGGAATTGGTCGCAACCCCGACCGAGGTTCTCCCCCGTTCCGTCAGGAGCGCCGCTGCCAGCACCTCCAGCTCGGCAGCCTCCACGTAGCTGATTCTGAACGACCTGGTGGCTACCGGCCGCACGGCATCATTCTCGAAGATCTGCCCGGCGTCCTCCACGCGGATGATTCCGTCTTCCTGTTCGTGGACGACAAGGCCGTAGGCCTCCACGAGTGTCCGCAGCGCAACGTCCCACGGCTGTCCACGGATTTCGGCGGAGAGAAGGCCCTCGACCCCTGCGCCCGCCACGATGGAGCGTCCCGAGAACTCGGCAAAGGCGAACAGGACATCGCGGATCGGAGTCTCGTAGAAGGACACCGTGATGGAATCGCCGGGCGGCTGCGGCGCGGCCGTCGCGCTGGTGGCCCGGGCCGAAACCGGCTGCAGGGCGACCCCGGCGCACACTAGAACGAGACGAAAAGTCAAAGCAAGCCGTGGCCCGGTCCGGCCAGTCATCGGGAACCTCGCCGGGCCCCCGGCTGTTCCAGGAGACGCCGTTCGACCCCCTCGGAGCTCACGAACTCGACGACTACATGATGCTGGTGTATCGCGAGGACCCGGATGTTTCCGATCCGGTCGTCCAGCCTCAACCGGTAGGTGCCACCCGCCGCACCACCACCCGACCCGTCAAGGCGCCCCCCTTCGCCCAACCCCTCCCGCAGGAGCCGGATCACTACCACGCTCCGCCGGGGATCGACGTGGTTGATGATGCCGAGCACTTCGGCGTCCAGGGGGACATTCTCCTCCGGCGGCCTGGTTATGGGCACGGGAAGAAACGGGTCCCGGCGCCCTGTGGTCACGTACGTGAAGGTATCGCGTCCCGGCACCGGCGGGCTCTCCGCAACCGGCGTCTCCGCCGAGAGGCGGTTCTCGCGGGTGGAGACACTGTCGTCGCGCACCCGTTCCGGAGTCTGCCCCACTATGGGCCCAACCGGCGCCAAGACCGGCCATAGCAAGATCCGGGCGATCAGTATTCCTGTCATTTCGGGCTGCCTCACATTCTCTCGTTAGTCCGGGACTACCGCCCCGCGCGTAGTCTTTACGCGAAGGCGCATTCGAAAGCTGGCCACCACCGTGACCTGTCCCTGCCCGGTGGCGTCCGCGGCGGTGCTCTCTGCGGCAATGATCATGTCGTCGGTGGCGGCGACGTGGTCCAGCGACCCGATGGCCGTGATAAACGCCCCGATCGCGTGGTATCCTCCTCGTACTGCCAGCTGATAGCTCCAGATCTCGTAGGCCTCGTGCGATTCGGGCGGCTCGGGACGGAGCATGGTCATCTCGACGCCCGCGCGGCGCTCCGCCGCCGCAACCGCCTCCATCAGCCCCGGGACCTCGTCTCCGGAGGGAATCCGAGTCTCCAGCTGCTCGATCAGCAGCTCGTAGGATTCGAGCGCTTGATCGAGACCGGGCTCGTCCGGACCCGGATTGCCTTCACTCTCGCGGTTCCCCTCCACGAGCGCCCGAAGCCTGGCTTCCCGGCTCCTCGTGTCCTCCGCCCTGGGCGCGTAGGCGTAGGTGTGTACGAGGTACACGCACGCGAGCGCCAGGCACGCAAGCGACACTGCGCTTTTTCGCACCGAGCCCTGCGGAACCAGCTTCATCTCTGGGCCGCCGACACGGTTGCCGGCTCCGGGAGCTGGGGACGCGGGTCCCGATAGCCGGCTTCGAGGACGAAGAAATAGGCGCGCGCCGGTTCGCTGGAATCGCCCAGCGATTCCATCAGGTGCTCGGTACTCACCAAACGCACGTCTTGTATGAAGGCCGAAGACTCCATGCGGTCCCAGAAGCGGGAGATGGCGAAGCTCTCAAAGGTCTTGCCTTCGACCCTGAACCGAACATCCCCGGCGACCGTGGACGACTGCGCGATCTGGACGAGCCACGCCTCCCGCGGCAGTGCCTTCGCCACTTCGTCAAGCAGCCGAGGCCAGACATACCGGCTGGAGTCGATATCCCGGATCACGGAGACCCGCTTCCGTACGGAATCAAGCCTGGCGCCCAACAGCTGCGCCTCCGCAGCCAGCATAGCCGTTCGCATGGAGTCCCGGACGGCCGTCTCCAGCGCAGCGTTCAACTCCGCCGTCTGCTCGTGGCCGACAGCCAGAAGCCAACCGGAACAGACCAGGGACAGTACGACGACGAGGCTCGACGCCAGGACCCACGGATCCTGCACCAGGAAACGGAAGGGCTTGCGGGGCACGGGAGTCGAGGAAACGGGCCTGCTTCCCTGGGCGCTGGTCCGTGGTAGAAGGTCGATCTCGATCATGGCGAATGCTATGCCCCCCTTGGCGTCATGACGTGCGCAAAGCCAGTCCGAGGGCCAGAAGGAACAGCGGTGCCGCCTCCGACAACAGGGCATGACCCTGTGTGCCAGTGCGCACCGCAACGTTTTCGAACGGATTCGCAGCGCGGGTCTCCGCCTTCATCTTCCGGCCGACACTCTCCACTATCCCCGGAATGCAGGCTCCGCCTCCACACAGATAGACCCTTCCCACTCCAGTCCCGGGGTGCTGTGTACGCAGGAATGCGGCTGCACGCCCGACGGCGGTGGCAAGGTGTTCAGCAGCCTCGTCCAGCGAGGCATCCAGCCCGGGAGAGTGACCATCGCCCCGGATCACCTCAACGGCCCTGTCCGACGGAATCCCACTCTCCCCCGTGACGGACTCTGCCAGTCCGCGCAGGCCGAAGTGGTGGCCCCGGGACAGCACCGGCACCCCCTCGTGCAACACGTTGATGGTGGTGGCATCGTGTCCGCAGTCGACCAGAGCAACCAGATCCTGTGACATGCCGGGGTAGCTGTGGGTGAATGCGTTGCACAGTGCGAAGGCCGCGACATCGAGGAGCACGGCACCAATGCCGGCCTCCGCAAGCAGTGTGACCCTCTCCTCAACGCGCTCGCGCCTTGCGGCGACAAGCATCACCTCCATGTGTGGAACGTCCCGCTCCGGATCGAGGATGTGGAAGTCGAGCTGAACGCCGGCGATGTCGAAGGGCAGGTGCCGCGGAGCCTCGCGACGGATGGCGGAAGCGGCCTCGGCTCCCTTCAGCCGAGGAAGCTGCAGCTTCTTCATGAAGATGTCGTGTCCCCCGAGTGCCGTTACGACCTGCCGCGTACCGACACCGGCCTCCTCGATGAGTCCCTTCATGGCGTCCACCACCGGGCCCGGCTCAAGGACTTCGCCGTTCACGATCGCTCCAGCCGGCATGGGTCGCATCTCCACCCTGCGCAACTCCGGCCGGTCTCCTCCGTGGCCTACCTCGGCGAGCTTCACGAACCCGGTCCCGATGTCGAGACCCACGCTCGTCCGGTTCCGTCCAAACAGCCCCATTACTCCGATCCTCCGGCAGGGGACACGGGACCCGGGGAGGTGCGGCCGGGGAGGGCAAGCGGCCGGGCCAGGGAAGCAGCGCGCCTGAGCGCCTCAGCCGCCGCGCACGCGGATCCGTCGACCTCTGCTCCGGAGGCCACCGTCAGGGTTCCACCTGCGCGGAGCAGCCCGGCAACCCTTGACCCGCTCGCGATCATCAGATCTCCGGCTACCAGTACCAGTCCGGTCCACGATGATCCGTTGCCCATTGTCAGGTCACCGTTGACCACCAGTACTCCCGCGCCCTCTTGAAGCAGACGCGCAGCGCCGCTCCCGTACACCAGGCCCGACCAGCAGCCGCGGCACGCAGGCACCAGCCGACCGTTTCCGGAAAGACGCGTATCAGCCAGTGCTTCCAGCATCGACGCGCCGAACCGTCCAAGTCTTACCGGGCCGAAGTCCGGAGCATCGCTGCCCGCCCCCCACTCGGGTGGCGGGGGAAGAGCCCCGTGAATGAGCGGTCCCGGACGCGCGAACGATCGCGCCAGCGCTGGAGATTGGCTGCAGCCCGGGACCCCGGGACGTCCCCGCAGAATCAGGCCGGTCCGCACAATGGAGCCGGGTGCGATCAGGACCGTATCGGCCTCCAGCACGGCACGGTGCCCCCCAATCCGTTCCTCGGGATCCAGCCACCAAACCACTCTGGCGTGCCGCGTCGCGACTCCTCCGTCCCACCACGCCTCCCCCATCAGTAGATGAAACTCCGGAGCGATCCGAAGATCAAGCACTCGCCGCAACCCACCGTCCTCGATCGTATCCCGGAGAGCCTCCACGGCAGGCCCCCCCACCAGGGTGACCGGTTGCCCACGCATTCTGCCGATCGCCTCGGCGACGCCGGCCGTGGCCACCGTCTGCCCGGCCAGCACCCTTCCGGCCCTGGCTGCCGCCCTCAGCTGCCCCAGCCCTGCGGCCAGGGCTGCGGAGGCGATCCCCGCAAGAACCATCAGAGCCAGCAGCACGAGCACGAGGGCGAAGCCCCCCCGATCATCCGGAACCATCCGCATCAGCGCATCCCCCTGCTCGTCCAGCCAAAGGAAGGCGGCAGGGGACTTGCTCCCCGCCATGTGACCCGGGCGGACACGCCGTTCGGTCCCGCGGGAACGAGCTCGGCCGAATCCACCACAATCCCCTCGCCCGTCAACGGCTGCCAGCCACGGTTGCCCCGGCGGTACCGAAATGCGCGGTTCGAGAACCGGTAGGCTCCGCGCTCGTAGTAGGCGGCGACAATCATGTCCGGCTGGGGAGGATCGAGATGCCAGACCTCGGCCCGAAACCCAGCCAGTTCCTGACACTCGGGACTCCCGCGGCGGGACCGCCTCACCAGCGCGGCGGGCCTCCAGACGCCATCCGGTGACAGGGCCAGGACCGAATCCTTCGACGGATCCGGCGCCCGGTGTCCCGAAACAGCCACCGCCAATCCATCCACGGGCTGTGTGTAGCAACGGAAGCCCGTTCCACGAAAGGCGCGGAGGTGCAGTTCACCGTTGTCGACGATCCAGTCCATCCCGCCGCGCCCCTGCCCGACCTCCTCGGTCAGCACGTGATGGATGAGGCGCGTCTCGTCCAGGATTCTCGCACCGGTCACGACGCGCATCCCCACCACACTCTGAACCGCGGTAACCCACCAGGCGACCTGAACCACCATCAGCAGAAGTGTCGCTGCGACGATGGCTTCCGTCAGCGCAAAGCCACTGCGCCGATGCATGGAATGTCTCATTCCCCACCTCCCGAAGGGGGCGGCTCAGACACCGCAACGGTGAATTCGATCTGAACCGGGGCCGGCAGGGCCACATGTTCGAACCGGGCCCAGCCGGTGGCCGCCGGCGTACGCGGGATGCTCCAGGTGAGATTGCCTGACCTCAGTTCCGTGCTGCCCGAGCCGTGGCCCCCTTCGGCGAGCACCGAATCCGCGAAGTTACGGAGTAGCACATGGGCCTCGTCCAGCGCTCTCGCGTGGACGAGGCTGCGGGCGGCAGCGGCCGTCAGCGACCCAACTCCGGCCAAACCCACGCCTACGATCGCCACCGCGACCAACAGCTCCACGAGCGAAACTCCGGCGCGACTCATCGCCTCACGACCCGGCCCAACGACGAGACCACCAGGGAGCGTTCCTCCCCGGCAAGCGTGAACCGGATGGTCTGGCTGGAAACCAGGCCCAGGCCCATGGGCCCGTAGCGAACCCGTGCCGTGGGGCGCCCGCGCGACAGTTGCATTGCGACCCCGCCATCGCCCAGGCCCGCTGCAGCCACCGTGTCACCCGAGGCGGAGACGACGATTCCTCCGGGCGGACTGGCGGTGAGTTCCAACGCCGCACCTCCATCTGCAATCGCGGTCCACCTGGCCTCGGCGAGTAGCCGGGCCGCCTCTTCCTGCGAGCGGCTGAGGTAGAACGACGTGCGGAGCCGTACCGCCGAGGCGAGCACGGGCGGAGCCAGGACCGCCAGAATGGCCAGCAGCGCGGCGATCTCGATGATGGAGTACCCCGCGCACGCAATTCGAGCCGATCTCACCTGGTGCATGCGACCTGGCCCTCCGCTTCCGGCGTCGCATCCCCGATCGTCGGCGGGGTCACCGTTCCGTAGTAGATGGCACAGCCCTCGCTATTCCCCAGGGCCTGATGGGTCGCCACGGCCGTCCACCCGGCGCTGGTTGCCGTTGTGGTGATGCTCACCGCTTCCGACGCCACGAACCCCAGACCTGCCAGCGAGGTGCTGTACTCGTATTTCGTGGCGTAGTAGAGTTCCTGCTGGGCCGCCAGGTTCCGTACGTCCGACTTCATCGCGGCGAAGTAGGCTTTCTCCCGCGTCGCAGAGAACTGGGGAATGGCAATCGCCGCCAGAATCCCGATGATGATCAGTACAATCAGTAGTTCGATCAGCGTAAAACCTTGTTCGTCATTCATTTGTCACTTCTCCTCGAAGTTGATTGTCAAGTCTTTCGGGTGGGGTGCCCCAGGATGGCGGCACTGAACGGAAGACCGTCCCGCCCACGTCTTTGGAGGGGGACGTCGACAAGGTGGGGGATGCCGAGGGGCGCTGGAATAGCAGAATCGGCCTGATTTCTGCCGGAGGCTTCCGGCAGGCCGAATGGGAGCCTAGACTGCGCTGTCTTCGCTTGGCCGGGAGAACTCTCCGGGCTCCCAGCGGCGTGCCCGGGGGCCGAGCAGGTTGCAGCGCACAATGAACCAGATCGCGGCGATGCCGTCCTTCCAGCCGATCTTCTTGCCCTCGGCGTAGGTTCGCCCGTCGTAGCTGACCGGCAGCTCGTACACGCGCGCCCGGGCCTGCGCAAGCCGCGCGGTGATCTCCGGTTCGATCCCGAAGCGGTCCACCGTAAGCGGCAGGGATCTCAGGAGGTCGGTGCGCACCATCTTCTGGCAGGTCTCCATGTCGGTGAGATTCAGGTCGGTCAGCACGTTGCTCAGGAGCGTCAGGAACCTGTTGCCGACCGTATGCCAGAAGAACTGCACCCGCCGGGGACCCCCGAGGAAGCGAGAACCGTACACCGCGTCCGCCCTGCCGTCCGCTATCGGTTCGAGCAGGCGTGGGATCTCCTCCGGGTCGTACTCCAGATCCGCGTCCTGGACGACCGTCACATCCCCGGTCGCCCTGTCAAAGCCGGTGCGTAGCGCCGCCCCCTTCCCGCGGTTCCGCTCATGCATCAGGAGCCGGTCGATCAGACCCTCGTCCCTCAGTCCCGGAAGAAGCTCGCGGGTTCCGTCCGTGGAGCCGTCGTCAACCACGATCACCTCCCTGGACACCGCCACCGCAGCCACCCGGCGGAGCAGGCGCTCGACCGTGTACACCTCGTTGTAGACCGGGATCACGATCGAGACGGTCATCGACCGTATGGTATCCCCGGCGGACGCCGGCCGGTCCCTGCGGTCCTGCGTCAGGGTGTCCAGGGCGGCAACCTGTCCGGCGCGAACCGTCCCCGGGTCCTCAGGATCCCGGGGGGAGCCGGAGCATCTGTCCCGCGTAGATCCGCGAACCGCGAAGGTTGTTGGCCGACTTCAGCTCGTCGACCGTCGTCCCGTGGGCTCTGGCGATCCCCCACAGCGAATCCCCCGACCGCACCCGGTAGCGGGTCGGCGCCGAGAACGCCCCTTCCGCGACCGCAACCTCCGCCGTCTGCTGCCTGCTTGACTCCAGGGTGGCCACATAGCTGGCGTACTGGCGGGGATAGACAGCGATGTGATAGTGCAGCGGTCTGCGCTCCAGGGTGGCCTGCAGGGCCCCCCGCCTTTCCAGGGGGAGAAGGACTTCGTTTTCGAGCCAGCGCCGACAGTCCCGCCGGGTGCTCCACCTGAGATCGACCGCCATCCCCATGGGATGCACCGAGTAGAGCTTTGAGGAATTCCTGGGCTGGTGGGAAACCGGCCGGGTAAGGCTGGTGACCACCAGCTGTTCCCCGCAGGCGGCGCGGTACTGCTTCGCCAGCCGCTCGACAAAAAGCCGCACCTCGGGACGAGCATAGGGAAACGACACCTGGTGCAACCGGTAGTCCCGGTTGCCCTTGAGTGGCACCAGGAGACCGAGTTCCACGAACCGATTGACGTGCGACGGGTCTCTCAGTTTGGTGAAGTCGTGCAGCCGGGCCTGTTCGTACTGTTCCTCCATGGAGGCGGTTCCGCCCCGCAGGGTCTGCGCCTTCGCTTCGCCCGGCCACACCGCGAACGCAAGCGCGAAAAAAGCGCCACCGCTCAAGACCGTCCTGCGCCCAACTGTCGATGCCACGGGAAACATGCGCTCCGTCAATCCCCGAAGTTTCAAGGTTCGCGGCCTCCTCCGCCGGTGTGCCGGATCACCGTCCCTTCGCGTATGCTTAAGGAACATATGTATATCCGATCAGTTTCGCTACTCTCCCTGATCGCTATCGCCTCGTTCGTTGGCCTTGGCAGTCCAGCCGGCATTCCGCCGCCTCCCAGCCGCGGCACCGGCTGCCTCCGACCTACCGGCCGATGCCCCACGAAGCCACCACCGTGGTCATCCCGTTGATCGCGAGCTGCACCCCAACCACCATCACGAGCAGCCCCATGAGTCGGGTGACCACGTTCAGACCCGTTCGCCCCAGCGCGCCCAGGAGTGCGGGGGCCAGCATCAGGCATGGAAGCGTCACCGCACCCACCAGCAGCGCCGCCAGATAGACCGAGGCCAGCTGGGTACGGTTGACCGCCTGGCCCGCCAGCGTGATCACCGTAACGATCGTCCCCGGTCCGGCAAGGGTCGGCAGTCCCAACGGGATGACGGCGAGCCCCTCGCGTCCGGCGGCCTCGTCCTGCTCCCTCCGCGTCGTCTTTACACGGGAACGCCTGGCCGCCAGCATGTCCGACCCGATTCCGAAGAAGATCACTCCCGCAGTGATCTGGAACGCTTCCGTCGTGATTCCGAAGAAGCGAAGGATGGCAAACCCTGCAAAGGTGAATACCACCATCACCACGACCGAGGTCAGTACGCCCGCGCCTGCCGTCCTCAGGCGCTCCCGGAAGCTGTCTTCCGCCGTCAGCGACGCGAACATCGGCATCGCGCTGAGGGGATTGTAGACCACCAGCAGCGACGTGAAGGCGATGATGGCGAAGGCCAGATCGTCTTGCATTTGCTCAGGGGGTTCGGAGGACGGATGGGTCCCGGGGCCAGGGCCGGCCTGCGACTGCGTGACCGGCGCGGATCCCGCGACCGGTCAGCCGGCCGCCGCGTAGTTCTCTGCCGCGACCGTCCAGTTGATCACGTTCCAGAAAGCCGCGACGTAATCGGGGCGGCGGTTCTGGTAGTTGAGATAGTAGGCGTGTTCCCAGACATCGACTCCCACGACCGGCACCTTGCCCTCCATGATGGGCGTGTCCTGGTTCGCGGTGGACAGGACCTCCAGCGCGCCTCCCTCCCCGGCGGCCAGCCAGGCCCAACCCGACCCGAAACGCCCCACCGCGGCGGCGGCGAACTGTTGCTGGAAGTCGGAGAAGGAGCCGCAGGCGGCATCGATCGCCGCTGCCAGGGAGCCGCTCGGCGCGCCGTCGCCACCAGGCGTCATGAGTCGCCAGAAGAAGCCGTGATTCACAAAGCCTCCTCCATTGTTGCGCACGGCGGTGCGGATCCCTTCAGGCAGGGCCCCCAGATTCGCGACCAGCTCGTCTGCGGACATCCCGTGCAGCCGGGAGTGCGGCGCCAGGGCGGCGTTGAGGTTGGCGGTGTAGGCCGCATGGTGCTTGCCGTGATGGATCTCCATCGTGCGGGCGTCGATATGTGGCTCAAGGGCGTCGTGAGGGTAGCCCAGATCGGGGAGCTGGAACGGGTAGGCCATCTGTGCGATCTCCTTGATGTCGTTACCTTGCTGGCAGTGGGCACTGCCGGGCGGGAGGTAGAACGTTGTCGGAAACCGGGACAGTCTCGCAAGGTTCCAGGCGAATTCTGCTGGTCGACTGCGACAGCTTTTTCGTGCAGGTGGCCCGCCTGGAGGACCCGGAAGGCGCGGGCCGGCACCCCCTTCTGCTGGTCGGCGGACGCAGCAACCGGGGGGTCATCACGTCGGCTTCGTACGCCGCGCGCGCATACGGCGTGCGTTCGGGGATCCCCACGCGCCGCGCGCTCGCGCTCTGTCCCGGGGCGGAGGTCGTGCCGGTGCCGCGGGGCGCGTGCGTCGAGCGCAGCCGGGCCGTCCGGGAGGTGCTCCGCGAAGTGTCGCCGGTGGTACAGGCGGCTTCCATCGACGAGTTCTACCTGGACCTCACCGGGACCGAGCGGATGCTCGGGGGCGAGGAGCTGGCCGCGACGGCGGACCGCATCCGCCGGGTGGTGCGGCAGCGCACGGAGATCGCGGTGTCGCTGGGTGGGGGAACACAGCGCGTGGTGGCCAAGGTCGCCACCCGGCTGGCGAAGCCGAACGGTGTGCACGTGGTGGCCCCGGGTGGGGAGGCCGCGTTCATGTCGCGGTTTCGGCTCTCGGATCTTCCCGGGATCGGACCCGCGTTTCTGCGCCAGCTGGAGGGGAAGGGACTTCGCACCGTCAAGGAAGCCGCCGCGGTCGAGGCGGACTGGCTGGTCAGGTGGTTCGGACCGGGCCGGGGCAACTGGCTTTGGGAACGGGTCCGCGGCATCGACCCCAGCGAAGTCGACGCCCGCGACCGGCGCAAGTCGATCAGCTCGGAGCGGACATTCTTCGAGGACCTGAACGACGATGAGGAACTGGAAAGGAGGCTTCTCCAGCTGAGTTGCAACGTCGGCCGGCAGTTGCGGGGGAAGGGACTGCGGGCCCGGACGGTAACCGTGAAGATCCGTGACCACGATTTCACGACGCGGCAGGCCGGGAGTACCCAGCCCGAAGGACTCGAGACCGATCGCGCGGTCTTCACGGTCGCGACCTCGCTGCTGCACCAGCTGCGCCACCGGCGCCGTACCGGAGTCAGGCTCCTCGGAGTCGGCGTCTCGAATCTGGTCCGCCAGACGGCGAACTCCCAACTGGACCTGTTTGGCGACCGTCCTGCCCTGGAGAGCGAGCGGGACCGCACCATCGCACGGGCGGTGGACCGCATTCGCGATCGCTACGGACGGGAGGCGCTGAGGCCGGCCCGGGTGCTCGACGAACCCGGCAAGTGACGTCGTGCCACGGAAAACGCCGCCAATCGTGGGGTCTCCAGCCGTACAGGTCGCGTTCCTGCGGCGTCCGGCAGGGCCGGCCCTGCACCGTGGCCGCCCCGCCGGGCCATGGCCGCCCCCCTACTTGTCCCGCCAGGGCTTCCTTTCGAAGTAGTCCCGTGTCAACGCCACCACCTGGGGCGCCAGGAGTCCAAGCGCGATCAGGTTCGGCCAGATCACGATCGAGAGGAACACGTCGCCAAGATCCCAGATCACGCTGAGCGGGAGGATCGCCCCCACGAAGTGCAGCATCACGAACATGGCCTTGTAGGGGATCACCGCCTTGGCGCCGAAGAGGTAGTTGGCGCAGCGGTCCCCGTAGTAGCTCCAGGCGATCGCGGTCGAGATGGCGAAGAGCAGCACCGAAAAGACCACGATGTAGTGCCCCCAGTCGCCCAGCGGAGACAGCCCGCGGCGGAAGGCCGCCATGGTGAGCGGCGCCCCGCTTTCGACCGCCATGCCGTGCAGTGAGGTGTAGATCTGTCCGTCGTCGCCGGTCGCGGTCCCCGACACGGGATCGATCACGCCGCTGAACGGCTGCGTCTGCGCCTCGTCCACGTACAGCATCTGCACGGGGACCTCGTGCCACGAGATCTGCGGGTCGTTCGGCCCGGTTGCCGAGTGCGCGCCGCCATCGATCCGGATCGGGGCATCGGCCGTCATGTCCGCGTAGGCGCCGTCCACCTGCACCGCCCGGTAGGAGAGGTCGCCTCCGCTAAGCGTGATCTCGGTCTCGAAGGTGTCATTCCAGACGCCGGTCATGATCACGAGCAGCCCCGTCATGGTGCAGATGATGATCGTGTCGATGAAGGGCTCCAGCAGCGCCACGACTCCCTCCGACACCGGCTCGTCGGTCTTCGCCGCGGAGTGCGCGATCGGCGCCGATCCCTGCCCCGCCTCGTTGGAGAAGAGCCCCCGGCGCACCCCCCACATCAAGGTGACCAGGAACGCCCCCACGCCCGTTCCCGCCACGCCCGCGGTCGGGTTGAAGGCCTCACGGAAGATCAGGCCGAAGGTCGGACCGACGTCGCCGATATTCATGACGATCACGATCAGCGCCCCAAGGACATAGATCACTGCCATCAGGGGTGCCAGCACCGCGGTCACCCGTCCGATCCTCGAGATCCCGCCCAGGATCACCGCCGCGACGACCCCCGAGGTCACCAGCCCGCTGACCCAGGTGGGAATGCTGAACTGGGTTTCCAGGTTGTCGGCGACCGTATTCGCCTGGATGCCGTTCCCCGTCAGGAAGGCCGTGATCCCGAGGAGCGCGGCGAAGACGATGGCCATCCACTTCCAGTTCGGCCCCAGCCCCCGCTCGATGTAGTACATTGGCCCGCCGGAGACGGTGCCCGCCCATTCGCCCTCGTGCTCGTGCACCCGGTATTTCTGGGCCAGGGTGACTTCGGAGTACTTGGTGGCCATTCCAACGGCCGCGGTGACCCACATCCAGAAGAGCGCCCCGGGTCCGCCCCAGTGGATCGCCAGCGCCACCCCAGCGATGTTCCCGATCCCGACGGTAGCCGACAGCGCGGTCGTGAGCGCCTGAAAGTGGGTGACGTCCCCCTCATCGTCCGGATCGTCGTACTTTCCCGACGCCACCGCAGTCCCGTGTCCCAGGCGGGTGACCTGGATGAAGCCCAGCCGGAGGGTGAGGTACATCCCGATCCCCAGCAGGAGAATGACCATGAAGGGGATGTTCTCGCCGCCGACCGAGATGCCCGCCGTAACGAAGATTCTGGTCAGGAAATCGATGGCTTGCTGGAGGAATTCCATGGGGGTGCGGGCTCCTTGAGGTGACTCGCGGCCGGCCCTCTCAGGGACGCGACCATGGCGCCGGGCAAACTATCACCGTCACTGTCGAGGAAACAACCACGGGTGAGACGCCGGGATTCGGCTTCGGTTACCCCCGGACCGCCTCGGCCGCACGGAGGAACCGCCTGCACAACTGCGCCACCCTGGCCTGGTCCTTCACCTCGGCATCCGCCAGAATGGTGCGGATGTGCGGCACCAGCCTCGGCTCACCCCAGCGGCATCCCGTTGCGATTTCCGCGCTGCGGGAATCCCCCTCATCCGCTCCGGTGAGGAGCGCCCATGCGCAGGCCTCGTCGTAGTAATCGCTGCCCGGCTCCGGCAGGCGATAGTCCGGGGGGACCTCCTCGCGGTCTTCTCTGGTGAATGCTCTCGACATGCGACGGAATCTGCCACGGCGGCGCTACCGGGCCAACCCCGCCACCCGGCCCATCCACCCTCACACGGTGCTGATCATGTCGAAGATCGGCAGGTACATCGCCACGATCATGCCTCCCACCACTACGCCGAGAACGACGATCATCAGCGGCTCCACCGCCGCGATGAGCGCCTCCATCGCGCTGTCCACCTCCTCGTCGTAGAAGTCGGCGACCCGCGCCAGCATCTCGTCGAGTCCGCCGGTCTGCTCGCCGACCTCAACCATCCTCACCACCATGGGGGTGAACGCCCCCGATTCCTCCAGCGGTCCCGCGATCGTGTTCCCGCCCGCGATGGAGGCCCGCGACTTCATCACCGCGTCGTGGATCACCCGGTTGCCCGCGGTCCTGGCAGTGACCTCCAGCCCTTCCAGGATCGAAACCCCGGAGGCGACCAGCGTACCCAGCGTGCGGGTGAAGCGCGCCACTGCCGCCTTCCGCAGCAGATTGCCCAGGACGGGAATCAACAACAGGAACCGGTCGGCCAGCAACCGTCCCCTGTCCGTCCTGCGTGCGCGTTCGAGCACAACCAGGCAGGCCGCAACTGCGATCAATAGCATCCACCAGGAACTCTTCACGACCTCGGAAGCACCGATCACGATCCGGGTAGGCAGCGGCAGCGGCACCCCCGACGACGCGAACATCGTCTGGAAGGTGGGGATGACGAAGACCAGCAGGATCGCCACCGTGGGCACCGCGACGCCTACGATCATGGCGGGGTACACCATTGCCGTGCGTATCTTGCGCCCGAGAGCACTGTTCTTCTCCAGGAACTCCGCGAGCCGCACCAGAACGGTGTCGAGCGCGCCCGCGGCCTCGCCGGCGGCCACCATGTTGACGCTCAGTTCGGAGAACACCTTCGGGTGGCGGCCCATGGCTCCGGCCAGGGTTTCGCCCGACTCCACGCCCTGGATCAGGCGGCGTACCACTTTGCGGAAGGATCCCCTGTCGGTCTGGCGGGCCAGAATGTTCAAGCTCTGGAGCAGGGGCAGCCCCGCGCCGATCATCGTCGCGAAGAGGCGCATGAACACCACCACCTCGCGCTGCGGCACCCCCGTCACGGCCCCCATCTCCCGTGCGCGAGGTGCTCCAGCCCCTCCGGCGCGGGCTCGCCCACGGCGCGAAGCAGCTCCGCCGGACCCGAACTCCTCCTCAGCGCGGCCTCCAGCGTCACCTCGCCGTTGAGGTAGAGCCTGGCGAGTGCGTCGTTCAGCGTCTGCATCCCATGCTTGCGCCCCGCCTGCATTAGCGAACCGGTCTGATGCACCTTGTCGTCGCGAATCACGGCCCGAACCGCGGCCGTGCACACCAGCACCTCCGCCGCCACCACCCTCCCCCTCCCCTTCGCACGCGGGACAAGGATCTGGGTCACCACCCCCTCCAGAACCGAGGCCAGCTGGCTGCGTACCTGGCCCTGCCGGTGCGAGTCGAAGGAGTCGATCACACGGTTCACGGATTCGGCCGCGGAGTTGGTGTGCAGCGTCGACAGCACCAGGTGGCCCGTCTCCGCGATCCCCAGCGCGGCCGCCATCGTCTCCGTGTCCCGCATCTCTCCGATGAGGATGACGTCAGGGTCCTGGCGCATCGCATGCTTGAGCGCCGCGGAGAAGCTGCACGTGTCCACGCCCACCTCCCGCTGGCGCACGATGCAGCGCCGGTCCGGGTGCACGAATTCGATCGGATCCTCGATGGTGAGGATGTGACCCCTTCGGCGCCGGTTGATCTGGTCCACCATGGCGGCGAGGGTCGTGGACTTCCCCGATCCGGTCGGACCGGTGACCAGCACCAGCCCCCGTGGCCGCTCGGCCATCCGGTTTACGGTCGGGGGAAGCCCCAGCTCCTCCAGCGACGCCACGCCGAGAGGGATATGCCTTACCGACATCGCCACGCTCCCCCGCTGGCGAAAGCAGTTGCCGCGGAAGCGGGCCAGCCCCTCCACCGTGAAGGCAAAGTCCAGTTCTTCGGCGGCGTCGAACCGCTGCCTCTGGTCCTGCGTCAGGAGCGAAGCGGCAAGCCGCCCGGCACGGCCCGCATCCAGTCTGCGGCCACCCGCAGCGGCCACGAGCGCTCCGTCCACGCGCAGCATCGGCGGCTGGCCCCTGGTGAGGTGCAGGTCGGAGGCGCCGCGGTCCACCATTTCCCGAAGAAGCGGCTCCATTCCCGTCTCCTGCGCGGCGTTGTCGTTCATCGTCACCTCCGAGCCGTCACCAGCGGCGCGATCCGGGCCAGGGTCCTTTCGCCCACTCCGGCTACCTCCACCAGTTCGTCCACCCTTCGGAAGGGCCCATTCTCGCTCCGATATGCCACGATGCGCTCGGCGATCACGGGTCCGATCCCCGGGATCGCCTGTAGTTCGGCAGCCGTAGCCCTGTTGATGTCGACGGGCGCGTCACCCCCGGTCGCACCCCCCGGCGCGGATCCGGGGGGCCGCTCCCCTCCCCTGGCCCCGCGGGCCGCCGCACTTCGTACAACCGCGGGGTCCAGCCGCAGGAATGGCCGCAAGCGCTCCACCGAGGCCGGACCGATGCCGGACACGCGCGCCAGGTCCTCCACCGTCCTGAACGGTCCGTTCTCCTCCCGGTTCTGAACGATCTGCAACGCCCGTGCGGGCCCCACCCCCGGGAGGCGGTCCAGTTCCTCGTCCCCGGCAACGTTGGGGTCGATGGTCTCTCCGGGTGCAAAGGGACGGCTCCTCCGCTCCTTCTCCTCCACGGCCGCATCGCCCGCCTCGAGGAGGCTGTCCGCGATGGACGGCCGGTCGCCCAGCGGCGCCTCGGTGGGGGCCGGCGCCACCAGCAGGAATCGGAACACCGCCGCTCCGAGGAGCAGCGCCCCCGCCCAGGTCATGCTCTTCTTCTCTCTGTCGGTCACGCCCGCGTCTCCTGTCCCGTGTCATGTGTCCATGTCGGCCGTCCGGGAACAGTGCGCCGAACCCGGGGGCGCATACATGGCTCGATGGGCTTGAGATTTGTAAAGCATTGATATCGCAATACTTATGGTATCAATACACATTGCCGTCCCCCTATCAGTTCCTGTTTCCTGACCGGGATGTAGATCGACGCCTCCGAACCCTCTTGGACCTGCCAGCGGGGCGCGTCCAAGTCTGAGAGCCGCGCCCGGGAATGGAAAGCACCAAGCGGGATCCCCTCGCCGCAGACCGGCGTGATCGTGACCGGGACTCCCCCTTTGGGTCGTTGGACACCGTTGAGCTGGATCATGCTGGACCGTGCCCGAATGACGGGAAAACCGCAATCGATTGGCGGGAATCATCGGGCCTCAGGTCTAGAGAGCTACATCGCGGCCGACGAGTAGTGAGCCCGCCGGCGGGCGATCAGCGAGGCTCCCATCAGGATCCCACCGAGGGATCGGATCGCATTATGTTGACGGGGGGAGGGAAGGTGTTGATCCGACAGACCGGTAAGAACGGAGAGTGAATGACGCCGAGACGCAACCAAGCGGAATCGGAAGACCCGAAGTCGAGCGCCGCGTCCGCGAGCAAGCCCGAAAGTGAAGACGGAAGGTGGCTTCCACCGACGCTCGATAGACTCCCGGCGCTAACGGCGGTTTTCGCCTCGTGGAGCCTCGTCGTGTCGGTCGCCTACGATTGGGGCTTCTTCTTTGCTCTCGGAATCCGTTTTGCGCACGCGCCGACCACCCTCTCGGATCACCTCAGTAGCTGGTTGGTCTGGGCGACGCTCTACACGCCCATTCCGTTCGCATATGTCATCTACTTGATGATTCGTTTCCGTAGACACGTTCGTCCGGCTCCACAGGACAATGAAGGTGATGATGAGGCCACGTCGAGCGTCCCGCCGATCTCCCAGCGTATGCGATTATTCTATCGGATATGCTTCTGGATCTTTCCCGTTCTCTTTCTGGCATGGCTCCTACTCGGAGCTCCCAAGAATCCATGGGGGTGGATAGCCCTTAGTTGGATCGGACTGGTGGGGCTGTGGCTGACTGATCTGCGGAATCTGCCTGCGGAGGTGACCGCGAGGATGAGATCGGCAGTGCGGGGCATCAGCCTCCCGGGACTGCTCGTAACCTGGGTGCCCGCGACCTTTTTCGTCTTCTTCGCCTTCGGATACGGATATCCGGATCGTGCCCAGGACGACGCTCTGCCGAGAGCGTATGTCCGGCTGGGGGCAGGGGATTTGGACTCTGGATCGGTCGTAGAGGAGGCTTACGTATTGCGGAGTTTTGCGAGCTGGCTGCTGGTTCAAGACCAAGATCGCACACGGGTGGATTGGGTCAGGATAGAACAGGTTGACCGAATCGAAGTTCCACCGGATGGTCGCTTCCCCGGCCTCCTCTGCGGCATCTTCGGCCTTTGGTGTAGAGGTGGCTCCGGTGTGAACCCCACGTCGTCAATCCCTGACGGGACTGATGTGGACCCCGATGAACCGACCTTGGCAATCGACCCAAGGGTTGGAATCCCCTTGGGATCCATGGAGATGCCGTCGGGTTGGACGGGATTCCTGTCGTAGCAGCACACCTGTTTCGATGGTGTCACAACAGCGGGAGGGACGGAATCGAATGGCGGGAATCTCGGTCGCCTGCAATCCAGTTCCGGAATGCTTGAACCGCAGCCGGTGAACGCCGCGCCATTCCGCGTATTGGACCATTGACCTCCCGGTTGAATGACCGATCTCGCGGGCCAGCGACGCGCATCGGTCACCTGCCTGGAGTCGACCCGGCTGTCGCGAACGTTGTACAGGATCCCGGCCTACCTTGTCTCGGCGCACTGCGGTGGTCAGCCGCCATCACACTAACGGTATCGTCGTCTGGTAAGACGACCGTCTCCAGGGCGTGCTTGTGATTGTCTCTACGGGCGTAGCCGCCTCTCCGCCATTGAAGCCATCAGGAAAGCGGATCTCAAGCCAGCGCTCCCGGTCAGCCACGCGAGAGCAAGCGAGCCTCCGGCAGGATCGGGCCCAAGGTCCGGGCTCCATCCCGATGTGCCCGCCCCCCCTCGCGGACCTCAATGTTGCGGGAGTAAGGCTTTCGCCGGATCAATGGACAACAAACGTGACCCGTCGCGGGATCGGTCGCGCGCAAGGGACTATCGAACCGGGCGGTTCGTTCCCCTATTCCATTCTGCGGGGACGCAAGGAAGCCGAGGCCCGAAATTCCAGGAGACCGCGTAGCTGGAGCGCAAGTGATCATGCTCACCTTCTCGGCAGTCCCCGGATGACCTCCAGTTGCGCGTCCGCCGCCATGGCCGCCGCGGATGCCGCGTCGCCGCCAGGCCAGTCACGTGCGATGGTCCGTACCAGGCCCGACCGACGGTCGAGGATCAACGCCGCCCGCCCTCCGGTATCCCGGTCCAAGGCCGCCGAACCCTCCGGGCCCGTAAGCAAGATACGGTCCAGGGCATCGGTCCACTTGGACTCGAAGGGGATCGCGAACAGAAACCTGTTGCCGCCGCCGTGGGCGAGTTCGTCCGGCGCGAAGCTGAACGAGAAGAGGCGTTGCCCCGCCGCATCGAAGCCCTCGAGCCGGTAGGGACCGGACGTTTCGGGGAGTTTTGGGCGCGCGTCGTGGGCGAATGCGGGCTCCAGGCGCAGGTTCCCTTGGTGGACGCCTCCCCACAGCAGCAGGGATTCCCGCGGCGGCGCGCTCCGGGCGACACGGGCCCGGGCCGACGCAAGATCCAGCCGATGTTCGAAAGTCCTGATGAAGTTGTGGTCGGCGAGCCAATTCGGCAGATCGGGTCTCCACTCGGGGCAGTTGTCTGTCCCCATCACGTCGTTGTGCAGCTCGGGATCAAGCAACTGTCCGAACCCCGTGCCGTCTCCGTCCGTGAACCTGTGTCCCCAGACTCCGATGGAACCGTCGGGGTAGGGGGTGTAGGCCGGGTGACTCGGTGGGACGTTGCACCAGGCATGCCAAAGGCTCAGGTCGTGGCCGAATTCGTGAGCGAAGACACTCTTGAGATGCACGGGATGCCGCCATATTCCGGAGATGGCGGTGTATCCCTCGCCACCGAGGCCGCCGGGCCAATCCGAGGGGAAAATGGAGTAGATTCCATGGTAGTATTCGCCCGGGTCACCTTCGAGCTGCCTCAGCATATCGATCTCGCCGAAGAGATGATTGGCACCGCCGGACTCGATTGTGTCGGCGAACGTGTAGTACGGCTCCCGGAGCCTCAAGTTCAGGTCGGCGATCGGCATCATCCCCCGGAGGTGGGCAACCGCCCCATAGTTGTCGGGACCGGCTATGTCACGCGTGGTGGCGTCAACGATCGGGTTGCTCGCGCGGCGGGCTTCCGAATGGTAAAACACCGGCACGATGGTCTTGTTCAGGGGCGGAAGCTCCCGTACGTCGAGGGCGAGCCGACCCGAAGCCGGGAACCGGCTCTCGCTTCCCTCCTTCAAAGGCAGGACTCCGTCGGGATCCAGTTCCACGACCATCTCAAGACCCGGTTGCAGGACGCGTCCCGGTATCCTCGCGTTGAATGAATGGGCAAGGCGGCCTTCCTCCACATCGACGGGAATCCCCGACGCGGGAGGCTCCACCGAGGCGCTATACACCTCCCGGCCACGGACGAAAAAGGTGGCTTGGCCCTCATGTCCGACGGCGTAGCGTTCGTCTGCGGTCGCGAACACGCGGAGCAGCGCGTCACGGCCCGCGATCAGCGGTATGCTGCCGCTCAGATCCTGGGTGACTTGGGTCAGGTGGGCGGCCGGAACCGACAGTGCAACGGTCTCGGGGTTGGCCACCACCAGAGGCTCACCCGCGGCGATCTCCAATCCCGAACACTTCGGTCCCTCGGTATTCGATTGGGGGTCCTCGCATACGGTCGGCACCGGGCCGAAGGCAACCGAGACCGCGCCGGAACCAGAGGGTGTTACGTTGACCTCCCGGCCGATCGTGGCGCCCGCCGCGAACGACGTGTTGGGGGGCGACAGCGTGCCTCCCCGAACGGTGAGCGGGATTGTCATCGCGAACGGGGCGCCCTCGGCGATGCTGAAAGCCAGTGTCGCCGGGTCCCGCGACATCGCGTCGCCGCCGTCGGTTCGGGTCATCCGCACCGTCAGCGCAAACGGAGAGCCCGGGTTCCACCCCCCCAAATGGAGTTCTTTCAGGCTGGCCAGGCCGGAGAACACCCCCGCGGGGAGGGCGGTCAAATTGTTGTGGGATAAACCCAGCCATTCCAAGCTGGCGAGATCGGAGAACACTCCTTCGGGCAACGCTGTAAACTGGTTGCCGTCCAATTCCAGCCATACCAGGCTGGTGAGACCGGAGAACACTCCTGCCGGCAATGTGGCCAACTGGTTGCCGCTCAGATACAGCTCTCTCAGGTGGGACAGATCGGAGAAGACGCCGACAGGCAGCTCCGTGAGTCTGTTACCACTCAGACCCACGTGCCGTAGGTTTCGAAGTCCGGAGAAGGCCCCTTCGGGCAACTCCGCAAGTTCGTTTACCCCCAAGATGATCTCCCGCAGGTTTGAGAGGCCGGAGAACAGCCCTTGGGGCAACGTCGCCAGGCCGTTGCCGTCCAGATTCAGCCATTCCAGCCCGTGGAGGCCGAGGAAATCGCCTACGCGCAAATCGGTGATCGGGTCATCCTCGCGGCACCCATCCAGCCACTCCTCCTTCCGAAAGCACAGGCCCAACCCATGGATCGACGCCAAATGCCGGTCTTCGACCTGTGAGCAGCCACCGACCCCGGCCTGTCGTACGATCTCCTCTGCCACCTGGGGCGTCCGGTCGCACACGCCTTCCTCGATCGTCACCGCTGCGCCGGCAACCTCGCCAAGCCCGTATCCGGCGTCACTTCCCGGCGTGTCCAGGGTCAGCGTGAACACCTCGCGCGCCGGCTCGATCTCGTCGTCGTCATTGATGGCGATCTCGATCATCGCGGCACTTGCCCCGGCCGCAATCTCGACCGCGCCCGCTCCACCGTCGGTGTAGTCGGCCCCGTCCGCGTCCGAGGTCAACGCGTCGCCATCCACGCCGAGCGTGTAGCGCACGCTGATCGCCGAATCCGGCACCGGATCCAGCGTGAGTCCCAGAGTGACCACACCGCCTTCCGGCGCCGACCCCACGCTGCTGTCCAGTGTCACCCTCGACCCCACCGACACCGTCACCGTTGCGGTACCCGACACTCCGCCCGCACTCGCCGTGATCGTCGCCGTCCCTTCGCGGATTCCCCGAACCAGACCTGTTGCATCCACCACCGCCACAGCCGTGTCCCCGGAGGTCCAGGCGAGCTCGGTCCCCGCTACGACGTGGCCGTTTGCGTCGGTGGCCTCCGCCGTCAGGCGTAGCGTTTCCCCTGGGGTGATCGTATCCGAGGCTGGCGACACGATGACCGAACCTGCTGACTGCATCACGGTCACGACTGCGGTCCCCGACACTTCCCCCGCCATCGCCGTGACGGTGGCCGAGCCGTTGCCCGCCGACGTCACCAGCCCGGTGGAGTCGACGGTCGCCACGGTCGTGTCGGCGCTCGACCAAGACACCCGGACATCCATTACACGTCCGATCTGGTCGCGTACCTCGGCCGCGAGCCGCACGCTATCCCCGAGGGCGGAGAACGCAACGGTGTCGGGTCCGATGGCCACGGTTGCGGCGACCGGGGCCACGACGGTGAACGCGGCCACGCCCGCCACCCCGGCGGACGTGGCGGTGATCTCGACCTCGCCGGCCCCGACCCCCGTCACCAGCCCCGCAGAGTCGACCGTGGCCACCGCCGTGTCGCCGGACACCCAACTGAACTCGGCCCCCGGCACCGGGTGACCGTTGGCGTCGGCAGCTTCGGCCGCGAGCCGGAGGGTGTCGCCCTCCACCACCGTGTCGGCCGGCGCGGAGACCCTGACCGCGCTCACTACCTGCTCAACGGTCACCGCGGCGCTCCCGCTCGCGGTGCCCGCAGTAGCCGTGATCATGGCCATACCGTTGCCCGCCGCCGTCACCAGCCCGGCCGCGTCCACTGCCGCCACAGACGCGGCGCTGCTTGACCAGGCGACCGCGGCTCCCGCCATGGCCTGTCCGTTCTGGTCGCGCACTTCGGCGCGGAGCTGAACGGTTTCCCCCAGCGCCGCAAGTTCGGCGGTCGCCGGGGTGACCGTGACCGCGGTGGGACGCGGGGGATCGGGGGGCGGGGGTTCCGTGCCGCCGTCGCCGCAGGACAACGTCGTTGCCAGCATGAGAATGACTGCACCGGCAAGCCATGCCGACCGCAATGGCGCAAAGCGGGTCGAAGAGGTGGTCATTGGTCTGCGTAACCTGCTTCCCAATGTTGTGGGCCGTCAGCGGCTCGTCACTGCTCCATTTGCAGACTACCAACTCGTACCAAGCAGCGCGCCTCCCAAAAAGGGGGGGTACGCTCCTGGGCTTCCGGTTTCGCCCACTCGCCGTCGGCCGCGCCGCGTTGATCCACGAGCGGGCCGCAGGATCCGTTCGTGACAGACCACCTCGGCTCGCGCTTGAGTCGGCGTTTATGGCGCCCGGCCCCTTGGGCACGGGGCACGGTGGTGGGGAAGCTGGGCACTCGGCACGTTGGCGCGTGCGGGAACGCAGCCCGGTGCGCCTGCACGAAGGCAACCCCCCGCCAGGATTCGAGCCGCTTTCTTTCGCGAACCGGGCAGACGGTTTCTGGCGTTCGACGGCGTCGGCTCGAAGATCGCCAACATGGCTGCGAACATCCTGATCCGGGACTTCGACGTCGCACTCGGGACGCCCAAGCCCGCCATTGCCGTCGATACGCACGTCCTGCGGGTGTCCGAGCGACTGGGCCTTCTTGGCACGCTCGAACACAGCAAACTGCGCTCAGCCAGGGAGAAGCAACCACTGCGGCTCCAGCTGCGCGCTCGCGAACTCAACCCCGAGTGGCCCGGAGAACTTGACTGGCCGGTTTGGCGGATCGGGAGCACTTGGTGTCTCGCACGGCGCCCACCCATGTGCGACCAATGCAAGATGGGGTCAGTGTGTCCCAAGGTCGGAGTCATTTCGAGCCCGGCTACCGGATCGTGAACGCAGAGCGAGACTTCACGTGCGGCGGTGCTGAACACCAACCAGCCGCTGCCTCCTCGGACGTTCCGGCGTATGTTGAGGCCCAGGCCGGGTTTCACTGTGATGGGGGCAGGTCTATACCGTGATCGACAGCGGAATCATCGGGCAAGCCTACGGGCGGAAGATCCACGCCCGTGAAGTGGTCGCCATCGACGAAGCCGGGGACGGGTTGTGCTGGGTCCGCCTGACCCGGTTCGGCGACGAATGGCTGCTGATTCGGTCCGACGCCCGCGATGTGTCGCGCGCGGTGCGGGAGCTCCGCCAGATACCGGCGGGTGAGCAGTCGGACCGGTTCCCGGAGTTCGGGCCATGAGCCTGTTCCTCTACCTCGCCCTCGGAGCGCTGGGTGTCGCTCTGATCTTCGGACTGTCCACGGACGTGCGGGCCGCCGTGCGCCGCCTGTGTCGCCTCCGTCGTCAGTAGCCCGCGAACGTCGCGCTTCGAACCGCTGTGCGACGCTTGCGCTTCCGTTGCCGGTTCTGGGCCACAGTGGCTCAAGCCAGCCGGGTCGCCGTGCGAATGCGTGGAAGCAGCGACCGAGGCACTGCGGAGATCGCTCAGCGACTCGGGCCGGAATCGCGATCCGGCGTTGGGAGACGCGTCAGATACGTAGGCCGCGCGGTCTCGCGACGGCGGATGTCCCGAAGTACTCGGCCAAGCGTGTCACTTGCTCGTCGAGCCGCTCGACTTGCCGCCTCAAGGTGTCGTTCTCCTCGCTCAGCCGCTCGACGCGCTGCCGCAAGGCTTCGACCTGCCCGGAGTGCCGCCGCTGTTCCCTTTCGTACTGCGCGGACAATCTTCCCAAGGCCGCCGTCAGCTGGCGTTCCAAGTCGGTCATACAGATCCCTCACTCTCTCGACAGCTTCACGTAGGGCCGCCCGTCCACGCTGAAGGCCGGGCGGACCATCGTCCCGGCCGGGAGCGTCACGTATCGTTCCCCGTTCACCTCCCGCAGCGTCACGCCCCAGGTCGTCTCCTCGATCTCCGCCAGCATACCGCGCGCGTCCTCGATCCGCAGGTTCTCCATCTCCAGCGTCTCGATCCGGCGCTGGATGCTCGCCGACAACCAGTGCATCGTCGCCCAGCTCCCGGCGCTGAACCCGAGAAAAAGGCTCAGGCCGACCATCAGGGGCCGGAGCCAAGCCCTCAGAAGCAGTGCGCGCATGCGCCCCGTCGCCTTCTCCGTATCGCTCTCGATGGAACGCAGCGCGGCGCTTGCGACGCCGCTCAAGCTCTCGCCGAGCCGCTCCAGCTCGCGCATGGTCGACTCCTCGATCTGCTTCCGGTCGGTCTCCAGCCGGCTCTGCACCCGCGAAGTCAAGTCCCCCGGGCTCGAAGTCCTGCTCATACAGCTCTCCCTTCAGCCGCCACCGCTTCCCGCTGTCGGGATCGCGGGCGGTGATGTAGTCCTTGCCCTGGCGCGTCACATTGAGGCCGATTTCCTCCAAGGAGGAGACCACGTCGGCGCGGCCCTTGACCGCGCCGTGCTCGACGCGCTGCACCAGGTAGTCGCGGATCAGGTCGCGGGGATTGGCCTCATGCTCCAGCCCGGCCCGCAGCGTTGACGCCTCGAGGTAGGCGCGGTGGCCCGGCTGCTGCGCCCTTGCGCGCGCCGGGTCGTCCGGGCGGCTCCAGCCGTGCTCGTGGTTGAAGGCGTCGCGGAGCGGATCGAAGGTCCCCTGCCACCCGGGGGGCGCGATGTTCAGGCTCCGGCCCGTCTGGAGATCGCACTGCGCGGCGAGGATGTGGACGTGGACGCCTCCGGCGTGTTCTCGGTGCAGGACCGCCGCCCAGGAGTAGCGGTCCGGCTCCAGCCCCGCCCACGCCGTCTTCTCGAACGCGTCGAGGACGGCTCCGATCTGCTTGCCGGTTGGTCGGTCCTCCGGTGCCCACGCGATCACGGCCGACCTGTACTTGCGCTCGAAGTCGAGCGAGTCGGCGACGGTGGCCACCATGTCCGGGTTCCCGCGCAGCACCTCGACTCCCTCGCGCTCATTTCCCTCGGCGTCCCGCTCGCCGACGAGATAGTCGACCGCCGTCTTGGCCGACCCCTTTCCGTGCGGGAGAAACTTAAGGTGCATCGCTGGCGCCCTCGCCGATTGGGGCCACGGCCAGCAGCGAGCGCTCGAACGACACGAGGTGGGCGATCACCGAGACGGCCTCGGCCGTCGAGGCGTGGGTGTTCGCCCAGCGGGCGAGCTGGTTCAGGTTGTTGCCGATGCGAGCGACCTGCCGGGTGCGTTCGCGCTCGACGGCCCTTGCAGGCGCGGTCCACGTTCGCGTCTGCGCCATGGCCCTCCGCAACAACTCGGACGGCGACACACCGGCCGCCGCCGCCTTCTCCCGCCAGGCGACGCGCTCCGCCGGTGTGACGCGCGCCGCGACCATCACAGTGCGGCGCTCAGGCACGGGCGCACCGGGGGCGGGGTTCGGGGCGCGGCCTCCCGCGCCCACCCGCTGACCTCTCAGCGGCGCGCGAAGCTGGGGGTTCTAGGGGGGCGCAGCGTCCCCCTTGCCAGGCCGCAGTGTTCAACACTGCGTCGGCTGGCTTACACACCTTAAGAGCGACCGGAGAACTGTTCCCCGGCCGCCGCGAAGCGCTCCGATTCATCGGGCTGTGCCCGCCGCCCCCACGCGATGGCTGGCCCCGGGGATCTCCGGCGCGGTTTCGCCGCGCTCCGGCCGGCTTTCGGCGATCCGGTCGCGGACCCATTCGTCCACCTCGGCCTCGATCCAGCCCACGGCGCGTCCGCCCAGGGCGACCGGCCGGGGGAAGCGCCCCTCGGCCAGCCGGACATAGATCGTACTCCGCGACAGGCCCGTGCGCTCCAGCACGTCCGGCAGCCGCAGGAAGCGGATCGGCGGGTGCGTTCTCTCATTCTTCGGGCTCACACTCATCGTTCTCCTCCTCGATGGTCTCTGCTTGCTGGTCGGTCTTCGGTGTTGCGGGCGTCATCGGGTTTCCGCTTGCCCAGTGCCTTCATGCCGGACGCCTTCGGGCTCGGACCGGAACGCCGGAGAACGCGCCGACGCGCGAAATGAACTGTCCTTCCAGGGTGGCCATGCCCGAACGCTGATCGATCCTTCACAGCGCCGTCAACCCTTGGAGAATCGGCTAAGTGTCTATGGCGTCCCTAGTTGTCCCACATGCCCCAGAAGTAGCGGAGGCCGTTGCCAGCGGCGGCACCAAGACGCCCCCATCGGCCTCTCGGCGGATGTTCCGATGAGGTGCAGGGGCGTCGCTCCAGAGACGCCGATCCTAGTAGTCCGGTTACGTGTCGGGCATGGTACGCCCGTCGCTGCGTGGCGGAACGGGAAAGCTGTGGTGATCGAAGGTCGCGGAGGGGGTCACTACCCGACATACTCGCGCCAAGCCGACACGGCGTGTCAGCAGGTGGCACTGCTGACGCACCGGCACGATTTGGCTCCCTCAGGACGAGAGGGCGGAGCCCCTCGTCTGCCTCTCTCGCCAACAAGGGTATCTGCTTTGCGACCTGACAGTGGGTCAAGCCAACCCCAGCGACCGTCCGCGGGACATCCCGTGCGCCGCCCGAAACGGCGGCGACCGCCCCTTGATCAAAGCCGAAGGACGATAATCGAACAATGCCCCCCCTTTGGGAGGCGCGCCAACCCTGATCGATTCGTATCCTGGAGTTGCATCCGATGACGACGGAATACACCAAGGAGTGGTCAAAGCGAACAACCGGATGAGCCGTTCTCTGCTCCCGAAGACAATGCCCTGTCCTAAGAGCTCTCGGCTCGTTCGAGGCGGGTCACCGATTCCAGTGTCCGGTGGCCCGCCAGATACACCGGCCCAGTCGGCAACGTAACTTCTGAAACGGAATACCGGTCTCGAAGCGGAAGAGCCGGTACCGCAGGGTGTCGCAGCGTTGTTGGCTGGGCCAGCGTCTGATCAGGCTTGGCGTGATTCACGGCCGGGCGCCAGCGGGAAGGAGAAGGATGGGAAGACCGCTTTGGTTTGAACCGCGCCGAGATCCAACGCCGCCTCGGTGACCAGCCGCGTACGCCCACTAATGCCGTACGAGACCGAGCCACCCGGCCGTTCCTCCAGTGCAATGGCGGTGGCTCCGAGTCCTGCCGTCCGCAGCACTCTTGGCCTTCGCTGTCGGCTGTGGTCACGATGACGCCGCGGGCGAGGCCATCTTCAGGCCAGCGGTAGTCGGCACCGCAGCAGCATCGCTAAGCGAGATGACGGAGTCGCGCTGCTAGCGGGCGGGCGCATAGCCCGCATGATCGACTCCTACGAGGGCCAGATCAACGGCGTGGACGCGAACGGTGCCAGCGAGGGAGTCTTTAGCCGACGGGGGGAGGGTTCCGGCGAATTCGGCAGCCCCGCCTGCCTCGCTCTCGGCGAAGATAGAACGGTTGGGGTGGTGGAAATGGATCTGAGACGCTTCACGATCTTCGAGGCCAGCGGGGCCTAAGTGCACCCCGGTCGATCAAGACTGAAGCCCGCATTTGCGTTCATGATCGTGGAGGCCTTCTAGCGAGAAGGTGAATACCAGGACCGTGCTTTCCCCTGGGAGGTCAGTCCATAGAGAGTCGCCTCTCTCTTCACCTTGGCGAAGCTCGCGGCGCAACTTCGACAAGTCAGCCACAACGGCACTGTGGCCTGTCGCGTGCCATTGGATCGGTATTGGACCATGAGTAGTGCGGAACGCACGCTCGCGAAATACGCCCGCCCGCCCGGAATAACGATCGGTAACCCCGTCGTCGTCGGCAGACCACACAGTCATTAGGGATGGAGGGGTGCCGTCACAAATCACCATGAAGTAACCCCCGGGTTCGGGGGAGGACCATCTCCTCTGCGGGTCGCCAGGATAATCTCCTTCTGGACGCACTGCCGCCAAGCCCCTCCTCCGATATGCGACAACGGTGTCCGAACGCACCCGAAGCACGACACGCTCCCACTCCTGCACGGAGGTTACTTCACCCGAAGCCGAGAGATCGTGCGAGGGTACGAATACATCCGGAGCATTCACACTTCCCCTAGAGAGCGACGGGCATCTGACGGATGCCTTGACTATCTCGCCCGACTGTGCCCGTCGCTCTATCGACCCCGATTCGGGGAGGTCTGTCGGCACCTCAGGCCCATGTGCTTTGCCCACTGCGGTCACACCCTCAGGCTGTGGAAAAGGTTCGGCCAGCAACCGAAGGCCCTGTTCCTCAAGCCGACCGGCCGCGAACAATTCAACGAGGGGCCGATCTCGCTGCTCAAGTCGACCTCCGCCTTCCCCGGTGACTACTGGCGACCGGGTCGGCGGCTCACCACATTCGGCCCGGTCGACCAGACTGGGCGGATCTTGGGCGGTCGCGAGCGGCGGCGCGATAGCAACGCACGCGAAGGCGAAGACGGTAGAGGGGACTGCGGCGTTAGACATGTGGCTTTCCCTTTCTGATGAACTAGAGACCGACGAACGCGGGAAGAAGCTGCCGGGGCTTGGTTCCCGCGCACTGGGCCCGGTCCCGAAACCGCCACCCAGGCCCGCCCGCCCAAGTGCTACACTACACGTGATTCACAGGACAAGCTTACCAGTTCTCCGGGGGCACCAAAACGGCCTGCGGGGCGTCCATTCCTACCTACTCTCGCCGCCGAATCTCCATGTCTTCAGCGGTTCCGGGTATCGGCGTCACCCAGGTCCATTCATAGTTGCCGTCACCATCCATGTCAGCGGACACGAACACCGCACCGTCATCACAGACGACGGTAAGGAGTCCTTCAAGCATGCAGGCAGCTACGGGCTTACGGGGAGTCTCGTTAGTCATCTCCTGAATCTCCTCTGGATACGGGGGCTCTCAGAGTGATCATGGTCGCTGGTACCATCGGCATTCGGCAGTGGGGCTGGCATTCGCTGCGCGACCTCGGGCGGATACCGCCCTCGTCTTCTTCCCGCAATGGCACACCTCTGGTTGGCACCATACGGGTTGCACGTGTTGTCTCAGTCCATCCACCTGCTTCACCAGAACCGAATGTCAGAAAACCACAGGATCCAATAGGTCGAGGCTTGACGCTCAGCGCGCGTACCACTGCTCCCCGGATCGGCCATTCTGCCGCCGGACGGCAGCGAGTAGGTGCCCCGAACGTACGAGACTCCACCGTTGCGTGCACCGGCGAAGAACTCCTCCGGTATCTCGATCGCCCATCGAGCCTGTGCAGCTGGAATGGCGTCGGAACGCACCTGCAGCAGGACCAGAAGACCGACGTACCGTTCCGTCCGCCTCTCGATGCTGACTTCATGGGCGAACGGGGTGTCCGCTACATGCTTGTATCCGTCTGCTTCAATGGCATAGAACAGATCCACCGGGTGATCCATGAAGGGTTGGAACATTCCGGCGGAGATCCTCGCGCCCGGCGTGAGTTCCCAGTCGGCGTCGACGGCCGAAATGACCACGTCCCTGTTGACGAGGGTCGCATACTGTGGGGTCACGGTTCGCTTGTGAGCGGTAGAGCATCCCGAGATGCAAGTGATGATCAGGAGGGCCAACATGAGCCCAGAGCCGGATTGAGCCTTCTGCCACATCCGTCTCCTCCTTTCGGTGCCCGGAACGAATGCCGGAGCCCGACCATCACCCTCCGTCATCTGCGAATCCTTAAACCGGGAACCGGACGCAACGCGGACCCATCGAACTCCAGGACGGCGGCAGGAGTGGGCACACGAATCAGATAGCCCGAAGGGCCGCCGCCGGCCGTGCACTGCACCGCGTTGGTCCCGCCCATCACTCCGGTGGAACCGGAACTCCCCTCTACCCCGGTAGTGCTGCTGCCCCCGGTCACGCCCGTGGTGCTGCTGTCCCCGGTCACGCCCGTGGTCGGACTGGTGGCTCCCGCCACCCCGGTGGTGCTGCTGCCTCCCGACACCCCGGTCGTACTCGTGGCCCCCTCCACACCAGTCGTACTGCTTCCGCCCTCTACCCCGGTTGCGCTTTGCCCTCCCGCAACCCCCGTGGAACCCGGCGGAGTGGCGCAAGGGTTCCCGTACACCGCGTTTCCGACCACGACCAGTGTCGCGAACCGGGACGGGTCGTACAGCTTGGAGATCTCGGAACGAACCTCATCGGCACTGGAGAACTCGGCAAGTCGGGGAAGGTCGCGCCAGCGCGCCTCGCTCGTGGTGGCGCAAGCCGAAGCGAACACGGCGCATACGAAGCCCGCGAAAGTGCCAGCGACCAGGACCATTCTGTCTCGCTTGACTCTGCCAATCATGGTGCCCGCCTTCGGAAGAGGTGACGCGAGAATCCACTCGTCGAGCCCTCAGTCGTAGACCTCCCCCAACCTCAATGGGCAGGGTATTCCATGATACCCGGTCGCCGGTCGATCCGCGCCTCCCAAAATGGGGGACATGACCGTCCGCCGCCTCCATGATCTCGGTGACTCCACCGGAACCAGATCGATTCCCCCTACCCGTACCCGTCGGGGACCCGAGTTCGTCGCTCTCAGGCGATCCTGCGGCCCGTAGAATACCCGAAACGCCTCCAGAAAGCCCGGCCACGACCTCCGAGCCCGTCGGGAAAACGTTCACCCCGTTGCTGCGGCCTCAGCCCGCCAAGTACTCCGCCCAATCGTCCATAAGGCGGCGGCGGCGCTCGAACAGATCCGACCGCATGTATGCGGCCTCGACCTTGTTCTGAACGACATGGGCCAGCGCCGCCTCGACGACCTCCCTCGGATGGTCCGTCTTCTCGGCGGCCCAGTTGCGGAACGACGACCGGAACCCATGAGGCACCGCCGAGATCCCGCAGCTCAGGAGCAACCGCCCCGGCCGCTTTCTAGTCAACGGCTTGCCGCGCTCGTTGACGAACACGATCGGACTGGACCCATCGCCCAGCTGCCGCGCCCCGTCAAGCACCTCCAGCGCCCGCCCGGACAGCGGCACCCGGTGCTCCTTCGCCGTCTTCGTCCGGCTTGCCGGAATCGTCCACACGCCCGCATCCTGATCGATCTCGCTCCACACCGCCCCGCGGACCTCACCGCCCCGAGCCGCCGTCAGCACCAGAAACTCGAATGCCAAGGTGTCCACCTTCCCCGGCTTCGCCGCCCGCACCTTCGCGATGGCCGCCGCGACCTCGCCGTGAGGCAGGGCCTTGCGGTGCGTGACGACATCGTGCTGGGGGCCGAGCACCGGCAGGAGCCGGTCGCACGGGTTGTCCTTCCGCCAGTCCATGGCGACGGCCCACTCCAGCACGGTCCGGATGCGCAGGCGGACGGAACGGGCGACCTTCGGCCTCGCGTGCCAGATCGGAGAGAGCGTTTCCAGCACGTCGGCGCTGGTGATCTCGGAGACCGGCAGCTTCCCAAGCCGCGGGAAGGCGTACATTTCCAGCGATCGAGTCCACAACCTCGGGGTCTTCGGGCTGCGCCATCCCCCGCGCTTCTGCTCGATGACGCGCACGGCGGCCTCGGCGAAGGTGGGGACGCCGATGGTCCGGCGCTTCTCGGCCAGCGGATCGCCGCCCGCGCGGGCCAGCTTCCGGTTGGCCAGCGCCTGCTCGCGGGCCTCGGCCAGCGAGACGAGGACGACGCTGCCGAGTCCGATCTCGCGCTTTCTGCCCCGGACGACGAGGCGTTGGATCCAGCTTCGGGTGCCTGTCTTCTTGACGTAGAGGTACAGCCCGTTCCCGTCGCAGTGCCGGCCGGGCGGGGCGGAGCGCACGAAAGCTGCGGACAGCCGGTTGTGGGGATGGCGGCCCCTGGGCTTGCCTCGATGGCGCTGGGTGCGAGTGTTGGTGACATTATTCATTCCCTAATCATATCGGGGATGGCAGTGGATCGCAAGGGACGTAATCGGTGGACAAGCGTAGACGATGTGCTGTGTAACATGTTGACATACAGGCTGTTATGGGACTTTATGGACGCCTATGGATTATACTGGACTTTCGGTGTCCGCTCCCATGGCTGGATGGGACTACCTTCGGGCGACCGCGTTCGAGAGGAGCGCGGAAGTCAGCACAAACTGACCGAAGACATTGAGTTGCATCTGCGTGGATCCCGCTCGCTGGCCCACGAAGGAACGCCGGTCCAGGTAGCGGAGCCGCACCCCCAGCTGGAAGTCGCGCACCGTGGAGTCCAGCGACAGCGAGGCATCCCGCTCCAGTTCGTCGATGAAGGCGACGCAGGGACTCAGGCGGGAAGTCTTCCGGCACTGCTCCTCCTCCAGGTAGCGCAGACCCAGCGTGATGCGCAGCGGCGCCCCCCTGTCGCGGAAGGCCCGGACCGGAGAACGCATGGAGATCGTCGCGGTCAGCGAGTGCGAGTCCCGCCGCCTCTTCGTGTCGCCGGTCGGATCGAGGCTCTCACCCCACGCCAGCCGGCCCCGGTAGTCGACATTGACTCCGCTGGCGAACGACAGCCCCAGGGAGAGGGGCACCGCGTGGTCCTCTCGGAAGCGGTCCTGCTGGTGGCCTGCGCCGAATTCCAGCTCCCGTCTCTCCCGGCGATACCCCGAGCCGAGCGAGAGCCGCGAAATCGCCGATGAAAGGAAGGGCGGTAGCGGCATGTCCCCCACGTCTCCGGACAGGTCCGGCCATACCCTTTGCAGCGTCTGACGGCCGGAGCGCGTGTCCAGTGTCTGGTTGAGAGAGCGATCGTAGGCGCTGCGGATCGTGGTTGAACCCGGAAGACGGAGCCCGCCGCGGATCTGGAACCGGTCGCGCTCACTCAGCGTCGACGCCGAATCGGCACCGATCAGGAGAAAGTCGTCGCGGCCACCCCAGCCCAGTTCATAGAGCGTCCCCGGTTCCACCGCGTCCCGGTTGAAGCGCGACGTGATGCCGCCAGTGTAGGTGAGGCGCACGGGATCGAAGTAGGTCCACCACGCAGAACCGCCCCCGCCGGCACGGCCCATCCTTCCCGGGTCCAGAGAGAGAGAGGCCGTGAGGTTGCGCTGTCCGTCCACGTTGCGCAGCAGCACCAGAGCGGTGTCGCCCGGGGTGTGGCGGGTCCCGATCAGGTCGGGGTTGCGCTCCGAAAAATAGATCGTGGTCACCTGCACGCCGGTACTGGCCCAGGCTGACAATCGGGGCTGGAATGCCAGCCGCGTGCGCACGTGCCGGTCCACCTCCCACCCGATGTCCAGACCGGCCATGCGCCGGCGCGCGGCGTCCAGCAGCTCGCGGCTGTCGGGGTCGGCAGCCAGCTCCTCCACCTCGAGCAGGTCCCTCCCGCTCAGCAGGTCGGCCCCGGCCACCACCGACTCCAGGGGACGGAAGGTCACGCCGGCCGTGGCGGTCACGGTTCGCAGCGGTGCCTGCGCTGCCGAAGCAAGCGTATCCTCCGGGCTCCTGATGATCCGGTCGAACCGGAAGGTGCTCAGCTCCCGGTTCGTGACTTCGCCATCGACCCGCAGGCTCTCCGGAGTCCAGCGCAGGCGCGCATCCGCGATCCGTTCCTCGAGGAACGAGGGGAGGACGACTCGCAACGCGTCGCCCAGCGGACCCGGGAAGAGGGGCAGATCACGGCGTGGCGGGGCGATATCGTATCCCAGGAAGGCGTCGATCCCGTCACCCTCGCTCTCCGTCGTGATCGTGCGCAGCGAGGAACGGACCCACCCGGCCCTGGCTTGCAGTCCGGCGAGAACCACATCCCACACCCCCGCGTCCTCCTCCGCCGTGCGCCGCAGCGAAAGATCCACGCGCGTCCGGTCGAACCCCGGATCGCGCAGCCCCTCGAGCCGGTCGGCGCGCACATCGCTCCGCCCCAGGAACTGGGGAGCCTGCAGATCGCGCTCGTAGGTGAACGAGAGGGGCATCTGCAACCCCCAGGCAGACGGAGCCAGCCGGTCGAGCTGCATCGTGGCGCTGACATCGATGGACTGCTCGTTCTGGAAGGTGGGAGTCCCCCGCAGCTGGCGGTAGTAGCCGCCACGGGTGCGCAGGGCCGCCCGGGAGTGCAGGAACTCCCCCCCGCGCAGCTCCGCGTCGACGGCCGACACCATCCCCGCCTCCCGGAAGCCGCGCGACAGGCGGAGTTCGTCGACCCAGAACTCCCCGGAGACGGCCCCCCCGGTCTCGTTCAGGACGCCCAGGCTCATCTCGCGCACCGAGGCCAGGTTGGGCGCGCGTCCCCTGTCCTGCAACACCACCGAGTAGGTGGAGTCGGCCGACCAGAGGACCACCGGGCCGTCTCCCGGCATCGGAGGATCGCGGATGAGCCGCTCCTCGGCCTCGCGGCGCAACATCAGCCACTCGTCGAAGTCGATGACGATCTCCGGAACCCAGTCCCCCTCGTGCACCCTCCCGGGGGTGTCCGCCAGCTCCAGGGGGGTGCGGTACATGTAGAAGTTTCGGTCGTCGGTGCCGATCCTCAGGTAGAAGTAGACCGGTAGCTCCCGGCCGAAATCGCCTTCCGCCGCGACCGCCCACAGCCTGGCCTCCCGGTAGGAGAGGAAGTCGCGCGGCCGCTGCGGGAAGCGGTTGTACACCTCCACCCGGTCCCCGGGGGGCACGTCCTCGAAGCGCACGGACAGGGACCGCTCGTTGAACTCGATCCCCTGCCCCCCGATCGCCGCGGTCGGATCGTCGAGCTGCTCGATGACGCCGGGCGGCGAGGCGTAGTCGTCGCCGGCGGTCAGCTTGGAGACGGGACTCACCTCGACCCGTCCCGCAAGCGAGATCTCGCTACCCTCGAGCCCGGTAAGCACACCGGTCGCCGAGCGCTTGATCCAGGTCGAGCCCACGATCCCCATGCGCGCGAGCACGAACGAGTCCGCGCGCCTGCCGGTCACCGTCAGGCGAAGGTGCCGCACGGCGCGCAGATCGGCGTCGGTGATCGCGCCCCCCACGTCGATCGCCGCGGGATCGCGAACCGGGATGCGGTAGAGGCGGAATTCGGTGCCGGTCTCGTGCCGGTCGCGCACCAGGAACGGTGAGCTGCCGTCCAGTGCAATGACGAAGCGCCGGTACCGCTCCAGCGTATCCAGGTTCCCGTCCTCGTCCATATCCTCGGAGTCCGGACGACCGTTGCCGCGTGTGCAGTTCGCGTTGGGATCGCCAAGGCGATAGACCCGGGCCCGCTCCGCGAGGCATTCCTCGTCCCACACGCCTCGCCCGTCGGTGACCGTGCCCCACACCTCGCCCCTGCGCGGATCCGCCTCCTGGTCCAGAATGCCCAGTCCCCACGGAACCCCCGTTCCGTCCTTGCGACCGGTTACCGCCCCGCTCGCATCGGCGAAGAATGCGTCCTCGCTCACGATACCCATGTCCAGAACCAGGGTCAGGAAATCGCCGTCCCGTACATAGAACTCGATGAAGTCGCTCTTGGTCAGATCCGAACCGGTCGGGCTCAGCACGGTGGTGATCGACGCCCAGCCGCGCTCTCCCCCGGCGTCCCCGCTCTTCGGCCTGAACCTCATGAAGAGCCCCGGCTCGCGCAGGGCGCTTCCCGTCACCCGGATCTGCTGGTCGACCTCGGCGTTCGGGTTGAAGCCCTGGAAGACGCCCAGGCTGTCGCCACCCACGTCTTCCCGGATCCAGGTGTGCTGCCAGCTCAGCGCCGCCAGATTGTCGGCCGAGAGCAGTGGCGGAAGCACGGCTTCGGCCCCATCGTGGAACGCCGCTGCGCTCCCTCGCCGCCACTCGTGGCTCTGCAGCGACAGGGAGCGCGCGTTCAGCCCGTCGTAGTCGTCGATGTACACGTCGCCCTGGATGTTCGGGTCAGGAAGCGAGATGGCGGCCTCTCCGTTCAGGCGAAAGCTCGATTCCCCGCCGACATCCAGCCCCGGAACGGCGTCCAGCACGCGCGAGAGCAGCGGCGCGCCCAGGCTGAGGTTTGCGTTGAGGCCCCCAAGCGCGACCGCACCAGCCTCGACCCCGAGCTGCGGCCGCCGCACCAGCGCGTGGTCGGTCTGGTAGAGGCCCACCAGGTTGACGGTCCCGTAGCGGCCCATTTCGTAGCCCGCATTCACGCCGAACACCGAGGACGGTGCCACCGGGAAGAAGCTGCGCTGTTCCCAGGACACGTCCAGGAACCGGCCCGGATTGGCCGCCAGGAGCGCCTCCGGGTTCAGCAGCGTAAGGAGCGCCGCATCGTAGTCGATCACGTAGTCCACCCCCCGCAGCAGCGCCCGTCCCGCCAGCGTCACCCGTTCCGTGTCCTCGCGGATGCCCACCGCGCCGAGCGCGAAGGACGACACCGGACCCGATCCCTGCACCCGGTAGGACAGGTTGAGGCGGAACACGCCGCCGTTCTCCCGCTCGAAGGGATCGGAATCCCGGTAGATGCGCTCGTTCCGGTTGGCGCCCAGGATCCGGCGCGCCTCCAGCGTGTCCAACGGCACGCTGCGCAGGGGAGCGGGTGCCGCGAAGGGCTCCAGCGTGGGGAACACGATGAAGGTCCCCTGCACCGGCGGCTGGTCCTCGAAGGAGTCGAGCGCCGGACGATACATCTGCGACTCGTCCAGACGCTCGGACGGGGATTCCTCGTCCAGTCCGAAGAGGCGCAGATACGTCAGATCGTCGCCGTTCGCTCGCCGGGCGAAGGTGCGGCCGGCGCTCACCTCGCCCAGCGAGATCGACAGCTCGACCGAACCCGGGTCGACGTCCCCCGACGAGGTGACGCGGTACACCTGGTGCATCTCCGTGCGCCAGGTCGGCCTGCCGGGCTGGTGCTGGGCGGACGTCGCCTTCAGCATCCGCAGGCGCGGCCTTCCGCCCGCCCGGTAGATCCGCTCCGGATTGTAGGTTCCGACGGTATCGCCGGCCTCCGTCACGTAGGTCACCCCCAGGATTTCGTTGGGCCGCAGCGGCACGCGCAGAGCGACCCAGAGGCCACTCGGGTGGACCACGTAGTCCTGGCCGGGCTGGAGGTACTGGAACCAGGCCGACTCGATGACGGTGTCGGCGCCCGTGCCCGCGATCGCGTCGGCCTGGATGTACCCCTCCACCTGCTGCCTCGCGTAGAGGTCGATCTCGGAGCGGTACAGCTGAATCGGCTCCGCTCCCGGGGTGAAGGTGGGCGCCGCGTCCGCGCGGGAGAGCGAGAGCACGTCGATGTGCGGGTAGCCCAGGAAGGCGGCGGGATCGAAGAGGAAGAAGAACTGGCCCTCCAGGTAGTCCGCGTCGTCCAGCACGAGCGTGTCGCTGCGGGAATACCCCCTCCCCGAACTCTCCAGCCGGAACCTGCGGGAGGTGACCTCGCCCGCCTGTTGCGCCCACACGGACCGGACGTCCACCGGACCCGCCCGCAGCGTCGCCTGAAAGCCGAAGTTGCCCGCGGGCACGGCCTCCCGGAAGAACCGGGACGACGGGAGATCGAACCGCACGTCGCCCACCTCGAAGCGCTGAAGAATCTCGCCGGGCATCCCCCGGTAGTGGATGTTCAGCCGGTTGGCCCCCTGGAACTCGCGGGTCTGGTCGTAGTCCACGTCGACCAGGATGCGGTCCGCGATCGTCCCGTCCGCGGTGGCCGCGAAGCGGATGTCGGGGGTGACCTGGGGCAGCAGGGATACCTCACAGGTGACCTGCACGGTTTCGTCGCAGGGCCGAAACGCGGTCCAGTCCCCGCCGATCTCTCCGGAGCCCCGCAGCGAGAAGCCCAGATCCGCATACTCGTTGACGAAGCGGCCCGTGGAGCGATCGTCCCCGGTGCCCGGCGACCGCGCACGCGGGTTGGGGATGTCCGGATACCCGATGGGAGGCCCGAGGGCGCCGAACCGCAGCGTCTCGCCCGGCGTCCAGTCCGGGAACGGCACGGTCTCCACGGGAAGGCCCGCCAGGGGCGACACGAAGCGGGTCAGAGGGATGCGGGCCTGGCCCAGGCGCACGGACGGAACCGGCGCAGGCGGCGAGAAGAACGACCGCAGCGGTTCCCGCAGCCCCGGAAGGGTCCATGGGACCGTATCCGCGCGCGGCGGCACCTGCACTGCGGCAGCGCGCCCGGCCGCCGCCGGCACCAGACACGCGGCGAGCGCGGTCGCCAGTGTATATTTCAGGATCAGGAAACCGGTCCCCGGGGCAACCCGGCGGGGCCGGTGCGCAATCCATGCAATACCCATCATGACGATTCTTACCCGCTACCTGCTGCGCGCGCACATAGGTCCGTTCCTGTTCGCCTTCGCCGCCCTCACCGGGCTGCTCCTCGTGAACGCGGTGGCCGAGCGCCTCGAGGGACTCGTCGGCAAGGGCCTGCCCGTCGACATCATCCTCGAAGCGGTGGTGCTCATGCTGCCGCACACCATCGCGCTGACACTGCCCATGGCGCTGCTCGCCACGGTCCTCTACACCTTCAGCGAGCTGGCCACGCACAACGAGATCGTGGCGATGTCCGGGGCGGGCGTCCAGCCCCGCAGGCTTTTCCTCCCCGTCCTGTTCTTCGGGCTCGTCATCGGCGGAGTGACCTTTCTGTTCAATGACAGGATACTCCCGGAAGCCAACCACAGGCTCAAGAACCTCCGCAGCTCCATCCAGCAGAAGAGTCCCACCTTCCAACTGAACGAAGGTGTGGTCAACCTCATCAACGCCGGCAACGGCGTGGGCCCCTATTTCCTGCGCGTGGACGTCATCGATCCGGTGACCTCGGAGCTCACCAAGGTCGTCATACATGATATGAGCCAGCAGGGCATTCGGCGCACGACCTACGCCGCCCGCGGACAGATGAAGCTCAACGCCAGCTTCACAGACCTGCACCTGCGGCTCTACGACGGATACTCCTACGAGGTCAACAGCCGGAAGGAGGAGGAATTCGCACGCACCAACTTCGAGGAGCAGCTCTATGTGATGCGCGGCGTGGGCGATCTCTTCGAGGACGCGAGCACCGACAACCGCAGCGACCGCGAGATGTCGATCGCCATGCTCGTGGATTCGCGCAGCAGGCGGCTGGCCGAATTGGAGGGCTTGCGGGAAGAGGCGCTGGCCACGGCGCGCCGGGCGGTCGACCGTGCGCTCGGGCGCGGCGCGGTGTCGGATTCGGCCCGCGCGGCCCCTCCGCCATTTGCCGCGACCGCCGTCCCGGGAGGACCGGTCCTGCCCCGCGACGAGGTGGCCCGGTCGGTGGCGAGCACGTCTCGGGCGGAGATGGGGCGCTACTCGACGGTGTACCGCTTCGCCAACCAGGTCGGTGTGGAAATCAACAAGAAGATCGTGATCTCGACATCGTGCATCATCTTCGTGTTGATCGGTGTCCCGATCGGGATTCGCTTCCCGCGGGGGGGCGTGAACATGGTCATCGTCGTGTCATCCTTCGTGATCGGCGTCTACCAGATCGGCCTGACGAACGGGGAGGACTGGGCCGACCGGGGACTGGCGAGTCCCTTCTGGAGCATGTGGGCGCCCAGCTTCCTCTTCCTGGCTCTGGGGATCTTCCTCCTGTCGCGCATGGGGCGATGGACAGCGGCGGTCCGCGGAAGCGGGTGGCGCGAGATCTGGCTCGGCACCAGGCGGCTCGCCAGCCGGATTCCGCTCAGGCCCGGCAGGAGGGCGCCCGCGTGATCGCGTGTTTCCGGCCGCGCGCGCCCCGCCGGGTTCGCATCCTTCGCCGGGACTACCCGGAGCAGCCCGTGGACAGAATCCCCCCGGCATTCGAGCGGCGATGCATCCGCTCCGGACGCCTGGCCCCACATCCCGCCTTGCCAGCCCGGCGCCTCGCCACCCTCGGTGCTCGCGGGGCTCCATCCACGGACTGCTGGTGATTCGCATCCTCGACCGCCTGGTCGCGCGTACCTTCGCCGTTCGCTTCGTCGTGTTCGTCACCTCCGTCCCGGTGATCTTCGTGCTCAGCGACCTCACCGAGCGGCGGGACGAGTTCATCGACCGGCAACTGTCGGGTGGGGAGATCGCGCTCGGATATCTGTTCCAGATCCCCCACTTCATCGTGTGGGCGTCGCCGATCGCCGCATTGATCGCCACCGTCTTCACCGTCCATTCCATGACCATCCACCGGGAAATCCAGGCCGCGAAGGCAGGCGGAATCTCCTTCCATCGGCTGGTCCTGCCGGTTCTGCCGGCCGGAATCGTCATGACCGCGGGCGCCTTCCTGCTGAGCACGGTGGTGCCGGCACTGAACCGGAAGGCCGCCGAGACCCTCGGAGACAGGGACGTGTACGGTGGCTACCGCACGGAGTTCGTCCATCAGCTGGAGACCGGTGAGACGCTGAGCATCCAGCAGCTGGTTGTGAACACGGGGTCGCTCGGCGGGGTTACCCTCGAGGACCGCAGGGAGGACGGCACCCTGCACCACGTCTGGGCGCGAGAGGGAACGTACACCGCGGCGGACGGCTGGACGCTCCGGTCGGGGAAGCTGCGTATCGTGAATCCCGACGACTCGGAAGCCTCCTACACCTTCGAGCGGTACCGGCGCAAGGGACTGAACGTGCCGCCCGAGCAACTCCTCGACGATCCACCCGAGGACCAGGAACTGGGCTACCGCGAACTGGGAGAGCGGGCCGAAGCGTTGCAGCGCTCCGGAGGCAATCCCGACAAGCTCCTGGTCAGGCGCGCCCAGAAGCTGTCCATTCCCGCGGCCACGCTGATCATCGTCCTCTTCGGCGCCCCCCTGGCCACCACCGTCAAGAAGGGAGGGGCGTCCGTGGGCGTGGGGTTGTCTCTCAGCTCGACGATCCTCTACCTGATGATGCTCCGGCTCTTCGAGGCGATCGGGGCCTCGGGCGGATTGCCTCCCTTCTGGGCGGCCTGGTCCCCCAATTTCCTCTTCCTGGCGGTGGGAATCGTCCTGTTGTGGCGGGTGCGCACCTAGTGGACTCGCCATTCCGCTTGGCAGCGGGCGAGGCGTGCCATGGCGGGAAGGGAACGAGCCTGCTAGATTAGGCACACGCAAGGAAATGCCAGACCTTGGCAGGAGGTAAACGAAAGATGAAGAAATCAACCAGTCTGGAGGCGTTTCGGGGGTCGAGACGGTCGAGAGTGGTTCCGCTGCCGGTGGTGGCACTGCTCGCGCTGGCGGTCCTGCCGGCGTGCATCGAGGTCGATCCGCCCCCTCCGCCTCCACCGAACGATCCCGTGTTGGCCTATGCCGTGTTCCCCTCCAATCTCACCCCGGACGAACTGGTCGTGGAACCGGGCGATGTGATCGAGATCCTCGGCCAGCCCGTGCCGCCCCGTGTGAATCCCGACCACGAGGTCAACTTTGCCAACCACTTCCTGATCGAGTGCGTCTCGAACGAGGAGGAGCACGAGAGCGACCACTGGCCTCCGTGTTCCCTGGCCGTCGCCGAAGGCTACGTGATCATCGACCGGGGCGTCGGCCGCGAACTCAGTGCGTCCGGTTGCAACGCCATCCTCAACTACGTGCCCGGCGGCGGGATCAATCCCTCCGTGGCCCACTGTCTGGAAGGGGTGAGCGGCTACACCGCCAACCAGGGCCCGGGCGTACAGTGGTCGGGGGTGTGGAGGGTGACCGGATGCGACCCCACGTGGATCACCTTCCGGCACACGCAGTCCGCGGGCCTCGCGCCCGATGGATCGCCCGCGCAGTCCGCCCTCTCCGACACCACGCGCATCACGGTGGCGCAGCCCTGCGGAGGCGGGTGACCCGGCAGTCCGTGGAATAAATCCCCGCTGCATTCGGCGATGCATCCGGGACCGCGGTGTTCACGCACTCGGAAATGTCAAGAGAACATTACCAATTGTCAGGTTTACTTCACTTTTCGCGTTTCCGAGGCATAGCTCTGCGTTGCTCCTCGGGCAAGTAGCTCCGCTATGCGCCCTTCGTCGCGCCTGGCCAGCCCGGCGGATCGGCCGACGCCCCGAACCGCCCGGCCAGCACCCCGTCGCACACCTCCTCCACCGGCCCGTGGAGGCTGACGGACCAATCCTCGCGCAACTCCACCTCCATCGTGCCACCCTCCATCCGCACGGCGACCCGGCCCCACCGCATCAGCCCCGCGCGCACGGCCGCCGCCACCGCCGCGCACGCCGATGTCCCCGATGCCAGCGTCCGCCCCACCCCCCGCTCCCAGATGCGGATCTCCATTTCACGCCCGGCAGGCGCGCACGCGAACTGCACGTTGGTGCCGCGCGGGAACGCCGCCGCGGCGCCGATCATCGGCCCGTAGTGGTCCGCCTCGGCACGGCTCCAATCTGCGGCGAAGGCCACCGCATGCGGATTGCCCACCGAGACCGGGATCACCTCCATCCGGCCCGGCACGCCCCCGCGCTCGCCGGCCGGCCCGCCCGGTAAAGCCCCGCCACCTCCGCTGCCCCCGCCCGCCCCGCCCGGCCCCGGCAGCGCGAGCCTCACCCGCCCCCTCCCATCCACCGCGGCAGGATCCACGAACGGCGGCCCCACCGGAAACCCTACCTTCCCCATCTCCACGCTGGCGTCCCACGAGCCGCGCCGGCGCGGCCCCGACACGCGCATCCGCACCCGGTCCCCGCCGACCACCACCGGAAACCACCCTTTCGGCGCGGCCCCTCGCCGCCGCAGGTACACCCCTGCGATCCGGAGCCCGTTCCCGCTACGCTCGAATTCGCCCCCGTCGGGGTTGAACATCCGCAGGCGCGTCTCCGCCTCCCCCCGCTCCGCCTCAACCACCACGATCCCGTCCCCTCCGGGGCCCCGGTGCCGGTCGCAGATCGCCCGGATCAGCTTCGGCGTCAGCGCCGCTCCGGGGCCCTCGTCGAAGACCAGGTAGTCGTTGCCGTGGCCGTGCGCCTTGAAGAAGCGCGGCAGGATCCGAAGGGGACGACCCGGGGCGTCAGGCGGCTGCACGGCCGGATGGCCGCGGCTCCCCGCGGGGTCGCGTTCTCCGCGCACGGGCATGGGTTCCGTCGCTCCTTTCGTCCGGGGAGTCCGGTGATGGGTGTGGGGAAATCTATCCAACCACGGCACCTGCGCCGTTGTCATTCTCCGCCGGCGGCCCGTGGACAGAATCTCCCCGGCATTCGACCGGCGATGCATTCGGCCTGGATGCTTCGCCCCACCTTTCGAAAACGTAAAGGCGACTTTACATTATGTCATGTTCAGTATACACCTGACGCCTCCAGGGCTGCGTTCTGCGTTGCTCCTCAGCCCAATAGCACTGCGATTGGCCCCTCGTCGCACCCTGCCAGCCCCGCGCCTCGCCGCTCTCGGTGCTCGCGGGGCTTTGTCCACGGATTGCCAGTAGCGGCATCTTCCCACCCCGATGCGAACTTCCACCGCCTTCGTCGCCGTCGTGAAGGACGAGTGCGAGACCTGCCACCTCGTGGTTCCCGTGCTGCGTGAGATCGCCCGCCGGGCGGGCGGCCCGCTGACCGTGTACTGGCAGGACGACGGCGCCTTCCTCGGGTCCGGCCTCGCCGCCGGGTCGGCCGACGACCGCAAACTCGAGCAGTCCTACCGGCTGGGAATCGACACCGTCCCGACGCTGATCCGCCGCGAGGATGACCGCGAAGCGGGCCGCACGGAGGGCTGGAACCGGGATGACTGGCGCGCCCTCACCGGCCTGCCCGCGCTCGGCGAGAGCCTCCCCGCGCACCGGCCCGGCTGCGGCTCCCGCTCGGTGGAGCCGGGCGTGCAGGAGGCGCTCCGGGTCCGCTTCGGCGACTCGGGGATCCGGGCGCGCGGGATCGAGCTGGGCGCGGACACGGACCCCGCGGAGGCGTGCTACGACCGCGGCTGGACGGACGGCCTGCCGGTCGTGCCCCCTACCCCGGAGCGCATCCTGCAAATGCTGGGCGGCACCCGCCGCGATCCGGCAGAGGTCGTCGGCCTCATCCCCCCCGACATGGCGCCCTGCACCGTCGAGAAGGTCGCGATCAACGCAGTGATGGCAGGGTGCAGGCCCGAGTACATGCCCGTCGTGCTCACCGCGCTGGAGGCGGCGCTCGACCCCGGCTTCACCCTGCACGGAGTGACCTGCAGCACCTGCTTCTCCAGCCCGGTGATCATCGTCAACGGCCCCGTGGCCCGGCGGATCGGGATGAACGCCGGGCTGAACGCCCTTGGGCAGGGCAACCGCGCGAACGCGACGATCGGGCGGGCGGTCAACCTGGTCGTGCGCAACGTGGGGGGCGGGCGTCCGGGCGAGATCGACCGGGCGACGCTGGGGTCTCCGGGCAAGTACACCTTCTGCTTCGCCGAGGACGAGACGGACGAGGAGTGGGAGCCGCTCGCCGCCTCGCGCGGGGTGCCGCTCGGGCGCAGCGCGGTCACCGTATTCGCGGGCGACGGCATCCAGGGCGTGACCGACCAGAAGGCCCGTACCCCGGGCGAGCTCACCCGCTCCCTGGCGATGGGGCTGCGGGCGGTGGGACACCCCAAGCTCTGCGAATGGGCCCCCGCCGTGCTCGTCCTCACCCCCGAGCACTACGCCATCTACCGCGAGGGAGGATGGGACCGGACCCGGATCACCGCCGAGCTCCACAGCGCGCTGCTCGTCCCGGGCGGCGAGGTGGCCGCCGGCGCCGGCGGGGTGGCCGAGGGGATGCAGCCCTCCCGCGCCCACGAATCCATCCCGAAGTTCCACCCGGGCGCGCTCCTGCTGGTCCGCGCCGGCGGCCCCGCCGGCCTCTTCTCCGCCATCCTCTCCGGATGGCCGGGAGGACGGCTCTTCACCGAATCCCATCCCATCACCAGGGAGATCACCGAATGAACACCGCCTCCGTCACCCTGCACGACCCCACCGCCGAGACCGCCCCCGCCACCCGGCCCCGCCGACCGCCGCCCCCCACCCTGCGCGGCAGGACCGTCGCGCTCTTCGACATCGGCAAGTCGCGCGCCGCCGAGTTCCTCGACCACCTCGAGACGCGGCTGCGCGCCCGGGGCGTCACCACCGCCCGCTTCGCGAAGCCGACCAACGCCAAGCCCGCCACCGCCGCAATCCTGGGAGACATCGCCGTCGGCGCGGACGCGGTCGTGGAGGCCCTCGCCGACTGAGGCTCGTGCGTATCATGCGGTCTGCATGACATCAAGGCGCTCGACGACCTCGGCCTCCCCGGCCTCCTGGTCGCCACCACCGCGTTTCGCGATGCCGCCGCGTACCAGGCGCGCTCCCTCGGCTTCGACCCGGCGATCGTGTGGCTCCCGCACCCCGTGCAGAACCGGAGCCCCGAAGAGCTGGAGCGACTCGCCGATCAGGCGCTGGAGCCGGTCCTGGACGCGCTCACCGCCCACGCCCCCTGACCCGGCGCCACACCCCGCTGAACGGACGATGTCCCATCACCGGAGAAGCCCGCTGATCCAGCCGGCCCGCGCTGCCGCTGCTCGCCCGAGCGTTCGGGCTGGCTGCTTGAGCTAGATCCCGAAGAGCAGCCCGACCACCATGTGGATCACGAACATCGCGAGCGCTGCCGCCAGCGCGGCCCCGAAGCTCCTCACCTCGAATCCCCTCACCACCGCTGCCGTCATCTTCAGCATGAGGGCGTTGATCACGAAGATGACGAGCCCGAGTGTCAGCATGGTCAGCGGCAGCAGGATCGGCGCGAAGAAGGTCCAGACCAGCTTGTTCCCCAGGGCGAGCACCACCGCGCTCACGATGGCCGCTCCCCAGCCGTCGATTTCGACGCCCCGGATGACCCTGCTTACCAGGAACAGCACCCCGGCGCTGACCAGCGTGCCGACCACGATGTTCAACAGAAATCCCATGATGCCGGTCAGCGTATCAATCAAGTCCACGGCTTCAACCTCCATTTGGTCCGTTGGCGGAGTTGTCGGATATATCTACAGACGGGCGGCGGCCCCGCAAGGTTTCGGGGGCCGGTGTGCGCACGGCTACGGGATCAGCGCCCTCCTTCCCGTGTTCCGCACGATGAAGAGCCCGTCGCCGGTGCTCGTCATCACCACGATGCCGCTCTTGAAGTACGGGTAGTTGCTCCAGGAGGCGCCGCCGTACGGAGAGTTGTCGAAGAAGGCGATCTCGACGGGATTGGTGCGGTCGGTGATGTCCAGGATCCTCAGCCCCGCGCCGTAGTTCGACTGGTACATCAGGTTGCCGAGGATGTAGAGGTTGTGGTCGGTGTCGGGAGTCTCGGCGATGTACTCCGCCGCGAGGAACGGTTCGTCGAGGTCCTCGAGATCCCAGATCAGGGTGCGGGTGCCCTCGACCAGCCCCTGAGGCTCGTCGCCCTCGTCGTTCATGTAGAAGAAGCGGTGGTCGTCGGTGAGCCACCCCTGGTGAGCGTACGCCGCGTGCGGGTACGTCGCGAACGAGATCGCGACCGGGTTGTCCTTGTCGGTCACGTCGGCGATGCTGAGCTGTTCCTCGTTCGAGCCGAGGCAGATCTCGCGGCCGCGGTACTCCTCGTCGGGGCCGTGGTAGACGACGCACTGCGCGTCGTGGGAGTAGCCGGTCCTCCGCCGGCCGGTGTTGGTATCCGCGAAGCACCCCGCGAAGACGGGGTTGGCGGGCTCGCTCAGGTCGAGCATGTGCAGCCCGCCGCCGCAGGTCTCGCCGCCCCCGCTGGCGCCCACGACGTACGCGAACGGTGTCTCCGGGTTGATGACGATGTTGTGGGCGCTGGCGATGCCGTCGTAGTGGAAGTCCGGCTCGAAGGTGGCCGGTTCCCCGCTCAGCCCGCGCAGGCGGCGCAGGTCGAACACCTGGACGCCGTGCTCGCCGGCCCCGTCGGCAACGATGTAGACGTGGTTCGCGTAGACCTTCATGTCACGCCAGATCGCGCTGCGGGAGCCCGGGGTCTTGGGCAGGTTGCCGAGCAGGACGGGGTTGTGCGGGTCGGTGAGGTCGACGAAGGCGGTGCCGTCGCTGCGCCCCACGATCGCGATCTCACGCTGCGTCTCGGGGTCCGTCCAGCCCCACAGGTCGTTTACCCGCGCGCCGCGCCCCCCGGCCAGATCCTTGATCGGCAGGAAGGAGATGATGTTGACGTTGTTGCACTCGTATCCGGCGGCGTCGCTCTCCACGCAGGGGATCTCCTCGTCCAGCCCGGTGATGGCAGGCAGGCCGCGGTGTTCGCCGATCATGAGCTCCCCGCTCCTCCATCCCGCGGCGCCGCTCCGCTCGGCGATGACCACCCCGCCGGCCCGCTCGTCGATTCCCCCGGCACCGATCACGGACACGTCGCCGCCCACCGCCAGCGAGCTGCCGTAGGACGCGCTGGCTGCCAGGCCGCGGGCGGGTGATTCGGTTGCGCCGGTCCACCCCGCAGCCCCGTCCCGGGTGAACCGGTATACGCTCCCGCTGCCTTCGCCCGCACCGGGGGCACCGACCCAGACCACGTCGCCGTCGAAGCCGACCGCGGAGCCGAACCGCGAGCGCACGCCGTCGCTGAAGGGCACCAGGGTGGAGCCGCGGCTCCACGAGCCCTTGCCGGGATCGAAGGTGAAGGTGAGCACGGCCCCGGTGCCGGGAGCGGCGCTCGGCGCGCCGACCAGCGCGAGGCCGTCCCGGAGCGCCATTGCCGAACCGAATCCGCCTCCCGTCATCTCTTCCGGCGCCGTGAGGGGGCCGAGCGCGGTGAAGGTCCCCGACGCGGGATCCAGCTGCAGTGCGTGGACCTCGACCGGATTCTCACGGGTCGCCCCCGTGGCAACCAGCGCCAATCCTCCGTCCAGAGCCACGCGCGTCCCGAAGCCCGGTCCCGCGCCGCCGGCACGGAAGCGGCCACGCTGCGACCACCCCGAACCGTCCTCGACGAACAGGTAGACGGCCCCGGCACCGTCATCCTCGCCCGGCGCCGAGACGAGCGCGACCGCGCCGTCCAGCGCCACCGCCGCCCCGAAACGGGCGTCCTCGGCGCCTGTCCCGGAGCCGACCCGTGCGACCTCGCTCCACCCCCCCTGCCCGTCGGCGCGGAAGACGAACGCAGCACCCGCGCCGTCCTCCCAGCGGGGCGCGCCCACGATCGCGAGCTCGCCGCTCGCAACCACCGTGCTCCCGAAGCCGTCCGGCGGCCCGGACACGGGCGACACGCTCAGCCGCGCCACCTCGCTCCAGCCTCCGCCGGCGCGGCCGTAGACGTACACGACACCCGGCAGCGCCGCGGCGGCGGCCTCGCCGACCAGCACCTGGCCGTTGCCGACGGCGACGCTGGCCCCGTACTGCTGTCCGCGGACTTCGCCTGCAGGCAGATGGATGGCCACGGCCATCGCCAGAAGCGCGATGCCGGTTACAAACGTGGAAGGGGACGGGCCACGGTGGGTTTTCATGATGCTTGCCTCGTTCGTTGCGGGGGTCCGGTGGACTTCAATGTACACCCGACCCGCGAACGAGGGCCACCCGGCAACGCCGGCCACCAGTTCGGCTTCGGACCCCGAGCCCGCCCCTCAGCGCTTCACGCCGATGCGCAACTCACCCCGGGCCGTCAGGGCGGAGCAGAAGACACAGGCGGGAACAGCCGGCAACCGGTGCGTCACCGGCCGCGACTGTTCCCGCCTTGCCGCGAGTTGTCTTGACGGCGAGCCGTCAGTTCCTCACGCCGGTCCTGACCTCGAGCCTCAGATCGGTGTAGACCGGACGGAAGTGCTCGATGACCGAAGCCGGCACTACGTCGGGGTGCCAGTTCGGATTGGTCAGACTCGTGACCTCGTTGGCCAACTCCCAGGTCATCCGGTAGTTGTCGATGTTGCCGCCTCCGATCTCCACACCCTTGATCACGATGCGGTTGCGGGCGTTGGTGACGCCCCGCACCTCTTCGTCGGCTACGACATCCCGGGCGATCCAGGCCAGCTCCCAGCGAACCTCGCCGCCCACGTTGAAATCCCGCTCAACGATCAGCGAGTGCTTCTGGACGACCTTCGCGAGTGCCGTCTCGATGGTCGCCGTGTTCAGACGGCCGAGTTCCTCTCGCCAGAAGTTCTGGGACACCGGGCCCGCGCCCCCGCTCACGCATCCGGCAACGAGGCCAAACAGCGCGAGTGCGAGCGTAACGCGGGCAACCCGCGGCCGGCACACGGCCGGCCGCGGCTGCCCACGCCCCGATGCGAACCCTCTAGCGGCGTCTCTCAATGGCTTCGGGGTCGGTATTCGCATCTTTATCCAGCCAGAATTGGAGGTTCTTCGCCTTTTGGCGGAGTCCCGCCGGCGAGTTGTCGTTGATGAGGTCCGGCGCCGAACTCGCGCCGCCAGGCCCACCGAAGGTGTAGTTGGGGAGCAGCAGGAGCTCAAGCTCCGCGCCCGGGATCGGCAGCTGCAGCCAGCTGTGCTGCACCATATCGCCCCACCCCCGGTCGTCGAAGTACTCGGTCGCCATCCCGTAGTGGAACAGCTCGATCCGCTTCTCGTACTTGTACGCCTCCCAGAGGTCCCCGCAGGAGCCGTCATTCATCTTAGGAATGCAGCGGTCGCCGCCCGGCGCCACGCCGTTGGGATCGGTGAACGGGGGCAGCTCGCCGTTGGCACGCCACTTGTTAACCGTCTCCATGGTGGCGGCCATGTTGCCGAGGTGGTAGTTCGCCTCGGCCGCGATCAGCTCCAGTTCCTTCGGGGTCATGTCCGGCCAGAGCGTCTCGTAGCGGAACTCGTACCACAGATACGCCCAGCGCCAGTCGATGTAGTTGGAGTAGTGGTAGATGCCGCGGTCCGCCGGGAAGGGGCTGCTGCCCATGTAGCGCATGTACTTCCCGCACATTGCAGACGTGTTCGGTGCGGGGCACGGCCCCGTCGGCTTGATCCGGACATCGTCGGTGTCCAGGTCGAAGGGAGTGCGCTGGTCCAGCGGCGCATTGATCCACCTCTGGTATTCTCCCGACGCGTCCGCCGGTCCGATCGTGCGGTAGTCGATCCGCGCCCAGCCGGTAAACCACGCCAGGTACGTCTTCGGGTACTGGTAGATCCAGTTGCCGCCCGCTTCGCGCACGCCACCGTACGGCTCCGACATGCCCATCTGCGCGTCCGCGAGGATCGCGGACCAGTTGAGCGCCTGGCGATCCGCCGGAGTGCGCGGAACCTGGGTGCGGTAGCGCGTGCGCATGGCCCGCGCCACCTCGGCCATCCGGGCCCCGTCCCAGTCGTGCTGGAATCCGACCCAGTCGTCCGGGATGGTAAGGCTGGCGCGCTCGGCGCCCTGGATTACCTCCGCGTACTTCTCCTCGGCCCTGGCCCAGACCTGGTCGTACGGCACGGTCTCCATGCTGGTGAGGTCATCCGCCGCAACGGTCTCGTCCAGTATGAAAGCCTTGTCGTGGATCACGGCCAGGTTGGAGAAGACCAGCGCCTGGATCAGCGCGCCGAATAGCTGCAGCCTCTCCGTGTTGTCCGGCTCCTCCGGGCCCTCCTGGATCCGGAGGCCGTCGTTGATCGCGCTCAGCCCGTCCCGCACCGCCGCGAGAGCGGTGTAGGAGTTGTTCCACGGGGACATGGCGACCCACCGACTGCCGTACGAGGGGTCGTTGTTCCACGCGATGCGCGGCTCCGAGCAGTTGTCGCGCATCCCGAAGTTGCCCCAGGAGGAGGAGTGCGAGTCGGCCACGCAGCTCATCGCCCCCCCGGGGTAGAGTCCCTGCGAGGTCGACTCCCAGACCTGGAACCCGCCCGAGACAAGCGCCTCCACGTCCCCCGGGGTGCGGATGGCCCGCTCCCGGTCGGGGGCGTTCAGGTTCTGGACCTCGAGATCGAGGCACGCGCTCCCGGCAAGCAGCACCGCGGCGCACAGCCCGATCATCGAGCTCAGTTTCTTGATTCTCATGTGATCGAAGTCCTTTTCTGCCTAGAAGGTGAACTGAACGCTGAAGCTGACCCGCCTCGGGTTCGGATACTGGTAGGAGTCGACGCGCGAGATGATGCCGCCCACCTCGGGGTCGAAGCCGGTGTAACCCGTGAAGGTGTACAGGTTCCGGCCGATCAGGTTGACTTCGGCCCCCGTCACCCGGCCCGCGAAGATCGCATCGAGCCAACTCGGGTTGAGCGCGTAGCGCACCGACATCTCTCTGAGCTTGAGGTAGTCGCTCTTCTCGATGAACCAGTCGTTGTCGGCGTTGGTGTTGTAGAGGATCTGGTAGTAGGAGACCGGCTTCTTGTGCGAGTCGGCCCTGCCGCCCTGGTCCATGTCGCCGGAACGGTTGTCGCGATACGCCCACTGGCGGGTGCCGTTGTACACATCCACCCCCAGCTCGCCGTCAAGCAGGGCGTACACCGAAAGGCCGCGCCACCGGAAGGTGTGCGTCATGCTGAAGTTGAGGTCCGGCATGGTGTTGCCCAGGTACACGAAGTCGGTGCACCCTTCGGCGCCCTGGCGGCGCTCCACGCACTGTTCCGCGAGGCTGTGGTTCTGCCCCCAGCTCCTGATCGGCATGCCCCAATTGAAGACGTCCTGCCCGGTCATGCCGTCGCTGTTGGTGCCCCACAGGCCCTGCGCGATTCCGTCGGTGTAGTTCGCACTGCCGACCCAGACCATCAGGCCGTCGTCGTTGACCTGGAACTGGCTGCAGTCCGTGCCCGTGGGCAGGTCGGTGCAGCTCTTCGCCCACTTGACCCCGTAGTGCGCGCCGTAGATCTCGCCCTCGCGGACGTAGCGCGTGCCGGAGCGGTAGGGAGGCCGGTTGAGCTCGGTGATCTCCGAACGGGACCGGTCCATGTTCATCCGCACGTTGTACGAGAAGTCCTCGGTGGCGAGCACCGGCGCCTCCACGGTGAACTCCCATGTGTTCGAGGAGAGCGTGCCAGCATTCTGCGTCTGCGACGAGAACCCGCCCTGGGATCTGGGCAGCGGCACCGACAGGATCTGGTCGGTGTCCTCCTTGAAGGCGTATACGAGGCTGCTGGTCACCCGGTTGAAGAGCACCATGTTGACCCCCAGCTCATTCTCCGTGGAGAGCTGCGGCCTCAGGTCCTTGTTGCCCTGGCGGCCCGGCGTGATCGCGTTTGCGCTGACGAAGTAGGTCTCGTACCGGGCCGAGAATCCCGGGCGCCGGCCCGCGGTCCCCCGCGACCAGTGCACCTTGAACTCCTGGACGTGGTCCGGCAGCGGCCACCAGCTCTCCAGCGACGGACGATACGCCAGCGAGGTCCGGTAGTAGGTCGCCCACCGCTGGGCGGCACCGAAACGGCTGGATCCGTCGCGGCGCACCACGCCGTCGAAGATGTACTTGCCCAGGTAGTCCAGCCCGGTGATCAGGAAGTAGCCTTCCTCACGGTCCGTGTTCTCGTTGGAGGCCACGTAGTGCGTGTCGCGGTTGGTGTTGTTCAGCTGCGGAACGCCCGCCGCGATGAATTCGCCGCCGCTACCGTAGAAGTAGTAGTAGTCCTGCGTCCTCTGCAGGTAGCGCGCCCGCGTGCGGGTGTTCAGATCGCCGAAGGCCCGGCTGATCGACCCGGTCACCTCGGCGTTCACGCTCTGCCGGCGGGAATTCGACCGGGAGGTGTACCCGGTGCTGGGCTGGTCGCCGTCCTCCGCGTTGTACGGCACGCCTGCGGGGAAGACGTACTCATAGTTGTAGAAGTTGCGGTCCACCGCGAAGACGGCTTCGATGTCGGACCACGCCGTCGGGTTCCACCGCGAGTTCACCGCCGCCTTCAGGTCCGAGTTGAAGGTCATCGGGTCGGACAGCTCGGCGAAGTAGAGCGGGTTCGACGCCTGCGCCAGCGCGTCGGGCTCGTAGAAGAAGCAGCCGTCTTCGGGACAGGCGTCGCTGGGGTTCCAGCTGCCGCCCCGGTCCGCGCACAGGTTCTCGTTGTTGGGAGCGGAACCGGTGCAGGGATCACGCGCCAGGATGTCCACGTACGGGCCCATGAAGGTCAGCGAATAGAAGCTGACGTTGGCAAGGTCGTTCTGGTTCTGGGTGTACACGGTGCTGAAGTTCATCGTCAGCCCGTCGCGCACGTTGTTGTCCAGGTTCATCCGGAACCCCTTGCGCCCGAACCCGTCGAAGAACTGCGGGAAGACGCCCATGTCCCGGAAGTGCTCGAAGGAGGTCCGGTAGTTGGTGCCGCCGGTACGGCCTTCCAGCACGCCGTAGTTCGATAGCAGCCACCCGTCCTGGAAGATCCGGTCGACGTGATTGTAGAGCGGCATGTCGGGATGCCACTCGCCGTCCATGAACGACGTGTGTACGCTCTCGCCGTTCAGGGCCGGGTTTTCGTTGTTGGGATCGCTCAGGTCCGTGATCTGGTTGCCCTGGACGGAGACCAGATGGCCCTCCGCGTCGGTCTCCCAGGGATGGTTCTGCGAAAGCGGGATGCTGCCGACCTGCTGGTCCAGCCCCGTTTCGCTGCGGAACTGCACCCGGTTGTAGTCCCGGCCGCCGAAGCCGCCGCCCCGCTTGGTAAAGATCTGGATCACGCCGTTGGCGGCCCGCGACCCGTACATCGACGCGCCCGCGGCCCCCTTGACGATCTCGAACGACTCGATGTCGAGCGCCGCGATGTCGTCGAAGCTGGCCGTCGTGATCACGTTGTCCACGATGATCAGAGGCGTCTCGGACCCGGAGATCGAACTCGCGGCCCGCAGCATGATCTGCGAGGTATACCCGGGTCTGCCGTGGGTGCTCTGCACCTTCACGCCCGCCACCTTGCCGACCAGCCATTCCTCCGCCGAGACCGCCGGCACCGGGATTTCCGCAATGTCGACCTTGTCGACGGTGAAGGGAAGTTTCACCTGCGGGATACCGCGCGCCACCCCGGTCACCACGACATCCTGCACCCGCAGGACGCCGGCTGTCATCTCACCGTTCGCCTCGGTCGTCCCGCCGGCCGTGACGGTAACCTCGATGGTCAGCGTCTCGTAGCCGAGGAGGGTGAAGGTTACCTGGTGCGATCCCACCGACACTCCGGGGATGATGTAGCGTCCCGAGAGATTGGTCAGCACGCCGCTCTCGGCACCGTCGAGCGTCACCAGCGCGGACTCCAGCGTCCGCGCCGATTCCACATCGGTGACGACGCCGGTGATCGTTCCGGTCTGCGCCGCCGCGCTCTGAACGGCGAGCAGGCAGACCAGCCCCGCCGCCGGGATGAGAAGGACCTTCCTCCCCAATTCCCGGAACCTGCGGGAGTTGTTCTGTTTCAAACCACTCATGGCCACCTCCTGGTGTGTTTGGCGGATTGATCCCGCCCGCGCTGTCAAGGCTCCGGTCCGGCCCGACTCCGGACCGTTCGCCTGCACCACGGGCATGGATACACCGCGAACCGGTCACCCGACCGGCCGCGACAGATCCGCACTTGTGATGCGAGCATAATGGGGAGCGATCTCCAAAAGCGCAAGGATTCTGTCAAACGGCGCTGTCAGCGGGAATCCGGGATTGCCCGCAAGTCACGCCCGGAACTGCCCTCAACGACCAGCACCCGCCCCCACCTCGCCCCACCCCGTCAAGGCTGCCCAAGCGACACGCACTCCGCGCCCTCGCTCCCCGCCGGCGTCGCGAGTCCCGCCTGCATCTCCGCCCCGGTCGCCTCCGGGTGGCCCCGCCCGAGCAGTCCGTGGATAAAGCCCCGCGAGCACCGAGAGCGGCGAGGCGCCGGGCTGGCAAGGCGCGGGACGGCGAGACGGACCTGCACGGCCTGACATGCGGGCCCACGCACTTCGATCCGTCGCGCTCCCAGCCGGTCCTCAAGGGTGCGGAGCCGTGAATCTGAAGCCGCGACCGGTTTGCGGCTTTCCGACGTCAGGCTAGATTGAAAGATTCAACAGTTCATGGTTGCCGCTCGCCCCCCGGGGACGACCGGAAGAAAGGAAACAGCCTTGGCCAGGCAGTCGATCAAACGTGTCCTGGGCGTGATGGTCTTCGCAGTCGCGGGAGTGGTTCTGCCGGCGCAGTGGCTTGGGGCGCAGGACGCCCCTCGCGCGTGGCGCGTCGCGGTCTGGTTGAAGGGCGGCTACCAGCAGAACTACGGCATCTTCGCGCAGTCCCAGCCTTCGGACATTGAGGACCTCCAGAACTATCTGTCGCAGTTCCGCGTCGAGCCGGCGCAGCTGGTGGGTGCCGGACTGGAGGTGCGCTTCCCGGAGCAGAACATGACCGCGCGGCTGGCATGGGAGAGAACCGGGATGACGGAAGCGCCCGGGAGGCTTGGAATCTGCCGCGTGCTGGAGGGGCCGATCTGCAAGGAGGAAGTGGCCGACGCGCAGTTCCAGTCGCTCATGGCCGAATTCCAGATCCTGATGCGGCAGCGCAGGGATCGCATCCGCCCCGTGTTCCTCATCGGAACCGGGTTCCGCGAAGCGGCCCTCAGTCCCCCGCAGTGCGATCCGGACGCGCCGGACCCGCGGATCTGCCGAACCATCGTGGGGCTCTACGAGAACCCGGCGCCGCACGTATATCTGCGACTGGGCCTGGGACTCCAGGCAACCCCGGGACCACTGATCCTGAGCGCGATGACGAGTGCCGGCACGGGACGGTACGGGAGCAGCACCGATCACGTCCACGGCCAGTGGTACAACGAGCTGCGCTTCGAGTTCTCCGCGGGATACATCGTGTACTAGCGAGGTTGACATGGGTATTGGACGCGCCATTCCGGCTCTCGGCGTTGCGGGCTGCATGATCCTGGCGGTGCCGGGAACGGCGCCGGCGGCCACTTCCACCTGGCACGCGGGCCTGCCGGGATGGGCAGCCGGGGCGGAATGGCAGGAGCCGCCGCAGGACGCCTACGAGCGTGGGCGCGAGCTGATCAGGGCCGGCAACCCCGAGGGCGCGCTGATCCTGTGGGTGGGGCTGCAGGACAGCCTGTGGGCCGCCGGAGCGGAGGATCCCCGCATCGGGGTGGCGTTCGTCGAGGCCACCGTGGAACACGGCCTGGACGAATACCGGGAGGTCGCCTCCCAGATCTTCGACCGGGCGTTTTCAGGCAGAAGCGTGCCCAGTGAAGAAATCCGAAACGAGATCCTGGCGGAGGGCCGGCGCACCTTCGCCCTCATCGACTCGCTGAGCGAGGACTCGTGGCTGCGCAGAGGCGAGGCCGACCCCGCCGGGCTGGCCAGGGCGATCAAGCGATTCTGGATCGAGCGGGACCCCACGCCGACCACTCCGCTCAACGAGCGTCTGTTCGAGCATTGGGAGCGGATCGTGCATGCGCGCCGCAACTACATCTACAACTACAGTTCGCCCTTCCGGACCGACGACCGGGGCGTATTCTACGTCAAGTACGGACTGCCCGACCGGATCACCGCGGGGACCCTCGTGATCACCGCCTTCGACGCCCAGACCCGCGGGGTGGACATTGGTGACATCGTCGGCGTAGACCTGAATCCCCGTTACGAGATCTGGCGTTACGCCAACATCGAGCCTCCCGCGTTCACGTATTTCCTCTTCGGCAACGTGGACCAGACCGGCCCCTTCGAATACGTCAAGGGACTCGGCGAGATCATCGGACCCAGCGCGAGGACCACGAGAATCAACGGAATCCGCGCCCAGTACTATCTGGAACTCTTCTACTACATCGAACTAGGGAAGATGGGCGGCCCCTACGGCAACCGCCTCGCCGAACTGGAGAGGCTGTGGGGCGAGGGCAGGCAGCCCTCCCAGGGGCTGCTCGAAGCGCGTTCGGCGCAGCACTCTTTGGAGGACACCTGGGAGGCGCAGCGGTCCAAGAAGCCCGCGCACTCCAACTTCGACGACTCCCGCAAGAGCGCGCTCTCCGCCCAGTTGGCGCGCGTGCTCGTCGGCCAGGACCCGCGCCTGCTCGTGCTGGCGGTGTCCTCCCCCCTCTGGCGGCCCGAGGTCGACAGAGACGAATTGCGTGGCGGCGGCGTCACGCTCGCGCCGTTTTCCGCCACCCACACGGTGATCGCCCGGGACGAGGACCTCAACGAGGTGGCGCGGGCGATCATGGTCGAACTGGACGTCGAAGGGAACATCTCCCTGCTGGATATGCGCCACGCCTTCCAGATCGGGCACCTGACCGTCGCCGCGGAGCACGTCATCGAGGGGCAGGACCTCGATGATGCCGAAGAGGTCGGCGTGCTGCCGGGCCACTTGCACTTCGCGGTCGAGCGCCCGTTGCGCCGTGACGCCGTCGAGTTCGAACTGAGCGACCTGATCGTGGGTATCGCTCCGGAGTCCGTCGTCGGGGTCGACAGTCTCCCGCTGCCGGTGCTGCCCGCCACACGGTTCTGGCTTGCCGATCCCGTGCGCGTCTACATGGAGATCTATCACCCGACGGGCGTGGCCGACGGCGAGACCGGCAACTACGACCTGCGCGTACTGGTCGCGCCCTACACGGGCCCGGCCACACCCGAACAACTCGCGCGGCCGGAGGCGGGGGGACGTGCCGCCATCGAGATCACCATCGAGTCGGAGGCGCCCACGGGACACCACTACTTCGATCTGGACCTCCGCAACGAGCGCCCGGGCCCGCTCCAGCTCGTCGTCGAGGTCACTGATCCTTCGACGGGAACCCGGCGGACAAGGGCGATCCCGATCGTATTGCTGCCGCGCTGAGTGCCCGGACAGGCTCCAGCGTGCGTCCTGCCCTCAGCAGGTCCGGCAGTTGTGGTTGTTCCTTGATCCCAGTTTTTCCAGCAGCACCACCGTGGCCGGTCGTGGCGAGACCCTCTGAACGGGTCCGTTGGCCAGGTCGGCCACCGTCTGTCCACGGCGGCTGACGGCCTCGATGTCCGCCCCCTGCTCCACCAGGTAGAGGATGACGGCGTGGTCGCCGCGCGCGGCCGCGTGGTGGAGCGCCGTGTACCCGTTGTGGTCGCGCTGGTTGACGTCGGCGCCCAGCTCCTCCACCAGGTAGCGCACCGCCGGCAGCCACCCGTCCGGTGCGTGCCGGTGCGCGTTGCCCGCGAATCCTTCCCCGTAGCCGACACCCGACGCGGCATGGATGGGCCACACGCCCGGACCGCCGGCGGGAACCGGTGGGAAGCCGGAGATGTCCGGCTCCAGGGCGCGGAGCGAATCCGCCACCTCGGCGGCCCGCACCAGGTTTGCGCGCGTCTCGTCGTCCGCGGCGGTCAGCAGATCGTCGGGGAAGTCCCCGCGCTGGTCCTCGGGCAGGTCGTCCCGGACGGACTGGAGGAGCGCGGTGCGGGCGGAGTCGGCCAGCGCGGCCCAGGTCGAATCGGAGTCGAGCTCCGTCCGGTTCCGGCGCGCCAGCACCTCGTCCGGGGTGAGGCGGCGGCGCGGCGCGGGCGCGAGGGTGGCCACCGCGGGATCCGCGCCGTGCTCCGCAAGCAGGCGCATCGCGGCGACATCGGTCGCGTAGGCCGCGCGCCAGAAGGGCGTCGCCCCCGCCGTGTTGACAAGGCCGCAGTTGCCGTTGCCGCACCCGCTGTAAACCATGTACCAGGGGTGGACGGTGAGACGGACATCCGGGTCGGCGCCCTTTTCGAGGAGCGCCTCCATCACGTCCAGATAGGTGGCCTTCTGGAGGCCCATCTCCTGGGGCTGGGGGTAGCGGGTGCGGGGCTGCCAGCGCGCGTTCACGGCCGCCCAGAGAGGGGTGGCGTCGTTGAGCGTGGAGGCGACGTTCGGATCCGCGCCCCGCTTGATGAGCGTCAGCGCCAGGTCGAACTGGCCGTTGATCGTGGCCATGAGGAGCGGGGTCGTGCCGTCGCTGAGCGAGGTCTGGTCGATGTCCGCGCCCCCGTCGAGTAGCGCTTCGGCCGCCTCGGCGTGCCCTTGGCGAGCTGCGTGCAGGAGGGCCGTGAGGCCACCCTTGCCGGTGATGCTCGGGCGCCGGGTGCTCTGCCGCTCGTCCTCTTCCTCGTCTTCCTCGGGCTCGGGGAGACCCTCCTCGTAGACCGCCCGCGACGCCCGCACCGCTGCCTGGAACTCGGTGGCGGTGGGCGCGCGGTTGCCGCCCGTGAGCGCTTCGACCGCATCGTTGCGGCGCCGGCCCGCCAGGCGGTCCAGCGACGAAATGGTCTGCAGGTCCTCGACCCTGCTGGTGACACCCGGGTCGGCACCGGCGTCGAGCAGGGCGCGAATGGCGTCGGCGCGGTTCGCGGCAGCCGCGAAGATGAGCGGGGTCTGGGCCCACACGGCCTCCTGCACGTCCGGGTCGGCGCCGCCTGCCGTGAGGGCCGTGACCAGCTCGGCCGAGCCGGCGGCGGCGGCGAGGTGGAGCGGGGTGGTGCCCGCGCCGGTGGTGGCGGCCGGGTCGGCGCCGGCGTCGAGGAGGAGGGTAGCGACAGGGGCGCTCCCGCTCCGCGCCGCCACGTGCAGCGGCGTGTAGCCGCCGATGCGGGTGACCGGCTCGATGGCCGCCCCCGCGTAGAGGAGCATCCGCGCGAGATCCGGGTCGCCGCGCTCGGCGGCCCAGTGCAGCGCGGTCATGCCGTCTCCCTGGGCGGCGTTGACATCGGCGCCGCCGGCGAGCAGTTCACGCACCGCGGTGACGTCGCCGCGCATGGCCGCGTCGGCGACGGGGGAGTCGGCGGGGGCGGGGGGAGCGTGGCGGTGGGCGGTAGCCGGGACCGCGAGGTGGATGGGGTGCGCGCCGGGGGCGGGGGCCTCGGCGGAGGCTGGCAACGCGCCCGCGAGCGCCGCCGCGAGCAGTCCGTGGACAAGCCCCCGTGAGCGGCGGGAGCGGCGAGGCGCCGCGTTGGCGAGGCGCCTGGAGGAGCGAATGGTCGTGGTTTTCACGGCGCCGCTATCCCTCCGTCGAGGCCGGGGAGGCAGCCGTGAGCGAGAACTCCCCCGTGCTGTCCCCGAAGCTGTTCATCTCCATGCCGAGGCCGTTCAGGGCGGTGAGCATCGCATTCGCCATGGGCGTGCCGTCCGGCGCCTTGAGGTGCAGGTTGCCCTCCAGCAGCCCGTTGGCGCCGCCGAGCAGGATGAGCGGGCAGCGGCGGTGGTTGTGCAGGTTCGCATCGGCCATCGGCGAGCCCCACATCACCATGGTCTGGTCGAGCAGGCTGGATTCGCCCTCCATCGTGTTCTTCAGCTTGTCCAGGAAGTATGGAAGCTGGCCGACCCGGTACTGGCAGATCTTGTTGAACTCAAGGATCGACGACTCCCTGCCGCCGTGGTGGGAGGCGGGATGGAAGGGCCGGCTCGAGCCGCTCTCGGGGAAGACGCGGTTGTCCGCGTCGCGGCCGGTCTTGAAGGAGATGACCCGGGTCATGCCCGTCTGCAGGGCCAGAACCTGAAGGTCGAACATGATCCGCATGTGCTCCGAGAAGGAGTCCGGCACCCCGGCGGGAGCCTCCGGCATGTCGCGCTCCTCGCCGCCCGTGTTGCGCGCCTCGACCGCCGCGATCCGCCGCTCGATCTCGCGCACATTGTTCAGGTAGCGGTCCATGCGGAGCCGGTCCGCCGCCCCGAGCTCCCTCTTGAGCGTGGCGATCTCACCCGCCATCCAGTCGAGGATGCTCCTGCGCGACGCCATCCGCGCGGCGCGTTCCTCCGGCGTCCCTCCGGCCCCGAAGAGCATGTCGAAGGCCACCCGCGGGTCGCGGATCATCGGAAGCGGCTCGTTGGGCGAGGCCCAGCTGATCGTGTCGGTGTAGGCGCAGGAGTAGTTGTAGGTGCAGCCGCCCGCCTGATCGAGGTTCTCGATGCAGAACTGCATGGAGGGAAGCGGCGTGTCCTGGCCGAAACGCTGCGCGTACATCTGGTCCAGCGAGGTGCCCACGAAGATGTCCGACCCCTGGGTCTGCTTGGGGTGGGACTGCGTCAGGAACACCGCACTGGAGCGGAAGTGGTCGCCGCCGATCTCCGGCGTGCTGAAGGCCTCCGCCATGCGGCAGTCGGTGTTGCTGACGATCGTGAGATACTCCTGGTACGGCGCCAGCGAGGTCAGCGCGCTCTCCGGGAGGATCTCGAAGTCCTTCCCCGTTGTGGCCGGCGCGAAGAGATGCTGCGTCGCGGCCCACTCGTTGCACCCGGCGAGCCCGTGCACCTCCTCGATGCATACGAGGCGGGTCGGCTGCGAGAGGGCGTCACGGGCCGCCCGTGCGCGTCCGGCCGGAACCATGGCGTCGAGCAGGGGGAGCGCCGCGGTGGCGCCCAGGCCCCTGAGGAATGTGCGCCGCGCGATGTACTTGCCGGTAATGAATTGCATGATCGTTCCGTTCTCCCCTGGCCCCGGCTCAGCGGCGCCCGTTCTGTTCGCCGGGCCGGGCCGCGCCGCTCTCCTCCGCCGCGGCGGGCGCGGCGGCCCGTCTCATTCTGAATGCGTCGCTGCCCACTACGCCGAGGACGAGTGAGGAGACGCGGTAGTCGTCGCGCTCCGCCTGCCGCACGATCTCCCGGATCGCGGGTTGGTCGTAGTGCTCCACCCTGCGGCCGAGCGCGTACGCCATGAGGTTTTCCGTGAAGTTGCGCACCAGCGGCAAGGGACGCCTGAGGAGCGCCTCGGACAGCTCGCCCGGCATGGCCACAGGAGTGCCGTCGTAGAAGTCGCCGCGGGTGTCGAGCGGGACGCCGTTTTCCAGCGAGCGCCACTTGCCCGTGACGTCGAAGTTGTCGAGCGCCAGTCCGATGGGGTCCATGAAGCGGTGGCAGGACTTGCAGCGCGGATCCTCGTTGTGGATCTGCATGCGCTCGCGGGTGGTGAGCATGCGGCCCTCCTCCGCGACCTCGGTCTCCTCCAGGTCCGGGATGCCGGGGGGCGGGGGGGGCGGGGGGGTGCCCAGCAGCACCTCCATCACCCACTTGCCGCGCAGCACGGGGGAGGTGCGGTTGGCCAGCGAGGTGAGCACCAGGATGCTCCCGTGTCCGAGCAGCCCCACGCGCCGGTCGTCGGGGTACGGCACTTTGCGGAAATAGTTGCCGGGCGCGGCCGGGAAGCCGTAGTGGGCGGCCAGGCGTTCGTTGACGAAGGTGTAGTCGGCCCGGAAGAGATCCAGAACGCTCCCGTCCTCGATCAGGCTGTTGAAGAACAGCTCCGTCTCGTAGCGCATGGCGTCCGCGAGATTGTCGTCGAAATTCGGGTAGAAATTCGGATCCGGGTGCACCTTGTAGAGATCCTGCAGGCGCAGCCACTGGCCCGCGAAGCGACTGCCGAGCGCGCGGGCACGGGGGTCCGCGAGCATGCGGCGAGCCTGCCGGATGAGTACTTCCTCGTCCAGCAGTCCACCGTTGGCGGCGGCTTCCGTGAGCGCTCCATCGGGCGGCCCGCCCCACAGGAAGAAGGAGAGCCGCGAGGCGAGGTCCTCGCTCGCGACCGGATAGACCTCGCCGGGCTCGACCCCTTCCGGTTCCTGCTCGGTTCGGAAGACGAAGCGCGGGCTGGCGAGCAGTGCCTCCAGCGCCATGCGCACCCCGCTCTCGAACCCGTCCACCGCGGCCCCGTCTTCGTAGAACCCCATAAGACCGTCGACATCCGCGTCCGATGCGGGGCGGCGGTAGGCGCGGTCGGCCAGGCCCTGGACGATCCGGCGCGCGCACGGCGCCTCTTCCTCCGCGGACGTCGGCCTGCAGATGAAGATCCGGCTCCGGACCGGGTTGTCGGACACGCCGGTGGCGTTGGTCGGTCCGGAGATCGCCAGCTCCCGCACATGCGGCAGGGTGGTGATCCCGGAGCCGCCCGATCCGCCCCCGGCCATCGACCAGTCGTGGGGCCGGATCAGGTCCTCATAGGGTCCGTCGAAGCCCCGCACGAATGCGGCCGACACGCGCTTCTGGCCGGCACGGATGAAGACCGGCCCCGTGCTGATGGGCGTCGCTCCGCGCCCATCGGCCCCGGCCCCCGTGCGCGCGTGATGGAGAAGCGCGACCCGCTCCCCGTCCACCGAGATGTCGATGTCCTGGAAGCGCGTATTCGACCCGGAGGAGAAGCCGAGCTGGAAGACGTACTCGCCGTCCGCGGGGAAGACGTGTTCGACCACGACTCCGCCGCGCGTCCCGTAGGGCGCCCCCTCGACGTAGTCCCACGGATGTTGCGATATGTACTCCGAATTCTTGTAGCGGCGGTCCACCGCGGGTGCCCTGCGGTCGCCCACCGCCCAGCGGCTGATCTCGGCGGCGGCGTTCAGGTAGGCTTCGATGAGCGTGGGAGACAGCGTCTGAACGTCGGCGATGTTGTCGAAGTTCGCGCTCATCTGGTCGAGCGGGAGCCACTCCCCGGCGTCGACCTGGAGCCCCAGCAGATCCTGGATCGCGCGCTCGTATTCCGCCCGGTTCAGCCGCTGGAAGGTCCGCACGCCCGGATCCGGATTCTGCGCCGCGGCTCCGTCCAGCACGCTCTCGAGCCGTTCCACCAGTGCGAACAACGTGTCCCCTCCGGGCCTCGGAACCCCGGGCGGCGGCATCATTCCGGCGCGCAGCTTGCGCACCATCTTTTCGGCGACGTCCGCGTTCCTGTCCGCCTCCTCGACCACGAAGTCCTCCAGGGAGAGGTTGCCCAGGAGGCGGCGCTGGTTGTGACACCGGGCGCAGACCTGCCGCACGACCTCGGTCTCGGGAGATACGGAAAGGGACGACGGCTCTACGCGGACACGTTGCGGCTGCGATGCCGGCAGCTCCCGGTAGACATCCGCTTCCGGCGCCGGCAACGGCGCATCCAACCCCTCTTGCCGGCCCAGCACAAACACGAGCAGGCCCAGGGTCAGGAACGGAACACCCAGTGATTTCATGTGCAGCCAACCCTTGCGAGGAGCGCTTCCCCGGCGGCCCAAAGCGCACGAACACCTCCCGCCCATCCGGTGCCCGGCACGGCCGGCACGACGCAGCGTCACGCCACAGGCTTTCTACAGAGTAGCGAACGTAACGGGCGACCGGCAAGGGACGACGTGCGGCACAGACGATGTGCGAAACCTGTGCGGGAACGGGACAGGTAGTCTCCGGGGGAAGCCCGTGTCACTTGCGACCCGCGTCCGATCCTGTCCACCTTGCTGTCCCTCAGACCCCAGCGACGCGGCAACCGCAACCAGGCACGGAGGTCCCATGACCAGACGCTTCTTCCGCCTCGCCCCCCCGTTTCTCTCCGGTCTCCTCGGCTCGCTGGCGATCGCGACCGCGATCCCGCTCTCTGCCCAGTGCACCGGCTGCGTCTTCCCCGGCGAGACCTGGGAGACGGTTCGCGGGCCCGAGCTCGCCGATCACGGCTGGGACCGGCAGGCGCTCGCGCGCGCCACTGCGTTCCTGCGTGACAGTGCCAACTCGACGGGGGTGGTGGTGGCGCACAAGGGCCGCGTCGTCTTTACCTTCGGCGACATCGAGGAGCTCTCGTACCTCGCGTCGGTCCGCAAGAGCATCCTGGCGATTCTATACGGCCACTGGGTCGAGAAGGGCGTCATCGACCTCGACTCCACGCTGGAAGACCTGGGCGTCGACGATGTCGGCGGCCTTCTTCCGATCGAGCGGCAGGCCACGGTCGATCACCTGGTTACGGCCCGGTCCGGGGTCTACCACCCCGCATCCAACGCCGGCGACAACCTGGCCGACGCGCCCCCGCGCGGCTCGCAGCAGCCGGGCACCTACATGCTCTACAGCAACTGGGACTTCAACGCCGCCGGGGCCGTCTTCGAGCAGCTCACCGGGCGGGACATCTACGACGAGGCGCAGGCGCAGCTCGCCATCCCGCTCGGCTTCGAGGACTGGGACCGCTCCGCGCAGCGAAAGAGCGGCAACCTCGGCGTCTCTCGAAACCCGGCCTACCACTTCTGGCTCTCCACGCGGGACATGGCGCGCATCGGCCACCTCATGCTCAACGAGGGCGCCTGGAACGGGGAGCAGGTGATCTCACGCGACTGGGCGCGGCGAATCGTCCGCGTCGTCACGCCGCTGGAGGAGATGAATCCCCCGAGCAGGCGCGACGGCTACCTCGGATACGGCTACATGTGGTGGGTATTCGATGGACCGCGGGTCAGCGGCCCCTTCGAGGGCGCCTACACCGGGAGAGGGGCCGTGGGCCAGTGGATCAGCGTTTTTCCTGCCCTGGACCTGGTAATCGCGCACAAGACCAAGTCCGCCTACGGGCGAACTACGAGCTGGCGCTCATGGCAGCGGCTGGTCGAGCTGCTCTTTGAGGCGCATGGCGTGGAGATGCCCGGTCCGTATCCCTGGGCCAGGTAGGCAGTCGGCGCACTACCTTGGCTAAGCCAAGCTAGCGCCGCAGCAGGGACCGGTATAGCGGGTTCTGGATCGTCAGGAAGACGGATTCGCCCGGACTCACCGTCACCCGGTTGGTCGTGAAGCGGTCGCCTGCGAGCATGTCGATGTGGATCTGGAGCTCGTCCGCGGTCGTCCACGGGATCGTAAAGGTCTGCTTGCCGTTGCCCGTGACCACTCCGAGCCGGCGTTCCATGCGTGCGACGGCCCGCAGCGTGGCGTCGTTGAAGTTGTGGTTTTCGACCTCGATCGTGATTTGCCTCTGAGCGTCGGCCCCTTCTTCGAACGGGTTCGGGGCGGTGCGGAAGCCGGTGCATCCGGCCATTGCCGTCGCAACGGACAGCAGCAACACGAGCCGGCCGCACCCGCGGGTCCCCGGGCGCTCCTTGTTGCCCCCCTTTTTTCCGTCGCCCCAACCCGTCATGTGTGTCTCCCCATGGATCAGCTCACGAGCCGCCCGTCCCGGATTGGCTCGAGGCCGTCACGGATGAGCAGGTCGTTGAGCCGGCCCAGATCCCGCTGAATCACGATCTCCATCTGCGACAGCTGCTCTTCCAGCAGCGCCGTCAACCGCTCGAAGACCGTATACGACTGGTCGGTGGGTCTGCTCTCGGCCCCCTCGACCACTCCGAGAAGGGCGGCCAGCTTGTTGTTGAGCTTGATGGGGTAGTTGAGCGGGTCCTGGTTGCTCTGGTTCCTGACCTGGTAGATTTCGGCCTCGACCACACTCAGGTTTTCGTCCACGACCTCCGCCTGGCCCACGATATCGTCGTTTTCGGTCTCCTCCAGGCGCTCGTCGATCTGCCCCTTGATGTCGCGCACCTTGATCACCGCCTCGTTGGCCTCCGTCACGCGGTCGCGGATGCGGATCGCCAGGTCGAAGCGTTCCTGCAGGTCTGCCACCGTCACACCCTCGAGATTCGGGTTGATCCGGACCTCGAAGTCCCGAGTCTGCGACGCTCCGCCGTCCACGGTCATGCGCACGGTGTAGATTCCCGGCACCGCGACCGGACCCGTCGGTCCGGCGGCCCACATGATCCGCCCCTCGAAGTCGGTCCAGGCCGGATAGCGCAGGTCCCAGTTGAAGGTATGGGACCCCTGCGCCACCGACGGCCCCCGTCCCCCTCCTCCCCGCCCCCCGAAACCACCCCCCCGTCCACCCGGCCCCCGGCGCGGCGCGGCCTCGTCCCCCTCCTCCTCCCCGCGCGCCACCCCCTCGTAGCTGCGGATCACCTCGCCGCGCGGATCGAACACCTCGATCGTGACGCTCTCCACGTCCTCGGCAAGGTAATACTGGAACCGTGCCCCGTTGTCGATCCCGCGAACCGGGTCGGCCGGGTCGAAGAGCCACGAGCGCGCGGCGGCCACCTGGTCGTTCAGCTGGCGCAGCGGCCCGATTCCCTCGAGCACCCAGAACGAGCGGCCGTGGGTCGCGATCACCAGGTCGTTTTCCTCCACCACAAGGTCCGAGACCTGCACGACCGGCAGGTTGAGCGAAAGCGGCTGCCAACGCTCTCCGTCGTCGAAGGAGACGTACACGGTGCGCTCCGACGCCGCATAGAGCAGCCCGGGACGCCGGGGGTCCTCGCGCGTCGCGCGGATGAAATCGTCATCGGGGAGCCCGCCCACGATCTTCTCCCACGACTGCCCGTAGTCGCTGGTCTTCCAGATGTAGGGACTGCGGTCGTCGTCCACGAGGTAGCGGATCCCCGAGACGTACGCCTTGCCGGGGGTCGTCGGCGAAGCCTCGATGGTGTTGATGCGCACATGGTCGGGCGCGTCCGGAGGGGTGACCGGCGTCCAGTTCATGCCCCCGTCGCGCGTGACGTGTACGAGCCCGTCGTCCGAGCCGGCCCAGATCACCTGCGGGTCGAAGTACGAAGGCGCGATCGCGAAGACGGTCGCATACGTCTCCACCCCGGTCTGGTCCTTCGTGATCGGTCCACCCGAGGGGCCCATCGTCATGGGGTCGGCGCGGGTGAGGTCCGGGCTGATCTGCTCCCAGCTCTGCCCCTCCGTCGTGGTCTTCCACACCTTCTGCGTGCCCGTGTAGAGTACGCCGGGGTCATGGTGCGAGAAGACGATCGGGAAGGTCCACTGCACCCGCTCGACCAGGTCTTCCGACGACTGCCCCATCGGGTTTTCCGGCCAGACGTTCACCGCCCGGGTGTGCCCGGTGCGCATGTCGAAGCGCGACAGGCTGCCGCCGTAGCAGCCGGCGTAGAAGACGTTCAGGTCCACCGGGTTCGGAGCCACGTAGCCGCTCTCGCAGCCGCCCACCGCGTAGTACCAGGTGCGATTGCCCGGCCCGCGCGCGGCCATCTGCCCCCAGCCCCGCACCGGGATGCACGCGGTGGAGTTGTCCTGCTGTCCGCCGCAGATGTGGTACGGCGTGTGCTCGGTGGTGATCACCCGGTAGAACTGCGCGGTCGAATAGTCCTGGTCGGTCCAGGAGTCCCCGCCGTTGAAGGAGACGTTCGCGCCGCCGTCGTTGGCGTTGACCATCCGGTCCGAGTCGCTGGGCGCGATCCAGAGGTCGTGGTTGTCGCCGTGGGGCACCCGAATGCTGCCGGGGAAGGTCGCGCCGCCGTCGCGCGAACGGTAGAACCCGGTATTCAGGGCGTACACCAGGTCCTCGTCGTTGGGGTCGGCGTAGATGCGCGTGTAGTAGAATGCGCGCTGGCGCAGCTTGCGCTCCTCGTTCACGCGCTCCCAGGTGGCGCCGGCATCGTCGGAGCGCCACACCCCCCCGTCCGGCTCGTGCTCGATCAGCGTCCACACGCGGTTCGGGTTCGCCGGCGACACCGCCACCCCGATCTTGCCGACCGGGCCTTCCGTGAGCCCGATGTTGCCGGTGATCTCGGTCCAGCTTTCGCCGCCGTCCATCGACTTGAAGAGGCCGCTGTCCTCGCCGCCCGACGACATCCCCCAGGAGCGCCGCCACGCCTCCCAGATCGCCGCGTAGATGACGTCGGGATTCGTCACGTCGACGCTGATGTCGACCGCGCCCGCCTTGTCGCTCCGGTAGAGGACCTTGCGCCAGGTGACGCCGCCGTCGGTGGTCTTGAAGACTCCCCGCTCGGGGTTGTCGGCGGAGTGCTTCCCGAAGGCCGCCACCCACGCCACGTCGCAGTTCTCGGGGTGGATGCGGATGCGCGCGATGTTCTGGGTCTCGGTCAGCCCGATGTGCTCCCAGGTCTCGCCCGCGTCGACGGACTTGTAGGCGCCGTCCCCCTGCTGGATGTTGCCGCGGATCTGGGTCTCCCCGGTCCCCATGTAGACGATGTCGGGGTTGCTCTCGCAGACCTGCACCGCGCCGATCGAGGCGCTGTTCATCTGCCCGTCGGTGACCGGCTCCCAGTTCAGCCCGCCGTCGGTGGTCTTCCAGAGTCCGCCCCCGGTCGTGCCCATGAAGTACTCCATCGGCCGGGCGTCGGAGCCGGCCGCGGCGATCGAGCGGCCACCCCGGGGCGGACCGACGTTGCGCCACTGCAGGGAACTCCAGAACGCTTCGGAATATGCTTCCTGCGCCCGGGCCGGGGGCGTGGCGAAGCCCGCGAAAACGAGCAGCGCGGCCAGCAAGCGGACAGGGTACAGAACCGGGGCAAACGCGCGAAGATACCGGTGCCGCATGGTGCGACTCCTCCTGATGACGGTGTAGGTATGCATGCCGGATGACGGGACAACCATACGGGCATCCCGCGCGGCGATCAACTGGGCGTGGCAGCCCGAAGCGGGCGTGGGGTGACGCCCGGTGCGGCCAACCTCGGTCCCCGCCAGTGGGAAGGGACGCAGACGGTTCCTGTCGCCCCGGCGAACTACCTTCCCACCGGAATCCTGATGATGGGAATCAACGTTCCGGTCGGGTTGCCACCGTTCTCGTCGATGTCATCGTTCGACCCGCCGACGATGACTTCCCGCATCACCAGCGCCATCCCGGTCCCGGCGATCACCCCGACGATGCCGCTGCGCAAGTACGAAAGCTCCCGGCTCGCAAACCCCTCCAACCCGTCCCGCGAGATGGCCAGCGCCTGGCGCATCTGGCGCGATCCCGCCGTCGCCGCGGTCCGGTAGGTTGCCACCGAGATGAACACGGAGTCGCCGGAGGTACCGGTGAAGCGCCCGTCCACGGTGAGGGAAAGGTCACCGGTCTGCTCCCTCAGGCGCAGCGCCTCCTCGTCGGTAACGGTCACGCGTACATCGCTCCCGACCGGCGGGGTTCCCGCGATCGGCCGGTAGGTGTAGCAAGCTGCGGAGAGCCACAGCACTGTTACTGCCGGAATCGCTCTGGGCCACCTGTTCATCGCATGAGGTCCCCGTTGCCGAAAAACCGCCCCTTCCCGCGCTCGTCCGGTCACAGCAGTTCGAAGTCCTGCAGGATCTGCTGGTTGAACAGATAGATGTACCTGACGGGGTCCTCGGTCGTCGCTTCGATGCTGCGGTCGAAGTCCCGGTCCCCGTCCAGAAAGATCCTGACCTGCACCATGACCCCGCTCGAGTCCACGGGTGCCGCCAGCAGGAAGAAGCGCTGTTCCGACTCGATGTTCCAGCTCCGATCGAACGGCAGCGAGATCCGGGTCGTGTCCGCTTGGAAGAGCTGCGCGGTCATTCGCCCGGCTTCATTGTTGGTCGCGATGAACTCGGTCGACGTCACCAGCAGGAGCGACTCCCCGTCGCCTTCGAGGGTGACGCGCACCACTTCCGGGCTCGGATCGGCGAACCATTCACAGCCCCACGCCGCCAGCGCCACCAGCAGGCTCCCTATCAGGAATTGTGGGTTCTTCGTCTTCATCGGTTTCAAGGCTCCGCTGGCGCGCACCCGCCACAACGGCGGAGCACACAAGTTGTCTGGAATCTAACACGGGTGACGCTCCGGTGCGCGAACGCCCTCCCCCAAATGGGACGGGGCCCGGGAGCGAACCCCCGGACCCCGTCGATGAACCCGCGCCGGTACGTTTTGCCGGCTAGGGCTCAGCTGGATGAACTTGCCCTAACACGGGTGCAGCGCGTTCTGCGGGTGGTGGCAGTTCGCAAGGATCTCGACCCGTGTGATCGGCAGCATCGTTCCCGGCGTGGTAAGCGCCTTGGATCCGGCAAGCCAGTTGCTGCTGGGCGAGCCGAAGCGGTAGTGATCCTGCAACCGCTTGTACTGCAGGAACAGGTTGACCCTGCGCTCATGCTCCAACATCTCGATGGCGGGAATCTGCCCCGAATACGGGGTGAGCCCGTCGAGTCCCTCGCGGATCATGTTGATGTGGTTGGTGAACCCACCCATGTCACCGCTCGCGAGCGCGGCCTCGGCAACGATCAGCCGCAGTCCGCGTTCCCCGACAACCGTGACCGGCGCATAGCCGTCGGCCTCCAGGAACTCGGTGACCCGCGCCATGTAGCGCGTATCCAGCGCACCCTCGATCGGGTCCATCAGGACGTGTCCCGTGAGCGCCCCCTCGGAATCCTTGGTTGCGTAGTCGGGACCGATCTGCAACTCGGCCCGTTCGGTGACCTGCCAGGCCAGGTTGTTGCCGACCGTCGAACCGCTGTAGTTGAAGCGGTACGCCCAGTCGGTTCCCTCGACCATCGACAGCACCGCCATGGCGTCGCTGTTTGCGCTCCCGTCGTTGACGAGCGCGTTGGAAGGCGCCGAGCCCGCGGGGTTCAGCAGGCTCCAGATCGCCTTCTGGTGGTGCGCCTGGGCACGGGCGGCCTGCGCCTGCATGGCAATTTCCCCACCCCCGGACATCGCTGCGGTAAAGAAGTCGATGGCGTCATCGAAGACTCTGGACATGTTGTCCGCCCCGATGAGGGGACCCGGCTCCGTCCGGTCGCTGAAGGCGAAGTCGTCGAACATCTGCGCGATCGCCGAGTGCGCGACCCCCGCGTACAGATTGGCACGCGCCAGACGCGCCTGCATTTCGGGGGTGGACTCGTGTTGGGCGATGAGGTCGACCGCGAACTGGCTCATCCAGCGTGCCTGGGCGATTCCCGGGAAGGAACCGTCGGCGAACTCGTTCCCCGGATTGTCCGGGGTTCCCAGGTTCAGTTCGTTCCAGGCGTCGCGCGAACCGATCCAGGTGATCTCGTCGCCAACCGTCGAGAAGGCTGCGTAGATCCCCGCGATGCCGCTGGCCACGATGGCTTGGGCACCGTTGACGGCGGCGTCCGCCGCCTGTGCCCTCTGTATGTCCTCCTCCACGAGCGCGTTGGGGTTGTCGACATCCAGCAGGCCGCAACCGCTGAGGAACAACGCGAACCCGGTGGCCGAGAGGACAGATCTTGAAAAAATCTTCATCTTCTTTCTCTCCTCTCTCTAGAAGCCGACCCGCAGCGAGAACGTGAACCTCCTAGGGACCGGAACCCCGAAGGCCTCGGTCGAGGTGAGGAAGTTGCAGCTCACGCCGCCGCCGGTGCAGTTGGCGGAGGGGTTGATCTCGGGATCGATCCCGCGGTAGTCGCCGAACATGAAGAGCTTCACGTTACGACCACCGACGGTGGCGGTTGCATTCCGCACCCCCCACCTCTCGAGCATGTCCTGCGGCAGTCGGTAGGACAGCGAGATCTCGCGCCAGCGGATGAAGTCGGAAGTCCAGATCTGGTTCATCCCCGACATCGGAGCCAGGGCCCGATACTCCCTCGCCCATTCGAGCGCCGCATCCAGCCGCTGCTCGGCGGTGGACGCCGGATTCAGGAGGATCGACCCCACCCGCGCGGTTCCCGGGACGTTGCGCCCGATGGTCGCATTCGCCTGGCGGAAAGCGCCAGTCAGGTCCTGAGTGTGGAAGTTGCCGAACTTGTACTCGAAGTTCGTCGTCAGGCTGAAGTCGCCCAGGAAGTCGATGTCTGCCCCGAACGAGCCCGCGAAGTCCGGATCGGGCTTGCCGATGTACTGCATCAGGTACTCGGCCGCGCCGCCTGCACAACCGATCGGGATGACGTCGAAGTCGGCAAGGCCACGGGGCTCGCTGAAGTACTCGAGCGCCTGGGCCCGGCTGGGCTCCGAGCAGTCGCGGCTGAGATTCAGCGGGATCGTCATGTTCGGATCCAGGATTGCCCCCAGGAATGCACCCGGCGATTCACCTTCGATCAGGAAATTGCGGTACCGGGGGTAGGATCCGCCGGTCTTGAGTGGCGGCGCGCCGCCCAGATCGGTGACGACCTGGTCGAGATACGCCGTGTTGGCGAAGACGTTGACGCTCAGGTTCGCGCTGTTGTAGACGGACCCGTTCATCGTCACCTCGACCCCGCTGGCGTCGAGCTGGCCGATGTTGTCCAGCTGCGTGCGCGTGAAGCCGCCCGTAACCGGGAACTGGCGTGCCACGAGCGCGTCGGTGGTGCTCCGGCTGAAGTAGTTGATGTCCAGCGCGACGCGGTCGTTCCAGAGGCCGATGTTGGCGCCGAATTCGATCTCGTCGGTGACCTCGGGCTTCAGCGCCTGGTTGCCCAGGTTGCCCGGCGCCAGGCCGGGGCCAACCTCGGAGGGCCGCGGAACGAAGGTCGTGAACTTGTCGAAGGCGCCGGGCTGCAGGCCGGCCCTGCCCCAGGCCCCGCGAAGGCGCAGGCTCGAGACGATCTGGTTGTCCCATTCGAACAGATCGCTGGGAATGACCGATAGTCCGGCCCTTGGGTACGTTGCGGTCGCGAATTCCGAACCGAATGCGCTGTTAGCATCGAAACGCGCGCCGACCGTCACGAACGCCCAGTCCTGGTAGCCCACCTGCTCCTGGAAGTAGCCGCCCGCGTTGACCACGCGAACCCAGCTCTCCGAGGTGGACTGGTCGGCGCCGGCGCTCGCGACTTCGAGACCGGGTCCCGGGAAGCCGTCGCCGTTGCCGCCGTGGTAGACGTTCTGGCTCAGGAAGCCCTGGGCGCCCGCGGTCAATGTGCTGGTGAAGTCGCCGGTGATGTCGGTGTCGTAGGACAGCTTGAAGTCGCCGGTCACCTCGCGGTTGTTGCGGTCACCGAACCAGCGGATGCCGTCCGTGTTGTAGGAGGTGAAGTTGTCGACGTTCCAGCCGAACGGGTAGAACGAAACGTTCGTGCCGTTGGAGATGTCGATACCGAAGGTCCCGTCGAAGACCATCCCCTCCATGATGTTCCAGTTGGCGTTGACGCTGCCGGCGAAGTGTTCGACATCCTCGGTAACCTCGGCCTCCGCGGTCTCCCTCATCGTCGCGAAGGCGCGGCTGCCGTAGTAGTTGTTCTCGTCGGCGAGCCGCAACTGGCCCATCAAGGCGAGCGAGAAGACGCCGAAGATGTTGTTGCCGCCGCGCATCCGGGTCTGGTTGAGCTCCGAATACATGCCGGTCACCCGCAGACGGAGGTTGTCGAAGGGAAAGATCCCGACGTTCATCGTCGCCTGCCGGCGTCCGATGGTATCCTCCGACTTGAGCCTCTGGTTGTTCGGCAGGATTCCCTCCAGAGTGCTGAACGGACCGTTCTCGTCGTGGACGCGCGCGGACACGAAATAGGTGATCAGATCCGCACCACCCTCGACGGACCCGGAGTAGGTCTGCGCGTAGCCGGTGTTGTAGAAGTCCTTGAGGTAGTTTACCTCGTACACCTCGAAGGGCTGGAGGCTGACGCCCCAGCGCTGCTGCATACGGGCGACTTGCTCGGCGTCCCTGGGGAAGTCGGCGTGCGGGATGAAGCGATCGAACGGCGCCCGAATGGCGGTCTGGTCCGTCTGCACCGACCAGCGCGCCGCACCCTGCCGGCCGCGCTTGGTGAAGATCTGGATCACTCCATTCGAAGCTTCGGTGCCGTAGAGCGTGGCGGCCGCGGCACCTTTGAGGATCTCGATGCGCTCAATCGAGTTGGGATCGATGTCGTCGATGCGCCGGGTCGCGGCCTGCGCAGCGCCCCAGCCGCCGCCACCCCCGCGGTCGATGCGGACGCCGTCAAGGTAGATCACCGGCTCGTTCGTCTGCGAGAGCGATGCGGAGCCACGGATGCGAATCCGGCCGCTGCTTCCGGTGTCGCCGCCGCCCGGAAGTCCGATGACCCCTGCCTCACGGCCCTGGAGCACATCGCTGAAGCTCGTGATCGGCACGTCCTGGAGCCTTCCGACATCGACGGTGGCGATGGAGTTGCCGAGCTTCTTCTTCTCTGTGGCGGCGCCGGTTCCGGTCACGACGATCTCGTCCATGTCGATCGCCGTGACGGTAAGGCCAATGTCGATGGTCTCCGTGTCACCCTCGGTGACCGTCACGGTCTGGGTCACCGTCCGGTAACCCAGGAGCTGCGCGGCCAGCGTGTATTCGCCGACCGGCACGTTCAGGAAAAGGTACCGGCCGTTGTTGCCGGTAAGGGTACCGAACGCAGTTCCCTCCAGGTACACCTGGCTGGACGCCAGGGGTCGCCCGGAGCCCGCGTCCGTGATCTGACCGGTGATGGAACCGGTCTCCTGGGCTCCCAGTGGGAAGACGATGCCGGCCATCAAGGCCAGTGCAAGTCCTCCCGCCCCTTTCCCGAGGCTTCTGCAAACCAGGTTACGTGTCATGAGTTGCCCTCCCTTTGTGAGTTTTCTGGCATTTGACACACCCTTCTATAATTGACCGGGACCTTCCCGGACAGGGCCTGAAATCACGGTCCACCGGAACAGACCAACACGCCGGCCCGGGCCGGATGACGCACTGCTATCCAGCCGGGACGGACGCGCCCTGACAACCGAGAATAGTTATGCCGCCGCGCGCGGCTGTCAAGGAACATCTGTCTACCGTCCGGTGTAGCACCGGCCGCCCCGCTGTCAGCCCACGCGTGCGATCACCTCGATCTCCACGTCCACCCCCTTCGGAAGGCCGGCCACCGCGACGGTCGCGCGGGCTGGCCGGTGATCGCCGAAGTGGCGCTCGTAGACGGCGTTCATTTCGGCGAAGAGCGACATGTCCGAGAGGAACACCGTCGTCTTGGCGACCGTCTGCAGACTGCCCCCGGCAGCGGCGAGCACGGCCGCCAGGTTGCGTAGAACGCGATCCGCCTGGACGTCGGCGCTTCCCTCGACGAGCGCTCCCGTGGCGGGATCGATGGGGATCTGCCCGGACGCGAAAATCCATTCACCGCTTACAATGGCTTGCGAGTAGGGGCCCAGCGCGCCGGGGGCGTCGTCGGTGTGCACGGAGGTGAGGAGGGACATGAGGGGTTGAGTCTCCCTTGAGGGTTTGGAGGTGGCTGTGTGCGGGGCCCGTTCAAGCCGGACCCACATTCAAGAATCATATGCTATAGTATAAATTCGTTTACCAAATATATATGATGAAATATCATCATGTTGAATTCCGGATACCTGGCGCGGGTTTGGAAGCCTCCGCCACGTCTGCCCCCGGCCCGGCGGCATCCGGCGTTCGGCCCTTGAGGCCCGCCGCTATCTCCTGCCGCGATACGGTCGCCACGCCGACCTTGGCCACCCCCGCCGCAGCCGCCACGGCGGCCGCCTCCACCGCTTCCGCCAGCCGGGCGCCGGCCGCCAGCGCGACCGCGACGACGGCCGCGACCGTGTCCCCCGCCCCCGACACGTCGTAGACCGAACGGGCCCGTGCAGCCAACCGGCGCGGGGAACGTCCCGGCGAGGCCAACACCATCCCGGCGGCGCCCAGCGTGAGCAGGAGGTGTTCGCATCCGGCGCGGACGCGCGCCGCTTCCAGCCAGTCGCCGTCTCCGGGCCGGGCGGCCTCGCCGAGGGCGGCTTCGAGCTCCGCACGGTTTGGTTTGAAGACGGTGGCGCCCCGGTAGGCAAAGAAGTTTCGCCACTTCGGGTCCACCACGACGGGAACCGAACCGGCCGCCGCCGCGGCCAGGACATGCCGGATCAGGGGGGGCGTCAGCGCTCCCTTGTCGTAGTCGGCAACGACCAGCGCGTCCGCGCCGGGCAGGACTGCGTCGATGCGGGCGGCGAGCAGCTCCGCGACGGAGGCCGGAACCGGCGCCGGATCCTCCCGGTCGATACGCACCACCTGCTGGCCGCGCGCCAGCACCCGGGTCTTGACCGTGGTGGCGCGGGAGCCGTCCCTCACGCAGCGGCAACCCGCGCCAAGTCCCTCCAGCGCCTCCTCCACCACCCCGCCCGGCGCGTCCCTGCCCAATATCCCGACCACGTCGCACTCGGCCCCCAGCGCACGCACGTTCGCGGCCACGTTGGCCGCGCCGCCCACCGCGTCCCATTCCCGGTCCACCCGTACCACCGGGACCGGCGCTTCCGGCGATACCCGGTCTACCGGCCCCGCCACGTAGCGGTCGAGCATCAGGTCGCCCAGGACCACCACGCGCGCCGCCCCGAACCCGGCTGCGAGACCGGCGAACCGGTCGCGGTCCATCCCGGTCACAGCGGCAGCCAGTGCTCCAGCGGCAGCACCGCCACGCGCACCCGGCCGTCGCCTGCCGGATCCGTCCAGGCCAGCATCAGACGGTCCGGGCCCAGGCGGGCGATTCGCGGAAACCCCGAGGCCCGCCCGGCGTCGGTGCCGGCCAGCGGCACGGGGTCGCCCATCCTCCCGCCAGGCTCCACGCGCCGGCTCAGGATCCGCGCACCGCCGGCCCCCCGCTCCAGCCAGGTCACCAGCGCGGACCCGCCGTCGAGCATGACCACGTCCACCCGGCCGGCCGGCTGACCCGCGTCCACCCGCACCGGAGTCCCGAAGGCAATCCCGCCGTCCGCCGAGAAGGCGACGTTGACCCGAGGCCGGTTCTCCGGGGCGGTGAACCAGGCGATCGCGACGCCCGCGTCCCCGGCGGCGAGGGCGGGACCGTTCACCGGGCAGCCGCCGATCACCCAGTCGTCCTCGTGCACGGGCACCCCGGGTGTCCAGCCGGTGTCCAGGAGGCGGCTCACGGCGATGTCGCGAATCTCGCCGTCGGCCCGGTCCCGGTACGCGAGCACCGGGACGCCGGCCACGACGACGGCGTCGGTCTGGCAGCACTCACAGGCGCGGCCGTCGACCAGCATCTCGCGACCGGGGGCCGGCGCGGATGCACCATTTGCCGCGGCAGCCTGCAACGGCAGAGACCGCGCCCGCACCGACATCGGACCGCCCGGCGCGGTCATGGCACGACCGTCCAGCCAGGCGGCCCACACCTCCCCGCCCTGCTCGAAGAGGGACACGAATCCGTGCTCGGTGGGGGTGCCGTCCTCGTGGGGCGTCCACGGAGGGGACCAGGTGGCGCCCCCGTCCGCCGACCACGAAAGCCGGACCCCGTAGTCGTAGGTCGCCTCGCCGCCTCGCTGGAGCCAGTGGGCGACCAGAAGGCCATCGCGGAAGGGCTGCACCGAGGGGAAGTCCGCCCAGTTGACGAAGAACGCGTCCCCCTCGGCGATCGTGGCCGGAGGGCTCCAGCCGTCGCCATCGAAGCGGGCCAATGCAACCCGGTGCCCTGCGGACGAGGGTTCCGTCCAGCTCATCCACACAGCCCCGGCGGCCGGGGCCAGAAAGGGCTGGCCGCTTCCCGGGGCCGCCGGAGACGCGATCTCCGTGGCGTAGGCGCCGCCCGCACCCTCCGCGAGCCCACCCTCGACCGACCCGGCCGCGCTACCCGGGAGACCCCCGTCGACAGATCCGGCCGCACTGCCCGGAGACCGGCGGGCGTCGCCGTCACCGCCGCCAACGCCGCATCCGGCGAGGCACAGGACCGTTGTGGCCAGAAACGCCGCGGCCGGCACCACGGGGGCATCCCGGCGGCGGCCCGGCGGAGCGGGCGGAGCGTTCGCGGGTCGGGGAGGGACTGTCGCTGTGGTCATCGGCGCTCCAAGGGTGTATTGTCCAATGAGAGGGAAAGTTCGCGTATTGGCCGCCCGGGCCCAAGGGATCCTTGGCTCAAGGGCCGTGTATATGCATAACGGGCCGGCGCAGGACCGGCCCACAACACGCACCACCACATCAGGGATGTCGCCGGTGCGAGGCGGGAATCGAACCCGTCCGCACCGCAGGCGTTGACTGGGAAGAGGTTGATCATGACAGCAGCACTCGGCACCAACCGGAACCGGGGGGCGCGCATCCTGGGATGGACCGGGGTCGCGGCGCTCCTTCTGGCCCTCCCACTGCCCGGGTCGGCCCAGTACTTCGGACGCAACAAGGTGCAGTACGAGAACCGTGACTTCGAAGTGCTCACCACGAGGAACTGGGACATCCACTTCTATCCCGAGGTATACACCGAGGAGCAGGGGGTCATCGAGGACATCGCGCGCCTCTCCGAACGGTGGTACGAGCGCTTCGCCCGCTTCTTCCAGCACGAGTTGGAGACGACCAAGCCGCTGATCTTCTACGCCGACCAGCCGGACTTCATGCAGACGAACACCCTCCAGGGCGCGATCGGACAGGGTACCGGCGGCGTGACCGAGTCGCTCAAGGACCGGGTGATCATGCCCCTGACGGCCTCCTACCGGGAGACCAACGCGGTGCTCGGCCACGAGCTGGTGCACGCGTTTCAGTACAACATTTCGAAGAGCGGCCCCGCCGGCGGGATCATGCGCCTGGCGGCGCTCCCGCTCTGGATGATCGAAGGGACGGCGGAATACCTCTCCCTCGGGAGGGACAACCCGCACACCGCCATGTGGCTCAGGGACCACATCCACAGGGGCGAGACGCCGGACCTGGTCGAGATGACGCGCAACCCGAAGTACTTTCCCTACCGCTTCGGTCAGGGTTTCATCTCCTTCCTCGGCGGCGTCTACGGGGATGAGTCGATCGCGGAGTTCACCCGCACCGGGCTGGCGATCGGGTGGGAGCCCGCGATCCACGAGGTATTCGGGATGTCGCAGGACAGTCTCTCCGCGCAGTGGTGGAAGGCGGTCGAGGCCGAGTACCGGCCCCTGATGGCGGGCAGAACCGACCCCTACCAGACCGGGAACGTCCTGTTGTGCGTGGAGTGCGGGGGCGGACGCGTGAACGTTTCTCCGTCGCTGAGTCCGGATGGCCGCTACATCGTCTACATGTCCGAGAAGGACCTCTTCTCGATGGACATGTTCCTGGCCGACGTGGAGACCGGACGGATACTTCGGCCTCTGCAGCGCAACGAGACTCCCTACATCGACGGGATCCGCTCGCTCGATTCCGGCGGGTCGTGGTCTCCGGACAGCCGCAGGCTCGCATTCGTCGTCCTCGCCGGCGGCAATCACCAGCTGGCGATCCTGGATGTCCAGGGCGGCGGCATGGAGCGGATCGAAATCGAGGGGATGGGAGCGCTGCAGAACCCCGCCTGGTCGCCGAACGGGCGCGAGATCGCGTTCACGGGTCTGCGGGGCGGCGTCTCCGACCTCTACGTCTACGAACTGGAGACCGGCGTCGTCCGACAGCTCACCAACGACAAGCACGCCGACTTGCACGCTGCCTGGTCGCCCGACGGCAGCACCCTCGCGTTCGTGTCGGACCGCGGCCCGGAGACCGACTTCGACGAGCTGGTCTTCAGCAACTACGTGCTCGCCTTCCTCGATGTCGAAACGCTCGCGGTGACTCCGATGACGGTCTTCGCCGGCGCCAAGCACACCAATCCGGTCTACGATGCCAGCGGCGAAGGAATCTTCTTCGTCTCCGACCGCGACGGGTTCCCGGACATCTACCACCTGAACATGGTCGACGGCACGCGGCGCAGGATCACTCATGCGGTGACCGGGGTGAGCGGGTTTACGCCGCTGTCACCCGCGATCTCCTATTCGCCGGCCAAGGACCTCTTGGCCTTCTCGGTCTTCCATGAGCGCGGCTATATCGTGAACACCGCGAGACCGGACGACATGGCCACCTACGTGGACATGGTGGCGGACGTGGGCGGAGGCCGGGGAAGGATGCTTCCTCCCAGCGCCTCCGGCGTGCGCAGCCGCGTCGCCGACTACCTCGCCGACCAGTTCATGGGACTCGTGGCGCCCGGCGTCTACACGGCTGACCAGGCAGAGGCGTACCGTCCGTCGCTGGGGCTCGATTACGTCGGCCAGCCGACCGTCGGCGTCGGTGCCGACTCCTTCGGTTCCTACATCGGCGGAAGCGCCTATGCGTACTTCAGCGACATGCTCGGGGACCGGACGATGGGAGTGTCCGTTCTCGCCAACGGCTCGATCAAGGATGTGGGCGGACAGGTCTTCTACCTCAACCAGAAGAACCGCTGGAACTGGGGTGTGGGGGTTCAGCACACCCCGATCGTGCGGCAGCTGGCCGGAATCGGTCCGAATACCTTCACCATCCTGCGTGAACGAATCTACATCGACGCCGTTGACGGTCTGCTGGCATTCCCGCTCTCAGCCACCCGCAGGATCGAGGGTGGAGCCGGCGTCATCCGTTACGGTCACAGCATCGAGCAGGAAACCTACTTCATCGACCAGTTCGGGCGCGTCCTCGACTTCCGCCGCGAGGGCATCCCCGGGCGCGACCCCCTTCACCTGGCATCCGCCTCCCTCGCCCTGGTGGGAGACAACTCGTTCGCCGCCTTCACCAGCCCGGTGCGCGGCCACCGCTACCGGTTCGGCGTGGAGGGACAGTACGGCACGGTGAACTTCCAGACGCTCACCGCCGACTTCCGCCGCTATTTCAACGTCGCCGGCCAGCTCACCCTGGCCTTCCGCGGCATGCACCTGGGACGCTACGGCGACACCCGGTCACTCGACGAGCACCAGCTCGGGACGTTCTTCCTCGGCTACGAGACGTTCATCCGCGGCTACGCCTACAACTCCTACAACGAGCTCTTCCAGGGGCGGAACTGCCAGATCTCGATCGTCGGCTCCAACTGCGCGGAGCTGGACCGGCTGTTCGGACACCGGCTGGCGGTCGGCAACGCGGAACTCCGCATCCCCTTCACCGGGATCGAGGAGTTCGGTCTGATCGTCTTCCCCTACGTGGCAGTGGAGCTGGTGGCCTTTGCCGACATCGGGATGGCGTGGGACGATCAGCGGCCCGGGGAGTGGACGTGGTCGCGGAGTGCATTCGACCGCATCCCGCTCGCGAGCAGCGGCATCTCGGCACGTGCCAACCTCCTGGGGCTCCTGATTCTGGAGACCTACTACGCGTATCCCTGGCAGCGCCCGGGCAAGGGCTGGCACTGGGGATTCCAGATCGCCCCGGGCTGGTAGCGCGGTCGGCCGGTCCCGGTCCCGGGAGGATGCGGGGCCGGCCACCTCCCCGTAGCGGGCGAACACTGGCCGAGGCACCCCGGCGCCAACTGCCGGTTCAGAAGATCCTGAGGCTGATGTAGCGACGCGGGTTTTCCTTCACGTCATCGGTCAATTGGCGCAGGCTCACCGCCAGGTCCGTGTACGCATTGTAGAGCGAGTCGCTGACCGAGAGCTTGCCCAAGGTTCCCTCACCGCGTTCGATGCGCCCCAGGATGGTGCCAAGCGAAGCGACCGGCCCCTCCAATGCGGTCGCGGAGCGCTCCAGGCTGGCCAGCGTCGCTTCCGCGGACGCGAGGGTGTTGCGCCACTCCTCCGCACCCGTCACGTCCCCCACATTGGCCGCTGCCCGCCTGAGGTCTGCCAGGACGGTGCGGGCTTCGGCGGCGAGGCTGTCGACCGTATCCAGCGTCCCGGTGACGCCGCTGAAGAGGTCGCGCATCGCCACGACCGCGCCTTCGGTCCCGGCGATCGTCGTATCGGACAGGAAGGCCTGAATCCTGGCGAGGACGTCTGAGACGTCGCCGGACATGTCCCCGGCCACGTCCAGCACCCCCGCGACGGTCTCTCCCGGGAGCAGCGTGCCGGGCTCGACGAACCCGGGGCCGGGACCGGTTACGACCGCGACGATCATCCCGCCGAGGAAGCCCGTGGAGCGCACCTCCGTCCGCGACCCCACCGGGATCTGCCAGCCGCGCTCGATCTCGAGGGACAGCACGACGCCGGTCTCCTGCGTGAGGTCGAAGGCGCGCACGCGCCCGATGTGTACCCCGCGCATCGTGACCGCGTCCCCCCTCCGCATCCCCCCGGCATCGTCGACATGGGTGAGGACGGTGTAGCGTCCCCGGAAGGTCGCGGGGCTGGTCATCATGAACAGGATGATGAAGAATCCGGCAAGCCCGAGAATGACGAAGGCACCGACGCGTACCTCCCGTACGCGCGCCGCAGGCGGAACGGCACGTGTGATTTCGGCGTCCGAAGGTCTGCGGCCCGACGACTCCGCTTGGTTCATGTCATTGCCACCACGTCCAGGGCGGCCTCCGCGGCCGCGCGATCAACGAATGCTCTTACGACCGGGTCGGCCTCGGTCTGAAACTCGTCGGGAGTTCCGCAGAAGCGGATGTGCCCCCCCTCCAGCATGGCCACGCGCCCGCACATCCAGAGCGCGCCCTCCACATCGTGGGTGACCAGCACCGAAGTGACCCGGAGTTCCTCGGCGAGCCCCTTGATGAGCCGCTCGACCGCGGCCGTGTTGACCGGGTCGAGGCCGGTCGTGGGCTCGTCCCACAGCAGGATGCGCGGCCGGCCGACGATGGCGCGCGCGATCCCGACCCGCTTCTTCATCCCGCCGGACAACTCGGCCGGGAGGATCGGCATGACCTCCACGGGGTCGAGGTTGACCAGCTCGAGGGCCTCCCAGATCGCCCTGGCCACATCGCTGGTCCGCATGCGCCGGAGGCGCTCGGCCGGCAACCCCATCTCGACGTTGCGGTAGACGTTCATCGAATCGAATAGGGCCGAATGCTGGAAGACGTATCCGACCTTCTCCCGAACCGACTCCAGGACATTCCTGCCACCATGGTACACGGACATTCCCGTTACCTCGACATCGCCCCGGTCCGGGACGATCAGGCCGATCGTGGTCTTGAGGAGCACGCTCTTCCCGGTTCCGGAAGGCCCGAAGAGCGCGAACATCTCGCCCTCGTAGATGTCCAGGTCCACCCCCGACAGCACCGGCCGCTTGAAGGCCTTGTGGGTGTTGCGGTAGCGAATGACGGGGTCGGCGGTCACGGGTCGGTCACTGGAGGAAGAGGGGTGGGAACATCGCGTCGAGGATGAAGATCGTCAGGAGCTGGAACATCACCGAGTCGGTCGTCGTCCGGCCGACGCCTTCCGCCCCGCCCCTCGTGCGGAAGCCCATGTGGATCGCGATCACGGGAATGGCGAATCCGAAGGTGATCGCCTTCATGAACGAATAGAAGATGTCCCAGGACTGCCAGAAGAGGCGCGCGCCGAAGAGAAACGTCTCGTAGCCGAGATCGAGGGCCATCTGGGCGGAGATCATCCCCGATATCGTTCCGATAAGGTTGGCCAGCCCGGCCAGGGCGGGCATCACCACCAGTCCCGCCAGGATCCGGGGCGCTCCGAGGATGATCAGCGGGTCGCGGCCCAGCGACCGGTAGGCATCGATCTGCTCCGACACGACCATCGTGCCCAGCTCGGCGGTGATGCGCGCGCCCACCCTCCCGACCAGCACGACGGCCGTCAGCACCGGTCCGAGTTCCAGGACCACGCTCGTCACGGTGATGCTTCCCACGACGTACAGGGGCACCGTCGAGGTGAGCTGGTACCCGCCCTGCTGTGAGGTCACGATGCCGGTAAGCACCGCCGTCACGATCACGATGGGCAGACTCTGCATCCCCATGATCTGCAGCTGCCGCACGAACTCCCTGAACGAGACGCGAAAGCGCACCGCCGCGGAGAAGGTGGCCCATACCAGCAGCCCGAGTTGCCCGGCGTGTTCGGCCCACGACTCCCACCACCGGGCCAGCCACCTGAGGGGACGCTCGTAGAGCGCGGCGGCACTCACCGCGGCCGGGGGCGGGAGGGGGCGTTGCGCGCTCTGGCCGGAGTGAGTATGACGCCGAGCGAAAGCGTCTGTTGGTTGAGGTGGGTCGACCAGAGCTGTTGGCGAAGCTCGACGAAGGGCACGACCACCGGGAGCACCGGGACACGGATGCCCACGATCAGATTGAAGGCCCATTCGGAATCCGCGGCCGCCTCCCCCTGGCCTTCGCTGAAACGGTTGTAGTCGGCGCCCAGCCCCAGGTAAAGTGGGCTCGGGGGAGCGATCAGAAGCTGCGCGCCGGCGTTGAAGGCGGAGCAGTCGGAACAGTCCGGGAAGAAGTGGTCATAGGTTGCGGCAACCGCCAATCCGGGGGCGAGGAAGTCAAGAGCGACCTCGGCGCGTGCGCCCACCCCGTAGGTCCCGTCGAAGACCCCGGTCTGGTAGACGGCGTGTCCGCCGGCCCTCACCTGGGCCCGCGCCGTCTGCGGTAGCCAACCCATCGCCACCGCAACGGCGATGCAAACGGTGCGAACGGAAGCCGCTGCGAACGACCGCGCTCCCCGTCCAGCACGGATCTTGCGGACCGAGTCCCGCAAACCGGACTCCGGCATCTTTAGAGGTCCAAGGTCGTGCACACTAGCCCCCGGTTGATTTCTCGCTTACCCCGGCCACAGGTTCTACCAGCCGCGCGCCCATCCGGTTCCCCCGCCGCGCGGGGTGTTGCGCTCCTGTCCCGACGATGAAGCTAACACGCACAGCGAGGTCAATGTAGGATGGACCCGATCACGTTGCCCGGTGCCGGATACCGGGACACCGGTAGCGCAGTCACCGCCGCCATCTCCCCCGGCGCCGGCCCGATTCCGACGCACGCCACGCGCGGGCGGGGCGCCATCCGCCTGGCCGTGCTCGCGGCGCTGTTCTGTCTGGCGGCTGCCGATGTACCGCACCCGTTCCGCCTGTCGGTCGCCGACACCGGCATGGAGGGACCGGTGCTGCATGCGCGCATCCGCTTCTTCTGGGACGACCTGCAGCTCGCCGTGATGGAGCACACCGCGGACACCACGTTCAGGCTCGCCGAGACTCCCGAGGTCGACGCGATCATCGAACGGTACATCAACGAGATGCTGGTGCTCACGGCCGGGGAGACCGTGCTGCCGGGGAAGGTCACGGCGCGCGGCATCGACGAGGCCGACATCATCGACGAGGTCATGTGGTGGTACCGGGTGGAGTTCGGTGTGGACGAGTCGGTCGAGCGCGTACACGTCCGCAACCGGCTCCTGTTCAACGTATTCGAGGACCAGCGCAATCTCGTCCACCTGAAGACGCGGCGGGGCCGGGAGCGGGCCTGGTCCTTCACCGTGGGCAACGACAACGGGACGATGCGGCTGAACTAGCCCGCGGACAACCACCCCCGTCGTTCGACCGGCGATGCATCCGGCCTGGACGTTTCGCCCCACCCTCCGGACTGCAGATCAGCGCGGTTCCATCTTCCAGAACGCGATCCCTCCGGCCTGCTGTCCCACCGCTACCTCCGCGACCCTCTCGAGGACTTCGAGGTCGAAGATGTCCACCTTGCCGGGTTCGGCCCCGACTCCTTCCACCGAGACGAAGGCGTAGCGGCCGTCAGGACTCACCACGACCCCGTGGGTGACCGTGGTGGACGAGGGCGCCGTGCCCAGCGAACGGCCCGTAGCGGTGTCGAAGAACTGCACTCCCGCGCCCGCCTTGAGCGTGGCGATCAGGACACGGTCGTCGGGGGTCAGGGCGAGGTTGTAGGGGCCCGGGCCCGTTTCCAGGGTGCGGGTCAGGGACCAGGAGCCGCGGTCGATCTCCAGGATGCGGTCTCCGCGGTTGCAGGCGACGAAGAGCGAGTTGCCCGTACGGGCGGGCACCACCCAGGTGGGAGAGCACCCGGGGGACGAATGACCGGAGCCCCCGGCCACCGGGAAGCGCCGCGACACCTCGAAGGTGCGGGTGTCGATCTCGACGATCTGGTCGTCCATCATGCACGCCGAATAGAGGTAGGTCCCGGATGCGTCCATCCGGGCGCCGTGCGGCATGGTGCACGTCTCGACCTGGTCGACCTCGATCATGTCGGGGGTGTAGACCACCGAGACCGTCGACGGGACCATCTCCCCGTGCAGGTTGAAGTTGGCCACGAAGGCGTACAGGCCGTCGGGGGTGAGGTCGAGGGTGGCGGGAAAGTAGCCCAGCAGGATGGGGCCGCCGGCCAGCGTGTCGGGGCCGGCATGGAACTTCCAGAGCTTGCCGTCGGGGACGCCGTGGCCGGTGGTCATGAAGAGGAAGCGCCCGTCCGGCGATATGTTGAGGCCGTGCGGCCCCTCCGTCTCGGTCGCCATCTCGCCGACGGCGATGGTGCGGTCGAGGACGGCGCCCTCGGGCCCGAAGCGGATGCGGTGCAGCAGGTCCGCCGACTCCGCGCCGACGTAGACGTAGTAGTCGGCGGACGGGGGCGGCTGGGCGCCCACGTGCGCCGGCGAGCCAGGACCCACGGGGGAGAGCGCGAGGAGCGTGACGGAAAACACCGTGACCCAACGTCCCGGACAGAGGCGCTCATCGGATCGCACTGTAAAGAAGGCTTTACATAAAGTCATCTTCTCTTTACATTCCAGATCTACAGCGCCCGGTCCGCACTTGCTCACCGGACGAGTGGTCGCCATTCCTGCCGGTCGCCGCGAGCTGCTCCCCCGGCGAATCCGGCCCCGGACTGCTAGCTTACGAAGAGCATGCAGCCAGGTGCAAGGCCGTCCCGTCAGAGCACGGCCAAGCCCCGGCCAACCATCCGGAACGCCCGCCTCAATCACCCAGGACACCCGCCTGATTTGCTGACCCAGCTGTTTGCGGTCGTGGGAATCTCTCTCTCGATCTCGTTCTTGTGTTCGGTACTGGAAGCCGTCCTCCTCTCGGTCAGCCACTCCCACGTCGCGCTGCTGCAGAACGCCGGGGACCGCGCCGGCGACATCCTGTACGCGATGAAGCGCAAGATCGACGAGCCGATCGCGGCCATCCTGACCCTGAACACCATAGCGCACACGGCCGGGGCCACCCTCACGGGCGTAATTGCGACCGGCGTATTCGCCGGGGACGAGCTCTCGATCGGGATCTTCACCACGGGCTACATCGTGGCCGTACTCGTGCTCTCCGAGATCATCCCCAAGACGATCGGCGCCACCTTCTGGGAGCGGCTGACCCGCCCCACGGCGCACCTGGTTCACGTCATGGTGGTCCTGATGAAGCCGGTGCTCGTCCCGCTCGGGTATCTGAGCCGCTGGATCGCGCCCGGCAGGGCCGCGCACGGCACGGTCAGCCGCGCCGAGATCGAGGTGATGGCCGAGCTGGGGCGGCGGGCGGGAGCGATCGACGAGGACGAATTCCATGTGATGTCGAATGTGATGCAGCTCGACGAGGTCGCCGTCAGCGAGGTGATGACGCCGAGGATCGACATCGTGGCCGTGCCGGCGGGCGCAACCGTGGCGGAGGCGATGGACGTGATGCTCGACCGCGGGAAGCTGCGCCTGCCGGTCTACGAGGACAGCCTCGACCGGATCGTGGGGATTCTGCTGGCACGGGACCTGTGGCGGGCCGCCCGGGACGGGGAACAGGACATCCGCAGGGTCATGCGTCCCGCGCCCTTTGCCCCCGCCTCCAAGGCGGTCGTCGACCTGATCCAGGAGATGAGGGCGAACCGCAACAAGATGGTGGTCGTGGTGGACGAGTACGGGGGCACCGCCGGCCTGGTCACGCTCGAGGACCTGATCGAGGAGATCGTCGGCGAATTCCACGACGAGCACGAGACCGACGAGCCGGCCGAGTTCCGGGAAATGCCGGATGGGCGGCTGGTGATCTGGGGCGGAACGGCGCTGAAGGACGTGGAGGACCGGCTGGGCATGGAGTTCGGCGAGGAGTTCGACACCGTCGGCGGCTACGTCTTCGGTGCGCTCAACCGGGTGGGCCGGGTCGGCGACTCGGTCGAGGCGGGTTCGGGAAGGCTGCGCATCGTGAGGATGCTGCGCCGGCGGATCGAGTACCTGGTCTTCGAGTTGCCGGACCGCGACTAGGCTGGGGGCCGGAGTGTGCGGAACACCGTTTGCGCCGCGTGGGCAGAGCGACCCGCGGCCGACCGGCAAGTGATCCCGGGATCGGCCACCGAATGAAGCTTCAGGAACTCGCGCCCATCTCCGCCGCGCCCGCGTCCTTCACTTCAGCTCTCTTGAGGCTTCGCTCTTCCAGCCAGAAGGAGATGGCGAGCAACACCGCTCCGCAGGAGATCGCCATGTCGGCCACATTGAAGATCGGCCAGTTCATGAAACCCAGGTCGATCGGGCCGATGAAATCGACGACGCCCCGGTCCCACCGGACCCGGTCGATGAGGTTGCCCAGAGCACCGGCGATGACAAGCGAGAGCGAAATCGTCCGGGCGTAGTCGTTGTCCCGTGCCCGCACCATCAGAACAACCATGAGCCCGAGCGCGAGCAGCGCTATCGGGATGAATACCCAGCGCGGATCGTCGCCGATCGAGATGCCGAAGGCGGCACCGCGATTGAAGGCGAGCGTCAGGGGTACGTAGCCTCCCAGGAAGTCCGGCCACGACGCGTCCGCCAGCGACGCGAGTGCCCAGCGCTTTGTCAGGATATCGGCAAGCAGGATCGTCGGCAGCACGGTGCCGAGCATCGCCAGCTTTCGCTTCACGTTATTGGATCTCCAAAGAAGAGCCGCCCCGCCGTTCGTACGGGCGGTCCGGGGCGGCCGGTTGATGGTAGTTGAAGCCAGGAAGTGGAGGCGGCGGGAGTCGAACCCGCGTCCGCGAATGGATCCTGCGAGACCTCTACGTGCGTAGATCACCGATTGTCTTCACCTCCGGCAGGTCCGGTGAACCGACCTGCCGGGGCTAGCCACGCGAGTGTCTCGTTACCCCGATTCCGCGGCGTGAACCGGCGAACCAGCCCGAATCGTCGACGCCTCCGCGGTCCGCCTCGGGCGGGCAGGCCGGGAAGCGGGCTGCCTAGTGGCTAGGCGGCCAGGGCCAAGTTGTCGTTGGCACTTGTTGGTTTTTCCGGGAGGATTAGCGAGGTCCCCGGACCTCGGCACGCAGCCCCGCGCTCACCAGACCCGTCGAAGCCGTGTCGCCCCCAAGCTTTCAATCAGCGGCCCGGCGCGGCCACGGTCGGCTCGCCGGCGCCATCGTAACGATAAAGCGTCCTCGGCGTCCGCAAAACCCCCGTCCCCAGGGTCCCGCCTCCTCCATCCTGGTCGGCACACCCGTCCAGGTATCCCTCGAGCACCTCGCGCACCTCCTGCAGATCGCGAACCTTGAACAGGCGCTGCCTCAGGCGGCGGCTGTCCGGGATTCCCTTCGTGTACCATCCCAGGTGCTTCCTGAACTCGCGCACCGCCTTCTCCGGATCGGGCTCGAAGGCGACGGCATTGGCGGCGTGCCGGGTGCAGATCTCGAAGCGGGTGCGCAGGTCGGGCCCGCCGGGCACCGGCTCTCCGTCCAGCGCCGCGCGCGACTGATGGAAGAGCCACGGCGCACCGTGGGAGCCGCGCGCGATCATGATGCCCCGGCAACCCGTCCGCTCCCGCATCGCACGGGCGTCCTGCCCGCACCGGATGTCCCCGTTTCCGATCACCGGGATCCCGAGCGCGCGGACCAGGGCGGCGATCTCCTCCCAGCGCGCCTTGCCCGAGTACATGTCGGCCCGGGTGCGGGGGTGCAGCGTGACCAGACGGGCCCCCGCGTCCTGGCACACCCGCCCGATTGCCACGGGATCGCGTGTGGCCTCGTCGAATCCGGAACGGATCTTCGCGGTGACCGGAAGCGGCGTCGCTCGATCCACGGCCCGGATGATGCCGTCGACCAGCTTCAGGTCGCGAAGACACCCGGATCCACCGTTGCGCTTCACCACCTTCTTGACCGGGCACCCGAAGTTGATGTCCACGAAATCGGGGGCGTAGGTCTCGGTGACCAGGGCGGCGGCCTCGCCCATCGTCGCAGGATCGGCTCCGAAGATCTGCACCCCGATCGGACGCTCCGCCTCGTCGAAGCGGAGGTAGCTCGCCGTGCGCCCGTTGCCGCGCACGATCCCCTCGGCGCTCACGAATTCGGTGAGCACCACGTCGGCGCCGAAGCTCCGGCAGAGCCTGCGGAACGGGGATTCCGAGACTCCCGCCTGCGGCGCAAGGAAGAGCGGCGTATCGGGTTCTCCGGGAACCGGGAAGGGAAGCGCGTTCATGTTCGTAAGGTAACAGCCGATGGACTGGCCAATCCTGCCCGGGACATGTACCTTCGGCACCCCGCCGAGATTTCCAGGACTTCCCTTCCACCACTCGGGAGCGGCCCCCGACAACATGTTTCTTCGGGACTTTCTGACCCCGGAACGGGTCGATCTTCATCTGGACGGCACGACCAGGGACGAGATTCTGGACTCGCTCGTCAGCCTGCTCGCACTCGACGACCGGTCCCGGACTACGCTGGGCCGCACCCTGCGCCGGCGGGAGAACCTGGGATCCACGGGGATCGGCAAGGGAATTGCGATCCCGCACTGCCGGTCGCTGGTCGTGAACCGTCTTCATCTCGCCTACGGGCGCCACCCGGGCGGAGTGGATTTCGAGTCGATCGACGGGAAGCCCGTTTCGCACTTCTTCCTGATCGTGGCACCGCCGCTCGAGGTGTCGGGACAGTACCTGCCGACGCTGGGCCGCATCGCACAACTCGCCCGGGATCCCGAGGTGCCGGCGAGGCTGACGGAGATGCACACGCCCGAGGAACTCTTCCGGCTCCTGGACGCGAAGGGTATGTGACGGGCGGGGACGCTACTTGGTCACGTACATCTTCATGATGTCGGTCTCGCCATCCACGATCAGCTGGACCAGATAGACACCCGACGCGACCAGATTTCCGTTTCTGTCGCGCCCGTCCCAGTAGGCCTCGTAGCGGCCGGGAGCCGGGTACTCCACCTGGAGGAGCGGGAGCTGCTCGCTGCCCGGCACCCGCAGGGCAACCGGCGAGGCCACGAACTGAACCAGGATATTCAGGATGCGGATCGAGACGGTGGGCCGTTCACCGTCCTCGAAGAGGCTCTCCTCCAGCACGAACGGGATACGGGTCTCGGGATTGAAGGGGTTGGGGTAGTTCTGTTCGAGCTTGAATCCCGGGTTGCGCTCACCTTCGCGCACAGGAGGATCCTGGGCGGTCAGGCTGGCCGCGCCGCCCCAGGCCAATAGAAGAAGGACGCACAGTACGCGTCTCAAGAGGTGTCCTGCCTTTGGTTCAGTAGCGTTGGTTACGTTCGCCCCTCCCAGGGCCGCGGATTGAAGTCGCACCCACGGGTTCATACTACCGATGACGGCTTGCCGACGTCAAGCGGAAATCCGCTCCCCGGGTGCTGTTGATAGGACACCTCCGAGCGCGAAACTGTTGCCTCACCGGTTCAGGGTAGACCTCTTTCCACCCTGCGGGATCCGTCCATCCGGTGGGTCACCCCCTCGGCGTCGAAGTGGCCGAGGAGCGGAATAAGGTGCTTGCGGGTCACCGGGAGAACCTCGCGAAAGTCCGCCGGACCCAACCCCTCCCGGCCCCCCAGCTCCTCCACGATCCTCGCCGCGGCGCGGTTCAACTCCTCCCTGGCCACCCAGAAAGTGTCGCCCACAAGGTGCGCTCGTCCCCTGGCGGCGAGAAAGCCCAGCACGGGGTCCAGCGCGTCCGGGCCGACGGAGAGGCTGTCGGCGAGTTCGGCGCCGGTCGGTCCCTGGAGTCCCGCCTCCGCCAGGCGGGCCATGATCCGTTCCGCGAGATCCGCCTCGGCGGGAGAGGGAACGGCCTCGAAGCCGGACAGCCGCGCCAGCCGGCCCTCGACAACCATCCGTCCGTCCCCCGTGAGGCGCGCGACCAGGCCGTCGGCAAGCCCGCGGCGCGCGGGTTGTGGCAGCGAGGCCCTGAGGACTTCCAGCGGGGCGCCGGCCTCCAGTGAACGGGACTCGTGGTAGCGCCGCAACGCACCCAGTATCAGTTCCTCGCCCGCGGCCACGACGACGGGATCGTAGAGGACGGAGTCGATGAGGATGGGGCGGCTGGTGACCGGCCCGTCGACCGCGGGATCGCTCGCCGACCGAGGAAGAGGACCCCGCCACCCGGCTTCCACGCCGATCCTGGCCACGTCCAGACCCTCCCACCCGGCCACCTGGGCAGCGCCCCGGACCGCGTGCTCGCCGCCGCGTGCCACCGCCTCCAGCGCGGCCCGTTCGCTGTCGGGCAGCCGTTTTCGCTTCCGCGGCAGGGGCTCCAGCACGACACCGCCGGCGATGGTGGTGACGGGCGAATAGGAGCGGATGACGAACCGGTCGCCCGCCCGCGCGACCACCGCCGCTTCGAGGCGCAGTTGCGCGAAGGCGGGCTCGCCGGGCGGGATCTCCGCGTCGCCGAAGAGGGCGAGGCGGGCCATGACCTCCACCGTGCCGAGGTGGACGCGGACGCGCTGGCCTGCCTCCAGCTTCCATCCGCTCCCGGCCAGGGCGTTCAACCGGACCGTGAGCATCATCGAGGGGCGCCAGGCCGGGTGGGTGACCAGGACGTCGCCGCGCGCGATCATGCCGCGCCGTACGGCCGCGCCCGTCAGCGCCAAGGCGGTGCGCTGTCCCGCCAATGCAGCGTCCACCTGCTCCCCGTGCACCTGTACGGCCCGCACACGCGCGTCGCCGCCCCCGGGCAGTATCCGCACCACCTCGCCCCTTGCAAGCCGGCCGGACCACAGCGTGCCGGTGACCACCGTCCCCGTTCCCTCGACGGCGAACACGCGGTCAACGGGAAGCCGAAAGAGGTCCTCGGCGGTCCGCTCGCGCGCCCGCATGCCGGAGCGCACCAGCGCCCGCGACAGCGACTCCAGACTTGCAGTTTCGCGGACCGAGGTGGGGATCACTTCGGCGTCCCGGTAGGGCGTGCCGGACAGCAGGTCCTGCACATCCTCGTGTACCAGCTCGAGCCATTCCTCGTCTACAAGGTCCGTCTTGGTGATCGCGACCACCATCGCGCCGACGCCCAGCATCGTCACGATCGCCATGTGTTCGCGCGTCTGAGGCATCACCCCCTCGTCGGCCGCAACTACAAGCAACACCACGTCCATGCCGGTCGCGCCCGCCACCATCGTACGCACGAACCCCTCGTGCCCGGGGACGTCCACAATGCCGAATGCGCACCCCTTTGCGGGCGCGTAGCGCGCGAAGCCCAGCTCGATGGTGATCCCGCGTGCCTTTTCCTCGGCCAGCCGGTCGGTGTCGACCCCGGTCAGAGCGTGCACAAGCGCGGTCTTGCCGTGATCGATGTGGCCCGCCGTCCCGAGGATCAGGTTAGTCTTCAGTCGCGGCATCCTGCTGACCGGCGTCGACGGGTTCCAGGAAGCGGAACGAGTCGAGCCGCCGGCCTCCCAGCATGTGAAAGGCTGTGAAGTCGTCGAGCAGAGACAGGTGGGGGCGGAGGCCACGCAAACCGGGTGGCGCCTCTCCGGCGAGTAGCCGGCCCAACTGCTTCCTGGCCAGCGGACCCACCCGCCGGGCTCCCCGAGGCGGTCGGCAGCAGGAACCCCGGACGCCCCCGGCCTGCAGGTCGAACCACCCCATCGCGCCGCCTTCCAGCGTTCGGCCGCAGGCCACGCATGCCTCGAGTTCGGGCTCGAAGCCGAGGATCTGCACGATTGCCCAGCCGAGCGCCAGCAGCTCCGCCGTTACCGCGTCGGATGGCACCCGCTCGAGCAGGTCCAGGCCGCCCGAGAGGGCGCGGTAGAGTTCCTCGTGGGGTTCCTGACCGGCGTGGCGCAGCACCAGTTCGGCGGCCAGCGAGGCGCCCGCGAGCCTCGAGAACTCCCGCGCCAGCCCGAAGCGCAACTTGGCGGGCGCGAATTCCTGAAGGGTCTGCAGATCACGGTTGTCACGAACCGCGAGCACCGCCACCCCTTCGGAGAATGCGCCGCCTCCGCCGCGGCCTCGCGAAGCTCCGCGCCTTACTCCCCTGGCGATGGCGCCCACCAGTCCCAGATCCCGCGTGTAGAAGCGGAGCACCCGGCTGCTCTCCGAAAACGGATGGGCCCGAAGGAGGATCGCGGCGGTCGTCACGGCGGCCATCCCCGGCTTCCCTCAGCCCTGGAGTTCGTCCAGGAGCCGGTGCCGCTGACGGTCGTACTCCTCCACGGCGAGCTCCCCCGCGTTCCACGCCTCGTCCAGGCGCGCTATCGCGATCAGCAGCTCCCGCCTGCGTCCGCTCGACGCCCGCGCCCCTGCCAGGCGGGCCCTGAAAGCAAGGATCGACCCGGCGGCCGTCAATGCCAGACCCAGCAGAACGGCCAGCAGCGGCATGGAGCGGAAGGGGGTCATCGGCGCGGTCGGTTCCACGACGACGCCCGCAGGCGCCATCTCCCGGCCGGCGAAGCGCCTGAACGTCGCCCCTTCCAGCTCCAGCGGGCCCATCGACGCCAGTCCCGTGACGGTCAGATCGCCCGCCGGCTCCCGGAACAGGAGCTCCATGGAACGGGTGGTACCCTCCATCGGCAGGGTGAAGCGGTCCTCCGGAATCCGATAGTGAAACGCGTAGCCGAGTTCCCCCGGCGGGACCGGGGTCGAGACGGACACCCTGCCCCCGCTGAAGGAGGCCCCCTCCGGGGGAAGGTCGCTGTCGCCGACGCGGAAGGCGAACGCGCCGGCGGGAAAAGGATGTGACCAGGTGGCACCTTCCTCACTGGCAATGAGGGTGACCTCCATGTCGTTCTCCACCTGGAAGATGTCCGTCACCAGCCACCCAGGTCCGGGCTCGGCCTTCTCCACGAAAACGTTCCTCACCCGCACCGGCAGGGTCATGGCCGGCGTTGCGCCCACGCTGGGATAGGCTTGCACGACGTAGGTCTCCCCCATGTCTGCTGGTCCGGTCACGGGCGCCCCGAAGTAGAGCAGATTCTGGTAGCGAATCGAGGCGAAGTAGACGTCCTGCCCTTCCGCGTGCCCGGCCAGTTCAACCACGAACTCGAAGCGCCCTCCGTCCGTGACCGCCACGCTGTCGACGGACCCCGAGAAGACGGGGGAAACACGGTGCAGCAGGACCGTGCCGGTGTCTGCGGGCTCCTCTCCGATCCGAACCTCGCCCGCGAGCACGAACCGGCTCTGCGGATTCTGGGCCGCGATCCGTGCCGGCAGGGCCGCCGCGGTGCCCGCCAGAAGGAGCAGACAGCCGACCCGCAGCGGGCACGATCCCGGCGCCGGTCTGGCGGGCGCGCGTACTCGCCTCGCCCTGACGTCCGGATCCGGCCAGCGAAGAGGATTCAGCTCTCGAACCGCCCGAGATCTTCGGGACGCAGGCCGCGCAGGTGCTCCTCCAGCGCCTCGCCACTCATCGTGGTCTCGTCCTCGTCGTCGTCCCCCTGGCCTTCGGGCGAGGCGGTCGCGATGATCTCCGAAGCCGGCTCGAGCAGGGCCTCGTCAGCGAAGATGCGCGCCTCCGCGCGCAAGGCGATCGCGATCGAGTCGGAGGGCCTCGCGTCCACCGAAATGAGCTGGCCGCCCCGGACAATGACAAGTTCCGCGAAATAGGTGCTGTTCTGGACGCGGGTGATCAGCACCCGCTGGAGCTTTCCGCCCAGGCCACCGACAACCGACACCAGAAGGTCGTGGGTGAGCGGCCGCTGGAAGGTGATTCCACCCATTTGCATGGCGATGGCACTGGCCTCGCCGGGGCCGATCCAAATCGGCAGCATGCGGTCCCCCGACACGTCCTTCAGAATCACGACCGGAGTGTTGGATTTCCGGTCGAACGCAAGACTTTTCACGCTGACCTCAATCACCCTGTCCTCCTCCCTCTGGCATGGACTGCAATCGCGAGGACCGCACCATGGGCCGGTGCCGAACGTGGCGACCCCTGGCGCCGCCCATAGCGGTTCGGCTATGGGGATGATGGCCCCCCAACAACGGTTGCACAACCCGGACGCCCGGCGCCGGGCCGGGGAGGAGCCCCGTCCGGCGCGTCAGTACGCGACGGAGGCGACCTCGTGTGACTGCAGCTTCAACGCGGCCCGCAATTCGTCCACCCGGTTCGTCCGCTCCCATCCGAAGAGCTGAATCCTGCGCCCTCCCCGGTCTGCCGTGCGCGGAGACCTTCCGAAGTGCCCGAATGCAGCCGTGGGCAGGAAGACCGGTCCGGCAAGCCCGAGATCCCGGATGATTGACTCGGGGCGGAAGTCGAAGACCTCGCGCACGGCAAACGACAGATCACGGTCGTTCATCCCGTTCGTGGCGGTGCCGAAGGAGTCCACCCAGACCTGCACGGGCTCGGCGACACCGATCGCATAGGCCAGCTGGACCTCGCAACGCGCCGCCGCACCGGCCGAGACCAGGTTCTTGGCCGCCCAGCGGGCCGCATACGCCCCGGACCGGTCCACCTTCGTGGCGTCCTTCCCGGAAAACGCCCCGCCTCCATGGCGTCCCAGCCCGCCGTAGGTGTCGACGATGATCTTCCTGCCGGTCAGGCCGGCGTCGCCGTGCGGACCCCCCAGGACGAAGCTGCCGCTCGGATTGATGTGAAACGTGACCTGCTCCTTGCCTCCGGGGAGGAAGCGCCGCGGCAGGGCCGGGTGCACCACGACATCCATCAGGTCCCGATAGAGCCGTTCGCGCGGGACATCCCGATCGTGCTGTGCGCTCAGCACCACCGTGCGAATCCTCCGGGGCCGCCAGTCGTCGCCATACTCGAAGGTGACCTGCGACTTGCCGTCCGGGCGAAGCCAGGGGATATCGCCGGATCTCCGCGCCCGGGACAGTCCACGCACCAGGGCGTGCGCCACCGAAATCGGCGCAGGCATCAGTTCGGGTGTGTCGTCGCAGGCGAAGCCGAACATCATCCCCTGGTCGCCCGCGCCAAGAGGCTTGGAGTCTTCCCCCTCCCCCCGGTCCACCGCTGCCGCGATCTCCGGCGACTGGCGGTCGAGGGTGGTGAGCACCGCGCAGGTGTCGCCGTCGATTCCGTAGTCCGCCCGGGTGTACCCCGCCTCGCGGATGGTCTCGCGGACCAGGCCGGGGATGTCCAGGGGACTCCCGGATTCCCTTCCCCCGCGGGCATCGTTCGCGCCCCTCATTTCCCCCGCAACCAATGCCAGACCGGTCGTCACGAGCGTCTCGCAGGCGACCCTGCCATCAGGATCGCGTTCCAGGACCGCGTCCACGATGGCATCGGAGATCTGATCGGCGATCTTGTCGGGGTGTCCTTCGGTGACGGACTCGGAGGTGAAGAGACGGCTCAAGGCTTCTGGCTTTCGCGGGTACGGGTTGCGGCATGCGCCCCATGCGCGCCGGGGCACCGGCATGGAACGTTACAAGGAAGTGATCGAAGAAGGAATCGCCCCGCGTCCTCAAGTGCCTCGCGAGGAGCGAGCGCGTGAGCACCGCGGTCCGGTCCGGATGCATCGCCTCCCGAATGCAGCGGGGACCTATTCCGCGGGCTGCGAATCGGGCGGTCCCGCGAGCAACCCCTCCACTGCCCGCCGCACGTCCGTTCCTCCGGGGGCGGCCCGCGCCGCGGCCTCGCGCACGTCGCGCATGCGGCAGCCACGGATCAGATTCGTGATTTCGGGAAGGGACGGCCACGCCACCGAAAGGGCTTCCACGCCCAATCCCATGAGAAGGAGCGCCCCGGCGGGCCGCGCCGCCAGCTCCCCGCAGGCGCTTACTTCGATACCCGCCGACCGGCCGGCCCCGGCAACAAGGGAGACGAGCCTGGGTACCGCCGGGTGGAACGGATCGAAGAGGTGCGCGAGCCCGGTGTTGGTGCGGTCGACCGCCAGTGCGTACTGGACCAGGTCGTTGGTGCCGATCGACAGGAAGTCGGATGCAGCCGCCAGTTCGGCCGCGGCCAACGCGGCGCCAGGGGTCTCGATCATCGCGCCGACCTTGACCTCGTCCCGGAAGGGCGCCCCCTCTCGCTGCAGCTGCTCCTTTGCGGCGTCGAGCAGTTCACGGAACGCCGCGATCTCCCCTGTGGTGTTCACCAGCGGAACCATGATGCGCACATCGCCGTGAACCGTCGCCCGCAGGATCGCGCGGAGCTGCGCCAGGAACAGCCCGGGCTCGTCGCGGCACACGCGTACTCCGCGCCTGCCGAGGAACGGGTTTCCCTCCGCAGGCATGCGCAGGAAGAGGGGGAACTTGTCGCCCCCCAGATCGAAGATCCGGATCAGAACCGGGTCGGCGGGGAACGTCCCGGCAACGGTTCTGTAGGCCCGGTACTGCTCCTCCTCACCGGGAACCGCGTGGCGACCGACCGCGAGGAATTCCGTGCGGAAGAGCCCCACACCCTGTGCACCAAGCTCGTGGGCCCGCCCGGCCTCACCCGGCAGGTCCAGGTTCGCTCTGAGCGTGACGGGCACGTTGTCCAGCGTGACGGCCCCGTTCCCCCCTTCCGCGCCCGGATGAGGGCGGCGCGTCCAGCCGCTGATTCTGGTGCGCCGCCGTTCGAACCGCTGTGCATCACGCCCGTCGGGGTCGATCACTACCTGCCCCGAGCGCCCGTCGACGATGATCCGCTGCCCTTCCCGGGCCCGGTCGAAGACCTCTGCCAGCCCCACCACGGCCGGAATCTGCATGGACCTCGCGAGGATCGCCCAGTGTGCGGCCCGCGAACCCGCGTCGGTGGCAAGCCCGCGAACCCGCTCCGCATCCATGCGCGCAACAAAGCTTGGCGTGAGCTCGTGCGCCACGATCACGGTGTCGCTCGCGCGGCCGATGTCCCATGGGCTCGGCAGCCCGAGCAGACGCCCAAGGACCCGCAGCTTCACGTCATGCAGATCGTTGAGCCGGTCCAGAACCATCGTGTGTGAGGTGCGCGCCCAGAGCTCCGTGAGCTCCAGCATGCGCCACTCGAAGGCTCGTGCGGCCGTGACCCGGTTGTCCGAGATGTACCGGTTCGTGCCCTCGACGACCTCGGGGTCTTCCAGCATGAGGATCTGGGGATCGAAGATGCGGGCCTCCACGGGGCCGAGAAGCGCTTCGGTCCGCCGCTTGATCTCCTCCAGTTCCGTGCGCGCCCGCCGCAGGGCCTCCCGGAACCGCTCAAGTTCCCCGTGGCGGTCCCGGCGACGCACCGTCACCCGCGGCGCCTCCGGCACCCGCCAGTCCACGCGTCGCACCCGCCCCAGGGCGATCCCGTCGGAGGCCGGGAACCCCTCCAGGTGAACCGGTCCGTGGTCACTCATCGAAACCGCGCCTCACCAGTCGCGCCAGCGCTTCCACGGCCCGGTCGGCGTCGTCGCCCTCGGCCCGGATGGTGAGGGCGCTTCCCTGCTCGGCGGCCAGCATCAGCACCCCCATGATCGACTTCCCGTTGACCTCGAGGTCGTTCTTGGCCACCAGGATCGAAGCGGAGAAGCCGCTGGCCAGCTTGACGAACTCCGCCGACGGCCTCGCGTGCATTCCTTGCGCATTGGGGACCTGGACCGTGAGGATTCGAGTCATGGTTGCGGCAGGGCGTTGCGGTTGCCGCCGATGGCACCCCGCGCCCTTTCGGCCAGCCGCGGCACCAGTTCGTCGAAATGGAGCCCGCGGTTGAAGACGAAGTCGAGCAGCATGGGAAGATTCACCCCGGTGATCACCGGTATCGCCGGCAGTTCCCTTACGACGATCATGGCCGCAAGGTGGCAGCTGCCGCTCGGCAGGTCCGTGAAGATCACGTTGCGCGCCGGGGCGAGCGCGTCGCGCGTCCGGGCGCACAGCTCCTCGCAGCCGAGTCCGCGGTTCGCCACGCCGACCAGCTCTTCCCTGGTGACGCCCGCGATCTGCCGGACCGCGTCCACGAGTCCTTCGGCGAGCCCGCCGTGGGCGACGACCACGCCGCGCGCGGGTAAGTCACTCATAGTCCTCGATCAGCGATTCACGGGGATTCATGGCCCGGCGCAGCCCTTCGGCGAAGCGGGTGGGCGCATGGACTCCCCCATACGCCAGGAGCTGGTTCATGGCGATCACCTCGCTGATGACCGTCAGGTTCTTCCCCGGATTCAGCGGGATGATCAGCCGCGGGATCCGGACCCCGAGAATGCTCGTGAACTCGCGGTCGAAGCCCGTACGGTCGTAGTCGCGCGAGTCGTCCCATGTCTGCAGGTCGACGATGATCTCGATCCGCTTGCGTTGCCGCGTCGCCCGGGTCCCGAACATCGATGCGATGTCGATGATCCCGATCCCTCGGATCTCCATGTGGAAGTCCTGCAGCTCGTGGGCCCTTCCCATGAGCAGGTCGTTGCCTCTTCGCGAGACGAGCACCAGATCGTCTGCAACGAGCCGGTGCCCCCGCTGCACCAGGCTCAGGACGCACTCGGACTTGCCGATGCCGCTCGGGCCCGTGAAGAGCAGTCCGATGCCATACACGTCCGCCAGCGAGCCGTGCACGCTGGTCGCGGGGGCCAGTTCGTCCTCCAGATAGGGCTTCAGCGCCCGGAAGAAGTCGCCCGTAACCATGCTCGTCCCGAAGACGGGTACGGCGGCGTTCTCCGCCGCCGCCAGAAAGACCGCCGGCACCTCCTGCCCCCTCGTCACGAAAACGGCGGGGATCTCGTGCGCGAACAACGCGTCCAGACGCATCCGCACCTCGTCGGCATCCAGCGTGTCCAGATAGCTCATCTCGGTCTTGCCGAACACCTGCGCACGGCCTCCGGGAAACCGCGCCGTATAGCCGCCAAGAGCCAGGCCCGGCGTCGACAGATCGGGATCGGTGATGGTGACCTCGAGGGATACCCGGGGTGTAAGCAGCTCCATCTTCAGCGCCTCCCCCCTGGCACTGAAGAGCTGCCTCACGGTCATGGACACGGTCACGAGTTCCGGTAGTCCTTCCGCTTCTGGCGGTCCTTGCGGAGGATTCGCGACATGTGGTCGTCGAGTTCATCGAGGGCAACCCTGAAGTCGGGTCCCTGCCCGCTGGCCACCACCGCCTGTCTGCGGCGTCGCGACACGATGGCCTCCGAGGTGTGCTCCCGTCCTTCCATCCCAAAAACGAAGCTTACTTCCATCACGGCGGGGTCGAAGCGGGGCCAGCGCTGTGCGAGCTCTTCGGCCTGCGTCCGAACCATGGAGCTGATTTCGCATCCGTGTGCGGTAATCCTTGTGGGGATCACGTTCACTCTCCTTCCGGGGGTTGAAGTTCAAGTCTAGCCTCCTCGCGCGAGCGCCTCCAGGAATCCTTCGACCGTGTCCGCCACGCGGTCCCACGAGTGCTCTTCGGCCATGATTCTGGCGGTCCGTCCCATCCGGTCCCGCTCGCCCGCCCCCAGGAGCCGCGCCAGAGCTCCCGCCAGCAGATCCACGTCGCCGTGTGGGACGATGAGCCCAGTCTCTTCATGACGCACGGTCTCGCGCAACCCGGGCGAATCGGAGACCACCGACGGAGTGCCGCACGCGGAGGCCTCTACGCTGGCGATGCCCCACCCCTCCTTGGGAGAGGTGAGCACGTGGACCCACGATCGCGACAACAGCTCCAGCTTCTCCCGCTCGGAAACGAATCCGGCGAAGCGGACGCGGTCCTCGATTCCCAACTGCCGGGCGGTTTCCTCGAGGGCCGCGCGGGCGTCCCCCTTCCCGGCCACGATCATCTTCACGCCGATTCCGCGCCGGTTGAGCAGCGCCACTGCCTGCAGCGCCAGGTCCACCCGCTTGTAGCGCTTCAGCCGACCCAGGTACACGACGGTGGGCTCGGCGAAACGGTCGGCCGCCGGCCGCAGCCCTTCCAGCTCCACGCCATTGCGGATGACCGTGATGTCCGTGCCGTCCAGCCCGCGGCGCACGAGGTCCTCCTTCGTGCTCTCCGAGACCGCGATGCACGGCAGCCCCCGGTACGCGTCGGGGATCAGACGCTCCAGGAGCCAGGTCGCGCCCGCGAGGACGGGGTTGGCCTCCCGGAACGCGGTGGCGCCGAAGAGGTGGTGCACCAGGAGGACGCGCACCGTCGCCCGCACCCAGTGCGTGGCCAGCAGCGGCACCTTGTTGAGGTCCTCGACGACGATGTCGAAGGGTTCGCCGCCGAGATGCCACGCATAGTGGAGCGGAGCGGCCAGGTTGTAGGTGTAGCGGCGGCCCGTGCGGTGCACGCGGATCCCGTCCAAATCCAGCACGCTCTCGTTTGCGCCGCCCCAGCCCGAGCAGAGGAGCGTGACGCGGTGGCCTCGCTGCGCCAGCCGGCCGAAGACCTGGTGGAGATGCACCTCGGCTCCGCCCGCACTCGGGTTGTGGCGGTCCTGCCAGTTCACCACCAGAATGCGCAAGGCAGCCACCGCCGGCTCAGTCGGCCTGCGCGGAACGGTACACCGCGTCGAGGACACCGTTTACGAAGCGGGGCGACTCGCTGCCGCCGTATCGCTCTGCCAGCCGCACCGACTCCTGGATGGCGACCCTTCCCGGCAGGTCGGGGAGAAACAGTATCTCCGTGGCTCCGAGCCGGAGAATTCCCCGGTCCATGACCGACAGGCGGTCGAGGCGCCAGTTGTCCAGGCAGGTGGCGATGACCTCCTCGACACTGTCCCGGTTGTCGCCGAAGGCCCGGACCAGCCGCTCCAGATACCCGATCCGGCCGGATGCCACGATCCGCTGCTCCAGAGTCTCCGCGAGCGCCTGCTGCAGGGTCAGGCGCCCTCCCTCGGTCTCCCAGCGGTAGTGGACCTGCAGAAACCACGCCCGGGACCGGGTGCGGTGCCGCCGCTCCTGGGGATCGAGCGCCCTTCTCAAGGCTGGCAGTCCGTGGATAAACCCGCGTGAGCACCGAGAGCGGCGAGGCGCCGTGTTGGCAAGGCGCCTTGAGGGGCGAATAGCGCTTTTCGTCCGAAAGGCCACGAAGAGCGGAGCGTTGAGGGTGTCAAATGTAAAGAGAACATGACATTTCGTAATGTAGACACTACAGTGCGGCTGGGTCGGCGAAGCAGTCCAGCGCGGATGGATAGTCGCTCGAATGCCATGGGGGATTCGTCCACGGGCTTGTCTAGGGATCGCCTCCGTGTGATTCGTAGAGGGTGAGCATCTCGAGGGCCGCCTCCGCGAACTCGGCCCCCTTGTTGGCGCCGCGAGGATCCGCACGTGCGACCGCCTGTTCGGCGTCGTCCGTAGTGAGCACGCCGAAGACGATCGGGACGTCCACCATCAGCGCCACCCGTCCGAGGCCGTCGCTGGCGTGGCCCGCCACGTAGTCGAAATGGGCCGTCTCGCCCCGGATCACGCAACCGATCGCGATGATGACGTCGTAGCGGCCGCTGGCCGCGATCCGCCTGGCGGCCTGAGGGAGATCCCATGCGCCGGGGACGTACAGTGCGGTGATGGACTCGGCGCCTACCCCGGCGTCGCGAAGACGCTCCCTTGCGCCCCACTCCAGCTGGCCGGTCACCATGCTGTTGAAGCGGGCGACGAGGAGCGCCACACGGGGGCTGCCGCGCTCGGATGCCGTCATTTCTTCGTCCGTGAGGCATTGGCGTCGCCCACGGCGTGCCCCCTTGGCTCACTGTTGATGTGGATTCCCCTGAACGGCTCCCTCCCCGAAATCTGCAGCGCATAGCCGTCCAGACCGACGATGTGCCGGCGGCTGTTCGTCAGCAGCCTGATGGAGCGGAGCCCGAGATCGAGAAGGATTTGCGCCCCCACTCCGTAGTCTTTAAGGACCTGTCGCGATCCCCGAGCCGGTTCCGGCGTGGGCGCAGGGGTGTCTTCGCGCGGGCCCCACCGTCGCAGCCGCTCGATCAGGCGTTCCCCCGCCCGGTCCTGGTGAATGTAGACGATCACCCCCTCCCCCTCCGCCCGAATGCGCTGCATCGCCCCAGCGAGCAGGTTGCCATCCGGCTCGTCCAGGGAAGCGAAGGTCTCTCCCAGCGGGTTCTCGGCATGCATCCGGACCAGCACGTCCGGCTTCCCTGAAACGTCGCCCCGCACCAGCGCGAGGTGGACGCGGTCGTCGATCTCCGTGCGGTAGCCGATCGCGCGAAAGTCTCCCCATGCGGTCCGCAGCGCCGCCTCGACCACCCGGGTGACGAGGCGTTCCCGCGACAGCCGGTATGCGACGAGCTGTTCCACGGTGATGAACCGGAGGTCGTGCCGCGCCGCCATCCGCTCCAGCTCCGTCCGGCGCGCCATGGTGCCGTCCTCGTTGAGGATCTCGCAGATAACCCCCGCGGGCGTGAGGCCCGCCAGCCGCGCGAGGTCGACCGCGGCTTCGGTCTGGCCGACGCGCCTGAGCACGCCGCCGCTGCGCGCGCGGAGCGGGAAGATGTGACCGGGTCGCCTCAGGTCCTCCGGCGCGGTTGCGGGGTCCGCCAGCACCTGAACGGTGCGGGCGCGGTCCTGGGCGGAGATCCCGGTTGTGACGCCGAAGCGGCGATGCGCGTCCACCGATACGGTGAAGGCCGTCCCCTGCGGGTCGGTGTTGCGGTCGGTCATCAGGGGCAGTTCGAGGGCGTCCGCGCGTTCGGGAGTCAGCGACACGCAGATCAGTCCCCGTCCGAACTTGGTCATGAAGTTCACCAGGCCCGGCGTGATCCGGTCCGCCGCACAAACGAGGTCGCCCTCGTTCTCGCGGTCCTCGTCGTCGGCCACGATCACCAGCTTGCCGGCGGCCACGTCGCGGATGGCCGAGCGCACGGAATCAAACGGCACGGCTGCGCGTCTCCATCATCCGTTTCACGTATTTGCCGATCAGGTCGGCCTCTACATTGACGCGGTCCCCGGCCACGAGCGAGGAGAAGTTGGTGTGCTCCCACGAATACGGGATCAGCGCCACCTGGCAAACCCCGCCGTCCACCAGACCGTTGACCGTGAGGCTGACCCCGTTGAGCGCGATCGAGCCGCAGTGCACCGTCCCGTCGAACACGCCGGCGGGCAGGCGGAAGTCCAGGAGGCGCGTATCGCCGGACCGCTCAAGCGCGACAAGGGTCGCCAGTCCGTCGACGTGTCCCTGCACCAGGTGGCCGTCCATCCGGTCGCCGGCGCGCAGGGCGCGCTCGAGGTTGACCCGTGAGCCGGCGCGGTAGCCCGAGGCGATCGTGCGCTCCAGCGTCGAAGCGCCCACCTCCACGGTGAAGGTGCCGGTGCCGAGGTCGCAGACGGTCAGGCAGGCGCCGTCGACGGCCACCGACCGGCCGGGCGACAGCGCGCTGGCGAAGGGCGCCGCGACGGTCACGATCCGCCCGCGCGTCCCGCCGGCTGCCGAGACGACCTCGCCTACCGATTCGATGATTCCGGTAAACAAGGCGTCAGGTGCTCCGGTCGAGGACGATGAGGGTGTCGTCACCGAATCTCACCGGGTCGGCACAGGGCTGCCACCCCCCCGTGCGGGGCCGGGACCCTCCTGCGCCGGCCGGGCCGGCATCGCGCGGGGCGGCGTGGGCCGCCGGGGTTTCCGGTTCGCGGCCTGGCGCAGCCGGGGGAAACGCAGGCACACCTTCGCTGCCGATGAAGACGGGTGCGACGAACAGGTAGATGCGGTCGACAAGCCGGGTGGCCAGGAGGGATGCGGCGACGCGCCCGCCGCCCTCGCAGAGGACGCGGGTCACGCCGCGGCGGTGCAGTTCGGTGAGCAACGCGGCGAGATCGAAGCCGTGTGGGGTGGTGGGCGCCGAGACGATGTCGGCAAGTGGGCCGAGGCGCTGCCAGAGAGCGGCGGCCCGCTCGCTGCTCGTGGCAACGATCCCCCTCGCTTGCGCGGCCTCCTTCAGGGCCCGCAGCTCCGGATTCGTCCGGCCCCGCCGGTCCAGAAGCACGGGAACCGGAGGCACGCGCGGCGTGACCGGTCCCCTCGCCGTGAGCCGGGGGTCGTCGGCCTCCCAGGTCCCCCGCCCCACCAGTATCGCGTCGAATCCCGCCCGCAGGCGGTGGACCTCCCGGCGGGCCTCGGGCCCGGTCAGCCAGGCGCGACGCCCCCCGGCCGGGGCGATGCGGCCGTCCAGACTGACAGCGAGCTTGATCGCGAGGAAGGGCCGCGGCCTGGCCGGGTCGTGAAAAAAGAAGGGGTTCTCCGCGCGCCAGTCGTCCCGCCCTCCGAACGGACCATCCACGGCCACGCCCCGCTCCCGCAGCCATCCCCCCCCGCCACCCGCGTCACGGCCCGGATCAGCCGCCCAGAAGACCACCCGCCCCACCCCTGCCGCGCGGACGGCTTCGGTGCACGGCGGCGTCTTCCCATGGTGGCGGCACGGTTCCAGACTGGTGTAGAGGGTCGTCCCCCGGGCGTTCCCGGCGACCGATAGAGCGGCGACCTCCGCGTGCGCCCCGCCGAACACCTCGTGCCGGGCCTCGCCCAGCACCTCCGCGTCCCGGGCGACGACCGCGCCCACCATCGGATTGGGGTGGACGCGGCCCCAGCCTTCGCGACCCAGTTCGATCGCGCGCGTCAGGTGGCGGCGGTCCGCCTCGCTCAGCCGGCCCTCACGGACCGCGACCTCCAGCGAGGGGTTCAAAGCGTGATCCGAAAGGCGGCCGACAGGTACCAGGTCAGCCCGGAGGGATCGTAGATGCCGGCGCGCTCGGCAAAGGGATCCGGCACGCCGTCGGCGACGCCGAGTTCCGCCGAAGCCTGCGTAATGACGAAGTTGAACCACCCGCTCAGGAAGTAGATCATCCGCTCCGACGCGATGTGCCCGGTCACCGATCCGGGATCCGCCCCTCCCCGCGGTACGGACAGTCGCGTGTCACCCGCGTAGCGATCCCAGCCGGCTCCCGCCATCAGCCCCACCACAAACCAGTTCTTGCCCACGACCGCTCGCAGCGAGGACACCGTCAACTCGCTATCGGCCTGGGCCACCGTACCGGCGCCGATCGATCCCGCCTGGATGGAACCGTGCCACCGGCGAGTCGCGGAAAGGGAGATGCCTGGAACGGAAAACGACTCGCGCAACAACCCGACCCTCGCCCCCAGTCCAACTCCGGAACTCGAGCCGCTCACGCCCGCGCCCTCCGGGAGCCGCACTCGCGAATACGAACCGATGAGGTCGATTGCCAGCACGCCGCCAACGGTCGGCGCCAGCCTGAAACCGTCCACGACTCCGGCCGCGACATCCAGGCGCAGTCCCGCAAGGGTGAGCGTCTCCGTCCCCTCGAGTCCGGCCGTGGTCGCCGAGGAAACCGACGGCACTTTCACCCCGACCAGCCCACCGGACACGGTAAGGCCCAGGCGCGGCATCGACCCCAGGCGTCGCCCCAGGGTACTTGCATTGCCAGGGATGTCGCTCCCCAGGACCCCCAGGAGCCCCACTCCCTGCTGCAGCGACATCGCCGCCAGGCCAACTTCCCTGCACGACGAAACGAGGTCCTCGTCTCCGGCCGTACACCGCTCGACCAGCTCCGTCAGTCCCCTGAGATCGGATCGGCCGAGCCGGATCGTTTCCTGCGCAACGGCCCTCGCAGCCCCCATGGTCCCGGCCACCGGAGGCAGTTCGAACATGGGCGCGGCGAAGAGTCCGGCCACCACGGCCAGCGCCCGCCCCACCGCCAACGCGGCCCCGGGCACCGCCATCCACCGGGCCATCTCAACCCACTCCCGCAAGCTGGACACCCGTTCCCTCCACCACCTCTCCCAGCGGCCAGCCGTCTCCGTCCACCGCGGCCAGCACCTCCGCCTCCCGCTCCGGCGCGACCACCAGAATCATCCCGACGCCCATGTTGAAGACGCGGTACATCTCGCGCGGCCTGACCCTTCCCGCAGCACCGAGCTGCCGGAAGACGTTGGCCGGGGTCCAGGACGCGCAGTCGACGCGGGCACCCAGTCCCTCCGGGAGGACGCGCGGCAGGTTGCCTTCGATCCCGCCGCCGGTGACGTGCGCCATCGCGCGCACCGCACCATCCGTCACCAGAGGCCACAACATCCGCAGGTACGACCGGTGCACCCGCAGCAGCACCTCCTCCACCGTCGCGGTCTCTCCCGGGAACGGGTCGCCGACACACAGGCCCATCCGCTCGAATACGATCGTGCGCGCGAGCGTGAAGCCGTTGGTGTGCAGCCCCGACGAGGCGAGCGCAACCAGCCGGTCCCCCGCCCGGACCGCGGAACCGTCGAGGATGCGCCCCCTCTCGACCACGCCCACCACAAACCCCGCGAGGTCGTATTCGCCCGCACCGTAGAAATCCGGCATCTGCGCCGTTTCCCCACCCAGCAGCGCACAGGAATTCTCCCGGCAGGCACGGGCCACCCCGCCGACGACCTCCGAAACGACCCCTTCATCCAGATCGCCGGTGGCCAGGTAGTCCAGGAAGAAAAGGGGCCTCGCGCCCTGTACGAGGATGTCGTTGACGCAGTGGTTTACCAGGTCCCGGCCGACCGTGTCGTGACATCGGCTCGCGAACGCCACCTTGAGCTTGGTCCCGACGCCGTCCGCACTCGCTACCAGGACGGGCTCGGCCATTCCGGAGGGGACCGCATAGAGTCCGCCGAAGGCACCGAGCCCGGACAGGGTGTTTTCGTCGCCCACCGCGTCGAGCAGAGGAGCCAGCGACCGCTTGGCCCGTTCCGCGGCGTCCAGGTCGACCCCGGCATCCCTGTAGGTCATTGATTCGCTCATCGCCTTGTCCCTATCCCCCAACTCCAACTCGGATTCGAGCCTCCGCGACGAACGCCGCGCGTGTCGCCACGTCTTCCCCCGCCAGATTCCTGAAGCGATCGACGGAGAAAGCCTCGACTGCGTAGGACCCCGTCGCGGCGCCGTGCGCGACCGCCCCCGCCATGTCCTCGCGCGTCCAGGATCCCCGGCTGGCCAGGAAGCCCAGGAAACCGCCCGCAAAGGCATCCCCCGCCCCGGTTGGATCCACCACCCGGGCCACCGGATGTCCCGGACAGTCGAGAGTCCAGCCGGGACCGAAGAGCGCCGCCCCGTCCTCGCCCCGCTTGACCACGACCATCTCGGGGCCCCGATCGCGGATCCACCGGGCCGCCCCCCCGAGATCCACCTCCCCTGCGAGTTGCATCGCCTCCTCGTCGTTCACGAAGAGAACATCCAGCCTGGCCAGCACCTTGAGGAGCGCTTCGCGGGCTCCGTCGATCCAGAAGTTCATCGTGTCGGCCGCAACCAGGGCGGGCGAACGCACCTGTTCGAGCACGCGCAGCTGCAGCACCGGGTCGATGTTGCCCAGAAAGACCAGCCGGGAGTCGTGCCAGCGCGCCGGCACCTGGGGATCGAAGGAGGCGAAGACGCCCAGTCGCGTGGCCAGCGTCTCACGCGTGCGAAGCCCATCGTGATACCGGCCGGCCCAGTAGAAGCTCTCGCCGGGAAGCTTGGCCAGCCCCCCCAGATCCACCCCGCGGGCCTCCAGGAAGGCCAGCTCGCCGAGCGGGTAGTCGTCTCCCACCACCCCCACCACCCTCACCCCGGTGAGCAGGGAGGCCGCCGCGCAGAAGAAGACGGCCGACCCCCCGATGACGCGCTCCACGCTCCCGCGCGGGGTCTCGACCGAATCGAGTGCCACGCTCCCGATCGCAAGGACCGGTGCCGGGGGGCGGTTCGCGCCCGGGCGTTGTGGGCTCATCGGCACCGGTCAGTCTTCGCGCACCATTCGCTGCGGCGCAGCCAGGCCGAGCATGGTCAGCCCGTTGCGGAGCACGGTCCGGGCCGCCCGGGCGAGCGCCAGCCGCGCGGCGCGCAACCCGGGATCCGCCACCAGCGCGCTGAGCTTCGGATTCCGGGTCGGGTGGCCGGTCTGGTACCAGGAGTTCACCATGCCGGCGGTCTTCTCCAGGTAGTCGCAGACCAGATGAGGCGCCCGGCCGGCCGCGGCGCGGCGCAGGAGGGCCGGAAACTCGGCCAGCTGCTTCACCACCTCCCTCTCGGACCGGTCCGCGAGCAGGGAGGTGTCGGCACTCATCAGGGTCTCGCGATCGGCGACCCAACCCTTCTCCCCGGCCAGCTTGAACAGACGGCACAGCCGGGCGTGCGCGTACTGCACCTTGTAGACGGGATTCCGGTCCGACTGGTCGAGCGCCAGGTCGAGGTCGAAGGTGAGGTGGGCTTCCGGGCGTCGCATGAGGAAGAAGTACCGGGCGACGTCTGCGCCGACCTCGGCGACCAGGTCCGCCAGCGTGGTGTAGGAACCCGCCCGCTTGGAGAAGCGCACCTCCTCTCCTCCACGCTCCACCGTCACCATCTGGTGCAGTACGTACTCCGGGTATCCGGACGGGCGGTCGAGCGCCTGCAGACCGGCCCGCACGCGGTCCACGGTGCTGTGGTGATCGGACCCCTGCACGTTGATGACGTCGTGGAAGCCCCGCTCCCACTTGTTCATGTGATAGGCAACGTCGGGCAGGAAGTAGGTGGGCGACCCGTCGCTCTTCACCATCACCCTGTCCTTCTGGTCGCCGAAGGCGGATGTGCGCAGCCAGAGGGCGCCGTCCTCCCGGTAGGTCAGGCCGGTCTCGTGCAGCTTGCCGATGGTGCTGGCCACGAGCCCGTCCGAATACAGCCGAGTCTCGGGGTAGTACTCGTCGAAGCGCACGTTGAATGCGGCCAGATCCTGTTCCTGCTCCCGGCGCAGGAGCGCTACCGCGAAACGACGCATCGCCTCCAGCGCCTCATCGCCGCCGTCGTCTTCGTACTTGCGGCCTTGCCTCTCGATCACGCCCGCGGCGATCTCGGAAACGTATTCGCCCTGGTAGCCGTCCTCGGGAACGGATACCCCGTGCCCCAGAAGCTGCTGGTAGCGCGCCCAGACGCTGATCGCCAGGCGGCGGATCTGGCCGCCCGCGTCGTTGAAGTAGAATTCGCGGTGCACCGTCCATCCCGACCACTCCAGGAGCGACGCGATCGCGTCGCCCAGCGCCGCCTGGCGGCCATGGCCCAGGTGCAGGGGCCCGGTGGGATTGGCGGAGACGAATTCCACCATCACGCGCCTTCCGCCGCCATCGTCGTTGCGCCCGTAGCGATCACCCCGCCCGAGGATCGTCTTGACCGTGCCCCCCACAGCCCCTGAGCCAAGGAAGAAGTTGAGGAATCCCGGACCGGCGATCTCGATGCGCTCTACCCCCTCGATGCCGGCGAGACGCTGCCTGAGGTCACGCGCGATCTCCCGCGGAGAGCGGCCCAGCCGGCTTGCCAGCGCCATGGCGACGTTCGTGGCCAGGTCGCCGTGGCTCGCATCCCGGGGGCGGTCGAGGCGGAACCGGGCACCATCGGCGCCCAGCGCGGCGGTGGCTTCCCGCAGCGCCTCGGAAATGCGATCGGTCAGCATCAATCGGCCTTTCCGGCCGCGGGCTCGCGGCGCTTGCCGGATGGTTCCGGAGTCTTCCCCGCCTTACCGGGCTTTCCGGGCTGCCCCTTGCCACCGCCCTCCGCCTTGTCCCCAGCCTCGCCGCCATCCTTGCCGCCCGCCGCCGCACCCGCTTCCTCTCGCGCCCGTTCCCGGTAGGACTCCGAACGATGATCCGTGATGTAGAAACCATCGCCCTTGAACAGCAGCCCCGCCCCGCCGGAGATGAGCCGCCGGGCGCCGCGACCGCACTCCGGACAGGGTGCGGCCGGTTCGTCGCTCATTCTCTGAAAGACTTCGAAGTCCCGGCCGCAATCGCGGCATCTATACTCGTAGGTTGGCATGGACCCGCCGTCGGCTATCCTCGCTTCACGGCTGTTGCGGCTGTTCCGGCGCCTGTGGCGGCCAGCGTCCGCGGCGGCGTGGAAGAATTCAAGATAACACCGCGGGGCACAGCCTCCGGCGCGCTGCTCACGCGGGGTCGCGGTAGGTACCCCAGACAGCCCTCAGAGTGTCGCTGATCTCGCCGAGGGTAACCCCGCCCTTCACGCAGTCGATCATTGGTGGAAGGAGGTTCCCCTCGCCCCCGGCGGCTTCGCGCAGTCCGGCCAGACACCGGTCCGCGTCCTCCACGTCCCGGGCCGACCGAAAGGCCGCTAGCGCCGCTGTCTGGCGCGCCTCCAGACGGCGGAAGTCGGGACCGGGCGGCGGCTCGTGATCTTCCTCCGTGGCGTACCGGTTCACACCCACCACGACTCGCGTGCCCGCCTCGACCTCGAGCTGGTGCCGGTAGGCCTCGCGGTGGATCTCGTCCCGCATGAATTCGATGGCGCGAGAAGCACCGCCCACCCCCTCGATCCGCTCCATCAGCGCCAGCGCGCCGGCCTCGACGCGGTGGGTCAGATGCTCGACGAGGAAGGAGCCCCCGAGGGGATCGGCCCACTCCGCCACACCCGATTCCTCGGCCAGGATCTGCTGGGTGCGGAGCGCGAGCGCCGCGGCCTCGGCCGTGGGAAGTGCCAGCGCCTCGTCGTATCCGTTGGTGTGAAGGGACTGAGTACCGCCGAGTATGCCGGCAAGCGCCTGGACGGTGACCCGGACCACGTTGTTCATCGGCTGCTGAGCGGTGAGCGTCGATCCCCCGGTCTGGGTGTGGAAGCGAAGGCGGCAGGAGCGGTCGGAGGCGCCGAAGCGCTCCCGCATGGTCCGTGCCCAGATGCGCCGGGCCGCGCGGAACTTGGCCACCTCTTCCAGGAGGTCGTTGTGGGCCGCGAAGAAGAACGAGATGCGGGGCGCGAAGTCCTCCAGCGCGATCCCCCGCGCGAGCGCCTGGCGCACGTATTCGATCCCGTTCGACAGGGTGAAGGCGACCTCCTGCGCGGCCGTCGCGCCGGCTTCGCGGATGTGGTAGCCCGAGACCGAGATAGTGTTCCAGCGCGGGAGTTCCCGCGAGCAGAATGCCATCAGGTCGCTCACCAGCCGCAGTGACGGCTCGACGGGATAGATGTAGGTCCCTCGCGCGATGTACTCCTTCAGGATGTCGTTCTGGACGGTCCCGCGGAGTTCTGCGCGCGCGACCCCGGTCTCGTCGGCCACGGCGGTGTAGAGTGCGAGAAGGATGGGCGCGGTCGCATTGATCGTCATCGAGCAGGAGATCGCCCCCAGGTCGATGCCGCGGAGCAGCGAGCGCATGTCGTCGATCGTGTCGATCGCCACGCCCACCCGTCCCACCTCCCCTGCTGCCATCGGCGCATCCGAATCCAGGCCCATCTGGGTGGGAAGGTCGAAGGCGACCGAGAGGCCGGTCGTCCCCCGGCTCAGAAGGAAGTGGTAGCGCCGGTTCGTGTCCTCTGCGGTCCCGAAGCCGGCGTACTGGCGCATCGTCCAGCGCCGGCCGCGGTACATGGAGCGGTAGACGCCCCGGGTGAACGGAAAGTTTCCCGGTTCTCCGAGATCGGTCTCGCTGTCGAAACCTTCGGGCAGTGTGCCAGGGGCTGCGGGGTTGTCGTCGCGGTGCGTCACGACCCCTCCACCGCCTCGAACTCGGCAAGGACCTGGCCCTTGTCCACCGCGTCACCCGGCGCAACGAGAATCCGCGCCACCCTCGCGGCGGCCGCTGCACGCAGTTCGTTCTCCATCTTCATGGCCTCGACGATCAGGATTGCCGTCCCGGGTTGCACCACTTCACCCTCGCGCGCCGCCACCCGCACCACCAGTCCCGGCATCGGCGCCCGCAACGGTTCGATCCCGGCGGCGGCGCCCGCCTTCGCGGCGCGCTCCCGGATCTCCGCCTCCCGCGCCTCCAGAACCTGCACGTCCACGGCTCGCCCATCAACGGCGATTTCCCACATCCCACGCCCCGCGGACCGCGCAAGCAGGCGCACCGAGACCCCGTCGAGGAGCAGCGAGCAGCCCCCATCGCGCCCCGCCTTGACCAGCGAGGCTGCACGGCGTCGTCCGCCGATCCCGACCGACCCGTCCGCACCGATCACCACTTCCCGCCGAGTCCCATCGACCTCGACCACGTACCGGACCCCCTGCGTCATCATCGGAGGTCCACGTCGCCCTCCCCTGGTCCCCCGGACAGCGCACGCTGCCATGCAGACAGGGGCATGCTCGCGCGGGCGATCCTCGGAGCGGCCCGGCTCCTGCGCCGCTCGTGCTCAAGGAGCGCTGCGGCCACGGCCAGAACCTCGTCCTCGCCGGCCCCCCCACCGGTGTCGAAGAGTGCCGGGTGCTCGGGGAGATAGGCGGTGGAGAGCCTGCCCGCGCGGAAATCCCCTTCCTTCATGATCCGCTCAAGAAGGGGCGCGCTGGTGACCACGCCACCGATTCTGAGCTCCCCGAGCGCTCGCTCCATGCGCCGGATCGCGCGAGCCCGGTCGGGCGCCCACGCGATCAGCTTGCCGAGCAGAGGATCGTAGTACAGCCCGATCTCGCTGCCCCCGGCAATCCCGCCGTCCCAGCGGACCCCGGGCCCGCCGGGAATCACCATCTCGCCGACGGTGCCGGTGGCGGGAAGGAACCCGTCGAAGGGTGACTCGCTCGTGATCCGGCATTCGATGGCGTGGCCGCGCATCCGGATCCCGTCCTGGCGCAGGGGCAGCGGTTCGCCCGCTGCGACACGGAACTGCCACTCGACCAGGTCGAGTCCCGTTACCATCTCCGTGACCGGGTGCTCGACCTGCAACCGCGTATTCATCTCGAGGAAGAAGAACTCGCCCCCGGCGTAGAGAAACTCGACCGTCCCCGCCCCGGTGTAGTCCACGGCCCGCGCCGCGCGAACCGCCGCCTCCCCCATCCGCCGGCGCTCTTCCGGTTCGAGCAAGGGCGAGGGCGCCTCCTCGATCAGCTTCTGATGCCTGCGCTGGATCGAGCATTCGCGCTCGAAGAGATGCACCGCGCTGCCGTACTCGTCTCCGAAGATCTGGATCTCGATGTGGCGCGGGCGCTCGAGGAAGCGCTCCACGTAGACGCTGCCGTCCCCGAACGCGGCCTTCGCCTCCCGCGCTGCGGCCTCGAAGGCACCGCCGGCCTCCTCCACCTTCCGGACGACCCGCATCCCCTTCCCGCCACCCCCGGCCGCCGCCTTGAGCACCACCGGAAGGCCCACCGCCTCGGCCACCCGGTGGGCCTCCCGGGCGGACGCGAGCGGTGCGTCGGTCCCCGGCACGACCGGCACGCCGGCCGCCGCCATGCGCCGGCGGGCCTCCGTCTTGTCGCCCATCGCACGGATCGTCGCGGCCGAGGGCCCGACGAAGATCAACCCTGCCTGGGCCACGGCCTCCGCGAAGTCGCCGCGCTCGGCCAGGAAGCCGTAGCCGGGGTGCACGGCCTCCGCTCCGCTGAGACGCGCCACATCGAGGAGCCTTTCCTGCACCAGATAGCTCTCTGAGGCCCGGGCGGGGCCGATCGGGTACGCCTCGTCGGCGTGCAACACATGTGGTGAGGTTCGGTCGGCCTCCGAGAACACCGCGATGGTGCGGATCCCCATCTCCTTCGCGCCCCGGATTACGCGGAGCGCGATCTCGCCCCGGTTGGCGACGAGTACACTTTCGATCAACGGTCTGTCAGGGCGTTCCCGTCTCCGGGCGCGGAGCGGTTCGGTGTTCAGCCGGGCGCCGCACTGCGGCCGGAATGCGTGCCGGCGGCGGCGCCTGCGTCGATTACGAGCTACCTAATGGTACCCACAACCGTCGCCCGCGCGCCATCTCGCCAGATACCGAAATCGACGGCCTCGTCCTCCTCGTACGACGCGAGGATGCGCTGCATGTCCGACACCTCGTCGACCTTGCGTCCCCCGATCGACACCACGACATCGCCCGGGCGGAGTCCCAGCGTAACGTTCTCGTCCACATCCAGTACCAGGACCCCCTCTTCCGTGCCGAAGTAGGCGCCCAATTCCGGGTTCAGCTGAACCATCTCCAGCAGGTTGTCGCCCACGTAGTGGAATCGGTCGCCCCACCAGTTGCCCGCATCGATCAGCGTCACGGTGGGCGTCAGGCCGACGGGAGGCACGGGCAGGTCGAGAACACCCCGGACTCTCCCGGCAGAGACGCCGGGGGGAATCCAGCCGACCTCGAATTCATCCGGACCGACCCGAAAGCGCACCCTGTCCACCGCGTCCCGGAAGCGCGCCGTGATGGAGTCGTAGGTGGGACCCGACCACAGTTCCGTGTCCCACATGGTGTCCGGGTCGTAGTCCGGCAGCACCTCGGGGACGATGCTGAAGGTCAGGGCCTCCCAGCCCCTCTCGACGCCCAATTCGACGGGCTCACCCTCCGGAGACTCGTCCATGAGCCACTCCAACCGGGCCTGGTGGTAGGACGTGCTGTCGGGAAGCTCCCTCTGCTCCTCGTCGGCCAGCGGCTCGACGAGTGCATGACCGTTGATGGATACGATTCGGTCTCCGAAGCGGATGCCGGCCCGGTCCGCCGGGCCGCCGGGCAGTACCCGTGTAACCAGCACGCCTCTTCCGGCGGGCCAGGTCCAGATGCCCAGCCGGGGGCGTTGCTCATCGACAGCCGGCGCGTCCTCGGGTTCCTGCTCCTGGGCCACGGCTGTTGCCGGCCAGCTTGCAGCCCCCGCCAGCCCTGCCACCGCCCCCGCCACCATCAACATCCCTCTCAGCCTCGTGCTCATCGCTCTGTCTCTCCACTGATAGCTATCCGTCGGCCACCCGCGGTCCCCGGCGGAACCCGGGAAACCGAATGTTCGTTCCATGGGACGCCGGATGCCCCGTCCACAGTTGCCCGGCGGCCCCGCGCCCTCAAAGCGGCACGTTGCCGTGCTTCTTCGGCGGATTGGCATCCCGCTTGTCCGCGAGCATGTCCAGGGCGCTGATCAGCCGCGGGCGGGTGTCGCGCGGGTCGATCACGTCGTCAAGGTAGCCGCGGCCGGCCGCCACGTAGGGGTGGGCGAACTTCTCCCGGTACTCGGCCATCCTCGCCTCGATGGCCGCGTCGGGGTCGGCGGCGGCGGCAATCTCCTTGCGGAAGAGGATCTCCACCGCGCCCCTGGGACCCATGACGGCGATCTCGGCGGTCGGCCAGCCCAGGTTGATGTCGCCGCGGATGTGCTTGGAGTTCATCACGTCGTAGGCACCGCCGTAGGCCTTGCGGGTGACGACGGTGACCTTGGGGACGGTCGCCTCGCAGAAGGCGTAGAGGAGCTTGGCGCCGTGCCGGATGATCCCCCCGTGCTCCTGTCCGACGCCGGGAAGGAAACCGGGCACGTCCTCGAAGACCACGAGAGGGATGTTGAAGGCGTCGCAGAAGCGGACGAAGCGCGCCCCCTTCACCGACGCGTCGATGTCCAGGACCCCTGCCAGCACCGCAGGCTGGTTGGCGACGATCCCGACCGAGTGCCCGCCAAGGTGAGCGAAGCCGGTCACCAGATTGCGCGCGAAGCCCGCGTGGACCTCGTAGAGAACCCCGTCGTCCAGGACCTCGCGAATCACGACAGACATGTCGTAGGGTCGGTTCGGCCGCTCGGGGATCAGCCCGGACAGCTTCTCCGAGCGGCGATCGTGCGGGTCGCTGCCGGCCCCGGGAGGCGGGCGGGCGGCATTGTTCGGGGGAATGTAGCGAAAGAGTTCACGGACGGCCGCCAGCGACTGGACCTCGTCGTCGTGCGCGAAGTGTGCAACCCCCGACGTCTCGGCGTGCACATCCGCCCCGCCGAGACCTTCCTTGTCGATCTCCTCGTGGGTAACGGTCTTCACGACATCGGGACCCGTGACGAACATGAAGCTGGTCCCGCGCACCATGTACACCAGGTCGGTGATGGCCGGTGAGTATACCGCACCACCGGCACACGGCCCCAGGACGACGCTGATCTGCGGGATCACTCCCGAGGCCAGAGTGTTGCGCAGGAAGATGTCCGCATACCCGCCCAGAGCCACCACCCCCTCCTGGATTCTCGCGCCTCCCGAATCGTTGAGCCCGATGACGGGCGCCCCGTTTCTCAGCGCCATGTCCTGGATCTTGACGATCTTCTCGGCGTGCGCCTCTCCCAGCGAGCCGCCGAAAACCGTGAAGTCCTGCGAGAAGACGTAGACCAGCTGGCCGCGGATGGTGCCGTAGCCGGTGATCACGCCGTCGCCCAGGACTTTTCTGTCCGCGAGACCGAAATCGGTCGAACGGTGCGTGACGAATCGGTCCAGTTCGACGAAGGAATCGTCGTCGAGAAGAAGATCCAGCCTCTCGCGACCGGTCAGCTTGCCGCGCCCGCGCTGCGCTTCCAGGCGCGCCTCGCCGCCTCCCTTGAGTGATTCCCTGCCGAGGGCTTCAAGGCGCTCGATGGCATCCTTCATCGGGACCGCGCGCGGTCGCCGCCGGGTCGTTGAATCCGGACGGTGTCGCCCGGCGCTGTCATCGTCGTCTCGAAGGGGTGGAGCCCACCGTGGAGGATCCTCACCGGAAAGAACTCCCGCTCGATTCTGCCGTCCACATGGGAGTAGGTGCCGGTCGCCCCGCGAAACCGGTCGAGTCGCTCGAGCGATGCGACCGTCCCGCGCGAAGTGCGGACGCCGTCCCCATAGGCGGCGAGCACCATCCGGAAGAGGTCGAAGCCGGCCGCGGGTACCGGGCTGACCAGGGTTCGGCGAAAGTGCTGCTCGTACGCCTGGACGAATGCGGTCCCCGGATCGAAGGCCGCCCGCGGATCGGAGGGGCTCACGGCGATGACGCTGTCGGTGTGCCTCTGGACGACCGATTCCAGCACGGCGGGCGTGGTCCAGGCGGCCGTGCCGGCGACCTGGATGTCCAGGGTGTCGAGGCCGTAGAAGGCGATCTGCGGGGCCATCAGCTCCACATCGGCGGCCGGCGCCGCGACGACGAGCACCTCGGGGACGACCCCCTCGACCTCCTTGAGTTCGATGTCGAAGGTGGTGGTCCCGGGTTCGTACCGCATCCGCCTCCTGACTGAACCACCCATGTCGTGGAACGCGTTCACGAAAGCGTCAGCCTCCAACGCCGCCCCGGGACTGCCGGAGTGAATTACCACCGCCTCCTGGTAGCCGGCTCTCCGAACGGCGTCGGCGAGCGCACGGCCCGCGCCCGGGTCGCCCGCGCCCATGCTGTAGACGCCCCTGCGTCCGAAGGGGAGCCGGCGGGCAGTGGGCGACAGCACCGCAACATCGCGGGGAGCCGCCCGCACCGCCGATTCCAGGTTCTCCGCGGCCAGCGGGCCCAGGATCGCCACCGCTCCACGAGACACCAGGGCCGAGACGCCACGCTCGCTCCCGGATGGCGTGCCCCGGTTGTCCTCGACCAGGAACTCGAACCTCCACCCCGCACGGCGAGCCAGATCGGCGGCCACTTCCACGCCTTCCAGGAACAGGCGCGTATACTCGCGGTTGGAAGGTGAGCCCGTCACGGGCAGAACGGCCCCGATCACCAGGTTCTGAGGCATCAGTCCGGGCACGCCACCGCTGAGCAGGGCATCCGCGACCTCGCGCGCCCGCCCACGCGCTCCGCTGCTCCTCGCCATCGAAGCGTAGCGGCGCGCCTCTTCGGGTTCTCCGGAGAGGATGTGAACGTACGCCAACTCCGCGTACACGAGTCCCATTCGCGCATCGCGCCCCAGGCGGTCTGTCGACTCCTGCAGTGCCTCCAGCTCGGTGCGCGCAAGCCGGGACAGTGCCGCTTCCAGACTCCGCAGCGCGCGCTCGGTCACTTCCTCCGCCGGCAGAGCGAAGATGGCCGCGGCCGCGGGTCCGGCGTCGGCGTCCGGCACGACAGGCTGCGCGACCTCGGCGGCGACTGCCGGGTCGGCGGCCTCCGCCGTGCCGGGCGTACGACCTGCGGGGTCGGGGACCGGCGCTGGGACGGCAGCCTGCGGCACGCCCCGAGCGGTCGCCATGCACCCGAATCCTGCCCCGGCAATCAGCGTGCAGGCGAGCACCACCGTCCCTGATCTCGCCTTGATCATGATCACCGCGCCCCCAGGCTCGCCCAGAGTTCTGTTCTAATCGTCTGCGGCCCCGTCGTCGTCGCCTTCGCCGGGATCGTTGTCCTCGGCCTCATCCCCGGAGTCGCCTTCGCCGGCATCGTTGTCCTCGGCCTCATCCCCGGAGTCGCCTTCGCCGGGATCGCCGTCCTCAGCCTCATCCGCAGAGTCGGCTTCCTCGGGACCGCCGTCCTCGGCCTCATCCCCGGAGTCGCCTTCGCCGGGATCGTCTTCAGCCTCATCCGCAGAGTCGGCTTCCTCGGGACCGCCGTCTTCAGCCTCATCCCCGGAGTCGCCTTCGCCGGCATCGTCTTCAGCCTCATCCGCGGAGGCGCCTTCGCCGGGACCGTCGTCCTCAGCTCCATCTCCCGAGTCGCCTTCCTCGCCGGATTCGCCTGGGCCGTCACCTCCGGCACCGCCGTCCTCGCCATCATCCGCGGCGTCGCCGCCGCCATCCGCGTCGCCCTCCGCCACCTCCTCCGCTGCCCGCCCGCGGGAGGGCGGCTCAAGAACCTCGAGGACGATGCGCCGCTCGTCGGCATCCGACGCGATCACCCGCAGGAAAACGCCCTCACCGACCCGGAAATGGTCGCTCAGCGCATCCACCGGAACCCCCGCGTGCGACCCCGGCACGAAGCCCTCGACTCCCTCGCCGAGATCGACCACCACGCCCTTGTCCTGAAGCCGTGCGATCGTTCCGTCCTGTTCGTGTCCCCTTGCGAACTTCGTCACCAGGGCCGGCCAGGGATCGTCGTAGAGCTGCTTGAAGCCGAGCGAGATCCGCTTGTTGTCGGAGTCCACCGCGAGGACCATCACGTCGACCTGCTCGCCCTTGCGCACCACCTCGGAGGGGTGTTCGACGCGCTTCGTCCAGCTCATGTCGGAGACGTGGACCAGGCCATCGATGCCGGGCTCGATCTCTACGAAGGCCCCGAAGGTGGTGAGATTGCGAACCGTCCCGGACAGGCGCGTGCCTGTCGGGTACTTCAGCGGCAGGGCCAGCCAGGGATCCTCCTCGATCTGCTTCATGCCAAGCGAGATCTTCTCCTCCCGCGGGTCCACCTTCAGGACCACAGCTTCGATCTCGTCGCCGATCGACACGAGCTTGGAGGGGTGGCGCACATTGCGCGTCCACGACATCTCGGAGATGTGAACCAGCCCCTCGACGCCCTTCTGCAGCTCCACGAACGCGCCGTAGTTCGTAATCGAAACCACGCGGCCGGCCACACGCGCACCAACCGGGTAGCGGTCCTCGATATCGGTCCAGGGATAGGGCAACAACTGCTTGAGACCCAAGGAGATGCGTTCGCGGTCCCAGTCGATGTCAAGGACCTTGACGTCCAGATTGCCTCCGACCTTGACCACCTCCGAGGGGTGGCTGACGCGCCCCCAGGACATGTCGGTGATGTGCAGGAGCCCGTCCAGCCCGCCCAGGTCGATGAAGGCGCCGAAGTCGGTGATGTTCTTCACCACCCCTTCCCGCACCTGCCCCTTGAGCAGCTCCTTGACGAGCGTCGAGCGCTTCTTCTCGCGTTCCTGCTCCAGGATGATCCGGCGGGACACCACGATGTTCCTGCGCCGCTTGTTGAGCTTGATGATCTTGAAGTCGTAGCGATCGCCGATCAGGTCCTCGATGTTGGGCACGCGCCTGAGCGCGATCTGCGAGCCCGGGAGGAAGGCGTCCACCCCCATGATGTCCACCGTGACGCCGCCCTTGATCTTGCGGGTCAGCAGCCCCTTCACGGGACGGTCGTTGTCGTAGGCGTCGCGGATGAGCTCCCACACGCGCAGGAAGTCCGCCTTCTTCTTGGACAGAACCACCACGCCGTCGTCGTCCTCGAGGCTCTCGAGGAGTACTTCGACTTCCTGTCCAGCCTCCACGGCGGCGGGATCCTTGAATTCCTCGATGGGAACCGCGCCTTCGCTCTTGAATCCGAATTCAAGGATGACCGACGCGTCGGTGGTCCGCAGCACCCTGGCCTGGACTATCTGGCCTTCCTTGATGTCGCCGCGGGCTGTCTGGTGGCTCGCGAGCATGGCCTCGAAGTCGTCACGCGAGACATCGAGTTGCTCTTCGCCGTAAGGATCGTGGAAGAGTTCGGGCGAGATCTCGTCCGGTGCATCGCTCAGCCCGGATTCGGACTCGGGCGCATCGCCCGCGTCGTTCGTATCCGGCGGAGAAGCCTGAATCTCGTTCATGGTTGCGCTTCGCCGGCGCACGACCGGCGCTCCAGGTACCTGTTCCGGCCCGGCGGGATGCGGGTTGGCCGGAGTTGAATGAATTCGGGTTGCCCGGGCCACCCCGCCGCGGCACTGGCAACCGCACCTCTATTCCTGGCCCGGCAAGCGGCCACATGGCTTGACACGCGGCGGTCTCGCGTTCCCGGTCCGGCGTTCCTTGAGCCGGCGGAGCCGGTCGAGCCGGGTCGCAGGTATAGTTCCTAATTATAGTGCAAACCCGCAGGCAAGGGAAAACGATCGGTTGCGCGCCGGCGGCTGTTGTTGTCGTCTAATCCGACTTCCCGGCCCTGTGGATGGGTTGCCGACGATCCGTGGCTGCGATTGCCAGGTCGACGATGGCGTCGATCTGGGTCTGCGGTTGCATACTTGTGGTGTCGATAAGGTGAGCATCCGCGGCCATCAGCAGCGGTGCCACCGTCCGTGAGGAGTCGGTCCGGTCGCGGACTCCGAGGCGCGCGGCCTCCGCTTCGATCTCCTCAGGCTCCGGATCACCCTGCCCCCGTTGCAGGATTCGGCGGCGGGCGCGCTCGCGTGGATCGGCATCGAGAAAGATCTTGACGTCGGCGTCGGGGAAGACCACGGTGCCCATGTCGCGGCCCTCGGCCACCAGCCCGGGGGGACGGGCGGCCGCCCTCTGCAGCTCCAGGAGGTGGTCCCGCACGGCAGGGATCGCGGACACCCGCGACACCATCGCGTTCACGCGCTCGGCCCTCAGCTCCCCTTCGGGGACCAATGCGCCCCGCATCAGGATCTCCATGCCCGCACCGGCCCACCGGACCTCGAGCGCGAGCGCCACCAGCTCCGGCGGAGTGACGTGCTCCACATCTGCGCAGCCGCCCTCCGGGTCCATGAGGCCAAGGGTCACCGCGCGGTAGATCGCGCCGGAGTCCAGGTGCCGGTAGCCGAGACGTGCCGCCACTGCGGCCGCGGTGGTGGACTTCCCGGCGCCGGCGGAGCCGTCGATGGCAACGATCGTGCAGCGGCGCCCGGTGGCATGGGGACGACCGGCCTCCTTCGCCGTGGCGGGGGGGCGGGCAGCCTCGCTCGCCGTGGCAGAGCCGCGGGCGCCGGCGCGCGCCCTGTCGCTGACGCGGGCCAGGAGGCGCCAGAAGCCGGGGAAGCTGACGTCGGCGACACCCGGGTCGTCCACCGCGATGTCGCAGCCCGGCGACGCGCCCAGAACGCCGAAGGCCATGGCGATGCGGTGGTCGTGAAAGCACTCCACGCGGCCGGCGAGAGGGCGGCGGGTGCCTTCGATGACGAGGCCGTCGGGCAGTTCCTCGGCCCGCACTCCTATCCGGCGCAGGTTCACCGCCAGCGCCGCCAGCCGGTCGGACTCCTTGACGCGCAGTTCGGCAGCCCCCGTGATGCGCGTCTCGCCCGCGGCCCTCGCCGCCAGGATTGCGAGGATGGGGATCTCGTCGATCATCGCCGTTACTTCCCCACCCCCCACCTCCACCCCCCGCAGGCCGCTCCCCGGCGCGCCGACCCGAAGGTCGCCGGCCGGCTCGCCGCCTGCGGCCCCGCCCACCACCGCCTCCACCCCGACGCCCATCCTGGCCAGCACCGGCAGGAACCCCGTGCGGGTGGGATTCACCCCGACCCCGCGGATCGTCAGCGGCTGCGTCCCCGCCGCCAGCGCGGCCCAGGCTAGGAAGAAGGCCGCCGACGAGAGAAGTCGCCCGGCACGTCCATGTCCAGCGGGGCGAGCCGCGCGGGCGGGCCGGCAACCCGCACGGACCATGCCCCGTCCCGCCAACCCTCCCGCAGCCGGGCGCCCATGGCCTCCAGCATGCGCTCGCTGTGGTCGCGGGAGCGGCGCGGCTCCCGCACCTCCACCGGCATACCCGCACCGACCGCGGCCAGCAAGATCGCGCTCTTGACCTGGGCGCTCGCCACGCTGCCGTCGTGCCGGATGGAGCGCAGCGTGCCGCCGGCCACCCGCATGGGGAGGACGCCGCTCCGCTCCAGGAACTCCACGGTCGCGCCCATGCGGCGCAGGGGCTCGGCGATGCGCTGCATGGGGCGCCGCGACAGGGACTCGTCGCCGCGCAGCACGACCGAGAGGGGCTGTGCCGCGAGCGCTCCCGCGAGCAGCCGCGCACCGGTGCCGCTGTTGCGCAGGTCGAGGGGCGAGCGCGGCTGCCGCCACCCGCGCGGCCCGGCGCCGGCGATGCGCAGCGGGGTGGTGGCCGGGCCGTCCAGGCCGTCGATGCGGACGCCCAGTCCGCGCAGGGCGAGGGCCGTGGCGAGGGGATCGGCGCCGCGGGGCGCGGCGCCGATCCGACTCTCGCCACCGGCCATCGCCCCCAGGATCAGTGCCCGCTGGGTGATGGACTTGTCGCCCGGGACGCGGATCGTCAGCCCGTCCGCGACGCCCACCGCCCTCCCCTTTCCATGAGGCTCGCGAGCGCTGTCAGGTCGCCCTCCTGCAGCATTCGGCGAACCGAGCCGATGCGCTCTTCGAGGGCGCTGAGAGCGCGCGCGTCCCGGTCCCGCGCCGCCTCCAGCAGCGGCAGCCACATCGCGGCGCTGGAGCGGGCCAGCCTGGTCATGTCGCGGCCGCCCGGACCGAGCGCGTCCCGGGAGATGCCCGCGTCGTCCAGCGATCCGGCCAGCGCCGTGGAGAGCAGCTGCGGGAGATGGCTGGCCCAGGCCATCATCCGGTCGTGGTCCCCGGCGGCGACCGTGCGGGGACGCGCGCCCAGCAGGCGCCAGAAGGCGTGCGCACGCGCCAGGGGGTTGGCCGGGGTGATGGCTTCCGCGCCTTCGGGCACGGCACGGACCCGTTCCGCGGCATCCGTTCGCGCGGCTCCGGCGCTCCGGCTCGGTTCCACGCGGACGGGGCAGAGCCAGACGTCCGCGCCATCGAAGAGATCGTCCCGCGCCGCAGCGTAGCCCGAGCGCTCCGAGCCGCACATGGGATGCGCGCCGACGAAGGGGGGCGCCGGGGCTGGGGCGGGACCCGCCGGGCCGCCCGTGGCCGCGTCCATCACCGGGACCTTCAGGCTGGCCACGTCGGTGGCGAGGTCCGCGCGGGACCAGGCCGCGGCCGTGTCCCGCACCAGGCCGACTGTAACGTCAAGGGGGGCCGCGAAGACCACCACCGCGCCGTCGAGGTCGCAGTCGTCCAGGGCGTGCGCGCGGACCACGCCGTCGCGCGAGGCGGGCGCCGCGCACTCGTCGTCGGGGTCGATGCCGAAGACGGCCGTGCGGGGTACGCGCCGCTTCAGGGCCTTGGCGACCGATCCTCCCATGACGCCCAGCCCGACGATGATGACTCGCCGGGGAGCCGCGCTATTCACGGTAGCCGATCTCCAGCTCGAGGCCGTCGTGGGCGACCTCGGTAGCCGTGAAGACGGCGCGCGCCTGTCCCCGGAGTACCCGCGGCGCGTCGGAGTAGCGCGCGGAGATGTGGGTCAGGACGAGCTGGCGGGCCCGGGCGCGCGCCGCCACGCCCGCCGCTTCCGCCGCGGTGGAGTGGCGCGTCTCCCGGGCCCGCTTGTCCTCGTCGGCTCCGAAGGTGGCCTCGTGGATGAGGAGGTCGGCGCCTACGGCCATCTCCACCGTGCGGCGGTGCGGCCGGGTATCCCCCGAGTAGACGACCTTGCGTCCCGGACGCGGCGGCCCCACCACATCGTCGGGCGAGATCACCCGTCCATCCACCTCGATCGTCTCCCCCCGGTGCAGCCGACCGTAGAGCGGACCTTCGGGGACGCCCATTCGCCGGACGGCATCCACGTCGAAGCGGCCCAGGCGCGCCTCCTCGACGAGCGCATATCCCAGCGCCGCCACCCCGTGGCTCACGGCGAACGCATGAACCGCCCAGTCGCCGAAGTCGATCCTTTCGCCGTCCTCCAGGCTCCGGACGTGGACCGGGAAGTGCAGCCGCTCGAGCCCCATGCGCACCGCGGCCTCGAGGACGGGCCCGGCGGCCGCCGGGCCGTAGATGGTCATGGGGTCTTCCCTGCCCTGGAGGCCCATCGTCCGCAGGAGACCCGGGATGCCCAGGAAATGGTCCGCGTGCGCATGGGTGATGAAGATGTGGGCAAACGAGAAGCCGGATCCGTAGCGCATGATCTGCCGCTGCGTTCCCTCGCCGCAGTCCCACAGGAACGACTGTCCTTCCCTCTGTACGGCAATGCCCGAGACGTTGCGGCCGACGGTCGGGCGCGCCGCCGCCGTACCCAGAAAGCAGACTCGAATCATCGCTAAAGATAACCGCGCCCTCCCGGCCTGGAGCGAGTGGGGGCCGTTTGCCCGCAATCCATCCGGCGGCTTATTGTAAGCGAGACTCCCGACAGTTCCGACGCACGGAGGACCAACATGATTTCAAGGGCCGACAGGGTCACGCCAAACGGGCGGCCGCCGAACCGCCGCGACTTTCTGGGCGCCGCCGCGGCCGCGGTCGCCGCCACCCGGCTTCCGGCGTTCGGTTCCGACGCCGCGGACATCGCCCGTGAACTCGGCCGGCATCCGGGATCCGCAGTTGAAATCGCGGCGGACGAGAGCTTCTGGGCGGAGGTCGCGCGTGCGTTCACCGTCGACCGCACCATGGTGAACCTGAACAACGGCGGTGTCAGCCCCTCGCCCGGCTTTGTCCAGGACGCGATGAAGCGGCACCTCGACTATTCCAACGAGGCGCCCACCTACACCATGTGGAAGATCCTCGAGCCCCAGCGCGAAGGCGTGCGCAAGCGGATGGCTCGCGAATGGGGCGTGGACGCGGAGGAGATCGCGTTTACGCGCAACGCCTCCGAGGGACTCCAGACCGTCCAGTTCGGCTACGATCTCAACCCCGGCGACGAGGTCCTCACCACCACCCAGGACTACGGCCGCATGCTCACCACCTTCCGGCAGCGGGAACGCCGGGAGGGGATCGTGATGAATCAGATCAAGGTCCCCGTACCGGCCGAGGACCCCGCCGAGGTGGTGCGGCGCTTCGAGGAGGGCATCACCCCGCGCACGCGCCTCATCCTCATGTGCCACATGATCAACCTCACGGGCCAGATCCTCCCCGTGCGCGACATCGTGCGGATGGCCCGCAGGTACGATATCCCGGTCATCGTCGACGGGGCCCACGCGATGGCGCACTTCCCCTTCAAGCTCCCCGAGCTCGAGTGCGACAACTACGCCACCAGCCTGCACAAGTGGCTCTTCGCGCCGCACGGCACCGGCCTGCTCTACGTGCGCAAGGACGAGATCCCCAACATCTGGCCGCTGATGGCCGCGCCCGACAGCAGAAGCGGCGACATCCGCAAGTACGAGGAGATCGGCACTCATCCGGCCGCGAACTATCTCGCGATCGGAGAGGCACTGACCTTCCACCAGGGAATCGGCGCGGAGCGCAAGGCGGAGCGGCTGATCTACCTGCGCGACTACTGGGCGAACCGGCTCCTGGAGAACGACCGTGTCTCCCTCAACACCAGTCAGAAACCCGGCTTCGCCTGCGGGATCGGGAACGTGCACGTCGACGGCCTCGACACCGCCGCGCTCAGCAACTGGCTCTGGAACGAGCACCGGATCATCAACGTGCCGATCGGTCACGAGGAATGCACCGGCCTGCGCATCTCGCCCAGCGTCTACACCACGCTCGAGGAACTCGACCGCTTCAGCGAGGCCATGGAGTGGGCGATGGAGCACGGGCTGCCGGAGGCGTAGCTTTGAACAGGCGCGGGCGGTCGCGTTCGCCACGCATGGCGCGCCCGCGGTTGCCCGCGCGGACAGGTATCGATCCCGGCACGAGCCGTTCACGCGCACGTTTGCCGATCCCGTCTCGCCTCGCCCCGGCGATTGCGCTGCTGGCGCTCCCCGCGATCCTCGGCTCGGGCCGGCTCCACACCGAGCTAAAGTCATCCGATCCGGCGAAGGATACCGTCCTGGCGGAGTCGCCGGTCCGGATCACCCTCACCTACACTACCGACGTGCAACTGGCGCGCAGTTCGGCCTCGGTTCATCCGTCCACCGCCGACGCCGCGGCAGTGTCTGCCGGAACGCTCAGGTACCTGGCCGACGACCGCCGCGCCGTTCTGGTGCTGCCGCTGGCCGAGCCGCTGAGCGGGGGCGGCTATACCGTGAAGTGGACCACCGCCGGCCCCGACGGCCACCCCATATCCGGGGACTTCGGGTTCCGGGTCGAACCTCCCGCCGCCGAGACCGAGGCAGAGGCTGCTGGAGACGCGGTTGCGCCCGGGGATCCGCCGATGCGGCCGGCCGATGCGGGACCGCAGGCGGACACCGCCGAACCCCGATCCCGGTTCGCCTACAGCCGGGCTTTCGGTCGCTTCGGTCTGTATCTGGGAATCCTGGGGATCCTCGGCACCGTCGCCTTCCGGTTCCTGGTTCTGGGCGCCATCGCCGGGGGCGGCGCATCGCAGGACGTCGTCGGCACCGCCACTCACCGTACCCTGCTCATTGGCGGCCTGGGGCTGGGGATCCTCATGGCGCTGCTGCCCGTTCGCCTCCTGCACCAGGCGGCGACCTTCTTCCCGGACGATGTATTCGGCAACATGTTCACGGTTGCCACCGGAACGCCCTGGGCCGCGGGTTGGTGGCTGCAGCTGCTGAGCGTCGTGCTGGTGACCGGGGGACTGCTGTTTGCCGGCAAGAAGGGAGCACGCCCGGCCGGGTGGAAGATCGCAGCCCCGGGGGCGCTGTTGCTCCCCCTGACGCCGGTCCTGTCGGGGCACGGCTGGTCGGATAGCCCGCAGGTTCTGTCCGCGGCCGCGACCTACCTGCACGTGGTGGCCGCGGGAGGATGGATGGGTGGGCTCGCCTGCCTGCTGTTCGCCGGAATCCCGGCCGTGCGCAGGCACGACAGCGAGGCCGCGCCGGGAGCGCCGGGGATCGCCGAAATGGTGGGCGCCTTCTCGCGGGTTGCCCAGGTCGCGGTGGCGGTCCTGCTGGCCACCGGCGCCCTCAAGGTCTGGATCCACGTCGGCACCGTGTCGGAGCTGTGGACGACCCCTTGGGGACGCACCCTCCTGGTCAAGGATCTGATCGTGGCCGGCGTGCTGCTGCTCGGCCTGTACCACTGGCGGGTGGTTCGCCCCCGGCTAGAGCACAACGCCGGCGGAGAAGCCCTCAAACGCTCCGCAGTCGCCGAACTGCTCCTGGGCACGGCGGTCGTCATCGTCACTGCGATTCTGGTCGCACAGCCACTGCGCTGATGTCACGGCTTCCATTCCGCCCGCGGCTTCGTTCCACCGCGCTTCCCGTCACGGGCGCGGTGCTCTGCCTCTGGACGGCGGCGGTCCCCACCCCCGCGTGCCCGCAAGACCCTCCCGATTCCCTGAAGGCGTTCACCTTTCGGGGCGAGGTACGGGACTTCGTGAGCGAAACGCCCATACGCGAGGCGGTCGTCCAGATCGCCGACCTGGGCCGCTCCGCGGTGACCGACCGCAACGGCTACTTCGAGTTCCCGGACCTGGTCCCCGGATCCTACATGGTTGTTTCCTCGGCCTTCGGCTACGAGACCAACCGCGAACGCTCCAGGATTCCGCATATGTCAATCATGGTGGTTCGCCTCCAGCCGATTGCGATCGAGATACCGGGAATCGAGGTGAGGGTCGAGCGCCTGGTACACCGGCTCGAGGTAAGGCGACTGCGCGTGCCGGTCGCGACCACGGCCTTCGACAACGAGGCGCTGGAGAAGACCGAGACAGCGAGCATCGCCTCGTTCATCCGCGCCCGCACCCCGTTCGACATCGTCGAGGACGCCACCCTGCTGCAGTTGGTCTACCGCTTCCGCGGAGAGATCAAGCGACTCCGCGTCTGCCTGGATGAAGTCGCAGTGTCCAGCCGGATGCTCGACACCCTCGCCCCGGAAGACCTGGCTCGGGTCGAGCTCTACGAGAGCCTGGGCATGGTGCGGATGTACACGCGGGACTTCCTGAGCCGGGCCGCGGACAAGGGATTCTCCCCCATCCCAATCACCCTGCAGGGGACGGGCTGCTGACCGGGGTTGCCGACGGCCCCGCCGGTCCGGACGCCGCGCCCCCGCCCACCACCTTTGCGAAATCGTTCCCCGCCGGCGACTGGAACGGTCGCAGGCCGAACTCCGGCAGGACCGCGATAAGGTGGTCGAAGATGTCCGCCTGGAATCCCTCGTAGCTCGCCCAGGCGGTGTCGTTGGAGAAGCAGTAGACCTCGATCGGCACGCCGTGCGGGCCCGGCTCCAACTGGCGCGCCAGGACCGTCATCTCCTTGTGGGTCCCGGGATGGGCCTCCAGGTACTTCTGCACGTAGACCCGGAAGGTGCCTAGGTTCGTAAGCCGACGGATCTCGGGGATGACGCCGGGGTTGCCCTCGGCCTTGGCGGCGTTGTAGCTCTCGATCCTCTCGCGGATGTCCCGCATGTGGTCGTGCAGCAGTTCGCGCCGCGACAGCTCCTCGATCCGGTCCTCGTCGAGGAAGCGGACGGTGTTCATGTCGAGCCTGAGCGAGCGCTTGATCCGACGTCCCCCCGACTCGGACATGCCGCGCCAGTTCTTGAAGGATTCGCTGATGAACTTGTGCGTCGGGATGGTCGAAATCGTCTTGTCCCAGTTCTGGATCTTGACCGTGTGCAGCGCGATGTCGATGACGTCGCCATCGGTGTTCGCCTGGGGCACGCTCACCCAGTCCCCAATCCGGATCATGTCGTTGGACGCGATCTGCACGCTCGCCACCAGCGACAGGATCGTGTCGCGGAAGACCAGCATGAGCACGGCGGCCAGCGCCCCCACCCCCGAGAGGAAGACGATGGGAGACAGGCCAGCCAGGATCGAGATGACCACGACGCCGGCAGCCAGGTACGCGATCAGCGCGACCACCTGCAGGTAGCCCTTGATCGGCCTGGACTTCGAGAGCGGGCTTGATTCGCTGTAGATGTCGTTCACCGCGTCGAGAAACGCCGCAAATGCCCTCACCACGGCGACGGCGATCCAGGCGGCCGCCACGCGCCGCACGAAGGTCCAGGCGAGCAGAAGGAATTCCGGGTCCGCCCCCTCGGCCACGGCGTCCGCGATGCCCAACGCCGGACCGATGCCGACAAAGATCACCAGCGCCGGGACCACCTGGGCGAGGCGGTGGATGACCTTGTGCTCGACGATGCGGTCGTCCCAGGTGGAGCGCGTGCGGGCGGTGATCCGTGCCAGGAGCCGGTGGAGGAAGCGCGAGGCGAGCCGGTCCGCGATCCAGGCGGCGGCCGCGAGCGCCACCAGCGAGATCGCGATCCGTGTCCAGTTGTCGGGGAGCTCGGGAATCATGTCGGGGAGTTGGAAGATCATGAGCAGTCCGTGGGCAGAGCCCCGCGAGCACCGAGAGCGGCGCGGCGCCGGGCTGGCAAGGCGCGACGACGAGGAATGGCAGCGCCATTTCGAGGAGGAGCAACGCAGAGCGGTGCTTGTGGAACCCGGAAAAGTGAAGTCAACATGCCAATTCGTAAAGTTCTCTTGACATCGTGAACACGTGAGCACCGCGGCCAGCGCGGATGCATCGCCGCTCGAATGCCGGGGGGATTCTGCCCACGGGCTGCAAGTTTACCTTGACTGTCCCAGCTCTTCCGCCATCAGGTCGAGGGCGAGGCGCGTGAGCCGGACCAGATGGGGGTGGGAACGGTTGCCGTTTGTAAGGAATGCCACACCGAAACCGCGGGTACGGTTCCCGGACGCGAACGCCGTGTAGCCCGGCACGCTGCCGGAATGCGCGAAGAAGCGCTCGCCGTCGCGTGCCGACACCCACCACGTGAGCCCGTATCCCGGGTTCTCGTAGCCCCATCCGCCGCCCATCGGGGTCCCCGCGAACTGCTCGAACTGCAGGGTGTGCATCTCGTCGAGGGTGGCCGCTTCCAGCATGCGCTCGCCCCGCCAGCTCCCGTCGCCCAGGTTGAACCGCACCCAGTTGGCCTGGTCGTGGACGGTGCCGTAGACGATCCCGGCCGGCCACACATTCGCCTTCAGCCGGGGCGTGGGCTCGTTGCGCCCCGACTCCTCATCCGGCACGTAGGGCACGGCGAGCCGTTCCGCCATCTCCGGCGGAGGCTCGAAGGCCGTCGAGGTCATGCCGAGCGGGCCCCAGATGTGCTCCCGGATGTACTCCTTGTAGGGGATGCCGGAGAAACGCTCGACCAGGTGGCCCACGAGCGAGTAGGCCATGTTCGAGTAGACGACGCGCTGGAGCGGCCGCCAGTCCACGCGCAGCGAATCGGCGAGGTACTCTTCGAGCGGCAGAGGTGCCGTAGCGCCCCACACCGGGTGCGGACCGAAGGCGACCGGCATCCCCGAGGTGTGGGTGAGGAGGTGACGGAAGGTGACGGGACGCTCGAAGTCCTCGCCGCGGATCAGCATGCCGCCGAGGTGGTCGCTGACGGCGTCGTCGAGCGAGAAGGCGCCGCGGTCCATCTGCTGCAGGAGGGCGACGGTGGACTGCGCCTTGAAGGTGGAGCCGATGAGGTAGACCGTGTTGGTCGACGCGGGGGTGCGCGCCCACAGGTTCGACTGGCCGTAGGCGCCGCTCCAGAGTTCGCCCTGGCGGTCCGTGAAGGCGACGGTCAGCGAGGGGATGTTCCCCTCCAGCATGGCGCGGCGGACCTCGGGTTCGAACCGGGCGACGACCCGCGCGATGGCGGGCTCCTGGGGCTGGGCGGGCTGGGGATGGAGTGTGAGGAGGGCCAGCAGGGGGATGGGCCAGCTTCGCACTGTCATGAGAACATTACACAATGTCGTGTTTTCCTTACATCCAAGCGCTCATTGCGCCTCGGTTCGACCCGGGACTGGCTCGCGGGTGCGGGCAACCGGGGAGGGTTCCCCCGTGCGCGCGATCCGGCACGGGGCGCTACAATGTTAAGGTATCGCCAGAGCACGTCTACCGGAGAAGGACGGCCCAATGCTCAACGAGGACAACCAGCGCCCCCCCATTCTCGAAGGCGAGATGCGGATCACCGCCGAGCCGGTGTACGCCCGGGGCCATTCCGAGCCGCCGCTGCGCTACGTCTTCGTGTATTTCATCCGCATCGAGAACATCGGGAGCGACGCGGCCCAGCTTTTCTGGCGCCACTGGAAGATCCACGACTCGGTCGCCGGCGACCAGGAGGTGGAGGGCGAAGGGGTGGTGGGAGAATCACCGGTGCTGGGGCCCGGAGATGTCCACGAGTACCAGAGCTTCTGCGCGCTGGCGGGCCGCAGCGGCCACATGGAGGGTTTCTACCACTTCAGGCGCGCCGACGGATTCCTCTTCCGCGTTCCCATCCCGCGTTTCGAACTGCGCGTGCCGCGTTCGGGGTCGCACGCCCAGGCCTGACCGGCAGACAGCGCGGCCGGCGCCCGCTACCCGATCCGCCGGTAGACGGCGTGGCTCACGCGCTCCGTGCCGTCCTGCATCGTCCGCCGGTACTCGTTGTTGATCGTGTTGCCGTCTTCCGAGAGCACGTTCACGATGGTCTGGTAGACCTCGCCGTTGCGGGCGTTGTGGATGTGGTTGGTGTGCTCGTCGATCACCTCGACCGCAGTCGTCGCGTTCTCCTGCCCCTCCACCTCGTGGAACTCGCCGTCGAATAGCGTCGTGTAGCTCCATTCCGATGTCTCGCCCTCGGAATTGGTTTGCGCGACGGTGATCTTCATTCCCCCCTCGCCCCAGGGCTCGTAGGTCATGACGTTCCGGGTCGGGGGCTCGGCGTCGGACTCCAGCTCCCATACGCCGAAGCGCGGGTTTGACGCAGCCTCTTCCAGGGTTTCGGCGGGCATGGTGTCGGCAGCTTCCTCCCCACCCTCATCGCCCGGCGCACATGCGAACAGCACCCCGGTGGCCGCCAGCACCAGCCAGTTCAGGGAAGGCTTCCTGTCACCCATTGCTCAACTCCTTTTCGCGGGGATCGCGCGGCCGGTGGACGATCCGTCGCGGCCGGCCGAAACAGTGCAGAACGCCAAGGTAGGCCACGGGCCCGGCTTGCGAAACCGGGCGCGGGGGGGTTCCCTAAGGTGGGATGACCGGTGACCGCTGCTTCAACGACGCCAACGCCATGCAAACAGCCCCTCTGCGCCTTCTCCGCCTTGCCGTCCCCTGCCTGCTTCTGGCGCTGCTCGCACCCCTCTCCACCACCTCGGCCCAGTCCGCGGAGCGCATCTGGGGAACGGTACACACCGAGGACGGGGAGCGGTACGAGGGGTTCCTGCGCTTTGGCGCGGGTCTGTATCTCTTTGCCCGCGGGCACGCCGCAAACTGGACGGATCTCCTCTCCGGCCGGGAGGACTTCCGGGAAGAGCCGTTTCGTGTGTGGTTGGACTCCGCCCGGGGCGGAGGCCCCTTCCTGCGCACCGTCGAGCTGAAGGGCTACCGGATCTCCTGGAACGAATTGAACGACAGCTTTGTCAGACCCGTCGGGTTCGCCGTGCCATTCGGGTCGATCCGGGAGATCATCGTGCACGGCGTACTGCCCAGACCGGGAGGACCGGCCACCTCTTCTGTCGAGACCAAGATCGAAGCCGTGCTCAGGCCACTGAGCGACGACGGCGAGGCTGGCACCGGGGACTTGGAGAGGCGGTGGCTGATGGGCAGGTCCGGCCTGTTCTGGGTAGGAAACGCCATCGAAGTGGAGGACCCCCAAGGCGGTCGCGACAGGCTCTATGGGGCGGAAATCCTGCGAATCGAGTTCGCTGCGGCCCCGCCTGGGTCCACAACCGCGTCCGCGCGGCTCTACGGGACCATGGAGGACGCATCCGGTCGATCGTTCACGGGGCCGGTCATCTGGGGTCAATGGAAGCTGTCTCCGTCCGACACGCTGGACGAATGGGCCGATCGGTCGTCTCCACGCAACATCGCCCTCGGCTCCATCCGGTCCGTGGAGCGGCTCCGCGGGGGCACCGATGGCCAGTCCCCGGCGGGGGTGCGCGTAACACTGGTCACAGGCGACGTGGTGGATCTTCCCGACCAAACCGGGCGGGACAGCTTCTCGATCACGGTGCTGGACCCCGGCCTTGGCTCGGTAGCGGTCAGCTCACGCGACTTCCGGTCGCTGCGCTTCCACGACCCCGCGGAGCGTCGGCCGGACGAGGCAGGGTACGATGCCTTTGCCGACGACACGCACCTGCACGGCACGGTGGTGACTCGTTCCGGCGACGAGCATGCAGGCCGGATTCGCTGGGGCACCGTGAAGACAACGACCTGGGACCACCTTCGAGGAAGCTCGGACGGGGTTGAAATGTATGTCCGCTTCGCCAGGATCCGACGCGTCGAATTCCTGGAGTTCCCCTACGGCGACCCGGTGCGCACGGCGGGGACCGAGTTCGAGCAGGGGCTCGTCCGCGTCACCCTCCTTGATGGCCGCGTCTACGAGATGTCGGGCTACGACGACCTGGGCGGGGCCAGCGTGGGCATTCTGGTGCTGCCGGCCGGACAGGGGGAGGATTCGGGCTGGCGCCGTGTGGCCCTGGAGGAACTTCGCGAGGTGAGGTTCGTGGAGCCGCCGGCGGGAGGCGCCCCGCCGCTGTAACCGGAGGGGTCGTAGGTCACTTGTGCAAAAACCGGGCCCGGCTTGCGAAACCGGGCGCCGTGGCGTTCCGTAAGACCGGGGATATCCCTCTACCGCCCGCCACTGACGCCACCTCCATGCGCCCAATCCCTCTCCGTCCTCTCCGCCCCGCCACCCCCTGCCTGCTACTCGCGCTGCTCGCGCCCCTCTCCACCGTCCACGCCCAGTCCGCGGAACGCATCTGGGGAACCGTGCACATGAAGGACGGGGAGCGGCACGAGGGGTTCCTGCGCTTCGGCGGGCGTCGGGCGGGCGATGGGCACGCCGCAAACTGGACCGATCTCCTTATCGGCCGGGAGAATATCCGGGAAGAGCCGTTCCGTGTGTGGATAGATTCCGCCCGGGGTGGAGGCCCCTTCCTGCGCACCGTGGAGCTGAAGGGCTATCGGATTTCCTGGAACGAACTGGGCGACGACTTCGTCAGATACGTCCGGTTCGCCGTCCCTTTCGGATCGATCCAGGAGATCATCGTGCACCGCGGAGTGGTTAGACGGGAACCAGGGTCAATCTCTCGCCGAGTACGGACCGAAGCGGTGCTCAGGCCACCGGGGGAAGGCGGAGGCGTCGAGATCGGGGATCGGGAGAGGCGGGTGCTGATGGGAGAGTCCGCCCTCTACTGGGCGGGAGGCATCATCGAAGTGGAAGACAGCCGGGAGGGTCACGATACGCTCTTTATGGGCGAAGTGTCGCGAATCGAGTTCGCCGCGGCCCCACCGGGCCTCACCACCTCATCCGAGCGGCTCTACGGGACCGTCGAAGACGCCTCCGGCCGTCGGTTCACAGGGCGGGTGACGTGGGATGAATGGAAGCTGTCTCCAGCGGACAGGCTGCACGGCTGGACCGACCGCTCGTCTCCGCGCAGCCTCGACTTCGGCTCCATTCGGTCCGTCGAGCGGCTGCCCGGAGGCTCCGATGACGAGCCCGCACCGGGAGTGCGCGTGACACTGGTCACCGGCGAGGTGATGGATCTTCCCGACGAAACCGGGCGGAACAGCTTCTCGATCGCGGTGCTGGACCCCGGCCTTGGCCGGGTGTCGGTCGGCTCACGGAACTTCCGGGTGCTGAGCTTCCATACCCCCGGGGAAGGTCCAGATGGGAATCCGGCAGGTTCTTCCGCACCGGCCGAGGCAGGGTACGACGCATTTGGCAGCGGCACGCACCTGCGGGGCACGGTGGTGACCCGCGCCGGTGAGGAGTACGAAGGCAGGATCCGCTGGGGCACCCCGAAGTCGACGACATGGGACCACCTTCAAGGAAGCTCGGACGGGGTGGGGATGAATGTGCGCTTCGCCAGGATCCGCCGGGTAGAAATGCTGGAGTTCCCCTACGGCGAGCCGCAACGACAGACCGAGTTCCAGCGGGGGCGCGTCCGCGTCACCCTCCTCGACGGCCGCGCCTACGAGATGTCGGGTTACCAGGATCTGGGCGAGGGGAACGTGGGCATTCTGGTGTTGCCGGCCGGTGTGGGGGAGGATGCCGGCTGGCGCCGCGTGGCCTGGGAGGATCTTCGCGAGGTCAGGTTCGAGCACGCGAGCACGGGAGGATCCCGGCCGCAGCAACGGAGGAGTCCCGAGTCATGGTGAAGAAACCCGGCCCGGCGGACGTATTCCATCTGAGGCGCGTGCCCGGAGTGACGCCCGCCGCCCTCGCCGCCATCGCATCAGCCACGCTTCTCGTCCCCGCACCTTCACCCGCCACCGCCCAGCCCCCGCCCGCCCAATTCCGCTTCGCACCCGACGCGTTCCTCGATCCAGCGGCGCGCGACCTCTACACGATCGCCTACGACGAGTGGGACGAGGCCGGCGCGAACGTGCTGCGCTACACCGCCCGCATCGAGCAGCGGGTCGCGGCGGGTCTCCGCACACCGCGCAGGGACCGGGTCTTCTACCACAGCGAGACTTCCGTGCGCTCCTTCTGGCAGAGGGACCGCCGCTCGGTCATCCAGGTTCTGGGCTCCCGCTCGGAATACCCCGGGCGTAACTTCGCCATCCGCGAGGCCGAGCGCTCCGGCATCCTCTACTGGCTGCAGGAGTTCCCCTTCGACGAGCCGTTCGCGCCCGGCAGCGACCAGCTCTTCATCGGCGCCGACCGCGAGGCACCACCCTTCGAGTACCGCGAAGACGAATTCTGGCTCGCCCACCCTCTCGGCCAGGGCGCCGACACCCTCTACCAGTTCCAGAGCGGCGACACCACCTCGGTGACCCTGCCGGACGGACGGCAACTGGTCACGGTTCGGCTCGACGTGCTGCCGCGCGAGATCGATCCCCGGCGGATCAGCGGCTCTCTCTGGATCGAACCGGGCAGCGGTGCGCTGGTTCGCGGCCTCTACCGCCTGAGCCGGCCCGTGAACCTGCTCCAGGACCTCCCCGAAGCACGCGAGGAAGGGGCCGACGACGGCCCGCTGCCCGGCTTCCTGAAGCCCATCACCTTCGAGATGAGGCTGATCGTGGTGGACTACTCCCTCTGGGACTTCAAGGCCTGGCTGCCACGGGCGATGCACCTCGAGGGCGAGATGGCGGTGGGGATCTTCAAGTGGCCGGTCCGCATGGACGGCAAGTACACGATCGAAGCGGTGACGCTCCAGGACGAGACCGGAGCCGAGGTCATGGAGGAGCTGTTGTTTGGTGACCCCCTCACGGAGGTCCACTTCGCGACCCGGGCGGAGGCGATGGCCTTCATCGCCCAGCTGCTCTCGGAGGACGGCGGGACGAGCTACGGGCCCATCTCGCCCGACAGCATCGGGAGCCGCCGCAGCCGCTGGATCGCGCCCAGGGACCGCAGCGTTATTGAGCAGAGTCCCCATATACCCCCACCCATCTGGGAATACGACCCCGGACTCCCCTCCGACGAACAGATCGAAGGGTACGTCCGGCACCTGTCGGAACTTCCGGTACCCCCGCTGCTGGAGGCGCAATGGGACTTCGACTGGGGCTGGGGAGGACGGGACATGCTCCGCTACAACCGGGTCGAGGCGCTCGCCGTCGGCGGGGGGGTGCAGCGGTCCCTTCACGGGTCGTACCGGCTCGGCGCCGCCGGCTATTTCGGGGTCGCGGACCTGTGGCCCAAGGTACGGCTGAACCTTGAGCGCTCGACCGTGCGCCGCCGCCTCAAGCTCGGCGCCTACCACGAGCTTCGACCCACCGAAGCCGAGAGCGGATACCTCGCCTTCGGCAATTCGCTCGACGCGTTCCTCTTCGGGCGTGACAACGGCGAGTACTACTACGCCACCGGAGCCGACCTCACCTGGCGTCCGCCCGCGATCGCCATGCAGTCCTTCCTGGCCCGGCTCTACGCCGAACGCCAGTCGGCCGCGGAAACCAACACCAACTTCGCGCTCTTCCGGGCCTTCAACAGAAAATGGGATTTCCGGCCCAACGTAGCGGCCGATGAGGTCGACGAGGCGGGGGCGGAGTTGCGTCTGTCGCCCTGGTGGGGGAACGATCCGGTGGGCGCCCGCCTCGGGCTCGAGCTCTTCGGGCGCGGGGCCGTGTGGCGGGCGGCGGGAGGCGACGGCAACGAGCGGTATGGCCAGGCCAGCGCCACCCTCAGGACGGTTGTCCCTGTTCAAGGCCGGGGATGGCGGCAGGTAAGGCTGGGGATCGAGGCCGCCGGCGGGCATACCTGGGGCGAGGCGCCCGTCCAGCGTTCCTGGTTCCTGGGCGCAGGTGGCACGTTGCGCGGCTACCCCGCCTCGACGCTCTCCGGGCTGTCGTTCGTCAGGGGCCGCGTCGAACTGGCGCGAACCTACGAGTTCGTGGGCGCAAGCGTGTTCGGGGACGCGGGGTGGGCGGGCCCGGTCGGCGAATTCGACGCTGACGAGATCCTTTACGGGGTCGGCGTGGGCGTGAGCATCCTCGACGGCCTTGTCCGCTTCGACCTGTCGCAGGGGCTGAAGGGGCCGAAGAGGGACTTCCGCGTCGAGCTGTACCTGGATCACATCCTGTAGTCCCGTGTCTGGAATCCGTGGCCCTGGCCGGTTGCTCCACCTGCCGGTCGTCCTGCTGTGCCTGCTAAGCTCTTCCCTCGCCGGTCCGGTTCTCGCGCAGTCCCCGGAGCCGGCCGAAGCGCCGGCCGGGAACCGGATCTGGGGACTGGTCACCACGAAGGGAGGGGAGGCGTACATGGGATTCCTCCGCTTCGTTTCGGCGCGGCACTCGGCGAGCTGGGTCGATTCCTTCCAGGCGGAGCAGTCGGTCGGAGACGAGCCGTTTCGCGCCTGGGCGAATGCTTCCCGGGAAGGCGCCCCCTCGGTTCGAACCGTCGAGTTGAAGGGCTACCGAATCACGTGGAACACCGGCGAAGACGACTTTTCCGGCAGAAGCGGCGACTTCCCCGGCAGCAGAGTGATCCGCATTCCCTACGGATCCCTGGCGAACCTCAGGGGGCAGCCACCCCGGGAGCGGACCCTTTTCCTCAGCATCGGGCTTCGCGGTCCCGGCGCGAACGACGGGGAAACCCCGCAGAAGCCCGAGCACGTCTGGTCCGGTGCCGGGCGGGGACTCATTCTTCGCTACACCGAAGACTGGCGCGGCACCACGATCGAGGTGGAGGGTCCCGACGGTTCTCATGCAGCGGTCGCCTTCAAGGATGTCGAGTCGGTGTTGTTCAGGCCGCCACCGGGAGCCGGGGAACCCCCCTCGGCCGCTCTCTTCGGAACGGCGGTGGACCGGTCCGGCCGCTCGTTCACGGGGTTTGTGAACCTGAATGGGGACATCGTTCTGGAGTCGGACACCCTGGAGAGATGGTTCGACGGGCAGTCGTCCGGTTCGATTCCGCTGGGCGGCGTCCGTGCCCTCGAGCGTGTCACGGTGGAGACCGGGCGGGGCCCGGCGGAAGGCGTGCGCGTCACGCTGGCAACCGGCGAAGTGGTCGAGCTCACCCCGGGCCGGGAGCGGCGGGGAAGTTCGGTCGCCGTCGCCGTGACCGATCCCGGACTTGGCACGGTGACCATGGATTGGGAGGCCTTCAGCGCTCTTCGCCTTCACGACCCGCGTGGCGACGCCGCCGGTTCGGCCGGCTGTCAGGGGGACAGGGACGGGTTGGCGCCGACGGCATTCCACTACGACACCTTCGACGGTGGGACTCCCCTGAGGGGGACGGTCGTGACCGGAACCGGCGAGGCGTTCGAGGGACGCATCCGCTGGGGCACGCTGAAGGAATGGTCCTGGGACCACCTGCACGGATCCATGGACGGCACGGAGCTGGCCGTGAGATTCGCGAACATTCGGAGCATCGAGCGGATGGCGGCTCCCGACCTCCTGCCGGACCCGGCCAGGGCGGGCGATGCCCCGGCCGGCCGCATCCGGGTCAACCTGCAGGACGGGCGGACTTGCGAAATGTCCGTGCACGGAGACGTAGGACCGGGGGATGCGGGCATTCTGGTGCGGCCGGCGCACGACGGGACCGATGAGGACCGCTCCGGATGGCGGCTGATCAGGTGGCAGGATGTCCGAATCGTGAGGTTCGAGCATCCGGCCGGGGGGGTGCCCGGATCGTGACACTGGCGACTCCTTCGTCGGCCGGGGCCGCAATGTTGGCGCTGCTCGCCTCGGTGCCCGCGGCCGCGGCCGCGCAGACTCCGCCGGGACTGCCCAGGTTCGCCAGCGACGCTTTCCTCGACCCGGCCGCCCGTGAGCTCTTCACGATGGCCTTCGACGGGTGGGGCGATCTGGGGGAACAGATCGAGCGCTACACGGCCCGGATCGACAAGCGCGTGGCCGTCAGCTTGCGCACGCTGCGGAGGGACCGGGTGGTGTACCACAGCGAGACCGCGGTCCGCGCCTTCTGGGAGCGGAATCGCCGCCCCATCGTGCAGGTTCTGGGCTCCAGCGCCCGCTACCCGATGCGCGACCTTGTGCTCGGCGGAGACGACATGGCCTGGCTTGAGGAGATTCCCTTCGACGCACCTTTCGTACCCGGCAGCGACCAGCTCTTCGTCGGCACGGAACACGGCGTGACGGCCTTCATGCCGACCGAGGGCGACTTCCTCCTCAGGCACCCGCTGGCCGAGGGGGCCGACACCCTATACCGGTTCCGGAGCGGCGACACCACAACGGTCATCCTGCCCGACGGACGCCAGTTGGCCGCAGTGCAGCTCGACGTAACCCCCCGGGAATCAAGTCCGCATCTGATCAGCGGAAAACTCAGCATCGATCCGGCCAGTGGGGCCCTCGTGCAGGGCGTCTATCGTGTGAGCCGGCGCCTGGATGTGGTTCGGGACATCCCCGAATTCCGTGAGGAAGTGGCCTCTTCCTGGAGATACCGCCTCTTTCCGGGTTTCTTGAAGCCGTTGAGCGCCGAAATGCGGATGGTGGCCGTGGAGTATTCCCTTTGGGACTTCAAGGTGTGGCTGCCGCGGACGGTTCGCTACGAAGGCGATGTCTCGATGGGGGCGGTGAAGGTACCCGTCGAAGTCGAGGTCAAGTACCGCATCGAGTCCGTGGCGCTGAAGGACGAGTTGGCGGCCGGGGGCGCGGGAGAGATGCCTGAAGGCGAGTCCCTGAAGCACGTCCACTTCGAGACCGAGGCGGAGGCCATGGCCTTCATCGCTCAACTGCTCTCGGAGGACGACGAGTTCACCTACCGGGCTGTCACCGATACGCTGCGGGGGCCGATGGCGCCGACCACCGGTGGTCGTCCGTTCGCGTCGCCCGGCCGGCGGTGGAGCCGGTGGATCACACCGGACGACCCCGGCGTTCTGGAAAGGAGCCCCCACCTTCCTCCGCCGATCTGGGAGGATGCGGTGGGATTCCCCTCGGCGGACCAGCGCGGCCAGTACATCCGGCAGCTGGCAAGCCTTCCCGCGCCCCCGGTGAAGAGAGTTCTCCGGGACTTCAGCTGGGGCTGGGGGGGCCAGGATCTGCTTCGCTACAACAGGGTGGAGGGACCGGCCGTGGGCGCAAGCTCGAAGTGGACTGTGCATGGGTCGTACCGCCTCGGCGCTTCGGGCCACTTCGGATTTGCGGACCTGAGACCGAAGGTTCGCCTGGACGTGGAGCGCTCGACCCTGCGCCGGCGGATCGAGCTGGGTGCCTACCACGAACTCCGCGCGACCGATGTGGAGAGCGGCTACCTGGGCGCCGGCAATTCCTTCGACGCGTTCCTCTTCGGGCGGGACAACGGGGAGTACTTCGGCGTGACCGGGGCCGACCTGATCTGGCGGCCCCCTGCGAGCGCGCGGCAATCCTTCTCCTTGAGGGCTTACGCCGAGCGGCAATGGGCGGTGAACACCAACACCGGCTTCGCCCTCTTTCGCGCCTTCGACCGCGACTGGGACTTCCGGCCCAATCTGGCGGCTGACGAGGTGGAGGAGGCGGGGGGCGAAGTGCGTGTGTCGCCGTGGTGGGGCGTGGATCCCGAGCGGGCCGAGTTCGGGATCGAGGTCTTCGGCCGAAGCGCTGTGTGGCGGCGCGCGGGCGAGGAAGTCCGGGAGAACTACACTCAGGCAAGCGCCACCGTGACGACGATCTTCCCGCTTCGGGGCAGCGGGTGGCGACGGTCGCGGATGGCGCTGGAAGTGGCCGGCGGGCACACGTGGGGGCAGGCACCGGTGCAGCGTTCCTGGTTTGTGGGAGGCCCCGGGAGCCTGCGCGGCTACCCCGCCTCGACGCTGTCCGGCCTCTCGTTCCTGAGGGGCCGGTTGGAGATGTCGCGAACCTTCGAGTTGTTCGGAGGAAGCCTGTTCGGGGACGCCGGGTGGGCGGGGTCGGCCAGCGGATTCGACTCTGGCGATATCCTCTACGGGATCGGCGCGGGCCTGAGCATCATGGACGGGTGGATGCGCTTCGACCTGTCGCAGGGGCTGAAGGGGCCGCAGAAGGCATTTCGCGTCGAGGTCTATCTGGACCACATCCTGTAGTGGTCCCTTGGACAACGCCGGCGCGGGCAGGGGGAACGGCGGGGCACCATGTGGGCTCGAGCGCCGGATGCACCGAGTCCGTTTCCTTCGCACATTGGGACGATGTTCGCCTGCCGTTGTGATTCTCGTACCTGCGCCGGACGGTCCGTAGCGTGATTCCGCCGAGTCGCGCCGGGGCCGTCGCGGTGGCGCTCGTCATCCTGGCGACAGGCGGCGGCGCCACCGCCACCGCCCAGGCCGCCCCGGAGCAGGCCCGGTTCGCGGACGACGCGTTCCTGGATCCGGCCGCACGGGATCTCTTCGGCAAGGCGTTCGCCGGGTGGAGCACGCTCGGAGAGCAGATCGAGCGCTACACGGCACGCATCGACCAGCGCATCGCGGCGGCCCTGCGCACGCCGCTGAAGGACCGGGTGATCTACAACGGCGAGGTCGCCGTCCGGGCGTTCTGGGAACGGGACCGGCTGCCGGTCGTTCAACTGCTGGGCTCGCGGGCCCGCTATCCCGGGCGGAGCCTCTTCATGCGGGAGGCGATGCTGGGATGGATCGAGGAGATCCCCTTCGACGGCCCGGTCGTGCCCGGGAGCGACCGGCTCTTCATCGGCACCGGTGAAGGCGCGGGGTACTTCATCCCCGCGTCGGACGACTACCTGGCGCACCCGCTCGGAGAGGGCGCGGACACGCTTTACCGTTTCCGGAGCGGGGACACCACCACCATCACCTTCCCCGACGGGCGCCAACAGGCCGCGGTCCGGCTCGACGTGGTCCCCAGGGTCTCGGACCCCCACCTGATCAGCGGGACGCTCTGGATCGATCCGGCGAGCGGGGCTCTGGTGCGGGGCGCCTACCGTGTGAGCAGGCGGCTGGACATGGCCCGGGAGTTCCCGGAAGAGATCGGCCGGACGTTGGAGTACCGTCTGGTTCCCGGACTTCTGAAGCCGCTCACCGTCGACATCCAGCTGGTAGTGGTGGACTACTCCCTGTGGGAGTTCGAGGTGTGGATGCCGCGAATGGTCCGCTACGAGGGGCAGATTGCCGCGGGAGTCGTGAAGATACCGATGTCGATCGACTATGTGTACCGGATCGAATCCGTGACGCGGAGTGAAGGGGTGGTGGCGGCGGACGTGGCGGAGAGCCCCGGGGGCGAGTCCCGCGAGGGAGCCTTGCCCAGGCCCGATCCGGAGCAGATCGCCCGCCTCGCGCAGCTGCTGTCCGAGGAGGGTGAGGTCCGCTACCGGGCCATATCCGACGACGAACTCGATCCCGAGCCGGGCCGTGCCCTGGCCTGGATCGCGCCGGTCGACCCTGGCGTCCTCGAAGACAGTCCCCACCTGCCTCCGCCGATCTGGGAAGATGCGCCGGGACTCCTGTCGGAGAGTGATGTGGAGGCATACTTCGAACTGCTCGCCGGGATTCCGGAGGCTCCGGTGCGCGCCTTCGTCGCGGACCTGAGCTTGGGTTGGGAACGGCCGGATCTGCTTCGCTACAACCGGGTCGAGGGACCCGCCGTGGGCGGGCGGTTCGAGTGGACGATGCATGGGTCGTACGGTCTCGACGCCACCGGATTCTTCGGGTTCGCGGACCGGAGTCCCAAGGTCCGGCTGGATGTGGAACGCATGACCGTGCTCCGCCGTGCGGGGCTGGGCGTCTACCACGAACTTCGTGCGACCGAGACGGGGAGCGGATACCTCGGTCCCGGCAATTCGCTCGACGCGTTCCTCTTCGGGCGGGACAATGGGGAGTACTTCGGCGCGGCCGGTGCGGACTTCACCTGGCGCCCACCCGCGACCGCGCGGCAGTCCTTCCTCGTGCGGGCCTATGCGGAGCGCCAGTGGCCCGTCACGTCCAACACCGGTTTCGCGCTCATCCGGGCCTTCGACGAGGAATGGGACTTCCGGCCCAATCTCACAGCCGACGAGGTCGAAGAGGCCGGGGGTGAGGTGCGCCTCTCGCCTTGGTGGGGTGAGGATTCGGAGCGGGCCGAGTTCGGAGTCGACTTCTTCGGACGAGCTGCGATGTGGCGGCGTGCGGGAGACGGGAATGATGACGTCCGAGAGGGGTACGCACAGGCCAGTGCCACGGTGACGGCGATCGTTCCGCTGTGGGCGAGCGGATGGCAGCGGACGCGCCTCGGGTTGGAGGCCGCAGGCGCTCACACGTGGGGCCAGGCTCCGGTCCAGCGCTCCTGGTTCCTGGGAGGTCCCGGTACGTTACGCGGCTATCCCGCATCGGAGATGTCGGGCATGTCGTACCTCAGGGCCCGGGCCGAGCTGTCGGGGACCTTCGAATGGCTGGGCGCGAGCGTGTTCATGGACGCGGGGTGGGCGGGTCCGGCTGGCGACTTCGAAACCGGCGACATCCTGAAAGGGGTGGGCGTGGGCCTGAGCCTTCTCGACGGCGTGATGCGTCTTGATCTGTCGCGGGGGCTCGCCGGGCAGGCTCGCGGCATTCGCATTGAAGCGTATTTCGACGCAATTCTGTAGGGAGCCCTCGCTTGACGCCGCCCGGCGCGGCGGCTAGTGAATCAGTGGGCCGCTCCCCCAATGTCGGCCACACCTCAACCCGGGGACACATCATGAGATACATGGCCGCACTCGGCACCCTCGCCCTCGTCACCGCCACCGCCCCCACCCTCACCGGCCAGGACTCGCGCGGCGAGATCGCGGAGCCCTTCAAGGTCGGCACCTTCGAGATCGAGGGCGAGGCCCGGGTCGGCCTCGTGCTGCGGGACGCGCTCATCGTTGACATCGGCGCGGCCAACCGCGCGCTCGAACGCGACCCGGCCCACCCCAGCCTCCCCATGCCCGGCAACATGCTGGACCTTATCGGGCGCTACGAGTACGGCGTGAAACTCCGCCTCTACGAGATCGTCAACCATCTCGCCGCGCACGACCTCATCGACGGGAGCATGCGCGCGCCGTACATCCACGATGTCGGCGAGGTGAGGACCCTTCCCCCGATCATGTACCCGGGCAAGATCCTCAACGCCGCCGTGAACTTCTACAGCCACGTCAACGAGACCGGGTCCGAGGAGGAGCGCGCGGCGGCGCGGCGGGCGCGGCGCGAGAACCGGGGCGTCCCCTACCTCTTCCTCAAGCCCACGCGCGGCGCGGTGATCGGCAACGACGACCAGGTGGTCATCCCCTGGGGCCGGGACCGCACCGACTGGGAGGTCGAGCTCGGCACGGTGATCGGCCGTGCCGCCAAGTACGTCTCCGCCGATGAAGCGCAGGACTACATCTTCGGCTACACGGTCACCATCGACATCTCCGACCGGGGCGGACGGCCTCCGGGCGGGAATCCCCTCACCTCCGACTGGTTCGTCGGCAAGGGCCACGACACCTTCGCGCCGATGGGACCGTGGATCGTGCCCAAGGAGTTCTACGGCGACCCGATGGAGAACCTGCGCCAGACCTTGAGCGTCGGGGGCGAGCAGATGCAGGAGGCGCGCGCGGGCGACATGATCCACACCCTCTACGAGCTGATCGAGTACGGCTCGTCCATCATCACGCTCTTCCCGGGCGACGTCATCAACAACGGGACATCGGGCGGGGTGGGAATGGGAACGGCGGTGCGGGGCGCGCAGCGGTTCCTCCAGCCCGGTGACCTGATCGAGGCCACGATCGACGGGATCGGGACGCTTACCATTCCGGTGGTCGCCGAGGAGGAGCCGCCTGGGGGAACCGGCGCCAGGCTGCCTCCGGTGCGGAGCTACCGGGGGCGCTGAGGGGCCGCTCGACGGAGGCCGCGCCGGGCTGCGGACGCGCCCGCCCGGTTGTCCAGTGCCGGGGGCGGGACTTGAACCCGCATGGGATTGCTCCCGGGGGATTTTAAGTCCCCTGTGTATACCGATTTCACCACCCCGGCGGGGAGGTCGCGCGTGGGGCTTGCCGCGAATGACACGCCGCGCTCCCTGGCGCCACCGTCACATGCGGCGCCTTCCTACAGTATCGACTTCCCGAGCGCGGACGCCACAAGGCCCACGGCGATCTCGGCCGTCAGGTTCCGGTCGTCCAGCACCGGATTCAGTTCCACGACCTCCAGGCTGAGGAGCTGCCCGGAGCGCGACGCCTTCTCGCACACCAGATGGCCCTCGCGGTAGGTCAGGCCACCCTGCTCCGGTGTCCCGACCCCCGGCGCCAGCCGTGGATCGAGGGCGTCCAGGTCGAGGGACAGGTGGAAGCCGGCTGTCCCCGCTTCCGCCCTCTGCAGCGCCTCGTCCATGCAGGCCCCCACGCCCCGTTCGTCGATCTCGGACATGGTGAAGACGCGCACGCCCAGTTCGGAGATCAGGGCACGCTCACCCGGGTCGATCGAACGCACCCCCAGGAGGCTCACGTTCTCGGGCCTTACCGACGGCTCGGCACCGACCAGAAGCTGTTCCCCATGCCCAAGAAGAACCGCGAGCGACATGCCGTGGATGTTCCCCGTCGGCGAGTTGTCGGGCCGGTTCATGTCCGCGTGGGCATCGATCCAGATGACGCCGATGGGCGCGCCCCGCTGGCGGTGATGATCGGCCACGGCCGCGACCGAACCGATCGACAGCGAGTGGTCGCCCCCCAGAACCAGCGGCAGGCACCCCTGCTCCAGTCCCCGGGCCACCGCGGCGCGCGTACCCTCCGCGACCCTGGCGATCTCGTTCAGGAAGGGCAGCCCGTTCCCTCCGGACTCGGTCGTCTCGATGCCGCCGGCCGTGATCGTGCCGAGTTCCACCACCCGGTGGCCGATGCCCCTGATCTCGTCGGAGATGCCCGCGATGCGCAGCGCGGACGGCCCCATGTCGACCCCGCGGCGCCCCGCCCCGAGGTCGATCGAAACCGAAACCACCGCGATGTCCCGCCCGGCCGCGGGCACGCCGCCGGATTGCCTCGGTGGCGGCCTCTCGAAGGTGTGACGTCCAGGTCGGGCACGCGTCGATGTCACGAAGCCTCCTCTCCCCGCGCGGTGCAACCGGGGCGCGTCGGACCCCCTTGCCCGGTGGTACTGCCAATATGTTGAAACGTATATTCTGTTGAAACGTAACGCCCCGTGTCGGCCCGCCCACCAGAGGGACTGCTGACCCCCGCACCCGTGCGGGTTCCGCGGCCAGGCGGACCGTTCACCCCACGCGCAAACGGAGGCCGGCGTATGCAACACCTTGACCGCGCTGTGCGGACAGCCCTGCTGCTTCTGCTCACACCCATCGCAGCCCTCGCCCAGGAAGAGGAGAAGAGGGACCCCGACCGGGGCCTCCCCCTCGAACCCGCCCGCTGGGCCCGCTTCACGACCGACGAGGGCACCTGGATCTCCCTCGACCTGAGCCCCGACGGCCAGACCATCGTCTTCGACATGGTGGGCGACCTCTACTCGATGCCCATCACCGGCGGCCAGGCCACGCGCCTGACCAGCGGGATGGCCTACGACATGCAGCCCCGCTTCAGCCCCGACGGCGAGCGGATCGTCTTCGTGTCGGACCGGAGCGGCGACAACAACGTCTGGCTGATGCCGGCCGCGGGCGGTGAGCCCACCCAGCTGAGCAAGGGGGTCGGCAGCTACTTCCTTTCGCCCGAGTGGATGCCCGACGGAAAGTACGTCATCGTCTCCCGGTCCTACACCACCGTGGAGAAGCTGTGGCTCTACCACGTGGACGGGGGCACGGGGCTCGAGATGGTGGGGGGCGGCGGAGGGGCGCGCATGCTGGGCGCCGCGGTCGACGCCGAAGGCCGCCAGATCTGGTACGCGCAGAGGACCGGCACCTGGCAGTACAACGCCATCTTCCCGCAGTACCAGATCTGGATGTACGACCGCCGGACGGGCACCAGGACGCCGATGACCAACCGCTACGGCTCGGCGTTCCGGCCCGCGCTCTCCCCGGACGGATCGCTGCTGGCCTACGGGAGTCGCGAGGATGCCGACACGGGCATCCGCCTGCGCGAACTCGACTCCGGCGAGGAGCGATGGCTTGCCTACCCCGTGCAGCGCGACGACATGGAATCCACGGCGTCGATGGACGTGCTGCCCGGCTACTCGTTCACGCCGGAATCGGACGCGCTGATCATGTCCTACGGCGGGCGCATCTGGCGGGTGCCGGTGGATGGGAGCGACCCGGCAGAGATCCCGTTCACGGTGAACGCCGAGGTCGCGATCGGGCCCGAGGTCGAGTTCGAGTACCCGATCGAGGACACGCCCACCTTCACCGTCAAGCAGATCCGCGACGCGCGCGCCTCGCCCGACGGCAGCCGAATCGCCTTCACCGCGCTCGACCGGCTGTACGTGGCGGAGCTGCCCGACGGGACGCCCGAGCGCCTCACCAGCGACGAGGTCGGCGAGTTTCAGCCGGTGTGGTCGCCGGACGGGAGCCAGGTCGCCTACGTGACGTGGGACGATGTCGCCGGTGAGGGGTACATTCGGCGCGTCTCGGCGGATGGAGGCGCGTCCGCCAGCCTCACGGCGCCGGGCTACTACCAGCAGATCGCCTGGTCGCCGGACGGAGAGCGGATCGTGGCGATGCGCGCGGCCTCGCGGAATGTGCGGGACGTGCTCGGCCTTTCGGCGGGGACTGGCCAGGGCGCCGAGTTCATCTGGATCCCGGCTGACGGTGGAGACGAGACCATCATCGGGCCAACCCTGGGGCGCCGCGCCCCCCACTTCACCCGGGATCCGGACCGCATCTACTACTACGGGACGGCCCGCTCGGATCCGATCCCGGGGTCGCCGACGGGGACTGCGCTCGGCATCGGGCTCTCCTCGGCGCGCTGGGACGACACCGACAAGCGCGCGCACGTACAGGTGACCGCCCGCACCAATTCGGCCGCGGGCAGCCTCCGCCCCGGGTATGAGCTGTCCGAGAACAGCGACCTCCTGGTGCCGCAAGAGGTGTTCGACGACCTGGACGACGAGCCGCGCGAGACGGGCTTCCCCGCGCCGGCCAGTTGGATCCAGATGGCCCCGCAAGGCGACCAGGCGCTCGCCTGGATCGGGGACAACCTGTACGTGGTGACGGTTCCGGACCTCGGAGCGACAGTTCCCGCGATCGAGGTCGCCAAGCCGGACTCGGCCGCCGTTCCCGCGCGCAAGCTGAACGAGCTGGGGATCGAATTCCCCTCCTGGGGCGCGGACGGCCGCACCGTGCACTGGTGGCTCGGCAACGCGCTCTTCACCTACGACCTGGACGCGGCCGCCGGCGATCCGGACTACGCCCCGTCCGAGCAGCAGATCACCGTCACCGCCGAGCGCGACATCCCGCAGGGCACGGTCGTGCTGCGCGGCGCGCGCGCGATCACGATGAACGGCGACGAGATCGTCGAGAACGCGGACATCGTGGTCACCAACAACCGCATCACGTCGGTCTCGGCGGGTCCGGGCGAGGTGCCCGAGGGCGCCACCGTCATCGATGTCGCGGGCAAGACCATCGTTCCCGGCTTCGTGGACACCCACGCGCACATGTGGAATCTCTGGCAGCTGCACTGGTCGCGTTCGTGGCTCTACCAGGTCAACCTGGCCTACGGCGTGACCACCACCCGCGACCCCCAGACCGCCACCACCGACGTCCTCTCCTACGAGGACCTGGTCCGCGCGGGCAGGATGGTCGGGCCACGCGTCTACTCCACCGGCCCCGGAGTCTTCTCCTCCGACTACATCGACAGCTACGAGCATGCGCTCGACGTGCTGAGCAAGTACAGCCGCTACTACGACACCAAGACCTTCAAGATGTACATGTCCGGCAACCGCCGGCAGCGCCAGTGGCTGATCATGGCCGCGCGCGAGCTGGAACTGATGCCGACGACCGAGGGCGGCCTCGAGTACCGCCTCGACATGACCCACGCGATAGACGGCTACCCCGGGGTCGAGCATTCCCTGCCGATCGTCCCGGCGTACCAGGACATCGTGGAGCTCTTCGCGACATCGGGGACCGTCAATTCCCCGACGTTGCTGGTCTCCTACGGAGGTCCCTGGGCTGAGAACTACTTCTTTACGAAAGAAGATCTTTTCGGCGATGAGAAGCTGACCCACTTCACCCCGCGCCGGGAGCTGGAGAACAAGGCGCGGCGCCTGCAGAGCGAAGGCCCCGGCCCCGGCGGCTGGTTCATGGACGAGGAGTACGCGTTCCCGAAGCACTCCGCCTGGCTGGTGAAGCTCGTGGAGGGCGGCGGCAAGACCGGCGTCGGGAGCCATGGCCAGCTCCAGGGCCTGGGCTTTCACTGGGAGCTGTGGGCGATGCAGAGCGGCGACATGGACGAACACGACGCGCTCCGCGCGGCCACCATCATGGGCGCGGAGGCGATCGGGCTGGGCCGCGACCTGGGATCGATCGAGGTGGGCAAGCTGGCCGACCTGGTCATCCTGGACGCGAATCCGCTCGACGACATCCGCAACTCGAACACGATCCACCAGGTGATGATGAACGGCCGGCTCTACGACGGCGACACGCTCGACGAGGTCTGGCCAAGGCAGCGACCGGCACCGGACGAACCGTGGAGGCACCTCGCGCCGAACGTCGCCGCCGGGATCCGGGGAGGTGACAAATGAGCGCCCGCACGAAGTTATCCAGGTGGGGGGCGCCGTCGCTGGCGCTCGCCCTGCTCGCAGTCATGACTGCCCCGCTGATGGCCCAGCTGCCCCGGCCGGGCGGCGGCCGCCAGAATCCCCTCCCGCTGCGCAGCGCGCGCACGGCCGAATTCACCGCCACGGAAGGCACCTGGATCTCGCTGGACGTCAGTCCCGACGGCCAAATGATCGTCTTCGACCTCCTCGGCGACCTCTACACGATGCCCATCACCGGCGGGAAGGCGTCTCCGCTCCTCGTCGGGATGGCCTACGAGGCGCAGCCGCGCTTCAGCCCCGACGGCGAGTCGGTGGTGTTCGTCTCCGACCGCAGCGGCGGCGACAACATCTGGACGATGCGCCTCGACCGCACCGACACCACCCAGGTCACCCGCGGCAACAACAACCTCTACCTGTCCCCCGAGTGGGAACCCGGTGGCGAGTTCGTCGTCGCCAGCCGCTCCAGCGGACTCGGGGGCGCCGCCACGCTCATCATGGTCAACGCCGAGCGGGGGTCGTCCGTGTCGCTGAGCGGGATCGCCGCGGGCAAGAACATCGGGGCGGCCTTCAGCCCCGACGGTCGCTACATGTGGTACGCGAGGTCGTTTTCCGACTGGACCTACAACGCCACCCTGCCCATCTACCAGCTGTACCGGTACGACTTCGAGAGGGCCACCAGCTCCGTCATGACGAACCGGTACGGCTCCGCGATGCGGCCCGCCGTCTCGCCCGACGGGCAGTGGCTGGTGTACGCGTCGCGCCACGGCCCCGAGACCGGCCTGCGCAAGCGCAACCTCGAGACCGAGGACGAGGAGTGGCTCGCCTACCCCGTCCAGCGCGACGAGCAGGAGTCGCGGGCGCCGCTCGACGTGCACCCCGGCTACTCGTTCATGCCCGACGGCTCGGCGATCGTGGTCTCCTACGGCGGGAAGATCTGGAGCGTGCCGATGGACGGCAGCGAGCCCACCGAAATCCCCTTCGAGGTCGAGGTCGAGCTGGCGATCGGCCCCGAGGTCAAGTTCGCCTACCAGATCGACACGACCGCGATGGTCACCGCGAGCCAGATCCGCACGCCGGTGGCGTCGCCCGACGGCGAACGCATGGCCTTCGTCGCCTTCGACCGCCTCTGGGTCAAGGACATGCCCGACGGGGACCCGGAGCGGCTAACCGACGCCGACGCCGGCGAGTTCCACCCCCAGTGGTCCCCCGACGGGCAGTGGCTCGCGTACGTCACGTGGGACGACTCCGAGGGCGGCCACATCATGAAGGTCCCTGCGTCCGGAGGCGAGCCCACCCGGCTCACCGCGGGCGCTGCCGCGTATTCCAACGTGGCCTGGGCGCCCGGCGGCGACCGGATCGTGGCGACGCGGTCGGCGGCGGGCGACCTGCTGGCCACCTCCGGTCTCTTCGCCGGTCCGCTCGGGGGCGCCTTCGTCTGGGTGCCCTCCGATGCGGCCGAGCCGGTCGAAGCCGAAGTCATCTCCCCCACCGGCATCCGCGACGTGATGCACTTCGTCCGGGACGTGCCGGACAGGATCTACGCCTACAGCCCGATCGAGGGCTTGGTGTCGTTCCGCTGGGACGGCACCGACGTGAAGAGCCATCTGCTGGTGCGTGGCACCGTGGGCGCGGGGGGAATCACCGACCCGCACCCGGAGCAGTGGGAGTTCCTGCCTCGCCGCGTCTTCCCCTGGAGGAAGGGCCCGGACCCGACGAAGCCGATCGTGGACCCGGCCGATCCGATCATGGACCCGGCCGACCCGGACCCGGATCCGCCCGCCGAGCCGGGATTCCCGCAGCCCGCCGGACTGGTGATGATGTCCCCGCAGGGCGATCAGGCGTTCGCGCAGATCGGACGCGACATCTACGTCGTGGACGTGCCGGACGTGGGGTCGCAGCCCGCCACCCTGGTCGCGTCCCCCGGCGGCGCGCGCAGGCTCACCGACGTCGGGGGCGAGTTCCCGTCGTGGGCCGCGGACGGATCCATGGTCCATTGGGCGTTCGGCAACGTGCTGTTCAGCTATGACCTGGACTACGTGGAGGCGGAGGAGGAAGAGGTGAAGGAGATCCGCCACGAGCGCGCGCTGATCCGGGCCCGGGCGATCGCCATCACCGACACGCTGAAGGAGAAGCGCGCCGAGGCGGACAGCCTCGAGAATGCGGACGAGGAGGTGCCGGACTCGCTCGAAGCCGAGATCGCGCGGCTGGCGGGCGACTCGGTGCAGGTGGTGGCCGATTCGCTGATGGCGCGCGCCGACTCGCTGCAGAAGGCCGCGGAGGAGTTCGCCGCGAAGGCGAGCGCGATCCGCGACGGCGACAAGGAGATCCTCGAGGATTCGACCGAGACCTACGAGGCGAAGGAAAGGAGGATCGAGGCCAAACTGCCGCGCGACATCCCGCGCGGGACGGTGGCGCTCACAGGAGGGCGCATCATCACGATGACGGACACGCCGGGCGACACCACGGGAACGCCCCACATCATCGAGGGCGGCGTGGTGGTCGTCACCGACAACAGGATCGTGGACGTGGGCGTGGCCGATTCGGTCGAGATCCCCGACAGCGCGGTCGTCATCGACGTATCCGGCAAGACGCTGGTGCCCGGCTTTGTGGACACGCACTACCACGCGCAGTGGCTGGTGCAGGAGATCCACCCCGAGGAGGTGTGGCAGTACCTCAGCACCCTGTCCTACGGCGTCACCACCACGCGCGACCCGCAGACCGCGGTCACCGACATCCTCAGCTACACCGACCGGGTCAACATCGGCGGCATGACCGGGCCACGGATCTATTCCACCGGGCCGGGCGTCTTCAGCAGCGAGCCCATCCGCGACGCCGACCACGCCAGGACCATCCTGCGGCGGTACTCCCAGTACTTCGACACGAAGACGCTCAAGATGTACATGTCAGGGAACCGCCAGCAGCGGCAGTGGATCATCCAGGCCGCCCGCGAACTGCGCCTGATGCCCACCACCGAGGGCGGACTCGACTACAAGATCGACATCACGCACGCCATCGACGGATACTCCGGCGTCGAGCACAACCTGCCGATCGCGCCGATGTACTCCGACGTTGTGGAGCTCTTCAAGGAGTCCGGGACCACGAACTCCCCGACACTGCTCGTCTCGTACGGGGGGCCGTTCGGCGAGAACTTCTTCTACGCCACCGAGAACGCGCACGACGACGAGAAGCTCAACGTCTTCGCGCCGGCCGACTACCTGGACGCGCGCACGCGGCGGCGGGGACCCGGTGGCGGGGGCAGCCCGGGGGCCGCGGGCTGGTTCCTGGAGGAGGAGCACGTCTTCCCGCGCCACGCCGAATTCGTGAAGAAGATGCTGGAGGGCGACGCACGCGTGGGCGTCGGAAGCCACGGCCAGCTGCAGGGACTCGGCTACCACTGGGAGCTGTGGGCGATGGCCGCGGGCGGCGCGTCGAACTACGACATGCTGCGCTCCGCGACGATCCTGGGCGCCGAGGCAATCGGGTTCGGCGCCCAGCTCGGCACCATCGAGAAGGACAAGTTCGCCGACATCGTCATCCTCAACTCCAACCCGCTCGACGACCTCCGCAACACGGTCGACATCCTCTACGTGATGAAGGACGGCCGCCTGTATGACGGCATGACGCTGGACGAGGTCTATCCGGTGGCGCAGCCGTTCCAGCGCAAGGGGCCGGTGGAGGGGAGCGCTGGGGACGCGCCGGCGGGGATCGGGAAGGGATCGTGAGGTGTAGTGAATAGTTCGGACGACCGAGACCAGGACACAGCCGGAGGAGGCGGGAGGAAAATGAAACCCGGGCCACTCTCAATCGTCGCAACGCTCGCCCTTGTGACTGCGGGCTGCGGGGACGGACCGGGTGGAGACATCGTTGCACCGGACACGCCGGAAAACGCAACCGGGCGAGAAGACGGCCGGGCAATCGCGGATACCTCCACCCCTGAGGCAAACAGCCGGTCCGACCAGGTCTACATCCTGATCGATCGGACATGCGCCCATGGCGTCTCGTATCGCTACGTTCGCTTCGCCAGCGACGAAGACGAGAAGTGGTATCGCCACCACCGGGGATACGATTACGTCCCGGTCGATGAAGCCTCTTCGGAGCTTCGGGATGCCGTCCGGCGGGAGGAAACCGAACCCGGCACAGTGTACACCTACCACGCCCCATTGTGATGAGTTGACCCAACAAAGGCAGCCTCGGCGCGGACTCCGGCCGGGTGTCAGTCTCCCGCCGGCAACCGCGCGGTGCCCGCCTCCCCGTCCTCCACCTGCAGCCGGGCCAGAGTCAACGCCAGTTCGGCCGCGAACTCCTCCGCGATCAGCCGGTCGGCGCGCTTTATGCGGAGCACGAGTTTGGCCGGATGCTTGAGCTTCAGTCCCTGCTGCCCCGCGATCTTCTCGAAGGCCAGGAGATCGGTCGCGGTCAGTACCAGCCTTGGTCCGGCAAGCTGCCACCAGCGGCGGCGCGGCACGGCGGCCCCGGCCACGCTGGCGAGCGGGATCACCATCTCCTGAACCGGCTCGATCTCCTCGCGGGTCTCGTAGCCCGCCCCGTCGAGCAGTTCGGTCTGCACGGCGACGCGCCACTGGAGTACCAGGCGGTCCGACTCGAGGCGCACCAGACCGTGGGCGGTCTGCGTCGTGGACTTGTACTCCCCGCCGGAGGTCCACATGTCGGTACTGCGCTTGAGGGTGAAGGGGACGGCGGCCAAGCTGGTCATGAGGCGTTCGTCAAGCACGCGGTCACCGGCCCAGCTGCTCTCACACATCCGGGGGCCTCGACCCGCTACCGCCACTGCGCCGGTAGCCGGCGTTGCCGTGGCCAGACCCCGGCCGGGTCCGTGGCGGCGCACAGTCTTCTGTTCTTCATGACGTATTCCATGTCGGTACTCCTCACCAGATCTTCCAGAGCGCGCCCGGATCTGTCATGGTGACCTTGGGGCCGGAACGGGTCGCGCACAAGGGCCGGGGCGGGACGCCGTGCGAGTCAGTTCCCCCGCCTCCAAGCACTTGACCATCAGGTAGGCAGACGCTATATTGAATTGCACCAGAACATGCCGCCGAGCAACGGCAGAGCGGATCGGCAGGGGGCGTCAGCGAAGGCAAGATACGATGGAACGATTGAGGGGATGGGGACCCGTTATCGCTCTGGGAAGCGGCATTGCCGGAGCCGCCATCTGGATGGCCACGGGCTTCGGGAGGGTAAACCGGGAGATCGAATCCGTTCGTACCGAGATTCAGACGGTCCGTACCGAGATCCAGGAGGTTCGCACCGAGATCCAACAGGCCGTCGCACCGTTGAACGCACGCATGAGCGCGGTGGAGGCGAAGCTGGACATTCTGATTTCGGGTCTCGACATCCAGGTCGCGAGACGGGGTCAGTCGGCCGGAGGGTAGCCGGGCCTCTTCTTTCGATCGACGCCTGGCGCACCACCTACTGGAACCCTCCCCCCGATTCCGCTATCCTTCGGTTCACAGCACGGCCCCGCCCCCCTTGACGGCGGGTGAGCCGGAACAAAGGCGATTTGTGGCATATTGCGGCCAGGAAACAGCTAAAAAGCCACGCCCGCCCGGTGAGTTCGGCCCTGGATGGTCCTGGGTTCGTACCGCCTGACGGGTCGTTTGGCGGGAAGCGCGGGACATCGAGTGAGTTCGTCGCAGACCAATCGGGGAGACGCACCTTCGGGTGTCCCGCGACCGGATGGCCCACCAGCGGATACCACGCGCCTCGATGTTTCTGCGAAGGATGTCCCCCACCCCACCCACCCCCCCATCGCGCCCCTCCTCGACGACCGCATCCTCGTCCTCGACGGCGCGATGGGCACCATGATCCAGCGCTACGCCCTCACCGAGGACGACTTCCGCGGCGACCATTTCCGCGCGCACCCCACCCCCCTGCTCGGCAACAACGACCTCCTCAGCCTGACCCGCCCGGACGTGATCGGCGAGATTCACCGCGCCTACCTCGAGGCCGGCGCCGACATCATCGAGACCAACACCTTCTCCTCCACGCAGCTGCCCATGTCCGACTACGGCGTGCAGGACGCGGTCGGCGAGATCAACCGCGCGGCGGCCCGGATCGCACGGGAGGCCGCCGACGAGTACACGGCGCGGACACCCCACCGCCCCCGCTTCGTGGCCGGGATCCTCGGTCCCATGAACCGCACGGCCTCGATCTCGTCCGACGTCGACGACCCCGGCGCCCGCGACGTCACCTTTGAGGAGCTCCGCCGCGCGTACGGCGAGCAGGCCCGCGCGCTGATCGAAGGCGGCGCCGACATCCTCATGGTCGAGACCATCTTCGACACGCTGAACGCCAAGGCCGCCCTCTTCGCGATCATGCAGGAGTTCGACCGGGCGGGCACCCGCCTCCCCCTCATGATCTCCGGCACGATCACCGACCAGAGCGGCCGCACGCTGACCGGCCAGACCCCCGAGGCCTTCTACAACTCGCTCCGCCACGCCCGGCCGCTCGCCTTCGGCCTCAACTGCGCGCTGGGCCCCGACGCGCTCCGTCCCTACCTCCAGGAGCTGTCGGCCGTCTCCGAATTCCGCGTCAGCTGCCACCCCAACGCCGGCCTGCCCAACGAATTCGGCGGCTACGACCTCTCGCCCGGGGCGATGGCCGCCACCATGGGCGACTTCGCGCGCTCCGGCTTCCTCAACTTCGCGGGCGGCTGCTGCGGCACCACGCCCGATCACGTCGCCGCCATCGCCGACGCAGTCGACGGCGTCACGCCCCGCCAGATGCCCACCCCGCCCCGCCACACCCGCCTTTCCGGCCTCGAACCCCTCACGATCGGCCCCGATTCGCTCTTCGTGAACGTGGGCGAGCGCACCAACGTGACGGGATCGCAGCGCTTCGCCCGCCTGATCGGCGAGGGCGACTACGAGACCGCGATCGAGGTGGCGCGGCAGCAGGTGCGCGGCGGCGCCCAGGTCATCGACGTCAACATGGACGAGGGGCTGCTCGACTCCGAAGCCGCGATGGTCACCTTCCTGAACCTGCTCGCGGCCGAACCCGAGATCGCGCGCGTCCCGTTCATGATCGATTCGTCGCGATGGGAGGTGATCGAAGCCGGGCTGAGGTGCGTGCAGGGCAAGGCGGTCGTCAACTCGATCAGCCTGAAGGACGGCGAGGCGGATTTCCGGGAGAAGGCGCGGCTGGTCCGCCGATACGGGGCGGCGGTCGTGATCATGGCCTTCGACGAGGAGGGCCAGGCGGCGACGACGGACCGCAAGGTGGAGATCTCGGCGCGCGCCTACCGCATCCTGGTCGACGAGGAGGGGTTCCCGCCCGAGGACATCATCTTCGACCCCAACATCTTCGCCGTGGCCACCGGGATCGAGGAGCACAACGACTACGCGCTCGCCTTCATCGAGGCGACGGCGCGCATCAAGGAGTTGCTGCCGCACTGCCTGGTGAGCGGCGGCGTGAGCAACGTCTCGTTCTCGTTCCGCGGCAGCCACGGGGTGCGCGAGGCGATGCACTCCGCGTTCCTGTACCACGCGGGCCGGGCCGGGATGAACATGGGGATCGTGAACGCGGGCGCGATCGCGGTCTACGACGAGATTCCGCCCGAGCTGCTGCGCGCGGTGGAGGATGTGCTCTTCAACCGCGACGAGGGGGCCACCGAGCGTTTGACGGAGCTCGCGGGGAGATACCGGGGGAGCGGGGCGGCGGACTCCGAGGACCTGGCCTGGCGCGACGCGCCGGTGGATGCACGGCTCCAGCACGCGCTGGTGCACGGGATCACCGACCACATCGAAGGGGACACGGAGGAGGCGCGGGTGGGGGCCGAAAAGGCCCTGGAGGTGATCGAGGGGCCGCTGATGGCGGGGATGAACCGCGTGGGCGACCTGTTCGGCGCCGGGAAGATGTTCCTGCCGCAGGTGGTGAAGAGCGCCCGCGTGATGAAGCGGGCGGTGGCCTGGCTGGTGCCCTTCCTGGAGCGCGAGAAGCCCGCCGGGGACGAGGAGCGGCGGCAGCCCCGCGTTGTGCTCGCCACCGTCAAGGGCGACGTGCACGACATCGGCAAGAACATCGTCGGGGTCGTGCTACAGTGTAATAATTACGAGGTTTTCGACCTGGGCGTGATGGTGCCGGCGGAGCGCATCCTGGAGCACGCGCACGAGGTGGACGCGCACGTCATCGGGCTCTCGGGGCTGATCACGCCGAGCCTGGACCAGATGGTGCACGTCGCGTCCGAGATGGAGCGCACCGGGATGGACCTGCCGCTCCTGATCGGCGGCGCCACCACGTCCCGCGTCCACACGGCGGTAAAGATCGAGCAGCGCTACTCGGGCGCCACGGTGCACGTGCTCGACGCGTCGCGGTGTGTGGCGGTGGCGGGGAAGCTGCTGGATCCGGGCAGCCGGACGGCGTACGCAGCCAGCGTGCGCGAGGAGTACGAGGGGATTCGCAGGCGGCGGGGGGAGGCGCGGAAACGGGCCCCGATGCTGAAGCTGGCGGACGCGCGGGCCAACCGGCTGAAGCTGGACTGGACTCGGCACAGGCCGGTGCGGCCGACGTTCTTCGGCACTCGAGTGTTCCCGGCTTCCTCGGTGGCAAGCGCTTCCGGCCCGTCGCGGCGTTCCGAGTCTGCGCGGCATCCGGCAGCGCAGAGCGCAGCCACGGGGTCGTCGTCCAGATCCAACGGCGCCCGCACCGCGCGCCCGGCCATCGCCCACGGCCACGGCCCCTCCGCATCCCCCCAGGCCCCCGCCGTCCCCTCCTACGACCTCGACGATCTCGCCCGCCGCATCGACTGGACCCCGTTCTTCCGGGTCTGGGACCTGAAGGGCGCCTACCCCGCCATCCTCACCGACTCGGAAGTCGGCTCGGAAGCGACGAGCCTGCACGAAGACGCTCTCGCGCTGCTGCGGCGCTTCCGGCGCGAGGGCCTGCTGGCGGCCAGGGGAATCGTCGGACTCTTTCCCGCGAACTCGCAAGGCGACGACATCGTGCTCTACACCGACGAGTCCCGCAGCGGGTCACTCGCCGTCTTCCCCTGCCTGCGCCAGCAGTTCGCCAAGCCCGGCGGACGTCCGAACATCTCGCTGGCCGATTTCGTCGCCCCCGCCTGCTCCGGCGTCCGAGACTACGCCGGCGCGTTCGTGGTGACCGCCGGGGAGGGCGTGGCCGAACTCTGCGCCGAATTCGAGGCTGCGGGCGACGACTACCAGAGCATTCTCGCGAAGGCCCTGGCCGACCGGCTCGCCGAGGCCTTCGCGGAGCGCCTGCACGAACGGGTGCGCGGCGAGTTCTGGGGATACGCCGCGGGCGAGTCGCTCACCAACAGCCAGCTCATCGCCGAGGAGTACGACGGCATCCGTCCGGCGCCCGGCTACCCCGCCAGCCCGGATCACTCCGAGAAGCGGACGCTCTTCCGCCTGCTCGGCGCCGAGCGGATCGGCGTGTCGCTTACCGAGAGTTGCGCAATGATGCCGGCGGCCTCGGTCTCCGGCCTCTACATCGGTCACCCGGCCAGCTTCTACTTCGGCGTCGGCCGGGTCGGGCGCGACCAGCTGGAGGACTACGCCGCGCGCAAGGGAATGGCGGTGGTGGAGGCGGAGCAGTGGCTCAGGCCAAACCTGGCGGAGGACGAAAGTGGCTGACCCGCGTACGCCGACCTTCAGGACCACGCCAGCGGGTCCGGGCATCCCGACCGGGGAGGACACCCTTGCCTGACCTGCGCTCCCTCCTGACCGATGGCCGCGTCCACGTCCTGGACGGCGCGATGGGCACGATGCTCTACGACCGGGGCGTCTTCGTGAACGTCTGCTACGACGAGCTCAATGCGACCCACCCCGAGCTCATCGAAGACGTGCATGCCCAGTACCTGCGCGCCGGCGCCGAGATCATCGAGACCAACACCTTCGGCGCGAATCCGGTGAAGCTGTCGTCGTTCCGGCTGGAAGAGCGCACTGAGGAACTCAATACCCTCGCGGCCGGGATCGCCCTCCGGGCTGCGAATGGACGTGCGGCGGTCGCGGGCGCCATCGGCCCGCTGGGGATCCGGATCGAACCGCTCGGGCCGACATCTCGCGGCGAGGCCCGGGACTACTTCGGCCGCCAGGTGGACGGGTTGCTGGAAGGCGGGGTGAACGGGTTCATCCTGGAGACCTTCGCCGACCTGGCCGAGCTGGAGCAGGCGTTCCGCGCGGTCCGCGACCGCTGCGACCTGCCCGTCATCGTCCAGGTCACGGTCGGCGAAGACGGCAAGACCACCACGGGAGCCTCCGCCCGGCAGGCGGCGCGGGCGGCCGAAGCCTGGGGCGCGGACACGGTGGGCCTCAACTGTTCGGTGGGCCCGGCGGTCGTGCGGGACGGCCTGGAGCAGATGGCCGAGGTCACCACCCTCCCCCTCTCCGCCCAGCCCAACGCGGGCCTGCCCCGCGCGGTCGGCGACCGCAAGATGTACCTCACCCGGCCCGACTACACGGCGCGGTACGCGCGTCCCCTGATCGACGCGGGCGCGCGCCTTCTGGGCGGCTGCTGCGGCACCACCCCTGACCACATTCGCCTGATCAGCGAACGCGTCGCACAGGTCCAGCCCCGCCGGACCTCGGTGCGTGTGGCGCACTCGCCGACCCCCAACGCGGCCGCGCACCCCGCACCACCCCTCGCGGAGCGCTCCGGCCTCGGCCGCCGCCTCGCCACCGGCGAGTTCGTCACGTCGGTGCGGGTGCTTCCCCCCCGCGGCTGGGACACGACCGCACTCGTCGAGGACTGCCGCGCCCTCACCGCCGCCGGCGCCGACGTGATCGCCATACATGAGGACCGCGGCGGCGCCCGCCTGGACGTCCTCGCCACCGCCGCGATCATCGCGCGCTCCTGTCCCGGCACCGAGCCCCTCGTTCACTACACCTGCCGCGACCGCAAGCTGCCCCGCATGATGAGCGACCTCCTCGGCGCGGCCGCAACGGGCCTTCACAACCTCCTCCTCCTCACCGGCGATCCTCCCGGCCCCGGCCCCTACCCCGACTACCGGTCCGTCGTCGACCTCGACTCGATCGGCCTCACCAATGTCGTGGCGGGACTCAACACCGGCGTCGATCCCTCCGGCAGCGGGATCGGCACCTCGGCGGGATTCGTGACCGGGGTCGCGCTCAACCACGCGGCCCGGGACCGCGAGCGGGAACTCGGGCGGTTTCACTGGAAGGTGGACGCGGGCGCGGATTTCGCCGTGACCCAGCCGGTCTTCGACGCCGCGCAGCTGAGCGAATTCATCGCCGAGATCGAGCAGAATATCCCCGTGATCGCGGGCGTCGTGCCGTTGAAAAGCGCCCGGCAGGCGGAGTTCCTGCAGAACGAGGTGCCGGGCGTGCACGTGCCGGAGGGGGTGGTGGAGAGGATGCGCCGGGCGCAGGGGCGGGGGACTGGCCGTGCCGCGGCCGAGGGTGTGGCGATCGCGTGCGAGATCACCGAGGCGCTGCAGGGCGAGGTCGCCGGGATCCAGATCGCGGCGGAGCGGAAGGCGGTGGAAGCCGTGTTGAGGTCTGGCCCGTGACCCCCCCGGCATTCGAGCGGCGATGCATCGGCAGTCTGGCCTGCTCCGCCCACTCAGTCGCGCCGTAATGTTTGCTTGGCATAATGTCATGTTCTCTTTACAGTTCACATCCTCAAGACGCGCCTTTCGTTGCACATCCGGACGATCAGACCGATGGCACGGATATCGGGCGTTGCTGCTGGCCGCCTTGGTCGGCGGTTGCGACTTGCCCGGTTCTGCACCCTGTGAAGTCACTGGCCCCAACGGTCGGGTTGTAGCAAACACGAGCGTCGGGATCTGGCCTGCGGAGCTGTCCTGGCGTGAAGTCTGGCGCGCCGGAGGCCTCAACGAAGCCGAGGTGTTGGTCCGGCCGGCCGACGTCGCCGTAAGTCCTGACGGTCTGGTCGCCGTCGCGGACTGGGGCCTGGGCGAAGTCATCGTGATCGGCCCCGATGGAGAGTGGCGGGGGGCGGTTACGGCACGCGGCGAAGGGCCGGGCGAGGTCCAGGCGCCCGTGGCGGTGACCTGGGTGGGTGCCGACACCCTCCTCATCCTGGACGTCAGCGCATTCCGGATCGTCGCACTGGATCTTGCTTCCCGTTCGGCCGGCGCCACTCCGGTCGACCCCGCGTTTCTGTCGCCGGTGTTCGCGGCCGGCCAGGTCAGGTTCGTCGCGCTGCAGCCGGACGGGACGGTATGGCTGGAGTTCCCCGGCCCGATCGCGGATGGCTGGGAGGAGCGATCCTTCGTCCGCTGGTCTCCCGACAGACCCGTGAACGATACCGTCATGTGGTCTCGTGCCAGAGGATTTGCGGGTGCGACGCTGGCCGCATGGCCGCGGACCTTGCTGGGTGTCGGTGCGGAGACCTGGGTCGTCTCCGAACCGGACGGACGCTACGAACTGGAGGTCTTCGACCGCGATGGCACGAGCCTCGTTCGGTTCTGCCATACCGCCGACGCAATCCCTCTCTCGCCTGCCGAGCGCGGGGAGGATCCTGAAACGGAAATGCCGGACGCCTGGCGGGACGACCTCCGCGAACTCGGCGAACCTCCGAATCCGGCGATCATCTCCCGAATCGTCGTCGACCTGGACGGGCGGATCTGGGTTCAGCGAGACCGCCCGTTGCCTGGTGCCTTCGACGGGCACGGCGCACCTGGAGCCATGTACGACGTATTCCTTCCTTCCGGACGGTTCCTCGGCTCGATTCGCCTTCCGGAAGAACACCGATTGATGGAGGCGAGAGGGAGCAGGGCATGGACGCTCCACACCGGCGGCCTTGGCGAATCCTCGATCGTGGCACTCGACATCGAGGGGCTCCGTGGAATGCGATAGGGAATAGCGCCGCCCCCTACTTCACCAGCCCGTACATCCTCACGTATTCCACGCCGATTTCGTCGCGCCACACTCCGAGGATGTAGTCGTCGCCGATCTCGAAGCTCACGGGGAGACCCAGGTTCTCCTGCTGGAGCCCGGACGGCACGGCGACGGTCCCCAGCCACTCGCCGCCCGGCGTGTAGACCTGGAACGGCGGGAGCCCGGACCCATGCCGCGAGTGTGGCTCCACCCAGAGATTCCCGCCCGCGTCCAGGTGAATCGACTTCAGCGCCGGGAGTGTCGAGGCCATGGGCTGCTCGGCCAAGCCGGGCGGCACGTGCAATCCAGCCCCGCCGACGACATCGGTCATCCATTCGACGTACGCATCCACATCCTCTTCCGTGACCTCGCGCATGGGTTCGTCGCGCCGCAGGATCGCCGTGACCGCGCCGTCGTCCAGCGAGACCGACCGCACGGCAAAGCGCTCGGTGTCGACGACGGCAAGGCGGCCGGCCGCTGCCGAGTAACGGGGCCCCTTGCCGAAAGGGTACTCCATGACCTGGGCCGTCGCTCCGTCGACGTCAGCCCGCACCTCGGGCCCGGGGACATCCATGACCACCTGCACACTGCCGTCCTCGAGGGACAGGGTGGCGATCCGAACCGCCGGCCACCGCACGATCCCGTCCTCGGGCTCTCCGCCACCGGCGTTGAAGGTGAGTACGGGATGGCGCCCGGACACTCCGATGACGCCCGTCGGCGGGGCGCCCGACCAGGGTGCCTCCACGCGAAACGCGCGCACAGGATCGCCTTCGGGATCGAAGAGCTGGACCCGGTTCAGCCGGACGTCCCAGGTCACCACGGTATCACCCGGAACGAGGCCCACGAACATCAACACCCGATGCTCCCCGGGGCCCTCCCCCTGCCCCGCCGCGCGCCACACCAGTGTTCCCTCCGGGTCGTAGCGGCGCAGCTCGCCGGTGGTCCACTCGCCCAGCACGATGTCGCGGTTGCTCAGGCGCACGGCCCCGACCACTCCGTCCAGCAACTGTTCGCGTGGCCCTTCGACCGCGCCGATCTGGACCAGCGGTTCCTCGCTGACCTGCCAGCCCTCCCCGGAACCCCAGACGGGCGCCTCCACGGTGACGATCGGGATCCCGGCCGAATCCGACCGGGTGGCGAGCGAGGGGTCCGGAGCCGCATCGCACGCCGCGAGAGCCCCTGCCAGGCAACTGAGCAGACCGATGCGAGTCGCCTTTCGGTGCCAGCGTCGACCGCCGTTCCAGGAGGAACCGGGAATCGCTTGAGGGGTATGATGGTGGGGCATCTGACTCGGATGGCGACCGGTTGCGTAATGGGATCGTGGCATGCGCTTCTCCGGAAATGGAGCTTGCTGCAGCAAAGTGGACAACCTGCCGCCGACCGATATGATCCGATTTCCTGAAGAGAACGATGTCCGACGGGTCCAGGTCGGTACCGACAGTCCATAAGGTGATGCTTGCATGAAAGGTGGGGCGCCAAGGCCAGTCGCAGCCGCGCTGCTCGCCGCGGTGGCCTCGCTCGCCGGTTGTGACGAGAACGCCACGACCGCGCCCGAAGAGCCGGCCCCGGAGAGGGTGGTGGAAGCGCAGGAGCCTGTTCCGGATGTCGACGTTGCTTTTGTCAGCTTCTATAGCTGGACCTATATGGGTGACGGGACCGACGTTTTCCTGTACAGGGACGGAGCGATCTACGGAGTCGACTTCCTGGGCGACACCATCCCGTTTGACACCGGGAGGTTTTGGCCTGGCGGCAGGCCCCGTCCAACCCACGAGACCGCCAACTGGAACGACTTCACAATCTGCGCCGACTGCGAACTCGAACTAACCGAGGCCGTCCGCTTCGGCGACGCCGATGGCCCCGGCACCATCGAAAGCGTCGCCCCCAAAGTCACCTGGAGCGCCCGGCTGGGTTACGTCGTCGTCGGCTCCACATACCTCCAGATCTTCAACGACGATGGCCGGTTCGTGCGCCGGATCGGCCGGGAGGGCGATGGACCGGGCGAATTCAGCCGCGTCATCGACGCGCACGTCGTCGGCAACCGTCTCGTCGCCCTCGACGATGCGCAGCGGGCCTGGTCGATCTTCAACCTGGCGGGCGAGTTCATCGAACGGCGTCCGTACGGGCACGCGACAGGTCCATTCGTGCCTGTCGGGGGCAGCCGCGTGGTCGTGGTGGCCCTGGACCAGTCGCCCGAGGTCACGGGCCTGCCCCTCCACCTCGCGCACATCGACAGCGGGGTGCCCTCGCGTCACTTCGGGTCCTGGTACGAGTGGGAGGACACACCGTACGCGGACAACGTGCAGGGCAGCGTGGTGAGCGGTCCCGGGACGGTCTGGTGGGGCGCGGCGGGCAGTCCCCGGGTCCAGGAGTGGTCGGTGGACGATGAACTGCTCCGCGTCGTCGACGGCGAACTGCCCTGGTTCCCCGCGGTCACGGAGGTCATCGACCCAACCCGCGAGCCGCCCTCCACACTGTTGCGATCCCTGGCGCTGGACGCTCGGGAGCACCTCTGGATGACGGTCCGCACCGCCGACCCGCGGTGGCGCGAAGTCGAACTCGAGCGCACCCCGGAGGGCTGGCGGGTCCCCCCGGCGCGCAGAGCCGACTACATGGACACCCGCCTCGACATCTTCGACCTTGAGGAACAGCGCCACATCGGCAGCTTCGTCTGGGACTCTCCGTACGCGAGGCTCATCAACCTCGGCGGTGAGCCCGCGGTCAGCATCGTCGAGTACACCGAGGACAGCGGGGTGCAGGTGGTGATTTACCGGATCGGCTAGAGAGGATAGCGAGCGTTGTCCCAAGAATGCATGAGAGAGCCTGGGCGGGAAGGTCGCCCGACCTTGAGGGACCGGATGCTGCGGCCAGTCGCAGCCACGGTACTGGCCGCGACAACCTCGCTAGCGCTCACCGCCTGTGACGAAGACGCCACCACCGCGCCCGAGGAGCCGCCACGGGAGACGGTTGTGGAAGCTCGGCCGCCGGAGTCGGAAGACACCCCCTTTGACTACTCCTTTGGCGGACGCTACCGGTACTCCACGACCTGGCACGCGGACGGTTACGTTGTCTTCTACAGGGACGGAGAGACCGTTCGAATCGACTTTCCCGGGGACAGCTTTCCGTGGAACTCCCAGGACCTGTGGGCTGAAGCCTTCGACCTCCCGAGGCCTGAGATTGCCAACTGGAGCGACTTCGCAATCTGCCACGACTGCGAACTCGATCTGACCGAGGTTGGCCGCTTCGGCGACGCGGACGGCCCCGGAACCATCGAGAGCGCCGCTCCCAGGGTAACCTGGAGCGCCCAGCTGGGCTATCTCGTCGTCGGTTCCACCTTCCTCCAGGTCTTCGACAAGGATGGCCGGTTCGTGCGCAGGGTCGGCCAGGAGGGCGACGGACCCGGCAGATTCCGCCGCGTTGTGGACGCGCACGTTGTCGACGGCCATCTCGTGGCCCTGGACGATGCGAACCGGGAGTGGTCGATCTTCAACCTGGCAGGCGACTTCGTCGAGAGGCGCCCGTACGGGTACTCGCCCGGTCCGTTCGTGCCCGTCGGTGGAGACCGCGTGGTCGTAGTGGCCATCGATCAGTCGCCCGAGGGGGCGGGCTTCCCGCTGCACCTCGCGGACATCGACAGCGGAGTGCCTTTACATCACTTCGGGTCCCGGGGCGACGCCCGTGGGTCCGGGCCGTATTCCAACAGCGTGCAGGGCAGCGTCACCAGCCGCCCGGGGACGGTGTGGTGGGGCGCGGCGGGCAGTTCCCGGGTCCAGGAGTGGTCGGTCGACGACGATCTGCTTCGGATCATCGAAGGCGACCTGCCGTGGTTCCCCGAGGTCACGGAAACCATCGATCCGACCCGCGAGCCGCCTTCGACTCTGTTGAGGTCCCTGGCGCTGGACGGTCGAAATCACCTCTGGATGACGACGCGCACCGCTGATCCGCAGTGGAGCGAAGTCGAACTCGAACGCACCCCGGAAGGCTGGCGCGTCCCTCCCGAGCGGCGAATCGATTACATGGACACCCGCCTCGACATATTCGACCTTGAGGAACAGCGGCACATCGGCAGCCATGTGTGGGACTCTCCGTACGTGAGGCTGATCAACCTCGGTGGCGAACCCGCGGTCAGCATCGTCGAGTACACCGATGAGATGGTGCCTCAGGTGGTGTTCTACCGGGTTCATCGGGACGATGCCTCCAGCCGGAAGGAGTGATCCGGGGATGACAGACAGGACGACTTGGTCACGCACACTCGGACGCCGGCTGCCCACCGCCTCCGTCCTTTGCGGTGTGATGGCCCTTGCAACAGCGTGCGGTGACCAGGCCGGGACCGCCGGGCCGCCACCCGTCATCGACCTGCCGCCGGCCGAAGCGACGCTGCAGGGGCGCGACTTCTCCCGCGTGCTCTCCGTGGCCGAACTCGAGGACGGCAGGGTGCTGGCAACCGACCAGATCGAGAACTCGATCTACGTCATCGACTTCCAGTCGGGGGAAGTGCGCACCGAAGGAAGTTCGGGCGAGGGGCCTGGGGAGTACGGCCGCGTCGGCCACCTCTATCCGCTGGGCGGCGATTCCACCCTGCTTGTCAGTGAGCCGCCGCGACTACTCCTGCTGGCCGGTGACCGGATCGTGCAGGGCCTCGATCCCGTCTATCCGCGGCTGGGAATGGGTGGCACCGGGGAGCCGCCCTGGGGCGTCGATCGGTCCGGGCGCGTTCTGGGGGTCGAGGGGTTCGCCTTCCAGCCGCGCTCGGGTTGGCAGCGCATGCACGCCGATTCGCTTCTCATCCTGCTTTCCACCGGTTCCGTTTTCAACGAAGGAACGAGCGAGCCGGACACAGTCGGCCGGGTCGGCGGACAGGGCCGATGGGGAGTCGAACACGTCTCGACTGTCGCACGGATGGGCGGGCAGGAGGTCACGATGAATTCGACGCTGACCAGCCCTCTCGCGAGTGAGGGGCAGGGGTGGCTTTTCGCCGACGGCTGGGTCGCGCTGGCACATCCGGATCCCTACCGGGTGGATTGGCTGACCCCGGCAGGGGAATGGATCCGAGGCGCGCCCCTGCCGATGACGCCGACCGACGCGACCCTGGAAGAGCAGTGTCTGGCAATCAGCCGGCGCACTCCGGATGCGCAGTGCGATCCCGACAGGTACCCGGACTGGCCCAACCAGGTCCCTCCTTTCACGATGGTGCTCGATCGGGGATGGATCACCCCCGGCGGCACGGCGCTGCGGCCCGGTCCACACGGCCTGTTGCTGATCCGCCGGACCCCCACAACCGAGGCCTCGGAGACCCGCTACGATGTGGTGGACCGGAGCGGGGCGCTGCGCGGGACCATCCGGATGCCGGAGGGAGGCACCATCGTCGGCTTCGGGAGCGAATCCCTCTACGCAGTGCAGAAGGACGACATGGACCTGCTGACGTTGAGTCGGCATCCATGGCCGGTACAGTTAGGGAGGGAGTGACTGCGACGGGAGTCGATCCCGACCGTCGGTCCCCGAAAACTACAGTTCCATATACTAACGAATATATTCGCAAGACAAATATATGGATTAGTATATGACCAGGGCTCTACCCCCCCACCACCCTCCCCAACCGCCGCGCCGCGTCCCGGCTGCGCAGGTTGCTCACGTACACCTTCTCGGCCCCGGCCTCCCTCAGGCGGCGCACCGACCGCGCGCAGATCTCGTCCGCGCTCATCCCGGCTGCGAACTCCGCCGTGACCTCGCGGGCCGGGACCGGGAAATAGCGGTCGAGATACCGGAGCGTGCGCGGATTCGCGCTCCGGTACAGGAACACCCCGTACACGACGGGGAGATCGACGCCCAGGCGGTCCAGTTCGGCGCGGAAGCGCTCCACGCGGCCGAGCGAATGGTGCGACACGATCTGCGTGAGGACGAAGTCGGCGCCGAAGTCGTCCGCGGCGACGAAGCGGGCCTGCTCGACCGGGTCGCGGTGCGGGTTCGCCCACCCGCCGAGCGGGAAGCCGGGCTGGTCTTCGCGCAGACGCGCGCGGAGGTCCTTGCCGTGCGGGACGCAGCGCTCGGGTCCCACCGAGTGGTCGCCCCCCACGACGGCGACTCCGGCCGTGCCGAGCGCGGCCGCCCTGCGCGCGAACATCCTGCAGTACTCGAGGGGGTGCTTGCAGGTCAGGAAGGGGACCACGGTGCCGAAATCGGAGCCGTCGCCGAGATTGGCCGCGAGGTGGGCGAGGCTTTCCTCCTCCGCGTCGCCGGCCGCGTCGTCGGTGAGCAGCACGAAGGTGCCCTGCCTGGCGAAGCGCTGGACCGCGTGGTACATGTCGATCCAGAAATCCATGCTGCGCGTGGTGTCAAGGCCGCGCCGAGGGGGCCTGAGCTCGACGGCGGCCATGGGACCGGGCCGGGCGAGGCGGGCGGCGAGACCCGTCATCCCTCCGCCCCCACCCCCGTCGGCAACCCCTCCGTCAACACCTCCGCCCCCTCTTCCGTGATCAGCACATCGTCCTCGATCCGGATCCCGGTGCCTTCGAGCTCAGGGACCCGCGGGCAGCTCCCCGGCGCGAAGTAAAGCCCGGGCTCCACCGTGAGTACCATCCCCGGCTCCAACCGCACCGGCCCATCCCCGTCCCGGTAGAGTCCCGGATCGTGGGTGTCCAGTCCCAGCCAGTGGGACGTCTGATGGGGATAGAAGGCCTGGTGGCGCTTCTCGGCCACCACCTCCTCGGCCGGTCCGTCCACCACCCCCATCCCCACCAGCCCCTCCGCGATCGCGCGGCACGCCTCTCCATGCACCCCTTCCACCGTCCCGCCCGGCCTGCACGCCGCCACTGCCGCCCGGTGCGCCCGCCGCACGACCTCGTGCGCCTCGCGGCGGGCCCCGTCGAGCCGCCCCGACGCCGGCACGGTCCGTGTGATGTCGGCCGCGTACCACTCGAATTCGGCCCCCGCATCGATCAGCACCAGGTCGTCGGGCCCGATGTGCGATCCGTTCGCCGAGTAGTGGAGCGTGCACGCGTTCGCGCCCGCGGCCACGATCGTCGCGAAGGCGGGGCCACCGGCTCCCCTGCGCCGAAACCCGCTCTCGAGCACGGCCTCCACCTCCCACTCCCCCACCCCCGCCCGCACCTCCGGCAGCGCGTCCCGAAACGCTTCCACCGTGATCCGCGCGGCCTCCCTCATGCGCGCGATCTCGGCCTCGTCCTTGCGCACCCGCATCCCGTCCAGCACGGCCCCCGGATCCGCCAGCAAATGCGCTCCGGCCCCCTTCCGCGCTCGCTGCACGCGCCCTCGCCGCAGAGCCTCCCGCACCACGCGGTCACACCCGGCGGACGCCCCCAGGCGGTAGTGGATCGCATCGCCCCCGGCCAGCAGGCCCGGCCCCCTCTCGGCCAGTTCCCGCAGAGGATGCACCACATCAGCGCCAAACCGCTCCTTCACCTCCTCAAGATCCGCCCGCGGCCCCGTCCACAGCTCCGCCTTGGCGTCGCGCTCGGGCACGAAGAGCACGAACCGGTGCTCGTCCGCAAAGCCCCGCAGGAGCGCCACGCAGTTCGACGCCGCCCAGCCGGTCGCGTACAGGAGCTCCGAGTCGGGGCGGTAGCGGTACTCCGAATCTCCACCCATGAACTGCACCGGGGCGGCCGGCAGGACCATGGATCCGCCCGCGAGCCGGGTCAGGATGATGTCGCGCCGCTCTTGAAAGGGAAGCGGCGGCAGCTTGGTCATCTGCCCGGGGCCCCCGCGTCCACTACGGCGTACTCCTCGGCCGCTGGTCGATCAGATAGTGCACGAACCAACTGCGGATCCGTTCCAGCCGGTCCACCAGCAGCCAAGGCTCACCGGTCCGAGACAGGCCGTGCGAGGACCTGGGGTAGCGGACCAGTTCCACCGGCACCCCCAGCTTCATCAGCGACACGAACCACTGCTCCGCGTCGGCGACCGGGGTGCGGTAGTCCTGCTCGCTGTGGATGATCAGCGTCGGCGCGACCACGTTCTCGACGTAGCTGATCGGCGAGAGGCGGCGGTACAGGTCGCGCTGCTCCCAGGGCGTCCCGTAGAACTCGTACTCGGTCAGCCGCTGGGCGTCGGATGTCCCCCACCAGCTCTCCCAGTTCGTAATCGAGCGCGAGGTGACGGCCGCGTGGAAGCGCTCGGGTTCCGTGGCGGTGAGCCAGTTGGTCATGAAGCCGCCATAGCTGCCGCCGGAAACGCCGAGCCGCATCGGATCGATCTGTGGATACGCGGCGATGGCGGCGTCGACGCCGGAAAGGTAGTCCTCGCGGTCCACGATCCCCCACTCGCCGCGGGTCGCGTACTGGAAGTCGTGGCCGTACCCGGAAGAGCCGCGGGGGTTGGTGTAGAGGACGAAGAACCCCGCCGCGGAAAGGACGTGGAAGGTCGGAAAGAAGGTGTTGCCGTACGCCGAGTGCGGCCCGCCGTGGATCTTGAGGACCATCGGGTAGGAGCCTCCCTCGGCGAACCCGACCGGCTTCACGACCCACCCCTGTACCTCGGTGCCGTCGTCGGAGGTCCAGACCAGTTCTTCGGCGGGCATCATCGTCACCCGCGCGAGCCAGTCGTCGTTGAACCCGGTCACCTTCTGCTCGGTGGAGCCATCCGGCGACCCGAGGTAGAGCTCCGCCGGCGTGACCGCGTCCGTGGCGGTGAAGGCCATCACGCTCCCGTCAGCGGAGAACGAGAACGAGGAAAGCCGGCGCGCACCGTCCGTGACCTGCTCGACGGGCAGTCCCTCCTGCGCGCGGAAGAGGTGGCTGTCCCCTTCGATCCCGGCGGAAAAGACGACCGCTCCGCCATCCGCGGTCCAGCTCGGCGAGCCCGGCCGCAGATCCCAGTCGCCCGTCAGGTTGCGGGGCTCTCCGCGGAAGTGGCCGTCCGGCCCGAGTTCGGCCAGAAGCAGGTCCGTCTGGCTGCCTCGCGCGGGGGTGGAGAGGAAGGCGATCGTGCGACCGTCCGGCGACAGCGCCGGGGCGCTTTCCGTCCCCGGGTTCAAGGTCAGCCGCCGCACCGCACCGCCCCGCGTGTCCACGGCCCAGATGTCTCCGGTGTTCTCGGAGTTGAGCTCGTCATCCTCGCGGTCGTTCCCGGTGAAGAAGATCACCCGCCCGTCTTCGGACCAGACCGGCGCGCCTGCGTTGAACGACAGCCGCGTGAGCTGTCGGGGCACCCCTCCATCCGCATCGACGAGCATGATCTGCCGTTTGTTCTGCGTCAGGTAGTGGGGCTGGAAGGACAGGCTGCCGTCGCGCTTGTAGCGGAGCGAGGTGATCACCCGTCCGTCGAAGCGTTCGGCGTCGAGGGTGCGGCTCACCGCGTCGGGAGCGATCCACCCCCTCCGCTCGGCTGGCCCGTCCCCCTCCTCCGGCTCACCGTCCCTCTCGGGCGTCTTCACGAAGGCGACCTGCGAGCCGTCCGGGGACCAAACCGGCGGACCGTCCACCCCCTCGATGTGGAAAGCCTCCCCCGCCGGGCGGTCCATCCGCAGGAACCAGACCGGGTTGGGGTCGCCGCCGCGGGAGGAGGTGAATGCGAGCAGCGAGCCGTCCGGGGACCAGCGCGGACCGCTCGACTCCTCGTTCGTGGCGGTCACCGGGAAGGCCTCCCCCGCCGGCCGCCCGCCCGAGAGCGGCTGCAGCCAGATCTCGCGGTGACGACGGTTCTCGGCTTCGACCACGGTCGTGACGGTGAAGGCCACATAGGCCCCGTTGGGCGCAACCGCAACCTCCCCGACGCCGACGAGCCGGTAGTAGTGTTCCGGCGTGTATCCGCCGTTCTGGGCACGCACTCCGCCGGTGGTCCATCCGGTGACCGCCAGGACCATTCCCACGGCGTACCCCAGCCTGCTAAACCGTCGCGGTGTCATGCCTTTCATTCCCATCCGGCCGCAACCGTGAACGGACGGGAATCGGCCGGCGGGCCCGTCCGCCTGTGCGCCTCCTGTCCCGGCGCCCGGCCAGGGCGGAGGCATGAACAGGGCAAGGTAAGGCGGGATGCCGAGGTTCCTCAAGTCGCGTGTCCGCGCACCGCCGCCGTGTTACCTTGGAGCGCGCAGGCAAACACCTGGGGCATTTGGAGCGACGATGCATCCGCCGTTGGGCCGCGCTGCCTGGTCGGCCACAGTGTCACGTCAGCTTGGCAGAATGTAATGTTCTCTTTACTGTTCGGGCCCTCCGGGCGCCCCACCCGGCGCGCGCGTCCCTGCCGGCTCGCCCCCCCGGTCCGCCCAACACCCGCTCCAGTCGCAGCTCACATCCGTCCACGCCCCTCCTGCTACCTGGCCTGCCTCCTGCTGGCCAACCTTGCCGCCGTCGGCGCCGGCGCCAACAGTGCCGCGGCCCAGGTCGTCCGCGGGCGGTTGTTGGACCCCCACGGCCCCGAAGGCATCGGCGGCGCCCTGATGACGCTCGTCGACCAGGGGGACCGACCCCTTGCCAATACGCTGACCCGCGCCAGCGGCCTCTTCGAGATCGAGTCGCCGTCGGCGGGCCGGTACCGCGTCAAGGCGGAGCGGATCGGATACGCGACCACCTGGTCGGCCTACTTCGAGGTCGCGGCCGGAGACACGCTGACCATCGAGATCACCGCCCAGGTGGAGGCCATTTCGCTGGCCGGGATCGAGGTGGAGGGGGATTCGCGCTGCCGGGTTCGCCCGGAGGAAGGCCTCGCCGTTACGCGCGTATGGGACGAGGCGCGCAAGGCCCTCGGCGCGGCGGCCTGGACCCAGGAGCGGGGCCTCTACCGGTATGAGATGATGCAGACCACGCGCGAACTGGACCCCGAGGGGCGCAGGGTGATTTCGGAGGACCGGACCTTCCAGCAGGGATACAGCCAGTCCCCCTACGTTGCCCTTCCGGCCGATGTACTGATCGAGGGCGGCTTCGCCCGGCTCACCGCCAGCGAGTCCGTCTACTGGGCCCCCGACGCCGCGGTGCTGCTCTCCGATCCCTTCCTGGACACCCACTGCTTCCGGCTGCGACGCGACGCGGGCCAAGCCCCGGGGCTGATCGGTCTCGCCTTCGAACCGGTGCCCGGGCGCCGCCTCCCCGAGATCACCGGAACACTCTGGCTCGACCCCGCGGATGGAGAGCTGAAGTGGCTGGACTTCCGCTATGTGAACCTCGGGCTCCCGGACCCCCTGAACTACGCCGCCGGCGGCAGGGTCGAGTTCGAGGCGATGCCGAACGGGACCTGGATCGTGAATTCGTGGAGCATCAGGATGCCCCGCGGAGAGAACTACGAAAACCCCTTCACCGGCGGCTCCGGCGTACGACTCGCGGGGCTCGTGGAACAGGGAGGAGAGGTCCTCCGGGCTCACGGAAGCGAAGAGGCGGTTCTGGAGGCCGACCTCGGGGGGCAGATCGCCGGAATCGTCTTCGACAGTCTGCGGACGGGCCTCCCTGGCGCCCGGGTCTTCGTCGAAGGGGCGGACACGGAGGTGCTGACCGGCCGGGATGGGAGGTTCGTGCTGGCGCACCTCCGCACGGGCACCTACACCGTCAACTTCTCCCACCCGTACCTGGATCGGCTCGGCTTTCGCCCGCGCCCCTTCGAGGTGGACGTCGTGGAGGGAGCGCGCACCCCCGCCCAGATCAACTTTGTGGCACCGACCGTCGCGGTGGCGGTGAATCGGCTCTGCCGCGAGTTGGAGCGAAGGGGAGCAACCGGGGCAGGTGGAGGCGCCAGCCGCGCCAGGGATCCTTCCGCCGGCGAGGGAGTCCTCCTGGGCCGGGTGACCGACCCCCGGGGCGTCCCACTGGCAGGAGTGGACGTGCGGATCGTGGCTCGCGACTACGAAGTCGCCCGCGAAGCGGCGGTGTTCGTGTTGCTGCGGAACGGCATGGTCGTGAAGACGAACGAATCCGGCTACTACCTTGCCTGCGGTGTCCCCGTCGATACCGGCCTGCGGGTGGCGGTTCTGAGGCCGGGCTGGGGGCCCGACGACGGGCGCTCGGAGGCCGAGTTGCTGTCGGATCGGGCTGTTTGGGTGGAAGACGTGGTTCCGGTCGGCTCCGGCCTCCCGCTCGCAACGCTCGACTTCGTGGTTGAGACGGAGCCGGGCTCCCCGTAGCTTCCCGGTATCCATCCCCACCGGAACAGGAACACGCGTTGATAACGAAACCCACCCACCCCCGACTCGCCGCCCTGATTGCCCTGCTGGGCTCCACCGCACCGTTCTCGACGCCACCTGCCCATGCCCAGCCCGAGTCCCGGGACACCGTCACGCTGCCACCCATCGTGGTGACGGTCCTCAGATCCCCAGTGCGGCTCGACCGCATGCCATTCGCCACATCCTTGCTGGCGGGGCCCGAGCTCGCGGAGGGCAACAGCGGTGTGTTCATCGAGGAGGCGCTGCACGGCCTCCCGGGGGTGAGGGTGCAGAACCGCTACAACCTCTCGCAGGGGGAACGGATCTCGATCCGGGGGTTCGGGGCCCGTTCCCAATTCGGCGTGCGCGGCATCAAGATCCTGGTGGACGGCATCCCCGCGACCCTTCCCGACGGGCAGTCCACCCTGGACCACCTCGATATCGGCGCGCTGGGGCGCGTCGAAGCGCTCCGGGGTCCCGCTGCCGCCCTGTACGGCAACGGTGCTGGCGGCGTGATCCTCTTCGAGAGCGCGGCACCGCACGAAGGCCCCTACCGCCAGGACGTGACCGTGGTGGCCGGCTCGGACGGGCTGCTGCGCCTCCAGGCGAGCGGATCGGGCACTTCCGGAGGGCTCGCTTTTCGTGCCAGCGCGGTTCAGAGCCGGTTCGACGGCTTTCGCGACAACACCACGGGCTCCGGCGAGGATCCCTACAGCCAGGCAACGCGCACCACCCTGAACGCCGGCTTCACCACTGCCGCCGCCGGGGGCACCCTGGCGCTCCAGCTCAGCGGCGTCGACCTCGACGCGCTCAACGGCGGTTCCCTGCCGGCCGAGCTCTTCAACGACGGGAGCAACGAGGCGTGGGGGTTCAACGTCCGGCGCCGCACGCGCAAACAGGCCAGGCAGGGCCAGGCGGGGATGAGCTGGCGGGGCGGCGTGGGCGACCTCGAAGGGACGTTCTCCGCCTACGCCGTGCGGCGTGAGCTGGACAATCCGATCCCCAACACCGTGATCGACCTGACGCGCAGCGGCGGCGGGATCCGGCTGGGACTGGCCCGGGGATGGGAAACGGGAAGCGGTACCGCCCGCGTCGACTTCGGGGTCGAAGGGGAACTCCAGAGCGACGACCGCCTGAACTTCGCCAACGACGGGGGCGAGCGAGGCGCGCTCAGGCTGGACCAGCAGGAGGATGTCCGCGCGGGCGCCCTCTTCGCCCAGCTTCAATTCCCCCTTACCGGGCAGCTGGGCGTCGTAGGCGCGCTTCGCTTCGACCACTTCACCTTCAGCGCCGACGACCACTTTCAGGCCGCCGGCAACCCCGACGATTCCGGCTCGCGCACGATGACCGGCCTCAATCCCTCACTCGGCTTCCACCTCGACCTGGGCGGCCACGGCCTTTTCGCCTCGGTGGCGCGGTCCATCGAGACTCCGACCACCACCGAGCTGGCCAACCGACCCGACCGCGCCGGCGGGTTCAACCCCGAGCTGGAGCCGCAGCAGGGCTGGACGCTGGAGGGTGGCCTGCGCGGCGAGCTCGGCGACCGCACCACCTACGACCTCGCCGCCTACTCCACTATGCTCACCAACCAGCTGGTGCCCTTCGAGGTCCCCACCGACCCGGGACGCCGCTTCTACCGCAACGCGGGACGGTCGCGCGTCCAGGGATTCGAGCTGTCGGCACGCACCGCGCTCTCTTCGGCCCTCACCGCCCGCATCTCCTACGGCTACCTCGACGCCCGCTTCACCGAATTCACGGTCGGGGGCAACGATTACTCCGACAACTCGATTCCCGGAATCGCGCCCCACCGGTTGGAGGCCGCCCTGCGGGCCGGACACGGCCCGTGGTTCGGCGAGGTGCGGGTGGAGGTGCGCGGCGAGGTGCCCGCCAACGACGCCAACGACGCCAGCGCCGATGGCTACACGCTCGTCGAGTTGCGGGCCGGAGGCACCGGCATCCGCGCGGGCAACCTCCGGCTCTCCCCCTTCGCCGCTGTCACCAACCTCACCGATGTGCGCTACGCCTCCTCCGTCGTGGTGAACGCCTTCGGGGGGCGGTATTACGAGCCGGGACCCGACCGCGGCGGCTACATCGGGCTTTCACTGGCGTGGGAGCGGGGGCGGTAACGCTGCGGCGGGCCGCTAGCCCGAGGGCTCTCCCGCATCCCGCCCGGGCCCGCCGCAACCCGTACCGTCGCGTACCAGCCACAGACTGTTGGCCACCGTGCGCTCGCCCTCCGCGTCGGAGGGTCGGCTCACCACGCGCCCTCGCAGCAACATCGCCGAGGAGCCGCCGCCGTCAAGGTTCAGCGCCTCGTCCGCGCCGAGCGCGACCAGGAGATCGGCCAGCTCGGGCAGCGACATCCCGGCGGAGCGTGGGGCCTGCCGTCCGTCCACGACCACGAGCCAGAGCCGGTTCCCGTCGCTGTCGAAGCCGACCGCCGTTCGCGGGTGCCGGGCCGCCGCGAAGGACGGCCTCTCGGCAACTCCGAGATCACCCCTGGGGACGCCGCGTTCCAGGAGCACGGGATACCCCCCGATAACCTGCAGCCCAGCCGCGACCAAGCCGGGGCCATTGCTTGCCGGGCCGACGGTGTCGGGGCCGAACCCCATACGGCTGCCACCCGGCGCCGGGCTCGCGACACGTACCGGATCCCCAATCCACAGGACCCGGGACGCCCCCCATGCCACCGCCGGACGAAGGGCCAGGCGGCCCGTGCCGGCGGTGAACTCCGGGCCCACCGGAGCGCCGCCCCGCAGGTCGAAGAAGTCGCCGTTGACGCCCGCCAGAGGCCTGCCCGGCCCCGCCGGGACCATCTCCGTCACCGTGCGCCTGGTCCGAGTGATCCCGTCCTCGTCCAGGGCGGGCTCGACCTGAAGGCCCAACTCGCATCGCGCCAGGTCGGCCCCGACCATGTGGACCGCCCACGGCCCTCGAGGGGACCACGCGAAGTGGTAGAAGGCCCCGTCGCCCAGCCTGAGGCCGCGCGCGGAATCGGGATCCAGGAACTCGCGGGCCGTCTCGGGCAGCTCGGGGACCCTCCCGGCGGGACGGTCGGGCACGCCACAGGCCACAACCGCCAGGAGGACGCCACCAACGGCGGCCGGAACCGCAGCATGACGTGTCCACGCGCAAGCACGCATTTGCAAATGCCTTCCAGTCCTGTTCCAGTGGCCGGGCGCGCCGGACCCGTTTGCACGACGAACTCGTGTCCGCATCACCCGGCGACCCGGACGTTCGCACCCTCGCCGGATTCTATCGCGATATCCCGTCCTGGCAACCGCGCGGCACTGGCGCCGCCTCGCCGCGATCCTGTATAATGCGCGGCCATGATGTTCTCCCGCCTCCAACGCGCCCTCGTTTTCGCGGGGCTCGCCGCGCTGGCCACCGCCTCCATCCCGGGCACTGCCTCGGCACAGTACCGCGTCGGCGTCGTGCTGGGCGGAACCAGCCCGTGGGGCCTGCTCGTCGAGTATCGCTGGAAGCGCCAGGGGCTGGAGTTGCAGGCGGGGACGTGGAGCTTCCGCGATCTGAGCCTCTCCGTAACCGCGAAGCAGTACGTGGGTTCCAATGCCGTGGAGCCGTACGTCGGAGCCGGACTCTGGGGAATTGTCGCGCGAACCGAAGAGGGAACCGGATACGGACTCATCGCCCGTCTGCCGGTCGGCCTGGACTGGGAATTCATCTCCCGTCACTCCGCCGGGTTCGCGATCCACTTCAACCGCGCGCTGGCCCTCAGGCGGCCGGATCCCGAGGACCGGCGTCCGCCCCGCACCGCCTTCATCCCGCTGCCGGAATTGAGCTACCGCTGGCTCGCGAGGGAAAACTGACCCCCCGGGGCGTGGCGCGCGTCAGTCGAGCGGCTCCATCCCCACGTACTTCAGGCCGCTCCCCGTGTTGAACAGGACGACTTCGTCCTTCGCTCCGATCAGCCCCATTTCCCGGAGCCCGGGGACAGCGGCCGCCGTGGCGCCTCCCTCCGGCGCAGCGAAGATCCCCGTCGCGGCTCCCATCACTTCGACCCACTCGTGCATGGCCCGGTCCGGCACCGCCACCGCCCCACCCCCCGACTCGCGCAGCGCGCGCAGGATGAGGAAGTCCCCGACCGCGCCCGGGACCCTAAGCCCGGCCGCGTAGGTCGCCGCGTTCTCCCAGGGCGGCGCGGCCTCACGCCCCTCCTCCCACGCCCGCACCATCGGGGCGCATCCGGTCGACTGCACAGCGAACATCCGCGGCCGCGCGGAGCCGATCCAGCCCAGGGTCTCCATCTCCGCGAAAGCCTTCCACATCCCGATAAGTCCGGTGCCACCCCCAGTGGGGTAGACGATCGCATCGGGCAGCCGTCCTCCCAGCTGCTCGAAGAGCTCGTAGCCCATCGTCTTCTTGCCCTCTACCCGGTACGGCTCCTTCAGCGTGGACAGATCCCACCACCCGTCCCGGTCGCAGCGTTCGCGCACAACCGCCCCGCAGTCGCTGATCAGGCCGTCAAGCAGCTGCAGGTCCGCGCCCAGCGCGCGGATCTCCGCCAGGATGGGGAGCGGCGTGTCCAGCGGCACCACCACGTGCACGGGCAGACCGGCGGCCGCCCCGTACGCCGCGGTCGAGCCGGCCGCATTCCCTGCCGACGGGATCGCCAGCTCGGCGGCGCCCAGTTCGAAGGCGCGCGAAACGGCCATGCACAGTCCCCGGTCCTTGAACGAACCGGTCGGATTCTGTCCCTCGTCCTTGATCCAGAGGCGCCCAACGTCGAGGCGGCGCGCCAGGCGCGGAGAGTTCACCAGCGGCGTGAAGCCCTCGCCGAGGCTCACGCGGAAGGCCGGGTCGCGAACGGGCAGGACCTCGCCGTAGCGCCAGAGGGTCGCGGGGCGTCCTGCCAGCGCCGCCGGGGTGAAGCTGGACCGGAGGGAGCCGAGATCATACCGGGCGAAGAGGGGCTTGCCCGCCGGTGAGAGGCCGATGAGCTGCTCGGGCTCGAACGTGTCGCCCGTGGCGGTGCACTCCAGGAACCTTGCGCCGGGCATCGGGGTATTAGTTTGGTTCATCTTGCGTCTGGGGCGATGGAGTTGGGAGGGGGGGTAACCCGGCGGAATGTCGCAGGCAACCCTATCTTTGGTGGTGAGCATCGTATGGTACGACAAAGGCATGGAAGGCGCCCAGATTCGCGTCCGGAGCAAAGTGGGATCACCCGTGGAACAGACCTGGAGCACCGCGCGGTGAGCCACTCGCCCGGCCAAAGTCCTGGATCCAGAGAAATCGAAGCCCAGCTTATTCGCCGAGCTTGCGAAGGTGACGGACGAGCCGTCCGGACACTCTACGACCGGTACGCCCCTCGGGTCTACGCGGTGGTGCGGCGCATCGCGGGAGACGATGATACTGCACAGGACTACGCACAGGAAGCGTGGATACGGGCCATCCGGGCCCTGCCCACCTTCCGCGGCGACGCGCGGTTCTCGACCTGGCTGCACCGGATTGCGGTCAATTCGGCGCTGCAGGCGGTGAGGAAGGAAAAGACGAGGCGAATGCGGGAGGTGCCGGTGCCGGAGGTGGTGCCGGTGGCACCCGACGTAGGCGATGTGCTGCTGGAACGCAAGCTGGAGGCGGCCCTCGACAGGTTGCCGGATGGAATGCGCAAGGTGTTGATTCTGCATGACGTGGAAGGATACACGCACGAGGAGATCGGCACGGCCCTGGGCGTGACGGCGGGCACCTCGAAATCACAGCTATTCAAGGCGCGGGCAAAGATGAGACGAATGCTCCGCGGATTTGAACCAAGTGCAAAGGAAGTGGAAGCATGGAGCGTATGACTCTTGAACAGTTGGCGCGGCTGGTGGATGAGCGGCCGACGCCGGAGGAACAGAGGGTCCTGGATGGGGACCCCGGGCTCCGCCGCGAGTTGGAGGCGCTGAAGGAGCAGTCGTGGTCGCTCAGGAACCTTCCCGCACTATTGCCTCCCGTGGGCGGCTGGCATCAGCTCGAGAAGGAGCTGTCGGCCGCGGGCCTGATTCACGGCCAGTCGCGGGCTGCCGTATGGGGAAAGTGGATGCAGGTGGCCGCTGCGGTGGTCCTCTTCATCGGGGGCACGGCGGTGGGGTGGGTCTCGGCGAGCCAGCCGGGCTTGCGGCCGGGGGGCGGCGAATCGGTGGCGGCCCTGGTGTCGTTCGACCAGCCGACCACCCTTGCGGAAGCCACGGCGCTGGTGGAACAGAAGGACTTGGAGTTCAAGGCGGCGTTGGCGGAGTACCGCCATCTCCTGCTTTCTCAGGCGGGAGCGCAACCTGGACAGAACCCGGCTGCCCGTCTCCCCTATATCCAGACCCTTGCCGCAGCCACCCACATCGCGGCGGAAGCAAACCCGGGCGACCCCTGGATCAACAGCTTTCTGGTAAGAGTCATGGAGGAACACGAGCAGTTGCAGCGCCGGATCAGCCTGGACAACTGGAACTGAGCCGGATGAAAGGGCGTTCTTCTCTCCTCCGCGGTGCCTGTTTGGCGCTCGTCCTCGCGGGCGCGCCGGTCATCGGCCTGCCGCGGGCGGTGTGCGCCCAGAATCCCGTTGTGGATCCCGGGGTATGGATCGGCATCAAGACCGATACGGCCCGGGTGTTCATTCCGGCGAGCGGGGAGACGACCCTGGTGATCAGGGTAACGGGAATTGAGCAGGGCGGACCGGCCGCCCGGGGCGGGGTGCTCCTGGGTGACGTTCTCGTCGCCCTCAATGGTCGCGAGCTGCCGGACTACGATGTATGGCTCACCTCGCTGGCCGCTCTGGGTCCCGGCCAGGAGGCGCATCTGAGGCTCAACCGGAGAGGAATCGAGGTGGAGACGCTTGTAGTCGTGGCCGACGAGCGTCCGCCGTCTTTCGCGGCCCTGCTGGACGTACCGGAACGCCAAGCCGCCTGGGATGCAATGCGGCGGGAATTCGAAGCACTGCTGGAGACCTTGCCCGACACCTTCGGGCCCGGGCTGGAGGTGTTGTCCGCGACGATCCGCGGCATTATCGAACTCGATTCCGGCTCGGTGTCGTTCATGTTGAGCGACACTTCCATGACACTCGACATCCAGAGGGCCGAACGCACTCTATCCCGGGTGGGACCGACCCCCGTGCCGGACGAACCGGGGACCGCCGGCCGTCTCGAGCCCCCGGACCGCGATCCCCCAGCCGAGGGGACGGCGGGTGCGGAGGCGGCCCGAACAACCACGCCCGATTCCGGCGTCTACCTTTTCGCACGGGGGGATTCGATTCTCGCCGAGTCCGGGCTGGCGCCGCTGCCGCCTTCGAGGATGTTGCCGGCCGAAGTCGCGCTGTTGAGTTCCGTGGTTCTGGGGGGTGCCCAGGTGCGCACCCTCTCCGGTGCGCTCGGACGCTATTTCGGTTTGTCGTCGGGCGTCCTCATCATCGACGTGCTCGCCGACAGTCCGGCGAGGCGGGCCGGATTCCGTCCCGGCGACGTGATCGTGGCGCTGGAGGACCGCGGTCTGGCAACGCTCGACCAGCTTCGGAGCGACCTGGCGCTGGCGGAACTCCCCATAAGCGTGACGGTCATCCGCCACGGCGAACTCGTCGAACTCACCTACCCGGTTCGCTGAGTCCCGCTACTCGTAGCGCAACGCGTCGATCGGGTCGAGGATTGAGGCCCGGCGCGCGGGCCAGATCCCGAAGAACAGCCCGATAGCGGCGGAGAAGCCGATCGCAACCGCCACGATCTCGATGGCCACCGCGGTCTGGCTCCCGAATGTCGTACTGACCACATGTGCGGCGCCGTACCCCCCGGCGACGCCCAACGCTCCGCCGAGCATGCACAGGACCAGCGCTTCCACGAGGAACTGGAAGAGGATGGTCTTGCGGGTGGCGCCCAGCGCCTTCCTGACGCCGATTTCGCGCGTCCGCTCGGTCACGCTCACCAGCATGATGTTCATGATCCCGATCCCGCCGACGAGCAGGCTCACTCCGGCGATTCCGGCGAGGAGCAGCGTGAAGGTCTGAGTGTTCTCGTTCAGCGTCTCGAGGAAGTCGGAAGATTGTGAAATGTTGAAGTCGGCATCCTCCATGGGGAGAATCCGGTGCTGCCGCCGGATGATCCGGTCGATATCGGCCCAGAGGGGATCCAGCTGGTCCGGGGACGGCGCGGCTACGAAGATGGAACGCAAGCGATCCCGGTTGCCCATGACCCGGTACATCGCCGTGGAAAGCGGGATGTAGACCCGGTCGTCGGGCTGCTCCCACATCGCGCCACCCTTCTCCTTGAGCACGCCCAGAACCTCGAAGGAGATGCCGCGGATCTGGACCGTGCGACCCACCATTAGACCCGGTGGGTTGTTCAGCTCCTCGGGCACGTTGGAGCCCAGCACGGCAACCCGCCGCCGTCCCTGCACATGGCCCTGGTTGAAAAGCTCCCCATGCTCGATCTCGTGATCGTGTAGACTGAAGTAGGTTGGCCAGGTCCCGACCACCGAGTGGGAGGAGTTGTACCGGCTGTAGGACACCTGGTACCGGGACTCCACCTCGGGAGCCACCTCGTACATTCCGCCGAGCTGGTCGCGAAGCGCAACCGCGTCGTCTTCCTCCAGGCGCGTGCTCCCGCTGGCGACGCCCCAGCGGAACCCCTGTCCGGGCCGCACGGTCAGGATGTTCGTTCCGAGGTTTTCGATCTGTTCCTCGACGGCGCGCTGCGCGCCTTCGCCCAGCGCGAACATCGTGATCACCGCGGAGGTGCCGATCACGATCCCCAGCGTCGTAAGCGTCGACCGCAACAGGTTGGCCTTGATGGAGGCCAGCGCCACGACGATGATCTCCTTGATTACGAACATTGACTTCCTCTCCTAGCAGTGCGTGGATAAAGCCCCGCGAGCACCGAGAACGGGGCCCTCAGAACGGCCGCCCGCCTCCCATCCGCCGGCTCATCCGCTCCATGCGCTCCTGCTGCCGCGCCTGCAGTTCTGCCGCGCCGATCAGTGCGATCTCCTCGCCCGCCTGCAGACCGGCGAGAACCTCGGCGTAGTCCCAGTCGCTGATCCCCAGGATGACCGCGCGAGGCTCCAGATTCCCCTCTGCGTCCATAACGAACACCACACCCATCTTGTAGGCCGGGTCGCCACTCGCCCCGCCCATCATGGCGCCAAAGCCGCCCATTCCGCCAAAACCGCCAAAGCCGCCCATTCCGCCGAAGCCGCCCTGGCCGCGACCGCCGCCACCCTGGCCCGCACCGAAGCCGCCCTGGCCGCGTCCTTGACCGCGCTGTCCACCCGCGGCCGCGCCGGCACCTGCTTCGCCCTCAGCCGCTCCGCCGTCGGGATTCCCGGCCATCCGCTGACCGCCACCCATCTGCTGGCCGCCACCCCCGCGCTGGCCGCCCGGCATCGCCTGGGCACCGGACCTCTGGCCGCCCACACCCATGCGCTGGCCACCGCGATCACCCGCTTCCCTCAGCAGAGTCATTGCCGAGTCCTGGCTGATCTCACCGCTCTGCATCAGGGCCACGATCTCGGCCATCGGCATGCCGCCCGCACCGGCCCCGTCACCGGCACCCGCAACGTCCTCGCCGTTGGCGGCGGCACCAGCGCCGCCGTCACCCGGGGCCGCCCCGCCCGCCGCACCTCTCTGTCCGCCGCGCATCCCGGCGAAGCCGGCAGCGGCGCCCGCACCGGCCGTCATTGTCGGTACCTCGTCCCGCCGCAACGCGTTCAGCTTCTGCTGCGCCTCCGCGATCAGGGAACCCCAGACCGTGCGATCGATCGTCGCCGTCGTCGGGTCCAGACCCAGCACCTCCGCAGCGGGGGCCACCTCCTGCGGCTGCACCACCGAGTTGTTCGGTACGGTAAGCGTGTTTTCGCGTTCGTCGATCAGGATCTCGACCTCGGCGTTCATGCCGGGCTTCAGGAGGCCGGCCCGGTTGTCCAGCAGCACGATCACCGGGAACATCGTGACGTTCTGCTGCACCAGCGCCTGGGGCTCGATCTTCTCGATCACGCCCTGGAAGGTTCGGTCCGAGAACGCTTCGACGGTGACCGTGGCGACCATCCCCGCCGCCAGCTGGCCAACATCCTGCTCGTCGACGAAGGTCCGCACGCGCATGTCGTCCAGGTTGGCCATCACGAACAGGGTCGTGCCGCCAGAGACGTTCTGCGTGGCCGACTGAATCACCTGGCCGTACTCGACCAGCTTTTCGAGGATCGTGCCGGACATCGGAGCCGTGATCCTGACGTCGGCCCGACGCAGGGTTGCCAGCTCGAGGTTGGTCTCCGCCCGAACGAGCCCCGCCTGCGAATTCGCGAATTCGAGTTCGGCCTGCTCGAACTCACGCGGCGTGATGACCGCGGAGTCAAGGAGCTGCTGGGATCGGTTCCGCTGTTTCCTGGAGATGTCCATCCGCGCCTCCGCCACGTCCAGATCGGCCTGCGCCTGATCGTACGCATTGTTGACGTCGCGGGGATCGACTTCGGCCAGGAGCGCCCCTTCCTCGACTTCGTCACCGGAGTCGGTGAAGAGCTGGAGAATCTCCCCGGAAGCCTTCGACTTGACCTCAACCTTGAGGACAGGCTCCAGCTCTCCGTTGGATTCGGCCGTGACCCGCATGGACCGCAACTCGGCTGGCGCGGTCTGGATGCCGTATTCGACTTCCTGCTCCTGTTGCATCGTACAGCCGGCCACAAGAGCCAGAGCTGCCGCGAATGACGCCGGCGCCCGCGCAAGGATACGCCGGTCAGTGGGAAAACGTCGCATCAGACTTGGTCCTTTCATTCAGGATGTCACGCTCGACCAGGCCGTCGTTCAGGTGGACCTGGCGCGAGGTCATGGCCGCGATATCGGATTCGTGCGTTACAACGACAATCGTCTGCCCCGCACCGTTGAGTTCCCCGAAGATCTGCATGATCTCGCGGGAGGTGGTGGAGTCAAGGTTTCCGGTCGGCTCGTCGGCGAGCAGGAGCGCGGGGTCGTTCACCAGCGCGCGCGCGATCGCTACTCGCTGCCTCTGGCCACCCGACAACTCGGGGGGCTTGTGGTTCATCCGGTCACCGAGGCCCACCCGTTCGAGTTTGTCCGCCGCCTGCCTGTGCCGTCTCCTGGCGGGCATGCCTGCGTAGATCAGCGGCAGCTCGACGTTGTGGAGCGCGGTGGCGCGCGGCAGCAGGTTGAAGGTCTGGAACACGAACCCGATGTCGCGGTTGCGCACCCGGGCGAGCTGGTCGTCCGAAAGTTCGGAGACCTTGCGTCCGTTGAGCCAGTAGTTGCCGGCCGTGGGCGTGTCCAGGCACCCGATCAGGTTCATGAAGGTGGACTTGCCGCTCCCCGAGGGGCCCATGATGGACAGGAATTCGCCGGGCTCGACGTTCAGATCGACGCCGCGCACGGCGCGCACCGTTTCGGCGCCGAGGACGTAGTACTTGCGGAGGCCTTCGGTCTGGATGACCAACCCGTTCGCCGCCCGTTCGTCCCCGTTCCTGCCCCGCCGCCTTCTCTTGCTTCTCGCCATCTATAGCTCCACTCCGATGATCGATTCGAGTTCCGCTTTCGCGATCGAGTAGTCGAACCGGGCCGCGACCAGGTTCACCTCTGCCTGCTCGAGGGCCACCTGGCTCACGATTACGTCCAGGATCGTGCTATTGTCGTTCTGGTACCTCAGCCGGACGAGGCGGAAGTCCTCCTGCGCGACCAGGACCGAGGCCTCGGCGATCGCGATCGCCTGCTCCTGCGTTTCCAGCGTCCTGAGCGCCGCGTCCACCTCCTGCCTCACGCTCCGGCGGGCGTCCTCCTCCGACAGGCGGGACACGCGCCGCGTCTGGTTGGCCTGGCTCAGACTCGCCTCGCGGCCGAAGCCGTCGAAGAGCGTGTAGCTGCCGGACAGGCTGAGGCCCCAGCTGGTGCTGCCTCCGGAGAAGCTGCGCTCCTGGTTGGCCCAGTTGTACCGCGTCGACATCGACAGATTCGGCAGATAGCTGCTGCGGGAATTGTCCACGCCGATCTGCGCCACGCGTGTTGCCGCTTCGGCGGCCCGCACGGCCGGCGAGGCCGACTCGGCGAGGGCGATGATCTCGGCCTCGCTGAGCCGGAGCGGTGTCGGGTCCAGTCCCTCTTCGGGAGCCACCGGCACAACCGGTCCGCTCACGCCCACCTGTCTGCCCAGCGACCACTGCGCGGCGCGCAGCTGGTTCCGTGCCTGGAGCAGGCTCTGGCGTCCATTGGACACGTCCAGCAACGTCCGCAGAGTGTCGGACTGGGTGGCCTCGCCGGCAGCGAAGCGGGCAAGACTGATTGAGTGATTCTGCTGCGTGCGCTCGAGACTGGCTACCTGGATGCTCACCAGGTCCGCCTGGCGGAGTGCGTTCAGGAAGAGCGTACGCGTCTGCAGCAGGACGGAGAAGCGCTGTGTCTGGAGCCGCGCCTCCGCCTCCTGGTAGGCCGTCGCCGTCCTGCCCATTTCGAGGAACTTGCGTCCACCCTGGAAGAGCTGGTAGCTGGCGCTGAGGCCCGCGCTGTACGACGTGCTGCTGCCGGTCACGATGCGCTGCGTGTTCTGGTCGAAGCGCTGCGAACTGGAAAGCGAGCTGCCCGAACTCATGCTGACGTTGGGCAGGAAGGACCCCCAGGCGCGCTGGCGGGTGGTGCCGGCGTTGATCAGGCTGGCGTTGCTCTGGGCCAGCTGCGGATTGTTGATGAGGGCGAGCTCGATGGCCCGCTCCAGGGTGATCGTCTGCCCGGTTTCCTGGGCCGCGGCGCTTGCGCCGGTGACGGAACCGCCCAGCGCGGTCAGCGCAGCCGCAAGGATGATCCTGCTCGTCGTCATGTCAGTGACCCTTCCAGTATTTTTCCGGGAAATGGGGCCGGCGGCTGCCGTCCTGGCCGTCCGGACGCCGGCTGCGGTCGCGGCCATTGCCTCGGTCGCCGTCGCTTCGGGTGGTGTCGTTACGGTTGCCGCGGGAGTACCTCGCGCTCAGGAGCGAGTCGTACCTGGCGAGCTGGTCGGGGCGCAGAACGGCGCGGGTGGAATCCCAGGCCGCCCGCCTGAGCTCCCTCCGCCTGGCTTCCATCCTGTCGTCCAGTGCTTCCAATTCCTGGGAGAACGCTTCGAACTCCCGGGTGAAGTACTGGTAGTTTGCGTCGAGCCGTGCCAACTGGGCCGAGTCCAGATCCACCTCGTAGATCAGCGGGCGGCGACGGCCGCGGCTACCCTCCTGGCGGGCCTCGCCGGAATCTGTACGCTCGGCACCGGCGCCGGTATCGTCCGCTCCTTCGGCATCGGCCGTCTGCCGAGCCGTCTCCAGCCCCTCCATCGGGACGGCGTCCCCGCCGCTGCCACGCTCGCTCCAGGCGATACCGATCAGGATCCCGGCGGCGAAGGTAGCGAACAGCAGCACCACCGACATGAGGCGTGCCTGCTTGAAGGGTGCCATCAACGCGTGTCCTCTTCGACGAAGGCCAGGAATGCCGCGGTGTTGGACTGCACTCCTGCGCCCAGCGCGGCTCGGAAGGAGCTTTCGCTCAACGTCCCCCCCAGCATGTCCTCGACGACCAGGCGCGGCGGCGGCTGGCGCTGCTGCCGCGCCTCGTTCACGATCATGATCGAGGCGATGAGCGCGGCGGCGGCGGCCACGGGAATCAGGCTCCGCGACCAGCCGGAGAGCACGGCCGCCACCGTCTCCCGGGCCGCTTCACGCCGCCGGGCGAGCTCGAAAGCCGCGCTCTCAAGGATTTGGGAGCGGAACCGGTCCCAGTAGCCCGTCCGCTCATGGCCCGGATCCAGGACCTCCAGCGCTGTGACTCTGTCGTTGTCTTCCATGTTCACCTCGAAGGCCTATATGTGGTCCTTCCACCCGGCCAGCCGGGCGCGCAGTGCCTTGCGTGCAAAGTGGAGGTGCGACCGGACGGTCCCCGAGGGGATGCCGATGCGCTCCGAAATCTCGTCGTGCTTCCAGCCCTCCAGGTCGTGAAGCAGAACGATCTCCCGTTGTACCTCCGTCAATGTGCTCAACGCCTCCTTCAGCCGGCCCCTCAGGGCCGAGATGTCCGCCATCCGGTCGGGACCGGGCCCCGACGAACTCGCGCTTGCCGGGATCTCGTCCGCGCTACGCAGGTTTTCACGCCGGATGAGGTTCCGCGAGCGGTTCCGGACGATTGCCAGGAGCCAGCCTGCGAACCGGTCCGCGTTGCGGCAGTCGTCAAGTCGCTGCAGCGCCACCATGAAAGACTCCTGGGCCGCATCCTCTGCGTCCTGGTGCTTTCCTGTGACCGAGAGGGCCACGGAGTAGGCCGCGCGCTGGTAGCGCCTGACCAGCTCCCCGAACGCCTCCCTGTCGCCGCAACGCGCCTGGGTCACGAGTTCCGCGTCAGACCGTTGCCTCATTCCTGGAGATTAGACACCTGTAACAGCTTCCTTGTTGAAGCCGCCCGCGTTCGTCTCTCCTCACCGACCGCCGCGCGCGGGATTCCGTTAGCGATCCCGGGCTGCCCGGGGCATCCGGGAGGATTCGGCCGCCTCACGTCCTTCCCCTGCGGCGGCGCCGCTCCCGGCCGGGACCTCGCCTCCGTCGCCGGGAGGATCCTGAAGTTGCGGCAGGCTGCCGGGCTACCTCACGGACCAGGGTAAGGAGTTCGTCCTCGCTGACTTCTTCGAGTCTGCGCGCAAGGACGTAACGGGTCTCCACGGGATCTGCCCGGTCCTCCGGGGCCTCGAAGCCCACGCTCAGAATCCGGGCGCCGGCATGTCCCGATCCGACGGTGGCGGCACCCTTCAGCCGGACCCTCCAGGTCTCCTCTCCGAGCCGCACGCTACGGGTGGGCTCGGTCCGGGGACCGGCCCGGTCCAGGTCGCGTGCGGGGGGCGGGACGGCCTCCCGGGCCGCGGGGGGCTTCCGGGGCCGTGGCGTCTCGCGATCCGCGGGCTTCGGCGGCCTTGAGGAAGCGCCGCGATTGGCAGGGGCGGGGCGCGGTGGCGGACCTCCGTCGCGGACGGGGGTCGGCTTCGGCGGCGCAGGGACGGACTCCCGGGCAGGGACGGGCCTGGCCGCAGGGGGCGGGGGCGTGAGGGGCTCCCGCGCCGAGTGAGGTGCATCCGGTGCGGGGGAGGGCATCTTGCGCGCCGGTGCAGGAGAGCCCCGATCACGCTTGTCCGAATCTCGCATGCTCGTGTCCCGCAATGGGTGAACGATGCGAAACTATACCGGAGATGCGGGTTTCCTGAAAGTCCCAGGGAAGGGAGACGGTGAACGGAGCACTATTGCGCGGTCCCGTGCAGTTCGTACCCTCCGGCCTCGCCCTGCACGAGCGGGACTGCGTCGTCGCCGAAGAACATGCGGATGTACTTGGCCTGGATGGGCGTCACCTTCCGGACCGCCCAAACGAGCTGCACGTGGTTCGGCTCGACCGGTCGCGACGACAGGCGGAGGCCCGCCTCCTGCGGCAGATGGTTCCCCTTGCGGTGATTGCAGGTGGAACAGGCCGTGACGACGTTCTCCCACGAATTGCCGCCACCCCGCGAGATCGGCAGGACGTGGTCGCGCGTGAGGAACTCCCGGCGGCGGAGTTCGCGCTTGTGGCGGTGGCAGTACTGGCAGGCGTAACCGTCGCGCGCGAACAGGAAGGTGTTGGTGACCTGCCTGCGGAAGCGCCTCGGGACGTGTACGTACCGGACGAGGCGGATGACCAGCGGGAAGGGGTGGCTGGCGCGTACGGTGCGAAAGGCGCGCAGCGAGTCCTCCTCCAGGATCTCCGCCTTCCGGTCCAGGACCAGCCGGATCGCCCGCCTGGACGGAACGATCATCAGCGGCTCGTACGATGCGTTCAGGGCGAGGCAGCTCACGCGCCGACTCCTGTCAGGATCTGTCCACTGGCTTGCAAAATGCGCGCACCATTCAGGATAACGAATCAGCGCGGGAGGCAGGAACCGTCGCCATCGAGTGGCACCGGGGGATGCTACATGAGATGCAGGGGGTCCCGGTCGAGGGAAATGCGAATCCCCGCCCCCGGAGACTTGAAATCGTCGGCCACGGCGTTCAGCGCCCGCCCGACTTCCGAGGCGCGGCCCCGCAGAAGCAAATGCCAGCGGAAACGGCCATGCAGCTTTTCGATGGGGGCAGGCGCCGGCCCCAGGATTTCGGGACGTGACCGGATCCTGCCCCGGAGCCAGACGGCGAGGGATTCGGCTCCGGACAGTGCTTCGGACTGGGCCGGGCTGCTGACGAGGATGCGCGCCATGCGCACGCAGGGGGGGTAGCGCGGGTCGGTCCTTGCGCTCAGTTCCCGTTCCACGAAGCCGTGGTAGTCGTGGGCGACCGCCGCGCGGACCACGTAGTGATCCGGGACGTAGGTCTGGATGATGACCTCGCCGGGAAGGTGCCCCCGTCCCGCTCTGCCCGCCACCTGGGAGAGGAGCTGGAACGTGCGCTCGCAGCTCCGGAAATCGGGCAGGTGCAGGCCGATGTCCGCGTTGATGACGCCGACCAGGGTGACGCGGTGGAAGTCCAGCCCCTTCGCGATCATCTGGGTGCCGACGAGGATGTCCACCGCGCCCGACTCGACGCGGGCGAGGATGTCCCGGTGCGACCACTTCCCTCCGGTCGTGTCCACGTCCATGCGTGCGACCCGCGTGCCGGGCAGGCTTTCCAGCACGATGCGCTCGACCTGCTCGGTGCCGAGTCCCCGGAAGGAGAGCTCGGTGGAGCCGCACCGCGCGCACTGGCGCGGCGGCCGCGTGGTGTGGCCGCAGTGGTGGCATATCATCCGGCGCCGGCCGCGGTGGAGGGTCATGGAGACCGAGCAGTGCGCGCACTCGGTGACGTCGCCGCAGCTCCGGCATAGGGCGAGGCTCGCGTAGCCGCGCCGGTTGAGGAGGAGGATGGTCTGCTCGCTGCGGGCCACGCGCTGGCGGAGTGCGTCGAGGAGCGGTGGGGAGATGACCTGCGCGGGGGGCGCGGGGGGACCGGACGCGCTGGATGCGAATTCCGCCGCCGGGGGGCGGGCGGCACCGGAATCCGGCTTGACCCGCGATCTCAGGTCCACGATCCGGACCTCCGGAAGTACGCCGCCGCCTACCCGATCGGGCAGTTCGAGCAGCGTGTACTTCCCGCCCTGCGCGTTGGCCCAGCTCTCCAGCGACGGGGTGGCCGATCCGAGGAGGCACACGGCACCCGCCCGCCCGGCGCGCACCACCGCCACGTCGCGCGCGCTGTAGCGAGGGGACTCGGACTGCTTGTAGCTGCCATCGTGTTCCTCGTCCACGACTACCACTCCCAGGGCGCTCACCGGCGCGAAGACCGCCGAGCGGGCGCCGATCGCGATGCGCTTCTCGCCGGAACGGAGCTGCGTCCAGGCGTCAAAGCGCTCGCCGTCCGACAGCCCCGAATGCACGACCGCCACGAGGTTCCCGAAGGCTCGGCGGAAGCGGGCGACCGTCTGGGGCGTCAGCGCGATCTCCGGGACCAGCATGAGCGCACCCTCGCCCCGCCTCAGCACGCTGCGGATCAGCTCGATGTAGACGAGCGTCTTGCCCGAACTCGTGACGCCGTGCAGGAGAAACGTCCCGCCTCCCCTCCCCAGCGTCCCCACCATGCGGCGGAGCACGCCGCGCTGGCCCGCGGTGGGAGTCGGCGCATCGCCCTTTTCCACCGGCTCCTCGCGGAACGGATCGCGCAAAACCACTTCGTCCGCTACGCGAATCAGACCCTTCGCTTCCAGCCCGCGGACCACGCTCCGGCTGAATCCCCGCTCGGCTAGCGCTGCGACGGCCTGTCTGCCACCCGCTTCGAGGAGCCGCTCGAATGCTTCCCGCTGCCGCTGCGCCCGCCCGAACACCCCCTCGAGCTCCGCGAGGGTGCCGATCGGCCGCACAACCCGGGCGACCAGCCGTCTCCGCGGCGCTGCCGTAGCCGGTGCGGGCAGCATGGCCCGGAGCACCATCCCGACCGGCGCCACATAGTACTCGGCGATCCAGCGGGCGAGATCCAGAAGTTCGCCGCCGACGGAGGGGCGCGAATCCAGCACGGCGAGGACATCGCGCACGCCGGCGATATCCTTCCCAGGGCCCAGCACCCACCCGGTGAGGGTGCGGTTGCGGAAGGGAACCCGAACGCGCGTCCCGACCGCCGGCGCCGGGCCGGCTACCCGGTAGGTGAACAGACGGCGCACCGGAAGCGGCAGCGCCACCTCGACGAGGGAGGCACCGGGGCCGGCCATCGCTACGGCGCGGGGGCCGGACATGGGCAAGGCGCGGGGCCGGGCGCCCCGGAATCAGTCCTGCAGCAGGAGGAAGACGTCCTGCTGCGGCTCGTCGACCGTCACCTCGGGGCCGCCGGGTCCCATGTGGACGTTGATCTCGGTGCGGATCCCCACGTCGTCGGGGATGTAGATCCCGGGCTCCACCGAGAAGCCGACGCCGGGCACCAGCACCCGGTCGTCGCGCGTCTCCAGGTTGTCGAGGTTGGGGCCGCGGCCGTGGATGTCCCGGTCGATCGAGTGGCCGGTGCGGTGGATGAACCACTCGCCGTATCCCGCATCCGTGATGATGCCGCGGGCCACGTCGTCGCCCTCGAAGCCGCGCAGGATCTCGCCGCGCGCGTGGCGTTCCTGGAGCGAGTCGACCACGCCGTCGCGGGCAGCCTTGACCGTCTCCCACAGCTCGGCGATCCCGGGCGGGAGCCCGCTGCCGAGGAAGCCCATCCAGGTCTGGTCGGCGGGAACGGAGTCTTCGTGAAGCGCGCCCCAGAGGTCGATGAGCAGGAGGTCGCCGGCGCGGATGGGGCGGCCGGCTTCGCCCGGATCGTAGTGGGGGTCGGCGGCCGTCGGGCCGATCGCGACGATGCAGTCGGCGTGCACGGGTGCGCCGCGCCGGGCCAGTTCGGTGCGGATCCAGGTGGCGAGAGCGCCCTCCGTGATGATGTCGCCGCGGGTGATGTGGTTCGCCGCGCGGGCGAAGGCGTCCCGTGCCAGGGTCTTGACCAGCTCCGAGGCGCGGCCGTGTTCCTGGCGCTGCACGGGGGTCCACACCGCGTAGAAGGTGGAGACGAGGTCGCCGGAGCTGTGGAGTTCGATCCCGGTCGCTTCGATGACGTCCCGTATTCCGGCGGGTAGCAGGTCAAGGTACGGGACATCGCACCGGGCCGAGGTCTCGGTGGCTACCCGCTTGCAGCCGGCGAGCAGGACGCGCAATCCTTCCTCCATGCGCTGGCGGCTGGAGTAGCTCTCGCGGGGCCAGTCCAGGTGGCGCCAGGAGGAGTGCTCGATGGCATGTATGAGGAGCCGGGGACGGCCGCTCGCCGGTACGAGCGCGAATCCCCGCCGGGTGGTCCACTCCAGACCGAGCAGGGAGCGCCCGATGGGGTTGCGGTCCTTGAAGTCGTAGAGCAGCCAGCCGTCCAGGTCGCGCTCGCGGAGCGCCTCCTGAACGCTCGCCACGCCGTCGGCGGTTGCCAGCAGCGCTCCCGAAGCGTCCTCCTGCACCCTCGTCATTCGCTCTCCTCCATCTCTTCCAGTTCCGCGAGGGCCGCGTCGAGGCGCTCCCTGTCTTCGTCGGTGAGGTCGGCCTGGGCACCAGCCGGAGCCTGTTCCTTCAGCCGGCGCAGCACCAGGACGACAAGGACCAGCCCGGCGACAAGCACCGCCGGCGGGATTGTCCAGGCGAGGAGCCCTCTTCCGGAGCGCTTCGGCATGCCGCGATACTCCTCGCCGTGAGCCGCCAGCACCCGCTCGATTATGCTATCGGCGGTCATTCCCGCGTGGGCCATGTCGTTGATGCTGTCCCTGAGCGCGGCGGCACCCGGCGACGGACAGTTCTCGAGCAGGTATGGGGGGGGACAGAAGGGCGAGAGGATCTTGGAGATCGCCTCGCGCGCCTCGGGGTGGATCTCGCGGGGTGGGGCCAGGGGCTTTTGTTCGGCGGGAGGGACCCGGGCATCCGGGCCAGGAGGTGGTTCCCGGATCCCGTGGGCGGCGGCGGCAGCGCCGGCCTCCCGGGCGGCGAGCTGGCTCCGGCCTGCCTCGCCAAGCGACACTGCCATTGCGATCAGTGGCAATGCGAGGACGAAAGGCAGGAGCCGGGCCGACGCACGGGGGCTCAGGTCGGGCGCCCTGGCGGTGCGGCCCGCAACGGCCGGTTCGCCGGGCCTGCCGCGTCGGAATCCCCGCTCTCTCATGCTCGTTGGCCCTGTTCGATCGGTTCACCGTCCATTCCAACCCCCGCCAGTGCGCGGATGACGGCGACGCATCCCGCCCCGGTGTGCTCCGGGTCGTATCCTCCCTCCAAGAATACCACAACCCGGCCACCGCAGCAGCGCTCGGCGGCATCCATCACCATGCGGGTGGTCCGGTGCAGGTCCTCCGGCTCCAGCAGCTGCCCGCCCAGCGGGTCCCCGGCGAGCACGTCGAAGCCCGAAGACACCAGGACAAAGTCGGGATCCGAGCGCGCCACGGCATCGTCGAGCGCACGGCGAAACACCTCCAGATAGTGCTCGCGGGATGTCCCCGCGCGCAGCGGCACGTTCATCGTGAACCCCTCCCCCCTCCCCCGCCCCGTCTCGTGCGCGGCTCCCGTCCCGGGATAGTGCGGGTACTGGTGGAGCGAGAGGAAGAACACGGCGGGGTCCTCGTAGAAGGCGTCCTGCGTCCCGTTGCCGTGATGGACGTCCCAGTCGATGATCAGGACGCGTTCGGCCGCGCCGCTGGCCCGGAGGCTCGCCGCCGCGACGGCAATGTTGTTGAAGAGGCAGAATCCCATCGCGCGGCCCGGCGTGGCGTGGTGCCCGGGTGGACGCGCGGCCACGAAGGCGTTGCGGAACGTCCCCCCGGCGACCCCTTGGACGGCCTCCAGTCCGGCGCCCACCGTCCCGATCGCCGCCTCCCACGACGCCGCCGAGACGCGCGTGTCCGCGTCGATCGCCACCACGCGTCCGCGCTCACGTGCCTCTTCCACCGCCCCCCGCACCGCGCTGACCAGCGCCTCGGTGTGGACCAGCGTGAGGTCCTCGACCCGGGCCGCCTCCGGCGCCACCTGCACCACGCGCCCGTGCAGCGCCACCAGGTCGTTCTTCACCGCCGACGCGATCGCGCGCAGCCGCCCCTGGTGCTCCGGGTGCCCCCAGCCCGTGTCGTGGAGCACCGCCGCGGGGTGCATGAGGAAGGCGGTCACGCGGGAATCATCGGAGAAGCGCGCACGGCGAAGCAATCGGCCACGATTCCGCCCGGGGGGTCGGCCAGGTACCGTCATCGGCGCAGAGCCTCCCCTGGCAGCGCGTCTCCAAGGCGCTTGCGAACTCGGAGCGCCGATGCATCCGCTAAGCCGCGCCCACCGGTTCGCGTTCCCGCGCGATCCGCTCCTGGATGCTCAGAATCTCGGGGCGGCGGGTGCGCATCGCGGTCACGGCGTCGACCGCCGCGCTGGTGGCCGACATCGTCGTGAGGTACGGCACCCCGTACGCGATGGCCGCGCGCCGCATGGCGTAGTCGTCGTACTGCGACTTCTTCCCCAGCGGCGTGTTGATCAGCAGCGCAACCTGCCCGCTCACGATCCGGTCGACGATGTGGGGACGCCCCTCGCCGACCTTGTGAATCCTTTCACAAGGGATGCCGAGCTGGTGCAGGTGGTTGCGCGTTCCGCCGGTCGCAAGTACGTGGAATCCCAGGTCGGCCAGTCGGCGCACCAGCGGCGTAACCGTGGGCTTGTCGGAATCGTTGACGGTCACGATCACCGAAAGCGCGTCCTCTCCCTCGGGGAGCCGATTCCCCGCCGACACCTGGGCCTTGGCAAACGCCATCCCGAAGGAGTCGTCGACGCCCATGGCCTCGCCGGTCGAGCGCATCTCCGGACCCAGGAGCGTGTCCACGTCGAACCGGTTGAAGGGGAATACCGCCTCCTTGACCGCCACCCCGTTCACCTCCGGCTCGGACGCCACCCCGAGGTCGGCCAGCTTCTCCCCGGCCATCAGCCGCGCGGCCAGGCGGGCCAGCGGTACGCCGGTGGCCTTCCCCACGAACGGAACCGTCCGCGACGCCCGCGGGTTCACCTCCAGCACAAACACCTGCCCGTCCTTCACCGCGTACTGAACGTTGAGCAGACCGACGACGCCAAGCTCCAGCGCGAAGCGCCGCGTCAGCCTCCGCATCTCCTCCAGCTCGGCGCGGCCCAGAAGGTAGGGGGGCAGCACGCACGCCGAGTCCCCGGAGTGCACCCCGGCATCCTCGATGTGCTGCATGATTCCGCCGATCACGACCTCGGTTCCGTCGCAGAGCGCATCCACGTCCGCCTCGAAGGCGTCCTCGAGGAAACGGTCCACGAGGACCGGGTGATCCGGTGAGGCCTTGGCGGCCCGCGCGAAGTAGCCCTTCAGCGATTCCTCGTCGTAGACGATCTCCATGGCGCGACCGCCCAGCACGTACGACGGCCGCACCAGCACCGGGAAGCCGATCTCGCGTGCGATCGCAAGCGCCTCGTCCACGCTCATCGCCGTCCCGTTCGCCGGCGCCCGCGCCCCGATCCGGCGGCACACCTCCTCGAAGCGGCGCCGGTCCTCGGCCCGGTCGATCGCGTCCACCGAAGTCCCCAGGATCGGCACCCCCAGCTCTTCCAGTGGGCGCGCCAGATTCAGCGGCGTCTGCCCCCCCAGCTGGACAATTACCCCCACCGGACGCTCGCGCTCCACGATCTCGACCACGTCCTCCAGCGTCAGCGGCTCGAAGTAGAGCTTGTCGCTCACGTCGAAGTCGGTCGAGACCGTCTCGGGGTTCGAGTTCACCATGATTGTCTCGTAGCCGGCTTCCTTCAGCGCCAGCACCGCCTGCACGCAGCAGTAGTCGAACTCGATCCCCTGCCCGATCCGGTTCGGCCCGCTGCCCAGGATGACGATCTTGCGAGCGTCGGTCGGATCGGACTCGTCCTCGGATTCGTAGGAGGAGTAGTAGTAGGGTGTCGCCGCGGGGAACTCGCCCGCGCAGGTGTCGACGACGTTGTACGTGGGCCGGATCCCCCATTTCCAGCGCTGCGAGCGGATGGCGGCCTCGTCCGCCCCGCGCAGGGCGGCCAGCTGGGCGTCGGCGAACCCCTCGCGCTTCATTCGGCGCACCGCGGCCGCATCGAGGGACGGCAGGCCGGCGAACCAGCGTTCCAGTTCGAGGATCTGCACGAGCTGGTCCAGGAACCACGGGTCGATCCCGGTGACGCGGTGGAGGCGCTCGATGGAGATGCCCGCCTCGAGCGCGCGTTTGAGCTGGTACTTGCGGAAGGTGGTCGGCCGGCGCACCGCGGTGAGCAGTGCTTCCGGGTCGTCCGACTCGAGTCCGTCGTCCGCGGGCGCCGGCCCCGTCACCCACCCGGTCCGCCCCACCTCCATCCCCCTGAGTCCCTTCTGCCACGCCGACCGGAAGGTGCGCCCGATCGCCATCGTCTCGCCCACCGCCTTCATCTGCACTCCCAGCGTGTCATCCACATCCGGGAACTTCTCGAAAGCGAAGCGGGGGAACTTCACCACCACGTAGTCCAGCGCGGGTTCGAACGACGCCGGCGTCGTCTTCGTGATGTCGTTGGGGAGTTCGTAGAGGTGGTAGCCGACGGCCAGCTTCGCGCCCACGCGCGCAATGGGAAAACCGGTCGCCTTGGACGCCAGCGCCGAAGAGCGGGACACGCGGGGGTTCATCTCGACCACCAGCATCTCGCCGTCTTCCGGGTTCACCGCGAACTGGATGTTGCAGCCGCCCGCCTCGACGCCGATCTCGCGGATGATGGCGATGGCGGCGTCGCGCATGCGCTGGTACTCGACGTCGGAGAGCGTCTGCGCGGGCGCAACCGTGATCGAATCGCCTGTGTGCACTCCCATCGCGTCGAAGTTCTCGATCGAGCAGACGATGATCACGTTGTCGAGTCCGTCGCGCACCACCTCGAGCTCGTACTCCTTCCACCCGATCACCGAGCGGTCGATGAGCACCTCCCGGATCGGGCTGGCGTCGAGTCCCCTGCGCACCTGGGCCTCGAACTCGGCCAGGTTGTACGCGGTGCCGCCGCCGGTGCCGCCCAGGGTGAAGGACGGCCGTATGATGGCCGGGTAGCCCGTGTCATCGATGATGGTTAGCGCGTCGTCGAGGGTGCAGGCGAAGCCGCCGTGGGGGACGGCGAGCCCGATCCGGTTCATCGCGGCCGTAAACTCCTCGCGGTCCTCGGCCATCCTGATCGAGCGCTCGTCGGCGCCGATCAGTTCGACCCCGTGGGCGGCCAGCACCCCCTGCCGGTGCAGGTCCATGGCGATGTTCAGGGCCGTCTGCCCGCCCATCGTGGGCAGCAGCGCGCCGGGCTTTTCGCGTTCGATCACCCGTTCCACCCACTCGGGCGTCAGCGGCTCGATGTAGGTCCGGTCCGCCAGATCCGGGTCCGTCATGATCGTCGCCGGATTCGAGTTCACCAGGATGACCCGGTACCCCTCCTCCTTGAGCGCGCGCACGGCCTGGGTGCCGGAATAGTCGAATTCACAGGCCTGCCCGATGACGATGGGACCCGACCCCAGGATCAGGATCGAGTCGATGTCGGTGCGCTTGGGCAATGTACGATCAGCCGTCGGCGCTCTTCGCGGATTCCTTCCGGACCGCGGTGCGGAGGGCCATCGCGAGGCCTCCCCACACGAACGCCATGATCACGATCATGGTGATCCAGGTTGCGGTGGTCATCGGAGCTGTCCCCTTCGACTTCGCGGTGGGCTTGTGCGCGGTGGCCGCGATAAGGTGCGGAAACGGTGGCGGGGGGGCAAGGCGTGGGGTGGGCGGTTCGGGTTGCAAGTCTGGGGTGGGGTCCGCATCATTGTAGTAGGAACCCAAGCCACCAGCTCCAGAAGCGGAGAAACAGAATGACCGTCGATACCAACACCTCCACCACTCCGAGATGGCTGCGCACTGCAACCTGGATCGCGGTGATCTGCGCGCTGCCGCTTGGAATCGTGTATTGCAGCCAGCCGGACACGGCCGCGGCTCCCGACGGGGAGGCGACGGAAGCGCCCGGGGTGGAAACAAACGACGCCGCACAGGCCGGCGACGGCGACGATGCATCCCGGGATCGCGGGATGGCGCGGGTCAACCAGCTCCGCCGGGATCTGCGTGCCCAGGTCGCGGCAGGCGAAATCACCGGAGAGCAGGCCCGCCAGCGGATTTCCAGGGCTCTTCAGCGGCTGGAGGCTGCCGGAGGCGAAACCGCTGGCGATCAGGCGTCTGCGGATCAGGCATCCCAAGGGGATGGGATGGCGAGAATCAACTACCTCCGCCGGGATCTGCGCGCCAGGGTCGCAGCAGGCGAAATCACCGAAGAGCAGATGCGCCAGCGGGTTTCCAGGGCCCTTCAGCGGCTGGAGGCTGCGCGAAACGAGGGCGGCAACAGGTAGAGCCGGGGAGCGCCTCGGCGTCGAGCCGGGACCACCCCGCGGGATAGGCGACGCAGCGCAAGTCATCGTTGCTAAGTCCGGGCGCCCGGGGCGTTGCGACGCCTCGGGCGCTTCTTCGCTTGACAGTTACGACATTAGGTCTTAATATTACGATATGATGTCGTAACACCTCGCAGGAACGAAGGAGCGTGACCCGTGACGATGCCTGCCCTGCCCAATTCGGAGCTGGCGGTGATGGAGTTGCTGTGGAGGAGAGGCCGGCTGCCGGCCCGGCAAATCCAGGAGGCTCTCTATCCGGATGATCCCCGCCCTCAGCACGGCACCGTGCAGAGGCTGCTGAAGCGGCTGGAGGACAAGGGGTACGTAGTCCGCGACCGCGACCTGGGTGTCAACCTCTTCTCCCCCACGCTCTCCAGAGAGACCTACGCGGGCAACCAGCTGGAGGCGCTGGCGAACCGGCTCACCGAAGGCTCGCTGGTGCCGATCATCACCCGGCTCGTGGAGGACGACAGGCTATCCAGCGCCGAAATCGAGAGGCTCCGCGCCTTTCTGGACGAATAGGATGTACGGCCCGGCTGACCGGAACGTCCAGACTCGCGGCTGCGTCGCTCTTTCCCGGCTCAACACCAATCCCGGAGGTCGAGCATGACCAACCTTCTGCTGCAGATCGGCGCCACCAAGCTGATCTTCTCGATCATCCTGGCCTGCGGTGTCTGGGTGGTACACCGTCGCGTGGGGCGGTGCGCCGTCTCCTACCCGCTCTGGTTGCTGGTGCTTGTCGCGCTGCTGGCCCCGGCAGTCGTTGCGCTCCCGATCTTCCCTGCGGTGGGAAGTGGGGCGGCCGGCTCGTCGGGGATGTCGCCCGGCGGGGCAGGCGCCCTGCTGGTGTTCCTGTGGGTGGCGGGCACGGCAACGCTTCTGGGGTGGACGCTGCTGCGCGCCCTGCGCTTCCAGCGCTCGCTCAAACGGGCGGCGTGGGTCGCGCCAACGGAACTCCAGCGGCTGGCGGAAGAAACCGGCCACAATCTCGGCATGACCCGCATTCCCGAAGTCCACACTACGACCGCGCGCGTCTCGCCCATGGTGTGGTGGACGGGTGGGAAGGTGCGGGTGCTCATCCCCCGGTTCCTTCTCGACGCGCTCGACCGGGACGAACTGCGCGCCGTCCTCGCCCACGAACTCGCCCACGCACGCCGCCGCGACTACCTGGTGCGGTGGCTGGAATGGCTGGCCTGCTCGGTGTTCTGGTGGAATCCGGTCGCCTGGTGGGCCCGCCGCCAGCTTCGCGTCGCCGAGGAGTGGTGTTGTGATGCGCTGGGAGTCGCCGCGCTGAAGTCCGGTCCCCGCGGCTACGCCCGGTCGCTGTTGCGCGCGATCGAGCTGATGTCGGAGGCCAGAACCGTCCGCGCCCCCGCCTTCGCCAGCGCCGCCGACCGCGGCAGCAATCCCCGAACCCTGAGAAGGAGACTTGAAATGATCATGACACGGAAAACCGCCGCCCCGGCCCCGCGCCGGCTGCGCGTCGCAACCTGGATCGCCGTCGTGTGCGTGCTGCCATTCGGCATGCTGTATTGCGGGTCCGCCGATCAGGCGGAGAGCCCCCCGACCGCGGACACGACCGAAGCCCCGCCGACGCCGCTTGCCTGGTCCGACGAAGCGTTCCTGAACGCCGAAGTGGCTGAGCTCGCCGACGAGATGCTGGCCGAGATCGACATCGCGGCCATTGCGGCGGAACACGGCTCGCTGGGAGCCTTTTTCCAGGAGAGCTTCGCGGAGATGAGAGGGGAGCTGGACGCAGAAGTGGAAGCGGGCAATATGAGCGAGGGCACTGCCGGGCAGTTCGCCGGCGTCGCGGAGGAGCTGGTCGACCAGCTGATCGCCAGGGTGGATTCCCGCACCCTCAACGAGGAAGAGGCGCTGAACCAGTTCGTCTATGGCTTTGTAAGGGTGCTGTCGGTCAACGTGGAGTTGGAGAGTGACCGGATATCCGACGAGGAGGCCGGCAGACGGATCGAGGCGCTTCGCCGGGAGTTGCGGGAGAGGGAGAATGAGAACCGGGAGTATGCGGTCTTTTCCGACGAAACGAAGGAATCGCTCCGGAGAATAGTCTCGAACCTGGAAGCGATCTCCGAGGCGCTGGCCAAGGAACGGCAGCACGAGCACCGGGAGTACGCGTCCGCATCGACTCCGCAGCCCTTACTGATTCCGGTCGACATTCCGACCAGGATCGTTGGAATCTGCGACGAGAAGGGCGACTGCAAGCCGGTGGATTCGTTGCGCAGCAGGAAGGACATCCGGCCGCATGCGGCAACGGGGTAGCCGTCAGCCCGGCAACCGGGGTCACGTGACGGAGGGGTCGGGCGAACCGCTCGGCAGGTCGATGAGCCGCCGGAGCCGCGCCGGGTTCGTGGCCTCCTCCGCGGCGCTTGCATTGGTGGGCGCTGGCGCTTGTGACGGCTCGCCGGGGGTGGACACGGGCGTCGCTGGCGCCGCAGCCACCGTGCGGGACTCCGCCGGTATCGAGATCGTCGAGAGCCATGCGCCGGAGTATCCCCAAGGGCAGTTCTGGACGCTCGATCCGGAGCCCGAGATCGTGCTGGGCGGGGGTGCCGGCGGCGGCGAAGCGCCCCCGGGTGGCGGGGCGGCCCGGGACGACCCCGCGCAACTGATCTGGCGGGTCGTGGGGGTCGCCCGCCTGGAGGACGGAAGGGTGGCCGTTCTCTCCCAGGGGAACCAACAACTCTACCTGTTCGAGCCATCGGGCGAGCTGTCCACGGTCATCGGGCGGCGCGGCGAGGGCCCCGGCGAATTCGACCGTCCCCAGCTCCTTCAGTACCTGGCCCCGGATACGCTGGTGGTGTGGGATTACTGGTTCGCCCCGGCCAGCTACTTCGACACCGGCGGCACGCTCCTGGGGGAACGGTCGATCGATCTCCTGAAGTTGATGGCACGCGTCCCCGGGACCACTGCCGAATCGCAAGTGATTCCATTTGTGAACGGCTCGTTCGTGGTCCTCGGAGGGGAGGAGCCGGCGTCGCCCCCGCCGACCGGCGCCTTTTACCGACCTCCGGTGGATCTCGCTTTGGTTGACAGCACGTACACGGCGCACCCACTCGGATCCTGGGCGGTGTGGCAGCTCTGGATTCCGGAGACCACAGACGCTTTTCTCATGATCCTTCTCGTCGACCTGCACATCGCGACCGGGGGCGATCCGCCTTCCATCTACATCGGTGACGGCGAGCGGAACGACATCTACCAGTTCTCGCAGGAGGGGAGCCTTGTGAGGATCATCCGCCGCACGGCGGGTCCGGCGCCGGTCACGGACAGGGGCCACGAATCGTGGCTCGCGACGCTGGAGGCGTCCTACGAGGACATGGAGCCCGGATTCGGGATGAGTTGGGAGGATCTCACCGACGGGATGCCCCGCAGAGAGGCCTACCCGCCCGTGGCCGGTCTGGCTGTCGATGCGGACGGGTACCTGTGGGTCCGCGAATGGTCGGCTGCCGAACCGGGGATGCCCGACCAGTGGAGCGTGTTCAGCCCCCAAGGACGGTGGCTTGGAGTTGTTCGCGGCGTTCCGGATCTGTTCGTTTGCCACCAGCGCATGAGCCCGTGTTGGATTGACCGTGACTTTCTGCTGGCCGTCAGGCGGGACGAGCTCGGGGTGGAAAGGGTGGAGGGCTACCGGATCCGCCGGGATGGGCGAGCGGCGAGTTCCGCGACACGCAACTTCGGGACTGCGGGGCGCGGCCGGGCGACCGCGCGGGCCCCTCGGTGATTCCCCTGGCCCGCATTGCCCCGCTCTTCATTCGGAGCGGCGTCCTCCTGGCTGTTCCCGCGGCAGCCTGCGATCGCCCACCGGCCGGGCAGGACATGGCCGGAGCGCGGGCATCCTTCACGGTCGAGGATTCCGCCGGAATCGAGATCGTCGAGAACCACGCGCCGGAGCACCCGCTCGGGCAGTTCTGGACGATCGATGCCGAGCCCGAGATCGTGCTGGGTGGGAGCCGGACGGACACGCCGAACAGCGGGCCTGGTTCCGCAGCCGACGACGCCGCTCAGTTGATCTGGAGGGTCAGCGGTTTGGCGCGTCTGGAGGACGGCCGCATCGCGGTCCTGTCCACGGGAAACCACCAGCTCTATCTCTTCGAGCCGTCCGGGGAGCTGTCGATGACGATCGGGGGCCGCGGCGAGGGGCCGGGCGAGTTCGCGCGCCCGCAGCAGCTGCAGTACCTGCCGCCGGACACGCTGGTGGTGTGGGACTACTGGTTCTCCCCGACAAGCTACTTCGATACCGGTGGCAGGTTGTTGGGCGAGCGAACGATCGACCTTCTGCGCATGATGGAAGTGGCTCCCGGCACGAACGCCGAATCGCGGCCGTTTCCGCTCCCCGACGGTTCCGTGGTCGTCGCGGCCCGCCGTGAGTCGTCCGGGATGCTGGCGCCCGCGAGCTTTACCCGGCATCCGCCGGCCGAGTTCCTCAGGATCGACGACAGCTACTCCCCCCGGTCCCTTGGGTCGTGGGAGGGGTCGGAAATCTGGATGGCGCAGGAGCAGAAGGGAGTGCGGCCGGGCCTCCAGACCTTCATGTTCGACTCCCACCTGGCGTCCGGAGGCGACCCGCCATCGATCTACATCAGCAACGGGGACACCGACGAGATCCACCAGTTCTCCATGGGCGGAGACCTGATCCGGATCATTCGCCGCACTACCGCTTCGGTGCCGGTTACCGAAGCGGCGCAGGAAGCATGGAAGTCGGCCCTGGTCGCAGGGTGGCCCCTGGAAGAGGAAGCGGGTCAGTCCCCGGAAGAGTTCTTCGCAGGGATGCCCCTGCGGGACGCGTTTCCGCCGGTGGCCGGCCTGGTCGCGGATACGGAAGGCTTTCTGTGGGTCCGGGAGTGGTCGGCGTCGGAGGCGGGGATGCCGGACCAGTGGAGTGTATTCGGTCCGGACGGACGCTGGCTGGGCGTGATCCCGGCGTGGCCTGATTTGAAGCTATGTCACCGGAGAATCACTCCCTGCTGGATCGACCGGGAGTTCCTGCTGGCCGTGCGCCGTGACGAACTGGGGATCGAGAGGGTTGAGGGGTACCGGATCCGCAGGAGCGAGCCGTAGGCGTCTTCCCCCGGTTCCCTCCGATGCATTGACAGACGCCCGTCTGCGTGGGGAACATCTCCGCGTTACCGATGGTACTACCTTGGATGCCCCGTCTGGCCGACCTGACCGGTAAAAGGAGCGGGAATCGATGCAAGCCACCGCCCTCCGGGCATTTCTGATCACCGCAGCCGCCACAACAGCATTCCTGTGCGTCCTCGCGGTTCCCGCCTCCGTCCGGGCCCAGGGCGTCTCCAGCGCCGGCCTGCGCGGCCGCGTCCTCGACCCGGCGGGCTCGCCGGTTGAAGGAGCGCTGATCCGGCTGGAGCACACCGAGACCGGCGCGACCGCCACGGCAATCACCACATCCGATGGCCGCTACGCCCTGCGCGGCCAGCGCCCCGGCGGCCCCTACACCGTCACCGTCACGCGCATCGGCTTCGGGGACCACACCCGCGAGGGCATCGAACTGCTGCTCGGCCGCTACGTCAACCTGGACGTCACGCTCCTCTCCGAAGCCGTCGAGATCGAGGGGATCGAGGTCCGGGCCCGGCAGGACATCGAGTTCGATCCCGGCCGGATCGGGATCTCCACCCTCGTCACCGCCGAGATCATCGGGCAACTCCCCACGGTTACGCGCAACTTCGTCGACTTCGCCGCGCTCTCGCCGCTCGCGCGCGTGTCCGAGGAGGGGGTCTCGGTCGCCGGTACCAACTACCGCTTCAACACCCTCAACGTGGACGGCGCGCTCAACCAGGATGTCTTCGGGCTCTCGACCGACAACATCGCGGGAGGGCGGGCTGGCGGGCGCGTCATCCCGCTCGAAGCGGTCGAGCAGTTTCAGGTGCTCGTCGCTCCCTTTGACGTGCGCCAATCCGGGTTTACCGGCGGCGCCATGAACGCGGTGACCAGGTCGGGCACCAACGAGTTCGAGACCTCCGCCTTCGGGTTCTACCGCAACGAGGCGCTGGTCGGCCCGCTGGTGATCGGCGATGTCGCCACCGAACCCGAGCTGTCCACCGCGCACGGCGGGTTCACGGCGGGCGGCCCCATCCTCCGTGACCGCGCACACTTCTTCCTCGCCGGCGAGTGGGAGCGGATTCGCGAGCCGCCGAGCGGGTTTCATGTGGGAGAGTCCGACGAGTTCCGGCTGGCGCTGGTTGCCGACTCGGTCGCGCGCATGTGGTCGCTTCTTCAGGGCCTCGGAGCCGATCCGGGCACCGCGGCGTCGCACACGCTCGAGAACACGCTCGTCAACCTGTTCTCGCGGTTCGACTGGGAGATGGGGGACCGCCACGACGCCATGTTCCGCTACAGCTTCGCCTCGGCGGACGACGAGGCCGACCCGAACCGCCTCCCCGGCGACCTCTACGAGCTGTCGACGAGCGGCAGCAGGATCCACTCACGCAGCCACTCGGCGGTCTTTCAGCTGTTTTCGTCGCTGCCTGGCGGGATTTCGAACGAGTTGGCGCTGAACTTCCAGCACCTCGACGACAGTGAGACGGCGCGCACCGCCCTGCCCCAGGTCGAGGTCACCCTCGACGGCGTCATCGACGACCTGCCTGTGCGGCGCGACGTACGCTCGGGCGCAAGTTTCTTCTCCCAGGACAACGGGCTTCGGCAGCGCGTGATCCAGGTGGCCAACAACCTGAGCAACGATCTGGGGCGCCACTCGCTCCTGGTTGGCGCGTCCGCCACCTGGTTCGATTTCGACCGCCGGTTCCTTCCCGGCGCGTTCGGCAGCTACCAGTTCGAGAGTCTGGAGGAGCTGGAGCAGAACGATCCGGACCGCTACGAGATCACGATTCCGCTGACGGAGGACGGCTCGAATCCCACCTTCGGAGTTCAGGAAGTCTCCCTCTACATTCAGGACGAATTTGCGGCCAGCGAGCGCTTCACCCTGCGCGCCGGGGCCCGGATGGACCTCCCGACCTTCCGCGGGCGTCCGGCCGCCAACCCGGAGCTGGAATCGGCGCTGGGGATCGACACCTCCCGGCTTCCCGCCGGGAACTCAACGCTGTCGCTCAGGGCGGGACTCAACTGGCGCCCCCTCGACGGCACGCAGATCCGGGCCGGTTCCGGGGTGTTCACCGGCCGTCCGGCCTTCGCCTGGCTCGCGAACGCCTTCCAGAACAATGGAGTCGCCGCGCGGACCGTGGTGTGCAGGGGCGGCTCGGCACCCGCCCTGGACCCCACCGGCCCAACCCCTACGGAATGCTCCGGCCCACCCCGGCCGCCGCAGTCGTCGACGGTCATCAACTACTTCGATCCCGATTTCGCGTTTCCGCAGGACTTGCGGACGATGCTCGCGCTGGACCAGCGGCTGCCCGGGGGTCTGGTCCTCTCGGGGAGTCTCATCTACAACAAGGCCCTCAAGCAGGTCTTCATCGAGAACATCAACCTCCTGGAGAACCGGATCGTGGGCGAGACGGAAGCCGGGTATTCGCTCGGCTTCGGCCTCGCGCACCGCCAGGTGTTCGGGAACCCCACCCAGGGACACTTCCGGGGCAACGAGGTGCTCTGGGAGGGCGGGAGGAGGACCGAGGAGTTCGGTCCGGTGCTCAGGGTCACAAACAAGGGTGACAACTTCACCTACGCCGCCACCTTCGAACTGAGGAAGGACTTCGGCGAGACGCTCGGGCTGCGGGTGGGCTACTCGCTGACCCGGTCGGCCGACCTGCAGAACCTCACTTCGATCGACATCACGTCGAACTTCGCCTCCACCCCCGTCAACGTGCACCCCAACCTGCCGGTGCGGCAGTCGTCGCGCTTCGACCGGCCGGAGAAGTGGGTGGCCAGTGCCCACGCGCGCATCCTGCCCCGGTTCGGCGGGACGGAGATCAGCCTCCTTTACGTGGGGCAGTCGGGTGTGCCGTACTCGTACGTGTACAAGGGCGACGTAAACGGGGACGACTTCCCGGGCCCGAGGACCTCGAGCCTTCCCAACGACCTGATCTACATCACCGACGAGGTCACCGGGTTCCCCGGAGTCCCCGGACACCCGGAGGGCGAGATTCTGTGGTATAGCCTCTACGACCAGGAAGAGTGTCTCCAGAGGCAGACGATCCGGATCCTGGCTCGGAATACCTGCCGGACGCCCTGGTCGAACCAGTTCGATCTCCGGGTTGCGCAGACGGTCGAGGCCCGCGGGCTGTCCGTGGACCTCTCTCTGGACCTGCTCAACGTCCTCAATCTGCTGCACTCACACTGGGGAATCGTGCATGTCGTCAATCCGGTGGTGCAGATCTTCGAGGTGAGGCGGTTCCCGGAGCCCGGTTCGGGGCTTGTCTCGATACCCAGGCTGCAGTCCCGCTACATCGGCGGCCTGCAACGCGACCGGGTCACCGGCGCGGTCGAGGCGGCACTGCCCTACGTGCCGGAGGTACCGACATCGCAGTGGCGCGCCCAGTTCGGTGTTCGATTGCGGATGGAAAGGTAGCGGGTCGATGACACCCGCCAGAAGAACCCACCAGGCAAGGAGCGAGTATGATACCCATTTCACGTTCGAAAACCCCGCTGCACATCGTTTCGAGAAGACTGCGCGCCCTCGTGACCGGCCTGGCGGCGACACTCGCCTGTGCCGCCCCGCTCGCGGCCCAGGGCATCTCCACCGCCGGGCTGCGCGGACGCGTTCTCGACCAGGGGGGCGCCCCTGTCGAGGGCGCGCTGGTCACCCTGGAGCACACTGAAACCGGCGCGACCAACACCGCCATCACCACGGCCGACGGGCGCTACACCCTGCGCAGCCTGCGCCCCGGCGGCCCCTACACCCTGACCATCACGCGCATCGGCTTCGGAGAGCAGACACGCGAAGAACTCGAGCTGCTCCTCGGCCGCTTCATCAACCTTGACGTCACGCTCCTCCCGGAGGCCGTAGAGATCGAGGGCATCCAGGTCCAGGCCCAGCGGGACGTCGAGTTCGACCCGGGGCGGATCGGCATCTCCACGCTGGTCACCGCCGAGATCATCCAGGAGCTCCCCACGGTGACGCGCAACTTCGTCGACTTCGCGGCTCTCTCCCCGCTCACGCGCGTCTCCGAGGAGGGAGTGTCGATCGCCGGCACCAACTACCGCTTCAACACGCTCAACGTGGACGGGGCGCTCAACCAGGACGTCTTCGGGCTTTCGACGGAGAACGTGGCCGGGGGACGCGCGGGCGGACGCGTCATTCCGCTCGACGCGGTCGAGCAGTTCCAGGTCCTCGTCGCGCCCTTCGACGTGCGGCAATCGGGGTTCACCGGCGGCGCGATGAACGCGGTGACCAGGTCGGGGACGAACGAGTTCGAGACCTCCGCCTTCGGCTTCTACCGCAGCGACGCGCTCGTGGGCGAGCTGGTGATCGACGACGTCGCCACCCGGCCCGAACTCTCGACCGCCCACGGAGGCTTCACGATGGGCGGACCGATCCTCCGCGACCGCGCCCACTTCTTCGTGGCCGGCGAGTGGGAACGGATCCAGGAACCCCCGAACGGATTCCATGTCGGCCAGGCCGACGAGTTCCGGCTGTCCCTCGTCCCCGATTCGGTCGCACGCATGCAGTCCCTGCTCCAGGGTTTCGGCACCGACCCGGGCACCGCCGCGTCGCTCACCCTGGAGAACACGATCGCCAACCTCTTTGCTCGCTTCGACTGGGAGATGGGGGAACGCCACGACGCGATGCTGCGCTACAGCTTCGCCTCCGCGGACGACGATCCGGACCCGAACCGCCTGCCCGGCGACCTCTACGAGCTTTCCTCGAGCGGCAGCGACATCCGCTCGCGCAGCCACTCCGGCGTCTTCCAGCTCTTCTCCACCTTCTCCGGCGGACTGTCCAACGAGTTTGCGGCCAACGTCCAGCACCTCGACGACACCCAGACGGCGAGGTCCGCGTTTCCGCAGGTGGAGGTCACGTTGCAGGGAGACGTCGGCGACTTCCTCGTGCGGCGGGATGTCCGCTCCGGGGCCGGCTACTTCTCGCAGGACAATGGTCTGAAGCAGCTCATCGTCCAGCTGGCGAACAACCTGAGCTACGATGTGGGGCGGCACTCGCTCCTGTTCGGCGCGTCGGGCACCTGGTTCGACTTCGACCGCCGGTACGTGCCAGGCGGACTCGGCAGCTACGACTTCGAGACCATGGGGCACCTGGCCCGGAACCGGCCGGACCGCTACGAGATCACCATCCCCCTGACCGGGGACGGCTCGAACCCGAGGTTCGGCGTAAGCGAGTACTCGCTGTACGCGCAGGACGAATGGACGGCCGATGAGCGCTTCACCCTCCGGGGAGGAGTCCGCTTCGACATGCCGGTCTTCCATGGCCGGCCGTCACGGAACGACGGACTGGACTCCGAGTTCGGGATCGACACGTCGGAGCTCCCCGGCAGGAACTTCACGGTCTCGCTTCGCGCGGGGTTCAACTGGCGGCCCTTCGAGGGCTCGCAGCTGCGGGCCGGCGCAGGGGTGTTCACGGGCCGTCCGACCTATGCATGGCTCGCCAACGCGTTCCAGAACAACGGTGAAGCGGTGCGCACGCTGGTCTGCCGGGGCGACGAGGCGCCTGCCTTCGATCCAGGCCGGCCCGCGCCCACGCAATGCGCCGGCGGGCCGGACACCGGCGACTCGCGGCCGGTCATCAACTACTTCGACCGGGATTTCCGCTTCCCGCAGGACCTGCGCTCGATGATCGCACTGGACCAGCGGCTGCCGGGCGGGGTCGTGCTGTCCGGAAGCCTGATGTACAACCTCGTCCTGAATCAGATCTTCATCCAGAACGACAACATCGTCGCCGAGGACAGCGAGGGCGCAGCGCTGGACGGATTCACCGACGGCTTCGGCTTCGGCGTCCGCTCGGTCTTCGGGACGGCGACGCAGGGTGGCTTCGGACGGGGGCAGGAGCAGCTCTGGGAGGGCAGCCGGCGTTCGGACCTGTTCGGTCCGGTCCTGCGGATCACCAACCGTGACGACAACCTTACCTACGCCGCCACCCTCGAACTGCGGAAGGATTTCGGCGAGACGCTGGGGTTCAGGGCGGGCTATTCGGTCACCCGTTCCGCAGACATTCAGAACCTCACCTCCATCGATGTGACCTCGAACTACGCGTCAACGCCGGTGAACCTCCACCCCAACCGCCCGCTCCGCCAGCGCTCGCAGTTCGACCGGCCCCACAAGGTGGTCGCAAGCGCGCACACCCGGATCCTGCCCGGCTTCGGGGGCACGGAGATCAGCCTCTTGTACGTGGGGCAGTCGGGCGTGCCGTACTCCTATGTGTACAGGGGCGATGTCAATGGAGACGGTTTTCCCGGACCGCGTGCGGCCAGCCTTTCGAACGACCTGCTCTACGTCCCGGATGTTCCCAGCCAGTTCGCGGGCAGCTTCGCCAGCCGCGCGATGTGGGAGAGTCTGTACCAGCTGGAGGAATGCCTTCAGGAACACAGGAACCGGGTCCTGACGCGCAACACCTGCGATGCGCCCTGGTCGAACCAGGTCGACCTCCGGGTTGCGCAGACTGTCGAGGCCATGGGGCTGTCTGCCGAAATCAGGGTGGATCTGCTCAACGTCCTGAACCTGCTGGACCCGTCGCAGGGCATTGTGTACGTCGTCAACCCGATGGTTCAGGCGTTCGAGGTCCGGAGGTTCGTCATTCCCGGGGCGATTCCCCCGGATCCCTCCAGCGTCTTGCTGGCCCACTACATCGGCGCGACGAAGAGGAGCCGCGAGACCGGCAGGCTGCGGGCGGCGCTGCCCTACGTGCCCGAGGTGCCGACCTCGCAGTGGCGGGCGCAGTTCGGCGTTCGGCTGCGGATGGCAAGGTAGCGGGCTGATGACACCGGGCTGGAGAACCACCCAGGCAAGGAGCGAGTATGATTCCCATTTTTCGTCTGACACCGTTGCACACGAAGTCGCCCAAGCTGAATGCCCTCGTGATCGGTCTTGCGGCGACCGTCGCAAGCACCGCGCCGCTCGCGGCTCAGGGCATCTCCACCGCCGGGCTGCGCGGACGCGTCCTCGACCAGGAGGGCGTTCCGGTCGAGGGCGCGCTGGTCACCCTGGAGCACACCGAAACCGGGGCGACCAACACGGCCATCACCACGGCCGACGGGCGCTACACCCTGCGCAGCCTGCGTCCCGGCGGCCCCTACACCATGACCGTCACTCGCATCGGCTTCGGGGCCCGGACGCGCGAAGACCTCGAACTGCTCCTCGGCCGCTTCATCAACCTTGACGTCACGCTCCTCCCGGAGGCGGTCGAGATCGAGGGCATCCAGGTCGAGGCGCGACGGGACATCGAGTTCGACCCCGGGCGGATCGGCATCTCCACGCTGGTGACTGCGGAGATCATCGAGGAGCTCCCTACGCTGACCCGCAACTTCGTCGACTTCGCTGCGCTGTCGCCGCTCTCGCGCGTGTCGGAAGAGGGAGTCTCGGTCGCCGGCGCCAACTACCGCTTCAACACCCTCAACGTGGACGGGGCGCTCAACCAGGACGTCTTCGGGCTTTCGACCGAGAACGTGGCCGGAGGCCGCGCGGGCGGACGCGTCATCCCGCTTGAGGCGGTGGAGCAGTTTCAGGTGCTTGTGGCTCCCTTCGACGTGCGTCAATCCGGCTTCACCGGCGGCGCGATGAACGCGGTGACCAGGTCGGGGACGAACGAGTTCGAGACCTCCGCCTTCGGTTTCTACCGCAGCGACGCGCTGGTGGGCGAGCTGGTTATCGACGATGTCGCCACCCGGCCCGAACTTTCCACCGCGCACGGAGGCTTCACGATGGGCGGGCCGATTCGCCAGGACCGCGCCCACTTCTTCGTCGCCGGCGAGTGGGAACGGAACCGCGAACCCCCGAACGGGTTCCATGTGGGCGAGTCCGACGGATTCCGGCTCTCGCTCGTCGCTGATTCGGTCACGCGCATGCAGTCCCTCCTTCAGGACCTTGGGGCCGACCCCGGCACCGCCGGATCGTTCACCCTGGAGAACACGATCGTCAACCTCTTTGCACGCTTCGACTGGGAGATGGGGGAACGCCACGACGCGATGCTGCGCTACAGCTTCGCCTCGGCGGATGACGATCCGGACCCGAACCGTCTCCCCGGCGACCTCTACGAATTCTCCTCGAGCGGCAGCGACATCAGCTCGCGCAGCCACTCGGGCGTCTTCCAGCTCTTCTCCACCTTCGCGGGCGGACTGTCGAACGAGTTTGCCGCCAACATCCAGCACCTCGACGACTCCGAGACGGGGCGCTCGGCGTCGCCTCAGGTGGAGGTCACCGTCAAGGGAGACATCGGCGACTTCCAGGTGCGGCGGGATGTCCGTTCGGGCGCGAGCTACTTCTCGCACGACAATGGGCTGAAGCAGCTCGTCGTCCAGCTGGCCAACAACCTGAGCTACGACGTGGGCCGCCATTCGCTCCTGTTCGGCGTGTCGGGCACCTGGTTCGATTTCGACCGCCGGCACGTTCCCGGTGAGCTCGGCAGCTACACATTCCCGAGCTTGTGGCATCTGGCCCGGAACCGGCCCGACCGCTACGAGGTCACCATCCCGCTAACCGAGGACGGCGCCAATCCCAGGTTCGGCGCGAGCGAGTACTCGCTGTACGTGCAGGACGAATGGACGGCCGACGAGCGCCTGACCCTCCGGGGAGGGATCCGCTTCGACGTGCCGGTCTTCCATGGCCGGCCTTCGTGGAACCGGGGGCTGTACTCCCGGTTCGGGATCGACACCGAGGTGCTGCCCGGCAACAACGCCAATGTCTCGCTGCGGGCAGGGCTGAACTGGCGGCCACTCGAGGGGACACAACTGAGGACGGGCGCAGGGGTATTCACGGGCCGGCCGGCCTATGCCTGGCTCGCCAATGCCTTTCAGAACAACGGAGTGGCGGTGCGGACCCTGGTCTGCCGGGGGGCTGCGGCGCCAGCCTTCGATCCGGCGCAACCCCCGCCCACCCAGTGCGCATTCGGACTCGGCGAGTCGCTACCGGTCGTCAACTATTTCGACCCGGATTTCCGGTTCCCGCAGGACCTGCGCACAATGGTCGCCGCCGACCAGCGGCTGCCGGGTGGAGTCGAGCTGTCCGGAAGCCTTATGTACAACATCGTCCTCAGCCAGATCTTCATCCAGAACGACAATCTCGTCGCCGAGCCCAGCGTGGGCGGCGAGATACAGGGGTTCACCGAGGGCTTCGGCTTTTCCAACCGCGAGGTCTTCGGAACGGCGACCCAGGGCAGCGGCGGCGGGCAGGAACGGCTCTGGGAGGGGGGACGGCACTCGGACCTCTTCGGGCCGGTCCTGCGGATCACAAACCGTGACGACAACCTTACCTTCGCCGCCACACTGGAGCTCAGGAAGGACTTCGGCGAGGCGCTGGGGTTCCGCGCGGGCTATTCGATCACCCGCTCCGCGGACATCCAGAACCTCACCTCCATCGATGTGACTCCAACTACGCGTCCACGCCGGTGAATCACCACCCCAACCGGCCCCGCCGCCAGCGCTCCTACTTTGACCGCCCCCACAAAGTGGTCGCCAGCGCGCATGCCCTGCTTCTGCCCCGGTTCGGGGGCACCCGGATCAGCGCTCTGTACGTGGGGCAGTCGGGCGCACCGTACTCCTATGTGTACCGGGGTGACGTGAACGGGGATGGCTTCCCGGGTCCGCGGGCATCGAGTCTTTCGAACGACCTGATCAATGTCGCCGACGTTTCCGCGCAATTCCCGGGCGGCCTTGCGAGCCGCACGATGTGGGAGGGCCTGTTCGGGCTGGAGGACTGTCTGCAGGACCAGAGGAACCGGATCCTGACGCGCAACACCTGCGCAACGCCGTGGTCGAATCAGGTCGATCTCCGCGTCACGCAGTCCGTCACTGCCGGCGGCGTGTCCGCTGAAATCTCCCTGGATCTGCTCAACGTTCTGAACCTGCTCGACTCCTCGCAGGGGATCGTCTGGGCCGTCAACCCGGTGGTCCAGCTGTTCGAGGTCCAGCGGCAGCGCGTCGGCGAGGAAGACCCCCTTCTTCCCCAACCTCCGGACCCGGAGACCGAACTCGTCACCCACTACATCGGCGCCACGCAACGGGACCGTGAGACCGGCAGACTGCGGGCAGCGCTGCCATATGTGCCCGAGGTGCCCACCTCGCAGTGGCGGGCCCAGTTCGGTGTGCGCTTGAGGATGGCGCGGTGAACGGGACTGCTAAGCAGTCCGTGGACAAAGCCCCGCGAGCACCGAGAGCGGCGAGGCGCCGGGCTGGCAAGGCGCGACGAGAGGGGAATAGCAGAGCTATTCACCCGAGGAGCAACGCAGAGCGGTGCTCTTGAGGCGCCCAATGTATGGTATCCATGACATATTGTAATGTTGTCCCTACATCCGTGAAACGGTGAAGCGAAGCGCCCAGCGCGGATGCATCGCCGCTCGAATGCCGGGGGGATTTTGTCCACGGGCTGCTGGCAGTCCGTGGACAAAGCCCCGCGAGCACCGAGAGCGGCGAGGCGCCGGGCTGGCAAGGCGCGACGAGAGGGGAATAGCAGAGCTATTCACCCGAGGAGCAACGCAGAGCGGTGCTCTTGAGGTCTGAACCGTAAAGAATACATTACGTCTTGTAAAGTTATCTTGACATTGAGAATGCCTGGGCACCGCGGTCCAGCCTGGATGCATCGCCGCTCGAATGCCGGGGGGATTTTGTCCACGGGCTGCTACCCCCCTCGCGCCCGCCGCGCGCGCCGTGCGGCCTGGTCCTCCGCCCGCACCTCCAGCACGTCCGCCACCGTCCGCAGCCCGTCGATCACGTTCTGGATGTGCTCGGAGCGCGGCAGCCCGATCAGCTCGATGCCCCGGTGCACGGCCTCCCGGTGGACCCCGGCCGCAAACGCCTTGTCCTTCATCTTCTTGGCCACCGACCTGGGCTTGAGGTCGTCGATGCCGTTGGGCCGGACGAGACAGCAGGCGTAGATCAGGCCGCTGAGTTCGTCGCAGGCGTAGAGCACGCGGTCGAGGGGGGTCTCCGGGATCACGTCGCTACGGTCCGGGTAGCCATGGGCTTCGACGGCGTGGACGACCTCCGCAGGGTAGCCGAGTTCGCGGAGGTGCGCGACCCCGATCTGCGGATGCTCGTCCGGGTGGCGCTCCCAATCGAGGTCGTGGAGGAGGCCGGCGAGTCCCCACAGCTCCTCGTCCTCGCCCATCATGCGGGCATAGTGCCGGACGGCGGCCTCGACCGCGTACATGTGGCGCCTGAGCGCGTCGCTCTCGACCCATTCCTCCAGGAGGGCCACGGCGTCGGATCGCGAGGGCATTTCAGTTCCTTTCGGTGCCAGGAGTCCGTATGGATAATCCCCGCGTGGCACCGAGGGCGGCGAGGCGCCGGGCTGGCAGGGGCCGACGAAGGGCGCACAGCGGAGCCATTCGCCCGAGGAGCAACGCAGAGCGGTGCTTCAACGAAGCTGAAAGTGAAGTTAACATGACAATATGTAAGGTTTTCTTGACATTCCGAACGGCGTCAGTACCGCGATCCAGCGCGGTGCATCGCCTCCCCGAATGCGGCGGGGACTTGTTCCACGGGCTGCTTGACCTCACACTGCGCTCGACGGGCACAGGTGCGAAATCGCGCACTGGTTGCACTTTGGCCTACGGGCGTGACAGACCTGCCGCCCATGATAGATGAGCAGGTGGGCGAGCATCGTCCAGACGCGGCGCGGGAAGAGCGCCATCAGGTCCCGCTCGATCTTCTCGGGCGTGGACTGGGTGGTGAAGCGCATCCGCCCGGAGAGCCGCTTCACATGGGTGTCTACGACCACCCCTTCGTCGATCCCGAAGGCGTTGCCGAGGATGACGTTGGCGGTCTTGCGGCCGATGCCGGGAAGCGCCGACAGCTCCTTGATGTTGCGCGGCAGGCTGCCGCCGTGCTCTTCGATCAGCGCGTTGGCCATCCCGATCAGGTTGCGGGTCTTGTTGCGGAAAAATCCGGTGGAGCGGATGATTTCCTCCAGGTCGGCAGGGATGGCCGCCGCGAGAGACTCCGGGTCGGGATAGCGGCGGAAGAGTTCGGGCGTCACCATGTTGACGCGGGCGTCGGTGCACTGGGCGGAGAGAATGGTCGCGACCGCCAGTTCGTAGGGCGACACGTGCTCCAGCGCGCACTTGGCGCCGGGGTATTCGGCGAGAAGAATCTCGTAGATGGTGGCAGCGCGCTCGGTTCGGGCCTTTTTCGACTCGCGGGGGCTCATGGGGGGCAGGCAGGGCTTACAGGGTGGACCATGGGAGGGTGGTGGGTGGGGGGGACTGGGTGGGGGAAGGAGGGGATGTGGTTGGGGGAGCGTCTGAGGGGGAGGGAGGTTCGTTCGCAGTGTCGCCGGGCCGGGCCGCGTCGGGGGCGGGGTCTTCCCGCGCCAGCCGGCCGAGCAGCAGGGCCGCGAGCTTGAAGACCTCTGCCGGGGTGCGGATTCCCAGCAGTTGGTCGAGGTCGGAGCCGGGCAGCGAGGTCTCGAAGTCGCGGCCGCCCTCGCGGGCCGGGCCCGAGGCCCAGCCGGGCAGGGAGCCGAGCGGCTGCGGAGGTACGGGGAAGAAGAGGTAGCCGGGCCGGTCGCTCCGCATCCCCGCCACGAGGGCCAGGTGGATGGCGCCGAGGTGGTCGCCGTGCCAGAAGAAACCGTCGACGGATTCGGGCGCCGTGGTGCGCGTCTCCTCGATCCACACGAGATGCTGCGGGAGCTGGAGATACCCCGCCCTCCCGCCAAGTTGCTTTGCCCACAATGACTTGCCGCGGGGACCCGGCCCGTCCCTACGGCCGGCCAGCAGACCGCGCACCGTTTTCTGGTGCGCGAGCACCACCACGCCGCCGGTGCGCCACTGCTGGTAGGCAAAGTAGAGGACGCCGCCGTGGTCGTGCGCGGCCTCGCCGTCCGTGTCCTCCTCCCGCAGGTCGGCCATGATCCCCTGAACCGCCCCCAGCATTACGAACGCCGCCGGGTTTCCCACGTCCACGCCGCGCTCCGCCGCCTCATCCGCAACAGCGGGGAAGCGCCGATCCGGGAAGCCGAGCTCCGGGAACAGGAGCTCGTACGGCGTAAGCCGGGCGTAGGCGTCGTGGATGGCCACGCGGAGGGGTTCGCCCTGCTACCCACCGCCGTCGTCGGCAGGGCTCGCCACGGCCGCCCCGCCCCGTGCGGCCTGGATCCGTCGCACCATCCATCCGTTCAGCGCGAAGAGGGCCAGCAACACCACCACCCACTGGATCAGAACCGAACCGACGTTGTAGGTGGAGACCAGGGTCCACGTCTCGGCCGACCAGAAGTCCTCTCCGCCGGCCTGCCAGAGCCACCACACCATCAGCACCACGGCCTCCACCATCACCAGGCGGACGGCCCAGTCCCACCATCCCCCGATCCGCACATCGGAATCGGGCGTGTTGATGAAGGTTTCGCGCCACTTCGTCACCCCGTACTTGAGCACCGCAAAGGCGAAGAAGAAGCCCGACAGCATCAGGCCCACGCCCCACACCCAATCCTGGTTCTGGAAGACGCCGATCTGGAGCGCCGACGGGATGCCCAACAGGAAGCCCGCGGACCCGACGGCCGCGATCGCCTGGCGCCGCGTCAGCCCGAGGTCGATCAGGATCCTGGACGCCAGCTCGATCATCGCCACCAGGCTCGACCACGCCGCGAAGACCAGCGCGAGGAAGAACAGAGCCATGAAGAACTGCCCGGCCGGGATCTGGGCGAAGAGCTGCGGGACCCAGATGAAGGTCAGCCCCTCGTTGCCGGCGCCCACGATCTCGTTCGCCGCCTGCGGCATCACCGAGAAGATCGTGCACAGCACCATGATCCCGGCCAGGAGCGACATCGAGTTGTTCCCGAAGCCGATCACGAAGGCGTTCAGAGCGGTGTCCTCGCGGGCCCGCATGTAGACGGCATACGAGAGGACCAGCCCCCACCCGGCGCCGGTGTCCCACGCGTTCTGCGTCAGCGCCTCGAGCCAGATCCGGACGTTTCCGAGCTCGCTGAAGTCGGGGGTGAAGAGGAAGGCCAGCCCGGCCGACGCTCCCGGCATCGTGAGTGCCTTGACCGCCAGCACGACCACCAGGATGACGAGCGACGGGATCAGGAAGCGGGCGGCGGTCTCGATTCCGCGGACCCCCTTCGCGACGACGAAGACGCCGAGCCCGACCGCGATCGCGTGGAAGAGCACCGCCTGCGGCGTGGAGTTGAAGGCGCCCCAGAACTGGTCGGGGACGGCGGTGGGAATCTCGCCGCTCAGCGTCGCGATGAAGAAGCGGATCGTCCACCCCATCACGACCGAGTAGTAGAACATGATTGCGACCGCCACCCACGCCACCCACGCGCCCATCCACGCGAACTTCGGCCCGATCGTCTTGATGAACGACCCCACGGTGCCGCGCCGGGTCCCCTTCCCCATCCCGAATTCGAGGATCAGGAGCGGGATCGACCAGAGCAGCAGGAAGACCACCCACGCCACCAGGAAGCTGCCGCCCCCGTTGGAGGCCGCGATGCGCGGGAAGCGCCAGATGTTCCCGGTGCCGATCGCCATGCCGAGCATGGCCAGGAGCATTCCCCAGCGTGAGGTGAAGACTTCGGATCGGGTCGACACGGTGCGTGGCTCCTTGGGCTTGGACGTGGTCTCGGACGGCATCCGGAACGGCATGCGGTGCGTGCCCGCCGGGAGGCGTAGCGGCTGATCGGGCGCTCCGTCCGGCAACGCGCCGCTGATAGCCTATCGCCTCAGGCGCTCCGGGGCCATAGGGACCGTCCAAACATCCGGAATCGCGGTGGGAGGGACCAGCCGTGCCCCGAGGCGCTACAACCGCTCCCGGATCCAGGCGACCACGTGATCCAGCCCCACCCTTACCTGCTTCAGGGTATCACGGTCGCGGATGGTCACGCTCCGGTCCTCCGCTGTGTCACCGTCGATGGTGACGCACCACGGCGTGCCGGCCTCGTCCTGCCGCCTGTAGCGGCGGCCGATCGAGCCGGCCTGGTCGTACGCCGCCGGGATCCGCGCACGTCGCAGCTCGCCGAGCAGCCCGGTCGCGATCTCCGGCTGCCCGAACTTCTTCATCAGCGGGAAGACGGCAGCCTTGATGGGGGCAAGTCCGGGGTGGAGTCCCAGCACCACGCGCTGCTGGCCCTCCACCTCGTCCTCGCGGTAGCCATCGAGCAGCGCCACCAGCGCCGCTCGCCCCACACCCATCGCCGTCTCCACCACGTACGGCAGGAACCGCTCCCCAGACCCCGGATCGATGTATATCAACCGCTTGCCGGAGTACTCCTGGTGGCGCCCGAGGTCGAAGTCGGTGCGATTGTGGACGCCCTCCAGTTCCTGCCAGCCGAAGGGGAACTCGTACTCGATGTCGACGGCGGTCTTGGCGTAGTGGGCGAGTTCGTCCGGCCCGTGGGCGTGGCAGCGCAGGCGCTCCGGGCGGATCCCGATTTCGCGGTACCAGGCCTGCCGCTGGTCCAGCCAGTAGTCGAACCACTCGTCGTCGGAGCCGGGCTTGACGAAGAACTGCATCTCCGCCTGCTCGAACTCGCGGGTGCGGAAGATGAAGTTCCCCGGGGTGATCTCGTTCCGGAATGCCTTGCCGAGCTGGGCGATCCCGAAGGGGACGCGCTGCCGCGATGTCTGCTGGACGTTGAGGAAGTTGACGTAGGACCCCTGCGCCGTCTCGGGCCTGAGGTAGACGACCGCGGCATCCTCCTCGACCGGTCCCATGAAGGTCTTGAACATGAGATTGAAAAGGCGGGGCTCGCCGAGTTCGCAGTCGCCGTGGCCGCCGGGGGCGACGGACGGCTTGCGCGGGCACGCGCTCTGCTCGATGTGGTCCGCACGCCAGCGCTTCTTGCAGGTCTTGCACTCCAGAAGCGGGTCGGTGAATCCGGAGACGTGGCCGGAGGCCTCCCAGACGCGCGGGTGCATGAGGATTCCCGCGTCGAGCCCCTCGATGTCGTCTCGGGCGTGAACCATCGCCGACCACCAGGCGTCCGCGACGTTCCGGCGGAGCTCCACGCCGAGGGGGCCGTAGTCCCAGACCGAGGCCGCCCCCCCGTAGATCTCCGACGACTGAAAGATGAAGCCCCGCCGCTTGGCCAGCGAGACGATCCTGTCCATCCGGTCCGCCACGTCGCTTCCCCGCGTGATGGGTTGATGTGGGCGACGGCTCCCGGAGGGCACTCGAAACGCCCCGGCCCGTCGATCGCGCCCGAAAGTTACCGAAGACGCGCAAAGCCGCCACCCCGACCGCATTGGACCGGCAAACGGGGACGACGGAGAGCCCATTCGGGGATGCCGGAATTGAACGGTCCCAACCGGCTATTCCATCGCCCCCGGGCCCCGTGCACCCTGTCAGTCTGTTGGGAGGCGACGTTCCGCGGTAGTTTCACCTTGGCGGCGTCGGATGGGCGCCGGTGCGGAGGATGCAATGGATTCGTGGGAGTTGATCGCCACGCTGGGCGCGACCCTGGCGGCATGGGGCACGATGCTATGGCTGATGTGGCGAATGCAGAATAGCGTGCGCAAAGACCTCGGCGGCGCGATCGGAAGTCCGGGGGAAGAAATCGCGGGGCTGCGTGGCGATATGCGCGACGAGATTGCAGGCCTGCGCAGCGAAATCGCGGGCCTGCGCGGCGAGATGCGCGGCGAGATTGCAGGCCTGCGCAGCGAGATCTCGGGCCTGCGCAGCGAGACACGCACCGAGATCACGGAGTTGCGCAACACGCTCACCGAGCGGATCGCGATCAACGAGAGAACGCTTGTCAGGCTGAGTGGAGAACTCGCCGAATTCCGGGGTGAGATGCGCGGGGACCTGAAGGGAGTGAACACGGCCTTGCTGGTTCTGCGGGAGGACTTCCGGGCCCACGTACACGGTGTCCGTGCGGGATAGCGCCAACTACGCCGCCGTCGCCGACAGCCCCACGGCGGACGCACTCCATTCCCACAGGCGCTCCTGGGCCTTCCGGTCGCGAGCCGCCCTCGACGGCCTCTCGCGCCTGCCCTTGTCGAGGTACGTGCCGGCGAGGTCCTCGTCCCTGCGTCCAGCGGCAAGCTTGGCGAGGATGGGGCCCGCGCGGTCGGGATTCCCTCCCAGGACCGTTGCCGCCAATCCCCCGCCCGGGACCTGTCCCAGGTAGTTCCTGAGCAGCCCCGTATCGTACACACCCGGGTGAAGCGCCACCGGCTCGATTCCGGTCCCTGCGGTGCGGCGGGCAAGAGCGAGCGTGAAGAGGACGTTGGCCAGCTTGCTCTGCTGGTACGCCCGGATGCGCCGGTAGGGGCGCGCGGTGAAGCCGGGATCGTCGAAATCGAAGGGAGGTCCGGAGTGGGCAGCCGACGACACCGTGACCACGCGGCTTTTCCCGGGATGGCGGCGCAAGCGGGACAGAAGGAGGCCGGTCAGGAGGAAGTGGGCGAGGTGTGTGACCGCGAGCTGGATCTCGAAGCCGTCGCGGCTCAGGGTCCGCTCCGGGGTGAGGACGGCCGCGTTGTTCACCAACGCGTCCAGGGTGTGGCCGAGCTCGACGATGGCGCGGGCGCCCGCGCGCACCGATTCCAGGGAAGCCAGGTCGGCGACGACGAGGTGGTGCTCCGCGTCGGCGGAGAGCGCGGCCAGAGATTGCAGGGCTTCGCGGCCCCGGTGCTCGTCCCGGCATAACAGGATGATGCGATGCCCGTCCGCGGCGAGGTGGCGGGCGGCGGCGAGGCCGATGCCGCGGTTGCCGCCGGTGATGGCGATGGTCTGCATGGGGTGTCGGATGTTCGATGCGGTTTTGGGCCGGGCCGCGGAGGCGACCGGCGCGATACCCTAACATGCTAGCTTTCGTGGCACGGGCGATGAAGTCCGGCAAGATTCCGTGCAGCAATCCATTCCCCGCACTACCGACATGGCCATCCCCGAAGCGAGCATCGTCACTAGCCGCCCATTCATAGGAGTCGAGCCATTCGACGCAGCCTACGGCGCCGGTTTTCGTGCGGACGAAGAGGACGAACACACCGTTGAATGCCTCGTCGTGGAGGACGGGGGACACTTCCGCATTCACCGGCCCCCGGACGCGGGCCCCCCGGCCCGGCTTTGCTTCGTGGACGGGGTACGGCGGACCGAGGCCCACCTGACGCACACGAGTCCTGGGGGTGAGACCATCACGGGTATTGCGGGGGCGTGGGGAGCGGGGGCGGTCCTGATCGGCAGGGACGGCCCGGCCGAGATCGGCCACGAGGAGATCGGGCGGGCGGTCATCTTCTCCGGCGGCGAGCAGGTGCGCCTGCGGCCGCATCCGGGCGGTTGGCGCTGGATGTCCCTTTCGGTCGAGAGCGAGGAGCCCCATGCGGCGTCGCAACACCTCCAGCGCCTGATGCGGGAAGCCGAGGCCACAATCGCCGACCGCCTGGCCGCGGATGGCTGGCTGGTCGTCTTCGACGGACCGCTTCGCGGCATCCGCCACAGCCGCACCACGCCCGTGGCCGGATATGTGAAGACCCACCACCGGCGCACGCTCGCGATCGAACACTGGCAGACGGTGCCGAGCCTCGCGGTGGGAGAGCGGACAAGCACCTTCGCGATGAAGGACGACCGCTACGCGTGCTATGTCCGGGTGGGCGACCCCGGTCCCTGGGCGGGGCCGTGGGCGGGGATCACGCGCCTGGAGGTGCCCGCGAGTTCCGGCAGCGGTCAGGCCATCGCGACAGTGGACCGCGCCGCCCGCTGGCTGCCCGCCTTCGCATCGGCACCCCACCGGGATGCCCGGGCGCCGGTCAACCTTGCCCCGGTTGCGCGGCTGGAACAGCACCTTCACCACCTGCTCGGCGACTCTCGGCTGGCGCTGCGTGCCGTGCGGGAAGCCATCATGCAGCACAACCGGGAGGAGGAGGCCGCGTGAGCGACCAGGATGGCCGGAGCACCGGTGACCAGGACGGCCAAGCGGTCGTGACCCAGGGCGGAACCCCCACTCCGGACCCCCGGATCGGGCTGGTCGACGGCTCCCACGGCAGCAATTCCCGTGACTTCCGGGTGGTCCTCGACCCGGACGCGAACGTCCAGCTGGACCAACTGGTCGCCGTTCGCAACGAACTTCCGGACGGGACGCAAGTCACACACTATGGCATCGTCACCGAGTTGCGCAGTCGCTTCGAGGGCGCCGACCTGCCCTCCGACACCGCCCGGGTCGTCGATCGCGTCATTCCGGCCGAGCACGTGCGCCTGGCGGAGGTGAGGGTGCTGCGAGTGGTTCCCGAGCTCTTCGTGGCGCCGAACGCGGGTTCGGTGGCCATGCGCGCCGTGGGGGCAGACCGCAGTGTTGCCCTGTTCGAGGACGAGATGAAGCGAGGCAAGCTCCCGGTCGGCCTGGACATGGGGGGCGAGCCCGTCTACGCCGACATGCGCTTCGTCGACGGCCGCTCCGGGGGGCATTTCTCGATCTCGGGGATCTCGGGCGTCGCGACCAAGACCTCGTACGCGCTATACATCCTCTACCAGCTCCTCGAGACCGAGGGCGGGATGACACTGCTAGGAGGGCGCGCCGAACGCGAGAACGTGCGCGCGCTCGTCTTCAACACCAAGGGCGAGGACCTGCTCCACCTCGATCGTCCGAACTCGGAGTTCCCGGGCAGGCCGGACGCGCGTGGCCAGTGGCAGGCCCTCGGCGTCGGCGAGCCCGGCCCCTTCCGCTCGGTGCGACTGTATGCCCCGCGGCGGCCCGGCGTCTCGGGAACGGTGCCCGGCGTCAAGTCCCGCGACACCCGCGATGTGCACGCCTACGGGTGGACCCCGGAACAGTTCATCCGCGACCAGCTCCTTCAGTTCTGCTTCACCTCCGAGGACGACCGCTCGACCCAGGTCGGGTTCATCGAGCAGCAGTTCCGCATTCAGCTTCTGCGCCACCTTCGCCGCCTCGAGGGCGGAGAGTCCGGGGCGGTGGTGATCCTGCCGACCGTCCCCGAGGACACGAGCTTCGACCCTGACCGCCTGGCGGCGAGGGAACCCGAGTCCGTGCCCGCGGGCGCCGGCCACGTGATCGGGGATTTCGGGGACTTCGTCGACTTCACCGAGAAGATGGCCAACCGGGACGACGAAGAGGCGCTCAAGGCCTGGTTCGGGCGCACCCAGTCGGGGACGCGGCAGGCCTACCTGCGACGGCTGCTGCGGCTGCGCAAGCACATCGGGCCGCTGATCGGCTGCGGACTGAAGCCCGTGTCGTCGGAGAACGCCCGTCTGCACGTGGTCGACATCTCCACCCTGCACGACGACGCGCAGCGCTTCGTGGTCGGCTCGCTGCTGGACGGCGTGTGGCGCGAGAAGCAGGGGACGGGGCGCGTTCCCCTGCGGTTTGTGGTCCTGGACGAACTCAACAAGTACGCTCCGGCGAAGGGTTATTCGCCGCTGCGGGAGCTGCTCGTCGACATTGCCGAGCGCGGACGCTCCCTGGGCGTGCTCTTGGTGGGCGCACAACAGGCCGCCTCGGCGGTCGCTCCCGCGCTTCCCCGCAATGCCTCGATCAAGGTGGCCGGACGGCTCGACGCCAGCGAGGCCGACGCCTACCGTTTCCTGTCGTCTGCGTTGCGCGAACGGGCTTCGCGCTTCATGCCCGGGACGATGGTGCTGTCCCAGCCGATCGTGCCGGAGCCGATCCCGGTGCGCTTTCCGTTCCCGCCGTATGCCACAAACCCCGACGAGGCAGAGGCGGACGAGGTGCGGGACAAGGAGCGGACGGAGGCGATCATGGCGAACCTGGGGGCGATGTCGGGGGCGGATGCGGGGTTGTGAGGGGGGAGGGAAGCCCGTGGACGGCACTCATTCATTGGTGGTCAAGGGGAGTGTGTGATGTGCGGGCGTGGGTTTCGGGTCGACCACACTACGGGGGCGTGACGCCGACGCGAGCGGGGCTGGCACCCATCCTACCTGGTTCACACGAAAATTCGGATGCGCACTCCGAGTTTTCACGTTATCTTGGGACATGCTCGCACGCCCCGACTATCTCCGGCGGCTGGAGGTCTCGACCGCCCGCGCCCCCGTCACGGCCCTGCTGGGGCCAAGACAATGCGGCAAGACCACGCTCGCGCGGCAGTTCGCCGCCGGGCGGAAGGCCACGCGCTTCGATCTGGAGTCGGAACCTGACGTCCGTGGACTCGCCAATCCCGAGCTCGTTCTGGGATCCCTGGATGGACTGGTGGTGCTGGACGAGGTGCAGCGGATGCCGAAGCTTTTCCCGGCTCTTCGGGTGCTTGTGGACCGGCCGGGTTTTCGGACGCGGTTTCTGATCCTGGGCAGCGCGGCGCCGGATCTGGTCCGCGGAGTTTCGGAGACGCTGGCCGGGCGGGTGGAACTCATCGAAATGAGCGGCTTCGGCCTCGACGAGACCGGTGCGCCGCAGTGGCGCGACCTCTGGCTACGCGGAGGCTTCCCCCGCTCCTATCTGGCGGCGTCCGACGACGACAGCCGGGCCTGGCGGGATTCGTTCGTAAGCACCTTCCTGGAGCGGGACGTGCCGCAGCTGGGGATTTCCATTCCCGCGGCGGCGATGCGGCGCTTCTGGACCATGCTGGCGCACTCGCACGGTCAGACGTGGAACGCGTCCAACCTGGGACGCGCGCTGTCGCTGTCGGACAAGACCGTGCGCCGCTATCTGGACCTGCTGACCGGCACCTTCATGGTCCGGCAGCTGCAGCCCTGGTTCCACAACATCGCCAAACGCCAGGTCAAGGCGCCCAAGGTCTACCTGCGCGACACCGGCCTGCTTCATACTCTTCTGGGGATCCCGGACGACACGGCGCTGCTTTCGCATCCGTGTGTCGGAGCGTCCTGGGAGGGGTTCGTGATCGAGCAGCTGCTGCGCGCCCTGCGTCCGGCGGATGCATGGTTCTGGGCCGCGCACGGGGGCGGCGAGTTGGACTTGCTCGCCACCGTCGAGGGTCGCTGGACGGGATTCGAGGTCAAGTTCAGCGAGTCGCCCTCCGTATCGCGCGGGACTCGCGCCGCGGCGGATGCGCTGGGGGTGTGAGAGGAACCTCCGCCATTGGCCACGCTTAGCCCCCCAACAGCTTGCAGGTCATGAAGAATACGAAAGCCAGGTACTTGATTCAGTGTTTCGTCGAAACAGGGGATGTCCGGGAGGTGCTGGAACGTTCGTTGAACCTACAATGTCAACAAAATTTTACAGAAGGTAATGTTTTCATTACGTTCGGGATGCTTGGAGCACCGCTATGCGTTGCTGCCGGGACTACGGAAGCAACCACCCCATGAAGCTCCTCCACACCGCCGACTGGCACCTCGGCGCGAAGCTGGGACGCCACGACCGGACGGCGGACCACCGCGCGGCGCTACGCGCACTCCTGGACATCGCCACCTCCGAGCGCCCCGACCTGATCATCCACGCGGGCGACCTCTTCGACGCCTACCGGCCCCCCTACCCGGCCCTGCGACTCGGCGTCACCGCCCTGCAGCGGCTGGCCCGGATCGCGCCCACGGTGGTGATCAGCGGCAATCACGACTCGGGCGCGTTGTTCAATGTACTGGACGACATGGCGGGCATGGCCTCGCCCCGGCGGCTCCGGTTCGTCACCAGGCCGCGTGTCCTGGAGTTCGACGACCTCGCGGAGGTCCCCGTTGCCCTCGCGTGCGTCCCCTTCATCCCGCCCGGCGCGATCACCGACTACGCCACCGGCGACGCCTCACGCTTCGAGGGCGACTACGCCGACGGCATCCGCAGCCTCAACGACCAAGTGATGGACCGCGCACGCAAGGCCGTGGGCCCGAACGGAATCGTCCTCTACACGGCGCACCTGCACGTCGACGGGGCTCGTCCCGGCAACTCCGAGCGGCGGTTCACGGTCGGCGAGGACCACGCCACGCACACCAGGGGCCTCCACCGCGCCCTCTACTGCGCCTTCGGACACATCCACGACCCGCAGCAGCTTCCCGGAAGCGCGCGCGGCCGGTACGCGGGTTCGCTCATTCCGCTGGACTACGGGGAAAGCAGCCAGGGCAAGCACGCGGTCGTGGTCACGATCGGCGACGACGTGCAGGTCGATGAACGGGAGCTGCCCCCGGGGCGGCCGCTGCAGAGCTTCAGCGGAACGCTTCGCGAACTGGAGACGCGAGCGGCGGACGGGGCGCTGGACGACTGCTTCCTCAAGGCGGTGGTCAAGTCCGACGAGCCGATTCCCGACCTTGCGGACCGGGTGGCCGAGTGGTCGCCGAAGTGCGTGATCTTCAACCTGCTGAACGAGGTGGCTAACCGGCCCGTCAAGCCGATCTCCGGGGGGGAAGGCGGCGAGGAGCCCTCCATCGAGGACCTCTTCCTTGAGTGGCGGAGCGCGGCGGCGACTGGCAGGGCGACGAAGGCACCCCAGGACGCGGTTCTGGCACTCTTTCGCGAGGCCGTGGCCGGATCGGGGCACGAGGACGGGCCGGACTTCGGGTTGACCGAGCTGACGATGCGGGCTGAGGGGGTCCTCGCCGCACTGCGCGGAGGATCGGGAAGCGGCGCGGCCGGCTCTCACGAAGGGTCGCACACGCGCGAGCCGGACCGCAACGAGGACGACTGATCGGATGCGCCCCCTCCGAATCAGCATCGAGGGACTGCGTTCCTTCCGGGCCGAGGTCGAGATCGACTTCGGGGGCCGTAGCCAGATCGCGGTGATCGGCGACACCGGCGCCGGAAAGTCCTCGATCCTCGAAGCGATGACCTACGCCCTGTACGGACAGACCTCGCTCGGAAGCCGGTCCAAGCAGGAGCTGATGAACGACACATCGGACGTGATGCGCGTGGTGCTGCGCTTCCGGGTGGCCGGCGAGGAATGGGAAGTCACGCGGGTGGACCGGCGGGCGGGCACAGGCGGACTCCGGCCCGCCCAGGCGCAGCTGGTGCACTACGGGCCCGGAGGCGAGACGCTCGAAAAGGTCGAGCAGGTCAGGCCGGTCAACGAACGGGTGCAGGCGCTGATGGGCCTCGACAGCGACGCCTTCCTCCGCACCGTGATCCTGCCGCAGGGACGCTTCGCCCGTCTACTGGTGGAGGACCAGCCCAGGGATCGCACCGAGATCCTGCGCCAGGTGTGGCGCACCCATGACCTGGAGGCGGCGGGAGAGTGGGCAGGGCAGAGTGCGGGCGAGGCGAGGATACTGGGGATGCGGCTTCAGGACGAGTTGGATCGCCATCCGGATGATCCGGAAACGCACCTTGCGTCACTGACCTCCGGCGCCGACGCGGCGAGCCGTCAAGCGGCTGCTCTGGCCGATCTCCGCGACCGCTCGGCGCGGGTCGCCGAAACCCTCCGCCAATCCGAGGCGACGATCGCCGCCGCCCGCCTGGCAGGCGAGAAGATGATCCCGTCAGCCATGGACGAACTGGCGGACCGGCTGGCGCCCGTGGAGAGCGCCCAGCGCCGGATGCAGGACGAGGCGACGACGCTGGAGGGGCGGGAGGCCAGCCTGAAGCGAGACCTGAACGGCATTCCGACCGATGACGGACCCCGCAACCGCGAGGTCGCGCGCTCCCTGGCCGCACTGGACGGGATCCCGGCACATGTGACGCAGGCTGTGGGCGCGGCGGAGGCGCTGCGAGGAGCGATCGCCAGCGAGGCCAAGGCGAAGAAGCACCATGTCCAGGCGCAGCAGACCCTCGAAGCGGCAACGGACCGGCTGACCCGGCACCAGGCGCTGGAGCCGCCCCTCGCGGCAGCAGTCATTTCCACCAGCGATTCGCTCAGGGATGCCGAGCTCAGGTATGAGAAGTGCCACGACCTCCAGAAGCGCATCAGTTCGACGGCGGATGCGTTGGCCGGGCGGGAGAAGGCGATGGCCGAAGTCACCGCGCGGCTCACAACCGCGCGGCGTGATCTGCGGGGGGCGCAGGAAAGGTTGCGGAGGGCTGACCAGAAACTGAGTGAAGCGCGGCGCGCCAACGCCGCCGCCGACGCGGCCCACGGCCTCTGCCCGGGCGACGAGTGTCCCGTCTGCCGGATGGACCTCCCCGAGGGCTGGATTCCGCCGCGGGACACGGGTCTGGACGTGGCGCGCAGGGTGCAACAGGAGGCGGGATCGCAAGCCAACGAAGCCGGCACGGCCATGGCCGAAGTCGAGGCGCACCAGGAATCCGCCCACCAACGCATAAGGGACGCCAAGACGGATCTGGAAGGCCTCCGGTCCGACTTCGCCGGCTCGCTCGGCCAGCTGCGCAGCGCCGCCGGGCTCGACGACGCACTCGCCCCGGCTGGGGACACGCCGCTGCCGGTCCGCGAAGAGGTTCTTGCCCAGGCTGCGCAACGTCTCCGCGAAGCCGAGGTGGAGCTGGGCCGGCACCGCGCCGAGGCCGAAGGGCTGCGCGAGACACGGACAAGTGCCCAGATGGACGAGCGATCGGCCCGGCAGACGCTCGAGCACGCCCGAAACGACATCGACAGGACCCGCAAGGCAGCTGGCGAAGCTCTCGACGCTCTCAACCGGAACATCCAATCAATCGCTCCGCCCTTCCGGCCCCAACTGGTCCTTCCCCTTGACCCCGTGGAGCTGGAGGCGGTCGACACCACACCCGTCGACCGCGCCTCGTACGCGGCCCGGGAGCGCGAGGAGATCCTTCGGCAGCGCGATCAGAAGCGGAACCGCCTGCGGACGGCAATCGAGGAGACGAGGACAGCGCTGAAGGATCTTGGCGAGACGCGCAAAGCCCAGGTCGAGAAGCCTCTGCAGGATCTGGTGCGGGCGCTGGCCGACCACCGGACCGCTCTCGCGGAAGCCGGGCGCGAACTGGACGCCGACATCCCGCTGCCCGCAGTCATCCACTACCCGGTGGATGCAGTAACGCTCCGGGACGGAATCGGCCAGCTTCGCCGGGCGATGGCCGATGTGATAGCGATGGCAACGGACCTTCGCCGCGGCGCCCTCGCAGCCGCTGATGAGGCCCGCGGCGAGGCCCGCCGGATCGCCGGGCAACTCGACCCTGCCGCCGACCCCACAGACCTCGAGGCCCTGGTCCATTCCACCCGCAAGGCCGCCACCGACGCCGACTATGCCGACCGGGCCGCATCGGAGGCCCGCGACGCATTCGCCGCAATCCTCGGCGACCTCCTGAAACTCCAGCAGACCGCCGACGAGGTCGCCGCGCTCGAACTCGCCCTGGGCGACCTCGACGCCGCGCTGAAGCCGGGGGCATTCCTCAAGTGGCTCACGCTGCGCCGGTCGCGGGATCTTCTGGTGTACGCATCCAGGATGCTGGAAGAGATGACGGCGAACCGCTACAGCTTCGCCGACCCTGGGGAGCTGGAGGACCAGCAGTGGCTGGTCGTCGACAACGACTCGGGGCAGGCGCGTTCCCCCGCCAGCCTCTCGGGCGGGGAACAGTTCATCGGGTCGCTGGCGCTGGCCCTCGGCATGGTGGAGATGATGGCCCGCAGCGGCGGACGCCTCGAATCGCTCTTCCTCGACGAGGGCTTCGGGTCGCTGGACCGCAACAACCTCGATTCCGCCATCGAGGCGCTCTCGATGGTTGCCGGGAGGGGCCGGATGGTGGGCGTGATCTCCCACGTCGGGGCCGTCGCGGAGCAAATCGACGACGTACTCGCCGTCACGCGGGGAGCGACGGGCAGCCAGGTGACATGGCTCTCCCGAGCCCAGCGGCAGGAACTTGCACGCTCCGACACGGGTCTGGAGGGAGCCTCGGCGCTGGCGGGGTTGCTGGAGTAGTCTCGTTCGACGTTATTCATAGCATGAAACTCAACTTCACCGATAGAGCCCGCGACATGGTCGTGTCCTTCATGGACATGGACGAGGACGGGCTGCAGGCGCTCAGGGTCGCCGTGGACGGCAGTCCCTTTGCGCCCCGCTACGAACTCACGCTGGTGGAGGCGGAAACCCGCGCGCCCACCGATGTGGAGGTCGACGCCGGCTCCTTCACCGTGCTGGTGGACGAGGGTAGCGTGAAGCGGCTCGACGGCGCTACCGTCGACTACCTCGAGACCATCCAGGAGAGCGGTTTCCAGATCGTTCCGGATCCGGACGCCGTGGCGGAGTCGATGAACGAGATCGGCCCCTCGGGCGAACTCTGGGAGCGCGTGCGCCACGTGCTCGACACCGAAATCAACCCGGCGGTGGCCTCGCACGGGGGCGCGATCAACCTGGTGGACGTGCAGGGGACCGAGATCTTCATCGAGATGACCGGCGGGTGCCAGGGGTGCGCGATGTCTCGGATGACGCTGCGCCAGGGCGTGGAGCGCATGGTGTCGCAGTCAGTGCCGGAAGTTACCGCGATTCACGACGTGACTGACCACGACAGCGGAGACAACCCGTACTTCGCCTGATCGCGCGCAGGGTGGCGGTAATGCCACGCCCGATCAACCGCCGTGACAACGCCACCGGGTACCGATGCCGCACCGCACTCTGATCCGGGGCGCGACGGTCGTCCTGCCGGGAGAGGACGCGCGCACCTGCGTGTTGCTGGAGGGCGGACGGATCGCCGCCATCGACCCGGCGCCGCACACACGCGCGGACGAGGTGGTGGACGCGGCCGGGCTGCACCTCCTTCCCGGCGTGATCGACGACCAGGTCCACTTCCGCGACCCCGGCCTCACCCACAAGGAGGACCTCCGCACGGGGAGCCGGGCCTGCGCGGCCGGGGGCGTCACCTCCTTCCTGGAGATGCCCAACACGGTGCCGCAGACCATCACCGTGGAGGCCCTCCGGGAGAAGCTGGCGCTGGCGGCCCGCCGTTGCGTGGTTAACTACGGCTTCTACATGGGCGCCACGACCGACAACCTGGCAGAGCTCCAGCGCGCCGCACACACCCCCGGCGTCGCCACCCCCGGGATCAAGATCTTCATCGGCTCGAGCACCGGAGACATGCTGGTGGACGACCAGGAGCGGCTCGAGGAGATCTTCGCCGAGACCACCCTCCCCATCACGGCCCACTGCGAGGACGAGTCCACCGTCCGCGCCAACCGGGCGCGGCTCCAGGGCGAGCGCCCGCTCACCGTCCGCGACCACTCCCGCATCCGGGACCACCGCGCGGCCGTTACCGCCACCCTGCGCGCGATCGACCTCGCGGTGCGCCACCGCCACCGCTTCCACGTCCTGCACGTCTCGACCGCCGAGGAGGTCGGCATCCTCGCCGCCCACCATGACCTCATCACGGCGGAGGCCTGCCCCCACCACCTCTTCCTGGATGCCTCCGACTACGACCGTCTCGGCACCCTCGCGCAGATGAACCCCTCCCTGAAGACGGCGGACGACCGGGCTGCGCTCTGGCGGGGCCTCCGCGACGGCGCGATCCAGAACATCGCGACCGACCACGCGCCCCACACCCTCGAGGAGAAGGCGGCCCCCTACCCCGCCTCCCCCTCCGGCGTGCCCGCCGTCGAAGTCGTGCTGCCGCTGATGCTCGACCAGGTCAACCGGGGCGCGTGCACCCTCCAGGACCTCGCCCGCTGGATGAGCGACCGCCCCGCGCGCATCTGGGACATCGTCGGCAAGGGCCGCATCGCGGAGGGCTGCGACGCCGATCTAGTCCTGGTCGACATGTCGGTTGCGCGCGAGGTACGCAACGAGGAGCAGATCACGAAGTGCGGGTGGAGCCCCTGGCACGGCACCACCCTGCAGGGATGGCCGGTGCGGACGTGGGTGGGGGGGCGGACGGTATTCGCGCACGGGGCCGGCACAGCGCACGGAGCGGGCAGGCCTCACGGAACGGGCACACCGCACCCGGCCACCCCGCGAGGGACCTCAACCACGTTCATCGAAACCGAGCCGACCGGCCGCCAAATCACCTTCGATCACGCCCTTGGTGGCTATTGGGTCACACAAAAGTAAAGTAGAGTTTACATTCTGTCATGTCCGGTTTACAATTCTCGCATGGGGCGGAGCGAATCCCCCGCCCGGTCGTCCTCATCATCTGCGACGGCTGGGGCATTGGCGCCTCCGACCCCGCCGAAGTCGAGCGGCAGGGCAACGCCGTCGCGATGGCCCATACACCCGTGCTTGACCGCCTTCTCGCCGAGTGCCCCGCCAGCCTGCTCACCACCTCCGGCGAAGCCGTCGGACTGCCCCCCGGTCTGATGGGCAACTCGGAGGTGGGGCACCTCAACCTCGGTGCGGGGCGGATCGTGCATCAGGATCTCACCCGCATCAACACGGCCATCCGCGATGGGTCGTTTTTCGACCTCCCGGAGCTAGCCGGACTCGCGGCCACTCTCCGGCGCTCCGGCGGCAGGCTCCACCTGGTGGGCATGTGCTCCGATTCCGGGGTCCACAGCGACATCGGCCACCTCGAGGCGTTGCTGGACTGGGCGGATCGGGTCGACCTGCCGACAGGGATCCACATCATCACCGACGGACGCGACGCGTCGCCCACAGCGGGGCTGGAGTGGGTCCGGTGGCTGGAAGAGCGGGTCGAACGCAGCCGGGACGCCCGCATTGCAACGGTGTCCGGCCGGTACTTCGCGATGGACCGGGACAAGCGGTGGGAGCGGACGGAGCAGGCCTACCGGGTGATCGCCGAGGCAACCGGGCCGCGGGTCGCGATGGCGTCGGAGCATGTCGCCAGGTGCTACGAAGTGGGGACGACGGACGAGTTCATCCCGCCGGCCGTGGTGGGAGGATCCGGCAACTCCGGCGGGGCGCCCACCACAGGTGGCCCTGGCCCGGGAGAACCCGCAGACCCCTCCGGTATCCGGCCGAACGACGGCATCCTCTTCTTCAACTACCGCGCCGACCGCGCCCGGCAGCTCACCGCCGCCCTGGCCAACGCGGACTTCCCCCACTTCCACCGCCACCACGGCGCCTTCCCGACCTTCGTCGCGATGACCCGCTACGAGGACGACTTCCCCCACCCCGTCCTCTTCCCCCCGCGCACGCTGGACAGGGTCCTGGGCCAGGTGCTGGCCGAGGCCGGCCGCACCCAGCTCCGCATGGCCGAGACCGAGAAGTACGCGCACGTCACCTACTTCTTCAACGGGGGCTTCGAGCAGCCCTTCGCGGGGGAGGAGCGCCACCTCATCCCGTCGCTCGATGTCGCCACCTACGACCTCAGGCCCGAGATGAGCGCGGCGGAGCTCACCGACGCCCTCATCGCTCACGTCGGCGCGGGCAGCCACGACTTCATCCTGGTCAACTATGCCAACGCCGACATGGTGGGCCACACCGGAAGCATCCCGGCGGCGGTGGCGGCCGTCGAGACGGTGGATGAATGCATGGGGCGGCTCGCCGGCGCGATCGGCGCGGCGGGCGGCGCGGCGCTGGTAACCGCCGATCACGGCAACGCGGAACGGATGCTGGACGACGAGGGGAAGCCCCACACGGCGCACACCACCAATCCGGTCCACCTGATCCTGGCGGGGGCGCGGGATGGAACCACCCTGCGCGACGGCATCCTCGCCGATGTCGCACCCACGGTGCTGGCACTGATGGGGGTCCCGCAGCCACCGGTGATGACGGGCCGGAGCCTGCTCCAGTGACTGTCCGTGACTTGCGGACCGGACCGCTGCCGCTTGCAGACGGCGCCAAGCCGGTGATAGTGTGGGCGTTTCGCCCCCGCGCGGCCCGGGGGGCGACGGCACCACACCCCGAGACCACGGCACGCCGTTGAGCGAAAACCCCTACAACCGCATCGTCGATCGCATCACCAGCGCTGTGGGCCGCGTCATCTCGTGGATGGTGTTGCTCATGGTGGTGATCGGCGCCTTCAACGCGCTCGCGCGGTGGGGCGGGAAGTGGATCGGCGTCAACCTCAGCTCCAACCTCTACCTGGAGCTGCAGTGGTACCTCTTCTCGCTGATCTTCCTGCTCGGGGCCGGGTACGCGCTCAAGGAGAACGCCCACGTGCGGGTCGACGTCCTTTACGGCCGACTGAAGGCCCGCTCGCGCGCGCTCATCAACGTGATCGGCTCCGTGGGGATGCTGATGCCGTTCTGCGTCTTCGTTCTGTGGGTATCCTGGCCGGCGATCCGCAACTCCTGGGTGGTGCGCGAAGGTTCGCCCGATCCCAGCGGGCTGCCGCGCTATCCGATCAAGGCGGTGATCATCGTGGCCTTCGTCCTGCTGCTGGCGCAGGGTGTGGTCCAGCTGATCAAGGATATCGGGGTGCTGCGTCGCGGTGCTGACGACGACGCGGACGCCGATGACGCGCACGCGGGGATCAAGCTCTGATGGAGAACATCCTCGCTCCGCTGATGTTCGTGGTGGTCTTCGCGATCATCTTCAGCGGCTATCCCGTCGCCTTCGCGCTGGGCGGCGCCTCGCTCCTCTTCGCCTTCATCGGCGTCGAGCTGGGGCTCTTCGACTGGAACCTGCTCTACGCGATGCCGGAGCGGATCTTCGGCGTGATGTCGAACCAGGTCCTGCTGGCGGTGCCGTTCTTCATCTTCATGGGGCTGGTGCTGGAGAAGGCGAAGCTGGCGGAGGACCTGCTCACTACGATCGGCACGCTGTTCGGGCGCCTGCGCGGGGGGCTGGCGCTGGGGGTGGTCGTGGTCGGGGCGATGCTGGCGGCGGCGACGGGCGTGGTGGGCGCATCGGTGGTCGCGATGGGGAGCATCTCGCTTCCGGTCATGCTGCGCTACAAGTACTCCGCGCGGCTATCGTCGGGGGTGATTCTGGCGTCGGGGACGCTGGGGCAGATCATCCCGCCGAGCATCGTGCTGGTGGTGCTCGCCGACCAGCTCGGCATCTCGGTGGGCGACCTCTTCATCGGGGGGCTCATTCCCGGCCTCACCCTGGCGGGCCTGTACGCGGTCTACGTGATGGGCGTCGCGGTGGTGAAGCCCGAGGCCGCGCCCGCGCTGCCGCCCGAGATGACCGACATCCCCGCCCGCGAACTCCTGCAGCGGGTAGTCGTGGTGTTGCTCCCGCCGCTGGCGCTGATCCTGATCGTGCTCGGGTCGATCTTCGCCGGCATCGCGACCCCCACGGAGGCCGGCGCGATCGGGTCGGTCGGCGCGATCGGCCTCGCCGGCGCGCGGGGCCGCATGTCGTGGAAGGTTGTGCGGGACGCCTGCACCGGCACCACCAAGCTCACGACCATGGTGATGTTCCTGCTGATCGGGTCGACCGCCTTCGCGCTCGTCTTCCGCGGCCTCTACGGGGACATCTGGATCGAGGACCTGCTGACCGGCCTGCCAGGCGGGAAGATCGGCCTCCTCCTCGTCGCCAACCTGACGATCTTCATCCTCGGCTTCTTCCTCGACTTCTTCGAGATCGCGTTCATCATCATCCCGCTGCTCGTGCCCGCGGCGGCGCTCCTCGGGATCGACCTGGTATGGTTCGGGGTCATGATCGGGATGAACCTGCAGACCTCGTTCCTGACGCCGCCCTTCGGCTTCGCCCTGTTCTACCTGCGCGGCGTGGCACCCCCGGAGGTGAAGACGACGGACCTCTACAGGGCGGTGATCCCGTTCATTGTCATCCAGCTCATCGGGCTGCTGCTGATTATCCAGTGGCCGGCGCTGGTGACGGGGCTGGTCAACTGAGGGCGTCGTCCAGACTCCGCTCCGGACTCAATCCCGCCAGGAAATCCCCCACCGGCAGGCAAAGCACGCCCCTCCGCAGAAGCCGGTACTCACCTCGGTAGAGCAGCACCCGTTGCGCCTCCGGGTACTCGTTGCCGAAGGCGGTCAGCCCGCGGAGGTCGGCCGGACGCACGCGGTCGGCGTTCATGACGTCGAAGGCCCGGATGCCCGGCGCACCGTAAAGCACAAAGTCCACCTCCGATCCCCCGCGAGTGCGCCAGTAGTAGAGCCGGGCGTCAGAGTCCGAGTACGCCAGCCAGGCCCGAAGGTGCTGCGCGACCAGCCCCTCCAGCGCAGGGCCGCCGATCTCGGCGGGGCGGTCGAGAGGACCGGCGGGACGCAGGCTCCGGAACACCCCGCAGTCGAAGTAGAAGAACCGGGGGTGCGACACCAGACGCCGCTTGGCACGCCGGGTGAAGACGGGCAGGCGGAAGGCGAGCAACAGGTCTTCGAGAAGCTCCAGATAGCCCGCGACGGTACTGCGGCTCGTCTCACATTCGCGGGCGATCTCGCTCACGTTCAGCGTTGCCGCGTGCGAGAAGGCGGCCGCCTCCAGGAAGCGGGAAAAGCTGCCCACATCGCGCGCCAGCCCCTCCGCGCGGACCTCCTGTTCGACGTAAAGCGATGCGTAGGCGTCCAGGGCGGACGCGGGATCGTCCGAGTCCACCACGGTCGGGACGGTGCCCAGTCGCAGGGTGGCTTCGAGATCGAAACCGCAGCCCAGTTCGCCCGCCATGAACGGGTGCATGGTGCGCAGGATGGCCCGCCCCGCGAGCAGGTTCACGCCACCGCGACGCAGCTTGCGCGCACTGGAGCCCGTGAGGACGAACCGGTGCCCACCCCCCGACTGCATGAGGCTGTGGACAACGTTGAGGAGCTCGGGAACCCGCTGGATCTCGTCCACCACGATGTCGCTCCCCGGCGGGGCGCTGCGTACCCGTTCGGCCAGCCGTTCCGGGCGGGCGGACAGTCGCCGGTATTCCCCGGCCTTGAGCAGGTCCACGACCAGCGCGCCGGGAAGCACGGAGCGCAACCAGGTCGTCTTCCCCGTTCCACGTGGGCCGAAGAGGAAGAAGCTCCCGCGGGGAAGTGTGAGGAATCGCGGCAGAGTCGTCATAATGACAGGCAAAATGACGACTGCGAAGTTATTCTGTCAACTGAGGTCGTTCCCCACGTCCGCCATAAGTCCGTGGATAATCCCCGCGTCGCACCGAGGACGGGCGAGGCGCCGGGCTGGCTACCCGCGACGACTCCGCTGTCCGCTACAGCGTAAACGCAAACCCCGCGTACCTCAGCTCCGCGGTCCCGAACCAGCGATACGAAGCCTCCTTGAAGCTGCGCCAGTGGTCGTACACCTGGCGGTACTGGGCGTCGGCCGCGGCGTTCTCCTCCAGGATCTCGCCGATCGTGGTCCGTGCGAGCGACATGATCTCGTCCGAGAAGGGGCGCAGCTGGGTGCCTCCCGCGAGAAGGCGCTGCAGCGCGGGCGGGTTCTTCGCGTCGTAGGTGTAGAGCATGCGGCGCGCCGAAGCCTGCGCCGCGACCTCGAAGACCGCCTTGTAGTCGGCCGAAAGGCTGTCCCAGGCAGCCTGGTTCACCTCGAAGGAGACCGAAGCCGACGGCTCCCACCAACCCGGGTAGTAGTAGTAGTCGGCCGCCTGGTGGAACCCCAGCTTCTCGTCGTCGTAGGGCCCGACCCACTCGGTGGCGTCGATCGCGCCCCGCTCCAGCGCCTGGTAGATCTCGCCCCCGGCAAGGACCTGGACCGTGACCCCCATCCGGTCCATGACGTCGCCGCCCAGCCCGGGGATGCGCATCTTGAGGCCGCGCAGGTCTTCCGGCGTGTTCACCTCCCGGCGGAACCAGCCGCCCATCTGCGCGCCCGTGTTCCCGCCCGGGAAGGTGATGATGTTGAAGTCGGCGAAGACGCTGCGGACCACCTCCAGGCCGCCGCCCTCGTTGAGCCACGCGTCCTGCTGGCGCGCGGTCATCCCGAACGGAACCCCGGCGTCGAAGGCCAGCGCCTGGTTCTTGCCCGTGTAGTAGTAGCTCGTGCTCTGCCCCACCTGGACGGTGCCCTGCTGGACCGCGTCCATGACCTGCAGGCCGGGAACCAGCTCGCCCGCCGGGTAGTCGCGGATCTCGAAGCGGCCGCCGGTCAGCGCCGAGGTGATTTCGCCGAGCATCTCGGCGGATCCGTAGATGGTGTCGAGGCTGCGCGGGAAGCTCGAGGCGCAGCGCCACCGAATGCGCTGTGCGGTCTGGACTGCGGGGGCGCCCTCCAGGTCACCGCCTTCGCCGGTGTCGCTGCCACAGGCGGCGAGGAGGCCTGCGCCTGCCGCGCCCGCCGCCGCATGGGAGAGGAAGCTGCGCCGGTTGAGGGGATCGGGGGTGGGTGCGGCCGGTGAGTCAGCGGTCGTGGCCGGAGGGGATTCCTTTGCGCTCTTCTTGCTCATTGGGTGGCTTCCAGGGAGTTGTGGGTCTGCCGCGGCGGCCCGTTTGGGGCCGGAACTGGTGACGGTGTAGAGTAGCACGGGAGGGGAAGCGGGGCGAGTGAGGGTGCACCGGGTGCCGTGACTGCCCCGGATTCAGTGCGGCGAGCGGGGGTGGCTGATGACTTCGACCCCGCCGTGAGCTCGGCAGTTACAGCGACTTCGCGAAGGCGGTCGTCGACGTGTCGCGGCGCGTCATGGCAGTGGGTGGCGAGTTGCACCGGGAGGCGCGGGATCGGACGCGCAGCGAGTAGCCAGGGAGACTTCAGAAGCCTGCTGCAAACTCCCGCATCCGCCCCTTCATCGCCTCGTCCGGCAGGCGACCGAAGCCGGCACCCACGTTGTCCTCCATGTGCTCCGGGTTCGTCGTCTCGGTAAGCACGCACGTCACGGCCGGGTGCGCGAGGATGTACTTGAGCGAGAACTGCGCCCAGGTCGCGCAGTCGAATTCGGACGCCCACTCGGGCAGTTTCCGTCCGCTCACGCGCCCGAAGTAGCTGCCGTTCATGAACGGGCGGTTGATCAGGACCGCCATTCCGAGGTCCTGTGCCAGCGGCAGGAGCCTGTCCTCAGCCTGTGGTTCCATCACCGAGTAGTTGATCTGCACGAAGTCGAGGGGCTCCGACCTCATCACGGCTTCGAACCGGTCGTGCTGGCGGTTGTTCGACACGGTGACGCCGATACGGCGCGCTTCTCCCGAGTCCTTCCACCGGAGCACGTTGGGCCAGTGCACGTCCAGGTCGCGCAGGCTCTCGACCTGGAGCAGGTCCAGCGTGCGGCGCCCGACCAGCATCTGGTTCTGGCGCATCTGTTCGACGCCCGCCGCCTCCCCGTTCGTGTTGATCTTCATGGTGACGAAGAGGCGGTCGCGGAACTCCGGCGCCGTGAGGACCTTGCTGAACTCGGCGTCGATCTCCGGCGTGCGCGGGGAGGTATCGACGACGCGGCCGCCGTGCTCGAGGAGGACCCGTATCACGGCCGCGAGGGGCTCGGTGCCCGCAGTGGGGATCTCGAGGACGGGCTTGGAGGAGCCGAGGCCGACGATGGGCAGGGTCTCGGCCGTGCCGGGGATGGGGCGGGTGGGGAGGGGGGTCTGCTGCGGCGGGGTGGGCGGGGGCGGCAGCGTGGGATTCGCGGATGCCGTTCGGGCGAGCATCCCGCCCCCCGGCCCCAGTACTGCTCCAACGCCCGCAATCCGCTTCAGGAAGTCGCGCCGCGTCGGATCGCTCGGGTTCGTCATTATGCCTCCTGGATCAGCCTGCCTTCCCAACGGGGTCGGAGTGTGCACCGCGGGCCGCCGGAGCTAAGATACTCCCTGGTCAAGCACAGGTCACGATCCCGGAGGCGAACGGAAGCGAGCAGCCCGTGGACACAGTCCGCCCGGCATTCGAGCGGCGATGTGCTCGGGCGGATTCAGCCACGGACTGCCGGATGACGAAGGCATGACATACGAAATCGTGTTCGTGCTGGTGGTTGCGGCCGCGGCCCTGGTGCTCTTCGCCATGGACCGCATCCGCCTCGACCAGCTCTCCATGACGGTTCCGGTCGTGCTCCTGCTGGGTGGCATCATCCGTCCGGCCGAGGCGCTGTCCGGCCTCTCCAGCGAGGCGACGGTGACCGTGGCGGCGATGCTGGTGCTCGGGCTGGGGCTGCGAAAGACGGGCCTGGTGGCGGCGATCGGCATCTGGGCGCGCACGGCGCCGCTGGGCGGCAAGACCCTGCGCATGTTCATCCTCTGCCTGCTGGTGGCTTTTCTGTCGCCGTTCCTGAACAACACCGCGGTCGTGATCGTGTTCATCCCGGTGTTCGCGGCGCTTGCCGAGCAGGCCGACGAGCCCGTCTCGCTGTACCTCATGCCCCTCTCGTTCGTGGCCATCATGGGGGGGACGGTGACGCTCATCGGCACCGCGACCAACCTGGTCGTGCACGGGGAGGCGACCGCACGCGGGTACGACGAACTGACCATGTTCTCCATCGCGCCGGTCGGATTGATCTGTCTGGCGGTGGGAATGCTCTACCTCTTCACCATCGGACGCCGCTACCTGCCCCACCGCGAGCAGCCGCCGGACCTGTCCAGCCGCTACGGTGTCCGCCGGTTCACGACCGAACTGAGAGTGGGGCCCGATTCCCGCGCGGCCGGACGATCACTGGCCGCGTTGCGCTGGGGAGAGCGTTTCGACGTCGTGATCGTGGGGGTCGAGCGGGACGGCCGGATCATCTCGCTGCCGGCCGGCGAGCACGTGGTCGAGTCCGGCGACAGGCTCTACGCCCAGGGCGCGGCGGCCAATCTGATGCAACTGGCCCAGGGGCAGAAACTCGACGTCCCCGAGGGAGGGCCGCCCCGGGAATCGAGCGAGAAGGTGGTCGGCGGACGCATGGTGGAAGTCGTTATGGGCCCCGGTTCGGCGCTCCTTGGCCGGACGCTCAGGGATCTTCACTTCGCCCAGCGCTACGACGTGACCGTGCTCGGGGTCCAGAGCCACGGCACCACGGTCACCGACCGCATCGCGCAGCTGGAGTTCTCCGTGGGCGACATTCTCCTGGTGCGCGGAGAGCCGGACGCGCTGGACCGTCTGGTCGACGAACCGGGATTCATCCCGATGGCCGAGGTGGACCACCCGGTGGGCAGCAGGCCACGTGCCGCCTATGCGGCCGCGATCATGGGCGGTGTGGTGCTCGTCGCCAGCCTGGGCATCTTCCCCATCTCCACGGCGGCCATGGCAGGAGTGGCGCTGATGGTGTTCACCGGGTGTGTGCGCGTCAACGAGATCTACGCCGAGCTCGACTGGCTGGTGGTGTTCGTGATGGCCGGGCTCATCCCGCTGGGGCTGGCGATGGAGTCGACGGGGGCGGCCGCCTGGATCGCTTCGGGCGTGGTGGGCGCGACCTCCGGACTCGGCGACACCGGGATGATCGCGGCGTTCTACCTGCTGACCGCCGTCATGACCGCGGTGGTGGCGAACACTGCCACCGCCGTGATGCTCACCCCGGTTGCGATCCTCGTCGCCGAGAGCGCGGGGCTCAACCCCTACGCCCTCCTGGTGACGGTCATGTTCGGAGCGTCCGCCTCCTTCGTGACCCCGTTCGGCTACAAGACCAACGTGATGATCTATTCGCCGGGCGGATACCGCTTCATGGACTTCGTGAAGGTGGGAGGGCCGCTCAACCTGCTGCTGGCGATCGTCGCCTCGATCTGCATCCCCTTCTTCTGGCCGAGCTAGCCCGGTTCGCGGATCCAGGTGTGACCGATCCCGGTTCCGGCAAAGGAGCATCCACACGTGATTGAATGGATGGGCATCGGCCACCTCTTCGAGCTGTCGCGCACGGAAGCGATCGCGGGGTTCCTCACCCCGCTGGTGGTCTGCGCCGTGTTCTTCGTGGTGCAGATCGTGCTGCCGGGAAGGCGGGTGCCCGGCTACGTGGTCAATCCGAAGACCGGCAGGCCCCGCAACTACCGGCTGAACGGCATTCTGGTGTTCGTGATCGTGGTGGCCGTGTGGGCCTTCGAGCTCACCGGGATGCCGCGCGACTGGTTCTACCGGTCCGCGGTCCATGCCGTGGCCGGCGGGACGGTCCTGTGCCTGTTGCTTGCGATTGCGGCGGTTTTCGGACGAAGACGCGGCAAGGCGCGGAGGCCGCTGGCCGCGCTGTGGCAAGGGCGTTCCCTGGAACTGTCGTTCTTCAGCGAGCGCTTCGATGTCAAGATGTACCTGTACGTCGTGGGTGGGACCATGCTGTCCCTGAACGCCATGTCCGGGGCCGTGTACCACTACGGGCTCTTCGGCGAGGACTCCAACCCGGGCGTCTTCCTCTACGCCGGCTTCCTGACGTTCTACGTCTTCGACTACTTCGTCTTCGAGCGCGTCCAGCTGTACACCTACGACGTCATCCACGAACGCATGGGCTTCAAGATGTTCTGGGGAGGCCTCATCGTGTACGGGTGGCTCTACATCCTGCCGCTGTGGGGCATGGCGGTGTACCCCGATCCCGGAACCTCAACGGCGTGGAGGGATGTCTGGCTCGTGGGATCGACCGCGCTGTTCCTGGTCGGCTGGGGCATCGCGCGCGGCGCCAACATGCAGAAATACACCTTCAAGCGATGGCCCGACCGCAAGTTTCTCGGGCTTATCGAACCGGAGTACATCGAAGCCGGCGACCGCAGGATCCTGTGCAGCGGCCTGTGGGGGGTCGCCCGCCACTTCAACTACCTGGGCGAGGGCTTCTTCTCGCTGGCGATCGCCCTGGCCTTCGGGCACTTCGCCAATCCCTGGGCATGGACCTACTTCGTCTTCATCGTGGGGCTGTTCATCTCCCGCCAGCGCCAGGACGACCGGTTCTGTGCCGAGAAGTACGGGGCCGCGAAGTGGGCCGAGTATCGGGCGCGGGTGAAGTGGCGAATCATTCCCGGGGTCTATTGAGCCGGGCCTGTTCCACGGCTTGCCCGGATGACGAGCGGACGCATCCCCTGCACAGGCTTGCTCAGGCCAAATCGAACCTGTCCAGGTTCATCACCTTGTTCCAGGCCGCCACGAAGTCGCGCACGAACACCTCCTGCCCGTCGTCGCTGGCGTAGATCTCGGCGTACGCCCGCAACTCCGAGTTCGAGCCGAAGACGAGATCGACGCTGGTGCCGATCCACCTGACTTCGCCCGTACCGCGATCGCGTCCCTCGAACACGTCTTCGCCCGCAGCCGATGCCTCCCATTCGATATCCATGTCGAGCAGGTTCACGAAGAAGTCGTTGGTCAGCGTCCACAGCCGGTCGGTGAACACGCCGGGTTTGGAACCGTCATGGTTGAGGTCCAGCACGCGCAGGCCGCCGACCAGCACCGTCATTTCGGGAGCGGTCAGCGTGAGCAGGTCCGCGCGGTCCACCAGAAGCTGCGCGGCCGATCCCGGGTGTGTGCTTCCGCCGAAGTTGCGGAACCCGTCCACCTTCGGTTCGAGCACCGCAAAGGACTCCGCGTCGGTCTGTTCCTCCGACGCGTCCGTGCGGCCGGGTGAAAACGGCACCTCGACATCGTGGCCGGCGCTCCTGGCCGCGTTCTCGACCGCCACGCAACCGGCCAGAACGATCAGGTCGGCGAGCGAAACCCTCTTCCCGCCGGACTGCGCCGCGTTGAAGCCCTCCCGAATTCTCTCCAGGACCCCGAGCACCTTTGCCAACACGGGGGGGTCGTTGACCTCCCAATCCTTCTGCGGCGCAAGGCGGATGCGCGCTCCGTTCGCCCCGCCCCGCTTGTCCGTGCCGCGGAAGGTCGACGCCGAGGCCCACGCGGTCGAGACCAGCCAGGAAACGGACAGTCCCGAGGCGAGGATCCGGCCCTTGAGGTCGGCGATGTCGGCCTCGTCGATCAGCTCATGGTCAACCTCGGGGACCGGATCCTGCCACAGCTGGGGCTCGGCCGGCACCATCGAGCCGAGATACCGCGTGACGGGCCCCATGTCCCGGTGCGTCAGTTTGTACCAGGCGCGCGCGAATGCGTCCGTCAGCTCGTCCGGGTTTTCCATGAACCGTTTCGCGATCGGCGCGTAGACCGGGTCCATCCTCAGGGAGAGGTCCGTGGTCAGCATCATGGGGGCGTGCTTCTTCGACGGGTCGTGCGCATCCGGCACCGTGCCCAGGCCGGCACCGTCCTTCGGGGTCCACTGCGCCGCGCCGGCGGGACTCTCCACCTGCTCCCACTCGTAGCCGTGCAGGTTCTCCAGGAAGTTGTTGTCCCACTTCACCGGGTTGGTCGTCCATGCGCCCTCGATCCCGCTGGTGACCGAATCGGCGCCCTTGCCGGTGCCGTAGCTGGTCTTCCAGCCGAGGCCCTGCTCCTCCACTTCTGCGCCTTCCGGTTCGGGACCGACGTGGCGGCCCACCTCGGCGGCTCCGTGTGCCTTGCCGAAGGTGTGCCCGCCGACGATGAGCGCGACGGTCTCCTCGTCGTTCATGGCCATGCGGCGGAACGTTTCCCGGATGTCCCTGGCCGCCGCCACCGGATCCGGCTTCCCGTTCGGCCCTTCCGGATTCACGTAGATCAGCCCCATCTGCACCGCGCCGAAGGGTTCGTCGAGCTCGCGGTCACCGCGGTAGCGCTCGTCCCCCAGCCATGTGTCCTCGGCCCCCCAGTCGATGTCCTCCGGCTCCCACACGTCCTCGCGGCCGCCCCCGAAGCCCATCGTCTTGAACCCCATCGACTCCAGCGCGCAGTTGCCGGCGAAGATCATCAGGTCGGCCCACGAGAGCTTGCGGCCGTACTTCTGCTTGATTGGCCAGAGCAGGCGGCGCGCCTTGTCGAGGTTCGCGTTGTCGGGCCAGCTGTTGAGCGGCGCGAATCGCTGGGTGCCGGCGCCCCCTCCCCCGCGTCCGTCGCTGATGCGGTAGGTTCCCGCGCTGTGCCAGGCCATGCGGATGAAGAGCGGACCGTAGTGGCCGTAGTCGGCCGGCCACCAGTCCTGCGACGTGGTCATCAGCTCGAAGAGATCCTGCTTCAGGGCGTCCAGGTCGAGCGACTTGAACTCCTCGGCGTAGTTGAAGTCCTCGCCCATCGGATCGGTCGAGCGGGCATGGCGTTGAAGAGCCTTCAGGTTCAGCTGGTTCGGCCACCAGTCCTTGTTCGTCGTGTGCATCTCGTGTCTTCCCGGAGGTCAGTGGAGTGGTCGACGTGGGCGGCGTGCCCCACGTCCGGTGGATTCGTACCGTTTGGACTCTATCCGGGTGTTCCCGCCGGGGCAACGGGCCGCAGCAGTGCGGGTTTGTCCGCTGGCTGCCGACTCAGTTCCCCGCCTCCACATTCCCGAACACCCCGTTCGGCGCTCCCGAATTGGCCGTGACAATCTCCGGAAAACCATCCCCGTTGAGATCCCCCACCGCCACCCCGTATGTGGCGCAGTCCACGCACCCGAAGAGGAACTCGCCGAAGCCGGCGGCCTCGGCGCCGCGGTTGAAGTACACCGCGTTCCGTCCGCCCACGTTCGCCACGACGATGTCCTGATCCCCGTCGAGGTCCAGATCCGCGAGGCGGACAGCGTAGCTCCGGTCGTCGCCGGGGCCAAACGGCAGGGTGCGCTCGAACCGTCCCGCCACGTCACCGAAATGGATCGCGTTCTGCTCGCCGATGTTCGCGGTCACGATGTCCAGGCGGCCATCGCCGTCCACGTCTCCCACCGCCACACCGCGCGTCTCGTCGCTGCCGGTTCCGTACCCGGTGCGCCGCGCAAAGCTGGTTCCGTCGTTCCAGTGGACTGCGTTCGCCCCTCCGTCGCGGTTGGCGAGCACGAGGTCGAGATCCCCGTCGCCGTCCAGATCCGCGGCTGCGACATCGATCGTGGAGTCGTCTCCCGACCCGAAAGGAATCCCGGCGCCGAAGGTCCCGGACCCGTCGTTGTGGAAGATGAAGTTTCGCCGTCCCCGGTTCACCACCAGAATGTCCGTGTGTCCGTCGCCGTCCAGATCCGCCAGCGCCAGGCTTCGCGTCGAACTTGGGACCCCGAAGGTGCCGCCGGCCTGGAAGCGGCCTCGGCCGTCGTTGAGGAACACGAGGTTCCGGGTGCGGTCGTTCCCGACGGCGATGTCCAGATCTCCGTCGCCGTCGAGATCGGCGAGCGGCACCGCGTAGGTGCCGGCCTCTTCTTCCCCCAACCGCCGCGCGAGGGTGAAGGCGCCCTGCCCGTCGTTGAGGTAGACCCGGTTCTGCCCCGGCCAGTGGCGGCCGTTGGCGACGACCGCGTCCAGCGCCCCGTCTCCGTTCACGTCTCCCAGGCTCACCGAAGCCGTCAGCTCGCTGCCCGCACCCAGCGACCGGAGTGGGCGGAAGGTCCGCTCCTGCTGTGCGGCCAGCGGGCTCGCGGCGAGGTGGCAAAGGAGGGTCGTGATGGCGAGGAAGGCTACAGGGGCAGGGCCCGCGTCGGGGGCATCGATGCTCCAGCGCCCGGCCTCGGTTTCGCTTCTGGTCGGCTCGATCGTCATCTTTGATTTGGCACCTGGTAATCCCGTCCGACGAGTTCGACCCGTCGCCGGACCTGACGGGGGCGCTGGACGACCTGGCACTGCTCTTCCGCGTGGGCCACCGGCTGGTAATGTCCGACGAGTGGCCGAATTGGCGGGAGGGGAACGAGTTCCGGGCGATTCGGGATGCGGACCTGGCGGGGCGCTGAGTAACGGACACCTGCGGAAAGGAGTCAATACAGGATGAGTGAATCGGATGCGAAGGCGAGGGACTCTCGGCTGCGCTGGATGCTGGCCATTGCGATCGGAAGCGTGGTCTTCTCCAGTCTGGCGGACTCCGCCAGCCGCACGGTGAGCGAGATTGCGAGCCTCCCCCTCTGGGCGGTCCTGCTCAACATCGTTCTCGGGGCCGTGTCGTTCGGCGGCATTATGGCCGGGATCGCGGGCATACGGATGTATCCCTGGGGGGACTTCGAGCGGGTCATGGGGCGCACGATCTCGGGGTTGGCCGCCGGTACCGGGGGCGGAGCGGCGGGACTGGTCACGCTGGCGGCGCTGGCGGACGGCGGCGACCCAGCGGGTGCGGTGATCCCCGCCGTGGGTGTCGGGATCGCGGCGTGCGCGGGTATCGAGTGGTTCATGTTGCGCGGCCGGGAGGCCCGAGCCGGCGCAATCGCCCTGCTGGGGCTCGCCGCGCTCGCCGGAGCGGCACTCGCCACGGCAATGGGGGACCGTGCCTTGCCGGGCTTCGCCGCCAGTTCGTTGGGGGGCGCCCTCTTCGGGGCTGTTTACGCGGCCATAACAAGCATTCCCTTGCGTGACGGCGGGGGACAACAGGAGTCCCAGCCGGATTCCTGACCGCTCGAATGCCGGGCGAATCGTGTCCACGGGCTAGGCCGATTCCCCCGTGTAGAACGCGGTCGTGCGCCGGGCCCTCGCATGCGCTGTCTCGGGATCCGCCCCGCCCGCAACCGCCGCCTCCCCCCAGGCTTCGCTGCTGCCCGCGATGAACGCCTTGCCCTCCGCGGTCGCGAACACGGACTCATCCGGCATCTGCCCGCCCGGATGCTCCACGTGAATTCCGAGGCCAATGAGACCCATTTCCCAGCCGACACCGGTCGCGCCGGGCCCGAAACGGTCCCAGTGCCCGGAAAGCCGCTGCGTGTGCGTGAGCGACAACCGCGCATGGCCCGCCCCGTCCTCCGCAACCCGCACCTCCACCCAGCTGACGTCCCCGCCGAACTCCCATGTCAGCACGAGCAGCGACGGCGATTCGCAAGCCGTGATCACCCCGCCTGCGTTGCCCTCCAGCTGATAGCGGCCGCCGGGCACGAGTTCGCCGCAGACCGGCACGAACCAGCGCGGGATGCGCTCACCGTTGGTGACGGCGTCCCACAGATCCTCCACCCTGGTTGCGTAGCGGCGAGACAGCGCGACCGCGCGAACCGGATCTCCGTCGCGATCGAGTGCCGACACCCGGCGGTTCACGGCGTCCAGGTCCGGAAACATTCGCGCGTTCATCACCATGGCTCCTGCCAATTCCAATCCGGGTCCACAGCCCTGACCGCCAACCCCAGCGCCTCGAACTCGCGTTCCCTGCGGTCCGGCGCATGGGCCGCGGGCGAGCGGTGGCTCTGCACCACGATCACGAGTTCCCGCGACGGGATGATGTACGTGCGCTGATCCCCGGCTCCAGCCGCGTTGTAGGCATCGGGCGGCAGCGTGGGAACCCGGCTTCCCCGTCCCGACTCGTCCGCGGGATTCAACCAGAAGAGTCCTCCATAGACGGGTGGGTCCCACGCCGGAGCCGGCGACTGCACGAAGTCCACGAATTCCTCCGGCAGGAGCCTTTCGCCGTTCCACATTCCCCGCTGCAGGTAGAGCAGCCCCAGGCGGGCCCAGTGGCGGGCGGTCCCGTAGTTGTATCCGGTGAGCAGGAAGTTGCCGTAGGCGTCGGTCTCCATCACGAAGCGGCGGATCCCGATCCGGTCGAAGAGCGCCCGCTGCGGCCACGTAAGGTACTCCTCGCCGAGTTCGTTCTCGACGGTGCGCTTGACGATGTAGCCCAGCGTCCACGGATCCGAATTGCGGTAGCGACCGACGGTGTTGGGAGGAAACTCGGCTTCGCGGCTGATCGAGAATTTGAACACGTCGATCGGGGCCTCGTACCCGAGCCAGTGGTCCCGCTGGCCGGCGATGAACGACAGCGCCATCTGTTCCGGGGTCGCCCCCGAGTTGGTGAAGCGCAGGCCGCTGGACATGCGCAGCAGGTCGGCGATGCGGATCGCCGCGCGGGGATCAGCCGGCGAGTTCTGCCACTCCGGCACGGGTGCCGGCTGCCACAGCTCCAGGTGACCCATCTGGATGAGGCGGCCGACCAGGGTCGCGGTCATGCTCTTCCCCATCGACCAGCTCTCGAGCTGCATGTCCCGGTGCGCGCCCGAAGCGTACTCTTCGGCAACGATTCGCCCCCGGTGGACCACGAGGAAGGCGGCGCGGTTGTCGTCCCGGTTGCCGAGCATCACTTCCACGGCCTCGGCAAGCAGTTCCTCGTTCACGCCGTCCGGGAGCGGCTCGTCGGGAAGAACGTCCCCCATCGGCCAGGGCGTCGCCGCCGCATCCGGCAGGGCACTGACCACCTCGCGCGGCGTAAAGAAGACATTGTCGCTGTGGGGCGGCAGGATCACGCACCCCTGGTCGCCGAAGTGCCGTGCGCGCCCCTCGGCGACACCTGTCGACACGGTCACGATCCGGCGCACGTCGTCGACTCCGAACACCAGCATCCCGTTCTCGTAGTCGCTGACGTTCTCTTCGGTGAGCAGGACGCTGCTGTACAGGGCCTCGTCACGGTCACGCTCCGATACCCAGATCGCGGAACAGTAGCGCTTGGCGGAGCCGTTGAGGCTGAACACGACGGGGGGTTCCACGGCGTCGGCACTGACTGACGAAGCTGCGGATGCTCCGGCCCGGCCCGCTTCCGTCCCTGACGGGTTGCCGGGCGCCCCGCACGCGACCGCGAAAAGGGCGGAAGACAGAGCGGCGGCGACGTTTCTGGTGCGCCTCAAGGCGATCCTCCCTCCCCGGGCAGTCGCATCGGTATCTATTGAAACGAGAATGCCGGATCGAAGGCGCTGCTGCAACAGGACCGAATGGCCCGGTTGCGCCCTAATCCCCACCCGGCAGCAATCCCGCCGCCCCACCCCCCTTTATGTATAGCTCCCGCTTCGGATAGGGGATCTCCACCCCCGCCTCGGCGAAAGCCACCATTGCCTTTTCGGTGATCTCGTCCGCGATCCGGCGCCGATGCCGCGCCTCCAGGATCCACACACGGAGCTGGAGGTTCACCTCCGATGGCCCAAAACCGCGTACGATCACGATCGGTGACGGATCCAGCTTCACACCCTTCACCTCGCCGGCGGCCTTTTTCAGCAGCACCTTGGCCCGCTCGATATCCGACTCGTAAGCACAGGAAAACGGAATCCGCAGCCGGATGTCCTCACCCGACATCGTATAGTTGATTATGTCGCGCCGCATAATCTCGTTGTTGGGGACCACAACCACGAGGTTGTCGGGATTGCGGATCTTGGTCGCGCGCAGGCCGATCTCGATCACGTCTCCCCACGTGCCGGTTTCGCGGGGCGCGTTCCACAGCTCGATCCTGTCCCCCACCTTGAATGGGCGGTCCATGATGAGCAGAACACCCGCGATCAGATTTGAGAGCGTGTCCTTGGCGGCAAACGACAAGGCCAACCCCAGCACGCCCGCGCCTCCCAGGAGCGGGGCGATGGTCACGCCCAGCTGGGGGAGGGCGATAAGCACGCCAACGGCCACGACGAGGAACCGGATGAACTTGTTGACCATCGGCAGAGCCGTCTCGTCGAGGGCGGTGTCGGTTCTCGACATCACTCGCGTCTCGAAGGTGGTCATCACGTGGCCCACGAAGCGGCTGAGTGGAAGGAAGACGAGGATCGTCCAGATGCCCCACACCCAGTTCTGGGGTTGGATGTCGTTCAGCACTTCGCCGTCGGTCGTTTCGGTGACCAGGGGCGGCACCCATTCTCCCAGAAGCTGCGAGATTGCCCATGCGACCACCGTGAGGCGCACCGCCTTGCGCAGCGACCGCAGGAACTCGTCGTCCAGGTCAGTTTCGGTGCGGGCGGCCAACCGCCGCTGCAGTCGGCGGAGTATCCAGCCGGCCACGACATAGATGATGCCGGCGAGCGCGAGGACGACCAGGCTGGACAGCCAGCGGGATTCGGCATAGCCGACCGCGTCGCTCCAGAGTTTTTGCAGGTCTACGACCAGAGAATCCACCTGTTACCGCCTCCGAATCTCGGGGAACACCACCTCAAGCGGATACTACGGGATTGCGCGCTCATGCCTTGAACCTGCCGACCGCCCCGGACCGGAGCAACTCCTTGGTTTCCACCTCGCTGAAGCCGTACTCGGCCAGCACTTGCTCGCCGTGCTCGCCCATCCGCGGCGCGCCGTGCCCGACCGGCGGCGGCGTCCCCGACATCTTGACCGGCATGCCCAGCGTCTCGACGGGCTGGCCGGCCTGAGACACCGTGAGCACCATCTCCCGCGCGACCGTTTGCGGATGCCGAAGCGCCTCGATCATGCCGGAGACCGGTCCGGCCGGCACGTTTGCCGCCTCCAGGCGTCGCAGCCAGGTCTCCGCGGTGCCGGTCCTCAGCCGGCGGGACAGCAGTTCCCGCAACTCCTCCACATTCGCCATCCGGTCGGAATTGGTCTCGAAGCGGGGGTCGGCGGCCAGTTCGGGGAGCTTCAGAACCTCGATCATACGCAGCCAGTTGACCTGGTTCCAGCCGCCGACGGTGATCCAGCCGTCGGAGGTAGGGAGCGCCTCGTAGGGGGCAGCCAGAGGGTGCGCGGAGCCCAGGGGGCCGGGTGAGTCGCCGGTCGCGAGCGCCACCGCCGCCTGCCAGAGGGTCTGGACCAGCCCCGCTTCGTAGAGCGAGGTGTCGACGCGCTGGCCCATTCCCGTGAACAGGCGCGCGTACAGGGCGGCTACCACGCCCATCGCACCCAGGATCCCGGCCGTGATGTCGGTGAGCGGCGGGCCGCACTTCACCGGGGGCCGGCCCGGACCCTCGCCGGTGATGCTCAGCAGCCCCGTCATCCCCTGGGCGATGAGGTCGAAGCCGCGGCGGTCCGCGAGCGGCCCGGTGCGTCCGAAACCGGTGATCTGGCAGTAGACGAGGCCCGGGTTGGCTTCGCGGAGGGATTCGTACCCGAGCCCCAGGTCCTCCATGACCCCTTGTCGAAAGTTCTCGATGACCACGTCGCACCGGGCGAGCATTCGCCTGGCCGCCCCCAGGCCCCGCTCGGTCTTGAGGTCGATGACGATGCCGCGCTTGTTGCGGTTCGCCATGACGAAGGCGGCCGCGGTCCCCCCCGCCACCCGCGGCGCGAAAGCCCGGGTCGGGTCGCCGGGTCCCGGGGGCTCCACCTTGACCACATCGGCACCCATGTCGGCGAGCATACGCCCGCACACCGGCCCCGCCATGACGTGCGCCAGCTCGATGACGCGGACGCCGGCGAGAGGGCCGCTCCGGGCCACACCTTCCGCCCCCACCCCTACTCCCCCTCGAACCGGGGCGCGCGCTTCTCCATGAAGGCCGCGATCCCCTCCCGGTAGTCCCGCGTCCGGAACGCCTGGTAAGCCTCTTCGCGCTCGGCTTCGGCGAGCGGCCGCCCCTGCCCCGACCTGCGCACGAACTTCTTGTGCCAGCGATTCACCAGCGGGGCCCCGGCGGCGATCCTGCGCGCGACCTCCCGCCCCCCCTCCCCCACCGCCCCATCCGGCACGATCCTGTTCGCAATCCCCATCTCCCGGGCGCGGCGCGCGTCCACCAGGTCGCCCGTCAGGAGGATCTCCAGCACGGCCCCCGCACCGGCCACGGCCAGCAGCGGCGCCATCTCCTCATACGCCATGGTGGCTCCCAACCGGTTCACGGGAGCGCCGAAGCGGCTGCTCTCTCCGCACACACGCACATCGCAGCACGCGGCGATGATCAGCCCGCCCCCCACACACAGCCCCTCCACCACCGCCACGGTCGGGTGCGGACAGTCCCACACGCCCCCGATCCCCCTCCTCAGCGCGGCCGCGTACCGCGTCACCTGCTCAGGCGTGCTCCGATGCGCCGCGAACCCCGAGATGTCCGACCCGGCGGAGAACGCCGCCTCCCCCGCCCCCTCCACGATCACGCACCGCACGGAGTCGTCGCCCGCCAGCCCCTCGAAGACCTCGCCCAGCTTCTCCCACCCGGCCAGGTCCAGCACGTTCATCTTCCCGGGATGATCGAGCGTCACCGTCACGATGCCCCCGTCGCGGCTTGTGGTCACGCGCGCAGCCGTCCCCCTCATCGGTAGAACAGCTCCACGAGCGCAAGCGAGAATGCGGGCAGGTAAGTCACGAGCAACAGGATGGCGAGCAGCACCCCGATGAACCAGAGGTTGGCCTTCGTCACCTGCCAGATGTCAGCCTTCGCGACCGAGCACGCGGTCACCAGCACCGAGGCCACCGGCGGCGTCTGCTGGCCGATGCCGAGGTTCAGCGTGACGATCAGGCCGAAGTGAACCGGATCGATCCCCATCGCCAGCACCAGCGGCATCACGATCGGGACAACGAGGATGATCGCCGCGGCCGAATGCAGGAAGAGCCCGATCACCAGCAGGAAGACGTTGAGCAGCGCCAGGATCGCGAGCTTCGAGTCGGTCAGGCCGGTGATCGCGGCCGCCACCTGCTGCGGCACGCGGGACTCGGTGAGGAAGTCGCCAAGCAGCGCCGACGCCGCCACCAGCAGCATCACCACCGCCGTCTGGTGCCCGCACTCGAGCATCGCCTCCCGCAGTCCCTTCAGGTCCAGCTCCCGGTACACCAGCCCGCCGATCGCGAGCGCCGCGACCACCGCCAGCCCGGCCCCCTCGGTCGCCGTCACCCAGCCGCTGAAGATCCCGCCCAGGATGATCAGCGGCAGCAGCAGCGACCAACCCGCCTCTCGGAAGGTCCGCCACACCCGCCGCAGCTGGAACGCCTCCTCCATGGGGAGGTCGTTGCGGCGCGCCCACAGGTACGCCACGAACATCATGAGGATCCCGCCCACGACCCCCGGGATGATCCCCGCCACGAAGAGCTCCACCACCGAACTCCCCGACATCACCCCGTAGAGGATCATGGGGATGGACGGGGGGATGATCACGGCCAGCGTCGCCGAGGACGAGGTCACCGCCGCCGCGAAGCTGCGCGAGTAGCCCCGCTTTCTCATCGCCGGAATCAGGATCGACCCCAGCGCCGCCACGTCGGCCACCGCGCTCCCGGAGATCTCCGCGAAGAACATCGAGGCCGAGATGCTCACCATCGACAGGCCGCCCCGGATGAACCCGAACACTGCGGACGCGAAGGCGACGAGCCGCCGCGAGATCCCCGACCGGTTCATGATCGCGCCCGCCAAGATGAAGAGCGGGATCGCGATCAGCGGGAACCTGGTGGCCCCGGAGAACATCAGCAGGCCCGCGTTGGGGAGCGCGTCGAAGCCGCTCGATGCCAGGATGGCGATCACCGTCATCAGCCCCAGCGCCACCGCGATGGGGACGTTGATGAGGACGAGAACGAGGAGCAGGATGAACAGCGCGATCGTCATCGGACGCCGCTCCCCGTGGACCCCGCGACGACCTCGCTTCCGTCCCGGCCCTCCGCACCGGCATCGGCGTGGTCCCCCAGCACGTCAGGCAGGCTCAGCAGCTGTGCGACGACGAACAGCACCGCCCCGATCGGGATCACCGACTGGGCGACTGCGGCGGGAACCGCCGGCAGGCTCACCAGCGAGGCCCCCGCAAGCGCGCTCTGCACCTGCCAGCCCGCCCACGCCAGCATCAGGAAGAAGGCGATGACGGCGACCTCTCCCACGATCACGGCGGCGGCGCGCCCAGGGCCCCTCAGGCGCTCGACGAGCATCGGCACCCCGATGTGGCCGCGGGTGAGCGCCACCAGCGCCGCGCCGTAGTAGGTGAGCCACGCCAGGAGGATCGCGGCCACCTCGTCGTACCAGACCAGCGCGCTGCCCGCCTGGCGGAACCCGACGCCTAGCACCACGACCACGGCGAGCGCCGCCACCAGCACCGCCACCACCACCTCCATCGCGCGCTGAAAGACCTGCCGCACCGGGGTGACCCAGCCGCTCGGCACCCTGGACACTGTCAGCAGTCCGTGGAGCAAGTCCCCGCTGCATTCGGCCGGCGATGCATCCGGGCTACTCCTGCAACAGGCCCAGAACCCGGTCGATCAGCTCCTGTCCTCCCGGCACCTCACCGGCGAACTCGGCGTACACGGGCTGGCTCTCCCGCTGGAATGCGTTCCTGTCCACCCAGTTGACCTGGATGTCGGTATCGGACAACGCCACCAGCAGTTCGCGGTCCAGCCGCTTGGCGGTTTCGTAAACGAACTCCTGCAGTGCCCGCGCTTCCTCCTCGATCACAGTGCGAACTTCCTCGGGGAGCTCGATCCAATGCTCACTGGAGGCAGTAACGTACGCGGGCGTGTACACGTGTTCTGTCATGGAGAGGAACCCCTGCACCTCGTTCAGTTTGGACGCGTGGATCTGCGCGAGCGGGTTCTCCTGTCCGTCCACATTCCCCGTGCGCAGCGCGAGCAGCACCTCGGAGAAGGCCATCGGCACGGGATTGGCGCCGAAATGCTGGAAGACCTTGACCCGCCAGGTGCCGCGAGGGGTCCGGAGCTTGAGTCCGTCCAGGTCGGCCGGCACACGGATGGGACGGAGGTTGTTGGTGACGTGGCGAAATCCGTTCTCCCAGACGGCGAGGATGCGGAAGCCCCGGGCCTCGGCGAGAGGGGCCAGCTGCGGCCAGACCACCGCCTCCTCGATCCTGGACATGTGACCGCGGTCGCTCACGATGTACGGCATCTCGAAGATCCCGAATTCGGGGATCCGTGACGACATGATCGACGAAGGCAGCGCCAGCTCCACCGTGCCGAGCTTGAGCTTCTGCAGCAGGACCTCGTCTCCGCCGAGCTGGCTCGACCCGTAGACGACGACTTCGGCACGCCCGTCGAGACGGGCGTTCACGCGGGCCGCGAACTCCTCGGCTGTGAGTGCGAAGAGCGACCCGGGGGCGCCCACGTGGCCGAAGCTGATTTCGAGCTTGTCGTCGGGGCTGGCGCCGGTGCAGGCGGCTGCGAGGAGAGTCGCCAGGGCCGCCGCGCACGCGCGCCCCGCTCCGTGAACTGTCTGCCGCCGTGGCCGCATTCATGCCTCCGGATGGGTTGCCGGGTGTGGTGCACCGACGCGCTTTGCGACCATCGCCGTCGCCGTAAGCGCGCCGTTGTGATCACTGAACATAGTCGGCAGTTTCCGAAATGTCTTTACTATCCGGGGGGAAACCGGACGGGGGCGGTCCCGTCCGCGGCAAAGCGCCCGTGAAGGGCCGGGGTGCCAACCGCTTTCGGAAAGAGCGCATCGCACATTCCCGCCTCGCGGCGCGGCTCCGCGCACACGTCGATGGGCCGGTCCGCTTCGACTCTCTCACTCGCGGACTGTACGCCACCGACGCCTCCATCTACCAGATCGCGCCGCTCGGCGTCGTGCTGCCCCGCACCCTGGACGATGTCGGCGCCGCGATGGCGATCGCGCGGGAGGAGGGGGTGCCGGTGCTGCCCCGCGGCGCGGGAACCTCCCAGTGCGGACAGACCGTCGGGCGCGCGCTCGTCATCGACACCTCGCGCTACCTCAACCGCGTTCTGGAGGTCGACCGCGAAGCCCGCACCGCACGGGTCGAGCCGGGGGTCGTCCTCGACCGGCTCAACCGGCGCCTCGCTCGCACGGGGCTCTTCTTCCCGGTGGACGTGGCAACCGCCAGCCGCGCCACCATCGGCGGGATGGCGGGCAACAACAGCGGGGGCGCGCGCTCGATCCGGTATGGGATCATGGCCGATAATGTGCTGGAGATCGAGGCGGTGCTGGCGGATGGGGGGGTGGCGGGGTTCGGGGACGCGGCTCCCCCCGGCGAGCTGGTGCGAAGGGTCCTCGGGGTCGCCGAGCGCGAGGCTGCGGAGCTGGAGGCCCGCGTGCCGAAGGTGCTGCGCCACGTCGCCGGGTACAACCTGCACCGGCTGCTGAAGCCGGAGGCGTCGATGGCGGAGTTGCTGGTGGGTTCCGAAGGCACGCTCGCCTTCTTCCGGCGGCTGAAGCTGAAGCTGGCGCGGCGGCCCGCACGCCGTGTGCTCGGGCTCTGCTGTTTCCCGTCGCTGCCGGCCGCGCTCGACGCCGTGCAGCACATCGTCACGCTGGAGCCCCACGCGGTCGAGTTGATGGACGACTCGCTGACCGTGCTCGCCCGCAACAACGCGCAGTTCCGCAGCACGGTCGAGGAGCTGATCCCCGCGTCGGCGCACTCCGTGCTGCTGGTCGAGTTCGCGGGCGACGAGGACGCCGCGCTGGGGTCGAAGCTGTCGCGGCTCGCGGAGGTGGTGGGGGATGGGGGGGCCGGGGGCGGGGCGGAGGTGCGGCGCGCCGAGGACCCTGCCGCGCAGGCGGCGATCTGGGGGGTGCGGCGGGCGGGGCTGTCCATCGTGATGTCCATGAGGGGCGACCGGAAGCCGGTCTCGATCGTGGAGGATTGCGCCTTGCCGCTCCCCGCGCTGGCCGAGTTCGGCGCGGCCGTCGAGGAGATCTTCGCGCGGCACGGCACCAGCGCCACCTGGTACGCGCACGCGTCGGTCGGCTGCCTGCACGTGCGGCCGTCGCTGAACATGAAGGACGCGGCCGACATCGCGACCTTCCGCGCCGTAGCGGAAAAGGTGCTGCGGGAGGCGGTGCGGCTGGGGGGGTCGTGGTCGGGCGAGCACGGCGACGGGATCCTGCGCTCGGAGTTCATCGAGCCCCTGCTGGGGGGACGGCTGGCCCGCGCCTTCGCCGAGGTCAAGGAGGCCTTCGACCCCACGGGGATGATGAACCCGGGGAAGATCGTGGCCGCACCCCGGATGGACGACCGCAAGCTGTTCCGCTACGGGCCGCGCTACGAGGCGAAGCCCCTGCCGGTCGCGATGGACTGGTCCGGCCAGGGCGGCTTCACCCGCGCCGTCGAGGCCTGCAACAACAACGGCGCCTGCCGCAAGATGGACCCGGATGTGATGTGCCCCTCCTACCGCGTGACCCGCGAGGAGGCGGACACGACACGGGGCCGCGCCAACGTGCTGCGTCTGGCACTGACCGGGCAGCTGGGGCCGGAGGGGCTGTTGGGGGATGAGGTCGCCGACGTTCTCGAACTATGCGTGGGCTGCAAGGCCTGCAAGCGCGAGTGCCCGGTGGGCGTCGACATGGCCGCGATGAAGGCCGAGGTCCTCCACCACCGCAACCGGCAGCGGGGCGCACCTCTGCGCGAACGGCTCTTCGGCTCCCTGCCCAGGGTCGCGCCCGCCGCGAGCCGGGCCGGCTGGCTGCTGAACCTGCGCAACCGGAGCCGCGTGCTGGCTTGGCTGGGAGAGCGGGCGCTGGGAATCGCGGCCGCGCAGGAGTTGCCCGAGTGGGCCCCGAGGCCATTCCAGGACGAGGAGTTGGGGGCGCCGCCCCCGCGGCCCGGCACGCCGGCCGGCCTCGCGTCGGGTCCTGTGACAGATGCTTTGTCAATTTCACCCCATAATTTGTCACAACATCAATCCGAAGGCACTGATGAACCACTGGAAACACACCCCGTAGTTCTGTTTGTTGACACATTCACTAGGTATTTTGACACAGATGTCCCTCGCGCGGCTGTGGACATCCTCCACCGGCTCGGCTTCAATCCCGTCGCCCCCCGCCCCCTCCCCGCCCGGGGACGACCGCTCTGCTGCGGCCGCACCTACATCAGCGCGGGGCTGCTCGGCCACGCCCGCGCGGAGCTGCAACGCACCATCGCCGCCCTCGCCCCTCTCGCCCGGCAGGGGCTGCCCATCGTGGGCCTCGAACCCTCCTGCCTCCTGACCCTGCGTGACGAAGCCCTCACCCTCTGCCCCGGCGAAGACGCCCGCGCGGTCGCCGACAGGGCGCTCCTCATCGACGAGTTCCTCGCGGCCCGGGCGCGTGCCACGGCCACGGACGCCGACTCGGATGTCGCCCGGCGCGCCGCCCCCTCCGGCCAGGCCGCCAACTCCGCCCCGACCACCCCCGCGACCCTGCCCTCGCCCCGCTCGGCGGCCGCACCGGCCCGCACCTCCAGCCCTCCTCCCCTGTCCCCCACCCCCACCACCTACATCCACGGCCACTGCCACCAGAAAGCCGCGGGCACCGCGTCCGCCACCGCCTCGGCCCTCCACTCCCTCACCGGCGCCGCCGCCTCCCTCATCGAGTCCACCTGCTGCGGAATGGCCGGCTCCTTCGGCTACACCGCCAAGCACCTGCGCACCTCCCGCGCGATGGGCGAACTCAGCCTATTCCCCGCCCTGCGCGCCGCCGCCCCGGAGGACACTGTCATCGCCAACGGCTTCAGTTGCCGCGCACAGATCCGTGCGGGAACCGGCCGCAAGGCCCACCACCTCGCGGAGGTCCTTGCGCAGCTGATCGACCGGACCTGAAGGGAACCGGTCCCCACAACCGTATTGCCTCGTGGCATTATGGTGCACCAAAGTCAGGTGCATAGAGCCGGCTGGAGTACGCAAGACACAGGCACGGAGCAGTCGCACGATGAGCAGAAGGATCCTGACCCTCACCTCACCAACCCTCACCGCGCTGTCCCTTGCAGCACTCGTTCTCGCCCCCCACCCCGCAACCGCCCAGCAAGTCGTCGAACTCCCGCTGGAAGACCGCCTCCTCGACGCCGACTTCCCCGAGGTCTACCGCGTCGGGGACGGCCTCCGCGACTGGGAGCTGCTCACCCGCGTCACCTCCATCGGATTCGACGCGCAGGGAAACCTGCACATCGGGGACTGGTCCAGCGGCGATCTGTCGGTGCTGATCGTCGACTCCCGCGGCGACCTGGTGGTGCGTTTCGGCCAGCCCGGCGAGGGTCCCGGCGACTTTCGCGACGCGACCCACGCCATCGCCCTGCCCGACGGGCACACTGTGGTCGCCGACGACGGGCACATGGCCTATCAGCTGTTCGATGCCAGGGGGGCGCTCGAACGCTGGATCCGCTACCCAGGGGTCTCCGAGGGCGAGACACCGCCTCTTTACTACGTCAGAAGCGCGGATCCGCGGTTCAGGAAGCTCGATCGTTGGGACGGCAGCCTCCTCGCCCGGGTGACCATCGCACGTACGTTCGAGGTCGACTCAACCACCAGGGAGTTCGAGTTCCAGGCCAACCCGGGTCCTCGCACCGTGCTGCGCGTGCGTCTTGACGGAGACGAGGCGAGCGAATCGGAGGTCGCGCGCGCCTCGCGCCCGGATGTCGACGAGGAGTTCCATTTCGCGGCACTCCCGGACGGCCGGGTCGCATTCTCGGACACGACCGCCTACCTGGTCAAGGTGACGGATCCCGCAGGCGTCGTCGACGGGGTCCTGGTCCGCTCCTTCGCTCCGCGAAACTGGGACGACCGCACGGTCAGGGCCTTCCGCGAATACCTCAGGACGAGCGTTGACGAGGCCATGGCCCTGGGAGGCAATCGCGCGGGATTGATCGGCATGCTCGGAGGACCTTCAGCTCTCCGGCAACAGGCGGACGATTGGGAACCGGAGGGCGCGATTCCCCACGTCGCCGCGCTGGAGACGACCTGGGACGGGACCATCTGGGCGCTGCGCACTCCCGCTCGAGGGTTCATCGATGTCGACTATACCGGGATGATCGAGATGGCCATGCTCTCAACCCCGACCGGGTTGACGGCCGCCGGACCGGGTCCGATCGACGTCATCACCCCCGCGGGCGAGTACCTGGGCACCATCCCCGACACGCGCATGCCCAACGCCTTCGGTCCCGACGGGCTGGTGGCCTACGTCACCCTGGACGAGTACGATGTGCCGACTGTGGTGGTGCGGAGGGTGCCCGAAGGGATTCGGTAGGGAGGGTCGGAGCCCGAGGGCTTCCCGCAGGGTGCGCAGCCGCGCAGCTCCATCGGGTCGTCCGACGCCCGCCGACGGCATAGATTACAAAGCCACTCTTCACTCGTTGAATCGGAGGACTTCCCCGTGCGCTCTCACGAATCTCCCACAATCTCGTGCTCCCCCGTCCGTCACCGATCCGGGCTCCGCTGGCACGCCGGTCTCGCAGCTCGGGCGATCGTCCTGGCGGGCGCGTTGGCGGCCGTTCCGTTTTCCGCGGCGGCCCAGGCCTTCGGTGGCTCCGTCCTCGTAACCGATGGCTACATCCTCGTCGGAGAATCCGCTCACGAGCGGGAGCCGGGGAGCGTGTGGGTCTTCGCTCGGGTGGACGATGAATGGACCAGCGTCGCCCGGCTGGGCGGCAGCGGCCCCCCCGGCGGGGGTTTCGGCAAGGCGCTGGCGGGGTTCGGCGAATTCGTATTCGTGGCGATGGGTTCCGGAAGCGTCGCCACCTACCGTCGCGATGGGGCCGCGAGCCCGGTCTTCGAGCAGCTTCCCTGGATAAGAGCAGTCACCCACAACCCGGATTACGGAAATGTCATGGCAGCTTCCGGCAACCTGCTCCTGCTGAGCCTGGGCGGGGTGCCGGACGGACATGTGATGGAGGTGCATCGGATCGGAGAGGACGGAGACTTGTCGGACGGCGAGTGGTTCACCGTGCCCGAGTCCTTCGACCGGATGGGGACGGCCGCGCTCGCGCTGGGGGAGGGCCTCGTGGTCGTCGGCGATCCCACGCAGAACGCCGTGCATCTCTTCGAGAAGCGGTCCGGCGAAGACGGCGAGTGGGAACCGGCCGGGACGCTCTCGCATCCGGAAGCCCCGTCTCAGTCCACGTTTTTCGGTTTCTCCGTGGCCCTTGCGGGAAGCGAGGTGCTCGTGGGGCAGCTGCAGGAACCGGTCGTCTACCGCTACGCGAAGGTGGACGGAGTCTGGCGATCGGTGGGCGCGCTGGAGCCTGAGAACGACGAGATGCGGCCGGGTTATGGACATTCACTTGCGACGGATGGGGAGACCCTGCTGGTGGGCGGCGCGCAGCGATTCTCCGAGTACCGCCGCAGCGAGGATTCCTGGATGTTTGCGGGCGCCTCGCCGCCGTACAACGCGGACGGCGCGCTGGTCTCCACCGGGGCCGGGCTGCACCTCGGGGACCAGGCCGCCGTACTGGCCGACCCCTCCGCCGACTTCGGACTCGGCGCGGTGACGGTGTTCTCCCGCGAATCCGGCGAATGGCAGCAGTCGGCCCGGCTGGTGGCCGATCACGAGCCGCTCCCGGCAATCACCGGCGGGGAAGTCACCTGCGAGGACGGCGAGGCCGCGGGCTACGACTGCGATGAGGTCGACCTGCTGGCCTTCGTCCCGTGGGAGGAGCTGGGCGGGGCCCGGGGCGCGCGGCTCAACGACGTCTGGGGCTGGACCGATCCCGAGACCGGGCGCGAGTACGCGATCGTCTGTCTGATGGACGGGACTTCCTTCGTGGACGTGACCGATCCGTCCAACCCCCGCTTCCTCGGCAATCTGCCCATGACCCCCGGCAGCAGGCCAAACACCTGGCGGGACGCCAAGGTCTTCAACAACCACGCCTTCATCGTGGCAGACGGCGCCGGCGCGCACGGGATGCAGGTGTTCGACCTGACACGGCTTCGGGACGTCACCGAGCCCGAGACCTTCGACGCCGACGCCCTCTACACGGGCATCACGTCGTCGCACAACGTGGCGATCAACGAGGAGACGGGGTTCGCGTACCTGGTGGGCTCGTCCGGCGAGGAGTCGTGCGGCGGCGGCTCGCACATGGTCGACATCAACGATCCCCTCAACCCGGTCTTCGCGGGCTGCTTCGCCCACCCCAACACGGGGCGGATGGGCACCGGAAACTCCCACGACACGCAGTGCGTGATCTACCACGGCCCGGACGAGAAGTACCAGGGCCGCGAGATCTGCGTGAATTCGAACGAGACCGCGCTCTCGGTCGCGGACGTGACCGACAAGGACAACCCGGTCGCGGTCTCGTCCGCCAACTACCCGGCGATCGCGTACGCACACCAGGGCTGGCTCACCGACGACCACCGCTACTTCTACTCCAACGACGAGCTCGACGAGGTGAACGGTCTGGTCGAGGCCACCCGCACGCTCGTCTGGGACCTCGAGGACCTCGACGACCCCATTCTGCTCACGGAGTACTACAGCGACACCCAGGCCACCGACCACAACCTCTACGTCCGCGGCAACCGGCTCTACATGACCAACAACCGTGCGGGCCTGCGGGTGCTCGACATCAGCGACCCGGAGAACCCGGTCGAGGTCGGCCACTTCGACACCACCCCGTGGAGCGACGACGCGGCGGGTTTCGACGGAACGTGGAGCGTGTACCCCTACTTCGAGAGCGGAACGGTGGTGATTTCGAGCCGCCGCGAGGGGCTCTTCATCGTGAAGCCGAGGGTGCGACCGCTGATCGGGTAGGGCTGCCCGCGCGTTCCCGGGCGTGGCCTACTCGCAGTCGCCGAGCCGCATGAACTCCCGAAGCTTGAGTGAGGATGCGACCCTCTCGATTTCGTTTGAACGGCTGGCTTCCGATTGCGGCTGTCACGTCGTCTGTTCCGCTTGCCCATGCCAGTCAAGGAATGATGCACCATGTCAAAGGACGTCCAGCGGGCGGATCCCCGCGCTTCAAGGCTCTCGACTCGCTGACGCGACGAGTCCTGCCGGTGGTTGTCAGTACCGGCCTGATCCTGGGAAACGTCTCTGTTGGTCTGGCTGCCCAAGAGGTTGTCCAACTCAGGGAATCTGCAGACATCTGCCGGGACTGCATCAGCTTCGAGACGGTCGCCGTGCTTGGCGGGGACTATGACGGCGACAACCTCCTGACGGGCAGCGTCTACGTCAATTCGGGGGTCTGTCCTTCTGGTCAGTGCATCCATCCGGACACCGGAACTGGCTGGAATTCCGTTTCATCTGCTGCATATCAGGGGGACGATTCTCGACTCGTTTGGTCCGGAAGCCACCCTTATGCCCGGAGCGGAGGGGGTTGGCAGGCGCCACATCATAGTGCTTGACGAGGGGCGCTTCCTTTCGACCTCGGCGTCGGGCAGGCCTTACCGGATCGAGCTGTGGAACGGACGTTCGATTCAGAAAGTCTGGACCAGCGAGGCAGAATGGTTCCCTCGGCGAACGACCCGTCGCAACGACGGCAACATTTCGCCTTATGTATCTGGTATTTCGGGAGACGGTTCCCGCCTATGGACCATCGTTTCAGTACCGGATCCGAGTTGGACTCCGTCGCCTCCGGGGACACGGGTTTCGCAGTCCGGCGAGGTTCTCGACAACCGATTTGACACGGTGGTTGAGGTTATCGACTTGAACGCCAACGAGATCGTTGCCACTCAGCGATTCGACCAGTATGTGTTTGGCCTCTTGAGCGGCGAAACTGCGCTGCGCCTCACGGCCGACGATCTTGGTGTCCCCCTTTGGCTGATCCGGTCTCAAAAAATACACGCTGTACACGGGCCTGGCTGCTGACATCCCGAGCTCGCGCCGGGCCCCGCACCTGATTTCCCCCCCGGCTCCACCCCCCCGCCCCCTACTCCGGCTGCGGCACGATCCTCATGTAGGGCAGCGGCTCCTCCCACCCGTCCGGGTATTTCTCGCGGGCGGCCTCGTTCGGCACCGCCGGCAGGATGATCACATCGTCGCCGTCCTGCCAGTCGGCGGGGGTCGCGACCTGCTCCTTCGCCGTGAGCTGCACGGAGTCCAGCAGCCGCAGGATCTCGGAGAAGTTGCGCCCCGTGCTCATCGGGTAGGTGAGGGTGGCCTTGATCCGCTTGTCGGGTCCGATCACGAAAACGGAACGCGCCGTCGCGTTGTCCATCGGGGTGCGCCCGACGCTCGTTTCGCCCGCCCCGGCCGGCAGCATGTCGTAGAGCTTCACCACCTTCAGCGCCGGATCCCCCACCAGCGGGTAGTTGAGCGCGTGGCCCTGGGAGGCCTCGATGTCCTTCGACCAGGCGTGGTGGTCGCCGACCCCGTCCACGCTGATCCCCAGCACCTTGCAGTTGCGCTTGGCGAATTCGCCCTTCAGTCCGGCGACGGCGCCCAGCTCGGTCGTGCAGACGGGGGTGAAGTCTTTCGGATGCGAGAAGAGGATCGCCCACCCGTCACCGATCCAGTCGTGAAAGCGGATCGGTCCGTCGGTGGTCTCGGCGTCGAAGTCCGGAGCGATGTCGTTGATTCGGAGTGTCATGGCGTGCCTCTTGGGAGTGGTTCCAGGCTGATGTTGGAAGGCGTCGGGACGTAGCGTCATGATAGCGAAAAGCTCCGGGTGCGCCAACGCCGGGCGAGAGGCGCGCCGGACGGGCGGCGACCGTCGCCAATGTGGCACGGGGTTGGCCATCGGGCGAGCGGTTCGGCCGGGCTGGCGGCTGGCCGTCGCGCGGACAGAGCGCCCCGGTCAGCAGCCCCGCGGCACCACCAGCTCCAGCCCCGAGTACCGGGCGATCACCTCGAAGTCGCGGTTGCGCGCCAGGAGAGGTCGCTGCGTCCGGATGGCGGCCGCGGCGACCAGGCAATCGACGATCGACCGGATTGTGTAGTCGGCCCCGCGGCAGGTGCGGTAAAGGAGGGCGGCGTGCTGGAAGTCCGCCACCGAATCCGGGACGAGCACCTCGAAGCGGGACAACAGCTGCGTCAGCTTGAGCACGTCGGGCTCGGTGCAGCACCCCGCGAGCAGTTCCATCACGGCGGCCGCGGGCGTGGCAACGGGGCGTCCGGCCTGCACCTCGGCCCGGAGCTCGAGATGCGTCGGGCTTTCGGTCTTACGGAGATACTCGACCCAGGCCGAGGTGTCGACGATCACCACACATCGCCGGGGCTGCCCGCCCGCATCTCGTCAAGATCTCCGTCCCAGCCGACGCCCTGCATGGCGAGCGCCTCCTCCTTCGTCATCGGCACGACCGCCTGGCGGCAGACCGCCTCCCTCGCGGCCGCATCCCAGTCCCGGAGACCGTAGCGCCTTCGCACCGCTTCCACGTCGCTCTCCAGGACTCTCACTTCCAGGCTGACAAACCGCAGGCGGGCGGATTCGGGCGCCCGGTATTCCGGCCGGGCTTCGCGCACCGCTACGGCCCCCCCGCGCAGTTCACGCTCCCGGGCGGCGCGCAGCGTTCGCCGGACCCACGCCGACACCGTGACGCGGTTGCGCCGCGCCGCGTCCCGGATCTCGTCGAGTTCGGCTTCGGACAGCACCACTTGCAGTCGCTTACTCATAGTATGAGTATACTATACTTATACCCGTGGAGCTACCCCTCAGCCCGATGGTCCGTGACCCGCACCGCCTTGACCGGGAAACGCGCCAGGGTACCGCGCCCCACGACGCCTACATCGACGCGCAACCCCAACCCATCACGCAGCGCGCGGGCCACCCGGGCCGCAACCGCCGCGGCATCGTCGCCGGACACCTCCACCCGCACCTCGACGACGTCGCGGCCCCCGCGCCGGCGGATGTCCACCGCGAATTCCCCCGTCTCGCGGAAGCCGCGAATCACGTTCTCCACTTTACTCGGGAAGAAGGTCACCCCCTCGGCGGTCACCATCTGGTCCAGACGGCCCGTGACGCCCCCTTGCAGGCGGCGGTACCCGCTGCCGCAGGCACACGGTCCATCCTGCAAGCGCCCCCAGTCGCCCGTCCGGTAGCGGATGAGGGGCATTCCGGCGCGGCCGAGGTTCGTCGCGACCAGCTCCCCTTCCGGCGCCGGAGCACCCGTGCCGGGATCGATGACCTCGAAAACGAACTCGGCCTCGTTGATGTGGAGGCCGTCGCGGGCGTGGCACTCGAACCCCCATGCGCCGACCTCCGTGGACCCGGCGTGGTCGTAGACCCGGGCTCCGAACGCGTCTTCCAGACGGGCCCGGGTCGCCGGCAGGCTCGCGCCCGGTTCACCGGGGTGGATGTTGACCCGCAGGGCGGAAGCGGCGAGGTCGATCCCGGCCTCGGCGGCGACTTCGGCAAGCCGGAACGCGTACGTGGGCGTGCAGACGAGGACGGTCGGCCGGTCGGACATGATTCTTTCGACGCGCTGGAGCGAAGTCATCCCGCCGCCGGCCAAAAAGAGGCAACCCATGCGCCGGACCCCTTCGACGCCGCTCCACGTCCCCAGGTAGGGGCCGAAGGAAAAGGGGAAGAAGACACGATCGGAAGCGGTCACGCCGGCCGCGCGAAAGACGCGCGCCCAGCACCTTGCGAACCAGTCCCAGCTCGCGGCGGTGTCCAGCCAGCGAAGCGTCCGGCCCGTCGTGCCCGAGGTGTGGTGCTCGCGGACGTAGCGGTCGACTGGATGGGTGAGAAGGGTGCCGTAGGGCGGCGTGGCCTCCTGGTCCTCCGTCAGTTCGCGCTTGGTGGTCAGCGGGAGTTGGCGGTAGGAGTCGATGTTTGTGAGATCGTCGGCCGCGCGCAGACCGGCCCCGGCCAGCTTCGTGCGGTAGAAGTCGTTGCTCCGCAGGACGGGCTCGAGCATTGCCCGCAGCCGGCGCAGCTGTTCGTGCTGCAGCGTCTCCGGGTCGAGGGTCTCTTCCCGGTCGAGCCCCGCCGGGTTCGGCACGGCAGCGCCGGGCGTCTCCTCCGGGTCCAATCCGGTCTCGGGATGCACTGTTTCCTCCGAATCTATGGTTCGTCCCCGCCCGCAAGATGTTCCTTCAGGAAGGCATTGCGGAATACTCCCCCGGGGTCGAAGTCGTCGCGCACCTGTCTGAACGATGGCAGTCCCGGGTACATCCTCTCGACATCGCTCCGTCCCAGCGGGAACCACTTCCCCCAGTGGAGGCGGGCACCGAAACCCCGCGCCAGGACCATGGCGATCAGGCGCGCGACCCGCTCGAAAGGCTCCCGCGGTTCGGTGTAGGTGATGAGGCTGATCGCGTAGCAGTCCTCCACTTCCGTACCGTGACAGGATGACATCGAAATCAGCGTATCGTCGGGCAGGATGCGGCGAACGCAGATCGGGAAGTGGTGGGCGTAGGTCCCCCGCAGCTCGTCGAAAGCAGGTTGCATTCCCGTTTGCTCGATGCGGACCCTAACCTCCGGCGACACCTCGTGCGCGGCGTCATCCGCCGCCCGCAGGATCTCGGTCACGAACTCCAGGGCGTCCGCAAGGCGAGCTCGCCGCACGAACATCTCCATCTCCAAATGGCGAAAGAGGTCGTGCCGCATCAGCAGCTGGCGGTCGCTGCGGTCGGTCACGCGCCACCCCGGCACGATGAACAGGCGGAGGAGGCGCCGGTAGAGCAGATGGACGAGCCGCCGACTCCGCAGCAGCGATGCGGTCAGCTTTATCCCGAGGTGCAGCAGCACATCGATCACCAGGAGCCAGTAGACGCGGTAGAGGGCGGCCGCCCCCGCACGCCGGTTTCTCGCGGCGACCCTGCGGTCATGTACCAGGTACTCCCAGGAGTGCGGAATGAGATAAAGCTGCTGCAGCGGCGCCCCGTGTTCCCTCACCAGCGCCTCATCCAGGCTGCCGACCCACACGCACCGCTCCCTGACGTAGTACTGCGGGACGCACCTGAGAGTGAGCTCCAGGACGACTCCGAGGGCCCCGACCGCGCACCGGGCAGCGCGCAGCGCAAGGTCCGGGTCGTGGCGCAAGGCGATCCCCGGCCCGGCCGAATCGACGGTTCGTACCACCGCGGCGCCCCCCGGCCCGTAGCAGGCGATCCGCAGCGCCTCCACGTAGTGCGACATGGAGTGCCCCCCCGACCCGTGGGTTGCGGTGGCCACCGCTCCCGCCACCGTCTGCCGGTCGATCAGGCCGATGGAGGGGAGCGTCAGCCCGTTCCGCGCCAGGTGTGCCAGCAGATCGCCGATGCGGCATCCGGCCCCGACCGTCACTCTCGCACGGTCCTCGTGCAGGCGAACTCGCCGCATGTGCCGCAGATCCAACAGCGCATCCGGCGACTCGATCCCTCCGTTCCAGGAGTGCCCCGCTCCCACAACCCGCACGGTCCCGTCCCGGTGCGTTTCCAGAATCCGCAGAACTTCCGCTTCGGACCGGGGCCGGCAGAGAGCCGCGGGCGTAAAGCGGATGTCCCGTCCGAAGTTGGTTACGGTTTTGGGAGACTCACCGGTCATGTTGCATGAGAGCATCCAATACGCGTCAGCGCCGCCTCTCCACCGCCGCCGGAACGCCCCGGCTGAAGAGTACCTCCACACTCCCGGTCGCACCTGCCACCTCCGCGGCTCTTGTCGCGTCCGCGCCGAGCAGACCGCCCGCAATCGCGCGGGCCTGCAGGGCATCGGCGCCTCGCAAGACCCCGCGCACCTGGCCGCTGTCAGGATCGCGCACGATAGCCATCGGCCGGTCCGTCTCCAGATCCAGGCTGGTCGCCCCGCCCGGCCCGGTAAGGATGACGCTCGCCAAGGCGCCTGCCCACTCGGCCCGCACGGGCAGCGCAATGGCAAAGGAGGACCTCCCGTCGGTGTCGGCCATCTCCATCATGCCGAAGCTCACCGAGAACAGGACCTCCCCGCCGGCGGAACGGCCGATGAGCTCGTATTCGCCGGGGGCCCCTGGCACGCTGGGCGGCGCATCCACCAGGAAGGCGGGTTCCAGGAACGGCTTGCCGTCCGCGGCGGCTCCTCCCCACAGGAGAATCGTCTGCCTGGGCGCGTTGCCGCGAGCACTGGCTGCGGCGGCGAGATCTGCCGTGGCGGAACGCCGATGGCCCAGTGCCCTGACAAAGCTGTAGTCACTCACCCAGGCGGGAGGGCCGCAATAGGTCATCAGGTCCGGAATGTCCGGCGGTACGAGGGCACCGCCGGCGCGCGGGTCGTACCCCCAGACGCCGATCGACCCGTTGCGGTGGGGAAAGGCCTCGTCCGCCCCGAGTGCACCCCCGCACGGCGCGTGGGCAAGATTGAGGTTGTGCCCCAGTTCATGTGCCACCACAAGAGGATCGGCCGCCGAGAAACCGACGCGGCCGGGAACGTAGGCGACCCCCGACTCTCCCCCGACAACCCGCTCCTCCATGATGCCCATGTAGTAGCCGCGTCCGCCCTCCAATCGATAAGCCATAAGGGTCTCGAGCAGCAGGTCGACCGGGTCGTTGGTCGAGGTCAGAATGGGTTGGTGTGCGTTCACGTTGAAGCCGGAAATCGGGAGCTGCGTATACGCGTCCCAGAGCATCTCGTGCGCCTGCTCCTCCGCGGCCATGGCCAGGGCGATCTCCACGATCGTCGAATCGGGCCCCCGCACAAAGAGGAACGGGACGACCGTGAGGTCCAGCGGGGGCACGGTCTTCACGAGTACCGATGCGCGTCCCTCTTCGGGAATCCGCTTTGCCACATCCAGCCCGGAAGGCAGGACGCCGTCCGGATCGATCTCGATCACCATCTCGAGTCCCGGCTGCACCACCGACCCCGGAATCCACCGGTTCGCCGACTTCCCAAGGTCGCTCTCAGCGTCTTCGAAGTCGGTCGGGATCGGAGTCTCCGAGCCGGGAATGTCGACGACGTACGTCTTCGCGCCGTTAAGAAAGAATGTCGCCCGTGCACCGGGGATGTGTTCGGTCGTAACGCCCGGGGCCGTCAGGAACACCCGGAGAAGGGCCGCCCTGTTCGCCACCAGGGGAACCGGGACCGCGAGCGACTGCACCGCCTGGGTCAGGTAGGCCCGCGAACCGGCCTCCGACCCGCAGGGTCCCACCTGCGCATGCCTTACCCAGGCCAGCCAGCCCTGGAAGCGGGCGTCGGTGGAGGCACAAAGACCGGTACCGGTCACAACCAGTTCCTGCAGCGGAGGAAGATCCGCCAGGTTCGAGGGGAGCGGCCCGTGCAGGTCGGAGTTGTTGCTCAGGTTCATGCGCCTCAGGCTGATCATGTCCCTTCCGATCGTGGGCGGCAGTGTGCCCGAGAGCTGGTTGCCCATGAGCCAGAGGAACCGCAATCGTTGTAGCCGGGCAAGTTGGGTAGGAATCGGTCCCGAAAGCTCGTTCCCATCAAGCCGCAGCCGCACCAGGTTGGACTGGTTGCCCAGTTGCGGAGGAATCGGCCCCGTCAGCCCATTCCCGAAGAGCTCCAACCGGGTCAGCCTGGACAGGTTGCCCAGTTCCGGTGGAATCCGTCCCGTCAGGCGGTTACCTCCAAGGTTCATGATTGAAAGGTTGGTGAGCCGGCTCAACTCGGCCGGGATCGATCCGGTCAGGCTATTCTCATCGAGTCTCAGTTGAGTCAGGTTGGACAGGCCGCGCAGCCTGCCGGGGATCGGTCCCGTCAATTCGTTGTTGTCGAGGTATAACAGTCTGAGCCTCGCCAGCCGCCCCAGTTCAGGGGGAATGGGTCCCGTGAGCTCGTTTCTGCCGAGGTACAGTTCGTCGAGTCCGGACAGGTCGCCCAGCTCCGCGGGAATCGACCCCGTAAGCCGGTTGAGGGCGAGGTTGAGCCGCTGCAAAACGGACAGGTGGCCCAGCTGTTCCGGGATCGGTCCCGTCAGCGCGTTCCCCCAGAGATCCAGATACCTCAAGTCGGAAAGGTTGCCCAGCTCAGGAGGGATCGGTCCAGTAAGCGCGTTCTGGGGCAAGGCCAGCAGCACAAGGCGCGACAGGTTTCCCAGTTCGGGGGGAATCGGTCCCGTCAGGTCGTTTCCGTCGAGGTACAGGATCGCCAGGCGCGACAAACGGCCCAGCGCGGGCGGGATACCTCCCGCCAGGTCGTTCTGGCCGAGAATCAGCTGTACGAGTCCGGACAGGCTGGCCAACTCAGGTGGGATAGGCCCCGCGAGGCTGTTCCAGCTCAGGTTCAGATGCGCCAGGTCGGAAAGGTGTGCCAGTTCGCCCGGGATCCGACCGGTCAGGTTGTTGCCAAACAGACTCAACTCGACAACGCGGCCTTCTCCGCTCGTGGCCACGCCAAACCATTCGGCGAGGGGGCGGTCGGACAGCCAGTTGGCGTTGTTGGTCCAGCGCGCGCCGCCGGTGACCTCGTACAGGATCTCCAGGACCTCCCGGTCGGAGAGCGGAGGACAATCCAGCCCCGAGCCTTCCCAGGACGGGATGGAGGCGAGCCAGTCGCGAAAGTCCCCGTCGCGGGGAACGCACAACCCGGTCCGGTCGTAGCGGAACTCCCGCAGCGACAGCAGGGACAGCAACTGGGGGAGTGCGCCGGTCAGGCCGGGGTTGTCGCCGATGCGCAGTGACGTCATGCCGTCCAGTTGAGCAAGCGACATCGGGACGCTGCCCACCAGCCCGTTGCCTGACAGATCGAGCGTCGTGACGCGCCCGAGGGAGTCGGTTTCCACCCCATGCCAACCGGCCAGGGCACCGTCTCCCAGCCAGCCTTCGGAGCTATTCCAGTCCGGCCCTCCGGAGGCCTCGTACAGCGACTCCAGCACCTCCCGGTCCTCTTCGTCGCAAAGCGGGCCCACGTAGACCTCGAGCTGTGCGAGCCAGGGGGCAAAACCCGCCGAGCCGGGGGCACACAGCGTCTCATTGCCGATGAAATGCAGAATGCGAAGGCGAGCAAGGTCCGGGAAACTGGACGGCAACGGCCCCTCGAACGCGTTCCGATCGATGCCCAGCCGGGTAAGGTTGTGCAGGTTGCCGAGTTCCGCCGGGACCGGTCCGGACAGATCGTTACGGCGAACGCGGAAGTCCTCCAGGTTGGCCAAGGCGCCCAGCTCGGGCGGAATCCGGCCGGTATGATCGTTGACGCCCAGGTTCAATTCCCTGAGGGCTTGCAACTGCCCCAATTCGGGGGGAATCGGCCCCGCCAGCTGGTTCCGCTCGAGGTCCAGGATCTCCAGGTGCGACAGGCCGGTCACCTCCGGGGGAATGGCCCCGGCCAGGTTGTTCGCGTTGAGATCCAGACCGGTGACGCGGCCGTTCGGACCCGTCGTCACTCCATGCCACTCGGCGAGGGGTCGGTCCGAAAGCCAGCCGCGGTTGGCCGTCCAACCCGGACCTCCGGTGGCTTCGTAGAACGCCACGAGGACTGGCCGATCCGGGTGAAACACCGTGAGTTCCGACGCCCCCCGCTCGGCTCCCGAAGTTGCGGTGATGGTCACCACGCCTCCGGCGACGCCCCGCACCAGACCCGAGTCGTCCACCGTCGCAACCGACGGGTCGCTGGACGACCACAGGAACTGGCTGCCCGCCACCGCATGGCCGTTCGCGTCCTCGGCCGTCGCCGAGAGGCGAACGGAATCGCCGACGAGCACGGTATCGATGGCGGGTGACAGTTCGACCGCGATTGCTATCTGCCGCACCGTCACCGCCGCGCTCGCCGACACGGGCCCCGCGGTTGCGGTGACCGTGGCCGTTCCGTTGCCTGCCGCCGTGACCAGCCCGGCCCCGTCCACGGTGGCCACTCCCGTGTTGCTGCTCGTCCAGGTCACAGCAGCCCCGGTGATCGGCTGTCCGTTCTGGTCACGCACCGCGGCGCGCAGCTGCACGGTCGCGTCGAGGGCGGCCAACTCGACCGTGGGCGGGGTCACCGTGATCGCGGCCGGACGTGCGGGGGGTTCGGGGGGGGATGGCTCGGTGGTGTCGCCGCCGCAGCCGGCGGCCCAGGCGGCTGCGGCCAGCACGATCGACCCCGGAACAACTGCTCCGAAACGCCTCAACGCCACCTCAGTCCGCCGCCCTTGCGGGGCCATGCGGGGCCATGCGGGGCCATGCGGGGCCATCGAGGGACGCTAGCGGCGCCATACCGCAGCATCGGGGATCCCCCGTGTCCAAAGCACCTCTTGACGTGCCACCGCCAACCCGGCGGGGCGGGCGGCGGCCCCGAGCAGAGCCCCCACATCCGCGCCGCGCAGAATCCCGCGCACCCGGCCGCTGTCCGGATCACGCAGGATGGCCATGGGCCGGTCGGTGGTCCGGTCCAGCGTCGTCGCTCCTTCGGGGCCGGACAGGGTGATGCTCTCGAGAGCGCCGGCCCACTCGTCCCGCACGGGGAGCGCGAACACGAAGGACCTCCCCTCGGCGTCCGCCAGTTCCTCCATGTCGAAGCTGAGCGAAAACAGTCTGTCGCCGCCTGCGGTTCGGCCGACCACCTGGTAGTCGCCCGAGACCCGCGGGACGCTGGGCGGGGCGTCCGCCACGAAGGAGGGCTCCAGGAACGGACTGCCCTGCTCGGAGACGCCACCCCACAGGAGCAGGGTCCGCCGGGGCGCGGCAACCTGGCCGTCGGCGAACGCCGCCGTACCGGTTTCGCTCGCCACACGATGGCTCAGGGCTCTCGCGAAGCTGAAGTCGCTGATCCAGCGGGGAGGACCGCAGTAGGACATCACGTCCCGAACATGGGGCGCCACCAGTGCGCCACCGCCACGTGAGTCGTACCCCCAGACACCGATCGATCCATTCTCCTGCGGGAAGGCCCGGTCCGGACCACCCGCGCCCCCGCACGGCGCATGGCGAAGACTCAGGTTGTGTCCCAGTTCGTGCGCGATCACAAACGGATCGGCAACCGAGAAGCCGACCCGGCCGCCAAGGGACGCAACACCCGACTGGCCACCGACAACCCGCTCGGGCATGATGCCCATGTAGTAGCCGGTGCCACCCTCCATCCTTCGAACCAGGCCGGTCTGGCCGATCAACGCGAACACGCTGGTGGTTGAGGTCAGGACAGGTTCGTGAGCCTTGACATCCAGACCGTGAACCGGGAGCATGGCGCGGGTATCCGCCAGCATTTCGTCCGTGTCCGGATCCGCGGCCATGGACCTGGCAATCTCCACGATCGACGAATCGGCGTCCTGTGGCCTCAGGAACGGTACGAAGGTCAGGTCCAGCACGGGCACGGCCTCGACCTGGACCGATGCCCTGCCCGTCTCGGGCATCCGGTTCGTGACCCCGAGTGCGGGATCGAGGGTGCCGTCCGGATCCACCTCGATCACCATCTCCAGTCCCGGCTGGATCACTGAGCCGGGGATCGTGACGTTCGCCGACTTCGCGAGCGAGCCCTCGGCGTCTGCCAGCTCGGTGGGAATCGGAGTCGCGGAGCCCGGGATGTCTACCGTGTGGGTTTCCATGTCACCCTGGTAGAACGTCGCCCGCACCCTGGGGATGCCCTCGTTCGTCGCGCTTGAGGCCGTCACGAACACCCGCAGCAGAGCGTCCCTTCCCGCGACCAGCGGAACCGGGAGAGCCGTGGACTGCACCGCCTGGGTCAGATACGCCGAGGTCACGGTGCCCACCCCGCAGGACCGGACCCGGGCAAGCCGCACATCTGCCAGCCATTCCTGGAATCCGACGTCAGCGGGCGCGCACAGACCGGTGCCGGTCAGGTGAAGCTCGTCCAGCGCGGCAAGCGCCGTCAGATCCGATGGCAGGGCACCGGACAGCCCGGTGTTGTTGCCCAGGTAGAGGAGCCTGAGGGCGGCCATGTCGCCCAGCTCCGGTGGAAGCGACCCCGTCAACTCGTTCTCCCTGAACGACAACAATTCCAGCCGGGCCAGATTGCCGAGTTCGGGAGGGATCGCTCCCGCCAGCCGGTTCCGGTCGAGATGCAGCAATTCAAGGCTGGCCAGACCGCCCAGTTCTGACGGGACCTGCCCGGTCAGATCGTTCGCGCCGAGGTCCAGCCACCTCAGGCCGGTCAAACCGCCCATTCCCGGGGGAATCGGCCCGGTCAGACGGTTCGCACGTATGTTCAGACTCCCCAGGTTGGACAGATTGGCCAGCTCGGACGGCATCTCCCCTGTCAGCTCGTTGGCCTCGAGGCCCAGGCTGCCCAGGCTGGTCAGATTGCCCAGTTCGCGGGGAATCGGCCCCGTCAGGTCATTCCCACCGAGATACAGAACCGACAGGTTGGACAGGTTGCCCAGTTCCGCCGGAATCGGCCCCGTCAGGTCGCTCCAGCCCAGGTACAGAAACGACAGGTTGGACAGGTTGCCCAACTCGGACGGAATCGGTCCTGTCAGGCCATCCCAACCCAGGTAGAGCACCGACAGATCGGACAGGTTGCCCAGCTCCGGGGGGATCGGCCCCGTCAGCCGGTTCCCAAGGAGTTCCAGGTAGTTCAGTCCCGCCAAGCTGCCCAGTTCGGGCGGAATCGGCCCCGTCAGCCGGTTGCGGCCCGCCCGCAGCCTCGACAGGTTGGCAAGGTTGCCCAGCTCCGGGGGGATCGGTCCTGTCAGTTGATTGGACCCGATGTCCAGCGCCGACAGGTTCGTCAGGCCGCCCAGGCGCGGGGGGATCGGTCCCGTCAGCCGGTTGAAGACGAGGTCGAGTTCGCGGAGCTGATCCAGGTCGCCGACTTCGGGAGGAAACGGCCCCGACAGGTTGTTTCCGGACAGCTCAAGCGCGACGACCCGGCCGTCGCTGTCGGTCGTCACGCCGCTCCAGTCGCCGAGCGGTTCGTCGGTCAGCCAATTGCTGGCGTTGGTCCAGTCGGTTCCGCCGGTCGCCTCGAACAGGATCTCGAGGATTTCCCGATCGGAGAGCGGCGAACACACGGTGCCCGTGCCGTCGTGAGAGGAGATCCCGGCGAGCCAGTCGCCGAATGCCTGGTCGGACGGCGTGCACAGGCCGGTGCCGGTGTAGGCGAACTCCTGAAGTGAGAGCGCGGACAGCGTCAGCGGCAGCGGCCCGGCCAGGCCGACGTTGCCGTCGATCCGAAGCGACGTCATGCTCGCGAGTTGGGCGAGCGACGCCGGGAGCCGCCCGGCCAGTCCATTGCCGGACAGATCCAGCGTCGCCACGCGACCGAGCGAATCGGTGCCCACGCCGTGCCATTCGTCCAGGCTGCCCTCACCAAGCCAGCCGTCGGAGCTGTTCCAGTCCGTTCCGCCGGTGGCCCCGTATAGGGTCCTGAGAACCTCTCGGTCGTCCTCGTCACACAGCGGCCCATCGTAGACGTCGCGCCGTTCAAGCCACTCCGCGAACTCCGGGGACCCCGAGACGCAGAGGCCTCCGTTGTCGGCAAAGTGAAAGAACTGAAGCCGCTGGAGACGCAAGAAACCCAGCGGAATCGATCCGGTAAAAAGGTTCTGGTTGAGGCCCAATCTCCGGAGGCTGCTCAGGTTGCTCAGTTCGGGCGGGATCGGACCAGCAAGCTCGTTTCTGCGAAGTCGCAGGTCCACCAGGCTGGAAAGGTCGCCCAGTTCCGGGGGTATGGGGCCCGTCAGATCGTTGACGCCGAGGACCAGCGTCTTGAGGTTTCGCAGCTCGCCCAGCTCGGGCGGGATCGGTCCGGCCAGGGTATTCCGCTCCAGATTCAGCGTCTCCAGGCGGGACAGGCGGGACAGCTCCGGGGGAATCGACCCAATCAGGTTGCTCGCGGGGAGTTCCATGCCCGTGACGCGGCCATTCGCGCCCGTCGTCACCCCGTGCCATTCCCCGACCGGCCGGTCCGACAGCCAGCCTTCGTTTTCGATCCAGCCCGAACCGGCCGTGGCTTCGTAGAAGGCCTCCAGCACGGTCCTGTCCACGTCGGCCACCGTGATCTCGGCCGTTGCTTGCAGGTCGGCCGAGACCGCAGTGATCGTGGTCATGCCCGGTGCGACTCCCGACACCACGCCCGATTCATCGACGGTCGCCACCGAGCGGTCGCTGGACGACCAGGTCAGCGAGGCGTCGGCGCCCAACGTGTGGCCGTTCGCGTCCAGAACCTCTGCGGCCAGGCGCAACGTGTCGCCCACCGGCACCGAGTCGGCAACCGGCGACACCACGACCTCGGTCGCCTCCTGCGCCACCGTCACCGCAGCACTCCCGGACACGGCGCCGACGCTCGCGGTGATCGAGGCCGACCCGTTGCCCACGGCGGTCACCAGCCCGGCGGCGCTCACCGTCGCCACCCCGGCGCTGCTGCTGCTCCAGGCCACCGTGGCGCCGGACATCGGCTGGCCGTTCTGGTCGCGGACCTCCGCGCTCAGTTGCGCGGTCGCGCCGAGAGCCGTGAGCTCGCTGGCGTCCGGGCTCACCGTGATCGCCGCCGCGCGAGCGGGTTCGGGCGGGGGTTCCGTCGTGTCGTCGCCGCAGGCAGTGGCCCAGGCCAGTCCGGAGAGTGCAATCACGGTCAGGACAGCGACCCGGCGTCGGCTCATTTTTGGCTCCTTGTCGCTACAATGCGGGGGTTGCCAGTTACAGTACAGCTGCATCAATAGTGTCGAGCGTGCATCCGTCGGGGTGTCCGAGTGATGATACACTTGGCGGGCCGATCCCCTGCTGTCAAGCAGTCTCACCCGCCGAGTCGAGGCGCCTCCCGGATCGCACCGCCTTCGTGCCCTCTCTCAGCGCGTACGCCTCGTACCCCACCGCCTGCAGCAGATTCGCGAACTGTCCCGACTGCACGCCGTTGTCGCAGAAGAGCACGTAGCGGGCGTCCCTGTCGAGTGTGGCGGCGAGGTCGGGGAAGTCGCGGGGAAGGACGCGCCGGGCTCGGGGGTGCCGCCAGCCGTCGTCCTGCTGTGGGGGCCGGCAGTCGATCAGGCGGGCGCCGTCGGGGAGCCCATCGACCCAGAGGTAGTCGCGGCGCAGGTCGTCGTCGGCCAGGCCGCGCAGATCCAGCACTGTGCGGGCCTCCACGGCCCGACCCACCAGGGCGGGGTCGAGCGGCGCTTCCTCGCGGTCCACTGCCAGGACCTTCGCGGCCGTGACCGGCTTGCCCTCCAGTATCGCGCAGTACTCCCTCACCCGCGCGGAGAGGGCCGACGTCCCGATCCGCTGGGCGATGCGGATGATCTCCTCCTTGTCGAAGCCGACGAGTGGGCGCAGCACCGGGCGGTTCGCGACCGATTCGATCGCGCGCAGGTTGCGCAGCGTCTGGGAGGACACCTGGCCGAGCGACTCGCCGGTGACCACCGCGTCGGCCCCGATCTCGGCTGCCACGCCTTCCGCGGCCCGGTACATCAGACGCTTGAGCACGACCTGCCAGTAGCGCGGCGTCACGCGATCCTGCAGCTCCTTCACCGCCTCGCCGAAGTCGACAATGTGCACGCGTGGCCGGTCGCCGTAGCTCCAGCGACCGGCCAGCACGCGGGCCACCTCGATCACGGAACGCTCGAAGGCCGGGCCGGCCAGGTTGCAGAAGACGTAGTCGAGGGCGACGCCGCGCTTGAGCAGCAGCCACGCCGCAACCGCCGAGTCGAATCCTCCCGAGATCAGGCACACCGCCCTCCCCTGCACGCCGAGGGGAAGGCCGCCGGGTCCCTCGGACCTGCCGCTGAAGAGCACGGCGCGCTGGTCGCGCACCTCCACGGAAACGGTGATCTCCGGCGTGGTGAGGTCGACGGTGCCGTAGGGGTTGAGGGCGGCGCCCAGGTCCACGCAGATGTCCCTGGACGAGAAGGGGTGGCGCCCGATCCGGCGCGCGGAAACCGCGTAACGGCGGCCGCGAACCGCGTCCCTGTAGAGGTCGTGACCCACACGGACGATCTCGTCGAGGTCGGCGTCGATCTCGGCGTCGACGCGGGAGAAGGAACTGAGGCCGAAGACGCGGGTTGCGGCCCGCATGGCGTCGCCGACATTGCTCGTCGCCCCGGCAGCCGTGGCCCGGTCCGCAGCGCCTGGCGCCTGCGCGGAGCCCATGGGAGCGTCCTTGACAGATAGTGTGACAAATAACCGGCTCCATCTGTCACGAACCTGGGCCCGCACACCCTCGCAGGCCAGCGCGTCGTCCAGATTGCGTGCCAGCCGCTGCTGGAAGCGGCGCCGGGTCCGGTTGGACTTGCTCGCCACCTCGGCGGCGACCCGGACGATGTAGCGGTCGGGGGGGGCGGCCGACATCAGTTCCAGGACAACCCGCGGAGCTGCTCCACGTCGAGATTGCCACCGCTCAGCACGCACACGGTCCTCGTGCCGCGCGGCGCATCGACCAGCCCCTGAAGCAGCGCCCCAACCGGCGACGCGGCGGCACCCTCGGTGACCAGCTTGGTCCGGCTCATCAGCCACAGCACGGCGTCGAAGATCTGCTCGTCGGGAAGCGTGACGATCTCGTCGACGAAGCGCGCGACGACCGAGCAGGTGTTGTCTCCCACCCTCAGAACCCTGAGCCCGTCGATGATGCAGCCCATCTCCTCGAGGACGATGCACTCGCCCGCCTCGACGCTGCGCTTCATGGCCGGGGCGCCGGAGGATTCGACGCCGATCACTCGGACTCGAGGATCGATCGACTTCACCGCCATCGAGACGCCGGAGATGAGGCCGCCGCCCCCGATCGGTACGATCACCGTCTCCACCTCGGGGAACTGCTCCATGATCTCGAGCCCGACGCTCCCCTGTCCCGCAATCAGGTCCGGATCGTCGAACGGGTGGATGTAGGTGAAGCCCTCCGACTCGACGAGTTCGAGCGCCTTCTCGTTGGCCTCGTCCCAGATGCTGCCGTGCAGGACCACGCGCGCACCATACCCCTCGGTGGCGGCGACCTTGGCGCGGGTCGCGTTCTCCGCCATCACGACCACGGCCCGCACCCCGTAGTGCCGCGCCGCGATCGCCACGCCCTGCGCGTGATTGCCCGCCGACGAGCAGATCACGCCCCGCGCCCGCTCCGCCTCGGTCAGCCTGGCGATCTTGTTGAGCGGGCCCCGCACCTTGTAGGAGCCGCCGCGCTGAAAGAGCTCGGCCTTGAGGCGCACGTCGAAGCCGGCTGCCTCGCTCAGCGAGCGGCTGGTGAGCATCGGCGTCCGGTAGACGTGCGGGGCGATGTTGCGGTACGCCGCCTCGAAATCGTCCCGCGTGAGGGTGAGGCCGCTCACGAGCTGATTCCGGGGAGCCGCACCGCACCCCCCAGCCACCCCCGCACATCGTGAGGGCGGTACGGGGCCTCCATCTCCGCGCACTCCTCGTCGGTGAGTTCCAGCTCCACCGACGCGGCGGCCGCGTCCATCTGCCCGACCTTCGTGAAGCCCACCACCGGGGCGACCACTGCGGGCCGCGACAGCAGCCACGCCAGCGCCACCTGCGCCGGCTCGACCCCCCGCCGCCCCGCCACCCGCAACGTCGCGTCGACCACGTCCCAGTCGGAGTCGTGGTCGTAGAGTTCGTCGGTGAGGGTGTCGGTCTCGCCCCGAGCCGCCGGGGCATCCGGGGCCGGGTTCGGGTTCGGGTCCCGCGCGCCGCCCTGGCCATCCGCCGCGCCACCCTGGCCGTCCCGGGCGCCATCATCCCGCACGCCGCCGCGCCCACCGCCCCCCGCAATCCCCTGCCCCCCCCGCGACCGCTTCCCCGTCAGCATCCCGCGCGCCAGCGGCGACCACGGAATCGCGCCGATCCCCTGGTCCACGCACAGCGGCATCATCTCCCGCTCCTCCTCGCGGTACACGAGGTTGTAGTGGTTCTGCATCGAGATGAAGCGCGCCCAGCCGCCCTGCTCCGACACCGACAGCATCTTCATCAGTTCCCAGGCGAACATCGAGCTGGCCCCGATGTAGAGCACCTTGCCGTCCTGCACGAGGCGGTCCAGCGCGGCGAGCGTCTCCTCGACCGGGGTGCTCGGGTCGGCGCGGTGGATCTGGTAGAGGTCGATCCGCTCGAGCCCGAGCCGCTTGAGCGACGCCTCGCACGACTGCACGATGTGCTTGGCCGAGAGGCCGCCCCGGTTGGGGCCCGTACCCATCCGCATCCGGACCTTTGTCGCGACAACCGCCTCGTCCCGGTTGGCGTACTCGCGCACCGCCCTGCCGGTGATCTCTTCGCTCACCCCCAGCGAATACACGTCCGCGGTGTCGAAGAAGTTGATGCCGAGTTCGACGGCACGCCGGAAGAAGGGCATCGCCTCGTCCTCTTCGAGGATCCAGGGGCGCCACTGCCGGCTGCCGAAGCTCATGCAGCCCAGCGCGATTCGGGAGACGACGAGTCCGCTGTTTCCCAGGAGGGAGTATTGCACGGGGTGGCTCCGGGGGGTTGAGGGGATGTGAGGCCGGGGCGGGCAGCCCGGGCGAGCCGCCACAGGTCCACTATACCGCGAAGGCCGGGCGGCGGCACACCGTTCAGAACATTCGCGTGTCCCAGGTCACGGGCACGACCTCCTCCACGCGCACGGCGCCGAAGTCCGGATGGTGCGGATTGAGGACCACGTTGCGTCCCCATGGCCGTGCTACAAACGACGGCACCACCAACGCCACCGAGCGTCCGGCATCGACCCAGGCGCGTCCGATCTCGTGGGAGTGCACCCTCTCGTACCAGTCGGGCCAGTCCGCCTCTGCGAGCACCTCCACGCGGCAGTCCCCGGGCACCTGAATCCGCGACGCGACGTGGCCGGTGGGAACGCCCCTCGCGACTACCTTTGCCAACACCTCCAGCAGGGTCCCTTCATAGGCGAGCGAGGTGTAGATGACGGGCACCCCGTGCGGGTTCCATCTCCCGCTCCGCAGCGCGGCGCCCTCTCCGCTCAGCGCGTCGAAGCGCCGGTCATGGATTCGGTAGACCTGCATCGCAGCGGCAGGCTCTAAAGTGGCAGGCCGTAGTGCAGGCTCCAGAGGATGTCCTCCACGTGCCTGACACCGACTTCGGAGAGAGCCATCTCGATGGGCTTCGCACCACGCAGCATGGGGTGCGAGTGCGTCAGGAACTCCGCCGCCCCCTCCTCCTCCCCCCAAACGTACACGGCCAGCGCCATGACGGACGCGACTCGCAGCACGGCCTCACCCTCCTCGCGCGTCAGCCGGTCCCGCCGCATCCGCGTTGCGCGGGGAACGATCCTGTTCACGAACTCCGACGCCCGCCGCACACCGAAGCGCTTGAGTTCCGACTGCAGCACCTTCACCGAGTCGGCCGGCAACCCGTCCTCAGCCGCCAGACGAAGCTGCTCCAGGCGTCCCGGATCCCCGTACACCGGGCGGGCTTCGCGGACCAGAGTGGCTGGAAGCCGGACCAGGTCCGACGGCAGCGCGCAGTCGGTACCGTGGCCGCGGGAGTGTACGGTCCGGTCCGGAGGCTCGTTTTTCGTCGCAGAATCCGGGTTTTCGTTCATTTCAACTCCAACAGTGGTTGAAATGAACCTAATCTGATCGTCCCGGTCGTCAACACTCTTGCCGTCCCCCTGCCACTCGCCGCCCACCGCGGTATCATATCCATGCCAGAACGGTGTTCGAGCCGAAGCAGGTCCGCGCTACCCCCGATCCGAAGGCAGGTGCCATCATCATGACGACCCCCCCGACCTCCCAACCTCGGCGCAGCCCGCTGCGCACCTTCGTCGCCCTGTCAGCCCTCATCCCCACCCTCCTCCTCCCCGCCCCCGCCTCCACCCAGGACCGCCCCCTCGTCACCCCCGACGACTACGGCCGCTGGGAGAGCCTCGGGTTCGGTACGCTGTCCCCCGACGGGACGTGGCTCGCCTACACGGTCAGCCGAGTGGACGAAACCTCGGAGTTGCGGCTCAGGAAGCTGGACGAGGACACGACGCGGGTCTTCGAGTGGGGTTCGGGTGCGCAATTCTCCCCGGACGGCCGCTGGTTCATGTGGACGGCCGGTGTGTCGCCCGAAGAGCGGGAGCGGCTCGCACGCGCGGAGGAACCGGTGCGCAGCAAGACCATGCTGATGGATCTGCGGACCGGCGAGACTCAGGAGTTCGAGGGCGTCGCCTCGCGCAGCGTCGACCCGACGGGGCGCTTCCTGGCGCTGCGCGCGACCGCGCCCCGCGAGCCGCGCGGCAAGGGCGCCGACCTGCGCGTCGTCACCCTGGCGGACGGCGCGACGACCGCATTCGCCAACGTCTCCGCGATGACCTGGAGTCCGAACGGCTCCCTGCTGGCGATGGTGATCGCCACCGGCGGCGACCTGGGCAACGGCGTGCAGCTCTTCGACGCCGTGGCCGGCACGGTCCGCTCGGCGGACGCCTCGGGATCGCGCTACCAGAGCCTCCGCTGGCGCGCCGACTCCAACGACTTGGCCGTGCTCCGCTCCCGGGAAGACGCGTCGGCCGAGGAGACCGCCTGGGACGTGCTGGCCTGGCGGGGTGTGGACCGGGGTGGCGCAATGATGGTCCTGGACGCTTCGACCTCCGGCGTCCCGGACACCCTGGATGTGGGGGGGCGCGGCCCGGCCTGGTCGGAGGACGGTACGATGATTTCGTTCGGGCTGCAGGCGGATGAGGACGAGGACGCGGAGGAGGAGGGGGCCGATGAGGGAGAGGAAGAGGGTGAAGGCGAAGAAGAGGCCGAGGGCGAGGGCGAAGAAGAGGCCGAGGCGCCCACGGCCCCCGAAGAGGAACCCGATCTGCCCGGCGTGCAGATCTGGCACACGAAGGACATCGATCTCTTCCCGGCCCAGGGCCGCTTCGGGGGCGGCAACCGCACGCTCCTCGCAATCTGGCGCCTTGACGAAGACCGGGTGAGCGTCGTCGGCTCCGACTTCGAGAGGAATCCCCAGCTTCTCCGAGGATGGGAGACCGCGCTGGAGGACACCGACGAACCCTATCCCTGGGGCGCGATGTTCGGCCGGCCCTACCGGGACGTGTGGGCCGTGGACACCCGGTCCGGCGAGCGGCGCCGGATCTTCACCCGGGTTCGCTACGAGTGGGCCAGCACCGGGGGCGGCTGGATGGTCCGCTGGGACGGTTCAGCCTACCACAGCCTGAATCTCCGCACCGGCGAGGAGTACGACCTGACCTCCTCGGTGGACGCCGAGTTCGGCAACGTCGAGTACGACACGCCGACCGACGTGACTCCGCCGGTGGGCTTCGGCCCGGCCGGCTGGCTGGAGGACGACGCGGCGCTGCTCCTCTACGACAAGTACGACATCTGGCGCATCGAGCCCGACGGCTCGAACCCCACCCGGCTCACCCGGGGGGCCGAGACCGGCATCGCCTACCGCATGACCGGCCTGATCCCGGACGACGACGAGGACGTACCCGGCATCGATCCCGCGTCCCGCCCCTACCTGTCGCTCTACAACGAGAAAACGGAAGAGCGCGGCTACGCCCGTTTCAACCGCGGCTGGGGTTCGGCCGAGACGCTCATCCTTGAGCACGCTTCCGTGGGCGGGCTGACCCGTGCGGACAGCGCCGACGTGATGCTCTACCGGGTGACGGCCTTCGACGACCCGCCCGACTACTTCGTCGCCGGACCCGATCTCTCCGACCCGGTGCAGGTCACCGAGATCAACCCCTTCATCGACGAGGTGGCGTGGGGGCGGGCCGAGCTGGTCGACTTCGTCAGCGAGGCGGGGCGCGACCTCCAGTTCGTGCTGCTCTACCCGGCCGGCTACGAGCCCGGAACAGCGGTCCCGACCATCGTCTACACCTACGAGATACTGTCGCCCCAGATGCACTCGTTCCGGGTCCCCAGGGAGACCGACTACTACAACTACACGGCCTGGAACCAGAACGGTTACGCCGTCCTGCTGCCGGACATCGTATACCGGGCGCGCGATCCAGGGGTGAGCGCGATCGAGTCGGTGCGCGCGGCCGTCGCGAAGGCCGTCGAGATGGGCGTCACCGACCCGGACGCGGTGGGACTCATCGGGCACTCGTGGGGTGGCTACCAGGCGACCTACCTGCCGACCCGCACCGACATCTTCGCGGCCTCCGTGGCAGGCGCTCCCATCACCAATTTCGTGAGCTTCATGGGCGCGCTGCACTGGGGCCCCGGGATCGCCGAAGTCGACCACTGGGAGACCGGCCAGGCCCGCATGGAGGTTCCGTTCTGGGAGGATCCGGAAGCCCACCGGCGCAATTCGCCGATCCACGAGGTCCACAACATGGAGACCCCGCTGCTCCTGGCCTTCGGCGACGACGACGGGGTCGTGGACTTCGACCAGGGCACCGAGTTCTACAACTTCGCGCGGCGCGCCGGGAAACAGATGGTGCTGCTCGTCTACGAGGGCGAGGGCCACGGGTTCGGCCAGGAGGCGAACCAGAAGGACTACCATCGCCGCATCCTGGAGTGGTTCGGGCACTACCTCAAGGGCGAACCGGCGCCGAAGTGGATCACCGACGGCATTGCGCGCGAGGACCTGGAGGAGGAGAAGAAGCGGGTGGCCACCGGCAAGCGGTAGGTGGACCGCCCGGGCTCAGGTGAGCGCGCTCCTCCGGTGGGCCGGCAGCGATGCCACGACAACCTGTTCCGTGTGGTCGTCCCAGAAGTAGTAGATGCGCAGGCAGCGCCGCGGATCCCGGGTGTTCGCGCCTCGCTTGATGTGCCAGTCCACCTTGTGGCGGCGCCCGTCCCAGGTGCACTCGAAGGCGTCTCCCCCGCACGGGAGATTGAACACGCCTTCGTCAATGTCGTCGATCCGCCCGTGCAGATCCGGGTCTCCGCCCTGGATGCGTCCGTCGCGGTACTCGTTGCCGAGCCAGTTCAGGCACTGGGCCGCGAGTCCGACGTCAAGGAACTCGGCGCCACTCAGCTCCCGCCGCGCGGACCCGGTCAGCGAAACCCGGTCCGCAAGACTATCGTCGCACCAGGCGGCCACTTCGTCCCAGGCGGTCGGGAACGGCACTTCGGCGTCCGGGTCGCCCCCGAGCGACCGCACCAGACCGGCGAGCTGCTCCGCTCGCCGGCGCAGCTCGTCGCGCTCCCTCTCGGCGACGTCCGCCCTCTGCCGGGCCTGCTGGTAGCGGTTTCCCCTGGTTCGCGCCTTGTCCCGCGCCTGCCTCAGCTTGCGCTTCAGCAGCGGCATCTCTTGGACTGCGCCCGCACCCGTCGCCGCCGCAGCCTGTTCCCGCACCAGGGCCGCACCCGGGCCGTCGGCGGCGCCTCCATCCGCCGTGCCTTCAGAACGACCGGTGCCGCGCCCCCAGTCGCCCGCAGCCGATACCGCGGGAGCACCCCAGATCGACTTGCGGAAGAACGAAACGAGCCTCGCCGGGCCGCGGGCAGCCCCCGCCGCCTCCCTTGAGATCGCGTCGAAGCCGAGCGTCTTGCGATCGCCACCGCCAAGCCGCACGCGTTCCTCGCCAGCCAGGCGCTGAAACATCCTCGTCGTCGTCCCGATCCCGCGATCGTCCGTGAGACGGTTCCAGAGGACCAGAGGATGAAGGGTCCGGTCCGTTCGATCGTTGAAGCCGGGCCGGTAGAACCGCCACGCGCCCAGAAACACGGAGAGCGGCTTGCCCACCGTATCGCTCAGGCGGAAGGTCATCGCCGGCGGCAGCACCCACACGACGGCCAGGCCCGCCAGCGACCGCGCCAGATCGCGCCACTGCCTTTCCAGCATCTCGACGTCCGGTTCCTCCGGGGGAACCGAGACCACCGCGAAAGGCATGTCGCGACGTGGATCGACCAGCATCTGCACGAAGCTGCTCATGGCCTCATCGTTGTCGAGGACGATGGGGTCGCGGGCCAACCGCCTTTCGCCCTGTAGAAGGGGCACCCGCCCCGCGATCTCCGCCAGCAGTTCCGCCGGGTACTCCGCGACCGCGTCGCCGGGCACCACGGAACGGTCGTGCACCTCAATTCCGATCACGGACGAGCGGCCGACGACGGTAGCCACGGATATCGCGCTGACCACCTGCCTGCCCGGCCCGGAACTCCGTTCGATCTGAAGCCCCCACAGATCTTTCCCGGAGGCTCGAACTCTTACCCCCCTGCAAGACGCGTCCACTTCGCGATGCGAGAACGAGCGGCTACGAAGGGCCTTGCGAGGCAGCCGATCTTCGAAGCCCTCCTGCGCCCACTCGAGCACTATCTCACGACACTGCTGCTCCGCGGATGATTCCGCGTGCGGTGCCACATGCGCCTGGACCCAAAGTCTCTCGGTGCCGGGGACCGGTGTCGACGCGCGTGACCCGGCAGTCCGTCGCCGTCCGTGGTCGATCTGCGCCAAGTCTTCAAATGACTTGTACCTTTGTGTAGGCATTATTCTCCTCCGACAAAACCTGCTGCCAACCTATCGGAGTCAATTTCGGAAGTCACGCCCGGCGCGCAAGAGCGGACCGGAGGATCACTTCCCGTCGGTCTGCGCCAGGACCCAGCCGCTGATGATTCGATGAAGCTCCCCGACTCCGTCGGTGAGCGCCGCCGGACCCGGCTGCAGGATCAGCGCCGACTTGATCTCGTGGAGATGGCCGCCGGCGACGGCCGGGATGCGCGACCAGCCCTCGCGCTCCACCACCCGCTCGGGACGGAACTTGCGCCCGCACCACGATCCGATGATCACCTCCGGGGCGCGGCGCACCACCTCGTCCGGGTCGGCGATGATCCTTTCCTTCGCAAGCGACCCGGCGCGCAACTCGGGGAAGCAGTCGTCGCCCCCGGCGAGCTCGATCAGCTCCGACACCCAGCGGATCCCCGAGATGAGGGGGTCGTACCACTCCTCGAAGTAGACTCGCGGCCGGCGTGGGAGTTCGGCGGCGCGGCTGCGGATCCGGTCCAGTCCCTCCTGCAGCTCGCGGGCGAGCCGCTCCCCCTTTTCCGGGCACCCGACCATGCCCGCGATCACCTTCACGGTGCGCAGGATCTCGGCCACCGAGCGGTGATTGAAGATGTGGACCTCCACGCCGTGCCGGATCAGTTCGGCGGCGATGTCGGCCTGTATGTCGGAGAAGCCGAAGACCAGATCCGGGCGCAGCTCCAGGATGCGGTCGATCTTCGCGCTGGTGAAGGCCGAGACCTTCGGCTTCTCCTTGCGGGCGCGCGCCGGGCGAACCGTGAACCCGGAGATGCCGACGATGCGCCGGTCCTCCTCCAGGCGGTAGAGGATTTCGGTCGGCTCCTCGGTGAGGCAGACGATGCGGTGGTACACCCGCCGCCTACTGCGACACCGGCGTGAGCCCGCCCGAAGTCCGCAGGATGAAGGCGTCGAGGACCTCCTTCCACTGCGGCAGCAGCGCCTGTTCCACGTACATCATGTGCCCGGCCGCGAAGTCGGCGCGCTCGATGTTGTCGCGCAGCTCCGGGGGCAGCCCCATGCGGTCCATCGTCCAGACCGCGGCGAAATAGGGAGTCGCGAGGTCGTAGATGCCGTTGATCAGGAGGACCTCCAGCGCGGGGTTGCGCTTCATGGCGGTGGCGAGGTCGACGGCGACGTTGGGGGTGCCGCCGCCGCGCACGAAGGCGCCCCCGCCGCCCAGCCGGCCCCAGTTCCAGTCGCGGGTGCCGCCGCTGGGAACGTACTCACGGTCGCCGTCGTAGCCGAGTTCGCCGCGGAGGTAGCTGTTGAAGGCGGAGGTGTAGGCCGAGCTGATCGCGGTGGACTGGGGGTCGTGGGAGGGGCGGGCGCCGAGGACATCGCCCGCGGGGCCCGTGAAGCGCGCATCGAGGCGGCCGACGACGCGCCCCTCGTCGCGCAGCAGCTCGGCTTCGAAGGCGGGGGCGGTCACGCGCAGGTCGCTCTTGTCGATGAAGTCGTGGCTGAGCCCCGTGTAGCGGTGCATTTGCTCGATGACGCGGGCGCGGGTCGCGGGATCCAGCGTGGCGCCCGCCAGCAGCGCGGTGGCGTACTCCGTGAGCGACCACTCCTCGACCTCGGCCATGAAGGCCTCCAGGTCGGGCGGGTTGGGGCCCGGCAGCGCGTCCAGGTAGCGGGCCGTGATCGCGTACGACGGCAGGTTGACGATGTAGGGCAGGTCGTCGCCGGGCGCGAACTGGATCGTGTTGAACTGGAGCACCGACGAGACCAGCACGATCCCGTTCAGGTCGATGTTGGCGCCCTGGAGGTGCCGCGCCAGCACCGCCGAGCGGGTGGTCCCGTAGCTTTCGCCAAGCAGGTAGCGGGGCGAGTTCCAGCGGTCGTATTCGCTCAGGAAGCGCCGGATGAACTGGGTGAGCGAGCGCGCGTCCTCGTCGATCCCCCAGTAGTCGGAGCCGGGGGTGTCGCCCAGGGTGTGGCTGAACCCGGTGCCGATCGGATCGACCATCACGATGTCCGCGATGTCCAGGATCGTGTACGCGTTGTCCTCCAAGGGGTAGGGCGGCGCCCCCTGCGGGCCGACTTCCGGGGTGACCACCCGCCGCGGCCCCATGATCCCCATGTGCAGCCAGAAGGACGCCGAACCCGGCCCTCCGTTGTAGGAGAAGACGATGGGGCGCTCGGGCGACGGAGCGCCGTTGGTGCGGAAGTAGGCGGTGTACCAGAGTTCGGCGGCCGGCTCCCCGTCGTCGTTGGTGAGGGTGGTGCCCGTGACGACGGCGTCGTACTCCACGGTTTCGCCCCCGACCACGATCGAGTGGCTGGTCTGCCAGCGGGCGGGGGTGGGGTCGGCGGCGCCGGCCGACGCGGACTCCTGGGCGTGGAGGGGGGCCGCGGCGCTGATCGCCAACACCAGCGCGGCGGTTGCGCCAGCGACGGTGACGCCAGCAGCGATGGCGCCGGCAGCAGAAGCTACTGCCGCAGCTCTGGTGAAGAAAAGCCTGGTCTGATACGTATTCATCAAGGTACCCTTGAGTCCGGTGTTTGCGGTGCAAGGCGAGCGGCTAATGTGGCGGGGTTGCCCGCCATGTCGCCAGAACGGGAGGTGACCAGGTGCTTGAATGGATGAAACCCGCCGGCTGGCTGATCAGTGTCGTGTACGTGGTGATCGGCTCGCCCCTTGCGCGGACTCTCCTTGCCTCGATGTCACGCGGCCGCCGGGCCGCCCTTTCGAACTTCCTGAGGCGGGTCCATCTGCTGATGGCCGACCGGCGCTTCTACATCCCGTACCTGCTTGGATGGGTGGGGTTGCTGGGCTGGACGGTCTGGCTCACCTACGCCCATCAGCAGGGGCACCCCCTCTCGCTTGCCTTGGTGTACGTGATGCCACCCTACATCCTGACCCTGATCTTCCTGAGCTGGTGCAGGATCCTGCACAATCAGCTGAAACGGGTCGAGCGGGAACGATCCGTGGCCCGCCGGCGGAGCGAGTCCCTCAGATTGAGCGCCAGCGACACGGCAAACGCGCCGATCCCCGACCCGATCACCAGCACGTCCACCACGCCCGAGTCCCAGTCGGCACCCGTCAGGCTTTCCAGGTAGTACTTCACCCAGGACGCGGGCAGCCCCGTTTCCCCCAGCGCCCGCTTCACGTCCCAGTGCCAGTCGGTCAGGGGGCAGTACCCCCATCCGTAGACCACCCCGAGGCCGAACCAGGAGAGCAGCGTCGCGGTGATGGCAATGAAGTGCAGGCGACGGGTCCTCCGCCACGCCCAGCCTGCGAGGTTGAATCCGATCAGCAGGACGTGGAAGGCGACGAAGGACACGTCGATGATGCGATACACCACCTGATCGGTCATATTGTGACCTGGGGCCGGATCGTTGGAAGGGTAGAGTGGCGGTAAACTCGCAGTTTCGGGCTGGAATCGCGATGGACATGCTGACGGCTTTGGTCGTGGACGGGCTGGGGGGCGCGGCTGTGACCGTGTTGGCGAAGGCCGTCGGTCGTGTCGCCGGCCGCCGCCGGGCCAGGGTCCAGGCTCTTCTCGAACGGTTCGGCAGGCTGAGTTCCGACCTTCGCACACTGGCGTTGCTCGCGCTGGTCTTCGCGGCTGCGGCCGGCGCGGGCGTCGCGCGTGGCTTCGGCCCGGCGTTCGTTGCGCTCGGGCTGCTGGTCATCCTGCTGATCGCAATCCTTCTGCTCAGCGGACTTTGCCGCCTCGTCGCGGAGCGGATGCAGGAGGACGGCCGGGAGCCGGACGAGGAAGGTTGACTCGCCGACGGGCCCGGTGACCAGGTCCGGATGGCACTTCACCCAGGACGCCGGCAGCCCCGTGCCGTCTCGCTCCCTGAACCGGTTCCGGCTATGCTAGTGGACCCCCGCCCTGCGCGCCAATACGGGGGCCCGGCGGATCACCGGTCGCACACCGAAGGCACGAATGGGAACAATCGAACGAAAGGGCAACTCGATTCTCGTCCGGGATCGGGTCTTCCCGGACGATCTGCCCAAGCTGGGTGCGGCCCTCCATGGGGCGATAGGCCGGGAGGAGGACCTGAAGATCGGGTTGGACTTCTCCGAATGTACAGCCCTCTTTCAGTCCGCAATGCTTCCGGTGATCCCACTCGTCGTGCGGTACCGCGAGGTGCAGCGGATCACATTCGTTTTGAAACCACCGGTGGACAGGGATCTGGGAAGGCTGTTCCTGAACACCAATTGGGCACACCACATCGATCCCGGGAACCACCCGCCGAATCGATACCCCCACGGCCACGTGCCCGCCCTGCGCTTCCAGGAAGACGGCGACAACGGCCAGGAGGCGATCCTGGAAAGAGTCCTGGAGTTGATTCTCGGCACCCTGGACACGAGCCGCGACATGCTGAAGGCGGTTGAGTGGTCGCTCGGCGAAATCATGGACAATGTCCCCATGCACGCCGAGTCTCCGGTTGGAGGATTCGTTCAGGCCACCGCCTACACGGACTCGAATTCGGTGGAGTTCGTTGTCGCCGACGCGGGGATCGGCGTGGCCGCAAGCATGGGGCACGATGACGATCCGGCGGCGCTGCGGGATGCGATCACCGAGGGCGTGACACGGGACAGGGAACGCAACGCCGGAAACGGTCTCTTCGGCAGCTATCAGGTCGCGGCTCTGTCCGGCGGAGAATTCGAGATCAGGTCGAACCGGGGTATCCTGCGGCGCGTCGGCACCGGCAGCCTCAGGACCTGGCGTCCCCCGGCCCCCTATCTGGGGACATCGGTCCGATGCAAGATCGGACTCGACGAATCCGGGTTGCTCGAGCGGGCCCTGCGCTTCAAGGGGAAGCCCCACGACCCTCCGCACGATTTCGTGGAGCGGGCGTTCGAGAGCGACTCGGGCCTGTTGGTCATGAAGATGGCGGACCGGGCGTCCTCGCACTTCGGTTCTCGCAAGGGCGGGCGGCACATTCGCCGGGTAGTCGAGAACCTGCTGCGCGACCACCCCGCCATCGTCTTCGACTTCCGCGGAGTGGGCGTGTTCACAAGCAGCTTCGCCGACGAAGTCTTCGGCCGGCTGTTCGTCTCGATGGGGCCACGGGCATTCATGACCCGCATCAGGATGCGAAACGTCGATCCGACCGTTGAAGGCCTGATCGACCGGGCCATCGTGCAGCGCACGCGGCTGGGTGGACACCAGACCGATCGGGAGTGATGACCCTCCGCTCCCGGATTCTCGAACTGGAGCGGGCGTCACGGTCCCTCGACCCCGACTCGGCCGAGCGCGACCGCCTTCTGAGCGCCGCGCACGCCTACGCCCGGCAGTACCTCGACAGGCTCCCGGCGACGCCCGCCTACAACCACGACAAGTCGGCCGCCCGCTCGCTCCGGGACCACGCGGTCGGCCCCGCGCCGCGGCCGATGGACCAGCTCATCGAGCGGATCGACGAGTCGGTGGTGCGCCCGGGGCTTCTGCCATCGCACGCCGGACATCTGGCCTACATCCCCGGTGGCGGGCTCTACGCCTCGTCGCTCGCCGACTACCTCGCCGCGGTGACGAACGAGTACGCCGGCGTGCGCTTCGCCGGGCCCGGGGCGGTCGAAATGGAGGACCTGATCCTCGACTGGATGGCGAAGCTCGTGGGGTTCCCCGAGAGCGCGGACGGCAACCTCGCCTCGGGCGGGTCGATCGCGAGCCTGATCGCGGTGGTTGCGGCGCGTGAGGCGGCGGGGCTGCGGGCCCGCGACTTCGAGCGCGCCGTCGTGTACGCCTCCCCGCACATTCACCAGTGTCTGCACAAGGCGCTGCGCGTGGCGGGAATGGGCGAAACCGTGCGCCGGGACGTCGCGGTGGACCCGGGCCGGCGGCTGTGCCCGGAGTCGCTCGCGGAGTCCATCGCGGCGGACCGTGCGCGGGGGCTCAGGCCCTGGCTCGTGCTCGCCTCTGCGGGCACCGCGGATACCGGCGCGATCGATCCGCTCGCGAGAATCGCCGATATCGCCCACCGCGAGGGCCTCTGGTACCATGTGGACGCCGCCTACGGTGGCTTCTTCGCGATGCTGCCGGAGTGCGGCCCCGCGCTCGCTGGCATGGAGCGCGCGGACTCGGTCGTCCTCGACCCGCACAAGGGGATGTTCCTCCCGTACGGGACGGGCGCGGTGCTGGTCCGGAACCGCGACGCGCTCCAGGACGCGCACGCCTACTACGCCAGCTACATGCAGGACACGGTCGAGGCCGAGGCCGGAGGACGGTCCCCCGCCGCCGTGTCGCCGGAGCTCACCAAGCACTTCCGCGCGCTGCGCGTCTGGCTGCCGCTGCTCCTGCACGGCGAGGAGCCGTTCCGGGCGTGTCTGCGCGAGAAGCTCGAGCTCGCGAGGTACTTCCACCGCGAGATCGAGGCGCTGGGGTTCGAGGTGGGACCGGAGCCGGAGCTCACCGTGGTGACCTACCGGTGGGTGCCGGAGTCGGGCGACGCGAACGCCTTCAACCAGGCGCTGGTGGAGGAAACGCACCGGGACGGGCGGGTCTTCCTGTCGTCCACCACGATCGACGGCAGGTTCGTGCTCAGGATGGCCGCGTTGGCCTTCCGCACGCATCTCGACACGATCGACCTGGCGCTGGAGGTGCTGCGGGGGGCGGTGGAGAGGCTGGAAGGGGAGCCGGAGCGGTGGCATCCGGAGGCAAGGGCCGCCGGAGCCCGCACCTGATGGCCGGCGCCGGTCCGGCCCACACTCGCCAGCACGTCCGCTACGAGCCCGACGAGCGCCCGCCGCTCCCGATGACCGCCGGGCTCGGACTCCAATACGCCCTCATCTGCATCGCCAGCATCATCCTGACGCCGACGGTCATGATCACCGTCGCGGGGGGCAGCGCCGAGTACCTGTCGTGGGCGGTGTTCGCGGCGCTGGTGGTGAGCGGCATCACGACGGCCATCCAGGCACGGCGCGTCGGCCGCATCGGGGCCGGCTACATCCTCGTGATGGGGAGCACCAGCGCGTTCCTCGCGGTCAGCGTGACGGCGCTCGAGCAGGGCGGGGCGGCGATGCTCGCGACGCTCATCATCGCTTCGGCGCTCGTCCAGTTCGTGCTGGCGGCGAGGATGGCGCTGCTCAGGCGGATCTTCACGCCGACGGTCGCCGGAACCGTGCTGATTCTGATCCCGGTCACGCTCGCCCCGATGATTGTGCGCAAACTGGGCGAGGTGCCGGTGGACGCTTCGGCGGCGGCGGGCCCGGTCACGGCCGCGGTGACGCTGCTCGTCATGATCCTGATCCCGCTTCGCTTCACCGGCGCGCTGAGGCTCTGGGCGCCGGCCATAGGGATCATCGCGGGCGGCCTGACCGCGAGCCTCGGCTTCGGGATCTACGACTTCACGACGGTTCGCGAGGCCGCCTGGATCGGGCTGCCGGACATCGCGTACCCCGGTATCGACCTCGGCTTCAGGCCCGAGTTCTGGGCCCTGCTGCCGTCGTTCATCATGGTGACGCTGGTGGGCGCCATGGACACGCTCGGCGACAGCATCGCGATCCAGCGGGTGTCGTGGCGCCGGCCGCGCGCGATCGATTTCCGGTCAATCCAGGGCGCGATCTCGGCGGACGGCGTCGGCAACCTGCTCTCCGGCCTGGCGGGGACGGTGCCGAACACGACCTACGGCATGAGCATCAGCGTCGCCGAACTCACCGGGGTGGCGTCGCGGGCGATCGGGATCGCCGTCGGCGTCGTCTTCGTGGCGCTCGCGTTCCTGCCCAAGTTCGTGACCCTGATCGTGGCGATGCCGGGGCCGGTGGTGGCGGCCTACTTCGTGGTGATCGTCGCGCTGATCTTCGTCTTCGGGATGAGGATCCTGCTGCAGGACGGCCTGGACCACCGGAAGGGCCTCATCGTCGGCGTCGCGTTCTGGATCGGGTTCGCCTTCCAGCTCGACTGGATCTACCCGGAATACTGGCAGGGCGCGTGGGGCGAACTGCTCGGCAACGGCATGACGGTGGGCGGGTTCGCCGTGATCCTGCTGACGATGTTCGGGGAGATCACCGGGGGGCGAAGGGCGCGCCTGAAGACACGCCTGACTGCGGAGACATGGCCGGAGGTCGACGCATTCCTGGTGAAGTTCGCCGCGCGGAAGGGGTGGGGCGGAGAGATGGAGATGCGGCTGCGCGCGGTGGGCGAGGAGACGATGCAGATCCTGACGGGGGAGGGGGCGGGGGCGGCCGAGGGGGGCGGCGCGGGCGACCCGGAGCGACGCCTCCTCTTGCTGGCGCGCCGCGACGGGAACGCCGCCGATCTCGAGTTCATCGCGACAACGGACCAGGCGAATCTGGAGGATCAGCTGACGATGCTGACCGAGGTGGCCGGGAACGTGCCGGTCGACGCCGAAACACCGCTGCGGCTGCTAAGGCACTACGCGTCGTCGATCCGCCACCAGCAGTACCACGACATCGACATTTTGACGATTCGGGTGGAGGGGAACGGGTGACAGGACCGCCTCACCCGTGCTGCGCGTTTCAGCTGAAACGTCCCATCCAGCAATGACGCCGCCCACCTGGCCCCGGAGAAGGGGCCCCGCGTTTCAGCTGAAACGTCTGCGCCTCACAGGAACCGCGGTACCCTCGTCAGGTACTTCCGGCAGGCGTCCCCGTACCCGGTCACCAGGTTCGCCTCAGCGAGACGGACCACTCGCGAGGTCTTCCGTACACCTGCTCGATGTAGGCCGCCGCGGTGCCCCACGCGGATGTCCCGGTCAGGAGATAGCGCTCGTCCGTCAGGTTGCGGAACGCGGACACCACCTCCCATCTGCCGTCCGCGCTCGCCAGGCCGATCGTGGCGTGGAGCAGGTGGTATCCCTCCTGAAACAGCTGGGGCGTGTTGACAGGGTCGTGATACTGCGACGCCGTGTACGTCCAGTGGAGACGGGAGGTGACGGGCAGGCCGCGGGCGTGGAATGTCCTGCCGATGCCGAGTGAATGGTTGAAACGGGGTGTCTTGGTCAGCTTGTAGTCCGGCTGCAACGGGTTTCTGTTCTCCAGCACGGCGGTGCTCAGGCTCTCGTACTCCGCACTCAATACACCGAGACTGGCCGCGACGTCCCACCCGCCGCCCGGTATCCACGCCGCCTCCACTTCGCCACCCTGGAGATCGGCCGACCCGCCGTTGACGGTGATGGGATTGATCGACTCGCGGATGACGACCTGCAAGTCCTCGTAGTCGGCCCGGAAGAGCGCCAGGTTCAGCCTGAAACGGCCGTCCCCGGTGCTCGACTTCAGGCCGATTTCGTAGCTGGCAACCGTTTCGGGCTCGTAGTCGGTCGGGGGAGCGTCGGGCGAATTCGGCTCGTAACCGGGTGGGGGAGACGGAACGCGCGCGTCGAAGCCGCCGCTCTTGAATCCCTCGGCGAATCCCGCGTAGGCGATCGTGTTGTCGTTCAATCGATGGGAGAGGTTGGCCATCACCGTCAGCGCATCGAAATCCCTGCCGAATTCCTTGTTGGCCAGGATGCGGTCCCCGGGCTTCATCGGCCCGGTGGCGGCTCGGAAGATTCCCTCGGCCAGGGGCCATGTGGGTTCGTGGACGCTTCCCCGGCCCTGCGACGCGTCACCCAGGGCGAAGACATCCGGTGTTACGGACTTCCAATCCCGCGTGTAGCGCGCGCCGACCGTCAGCGAAACCGCCGCCGTCACGTCGGCTGTCGCCTGGGCGAAGCCGGCCGCCGACGAGTTGACCAGGTCCCAGTGGCTGTCGAAGGCCCCGGTCGGGAGCGTCACGGCGCCCAGGTAGTATCCCGTTTCGCGGACGAGGTAGACGCCGGTTTGCCAGTATATGCGGTCGTCGAGGCCGAAGCCGCTCAACTGCACTTCCTGGCTGAGCTGCTCGGATTCGACCGCGACCTGGATCTGCAGGACGTTGGCGGGCGTGTTGTCCGCGTCCCGGGAGTTCCACATGTCCAGTCCCCGGTAGCCCGTGATAGACCGGAGCGTGACGCCCCCGCCGAGCGACCAGGAGACCCTGGCGCCGGCGCCCCACGAATCCAGGTCGGAAAATGCCGGAAAGGTGCCTTCCGACGTGTACTCCCCGGCGAAACTGTCGGGCCCGTAGCAACCCTCGGCACCTCCCGCGCCCTGTCCGGGCGGGGGGAAAGTCGGCGGCCCGTTCCCGGGAAAGTTGGGGTTGACGGCGATCGCGGTGCAGCCGGGCAGCGCCGCGTTGCCGAACGTCCCGAAGGCCTGCTTGTCGTTCACGCCCCCGTTGACGGTGGGCGCACCATTCTCCTGCTTGCGGGAATAGTCGGCCGTCGCAAAGACCTCGAAGGTTGGCGAGGGGCGCCACACGATCGCGCCGCGGGCCGCACGTCCGTTGTCGTTGCCCTTGTCGAGTCCGTCGTGGGTGCGCTTCACGTACCCGTCCCGCTTGCGGAGGGCCAGCGTCACGCTTCCGAACAGCCCGTCCCCCAGGGCACCGTTTGCCGACGCGGTCAGGTTGGTCATCCGGTCGTCGCCGACCTGGGCCCGGATGCTCCTGCGCGCTTCGGCGTCCGGCCTCCTTGAGTGCACCGACACGGCTCCGCCCACCGCGTTGCGCCCGAAGAGCGTGCCCTGCGGCCCGCGCAGCACCTCGACGCGGTCGACGTCGATCAGGTCCATCACCGCTCCCACCGAGCGGGGCATGTATACCCCGTCCACGTAGACCGCGACTCCGGGATCCGTCACCGGCAGGAAGTCACGCTGCCCCACGCCCCGGATGTAGAACTGCGCTGCGGATTTCGTGCCCGAGAGAGCGCCGGAATGGTTGAAATTGACGTTGGGCATCATCTGGCCGAGCCGATCGGTCGTGCCGACCTGGCCGAGCTCCAGATCGCGCCCGGACAAGGCCGTCACCGACAACGGAACGTCCTGCAGAAGCTCTTCCCTGTTCCTGGCCGTGACTACCAGCGGCTGCAGCCTGACAACCGAGTCGGGTTCGGGCGGGGGGTCCTGGGCGGAGGCGGCCGGCGGCGTGACGGAAATCGCGACCACCGCGATTGCGCCGACGAGGCGGGCGCGCCGATGCGGCCGCAATGTCAAGAAAACATTACCAAATGTCATGTCTTCATTACTTTTCGGGCTTCTGCTAGCCGGGGCGTCCCGTCGTCCAGTCCCACGGGCGGACAGTGCACTCGGCGAACACGTCCGCCTTGGCATAGGGGCTGTCGGCCAGGAACGCGCGCGCCGCATCGAGCGAGGGAGCCTCCATCACCAGCAGCACCCCGACGACACTCTCGCCGTCGTCCGCGAGCGTCGGCCCGCCGTGATGCACAACGATGCCCGGATGGGCTGGATGGCTGCGCAGATAGGCCAGGAACGCCTCTCGCGTCTCGCTCCGGGCTCTCGCCGCTCCAGGCTTGTTGGTGGTGAATGCAGCAACGTACATTGGCGTGTTCCCTTTCGATGGTGTGCCGCGTCGGGGCTTGCGGCACGGTGGGTTTCAGTTCGAACGCTCCGCGCTCCGGGCCGCTCGGTCCGCCGTGGCTTTCGCGTTCGTGTTGGCTTTGTCGGTCGCTTATCCTCTACATACAGGGACACGGTAACGTCCTGATGCCCGAATGGGCAATCGGTCTGCAGCAGGGAGGGAAGCCACGTGAAGCGCCCGCAGTTCGGCTCCGGCGGGGAACTGCGCTACGAGGCCGGCGACCGGGTTCCCGCGCCTCTCGCACTGGGTCTCGGCCTGCAGCTCGCCGCCCTGGCCGTCAACGGGGTGGTGCTGATGCCGACGATCGTGTTCCGGGCCGGCGGCGCCGGGGAATTCATGTTCTGGGCGGTGTTCGCCTCCGTCCTGGCGTGCGGCATTTCCGCGATCCTGCAGGGCGTGCGGGTCGGTCGGATCGGTGCTGGTTACGCTCTGACGCACGTCAGCTCGGCAATCTTCATCGCCGTCTGCGCCGAGGCTCTGGTTCGGGGAGGGCCGGGGCTGCTCGCCACCCTGGTCGTCGTTTCGGCTCTCGCCCAAGTGGCGTTCTCCGCCAGGCTCTCGCTGCTCCACCGGCTGCTCACGCCCATCGTCACGGGGACGGTGATCATGCTCCTTCCCGTCACCGTGATGCCAATCCTCTTCGACATGCTGAACGAGCTGCCGCCCGGCGCCCCCGCGCACGCCGGGCCTCTGAGCGCCGGCGCAACGATCGCCACGATCCTGCTGATGTCGCTCAAGGGGCGCGGGACGGTACGCCTCTGGGCGCCTGCCGCCGGCATCGTGGCCGGCTCCCTGGTCGGCGCGCTGCTCGGCATCTACGACACCGCGCGCGTGGCCGATGCAGCGTGGCTCGGTATCCCGCCCGGCCGGCCGCCCGCACCGGACCTCGGCTTCGGACCGCCCTTCTGGGCGCTGCTGCCCACATTCCTCTTCGTGGCGCTGGTCGGTTCGACCAAGTCGGTCGCCGTGGCGGTCGCGGCCCAGCGCGTGGCGTGGCGCCGGCCGCGGGCGGTCGATTTTCGTGCGGTGCAGCGGGCCGTGGCCGCCGAGGGCACCGGGAATCTGCTGGCGGGCCTCGCGGGAACGATGCCCAATACTCCCCACGCGGGTGCGGTGGCGGCCGTCGAAGTCACCGGCGCGGCGGCACGCGGCCTCGGCGTCGCGGCCGGACTGGTGTTTTTGGTCCTGGCCTGCCTGCCCAAGGCGCTCGCCGTCATCCTCGCCATTCCCGGCGCCGTCGTGGCCGCCTCCATCGCCGTGGTCATGGCGACGCTGTTCACGGTCGGGATGCGCGAAGTCGTGCGGAGCATGGGGGCGAACCCCCGCAACGGCCTGATCGCGGGTGTGTCCTTCTGGACCGGTCTGGCGTTCGAATTCGACTTGATCTTCCCTGCCTTCTTCGCCGAGTTCGCTGGCGGCCTGGTGAGCAACGGGCTGACCACGGGGGGACTGGTGGCTCTCCTCCTCACGGCGCTCACGGCACGGCGGAAGAGCCAGTTCAGGGGCAGGCTCGACGTGGCCGAGCTGCCCCGGCTCAGGGAGTTCATCCAGGCCTTCGCCACCCGCAACGGCCTGGAGGCGGTAGTGGAGCGGCTCGATGCGGCAAGCGAGGAAACGTTGCTCACCCTCCTGCAATCGCGCGAGAAGGGGGACGGTGCGGAGGAGGCGGACGGTGCGGATGAAGCGGACGGTGCGGACGCGGCGGCCAGACCGGCGGAGCGCGAACTGCTGCTGACCGCGCGCGAGGAGGATGGCGAAGCCGTCCTCGAGTTCCGAGTGGGCGCGGCGGGCGGCGGCGAACTCAATCTCCAGGACCGCATGGAGTGGCTCGATGAGCAGGCCGGGGCAGCCCGGGTGGAGCACGAGATCTCGCTTCGGCTGCTCAGACACCTCGCGTCCTCGGTCCGCCACCGGCAGTTTCACGACATGGATGTCCTGACCCTCCGCGTTTCCCGCGCTGCCCGGAGCGGATCCTGAAGGCATGACCTTTTTCGAGATGCACCGGGACCGCTTCGCGCGGGCGGAATCGCATTGCCGACTCGTGGCGGGTGCGTTCGCGTTTCCGGGCGGTATCGGGCTCGCGGTGCTGCTCGCAGTCACCGTGGCCGAGGTCTTCTGGCGGTACGTCCTGAACGACTCACTGCTCTGGGCCGAGGACATCTCGACGGTCTCGCTCGCGGTGGTGGTGGCGGCGGCGATCGCGTACGGCGCCCGCGAGGGCTCCCACGTCTGCGTGAACCTGATCGCGCGCATCGCCCAACGGCGCGTAACCCGATACACCGACGCCCTGGCGCGGCTCCTGAGCGTGGCCGCCACCGCCGCAGCCGCCTACGCCCTCTTCGTCCACGGCAGCCGCGGTGCTGAGCTCGGGGCCGTCACCCCCAGCGTCTCGATCTCCCACACCCCGTTCTACCATGTGCTCGGGGCGTCGCTTGCCGCCTACTCGGTGCTGCTCGCATCCCAGCTGCTTCTCGGGTTGGCGTTCTGGAACGGCGAAGATCCCAATGAGCCCTCCGACTGATGGACGGAAGCAGCATCGCCCTGCTCGGATTCGTCGCCCTCCTGGCGCTGCTCCTGATCCGGGTGCCCGTGGGGCTGGCGATGATGATCGTGGGCGTGGCCGGAATCGCCGCGATCCGCCCGGGCGCGGTCATGGCGGTACTGGCGGGGGAGGTGTTCGCGGTGGCCTCGCGGTATTCGCTCACCATCCTGCCTCTGTTCATGCTGATGGGGAACCTGGCGGTGATCTCCGGGATGAGTCACGACCTGTATCGGGCTGCCCACAGCTGGCTCGGCCGGTTCAGGGGCAGCCTCGCATCCGCGTCAATCGTCGCGTGTGCGGGCTTCTCCGCCCTCTCGGGCTCGTCGCTGGCCGCGGCGCTGACCATGGGGCGCGTGTCGCTCCCCGAAATGCGCCGGTACAGGTACGACGATTCGCTGGCGACGGGGGCCATCGCCGCCGGCGGGACGCTCGGCATCCTGATCCCGCCGTCGGCCGGCCTGGTCATCTACGGGATCATCACCGAGGAGAGCATCGGACGCCTGTTCATGGCCGGGGTGATCCCCGGGATTCTGCTCACGCTGCTGTTCCTTCTGGCCGTCTGGATCGTGGTCAGACGGGACCCGGCCAAGGCGCCGCACGCCACGGAGCCGGTTCGCTGGCGGGATCGGCTCGGCGCCACGGCGAGCGCCGTGTGGATCCTGGGCATTGTCGTCGTGACCATCGGCGGCATCTACGCCGGAGTCTTCTCCGCCATCGAGGCGGCTGGAGTGGGAGCGCTGCTGACGCTGGGCGCAGCCTGTGTGCGGCGTGCCTTGAGCTGGAGGACCGTGAACGAGGTGGTCGGCGCCACCCTCAAGGCGAGCGGCACCGCCTTCCTGGTGCTGTCCGGGGCCTTCGTGTTCAAGGTCTTTCTGGGGTTGACCGGAATCGCGTTCCTGGCGTCCGAGTGGGTGGGCGGACAGGGCTTGTCGGGTGTTCAGGTCGTCCTGCTGGTGCTGGGCATGTTCATCGTGCTCGGCACCTTTCTCGACGGATTCGCGATGCTGGTGCTGGCCGTCCCGCTGGTTCAGCCGATTCTCGAGTCGCTGGGCGTCGATATGATCTGGTTCGGCGTGATGATCGTGATCACGCTCGAGATGGGTCTGATTTCGCCGCCGGTCGGGCTGAACATCTTCGTCGTGAAGGGTGTGGCTCCCGATGTGCCGGTGAATACGATGTTCCGCGGGATCGTTCCCTTCTGGCTTGCTCTGCTCGCCACGCTGATTCTGATCGCCCTGTTTCCGCACCTCGCCACCTTGCTGCCGAACGCCATGTACGGATGAGGAACATGAACAATCCCACGAAGCTGATTCTTGCGCTCACGGCCGGGCTGGCGACTGCCGGCGGATGCGGACCGGCGGCCGACACCCGCGAACTGTCGCTGGCGCATTTCCTGGCAGCGGATCACGCCCTGAACGAGGCGATGTTCACGCCGCTGGCCCAGGAGCTCTCGGACCTTTCGGGCGGCACACTGACCGTCCGGCAATTCCCCGCTGGCGTTCTGAACTCGTCCGCGCCGGCGCAGTACTCGATGCTGCTCAGCGGAGTGGCCGATATCGCGCTTGCCGTTCCAGCGTACACCGCCGACCTGTTTCCGAAGACCGACCTGATCGCCTACCCGGGCGTCTGCAAGACCGCGGCGGAGTGTACCGAGGCCCTGCGGCGCGCCCGGCCGGTTCTGGAGCCGGAGTACGAGGCCAGGGTTCTGGCGATCTGGGCCAACGACGCCCCGGTGCTGCTCACCCGCGACAGACCGGTGCGAACGCTCGAGGACATGCGCGGACTCAAGATCCGGGTCTCGACCCGCAGCGCCATCCCGTTCATCGAGGCGCTCGGCGCCAGCGCCGTCATGCAGCCCGGTACGGTGGTCCACCAGAGTCTGTCCACGGGAGTCATCGACGGGGTCGCCATCTCTCCTTCGGGGATCGTCGCATTCCAGCTCCAGGAACCGGCCGCCTACCTGACCACCTGGCTCCCTCTGTCCGGACTGCCGTTCGTTCTGCTGATGAATCAGGAGGTGTACGACGCCCTATCTCCGGAGCAGCGGGGCTGGATCGACGAAGTTGCTGATGCCTCCCTGTCTCTGGCCGGAGCCGCCGCGTGGGCACGTGCCGCCGCCGAGGGCTTTCAGTTGGCGGAGGCGGCGGGCGTCGAGACCATCGATCTTCCGGAAAGCGAAAAGCGCCGCTTCGAGGAGCGAATCGCCCCCGTCCGGGAGGCAGGGCTTGCGCGCCAGGTCGGCGACCTGACCGTCGCCGAGGTCATCCGCCTGTTCAGCGGGGCACAGCGGTGAGTCGCTCTCGGCGAGATCGATATCGCAAGACCCCGTCCGCCCATCTTCGACCGCGGTATAGCCAAAGCTTCCCCTGAAGAGGATTTGGCCGGTCATCTCGTCGATGCCGTTGAGGAACCTGAGAGCGAGGCCTCTTGACCGGCGGTCCCTTGCGCATGGGGGCCCGGGGGCGTGTCGGCGCAGCTACCGGTTCGGGTTCGGCGCCATCGCCACCAGCAGAACCAGGTCTTGATCCGACTCGTTGGCCACCCCGTGCGGTTCATCCGGTTCCGAGAAGGCGACGGCGCCGGGACCCAGGCTCTCGCGCCGGTCTCCGACGGTGAACAGGCCTACGCCCTCGATCACATAGTAGAACTTGGTCGCGCCCGCGTGGGTGTGGACGTGCTGGGCCTGCCCGGGCCGCAGACAATAGATGTCGCAGAACATCTGGTCGGTCTCGAAAAGGTTGAGCTTCTGCATCTTCTCGGCTGCGAAGCGGCGTTGGCGGGTAGAGTCGATGATTCCCATGGTGTACCGTGGTGCGAGGAGCGTCTGGGGGTTCGAGCGGCCCTGGCGCTGGCCGGGCCCGGTCCACTTCATTGAGAATCTGGGTCGCCGGCTTCCGTAGGCAAGGAGTGGACGCCTTCGGAGTCACAGAAACCGCGGCACCCTCTTCAGATACCATTCCCCACAGGGCGAGCATGCCGCCGAGCAGCGCCAGCGGGATTCCCACGATCAACCGGAGCGGGCTCTAGAAGACCCATGAATTCCAGTCGAGGCAGATGAGGGCGGCGCTGAGGGCGACGGCCGCATAGAAGCAGGCCCAAGTCAGCAGCCACTGCCAGGAGCCGCGGCCCGGCGGCGGCCAGATCCGCTTCGCCGGGACACCGACGGACCAGACCGCTCCGCCCACAATGAAGAGGAGAATGAACACAGGAGAATGAACACATCTGCTGCAAAAACGGTCGTGGACATGACCCTTCAAGTTGGGCGGACCAGCACAGCGAGTCCAATACGATCTTACACCCGAACTTTTCCCGAACTGTGGTGTATAAGAAGGTAAGGACAGCCTCCGCCACACCATAGCCCCGGGGATCAGACACCATGCCCGCCGCCGAAAACACCTCCTTCGCCCCACCCCACCCCGCCCCGCCCTCGCCCGGCGACGACCCCGGCCCGCCCGCTCCCGCCGCCGACATCCCCAGCCACGATCCTCGCCCCGGCGACGATCCCCTCGGCGACCGGATCGCCGCGCTCTGCGCCCACATCGACGCCGCCATCCACCGGCTCCTCACCCTGCTCCAAGTCTACGACGAGCGGGGGCAGTGGCAGGGCTGCCGCTCCTGCGCCCACTGGCTCTCCTGGCGCACCGGCATCTCGCTCGGGCCCGCCCGCGAGAAGGTCCGCGTGGCCCGCCGCCTCCCCTCCCTGCCCCTCATCTCGGCCGCGCTCGCGAAGGGCGAGATCTCGTACTCGAAGGTGCGGGCCCTGACCCGCATCGCCACCGCCGACAACGAGGCCGAACTCCTCACCTTCGCACGCCACGGCACCACCGCCCACGCCGAGCGCCTGGTCCGGCAGTGGCGCCGCCTCGACCGGGCCGACGCCCGTGAGGACGACCCGGCCGGCCTCGCCGACCCGGCGGACCCGGCCGAACACCGGGGCCTCTCGCTGCACCTCGCCGACGACGGCAACTACGAGATCCGCGGCCACCTCAGCCCGGAGGTGGGCGCCCTGCTGCTCAAGGCCCTGGAAGTGACCGAGGACAAGATCTACCAGGAGCAGCGCGCCGCCGGCACCGAGCACGAGACCACCGCCGCGCAGCGCCGGGCCGACGCCCTCGGCCTCTGGCTGGAGGAGCGCGTCCAGCCCGGGGTCCAGCTGGTCGTGCATTCGTTCGCGGAGGCGGCGAAGGCCGGGGCGGCCCCGGCTGAAGCTGCGGCGCCCGATGCCACGGCCCCGGCTCAAGCGGCGGCGCCCGGTGCAGCCCCCGAAGCGGCAGCGCCCGAAGCCACGGCGGCCCCGGTCCCACCGGCCCCCGCGAACGTTTCAGCTGAAACGTCCCATCCGCACATGGACGCGCCCTCCGTGGTCACGGAAGACGGCTGCCGCGTTTCACCTGAAACGTCTTCGCGGCTGTGCTGCGATGCGGAGGTCGTGCCCATCGCGCGCGGATCGGACGGCTCGGTGCTCGACATCGGGCGGCGCAGCAGAACCGTGGGCTGGCGGCTGCGCAAGGCGCTCGAGGCGCGCGACGGCGGGTGCCGCTTCCCGGGATGCGGATCATCGCGGCGCACCCACGCCCACCACATCACCCACTGGGCCTGTGGCGGCGCGACGGCCATGGACAATCTCGTGCTGCTCTGTCCTTTCCATCACCGCGCGGTCCACGAAGGCGGCTGGCGGGTGGAGATGGACGAGCGGGGAGTGCCGAACTTCTTCAACCCGCTGGGCGTGCGCATGCCCGTCGTGCCCGAGCCTCCGGATATCGGCGGGCTGGTGTCCGGCGACGGCGCGGAGGCAGGGTCCGCGGACGCGGACGGCGCAAGGCCAGTGGACGTTTCGGAACCCGCTGCGGGCGCCTGTTCCGCACCGGCGCAGGACTTCGGGCTGGCCCGCTGGCACGGCCAGTCCGGCATCGGTCCCTCGACCGGGAGCAGCCTCTGGCAGGGCGAACGCATCGACTGGGGGTGGGCGATGGTCTGCCTCTGGGGGGAAGGAGGTGGTGGCGGCGCCGGCGAGCGGGCAGGGTCGGCCTGAACGGTGACAACGCCATCCTGTCACGTGATAACACCAATCCCCCGTGCGAGGGATGCTGCGGGTGCCTATCTTGAACCCGAGTGGCCGGGCCGTGGCGGCATGCGGCCGGGCCCGCCGTTCCCACCGGAGAATGGAGCAGTGCCACATGGTCATTTGCAGTCGCATCCCGCTCGCCCGCCCCCTCCCCATTCCCCCGGCCCCGGCCGCCCTCGCCCTCTCGGCCCTCGTCCTCCTTCTCGCGGCCGGCGCCTGCGCTGCCGGCGACGACGCCCAGCCGGCCGACGAGACCGAGGAGGAGCTGATCGCGCGCGCGCAGGGGATCCACGACCGGGTCATCACCCTCGACACGCACGACGATATCAGCACCGCCAACTTCACCGACGAGCGCAACTATACGATGGACCTGCCCACTCAGGTCACGCTCCCGAAGATGAAGGCGGGCGGGCTCGACGTGGCCTGGTTCGTCGTCTACACCTCCCAGGGCCTGCTCAACGAGGAGGGGTATGCGACCGCCTACCAGAACGCGGTCGACAAGTTCGACGCGATCCACCGGCTGGTGACCGAGTACGCGCCCGAGCAGATCGAGCTGGCGCTGACCTCCGACGATGTGCGCCGGATCGTGGATTCGGGGAAGATGGTCGCGATGATCGGCGTCGAGAACGCCTATCCGCTCGGTACGGACATCGGGCGCGTCGAGGAATTCTACAACCGCGGCGCCCGCTACATCTCGCTCGCACACACCGGCCCCAGCCAGCTTTCCGACGCCCACTCCGGCGAGCAGACCGGCGAATGGCTGCACAACGGCCTGAGCGAAATGGGACGCGAGGCGGTCGCGGAGATGAACCGGCTGGGGATCATGATCGACATCTCCCATCCGTCGAAGGAATCGATCATGCAGACGCTGGAGATTTCCCGGGCGCCGGTCATGGCGTCGCATTCCTCCGCGCGCGCGCTGAGCGACGTGAGCCGCAACCTGGACGACGAGACGCTGCACGCGATCGCGGCGAACGGCGGGGTCGTGCAGGCGGTGGCGCTCGGCACCTTCGTCAGCACCGACAAGGCTTCGGCGCGCCGCGAGGTGCTGGGCGAGTTCGAGGCGGAGGTCGCGGCCGAGATGGACTTCGAGATCCTCAGTCGCGGGCAGATGTTCCGGCTCCCCATGGACGAGCGCGACGCCTACCGGGACAAGATGGCGGAGGCGCAGCGGGTGGCCGCGGAGCGGGCGGAAGCGGCGGGCGTGCCCGGGCGCGTGAATGTCGCCGACTTCGTCGATCACATCGAATACATGGTCAATCTGATCGGCCTTGAGCATGTCGGAATCAGCTCCGACTTTGATGGGGGCGGCGGCGTGGAGGGATGGGACGACGCGTCGGAGACCTTCAACGTGACGCTGGAGCTGGTGCGGCGCGGATACACCGAGGAAGAGATCGCCATGCTGTGGAGCGGGAACCTGCTGAGGGTGCTCGACGAGGTGCAGGCGATTGCGCAGGAGATTCAATCGGAAGGGTAGAAAACGATGGAACGGTCGAAGAAGATCAAGCGGTTCGGAGCCGGATGCGTGGCGGGGGTGCTGGTTGTGGTAGGGGGTTGGGCGCTGATGGGGGGCTCGGCGGCGGGTTCGGGCGGGGCGGGCGCGCCGGACGGCGGGGGTGTCCCGCGAGCGGACGCTGCTGCCGACCCCGGCGTCCCGGCAACCGGCCCCGGCGACATCGCCGCGCGTGCAGCCACCCTACTCTCCCTCCTCGACGGAGAAGCCCGCGCGAGGGCCACCTTCGACCTCGGCGACGAGGAGCAGTTCAACTGGGCCTTCACGCCGGTGTCCCGCAATGGCCTCCCGCTCAAGGACATGACCGCGGAGCAGCGCGCAGCCGCCCACGGCCTCCTCCAGACGACGATGAGCAGCCAGGGGTACCACAAGGCGAACGCGATCATCGAACTGGAGCGCGTGCTGGGCATCATCGAGGGCCGGCCCCAGCGCCGCGATCCCGAGGACTACTACGTCGCCATCTTCGGCACGCCGGAGGCGGGCGGCGCCTGGGCGTGGCGCTTCGAGGGCCACCACCTGTCGCTCAGCTTCTCGTCCCCGTCGAACGAGCTGACCGTGACCGGGCCGGCGTTCATGGGGGCCAACCCCGCGACCGTCCCGTCGGGCGCAAAGGCGGGGTGGCGCCCGCTGGGCCGTGAGGAGGACCTCGCGCGCGGGCTCCTGTTCATGCTGTCGCCCGAGCAGCGCGAGATGGCTGTGATCGCGGCCGAGGCGCCCCGCGACATCATCACCGGCAACGACCGCGAGGCGCGGCTGGACGGCTTCGAGGGGATCCCGGCCTCGCGGCTCACCGACGAGCAGCGTGGGGTGCTGATGGCGGTGATCTGGGAGTATGTGGGCAACATGGAGGCCGAGAGCGCGCATGCGTGGATGACCCGCATCCGCGACGAGATCCCGCCGGGTGAGCTCTACTTCGCGTGGGCCGGCTCACCCGAGCCCGGCGAGGGCCACTACTACCGCGTGCACGCGCCCCAGTTCCTGATCGAGTACGACAATACCCAGGGCAACGCGAATCACGTGCACTCGGTGTGGCGCGACCTGGAGAACGACTTCGGGGGGGACGCGCTGGCGCGGCACTACGAGGGGGGGCACGAGCACAACTGAGGGGGATGGCTCCGGCGGGTGTTGACACTGATTGGCGATGTAATTACGGTAATTACATCACAAATGCCGGGAGATGACACCCAAGATGTCATGTCGACATGACATAATGTAACCTTCGGTTGTCACTTCCGTTCACTTTTTCAGAGGCTTGGCACCCGTGGGCAGGACGATAACAATCCGGGACACCAAGCTGGTCGCGATCGGCAACTCCAAGGGGATCCGAATCCCGAAGGCCCTGCGCGAGAAATACGGGTGGAGCGAGTCGGTCGTCCTTGAGGAGACGGAGGACGGAATCCTGCTCCGGCGCGATACCAGCCAAGCGCTGTCCTGGAAGGAAACCTACCGGGCCATGGCCGACGCCGACGAGGACTGGAGCGATCTGGACGTTGCGGTGGCCGACGGCCTCGATTGATGGCCGACTTCCCGCGGCGGTATTCCATTCATTTCGCCGACCTCAACCCCACCATCGGTGCCGAGATCCACAAGGTGCGGCCGGTGGTCGTGGTGAGTCAGAACGAGATGAACCGGTTCGCAGGCACGGTCGTCGTCTGCCCGCTCACAGCAAGCCTTCACCCCGGTTGGCGCAGCCGAATTCAGATCCGGTGTGCGGGGAAGGACGCGGAGATCGCCGTGGACCAGATCCGCACGATCAGCAAGAAGCGGTTGAAGGACAGGATCGACCGGTTGGCGCCGGCCGTCGCGGCGCACCTCCGGAGGCTGATTACGGAGATGTACGGGGAGTAGCGCGCGGTCCTCTGCCCGACCGCGTGCCGGGGCGTGACCTTCTCGGCGACCTCACGCTACCCCGGCAGCCTGAGCGACACGTGCAGGTGATCCGCCGTTCCCTTGTGCCGGAGCGAGTGGAACCCCAGCGCCCAGAACGCCAGTTCGACTGCGCGGTTCCGCCACTCGGGGCGGCCAATCGTGCGCAGGTCCAGGGCGTGCACGAAGCCGTCGTCCTGTTCGAAGTGGAGCGACGATTCGTTGGGTGAGAGGCCCATGCGGCGGTAGAAGTCGAGGGTGCGGCCCGCGTCTGTGATCACGGCCTCGGGATCCGCGAGGATCAGGGTGCTCGCGGCCACGCGCAGCAGCGGGTGCAACGCGGCGTACTCGGCCCGCACCTCCTCCGACTTGACGTTGGCGCCGCCCACATAGAGGAGGGAGTAGGCGACGTAGGCGAGGCCGATGGCGGCCGCGCCGCGGGTCAGCAGCCGTTTCAGCCCCTTTCCCGCGCGGAGGCGGCGGCCCATCGCCCACGCGTAGAGAACCAGTAGGAGCGCGGTGGCCGCAGCCGAGACGGCCAGCGACGGCCACGCGCCGAGTCCCCATTGGTGGTAGGCGAAGACACCGCCCCGGATGAGGAGGAAGAAGGGGACGACCCCCAGGATGACGGCCAGGGCGCCCCAGCGGAGGAGGCGGAAGGGGAGCGTCAGCGGTCGAAACCGCCTGTCGCGGCGCGGGCGGCCCTGGCCACGGCGCTTGCCCTTGCCGGAGCTCCGGCGGCCCTGGCCGGGACGGCTGGCCGATGCCGCCGCCGCGGAAGTCTCGCCCGAATCGCTGCGGACTCCCGGATAGTCCACCTTCAGATTGCTCACTCGCTTCTCCCGCTCAATCGTGATCGCTCCTCGATCCCGCCCGGCCTCCCCTACGGCTCCGCTGTCGCCCGTGTTCCCGCACGAACTTCTCCGCACCCTCCGGGAGCAGCAGATCATCCGAGATCGCCGCAACCTCTTCCGCGTCCCGCCACGCCTGCTCCAACAGCCACAGCTCGCCTTCCAGCGCCCGGCGCTCCTGCTCCTCGTGGAGAGCCATCTCGAGGGCCAGCACGGTCGGCTTGGGCATGGCACCGATCAGTCCCGGCTTCCCCACCCCGTCCTTGAAGTCGTCCGCGGCCGCGAGATCGGCGATCAGCCGCTCGGCACTGCCGGCGTCCTCGATCTGTCCCACCGCGTTTTGCACCGCCTCCCTCGTGCCGCCGGAGGCGTTCGACGTAGCGAGGATGGTCCCGAATGCCCGACCGGCTGCGTCGCCCTCAATCCAGAACTTCTCGAAACCTCTGCGGAGGGTGTGCCGCCACACCTGGATTCGAAATCCCGGGCCATCGCCGTCGGCGGGGCGCAGCCGGCAGGGAAACTTGCCCAGGGCACCCCTGAGCACGAGCACGCGACCGTCCTCCAGTCGCAACCTTACTCGCCTGCCCCTCATTGTGTAGATGTGAAGGGCCTGTATGGGCGCCATTGAGCTCGAGATCGCCAGACCGGCCACCACCCCACCCACCGCCAGGCCCACCGCGGCAGAAACCACTATCCCCGCGGTCACCGCCACCTTCCGCCGCCGCCTCCCGAACTGGTCCCCGTATCTCCACGCGGCGAACTCGGGACGCAGCGGCTCGCCGATCCGCACCAGCGTCAGCCCCTCCCGGTGCCGGGCCAACCCGATGTTGTCGGTCGAGACGCGGACGCGCGTGCCCCGGAAGATCCGCTCGCAGTCCTCCACCGCCTCCCACCGCTCCTCCAGCGGGGTGAGGTTCCAGCGCTCGCACTTGCGGCACACGACCCAGAGGCGGCCGCGTTCGGCGTCGAAGGCGAGGCGGCGCCCGACGGGAAAGGTCTCGATGACCTCGTTGGTGCCGAGGGGTCTCTTGCAGAACATACAGGTCGTGAACATAGGGGACTACGCTAACTCCTGGCCCCGGTCCGGGTCACAGCGGCACAACCGGGATGGACCTCACCCCCCCACCATCCCCAACAGCCACGCGCACACGTTCATGGCATAGAATCCCAGGATGTACCCCGCGACTGCCATGAGCAGCCCGATCGGCGCCATCGCGCGGTGGTACACCCCCGCAACCACCGGGGCCGAGACCGCCCCGCCGATGTTGGCCATGCTCCCCGTCGCCACGAAGAAGAGCGGCGCGCGCACGAGACGGGCCGCGAGGAGTAGGATCGCCACATGGATCGCGATCCACACGACGCCCGCGAGCAGGTAGACGGGCGCGTCGAGCACCGCCCTGAGGTCGGCCTGGGCCCCGATCCCGGCCAGGAGCAGGTAGAGGGCCGTGTAGCCGAGATGCGACGCGCCCTTCTTCTCCAGCTTCCGGATCGGCGTGAAGGAGAGGATGAGGCCGCCGGTGACCACGATCAGGACAGCCCAGGTCGTGCCGCTGATGATCGCCGGGTCGCCGAGCGCGGGGAGTCCGTTGCCTGCGGACCTCGCGAGGACCGCACCCGCCATCCCAAGGCCGATCATCATGACGGCGTCGCGCAGGGTGATCGGCGCGCGGTCGCGGCTGATCGCCTCCAGGCGCCTGTTGGTCTCCTCGACCGCATCGGTGCGCGCCCTGATCCGCCGGTCCCAGCGGGCCTGCAGCCCCACCACCGCGATCAGCACCCCCATCCACCCGTACCCGACTACCGTGTCCACCACGATCACGGGTCCCAGCGCATCGGCCGAAGTCCCCACGCTTTCCGCGACGGCCACCATGTTGGCCGTCCCCCCGATCCAGCTCCCCGAGAGCGCCGCGAAGCCCTGCCACGCATCCGCCGGCAGCATGTCGCGGAAGATCAGGAGCGAAACCGGCCCCCCGACGACGATTCCGACGGTGCCCGCCGCGACCATGAAGAGCGCGATCGGGCCGAGCCGCAGAACGCTCCGCAGGTCCACCGACACCATGAGCATGAAGATCGCGAAGAGCAGCAGATACGACGAGTTCCAGCCGTAGAGCGCCGAGTCCGCCGGCGTGATCCCCGCGGTCGTCGTCAGCATCGGGACGAAGTAGACGAAGATGACCGGCGGGACGAACTCGAAGAACCTCTTGAACCGCGGCAGCTCGGAGACCCAGAAGATGAGGGCCACCAGAGCGGCCAGGAATCCGAAGAGGGCCATCGGATCGGTGATGAGCGCGGTGTTCGCAGGCTCCATGGGGTTCCTCCGGGCGGCTCCGGGCGGGAGCGGCCGGTGAGCGGTTCAGCGGCGGCGGTCGTAGGTTGTCATAGTGCGGTTGAACCCTTCGACGGACAAGAATTGACGTGTACAAGTCGTGTATGTTCTGTCACAAGCCCCTCGGCGCCAACGAGGTCATCGAGTCGTTTCCGGTCGGCCGGCGCCTGGCCTTCGACAGCTCGCGCGGCCGGCTGTGGGTCGTGTGCCGCAAGTGCGAACGCTGGAACCTGACGCCGCTGGAGGAGCGCTGGGAGGCGGTCGAGGACTGCGAGCGGATCTTTCGGGATACGCGGATCCGGGTCTCCACCGAGAACATCGGGCTGGCGCGCCACCCGGAGGGGCTGACCCTGGTGCGCGTTGGCGCTCCGCTCCGGCCCGAGTTCGCCGCGTGGCGGTACGGGGACCAGTTCGGACGGCGGATGCGGCGGGCAGTGCTCTACGGGGCGGCCGGAATCGCGGCCTTCGGCGGCATTGTGATCGGTGGGGCCGCCGCCGGAATCCTCAGCGGCGCCGTGCTCAGCCAGAGCGGCAACTTCATCAACCTGTGGATGAACGCGCGGACGTTGGTCAAGCTCCGTCCCGAAGCCGGGGGAGTCATCAAGCTCAAGCGCCAGGACCTCCTGGGCACCCGCCTGCGGCCCTCGGACGACGGTGAGGGCTTCAAGGTTCAGATTCGCAAACGCAGAAAGAAGGTCTGGTACGAGGGCGCCGAAGCGCGCCGGTTCGCCGGCGCCATCCTGCCCAAGATGAACTCGATGGGCGGGGGCAAGGAGATGGTACAGAACGCGGTGGGGCTGATCGAGACTGCGGGCCATCCCGAGGAGTACCTGACGAGGATCGCGGAGGGCGACCGGTTCAACGACGTGAAGGGCGTCCCCGGCTATGTGAACAAGATGGAGAAGCCGCAAAAGCTCGCGCTCGAGATGGCGCTCCACGAGGAGCAGGAGCGGCGGGCGCTGGAGGGCGAGCTATGGCTTCTGGAGCGCGCGTGGGAGGAGGCGGAGGAGGTCGCGGAGATTTCGGACAATCTCTTGCTGCCGGCGGGGGCGGAGGAGTTTCTCGAAGAGCACCGGAACGCCGCCTCCGCGGGCTGATCGGGCCGTAACGGGCTGACCGGGAGCGCCGGACGCGCCCACGCCTGCCGATTCCTGGACAGGGCGGGCTATGTGGTTCCGGACCAGCTTCGGACCGTCGACCACGGGCGAGTCCCCCGAAGAGGAGATGCCGGAACGCATGCCAACTCCGAATCCTTACCAATGGCGAGCCTCTGAAAGTCCCTCTATGGTTACCGTCAAGCTATGCTGAATCGCGTGTTGCTAACTGAAAGATGAGATATCGTGACGCTGTGATCGCGTATCCGTGAGGTAAGCAAGCGTGGCTACAGTTCTACCGCCAAGCCCGGCATCCGCTAACGGACCCCAAGGAGACACCCCATGAACCGATGCACGGCCCTCGTACTCGCGACCGTTCTCTCCGCCCTCGCGGTCGCTCCCGTTGCCGCCCAGCTTCCGGCTGCCGAGGATACGCTCCCGCTGCGTTCGGAGTGGCGTGCGGCGACCTTCGAGTTCTTCGTCCCCCTGGCCGGTCACGCATATGCCGGCGACTGGTCCCGGGGCGCGTTCCCCACATTCTTCCGGGTCGCGAGCGGCGCGGTAGCTTTCGCCCATCGTGATTTCTGCATCCTTTGGTGCGGCACCGAAGATGGTGACCTCAGGTGGTTCATCGCCGGCGTCGCCGGGTATTTCGGCGGGACGGTGTGGGGCGTGGTGTCGGCGCGGCGTACGGCCCGGGACAAGAACGAGGCGCTGCGCGAGGGGCGCGGACTCGGAACCGGCTTCGCGATCCGCTCGAATGCACATCGCCAGCTGGAGCTCGCCGTGAGGGTGCGACTGCGATGAAGTAGATAGTCGCCCTGTAGTGACCGGTGCACGAGCAGAGACAGCCCGAAAGCCGCCTCGACCGTCGCTCTGGCGGCCGGGCCGCTTCACAGTCTTCGCGAAGGCGCCGCTGAGCTTCTTGAGACGCTTCACGCACTACCCTCCTTGACCACTTGGGACCTGTGACCTGAGTATGTCGAAAGCCCATGTACACCTCCTGTACGTTTTGCCACAAGCCCCTCGGCGCCAACGAGGTCATCGAGTCGTTCCCTGTCGGGCGGCGCCTGGCCTTCGACAGCGCGCGCGGGCGGCTGTGGGTCGTCTGCCGCAAGTGCGAGCGCTGGAACCTGACTCCGCTGGAGGAGCGCTGGGAGGCGGTGGAAGACTGCGAGCGGATCTTTCGGGACACGCGGATCCGGGTTTCCACCGAGAACATCGGGCTGGCGCGCCACCCGGAGGGGCTGACGCTCGTTCGCGTCGGTGCGCCGCTCCGGCCCGAATTCGCCGCGTGGCGGTATGGGGACCAGTTCGGGCGGCGAAAGCGGCGGACGATCCTGTATGGGACCGCCGGAATCGTGGCCGTCGGAGGCATCGTGATCGGGGGCGCGGTTACCGGGATACTCGGCGCCGCCGTGCTCAGCCAGAGCGGGAACCTCGTCAACCTCTGGGTGCAGGCGCGGACGCTGGTCAAGCTCCGGCCCAACGAGGGCGGCGTGGTCAGGCTGAACCGCCAGGACCTGCTACGAACCCGCGTGGGTCCGGCCGACGACGACCAGGGCTTCAAGGTGCAGGTCCGCAGGGGAAGGAAGAAGACATGGTACGAGGGAGACGAGGCCCACCGGTTCGCCGGCGCCATTCTGCCTAGGATCAACGCATTGGGCGGCAAAAGGGAGACTGTGCAGCAGGCCGTGCACCGGATCGAGACCGCCGGGCACCCGGAGCGGTTCCTGGCGAAGACCGCGCGCCTGGATAGCTACCTCGACCAAGGCGTCCCAGGCCACATCAGCAAGATGCCGAAACCGACGCAGCTCGCCCTCGAGATGGCGCTCCACGAGGAGCAGGAGCGGCGGGCGCTGGAGGGCGAGCTATGGCTTCTGGAGCGCGCGTGGGAGGAGGCGGAGGAGATTGCGGAGATTTCGGACAATCTCTTGCTGCCGGCGGGGACGGAGGAGTTCCTCCGCGAGCATGGCGAGGGACCGGTGCACGGGAGCCGCGGGCCTGCCGGGAAGAGCCACCGGCCGCGCTGAACTCGATCGGCAGAAAACGGCTGACCCCGCGATGCCCTCCTACCAGCTGTACCCCATCTTCACGTAGTAGAATCCGCCGCTCGATCCGAACGGCGAGTTCGGGCTGTACCGGTTCCCCGCCACCATGGCCGCCCTGGGATTCTCCTCCGGGTACTGGTTGAGCGCGTTCTGCGCGCCGAAGGTGAGGGTGGTCGACGCGCCGATCGCGTAGGACGCCTCCAGGTCGACCAGGTACTCGCCGGGATAGTCGCGGTCGTCGCGGGAGTCGAACCAGCCGGCGTAGTAGCTGAGCCGGGCGAGGGTGGAGAGCGCGCCGCCCCAGGTGCGCCTGCCCGAGCCGACCCAGCGCATCGCCGGCAGCGCGTCCCTCAGCTGGCGGATGCGGACCTCGCTGACCACGTCCGGGTTGTGGCGGGTGACCGCCGTGTGCGTGTAGTTGAACGCCAGGTTGAATTCGGTGTCGCCATCCATCCCAGGCGGGACGAAGGCGGCCACCACGTCGACGCCCTGCGTGCGCGTGTCGAAATCGTTCGTGAAGAACCTGAAGTTGGCGAGGTTCCGGGCGCTGGTGATGCCCTCGGCGATCAGCCGGTCGGCCTCGGCCGGGTCGAGTTCGAAGGTCTGGCTCAGGGCCAGCCGGTCCGACAGGTCGATGCGGAAATAGTCGGCGGAGAGGGTGAACGGGTTCGCGTCGATGACCAGGCCCAGGCTGACGTTCGCCGAGGTTTCCGCGTCGAGGGGTTTGCCGCCCTTGATCGCGGCCACTGCGGAGGTCGACGGGATCGTGCCGTTGTTGACGAGCTCGCGGCGGTCGGGCGCGAACTGGGTGGAGACGTTGAAGGCGTTCTGCTGGCCCGGGGTGGGGGCCCGGAAGCCCGTGCTGACGCTTCCGCGTACCGCCAGCGCGCCGGTGAGCCCGTAGCGGGCGGCCAGCTTGCCGTTGGCGGTGGTGCCGAAGTCCTCGAAGTCCTCGACACGGACTGCGGCGCCGAAGGTCCAGCGATCGTCGCGCGCACGCACCTCCAGGTCGCCGTAGGCCGCGTAGTTGGCCCGGTGCCACCCGCCGGCCGCGATGTCGCTGAAGCCGGGGAAGCCGTTCGAGCCGGCGCTGAAGCCCTGCGGGGCGAAGGGGCCGATCACCCAGGCCGCGGTTTCACCCAGGCCGATCTCGAAGTACTCGTCACGGAATTCGGCGCCGCCCGCGATGGTCACCATGTCGTTGACGGTGTAGTTCAGGTCGGCGTTGGCCCCGACTTCGCGCTGCAGGTAGATCCCGGGGTCGAAGGAGCTGGGGGACTCGGGGCCGAGCGACGCGTTGACCGTCTTGTCGATGAAGAAGTCCACCGCATTCTGGCCGAACACGGCGCTGACGTCCCAGAGCAGCCCGCCGCGGGTCTGGCCCTTCAGCCCCGCGACGACCGACATGTCCGTGGCGTCGCCGCCGAACTGGGGCGTGAAGCCCCCGGGGAACATCTCCTGGAAGGTGAAACAGTTGGGATCGTCGAAGACGCGCTGGAGTGCGGCCGGGTCGGGAACGTGGTTTGTGATCGTGACGACCGGGCAGTCCGCGGAGCCGTCCAGCACGCCGTCGTGCGCATCCAGCACGTCGCCGACCAGCAGGGTCTGGCCGCCGTCGATGCTGAAGACGCCCTGGCGCGTGTTCGGATTGCGGAAGAAGAAGCCGCCCGCGACCGTCTCGCTGGCGTAGTTGGCGTGCCCGTAGAGCTGAAGTCCGTCGCCGAAGAACTGGCCGAAGTTGCCCCACAGCTTGAGGTCGTTGTCGACATCGTGGGCGCCCCAGATCTGGGCCGGGTCGCGCACATGCGTGTTGCCCGCCGCGATCAGCGCCGCCGCGTCGTCGCGCTGCACGCTGCGGCTGGTCGGATTCGCCGCGCCGTACTCCGCGCTCAGGTTGGCGAAGCCGCTTCGCCCCAGCGGCAGCCCGATGTTGCCCGAGATGGTGTACGACTCGCCGTCGCCCTCGTAGAAGCTGCCGGTGCGGACCTCGATGCTGCCGCCCGAGCGGGCGTCCCTGAGCATGAGGTTCATGACGCCCGCGATGGCGTCGGAGCCGTACTGGGCCGACGCGCCGTCGCGCAGGATCTCCACTTGGCGGAGCGCGATCGCGGGGATCGTGGAGATGTCGGGCCCCTGGGCGCCGTCGGCGAACCCGCCGCCGATCCACATGATGATCGACGCCCGGTGCCGCCGCTTCCCGTTGACGAGCACGAGCGTGTGGTCCGGCGCGAGGCCGCGCAGGCTCGCGGGCCGCACGATCCGGGCCGCGTCGCCCACGGCCTGCGGGTTGACGTTGAAAGAGGGCACGACGGTGCGCAGCAGGTCGCTCACGTCGGTGTCGCCCTGCTCGATGAAGTCCCGCCCCGTGATCGCGTCAATCGGCACCGCGGACTGGGTGGCGGTGCGGGGGCGGGACCGGCTGCCGACCGTGACGAGGCCTTCCAGCGTGATCGCGGTCTGGTCGAGCGCGACGTCCAGGCGCGCCGTTTCCCCGTCGGCGATCGTGATCTCGCGGGTCTCGGTCGTGTAGCCGATCAGCGTGATCCTCACGGTGTGGGTACCGGCGGGAATCCCGTTCAGCTCGTAGCCGCCCGCCGGCCCGGTGATCCCGCCCAGCGAGAGGACGGGGATGTAGACCTGGGCGCCCGCCAGCGGCTGGCCAGTGGCGGCGGCCCGGATTGTGCCCTCCAGGCTTCCCTGCGCCGACGCTTGTGCAGGCAGAACGGACAGAACCAGACAGGCGATCGGGGGTACAAGATGGTGGACGAAACCGGCAGTCCGTCCCCAGACCCTGCGGTCCGTTGGCCGCATTGTAAAGAGTAGTTTACAATTTGTCATGTTCTGTTTACATATTGTGCCTACAGGAGTTGAGCAGCGAACAGGCAACGAGAGTCGGCTGACATGGCCACGACATACCGAGAGCCAGCGAGATGTTCCCTATGATCACCATTGCACGTTCGGGCCGCAACAACCGAGCCCATAGGCTGTAGCTTTTGCTACCCCCGCCGGCGGCCTTCCCGACCCCTACCCGCCCAGCTCCGCCAGCTTCCGTCGCGCCTCCTGTGCGGGCCCGTACGACTCGTCGGCGGTCTCCCAGGCCGCGAGTGCGCTCCGCAGGTGATCGATGGCGCCGGCCCTGTCGCCACGCGCTTCCAGCAGCAGGGCCAGCTCCAGGTGCGCGTGAGGATGAGCGGGAATGCGAAGGAGCACCTGGCGCAGCTCCGTCTCGGACTCGTCCAGGCGGCCGGCTTTGCGGAGCGCACGCCCGGCGCCGAGGCGGAAGCCGGTCACTTCCGGGTCCCTGGAGAAGCCGGCATCCTCCGCGAGGTGAACGGCCGTCCGATAGCTCTCGGCGGCGGCCTCGTAGTCTCCGGCGCGCTCCTGTATCATGCCGAGATCACCCATTGGAAACCAGCGGAGGTGATCGTACCCGGCCGAATCCAGCTTCTCGATCATGTGTCCATGCGCCTCGCGTGCGGCCTCGACATCTGCGGACGCGAGGGCGACCCGAATGATTGCACGAGGCGTGAGAAGGAGCCGCATTGAGTCCGATGCCTTCAGCTCTTCCAGAAGGGTGGCGGCTTCGCCGATCCGGCCCGCATCGATCAGGAGGAGAATGTTCTCGAAGGCTCCTTCAGCAACCGCGACCGTACCCAGGAGGGCCTCCATCTCCTCGGCGTAGGCGCTCGAAGCGCTTATCGCGCTCTGCATCTCCCCGCGGAAGCGATAATAGAGCCTGAACCCCACCAGGGCATTGACCCTCTCGAAAGTCGTGCCAGCCCGATCACGCAGCCGTTGGTACGCCCGGCGGGCATCGTCGAACCGCCCGGTCTCCAGGTCGAGCGCGGCGAGTGCCCTGGCGAGCTGCAGCGACAGGGGCTGAAGCAGGACGGCCCTGGCCAGCATGTCGCGCGCCTCAACGTGTTCACCGCGCCGCCTCAGGAAACCCGCGAGCTCCAGGACCCCGCTCTCACCGGCAGGGAAGCGATCCACGTACTCCCTGAGTGCCGTTTCCGCCCCGTCGAATCGGCCGGCCCGCTCGCGCAGCTTGGCCAGATCCGAGAGAACGAAGCCGTTCCCCGGGCTCAGACGGTACAGGTCCTCAAGTGTCGCAAGCGCTCCCTCCAGGTCACCCTCCAACTCCTGGTTCCGCCACTTGCTCTCCAGCGCCCTCGGATCTGCGGGATGCAGTTCGAGCCACATATCGATGATGGCCGCGGCCCTGTCCGTCTCGCCGGTAAGAAGGTAGTACTCGGTCCTCACCTGGAACCCGGCGCGCTCCGGGAGCCGGTAGAGGTAGTCCATGGCCGCCTCGATTGCCTCGAGCGCCTCCGCTGGCCGATTGGCGTCCGCCAACCACCGCGACAACTCCCGATGGGCGGCCGTGAAGGTAGGATCAAGGGTCGTCGCCGTCGTCAAATGATCGATGATTTCTTCCGGATGCCACCCCTGGCTCTCCCTGAGCAGTGCGCTGACGAATTCCCTCAAAGCCGCGTCGTCTTCGGTCAAACGGTGACGAATCGGGAGGTCCTCGATTCCGTCGCCGGCGCCGATGCCGAGGGCGGTTCTGACCGATACGGACATCTCGTCCACAAGGGCGAGGAGGTCGCTCCCCTCGTGTATGGTCTCGCCGAGGACCTCCCCACCCTTCGTCTCATGAACCGTCAGCGTCACGCGGTAGCGTCCGTCCACCTTGCCGACCACGCCGACTGCGAGAAATCCGGCAAACTGTTCGCGCGCGGCCTCCAGTTTGAGCGACAACGGGGCTCCGTGCAATTCGGGAAAGCCTTCAAGCCGGAGGGGCCAGGCCAGGATGTCGAAGGGTATGGGGACGAAGTAGGCATAGGACATCAGGTCGTACTCGATGGCCAGCGGAACGGCGTAGGTGGTCCAGATCTCGTCCTCGCCGACGCCCTCGCCCGGATCCAGCGCGAAAAGGGCGGTACGCTTGCGAAATTCGGCCTTTGGGACCTTGCGGTCGACCATCTCGCCGCCCTCGGTCTGCACCGTGACGGTTATCGTCGCCGCGCCCAGGTCCTTGCCGGCGAAGAGCACCCACAGCACAAGCGCGCAGAGCACCAGATTGGCCGGGATTCCGATCTTCTCCGTCCGCGCCATCTCTTCGCGGTCCTTGCCCGGCTTGCCGTGGAACCATGCGAGCATGAAGACGCTGGGAAGGAGCAACAGAAGCCCGGCCAGCACCACCCTGGTGAGGTGCGGCGAGAGCTGGAACTCGTCCACGGCGAAGGCGACGAACTCGATGAGCGCCCAGGACGCCCCGGCGTATATCGCCAGCGTGTGGGGAACGCGTCGTTCGAAGAGGGTGCGGACCAGAGCGGACATCGGGTTTCGCGGTTGTAGGTCCCTGTCTTGCCTGCTGACACCGTAACCTAGCGGACCCCGCGGGGGCAACTGCGAATCACAACCGCGGCCTCGTGCGTTGCAATCGCGGTGCCGCGTCGTCATCCTGAACGCCGACGACCCCCCACCCCACCCAACCGCACCCCGCCCCCGCCCCCTCCCATGACGAAACCCACCTCGACCGCGCCGGCCGCCCTCGCCGTGCGGGCCCGTGTGTCGCGGCGGTCCCGCTCCCTGGCCGCCCTGGCCACCCTGGCCGCGCTCACGCCCACCCTCCTCCCCGCCTGCGCCCCCACCTCACCCGGCTCCGGCGGCCCCACGGACCCCCGCGTCGACGCCATCTTCGCGGACCTGCGCGGCGACCGCCCCGGCGCGGCCGTCGGAGTCCTCTTCGACGGCGAGATCGTTCACCGCGCGGGGTACGGCCTCGCGAACCTCGATCACGGCGTCCCGATCACCCCGGCGACCGTCTTCGACATCGCGTCGATCTCCAAGCAGTTCGGCGCTCTTGCCGCGCTGCTCCTCGAGGCGGAGGGCAACCTCGACCTGGACGCGGACGTGCGCGAATACGTCCCCGAGCTCCCCGATTTCGGCGCGGCCATCACCCCGCGCCACCTCATCCATCACACCGGCGGCATCCGCGACTGGCCCCACACCATGGCGCTCGGCGGCATCGAGTTCACCGACGTCATCTCCTTCGAGAAGATCCTGCGCATGCTGCACAACCAGCAGGCGATCAACTTTCCGCCCGGCTCCGAGTACGCGTATTCGAACACCGGTTACAACCTTCTGGCGCGCGCGATCGAGGTGCAGTCCGGGATGAGCTTCCGCGAATACACCCATTCGCGCATCTTCGCGCCCCTCGGCATGATCCGCACGCACTTTTCCGACGATCACCTGGAGGTGGTGCCGGGGCGGGCGGAATCGTATGCGCCGGTGCCGGACGACAGCGAGGCCGGCGGGCGGGCCGCAGGGACCGGCGAAACCGGCGACGCAGCGGACCCTCAGGTGCAGACCGAATCCCCCTCCTTCCGCCGCCAGCCCGACCAGCTCACCGCCCTCGCATCCTCTTCCCTCCACACGAGCATCGACGATTTCATCCTGTGGATGCGCAACTTCGAGACGGCCGAGGTCGGCGGCGAAGCACTCGTCGAAACAATGCTCCGCCGCGGCATTCTCACCGGCGGCGACACCATCAGTTACGCCCACGGCCTCAGCGTCGGCGCCCACCGCGGGCTCCCCACCTTCGGACATGGCGGCTCCTGGGTCGGCTTTCGCACCAACTTCACCCGCTACCCCGAGCAGAACCTCTCGATCGCGGTCTTCTGCAACGTCAGTGACTGCAATCCGGCCGGGCGGGCACGCCAGGTGGCCGAAGTCTACCTCGGCGAGCTAATGGAACCGGTCCCGGAACCGGACGAGGCCGGCGAACCGGACCCGGCCGAACCGCGGCCCGAATCCCGGCCCGAGCGCCCCCGGCCCACCGCCGCCCAACTCCGCGAATACACCGGCGCCTACCGCAGCCCCGAGCTGGACAGCAGCTACGAGATCGACGTGGACGACGAGGGCCGCCTGGTCGCCACCCACTGGCGCAACGCCCCCACCATCCTCACACCCACCGGCCCCGACACCTTCACCGGCGACCAGTGGTTCTTCCCGCGGCTCACCTTCGTGCGCGACGGGGCGGGCCGCATCACCGCCTTCACCGTCACGGGCGGGCGGGTGCGCGACCTGATCTTCGAGCGGCTGCGGCCCCCATGATCTTCCGCGGCTCACAGGTCCGGATGATCGTGGCCTTCTTCATCGCCCTCACCCTGGTCGGGGCGGTGGGATACCGCTGGATCGAGGGATGGAACTGGGCCGACTCGTTCTACATGACGGTGATCACCATCACGGCCGTCGGGTACCACGAAGTCCACCCGCTCAGCCAGGCGGGGCGCTACTGGACGACGTTCGTGCTGGCCGGGGGCCTGACCGGGCTCGCGGCGTGGTTCGCGCTGATCACCGCGGCGATGGTCCGGATGGATCTCGGCAACCAGTACCGGAGACGCAAGACACGCAAGGAGGTTTCACGCATGAGGGACCACGTGATCGTGTGCGGCGGCGGCAGGATGGGCGTCCAGGTCGTGCACGAGCTCCAGGACGCCCGCCAGCCGTTCGTGCTGATCGAGCGTGACGAAAACGCGATCCAGGCGCTGCGCAAGGCGTCCCCGGACATTCGCGTCATCGAGGACGACGCGACCAAGGACCGCGTGCTGGAGGAAGCCGGAATCAAGCGCGCCAAGGGTCTTGTCACCTGCCTTTCCGGGGACACCGACAACCTCTACGTCTGTCTGTCCGCCCGGCACCTCAACCCCGAGCTGGTCATCGTCGCCAGGGCCGAGGGAGAGCGCGCGATCGACAAGATGCGCCGCGCCGGGGCGAACCACGTCGTGAGCCCGAACGTCGCCGGCGCGGTCTGGGTTGCGTCGGTGCTGGTGCGTCCCGCCGTCGCGTCGTTCCTGGACGTCACCGCCCCCGGCAGCCATCTGTCGCGGCACCTGGACCACGCGACGGTGGGCGCCGGTTCGCAGGTGGCCGGGACCACCCTGGCCAGAGCGCGGATTCTGGACGTGACCGGGCTGCTGGTCGTCGCGGTCCGCAAGCTGGGCACGTCGCCCGAGGAGGTGCTGCTCAATCCGCCGGGCGACACGGTCCTCGAGCCGGGCGACGACGTGATCGTGCTGGGGGACGAGGAGCAGGTCGGGAAGCTGCGGGAGTACGTGGGATGACAGGTGGCCCGACGCGGCGACGCGGCGGGTCCTCGGGTGCCCGACAAGCGGGAGGTGGCTGATCGAGTTCCGGACGCGGGTGGCGGTGGAGGCGATTCGGGAGGTGATGGCGGAGGGGTCGGGTCCCCCGCAATAGCCCGCCGCCGTGGGCTCCCAGCCCCGATTGCAGTTGCCGGAATGTCTCTATCGCTAGATTATTACCAAAATGGAGTGAATTATCTCGCTATAGTAACGAATCGTACCCAATCGCGTGGCTATGATGGTCACTTTCTCACGCGACTCGACATGGCATGCCTGACACCAGCGGTCTCACTCGACCCGGAGAGGACCGATGAACCCCTATAGCAGGGAGCACGGCGAGGCAAAGCTGCAGACGATCAGGGAGATCGTGTTGTCCGGCGGAACGGTCCGGGTACCGATCTGGAGGCTGCTCGGCTGGTTCCACTGCCGACACCGCGGAGCGAAGGTGGACGGCGCCATCAACCGTGCCCTCAAGGAATGCGAACTCGTTACGCTCCCGGATTTCGCGGATCGCAGTCTGCGCCTCAACAGAATCATAGGCTTCCGCCAGATCCCGCCTTCCACAGGCCGCCCTGACTCCACGAGCCGGTGATGCTCGACCGGCACGAGGCAGGCGCCGGGGCCCAACACTGGGTTGCTCTGGGACGGTTACGAGACCCTGTTGGCGCATCGACATGGTCATCCGGTCCGGGTTGGCAGCGTGTTCGGTTCGAGTACGCCATCCAAGCATGGATCCCCCCTCGATTGATCGTGGTTCTTCCATCGACCGACGCGCATCTCCTCGGTGGCCGCGTTTAGCGAACATGTTTAGCGAACATGTTTAGCGAACATGCCCCACCTAGATCGTGTAAGTTCTATTAGGGCGCTTAGCTCAGTCGGTTCAGAGCGCCTGCCTTACACCCGCCCAAGAGAGGACGTGAATCGCGGCAAGAAATCGTCTAAGTCTAACTAGGACTGCACGATCTGCCGTTCTTGCCGTGGGGCCGTGATTGGGTCTGTCGTGCTCGAATGGCGTGAAAATCGGGTCGAATGGCGGGAGTTTGGCGGGACCCCGCTACCTTACTCGGTGGTCATCTCGACCGGCTAACTGGCAGTACCGGGAGGTCGATTTCCCCCGACGGCTCGTCTACACGTGGGATCTGGAGGAGGCGGAGGACTGGGTCGGGGAAGCCCTGGTGACGGTAGAGTTTCTACCCGAGGGGGAGGCGACGCGATGTCCAAACCGATCCGCATGTCAACGCCCGCAGCAGCCAGCTGGGATTGACCGAAGGACCACCGAAGTACATAGTTCAGGTACCACTGCTTCCAGGAACTGCCTCTCAGAATCGAACCCGGAGGAACGATGCCCAGCAAGAAGTCAGTCCCAGTGAAACCCCACCGCCGATCCACCCCCAGCAGCCCGGCGAAGCCGCCCTACCCTAAGCGTGGTCCGAAGACAGTCCCGGTGAAGCCGCACAGGCGCTCGCCGCCGAAGTGAAGCGCGTTCGGCGCAGCGGCCGATGAGGGGGAGCGATCGAGGTGGAGAGCGGCGATCCCCGAGAGGGCATCTGAGGGCCGGGCATCAAATGGCAGGCATTTGGACGGAACCGGCGCCCCGTCAAGCCGTCGTGTGTCTGCTGCTGGCGACGGTCCTTCGGTCGCGGGTGTGGCTGGTGCGTAGTCACCCGCCCCGGAGCCGGTCGGGTCAGTCGAACTCGACGTGCGGATCTTCGAACATGGCGCCTTCACGTTGGATGGTGTCGGCTTGGGTCACCAGCACATTGGCCGCTTTGCGGCGAACGTGCGCCTGGGCGGCTAGCTGGCGACGCTCGTACTCCCACGCTTCGCCAGCTAGTTGCGCATTCCGCTGATTTCGATCACCTGTTCCGGCCGATTTCGATCACCTGTTTCCGCCGATTTCGATCACCTGTTCCGGAGGATTCCGATCACCTTGGTGAAGCGGAGGTCCGCAGCGGTGCTGGAGGCTCAGGTCACGGGGTTGAAGTCTAGGGGTTGGAGGGGGTCTTCGTCGAGTGCCGGGGCTGTTGCCGGGGGGTCGCGGGACCGGCCGCGGGCGGTTTTTTCGGAGGGGTGGAGGTAGGGTGAAGGGGTTCGGACGCCCTCTACGGCGCTCTGGGAGACCGATTTGGCTCGCGAGCGGGGCGGCTTGGCCCGGATTGGGCGGATTCCGACGGGTCCGGGGCGGCCGCAGCGGACATCCGGACGGCCACACGGCCCGCTGAGAGCCTTCTTTCCGTCCCATCGCCCCCGATCGCGGGGAGAGAGAAGCCTGCGGACACATGCTTCAGCCCGGTGCTTCGGCGGATCTGGAGCCGCCGGGGACGGCGCGGACTTCCTTCGTCGAGTCGTAGAGCCGTCTCATCGAGGCGCCCCTGAGGTCGATGCGGTGCGCGTTGTTGACGAGACGGTCGAGGATGGCGTCGCCGAAGGTGGGATCGCCGATGACCTCGTGCCAGTGCTCGACGGGGATCTGGCTGGCGAGCAGCGTGCCGCGGCGGGCGTAGCGGTCGTCGAGGACCTCGAGGAGGTCGTGCCGTCCCTGTCCCGATAGCGAGGCGAGCCCCCAGTCGTCGAGGATGAGGAGCCAGGTCCGTGCGAGCCGCTGGATGACCTTGGGATACGACCCGTCGCCCCGGGCGAGGGAGAGTTCGTCGAGGAGGCGGGAGACGCGGTAGTAGCGCGTCGAGATGCCGATGCGGCAGGCCTGGTGGCCGAGCGCGCACGCGATGTACGACTTTCCCGATCCCGTGGCCCCGCTGATCAGCACCGTCTGGCCGTCCCGGATCCACTGGCCGGAGGCGAGGTGCAGGATGAGGGAGCGGTCGAGACCTCGCGGCGCCTTGAAGTTGATGTCCTCGATGGCCGCGTCGAGGTGTAGCCGGGCGTGGCCCTTGAGGCGCTGGTAGCGGCGCTGCTCGCGTTCGGTCTTCTCGCGTTCGAGGAGCAGCGACAGGCGGTCGTCGAAGGACAGCTCGGCGATGTCGGGCATGCCGGCCTGCTCCTCGAAGGCCCGGGCCATGCCCGAGAGCCGGAGTTCGTGGAGCAGGTCGAGTGTGGGTTGGCGAAGCATGGTCGTCAGGACTCCTTTCCGTTGCGGGGAGTGGGGGCGTAGTACTCCGGCCCGCGGATGTTGGCGTGCCGGCCGGGCAGGGAGAGTTCGTACTGCTCGTCGCCGGCCCGGTCGAGGCCGGTCGCGAGGATGGACTTGACGGATCCGTAGGTCAGCGTGCCGATGCGGAGCGCGCGGCGGCAGGCGGCCTCCAGGCGTTCGCCGCCGTAGACCCGCAGCAGCTCCTTGAGCCCGAGGCAGCTGCGGTAGCCCTGCTCGGGGTGGGGCCGGCTGTTGAGGAGCTGCTCGACGAACGCGCCCGTGTGCGGCCCGTTCCTCCCTCCCCAGGCGACGAGCCCCGACGGCGTCCATCCCGCATGCGCCCGGTGCGAGGCGGGCATGTGCGACGACTCGGTCGAGAAGGCGCCTCTCGCGTGGATCCGCAGATGCGCGGCGACCCGGCGGTGCCTGTGGAAGATCTCGACGGTGTGGGCCGTGACCCGGACTTCGACCTCGCGGCGGCCCAGTGCGTGGGGAACGCTGTAGAACGCGTACTCGACCTGGATGTGGTAGTCGATGTTGACCCGCGCCTTGCGCCACTCGGCGTACTCGTAGCGCTGGGCCGGGAGCGGCCTGAGCGCAGGCCGGTCCAGATCCTCGAACCAGCTGCGGCGGCTGCCCTCGATCTTCTTGAACGGCCGCTCGTTGAGTTCGGCCAGCAGCGGCGCCACGGCCTCGCGGAGTTCGCCGAGCGAGAAGAACCTCCGGTTGCGCAGCGGCGCCATGATGCGGCGCTCGACGTTCTGGACCGCGGCTTCGGCCTTGGCCTTGTCCCTCGGTGCCCCGGGCCGCGCAGGCAGCACCGTGGTTCCGTAGTGGCCGGCCAGCTCCCGGTACGTCGCGTTCAGTTCCGGCTCGTAGCGGCTGGCCTTGTGGACCGCCGCCTTCTCGTTGTCCGGGATCACGAGTTCGGGAACGCCTCCCCAGAACTCGAACATCCGGACGTGCGACATCGTCCAGTCCGGCAGCGACCGGCTCCGGGTCACGTCCACGAAGGTATGGTTGGAGACGCCCAGGACCCCGACGAAAACCATCGCGTCGCGCACCTCCCCGGTCTTCCGGTCCACGACCTCGAACTTCGGCCCCGCGTAGTCGACGAACGCCTTCTCGCCCGCCCGGTAGACCTGCCGCATGGCCACGTCGAGGGTCCCCCGCCACTCCCGGTACCGCTGGCAGAACCAGCTATACTGGTAGCCATCGGAATGAGCCTCCCGGTACTCCAGCCACAGCAGCTCCAGCGTCACGCCCTTCTGGCGCTGCAGCTCCCGGTGGACCCGGTCCCAGTCCGGCTCCGGCCGGCGAACCCGCGACGGCGGCGGCGGCGGGAACAGCGCCGCCTCCAGCGCCGCGTCGTCCAGCCCCTCCGGCAACGGCCACGAAAGACCGGCCGCCGACGCCCGCCTCGCGTAGTCGCTCACCGTGCTGTTGGCGATGCCCAGCGACCTCGCGATCTCCCGGTGGCTGCGCCGCAGCTCGTGCTTCAGCCGCAGCACCTCTCGAATCCTGCGCATGGACAACCTCTTCTTCGGCACCTTCTTCCTCCTCCTCGTCGGGGGACCTCTGGCGAGGATGGAAGAAGGCGTCGCTACATCAGGTTCTCCAGCACGGCCGCCCGCTTGACCAAGGGGTGATCGGAATCAACCGGAATCACTGATCGAAATCCCCTGGAATGAGTGATCGGAATGGAATGGAATGGGTGATCGGAATGGTCTGGAATCCGCAAGTATCTGATTCCGCTGTCGAATGACAACCCGGAGCGCCCGCTCGTCTTTCTCGAATACGGTGCGATGGACGTCGTCGCGGCACCCTTCGAGCCTGCCAACACGTCGGACCAGGGGAAGCCGTTCGTGTTCGTCGATGCGAACGGCAACGGAGTGGATGACGGGCGGGAGACCCAGGCCAACATCCATCAGGCCGTGTTCAACACGATAGCGGCCTACCCGGGAGTGGTGAACGGGCTGTTCCTCTGGGACAACTGGATGGCGAGCGACCAGCTCTGGTCCGAGTGGTGGGCGAACCACCGGAACTTCGACATCCGCGGCAAGGCGGGCGGGGCGGTCGTTCGTGCGGCCTATGGGTCGTATCGGCGGTGAGGTGCTTGCTAGTCCTGTAGACTCTACCTGACAATCTGTCAAGTGGACATTACATCATTCCGTTACCGTCGAGACGTTGTCCTCCTCTCAGGGAGCAACGCGGAGCCACCCCCCCCACCACACCCCCCAAATGCGGTGTTCTTCGGAACATCGAACCCCGTAGCCACCCCTTCCGTGTACCGGATCATATCAGGGCCACGAGTACCTGATTTGACAAGCACGATTGCACAAGGGGGTGACGACGATGAACACGCAAGCTAAATCCCGAACGATTTCCCTGGCGCTGGCCGCGACCCTGCTCGCTGCATGCGACAACGCAATCTCAACCCCTCACCACCAGCCCACCGGCCTAGCCCGGATTTCTCAAGCCTATAGGACGGCATCGGCCCCCGGGGGCTGTTAAGTTTAGTTAGACCAATAACTTAACCGCAGCCACACCGGAGGACCGATGCCGACACAGTGTAAGCCGCTTTCCTTCGCATTTCAAGGGTGCCAGCGCCGCCGGGTGAGCGCGGCGTTCGATGGCGGATCGATCACGTCGAACGCCGGAGCGCTGCTGCTGCGGGAGATCGACCGGTTCGTGGGGCTCTTCGACCGGGTGGCCGGGTGCTTCAAGGATCACCGCGACCCCCGCCTCACGGAGCACTCGGTTCGGACGCTGGTGGCGCAGCGCATTGTGGGCATCGCCCTGGGGTACGAGGACCTCAACGACCACGATGATCTGCGGCACGATCCGCTGCTGGCCCTGCTGGCGGGCAGGCTCGAGGGGCGGCGGAAGGGCTGTGCGGCGCTGGCGGGCAAGAGCACGCTGAACCGTCTCGAGCATGCGCCCGCCGGCGGGGAGCCCGGCCGCTACCACAGGATCGGCCACGATCCGGATGCGCTGCAGGCGGTGCTCGTGGAGTTGTTCATCGACTCGTGGCAGGGCAAGCCGCCGTCGCGGCTGGTTCTGGACATCGACTCGACCGACGACGAGGTGCACGGCCGCCAGGAGGGCCGGTTCTTCCATGGCTACTACGGCCACTACTGCTTCCTGCCGCTGTACATCACCTGCGGCGGCCGCCCGCTCTTCGCCCAGCTGCGGCCCGGCAACTCCGATCCCGCCGGGGGCGTGACTGCACCGCTCGGCCGCATCATCGAGCGGCTGCGCCAGGAGTGGCCCTGGCTGAAGATCCTGCTCCGGGCCGACTCGGCGTATGCCCGCGAGGAGCTGCTGGCGTGGTGCGAGGACAACGGCGTGGACTACGTCATCGGACTGGCGAAGAACTCGCGGCTCATCGAGAAGATCGGCTGGGAACTGGCCGACGCCGAGGCGGAGTCAGCCCGCCACGGCCGGCCCGCACGCCGGTTCGCCGAGTTCACCTACGCCACGCGGACGAGCTGGTCGCGCCGGCGCCGGGTCGTCGCCAAGGCGGAACACCTGCCGGGCAAGGCCAACCCCCGCTTCGTCGTCACCTCGCTGCCCGCCAGCACCTTCTCGGCCCGCACCGTCTACGAACGCGTCTACTGCCCGCGGGGCGACATGGAGAACACCATCAAGGAGCAGCAGCTCGATCTCTTCTCCGACCGGACCTCGGCGTCGCGCTTCGCCGCCAACCAGCTCCGGCTCCTCTTCTCCGCCTTCGCGTCGGTCCTCTTCAACGCCCTCAGGCGCATGCTCGCGGGCACCCGCCTGGCCCGCGCCACCGCCGGAACGCTCCGGCTCAAGCTCCTCAAGATCGGCGCGCGGGTCACGGTCTCGGTGCGAAGGGTCAGGGTCGCCATGGACTCCGCGCACCCTTCCGCTGATGCCTTCGCACGCGTCCACGCCCGATTACGAGGGTAATCTCCCCTCCAGAACCTCATTCTCACGCCGCGCCGTGGGATCGGTGCGCCCCAGGACCGTTCAGTCCCCTGAATCCCCGTCCCCACGGCTGTCCCTGCACGCCCAAAGTAGTCTTCGTTCCTTCGTCACACGGTCCGACGGCACAATCACCGCCCGGTTACCGCCTTCAGGTCCCTACGCTGGTGCCATGTGAGAAATGCGGGCTAGACGCCCTCAACGCCGAGGTCACGCCGTCCTTCGGCGGCCAGGCGCTGACATACGCCTCCGGCGGCTACACCATCGAGGTGATGGCGGCGGACGCCCCGACGAGGCGCCTCGCACCGAAGATCGTGAACGCCGCCAGACCCTGGGCCGACATCCTGCGAAGCACCGAGCTGCGCGACATCGTCATACCCGCCGGGCGGAAGCATCCCTGCCACGGGATCGACATCGACGCCCTCGCGACGACGGTGGACGATCTCCTCATCCTCGCCTGGGTCAGGAGAATCGATGGACGCGGCGGTACCGTGGCGACGGCGGGACCGTGCTATGTGCGCCGCGAGAACGATCTGCCGTTCCTGGGAGCCCTGTTCCTCGACGAAGCGGACATCGGCCGCATGAACGACGATGAGCTGGCCGATCTGCTGACCCATGAGATCGGACACATTCTGGGAATCGGTCCGCTGTGGAAGATATTCAACCTCCTGCAGTCTCCCTCCGTCGACCTTCCGGGGCTCGACACGCACTTCCGCGGCCCTCTCGCCGTCGCGGCCTTCGATGCGGCCGGCGGCACCAACTACCGTGACGGCAAGGTCCCGGTCGAGAACAGGGGGGGACTCGGGGTGGCCGACCGGCACTGGCGTGAATCGGTGCTGGCTTCGGAGCTGATGACACCGGTGCTCCGGCGGGGCGAGAACCCGTTGAGCGCGATCACGATCAAGTCACTGGCGGATCTGAGATACCGCGTCGATGCATCTCTGGCCGACGCGTTCACGCTTCCGGGCGCTGACCAGAGTGCCATGCAGGGGGATGCGGACGGGGGGCGGGCCATCGTTCTGGCCAACGATGTCCTGATGGGACCGGTGGTGACGGTTGGCCCGGAAGGGGACATGATCCGGGTGCCGCGAATGTAGGTGCGCGTGCAGCCATCGCGGCCCCGGTGGTCCGATGGGACCTCGGGGCCGCGAATGGTTTTGGGGTCGTGCACCTCGTCAGGGACATGGCCTCGGAGCCATGGGATTCCGGACAGCCCGGTCTGGCGTCGGTACATCGTCCAGCGTCCGCAGGGGTAGCAACCGGTTGCCACCCGTCGGCCGGCTGATCCGTCCAGCAACCGCTCCTTCACCTTCGCGGGATGCCGCGACTGTATAGCACCCGATCTGCCCGTGAGGTCGATGTGATCGTCGGTCCGTAGGTGATCGACCGGACCTTTCCATCGAGCATGAGGATGCTCATCGGATCGTCTGTATCGAGGTCCAGCCGTGCCGAGCCGGCCGGTCCGACCAGGTCGATCGAACCGAGCTCGTCATCCCATGTCGCTGGGATCAGATGGACGAACGATGCGGCGCCTTCACTATCCGCGACCATCTCCGGCGTGAACCGGTACGAGAACAGCTCCTCGCCGTTCACGCTTCTGCCCGTGATCCGGTGGGTGTTTCCCGTGATCGTCGTCGGGCGTCCGTCGTCATAGTAGAAGGAGGGATTCAGGTCCAGGCTCTGCCCGTTCACCGAGCCCCAGACGACCAGAGTTTCCCCACGGGGGGGTTGCTCGTCCCTACCCGTTTGTTCCCGAAAGCGCATCGCCTTCTTGAACGAGTAGTCGCTGATCCACGTCGACGTGCAGTATCCCATCAGATCGAACAGCGTCGGTTTCTTCAGTGCTCGCTTCACGACATCGTATCCCCAGACTCCGATCCTTCCTTCCGCGTGTGGGTACTGGGGGTCTCCCCTCACATTGCATGGCGCATGGTCGAGGCCGAAGTTGTGGCCCAGCTCATGCGCCATCACGTGCTGGGACGAGATCGAAAAGGCTGTTCGTCCGCCCAGTATCGCCTGGCCCTCGATCCGCCCCCTCCCCACCTGGACTCCACGCGGAGCGATTGCCATGTAGTGCCTCCCGTCTCCCTCGAGTCTCGCGATCAGATTCGTGGCATTCAGAATGGCCGTGTTTCCGTACCTCGTTCTGTCGAACTCGTCCTCCTCCATCATGACCGGCGGATAGAGCCGGAGTCTGTTCTCGCCGACGGGCAGCGCATTTCGCAGCACGCGGGGGAAGTAGTTGTCCGGTTCCTCCACCATCTTCCGGACTCTGTCCACCATCGACGAATCCGTTCCCACTATGACCGGAATCAGCGTCAGATTCAGAAATGGCATTTCTCGAACATTTAGCGGCACCATGAACCCACGCTCTATGTCCGGGTCCTCCGTCGGGCTGATCTCGACATGAAGCTCTGCCCCGGGTTGAAGACTCGTTCCGCTGATCATCGCGTTCAGTGAGAAGTCGAGATCTCCCTCGTCGATCATGGGGGGGACCGTTGGCGTTCCCGAGACAAGATCGAAGGGTTCGCCCGGGTCGTCACGGTTGTGAATCGTTGCACGTGCTTCCGGCATCCTGATTCCGAATGAATCCGTCGCGAGGAAGACACGCAGCAGACCTGGTCTGCCGGCGATGAGCGGCACATTCGATTTTCGTGACTGGACCGCCTGGACGACGTAGATCCTCGGGTCGGAGATCCTGATAGGGAACGACTGTTCGATCCATTCGCCGCTCGTATCCGTCGCCCGCAGCCTGATCGTCGCCTCGCCACGATACGCCGCGTACATGACCAGTGTATCCGCCCGGAGATGCACCTCCAGTCTCTCGTCCATCGACCGCGCTGTGAAAACCAACTCCTGTCCGTCCGGATCCGAGAAGTGGTTGTACAGATCGGTCTCCTTCACCGACCAGAGGGGCACCGTTCCTATCCTGTTCCCGGGGATGGTTTCCGGCCTTCGGTTCGGTACTGTGAAGTCGATTCTGTATGACCCGGTTTTGCCATTCGCGTCCGTCGCCTCGATCCTGACGGAGGCTTTACCGAGATTCTTCCCCGTGACCAGAACGACATCCGCGACCGAAATCTCGGCCGCGATGACGTCCGCATCGCTCGTCTCCGCTTCGTAGAGCAACGGCAGCGCGCCCGACTCGAAGCATGGCGTGACCATCGTCGTCTCGCCGATGTGGACGATTCCCAGTGCGTCCACCTGGGGGCATGGGACAGGTGGGGCAGTCTCACAGCCGAGTCCGGCCAGAACTGCCAGAAGGAGGAGTTTTTTCATCTGTTTATCCTCAGCACGGGTGGAATGAGGTGCGGTCGACTCGGGACGAGCATGTCGGCCGTGCTCCGAATGCCGCTGATCTCTATCCAGTCGTAGTAGACTCTCAGATCGTCGGAACTCTCCTGATCCAGTGCGATGTAGCCGAGCAATCCGATTCCCCTGATTGTCGCCGGCATTGGCTTGGCATCGTGGTCAATCGCAACAACCTCATGGGCCTGCTCGCCGTTCACCAGGATCTTGATCGAGTTCACTTCCATGCTGACCGTCACGTCCATCGGTTCGCCCGCATTCGGGATTTGTTCGAACATCCCGTTCCAGTGCAGTGTCGTCCTCCAGGTGGAAAGCTCCTCGTAGAACAGAGCCATCGTGAAGTTCGTCTGGGGGACTTCGCTGCCGTCGGTCACAAGCCTCTTCAGATCACCGCCGAAAATGAATAGCATCCTCGATATCTTCGAGTCGCCCGTCTCGATCCAGAGAGAGGTCCACAGGTCATTTGTCGCGTTCTCGATTCGAGCCGATATCGTCCAGTTCTCCGCCGGGTCCACTTCCCGCAGAATCAGGCCGTATCTTCTCGGATCGGATGTCCCCGTCTCGAGACGGCCATCCTCGATCTCGACGATCGCATAATCCGTTACCTCCCATTCGCCAGCCAGTTCCGAGTCGAAGTCATCCCGTACGAGCTGCTCGCGCACCTCGATCATCACATCGACCTGGCCCACTGCGCTGAGGCCTTCCGGATCCGTTGCGGTAACCCGGATCGATGCTTCCCCCGCTCTGTGTCCCTCGATCAGTAGCAGACTGTCGTTGACGGTTGCTGTTACGATCCTCGAGTCGTTGACCACCGCATCGAAACTCAGCGCCTGGCCGTCCGGATCAGAGAAGTACTCCGTCAGCAGCACCTCCGCCGTCATCGCATCCTGTGTCAGTTTCAGGCTTGGGAACGGTTTCGATTCCGGTTGCCGGTTGATCACCCTCACGCCGAAGGCTAGAGATGCCATTTCGCCGGAGGGGTCGGTCGCCGTTACCGTCACGGTCGCCTCGCCACTACGCACGCCTTCGATCGTCAGGTTGCCCCGTTCGGAGATCACCTTGACCACGTCCTCGTTCGAGGACGAGGCGGAAATCATCAGCTCGTCACCGTCCGCATCCTCGAAGCAGATCGGGACCACCTGTTTCTCTCCAATGTGCGTACCGATGTCTTCGATCTCCGCGCACGCCTCCGGGGCGAAGGAGTCGCCGCAGCCGGCTGTCAGGATCAGAATCGCCGGTACTCCCCATCCCGCCAGTTCTCTCAACCTTTTCATCTCCCGTTCTCCTTCTCAACCTGAACCCAGTCCACGACTATCGTATTGCGATGCTCCAGACGTCGTCCGCGATCCGGCGGCATCGGACCACATGCCGGGAAATTCCGTACACCGACCTTCACCAGGCCCGATGGAAAAACATTTGGCGGCCAGCTTATCGGATTTTCTCCAGTGACATACATCTTCAGGAGATCGAAGTTCGCCAACTCCTCCCCGTCCTTCTTCACCGTGATGAAGCTATCGATCAGAGAAACGGAGATATCCACGAATTCTCGCAACGGTCCATGATGCCAGTCCTTGTTGCGGGCGCCTCCGGCGAGGCCGAAGAAGTATGGATCCCATTCCTGTTCATTAGGATGGTTCGTCCCAACGTAGAGTCTCCATGAATTGGAGTATTGATCGAAGACGAATCGCAGCATCTTGAGGCTCCGATCTTCTGTATAAGCATCGATCACGGAGCAAGCGGCACTGTTCCTCCAACTACTTGAAAGCGCCGTGCTTGTTCGGATCGTCCAGTTTCTTTCGATCGCGGGGAAATCGTGAATGACTCCCACTCCTGCCTGGATCGGTTGGTTCGAAGCCGGATACAGATACAGAAGCCCGTTCTTCACGACCGCTTCAGCCGAATCCACATCCGAGAAGTAGACCTGGGAGGTAAGGTCCTTATCCTCCTCCCATTCTCCCAGGTCGTTGTTCCAGCTTTCCTCCAACCACCTGCTTCCCTCGGCCGTGAAGCTGGTGCTTGTCGTTCCCGATTCCGGATCCGTTGCGGTTACGGTGATCTCCGCAAGTGTTCCCGGATCTATCACAAGCTGTCGGAGGACCAGAGAGCTTCCTTTCATCTCCGCCAAAATGGCCTCCGGCCGATCGTTCGACACGGAATAGACCAGCTTGTCGCCGTCCGCATCGGTGAAGTGGTTATCGAGATGGACCGCCTTACCCTCGAATGACACCAGCTGGTCCGGGATCTCTTCGATTACCTCCGGATTAGTGTTCGGGGTGGTCGATTCTCCGCATGCCAGAAGAAAAAAGGTTGCTGCCAGGATGTGACGCATTTTCAATTCTCCTTATGCTGTGAAGTATATGATCCGACCGAGTTCACTTCTATCTCATCGGCGCGTACGCCATCTACTTCCTCGAACGGGAAGTACGTGCCCACTCCGATCCCGGTCATGCCGACAGGCGAGCTCGACTCGTTCGGCCAGTCGTTCGCCACCTTCTCCCAGTAGAGCAACCGCTCGCCCTCCGCGAACATCATCACTCCATCGATCAGCAGCCAGGTGTAGTCCCGCAGCATCTCGTCCTTGACGAAGTTCGGCCGGGTGTCACCTTCCAGCAGAGTCCACCGGCTTGTACCGCCCCGGGAGATGAACACGGACCATCCGCCGAATCCATAATCGAGATCAAGCTCCCATATCGGCCACCGCTGACTCGGAGTGTAGACCAGGAAGACGCCGGACGGTTCGTCGCCCTCCTTCCAGCCCATCTTGAACCGCACCTCCCAGTTACCCGAAGTTTTCAGCTCTCTGTACATGTGACCCGGGATGTGATTGTACTTCGGATCCGTCTGGACTTCCTCCTGCCAATCCAGCTCCAGCTTTCCATCCACGACCCTCCCGCGGAGATGGCGCGGAGTCCAGTTGTCCAGGCTGCTCTCCGAATCGAAGTCCTCCCGAAGGATCTCGGTCGGTTCGTAAGGGGTCACGGTTATCGTCGTCTCCACCGTGCTTGCCTCGTCCGAGCCGCTGATCGCCACCGTCACTGGAGCATTCGCAGATTCCGAGATCTCCAGAGTCAGACTTTCTCCTTCGCTCACCACCTCTACGAGATTCGAATTGCTGCTCGTTCCGGTGTACGTAAGCGTGTCGCCGTCCGGATCGGCGATATGGGAGATCGGTACTATCGTCATGCGCGAACCGGGTCGGACATAGAGTGGGGGTCCGTCCACGATCTTCGGGCCGCGGTTGGTGACAGTCAGGTCGAATTCATCGGTAAGCCTTGCTCCGGCCGGATCAATTGCCGTCACGGTGACCGTGACCGTTCCACGCTCGCGCTGTGTATCCAGAGTCAGACGGTCGCCGCTGAGAAGGCGCCGGACGAGATCGTTCGACAGGGTCGCTTCGTATCTCAGGGCATCACCGTTCGGATCCTCGAAGTAGTTGTTGAGAAAGATCAGGACCCTTTCATCCGGAAAAGCCTCCCGGTCCGGCAGAGGTCTCTTCATAACCGGTCCCGAGTTCAGCACCTCCACGCGAAGTGCTTCGTCGACTTCCGCATCCCCGTCCGATGCGGTTATGAAGACCGTCTTGCTCCCTCGTGTGCGGCCTGCCTCTCCTGTCAGAATCGAGCCCTCGATTCTGAATTCGGCATCGATACCAGGATCGACCCGCACCTTGTAATCCAGAGAATCTCCGTCCGGATCGGTGAAGTATTCGACAAGATCGAGGGTGAACTCCTCCTCCGGCAACACTTCGATTACCGGTATCGGAGACGATGTCGGTTTTCGATTACCCACTTCCACGGCGAAACTCGACTTGGCCGATTCCCCATCCGGATCAGTGGCCGTCACCGAGATTTCGTCCGTGCCTTTCTTCGCCGGACTGCCGGTCAGAATCGATCCGTTGACGGAAACCGCTACGACATCGAACAGGCTCGTCGCATCATAGTTGAGTTCGTCCTCGTCCTGAAAGTGCTTCTTCAGTTCCACCTGGAAGGTGTCGCCGACGAACAGCTCCTGGTCGGGAACCGGCTCCAGCGCCTCCGGCGGCTGATTCGGTTCCATCGCGTCGCATGCGACCACCAGCAGTGCCAGTGTCGCAGGTATCAGTCTTTTCATTTTTCCGTCCCTTGTTTTCTGTCTGAAAAGAATGTCCACTGGCCCTTGAGCATCAGACCAAGGCCCTTCTCCGTGTGCCGGCCTTCCAGGATCCAGTCGACCGAGCTCCGTATCCGGGTGCCTACGACGATCTGTTCCGTAGCTGAATCGAAACGTCCGAACGACGTCACATGAGATCCAGGCGGTCTCCAGCCAGCAACGATGTCCAGCCGGCTCTCGGGCGCCGCAGCCATGCCCGTCGCCTCTACGCCGTTCTCCCACAGCTGCCGGATGCCGTCACCCGTTGCGCCATAGGACGGTTTGAACTGCAGTGACAGTCCATAGGTGTCGCGGCTCCGGATCTCGATCGTTCCGCGGACTCCCCACTCGCGGAATGTCTGGTGGACGAAGACCCGTCCGCTGCCATGTGCCCGGAAGACCGAGCTCTCGAATCCCACATCGCCGCCCAGTTCAGTGCCTCCGACTCCCGTGCCGGCACTGTTCCAGTCCTTGCGGGTGCCGCCGCGCAGTTTCAGCTCCGCACGGTTTTCACCGTAACTCCGGTCGAAGACCGACCAGTTGAGCATGAGCCGCGCCTGCCGAACCGTATGGTCCGATTCGTTGATGTGGCCGGGATCGTACTTCGGATCCAGATGGGACGGCAGATTGCCGCCAATCTCCATCTCGGATGTCCAGCCTTCGGCCTGCAGGCCGAAGGCGCCTACCGGACTCGATCCCAGTTCCTTCATACCGCCCATCGCCAGCATCGACGATGCGGTCCGGCTCGTGCGCTCGCCGGCCAGGGAGTCGGACATCGTAATCGAACCCCAGCCGAATCCCGACGCGGCCCAGACCGCCACATCGTCCCTGATCCACGCCGCGTACGGACCCATGCTCGTCACGTTCGCGAGGAGCTCGCCACCGACGCTTCGGTCATGGGTCTGGTCGGTGAAGTCGAAGGTGCCTTCCGAGCGGTTGCTCGCAACGCCCACCAGCACGTCCTTCCGCAACATGCCGTCCAGCCCCGCATGCACACTGAAGATCTGGCCGTCGAAGTCTACCGTGCCGACATTGTCCAGGCCTGCCAGGTCCGCGATGGCCCACACCGAAATTCCACCACCCGTATGCGTGACCGTCGCTCCGTCAGCCAGCCCGCGCAGGCCGTTATCCGCATTCCGGACATTCACCCGGGCCTGCGAGCCGTGGCGGCCTGCGGCTTCGATCCTGTCCGAGATCGCGCGCACCGCGCTACCTGTCGCGGCCGACATGAACCACGGCAGAATCGCTTCGCTCACCCGGTCCGTACGCAATACCGGATCGTCGATGAATGCCGAGGCCACGTTCGACGGCTCGCTCGTTCCCGCCTCGTTCACCGCGCGTACCCGATAGTGCCACACCGGCCCGCGCGCCGGATCCACATGCGAGTACTCCAGAACCGCTTCCAGCTCAGCCAGAACTTCCCACTCGCGCTCATCCATCGACGTCTCGACGATATACGAAGTGACCGGGGCGCCGCCCGTGTACTCCGGCGGCTGCCAGGCCAGATCGATCCGGTCATCACTTCCCGCAGATGCAGTCAGGTCCTCCGGAGGGTCCGGTGCGATCGCAGCCGTTCGTGCTTCCGCCTCGAGCGACCACCTGCCCTGGCCTGCTTCATTGATCGCTGCGACCCGGTAGCGATACGTCGTCGCGGCGGTCAGGTCAGTATGCTCGTGCGACGTCAGATTCGTGCCCGAATTCGCCGTGACCAGCTGCCACGAGTTGCCCTTGTCCAGCGACGTCTCGATTCTGTAGCCCGTGATCGGTGCACCGCCATCATGATCAGGCGTGAACCACCTCAGGTTCACCTGTGACGTGCCTATCGCCTCCGCTTTCAGGTTCAGCGGCTCGCCGGGCACTTCCGCTGTAGTCGTCGCTTCCGCGACTGCCGATGCCGGGCTCGGCCCCACCTCGTTCATCGCGAAGATCCGGTAACGGTACTTCGTCACCGGTTCCAAGCCGCCATGTGTGTAGCTCGTCGCCGCCTCGATCTCATCGGCCACCGTCCACGTCTCGCCATTGTTCGTAGAGACCTCGATCCGGTAACCTTCGATCTCCTCGCCGCCGTCATGTCCGGGCTCCCGCCAGCGCAAGCCGATTCGGCGCGGACCTTCCGCCTGCGCCGACAGATTGCGCGGCGCCTCGGGCACGTCGCTGTGCGTCCGGGCCTGGTAGGTCTCGGACGGACTGCCCACTCCGATCCCGTTCATCGCGCTGACCCGGTAGACGTAGACTGTTCCGGATCGCAGCCCCTCATGCGCGTATGTCGAAGTTGTTGCCGCGGTCCGTTCCAGCACTTCCCACGTGCCGCCGCGATCCTTCGAGCCTTCGACCACATAGCCCGTGACCGGGATTCCACCCGTGTAACCGGGCGGAGCCCACCACAGGTTGATCTGTGTCGGCGACACCGCCTCCGCCAGCAGGCTCACCGGCGCGTCCGGTACGCCGTGCGTGCGCGCCTCCGCGATCTCCGAGGGATCTCCCGTGCCTGCCTGGTTGATCGCCGCGACCCGGTAGCGGTACAGCGTGTTCGGTTCCAGCTCGCCATGCCTGAAGGCCGTGTTCGTATTGTCCGTGTGATCTCGTACGATTCGCCAGGTCGCACCTTCATCCAGCGAGACCTCGATCCGGTAACCTTCGACCGGAGATCCGCCATCGTCCTCCGGAGCCGTCCAGCCGAGCAGGATCTCGTTTCGGCTTACCGCGATCGCGCCCAGATTCGTCGGGCGGCCCGGGACATTCGCATCCGTCGTCGCGTTCACGATGTTCGACACTTCGCTGTGTCCCACCCGGTTCACCGCGGAGACCCGGTAGAAGTACTTCGTCTTGGGCTCGAGTCCGGTATGCTGGAAGAACAGCGTCTCGATGTGGTCCGCGGCCGTCAGCCAGATGATCGCGTCCTCCGAGTACTCGACCAGATAGCCTGTGACCGGCACGCCACCCGTGTATTCCGGTGCGCGCCACCGCAGATCGATCGCGTCGGCGCCCGCCGTCCGGGCCATCAGGCCGGTCGGCGGATCCGGAAGATCCGCTTCCGTCAGGGCTTCCGCCACATCGGACGACACGCTCAGGCCCACACGATTTCGGGCAAGAACCCGGTAGTAGTAGGTCGTTGCCGGCGCCAATCCGCCGTGGGTGTAGGACTGCGACGTTGAAGATATCTCCGTCTCGAGCACCTGCCATCTTGATCCGTCCGTCGAGAACTCGATCTGGTAGCTCGTGACAGGCGCTCCGCCGTCATTCGACGGGGCGGCCCAGTTGACCATGATCGTGCTCGAACTCTGCACCGTCGCCGATACTCCGGTTGGCGGCGAAGGTCTCACGGCAGAGATGACCGCCTCGACTATGTTCGATGCCGGTCCCGTACCCTGCGCATTGATCGCGAATACGCGGTATCGTTGGCGGGTGCCGTGCTCCCGGTTCGTGTGCGTGTACGTGGTCGTCGTGGACTCCGTGTTCGATACGAGCGCCTGCCAGCCTGCTCCCGCATCGATTTCGATCTTGTAGCCTGTGATCGCGGAGTTTCCATCGTCGGAAGGCGCATTCCAACTGAGCGATACGCTCGTCCCTGAAACGTTCGCGGCCAGGCCCAGGGGTGCGCCGGGCTTCTTTACCACTTTCGGGGTCTCCGACGTGGTCGCATCCTTCACATCGGACCAGGTGCCGTGCGCGTTATCCGTGAACTCCACTCTGACCCGGTACCAGCGTCTCTGTCCGTCTCCGAGGCCCGTATGAGAAGAAGCTGTCGTACTTGCCGATGTTGCGGGAAGGTCCGTGAACGGTCCGCCCGCGGCAGCCGATGAGAACTGGATCTCGTAGTGCTTGATGGCCTTCGAGCCGGATGGAGCCGTCCACGATAGGTCGATCTTGTTCCGGCCACCAGTCGCACTCAGATTTCGAACCTTCGTCGTGTCTGTCGTCGTGGCCGAATTCGTCGTGCCGGTCGTCTCGTCGGACCATTCGCCGTCGGTATTGTCCGTGAACTTGGCTCTCACCCGGTACCGGCGTGTTACTCCATCTCCAAGACCCGTGTGCGCGTAGGATGTCGTTGTAATCGTATCTGTGTCTGAATCTCTACCCAAGTTGAACCAATTGCCAGAGCCGATCTTGGCTTGCAGTTGATATACCCTGACGGTCTTCGAGGTCGTGGCTGGAGCCGTCCAGCTCACATCGATCCTCTTCGCGCCGCCAGTCGCTGTAAGGCCTGTGACCTTCTCCGAACTGGTCGTGGCTTCTTCCGTCGTTCCTTTCACGATGGCGGAGTAGCCGCCATGCATGCCGTCATCGAACTCGGCTCTCACCTTGTACCAGTGGGAAACCCCGTCCCCCAGATCTGTGTGGGAATAGGTCGTTCCCGTAACTGTCGTCAGCTCTGTGAAGGTGCCGTCTGAGGAGGTTGCAGACTCGATTTCGTAGTGGGTCACGTTCTGCGAGCTTGTCGGCGCCGTCCATGAGAGCTCGATTCTCTTCTGTCCGCCTGTCGCTGTAAGACCCGTGACCCTCGTCGTGTCTACTCCGACGACTTGGGAGATCGGTTCTGACCATGGGCCATCACCGCCATCTGCTTCAGAATATCGAACCTTGATCCGGTACCAGTGCGTGTCTCCGTTCGTCAGACCCGAATCGGTATGAGATCTTGCTTGCTGGCCGGGTGAGCGGAGTTCACTCCATGGTCCAGTATCCGAGGAGCTCTTCTCTAACGTAAAGCCCCGATAGCCACTCAGGTGTGTCGGCGCCTCCCAGGTTAGAACGATCTCGCCGTCTCCACCCGTAGCAGTGAAATTCCGAGCTACTCTTCCAGTGAACGATACCGGAGTCAGGGTTACTGCGTTCGATGCCGGGCCTGCCCCCACTACATTTACCGCCCGGATCCTGAAGGTGTGCGCTCTTCCGTTCGTCAGGCCGGTGACCGTGAACCCCGATTCGTTGGCACCTCCCTCGCCGCTGTCGGATATGTCCGTCCAGTCACCTGCTTCGCATGCTGTCGCATCCGTCTTCTGGCAGTACTCATGTTCTGTAAAAGGGCTCCCGCCATTGTTCCCCGTCCAGCTCAGTATCGCTTCTGCGTCTCCTCTTTCTCCACTCAGATCCGGAGCGGAGGGGACATCGGCCGAAGTCGCCGATATCGTATCGGACCATTGACCTGCGTGATCCTTCTTGTCCGTGGCCTGAACTCGATACCAGTGAGTCGCGCCGTTTCCGAGACCGGTGTGCGCGTAACTGGTTTCCGAGCTGCCGACTGATATCAGGAGCGTGAACGGTCCTGTTTTAGCAGGTCCGAATTGAATCGTATATCCGTTGAGAGAGCGACTTCCGGCTGGAGCATTCCAGGAGAGATCGATCCTGTCCTGGCCTGGTGTTGCCGTGAAATTCTGGACTTTTGTTGCCGCCCCCCCGTCGGTGGTTCCCGACATATGCTCCGAATGGTTGCCTCTTGAGGCGTCCGAGTAGAGCGTCACGACCCGGTACCAGCGGGTGATCCCGTCCCAGAGGTCCCCGTCCTCATAGGTCGTCGTTCCCACCGCAACCGTGGCAAGGCTGTCGAAGGTCCCGTTCGTCGCATACGAATCATAGATTATGTAGTGGGTGAGATTCGTCGTATTGGTCGGAGGATCCCACGACAGATCGATCTTGCCGTCGCCACCTGTGGCGGTGAAGTTCCGGACCTTCTTCGGAGTCGCTGCCGGAGTCGCGGTGACCTCGCTGGATTCCGCGCCATCTCCAACGTCGTTCACCGCTCGGACTTTGAAGGTGTGCAGACTTCCGTTTGTCAGCCCGGTGACCGTGAAACTCGTTGCGTTCGTATTCCCCGGGTCACTGTTCGCAATCGCCGTCCAGCCGTCGTAGGAGACTCCAGTCTTTTGGTTGTACTCGTGTCTCAGGATCGCGCTCCCGCCATCGTCTCCCAGCGCCCAGATCAGTGTGACCTGCTGATTGCCGGGCGTTGCCGTCAGTCCGGATGGAGCCGAAGGTCTCGCAAGAGGTGTTCCGGCTATCGACGCGGCAGGACCTGTTCCTTCACCATTAATCCCTCTGATGCTGAAATGGTATTCCACTCCGTTCGTCAGTGAGGAGAAGGTTTGCGAGACCGAGGATGCCCCGATAGCTGTCCAGGAACTGATGTCCGTGCAGGCTGATCCGGATTTGTAGCAGTACTCCTGGCCTGTAAGGGAGCTGCCATTGTCATCCGGGAGTGTCCAACTGACCGTTGCTGTTCCGTCGCCTAGAACGACTTGAAGGCCGGTCGGTGCGGAAGGTGGCCCTACCGGTGTTGCGGTTACTGTTGCTGCAGGCCCTGTTCCGGCGTCATTTACTCCACGGACGCTGAAGTGATACTCCGCTCCATTGGTTAGCAAACCAATTGTGGTCCTTTTGACGGCTGCGCCGGTATTTGTCCACGAATCAGAATTCGTGCAGGCCGACCCAGTTTTTCGGCAATACTGCTGTCTGAGGAGCGGGCTGCCACCATCAGATCCGGGCTCCCAGTTCAGAGTCACTGATCCATCGCCGATCGTCGCAGACAGACTCGTCGGCGCGCTTGGTATCGTTCTCGGTGTTCCCGTAACTGAAGCTGATCCACCTCCTCCATGTGAATTCACTGCTCGAATGAAGAAGGTGTATTCCGTTCCGTTGGTCAGGCCCGTGACTGTATGGGAGTTCGTCGTCGCACCGCTTCCGGCTATGTTCCCCCAGGCGCTATCGCTTGATGCGCAGGTTGGGGAAGCACCCGTTTTTTGGCATATCTGGTGTGCGGTAATCGAATCTCCGTTGTCGTCTCCGACCGTCCATGACAGATCCACCTTGGCATTGCCAGGCGTAGCCGACAGCCCCGTCGGTGCAGCAGGAGCGGAGGCCGAGGATCCGGGGAAAGTGTGTGTCACCTCGTTCGACCACGATTTATCCGTACTGCTTACGACAGCCCGAACCCTGTACGTATAATCAGTGCTTGCCGTACCGGAGTTATCCGAATAGCTGTTGGTGCTCGGCGTCGCAATCTGAGTGTAGCTTCCCGATCCCGTCTTTCTCTCGACCTTGTAGGTCGCACTCGAAATCGAGGTCCACGACAGTTCGATCGCGCCGCTTCCGTCCGATGCTGAAATCACAGTGTACGGATCGATTGAAGCCAGATTCGACAGTGGACCTAAATCTCCTCCGTCGCAATTACTTGCGAGGATCTGATAGGTATAGCTGGATCCAGCGGCGGGTTTATCTTGTTCATCGTCGATATTGTCGTTGTATGACGAGTCCCCATCATCCGCGCAGCCGAGGTAATCTGACTCACCATCGAGATCCGAAGTCGCAACTCCATTTCTACGGAAAAGCTCCCAGTTCGAACAATTTCCCACACTACCGCCTGACCAAGAGACTCTGACCCCGGACGATCTGGCGCTGACTGAAAGCGTCGGGGCCGATGCTCCTGAACAGACTAAAGCCTTTTCCTCTCTCTCTGTCCCATCTGCCATAATCCGGATCGGCTCGCTCTCTGCTCCTTCTTCAGTCGCGAGATCCCTATTTGTATTCCTGGCCCATCCAGACCATGACAACAGCTCTTCCGACTTCCCAGGACTCGTCTCTTCCACCTCCCTTCCGTCTCCCAGATCGACCGTATCCCCCACGGCCCAGGCAGGCGCCACACGCGCCTCTCCAACCAGCTCGCTAGTAGTAGCCATCCAGTCCGAGGCCAGTCCTTCCTCGGCTCCGCTCACGGCCTGTGGAAGCGTTACAGCGAACAGCATCAACAGCCAGTAGATGCCATTGTTCCCGTGGCTACCGCTCAGCCGCTGCTTCTTTGTGCCAGTCATTTTGATTTGCCTCCAAATTGGGGAAACGATGTCGCGGACTCCTCATTCTGGAGCATCGACTTTTCTTTGACCCGTACTCTGGAACCACACGTCCCCGCCGAGTTCGTTGCCACCAACGCCGGTCCCGGTGCTGTCCCAGTCGGCACGCGCAACACCCTGCAGGACGACTAACGGCCCGGTCTTGCGCCGTTGACCCGGTCCAGTAGCGACCAGTTGAGGATGAGCCGCGCCCGCCGGATCGCGAACGCCGCCTCGTTGATGTGGCCTGAATGGAACCCCAGGCGAACCCGGACGCCGCCCAGAGCAACACATCCATCCGGACCCACGCGACCTACGGTTTTCGTGCTCGTTGCGTTCGCCGCATACTCGCCCGCGACGCTCCGGCCATTGGCTCTGGCCGGCGAAAGTCCCCGGGTCGTTGCTCAGCCGGTCGGCGAGCGTCTGAAGGCCGCCGCAGGCGTTCTGGGCGTTCACTCGGGCGTTGCGAGAATCGCCACAAGCCGCGGCTTCGATCCGGGTCCGACCCCGCCCTCGTTCTCTCCTACCTCGGCTCCGGTCGTGGACTTTGGAAGTGTGACGGCGAACAGCATCAGCATCCAGTAGATGCCGTGTGTTGCGGCGGCTCGTAGAGCGCTGCTCTTTCGAGTGGTTGGTCATGACTCTTCCTCCACTTGAATGGACGATACCTAGTGCGGTGCGGACGCCCCTTCCTGGGCATCCACTGCCCTTGACCATCAGGCCTCTTAGGAGCACTCGACCGCACGCCGGACCTTGGCTGACTCAGCGTAACTGATGAGATTCGAGCGCGCGCCTCCCAAAAAAGGGGGGGGGTGTGTCCGATCAGGGTCGCCGGGCTTTCCGGCGCACCGCTTCGGTTTCGAGGCGGGAACCTTCCGCGGGGCAAGCGACATGGGGTGATCGTGGTGTTGGACCATTCGCGGCCGATGTCGCTTGTGGAACTACGAGCGACAGACTATGCGGTGGTAAATCCGAGGTGTAGAGGCAGGGTTCCGGTATGCTGCAGAGCCTGTCCCGGCCGGGTTTGACTCAGCGCGAGATCGTGGCCGTGTACTCCGCCGGGTCCCGCAACGAGTAGTCTTCGCCCGCCACCTCAAGCAGCCGCACCCGGTAGAGGGCATGGTCCCCCACATGAGGCACCCAGAGCTCCAGAACCGGCCCGCTGACCAACTCTCCCGCGACGATGACCTCCCGCCTCGTTGGGGAGGATTGACCGGACCGGATCAACTCGTGGCCGTGCGCACGCAGCGAATCGATGCCGGGACCTTCGATCAGCATCATGGCTCCGGCCGCGGGGACTCCTCCGGGCGGGACCGCGAGCCTGACGAGGAGCCGCCCGGGCTCCGGTTCCGCCGGGGCGTCCGCCGGCTGCGGCTGGACCAGGTCGTCCGCCAGGCCGCAGCCCCACGTCCAGACGGCCAAGGCCAGAATCAGGGTCCGCAGCCGCACCGCGGCGCGGCGGAAGCGTACCCCCGGTCGTCGTGAGGGGCGTCTGGCTCCCTGGCGCCGCCGCGCCCGCGCGGCGCTTCCCGCCGCTGGCGGCACGGCGGCGGCGCCAAGGATCGCTGCCCCGGCCGGCACCGGCGGCGTCCCGCAGCGCGCCTCGCCCCGGCGGCAGCGGGCGCGCCAGGAAAGCAGGTCCCCGAGGTCGTAGCGGCCGTTACGGTTGCCGAGGCGGTCCAGGGCATCGAGCTGCGCCTCGCCGAGTTCCGTCTCATTGAACAGGGCGGCCGCAGCGGCTTCCGGAGTGACATCGTCGAGGAGGAGCAGGGCCCCGGAGTCGCCGTCCCCGCCACCGTCGCTCGCGGAAGCGGCACTGGAGCTGGCGGGCGGGTCCGTCAGCCCGAGGCGGATCCGGTACCCGGTGGCGCCGTCCTCGGCCGCCTCGACCCGGATGTAGTAGGTGCCCGTGTCCAGCGTCGTCTTCAGCCACTCGACCGTCGAGTCGACCGGCGGCGGCCACGACTGCATCAGCGCGTCGCCCGAGGCGTCCTCGAGCGTCACGTCGAGGTCGATCTTCTGGTCGCGCACGCCGAGACCCAGCTCCTGCCGCTCGCCCAGCGTGAAGACGTAGTAGTCGATGGTGTCGCCCGCCGCCCTGTCCAGCGTGCCCGTCGCCAGCCGGTGAACCGTGCGGCGCGGGGTCGCGGTCAGCCTTGTCGCACCCGCACGGGTCCCGTCCGGGTCGGACGGTGTCGCCGCGAGTACCGTCACGTCCGTCTCGTCCTCCGCGAAGAGGCCGCCCGAGTCCGTCACGCGCAGCCGGAAGATCAGCGTCTCGTTCGCCGCCAGGCCCGAGGGCGCGCTGAACGTGGCCTCCGCCGACGAGTCCGACGCCAGCGTCACGGTCGTTCCCGCCGTCTGGCTCCAGGCGTAGCTCAGCGTCTCGTCCGCGTCCGGATCCGAGCCGGAGCCGCTCAGCGTCACCGTCGCGCCTCCCGCGATGCCCGTCTGGTCGCTCCCGGCGTCCGCGCTCGGCGCTTCGTTCCGGTCGGCCAGCGTCACCGTCACGTCCGCGGTCGCGCTGTTCGTCCCGTCGCTGACCTGGACCGTGACGTTGTAGGTCCTGTCGGTCCCGCTGTCGTCCGGGTTCTCGTAGTCCTTCGCCGAGCCGAAGCTCAGCGCGCCGCCCGCCGCCAGCGCGAACTCGCTTTTGTCGGCGCCGCCCGCCAGCGACCATGCCAGATCTTCCGAGGGGGTGTCCTCGTCGCTCGCGGTCAGCGTCGCAACCGCCGTCTCGCCCTCGGTCACCGTGAACGAGGTCGAGCCGGTCACCTCCGGGGTCGCCGGCGTGGGGGGCGGCGGATCCGCCAGCCCGAGGCGGATCCGGTACCCGGTGGCGCCGTCCTCGGCCGCCTCGACCCGGATGTAGTAGGTGCCCGTGTCGAGCGTCGTCGTAAGCCACTCGACCGTCGAGTCGACCGGCGGCGGCCACGACTGCATCAGCGCGTCGCCCGAGGCGTCCTCGAGCGTCACGTCGAGGTCGATCTTCTGGTCGCGCACGCCGAGACCCAGCTCCTGCCGCTCGCCCAGCGTGAAGACGTAGTAGTCGATGGTGTCGCCCGCCGCCCTGTCCAGCGTGCCCGTCGCCAGCCGGTGAACCGTGCGGCGCGGGGTCGCGGTCAGCCTTGTCGCACCCGCACGGGTCCCGTCCGGGTCGGACGGTGTCGCCGCGAGTACCGTCACGTCCGTCTCGTCCTCCGCGAAGAGGCCGCCCGAGTCCGTCACGCGCAGCCGGAAGATCAGCGTCTCGTTCGCCGCCAGGCCCGAGGGCGCGCTGAACGTGGCCTCCGCCGACGAGTCCGACGCCAGCGTCACGGTCGTTCCCGCCGTCTGGCTCCAGGCGTAGCTCAGCGTCTCGTCCGCGTCCGGATCCGAGCCGGAGCCGCTCAGCGTCACCGTCGCGCCTCCCGCGATGCCCGTCTGGTCGCTCCCGGCGTCCGCGCTCGGCGCTTCGTTCCGGTCGGCCAGCGTCACCGTCACGTCCGCGGTCGCGCTGTTCGTCCCGTCGCTGACCTGGACCGTGACGTTGTAGGTCCTGTCGGTCCCGCTGTCGTCCGGGTTCTCGTAGTCCTTCGCCGAGCCGAAGCTCAGCGCGCCGCCCGCCGCCAGCGCGAACTCGCTTTTGTCGGCGCCGCCCGCCAGCGACCATGCCAGATCTTCCGAGGGGGTGTCCTCGTCGCTCGCGGTCAGCGTCGCAACCGCCGTCTCGCCCTCGGTCACCGTGAACGAGGTCGAGCCCGTCACCTCCGGGGCCGCCGTCGTGGGGGGCGGCGGATCCGCCAGCCCGAGGCGGATCCGGTACCCGGTGGCGCCGTCCTCGGCCGCCTCGACCCGGATGTAGTAGGTGCCCGTGTCGAGCGTCGTCGTAAGCCACTCGACCGTCGAGTCGACCGGCGGCGGCCACGACTGCATCAGCGCGTCGCCCGAGGCGTCCTCGAGCGTCACGTCGAGGTCGATCTTCTGGTCGCGCACGCCGAGACCCAGCTCCTGCCGCTCGCCCAGCGTGAAGACGTAGTAGTCGATGGTGTCGCCCGCCGCCCTGTCCAGCGTGCCCGTCGCCAGCCGGTGAACCGTGCGGCGCGGGGTCGCGGTCAGCCTTGTCGCACCCGCACGGGTCCCGTCCGGGTCGGACGGTGTCGCCGCGAGTACCGTCACGTCCGTCTCGTCCTCCGCGAAGAGGCCGCCCGAGTCCGTCACGCGCAGCCGGAAGATCAGCGTCTCGTTCGCCGCCAGGCCCGAGGGCGCGCTGAACGTGGCCTCCGCCGACGAGTCCGACGCCAGCGTCACGGTCGTTCCCGCCGTCTGGCTCCAGGCGTAGCTCAGCGTCTCGTCCGCGTCCGGATCCGAGCCGGAGCCGCTCAGCGTCACCGTCGCGCCGCCCGCGATGCCCGTCTGGTCGCTCCCGGCGTCCGCGCTCGGCGCTTCGTTCCGGTCGGCCAGCGTCACCGTCACGTCCGCGGTCGCGCTGTTCGTCCCGTCGCTGACCTGGACCGTGACGTTGTAGGTCCTGTCGGTCCCGCTGTCGTCCGGGTTCTCGTAGTCCTTCGCCGAGCCGAAGCTCAGCGCGCCGCCCGCCGCCAGCGCGAACTCGCTTTTGTCGGCGCCGCCCGCCAGCGACCATGCCAGATCTTCCGAGGGGGTGTCCTCGTCGCTCGCGGTCAGCGTCGCAACCGCCGTCTCGCCCTCGGTCACCGTGAACGAGGTCGAGCCGGTCACCTCCGGGGTCGCCGGCGTGGGGGGCGGCGGATCCGCCAGCCCGAGGCGGATCCGGTACCCGGTGGCGCCGTCCTCGGCCGCCTCGACCCGGATGTAGTAGGTGCCGGTGTCGAGCGTCGTCGTAAGCCACTCGACCGTCGCGTCGGCCGGCGGCGGCCACGACTGCATCAGCGCGTCGCCCGAGGCGTCCTCGAGCGTCGCGTCGAGGTCGATCGTCTGGTCGCGCACCCCGAGACCCAGCTCCTGCCGCTCGCCCAGCGTGAAGACGTAGTAGTCGATGGTGTCGCCCGCCGCCCTGTCCAGCGTGCCGGTCGCCAGCCGGTGAACCGTGCGGCGCGGGGTCGCGCGCAGCCTAGTCGCTCCCGCACGCGTGCCGTCCGGGTCCGGCGGCGGCGGCGCGAGAACCGTCACGTCCGTCGTGTCGTCGGCAAAGAGGCCCCCCGAGTCCGTCACGCGCAGCCGGAAGATCAGCGTCTCGTTCGCCGCCAGGCCCGAGGGCGCGCTGAACGTGGCCTCCGCCGACGAGTCCGACGCCAGCGTCACGGTCGTTCCCGCCGTCTGGCTCCAGGCGTAGCTCAGCGTCTCGTCCGCGTCCGGATCCGAGCCGGAGCCGCTCAGCGTCACCGTCGCGCCTCCCGCGATGCCCGTCTGGTCGCTCCCGGCGTCCGCGCTCGGCGCTTCGTTCCGGTCGGCCAGCGTCACCGTCACGTCCGCGGTCGCGCTGTTCGTCCCGTCGCTGACCTGGACCGTGACGTTGTAGGTCCTGTCGGTCCCGCTGTCGTCCGGGTTCTCGTAGTCCTTCGCCGAGCCGAAGCTCAGCGCGCCGCCCGCCGCCAGCGCGAACTCGCTTTTGTCGGCGCCGCCCGCCAGCGACCATGCCAGATCTTCCGAGGGGGTGTCCTCGTCGCTCGCGGTCAGCGTCGCAACCGCCGTCTCGCCCTCGGTCACCGTGAACGAGGTCGAGCCCGTCACCTCCGGGGCCGCCGTCGTGGCCGGATCGGCCTTCACAAGCACGAAGCCAGCATGCCAAAGTGGCAGCACGTGCTCCTGGCCGCCTCGGGTCCGGAGGTTCCTCGGGTCAATATCGGTCGCCCGCAGATCGACGATGTCCACGGTTACGGCCGCGGTGGCGTCGGTCGCACGGGTGAGGGTAAACGTATCGCTCTCCACGCGGCCGATGGGTATCGTGATCGTGTCGCCGGCGACCGTGCCGTTGGTCACGTCGAGGGCCACCTTCAACTCGAACGGGGTGCCGATGGGGACGACCACCTTGAATCGTCCCTGCCCGAGCGCTTGCAGCGAAAACTCGATGGGAATGGGAGCTCCCTCGGCGCAGTGCGACCTGGTCCAGCATACGCTGAGATGCTTGAGATCGGGATCGCCCGGGTTGTTGTACAATTGGAGGTCGCCGAACCCGGACCCCGGTAGGCCGGAGAAGAAACCGTCTGGCAGCTCGGTGAGGGCGTTGTTCCGGGCCCAGAGTTCGTCGAGCCGCACCCCCTCCAGGAGATCCGACGGCAGCGCGGTGAGGTCGTTGTTGTCGAGGTAGAGCACCCGCAGCTTCGACATACCGGCGAGCAGGCCGGACGGCAGCGTGGTGAGGTCGTTGTCGTACAGGTTGAGAAGCCGCACCGAAGACAACCCGGCGAAATCACCCGCGCTCAACGAGGTGATTTCACTCGAGCTCAGCTTGAGTTCGCCGGTGATCCCCGCCAGATGAGCATTCGTTACGTCCGCGCAGTCGGTTATGCCGTCGATCCGCGCCAGGATGGCCTCGCGGACCTCCTCCGTGCGTGGGCAGATACCGGTTTTATCGCTGTCAAGCTCCGCGCCCACCCTGCCTGGACCGACTCCGGCAACGTCGTTCGTGACCCGCGGCGCGGCCGGGGCGGGCGAGCCGATGAGTTGCGCGTCCGCGGCGGGGGCGGGCAATGAGGCGCAAGTGGCTGCGAAGAAAACCGACGCCGCAACGCGAGGCCAACAACTTCCTTCGTACCCTCGTACGAAAGCGCGCAGAGACTGCCGCGGAGCGACAAGCGCCACCAGTGTGGCAACGCCCCGCCGGTGTGCGGTGCGTTCCGGGTGCCGGACAACAGTGTCAGCTGCCATTCCCGCCTCCATGTTTGCAGTGGCCATGATGGCCCATCGGCCCTTGCCCTCACGCGGATGGCCGTAAAGCGGAGAAAATGTTCGGGATCGCCACCTTAACGAGTCCATCCGATAGGAGCGCCTCCCAAACAGGGGGGCGTCCATCCGATCAATGGTCTGCGGACTTGGGGAAGGATTCGATGTCCGGCTGGTGCTGCACGCCAATCCCGTCGGCCAGTTCAGTCCCCAGCAACGGGCCCCGGAAAGCCGTCCAGCGACAGCACCCGCCGGATCAACTCCGACTGCCGCGAGATCCCCTGCTTGCTGAAGATCCGCTTCAGATGCCAGCGAACGGTGCCTTCCGTGCGGTTGGTAACCACGGCGATTTCCTGAAGCGTCCGGCCCATGGCCAGCATTGCCGCCAACCGGCTTTCCGTTGGAGTCAGGCCCATGGCGACACCTATGACACCCGGATCGATCCTGGCCCTTCTTTCCGGATCGGCCACCAGCACGAGTGCATTCACCTGCGAGGCGCGGAAACCGGACTCGCAGTCCGTCACTGGCATGACGTGCACCAGCAGCCGTGTCCGGTTCCCGGAGCGTCCGAGGGTCGTCGAGCCCGCCGACGCCTGGGCGCCGAATGGGGGCAACGCTCTCGCTAGCAATCCCTGGAATCTGGCGTCGTCCGCTGCCCGGGCCCGCAGGACGCTGCGCGAGTCCACCAGCGCGTCGCCCTGCATCAGGAGACGTCGCGCCGAGTCGTTCGCGGCCACGATGCGTCCGTGCCGGTCCAGCTGGATGACGCCGAAGCGGGTGGTGTCCAGCAACTCGGTTAGTGACTTATCCAGTGCTCCCGCATCGGCCAGCACCTGCCTTCCCTGCGCGAAGCTGCGCACATGTGGAAGAAGCCGCTCGATGGTCTCCAGTTGCACGGAGTGCCAGACCTGGCGTTGCCTAGAGTTGCCAAGGGTCCAGACGATGTGCGAATCCTCCGGACCATCCATACGGACGCTGAGGCCATTCTGCATCCCCGCCACACGCCTCGACTCGTACGCCGGCGAGGTCTTCTTCTCGCGGTTGGAGTACAGATCCATAGTGTGCGCCAACTGGCAGTCGGGGAGCATGCCGATGCGCGGAATGCTCTCGTCCCGCAACCAGTAGTCCCTGAAGTAGCGGCGCTCCCAATCCTGATGCCGTTCCCCACCGAAGCAATGCCGCACGAAGAACGGGTCCGATTCCGCCTGGGTGCGCCCTTTGCCGACCACCAGCGTATTGACCCCGATCCCGACCAGCTCGTCGATCTGGCACGCGGTCGTTGGCCAGCTGCCCTCATTCAGCGTGGCTTCGTGAAGCGACCTCAGCACGCGCTCGAACAGGTCCTCCGGGCTCATTGGCCCCTCTGCTGAAGAGCAACGCAGAGCGAAGCCTTGGGGGAAGAAGATGGACACTGCATATGACATCCTCGCGCGAAGTGCGAATCGGTGTCGAATCTCAGGGCACCTACCAAACAAGGTGGGACGGCGGCCGCCCCGCGTCGCCTACCAAATGAGGGGGGGTAGGGGTTCCTAGGCGTGCCGACGCGTGCCTGACGGCTGCGCGGCGAGCAAATCCGGGCAGCTTCGAGGTCCAGATAGAGGAACATGTGGGGCGATATAACTCGCCGCACGATGGACACCCCCTCTTTGGGAGGCGTCGCCTTCAGATCGATTCGGTAACATGTGGGTTGATCGGCGACGGCCCACACCATGGCGACTTACGACGATTCGCCCAGGGCCGGGCGATGGAACATCATGACGGGTAGCGAAGGCGGTCCACACGTGGGCGAGGAATCCGCAGATGCGGGCGTGGACGGCCGGCGTGCCAGCCGGGTCAATCGCGGCCGGCTGGGGCAGTACACGGCCGAGCGCGCCCCGGGGTATTCGGAGTGGGTTCCGTGGCTGTTTCGGGCCGTGACTCCCCCCACCGGATCGTTTCTCTCCCGCTTCGGCCGAGCGACGGCGGGTCAGGCACGCGGAGTGCCGCTCGCCCGGGTCGCCGCTTCCGCCCCAGCGCGGCCACTGCTCGTCAGCAATGTCGAGCGGTCACCATACGTGGCGTCCGGAGTGCAAGATCAGGATCCGGTGCAGGGACTCCGGCCGGGCGTCTCCGCTGCTGGCTACATGCTTACCGGCATCGCGATGAAGTCCGACACCCAGCTCGACTCAGCCAAGACAGTGAACGGTGGCCCTCGCTCTCGAATCATCGAAGGTCGAGGACGCCCAAGCCGGACTCAGATCGTCGTAGCGGGCGACATCCGGACGGGTCCACTCCTGCAGTTGCGGGTGTCGGACCGCGCCTCGCTCGCGGAGTATCAGGTCCGCGTTCTGCGAGCACTGGTCCCGGGGGGAAATGGGCCAGTATCCCGGACCGTGATCACGCCGAACTGAAAGCTTGGGGCCGCGACCGGCGCTCCGGCCTGCCTGCCGCGGCTCGTTTGGATCGAGGGGTGCGGGGCCACGGCAAACCCCGGCGTTCTTCGCCCCCACAGTCCGGCACTGGCGAACAGCTCTCCGCGGGCGCTGTAGATCCGCCTGCGGCGCATTCCGTGGCGAGCGCGGCCAGGCTGCCCGCGGCATCCCTCGCCACGCCCGGAATCGACCGGCCCGTCCGGTGCCGTCGTCCTCTGGCCAACCCGGCTCGTTTCACACCCGATCCTCCCGGCTTCGACTCCGCTGCCGCGCGGAGGTGCTCCGCCACCGCACTGGCGGCGGCTTTCGAGAACTCTGGGACAACGTGGGATAACTATAGACACCAGAGACACTTAGGAGATTTCCTAAGAGTTGACTTCCTTGGAATCACCGCTTCACCGTTACGGGCATGACGCGGCTGGATCGGCAGTCACATGGCAACGCTGGAGGAGCAATTCAACACACGGATAAGCGGGTTCCTCGAGGACACGGGCATGGCGCCGACGACGCTTGGGATGCTGGCGGCGGGCGACCCGAGCCTGCTGCGCCAGATCGAGCGGGGACGTTCGCCGACGCTCAGGACGGCGGACCGGGTTGTGGCTTTCATCGACACCTGGGAGCTGGACCCGGGCGGGGCCAGGGCTCCGCCCCGCCGGGCGGGCGGGCCGAGGCCCGTGAAGCGCGCGGAGAACACGAAGTGGAGCGGAGCGATGACCGATAGCCGCGCGGACGAGAGAGTGAAGCCGACGACCCGTTTCCTGCGAGTGTCGGAGGTCCAGGCCCGGACGAGCCTGGGACGGAGCACGATCTACCGCTGGTCGGCCGAGGGACGCTTTCCGGCCCCGGTCGTGCTGGGCGGGCGCGTGGCGCGCTGGGTCGAGGCCGAGGTGGAGGAGTGGGTCCGGAAGTGGCTGGAGAAGGGCCGTAGCGGGAGCGCTCCGGCTGCAAGACGCAACTGAACTCCAAGGAGGAGAGAGCATGAGAACGTTGTCGAGAGCGCTACGAACGGCCGCCTGGGCCGCCGCGCTGCTGACGTTGATGCCGGGCGCGCTGCTGGCGCAGGGCACGAGCCCTTGGGTCGAGGCGGTGAACGAGTTGCAGACGCAGTTCACCGGTCCGATCGCGCGCGGGCTGTCGCTGATCGCGATCGTGGTCGGCGGCCTGATGTTCGCGTTCGGCGAGGGCGGCAGCAAGCGCACACTGGCCGGGATCATCTTCGGGATCGGGATGGCCGTGGGCGCGGTGAACTTCCTGACCTGGCTCTTCTAGTGAGGGGCCTCACGCACTGGGCGGGCCACGGCGCGCTCAACCGGCCGCTCACGGTGCTGGGCGTCGAGCGGCGGCTGTTCCTGCTGGGCGCCACGCTCGCGCTCGCGGTCTGGAACGCGACCGCCTCGCTGATGGCTGGCGGCCTGATCTTCGCAGGCTGCTACGGCGCGGGCTGGCTCGCGGGCCGGAAGGACCCGGACATGCTCGCGGTGCTCCGCGCGGCGGCCCGCCATCCCGCGCGGTTCGATCCGGGCAAGTGGGCCGACGAGCCGTGGCACCTCGATATCCGGGGGAGCGCCGGGTGAGGGTCGCGGACGAGCTTCGCGCCCACGAGGCGGCGGGCTCGCTCGCCGAGGAGCTGCCCTACTGGGGCTGGCTCGGCGACGGCGGCACCTGCCTGGCCCGCTCGGGCGAGTTCATCGCGACGGGCAGGCTGCGTGCCGCCGCGATGGACGGCCGCACGCCGGAACAGATCGACCGGGTGCTGGGCCTCTGGCAGCGGCTGCTCTCGGGGCTGCCCCCGGGGGCGCGTCTCCACTTCTACCTCCTGCGGCGCCCCGCCGCCATCGCGCGCGCGGCAGAAGACAATGGGCCCGACATCGTGGCCGTCTCGAAGCGCAAGCGCGGCGCGTTCCTCAGACGGCGCGTGCAGCGGCTCGAGGCCTACGCCGTCTGGTGCGGCGATTCGGGCCTGCGGCCGGTGGCCGGGGCCGCTCGGCGGGGACCGCTGTCCGCCCTCGCGCGGCTCGGGAAGCGCCGGCGGAAGGATGCGCCGGCGTACCTGGCCTCGGAGATCGAGGCGGCGGCGGGCCGGTTCCGGGCGATGGTCGAGGCAAGCCGCTCGCTCGTGGCCGAGCACACGCCCGTCGAACTGCTTGGGGCTCAACGAGCGTCCCGGCTGCTGGCCGAACTCATCAACCGCCCGGGCACGGTCTGGGACGGGGCCACGGGCAGCGGCATGAACTGGCGGCTCGCGCTATCGGAGCTCGAAGCCGAGCGCTCGCACCTGAAGCTCGGCGGCCAGCCGGTGATCCTGTACTCGCTGCTCTCGCCGCCGGGCCGGGCGCACGCGAACCTGCTCCGGGACCTCTACTGCCTGGACGCGGTGCTTACGGTCTCGCTGGAATGGCGGCCGTGGACGACGCAGGCGGCGCGGCGCCGGATCCGGGGCGCGCAGCGCCACTACTTCTCGCGCCGCTACTCGATGATGTCGCACGTGCAGGAGACGCAGGGCACGGCCGCGGCGATGGTCGATTCGGCGGCGGCGGCCGAGTCGGACCGGCTGGGCGCCGCGCTGGTCGAGCTCGAGGCCGACGGCGTGGCCTACGGTGAGGCGTCGCTCACCGTAGCGATCCACGGCGAGCTGGAGGAGACCGAGCGGCTGGACGGCGATGTGCGCCGCCTGTTCGCCGCGCACGACGCGAAGGTCGTGCGGGAGGGCTTCGGCCAGCTGCCCGTCTGGTTCGCGCGGCTTCCGGCCCAGCCGCCCAAGCGGCAGATCCGGACCGTGTTCGTCTCGGCCGGGCTCGCCGCCTGCCTCGCGCCGGTGTTCGGGCCGCCGAGGGGTTCGGCGCGGAGCAGGCACCTGGGCCGCGAGGCGCTCGCGACCTTCGAGACGCCGTGGCGGACGGCCTACCACTACGACCTGTTCCGCGGCGACGTGGGCCACACGCTTATCCTGGGCGCGACGGGTTCGGGCAAGAGCTTCGCGCTCAACTTCCTGCTGGTCGAGGCGCTCAAGTACTCCCCGCGCGTGCTGATCCTGGACCTCGGCGGCTCCTACCGCTGGCTGACCCGGTTCCTCGGGGGCTCCTACCTCGAGCTCACGCCCGGCGGCGAGGCGGAGTCCGGGCTCCGGCTCACGCCCTTCGCGCTGCCCGCGGGCACGCGCACGTTCCAGTTCCTGACCGGCTGGGTGCTCCGGCTGCTCCGGCTCGGCGGCTACGAGCCGGGCGGCGCGGACACGAGCGAGGTCCGGGAGCGCATCGAGGACCTGTACGCGCTCGCGCCCGGGCGGCGCACCCTCGGCGTGCTGGCGTGCTCGCTGCCTTCGGCCATGTGGCCGGCGCTCAGCCGCTGGACGGAGGGCGGCGTCTGGGGCCGGTTCTTCGACAACGCGCCGACAGGCGGCGCGGACCTCGAGCTGGGCGACTGGCAGGTGATCGACCTGGCGGGCGCCGCCGAGCACGCGGACCTGTGCGAGGCCGCGCTCTCCTACCTGCTCGAACGCATGCGCCTCGAGATCGAGGATCCGGCCGAAACCGGGCGGCTCAAGCTGATGGTCGTGGACGAGGCGTGGCGCTACCTGGCCGACCCGGCCGTGCTCGCCTACCTGGCCGAGGCGGCCAAGACGTGGCGCAAGAAGAACGCCGCGCTCGTGCTCGCGACCCAGTCGGCCGTCGACGTGTCCGGCACGGCGGGCGCCTCGGCGTTGCTGGAATCGATCCCGACGAAGCTGTTCCTCGCGAACCCCGAGCTGCCGGACGAGACCGGAGAGCTGTTCCGGCTGAACGCCTCGGAGGTGGCCCGGATCCGGGAGCTCACGCCCAAGCGCGAACTCTACCTGCGCCGCCCGGACGCGGCGGCGGTGCTCCGGCTCGAAGTCGACGCCGAGAGCTACTGGCTCTACACCTCCTCGCCGCTCGACGCCGAGCGGCGCGCCGAGGCCGTCGAGGGCCACGGCCTGGCCCGGGCGCTCGCAGTGCTCGCCGGACGCGCACACCCCACCCCGCAGACCTGAGAGGACATGAACCCATGAGGCTCGACGCCATACCGATCGTACTGACGCTCCTGCTCGCGGCGGTTCCCGCCGCCGCCCAGGAACACAAGACCGCCCGGCAGCCCGAAGGGGACGCGGCGTTCCTTCGCGTGCCCGCCGCCGAGGACGGCCGGGACCGCATCCACAGCATCCGCGCGCGCGTGCGCCACACTACTCTGATCGTGCTGCCGGAATCCGAACGGATCCTCGACTTCTTGGCCGGCGACTCGGAATACTGGCACCTGACCGGCGCGGCCAACGTCGCGTACCTGAAGCCGCTGGCCGAGGACGCGGCGACCAACGTCGCGCTCGTCTGCGAGTCGGGGCGCATCTACTCGTTCCTGGTCGCGGAACACGGTGAAGAGCCACCGCACCTGGTCGTCCGGGTCGAAGCGGGCGAGGGAGCGGCGGGGATGTCCGGGGCGGGCCTGCCCGCGTTCGTCGCCCGGAGCGAGGTGGCGGCCTACCAGGACATGGCCGCTGGGGCGGCCGAGGCCGCGCGCAGGGCGCGGGCGGGGGCGGAGGCCGAGATCGAGGCGTTCCGTGCCTCCTATCCCGAGCGGCTCCGGTTCGAGTACCGGCTGGACTCCGGTGCCTCACGGCGACCGTTCCTCGTCGAGGCGATGTGGCACGACGGCCGGTTCACCTATCTGCGCTCGCGCGCCCAAGAAGCGCCGGCGCTCTACGAACTCAGGGACGGCGAGCCCGCGCTGGTCGCGTTCGACCTGACCGCGGACGGCCTGTACGTCGCGCGCCGCGTGCTGGGCGACGGCTGGCTCCAGACCGGCGACGAGCGGGCGCGCTGGCGGTTCGAGCCCCGGGACGAGCGATGAGCCGCTGGAAGCAGCTGGTCAAGGAGCCCAAGGGCGCGCTGCCGGGCGGCATCGTCACCAAGGCCGGGATTGTGCTGATCGGCGTGCTCATCGCAGGCATGCTGTTCTCGTCGTCGCTCACCGGTCCCGAGGAGGACCCGATGGCGCCCGCCCCTCCCGAGGCGCAGGCCGTGGACGACCGCGCGGGCCGCGCGTTCGAGGGGAGGCTGCGCGCCGAGGCGGAGCGCCACGCCATGCAGGCCGCCGCGGACCGGGCCCGCGACGAGCGGGACGGCCGGCAGGCCGGGCCCGCCACCGGCGGTGCCGGGGACGCGGCGCGGGCGGGCGCGGCAACCGGAATCGGCAGCGGGATGGCCAGCGGCGGGACAGCCGTCATGGGCCAGGCGGAGCACGAGCTGCGCGAGGCGCTCCGGCTGGAGGAGATCGAGCGGCAAACGCGGTCGCTCCGCTCGGTTCCCGTCGCACGGACCTACAGGGATCCGAGGGAGGCGCGCGACGGCGCCCGCCCATCGGCTTCCGGCCCCGAGCCGCCCGATGCCGAACTCGACCGGATGCTCGCGTCGTTCGGCCAGTCCGTCTCTGCGCTGGAGGAGGAGATGCGGGCGGGGCTCGCGGGCGGGGCCATCGTGCCCGGCTCGCCGGAAGCATCTTCGCAGGGCCATCGCGCGCCCGGCATGGCGGAGCCGGTCCTGAGCGTCCGGTCGGAGGACCCCTCCGGCTGGGAGCGGATCCGCGAGGGCTCGTTCCTCGAAGCGGTGCTGCTCACGCAGCTCTCGGGCGAGTTCCCGGGCCCCGTGCTGGCCATGGTGTCGGTGCCGCTGTATTCGGCGGACCGGCAGCGGGTGCTCGTTCCGCGCGGTGCCCGCGCCGTCGGCATGGCCCGCGCCGTGGACAACCGCGACCAGAGCCGGCTCGCCGTCGCATTCCACCGGCTGCTGCTGCCCGATGGCGGCTGGATCGACCTCGAGTTCCAGGGGCTGAACCAGACGGGCGAGGGCGCGCTCCGGGACCGGGTCAACCGCCACTACCTCTCGACGTTCGCCGCCGCGGGCGCCGTCGGCGCGCTCAGCGGACTCACGCTCGCCGGAGGCTCGCCCTACGGGCTCCGTGCGGGTATCGGCCAGGGGCTCGGAGGCAGCGCCACCTCGCTGCTCGACCGGTTCCTGAACCGGATGCCCGAGATCACCATCCGCGCGGGCCACCGGCTCCGCATCTGGTTCACCGCCGACGTGCTAGTCCCAACCGCCGCCCCACACCGATGACACGAAAGGACTCTCCCATGCACCGCCGGATCCTCACCACCGCGCTTCTCGTCCCGCTGCTCGTTCTCTCGGCTCCCAGGCCCGCGAGCGCGCAAATCGACTTCGGCAGCTGGCTCCAGCGCGCTCAGATGATCGCCAACCAACTGACGCAGATCTCGAACCAGGTCAGCCAGATCCGCTCGATGGCCCGCCAGCTCTCCGAGCTAGAGGACCAGCTCGAACACATGGAGCGCGCCGCGCGCGGCGAGATCGACGCGCTGCTCGCTCCGTTCTCCCGGCTCGCGGCTGAGCCCGCCGGGCTCGTTCGAGATGGACTCGCCTGGGGATCCGACTTCCAGGGCGCCGCCCGCGAGACGGTCGACGCGGTGCGTGGCTTCGGAACCGGCGGACGCTCGTTCACCGGACTGTGGCGCAGCGCGCAAAGCGCGGCAGACCGGGTGAGCGAAGCCGACATCCTGGCGCTGTTTCGCGACCATCCGCCCGAGGCAGCGGCACGCGCGGCCGAGGACTTCCGCCGCGCCCGGCAATACGCCGACCGGCAGCGCGTGCTCGACTACGCGACGCTCGACGCGGCGGCCGAACTCGCCGAGACCGTCACGAGCGCGCAGGGCTCGTTCGCGGGCCTGACGGCGAATGGGAACTTGTCCAACACCGCCCTCCAACAGGCTCAGGTGGCTGCGGCGCTCAGCCAGGGCCGGATCGACGCGGCCGTGGCTCAGGTGCTCGCGCACGAGGCCGCGCGGGAGGCCAGCCGGGCGCGGCTGGCCGAACTCGACCGGCTCGACCGGCTCGCCGAGTGGCACGGGAGCCGGATGCGCGCGAACGGTTTTGCCGGCACGTTGCGAAGCGCCGCCGCCCGGAACCGGGACGCGCTGCGCGACGGGCTGCGCTTCCGGATCCCGTCGTTCTATCGCGGCAACTAGGGCACGGGAACGCGCGGCATGCAACTCGTTCCCCCGCAGTCGATCGACCCGAACGTCCCCTCGCAGATCCCGGCGGACCAGCTCCAGGACTTCAAGAGCTTCCTGGACATCGTGCTCGACACGGTGGTCGGGGGGGCCGCGCCGGACGTGCACACGCTTGGGCTCCAGCTTTGGGGCGGGCTCGCCGCCGTTATGGTCGCCTGGACGGGACTCAAGATCGCGTTCAGCGGCACATTCCAGCCGTGGGCGCTCATCCAGCTCGTGATCGGGATCGCTATTCCCCGTACGCTGCTTCACTACTATGTCGTCCCGATCCCCGGTGTCGGGCTCACGTTTCCGGCCATGGTCGCCGCCGGAGGGATCTGGCTCCAGGATCTGTTCATCTCCGACGTGGTGTCGGCCGGATACGCGGAGATGACGGCGCTCGTCCAGGCGTACGGCGCGCACCTGAGCGCGGCGTGGTCGGGCGGAAGCGTGCTCTCGATCATCACCGCGGGCCTGAGCGTGCTCCTCTCCTCGCTCATATCGCTGTTCCTGGGCACGTCGCTCGTGTTCTGCCTGCTCGTGCTCTTCTGCATCACCTACGCGCAGGTGATCTGGGCGCAGGTCGCCATCGCGATCGTGATCCTGCTGGGCCCCGTGTTCATCGCGTTCCTGATCTTCGAGCCGCTCGCGTTCCTGTTCTGGGGATGGTTCCGCACGCTGATGGTCTACACGCTCTACGGCGTCGTGGCCGGGGCCATCCTCCGCGTCTTCATGGGCGTCGGCATGGGCTACATCACGACCTTTGCCGACGCTCTGATGGGCACCGGCACAGCCGGCGCGGGCGAACTCTGGCTGTGGGCCGTCGTCCTGCTTCCGCTCGTCGTCTGCGGCCTCATGGCCGGGCTCAAGGTCGGCGAACTCGCCTCGATGCTCGTCTCCGGCTCCGGCTCCGCCGGGTCCGGGTTCGTCGCGCTGGTCATGCGCAGTGCCGGCACCGTGGCCGCCCCCGCCAAGCCACCCGTCTGAGAGATAAGGGGATGCCCGTGAAACGAGACAAGGACGCCGGCCGCGAGTACGCCGAGATCTGGGGCGAGACCGTCCGGGCGAACCGGAAGCTGCGCACGATCCTCATCTTCCTGTCGGCGAGCTGCGTGCTCGGCGTCTTCGTGCTGCTCAAGATCGCGGGCACCGAGCCGCCCAGGCCGATCGTCGTCCGGGTCGATGAGGTCGGACGCGCCGAGGCGCTCGTCTACGAGGCGGCGACCGCCCAGGCCGATCCGCTCGATCCCACGACCAAGTACTTCCTGAACCGGTTCGTCGCGGACTTCCACTCGCGCCGCCGGGCGACCGTCCAGGAGCAATGGACCCGCAGCCTCCGGTTCCTGTCGACCGAACTGGCGAACGCCGCGTTCGCGCGCGATGGCGACGAGGTCGCGGGCGTCGCGGCCGGGACTGCGGAAACGGAACGCCAGGTCGAGCAGGTCGTGCTCCGCATCCACCCCTCGCCCGAGCCGCCTCACGGCGCGACCGCCGACTTCGACGTGGTCCACCTCGCGGGCGGCCAGGAGGTCCTGCGCGAGCGCTGGTCGCTCTCGCTCCGGTTCGAGTTCCTGGACGTCATCCCGCCCGAGCTGGTCGTGCACAATCCGATGGGCATCCTCATCACCTACCTCCAGGCCGATCGGGCACTGGTGACGGGGGACGAGCGATGATCGCGCATCTCAAGGGGCGCGAGAAGGCGCTCGAAGCGTTTGGCTGGACGGGGCAGCAGGCCGAGTGGATCGCGCTCGTGTGCCTGCACAGCGGCGTGTTCACGCGCGCCCAGTGGGCGCGGTTCATGAACGCGCATCCCGAACAGGTCCGGCGCGGCGTGCTCTCGCTGATCGAGCGGCGGGTCGCGAGCGAGGAGACGGAGCCCGGGCTGGCCGGCATCGGCCGCGTCTGCCGGATCTTCGGCCGCCCGGTCTACCGCGCGCTCGGCGCCGAGCACATCCGTCACCGGCGCGGCGCCTCGCCCGAGGTGCTCATCCGCCGTCTGCTCTCGCTCGACTACGTGATCGAGCACGCGGACCTGCCCTGGCTTCCGACGGAGCACGAGAAGGTGTCCGCGTTCGAGGCGCTTGGGCTGGAGCGCTCGCTCCTGCCCGTGCGCGTGTACCGGGGCGCCGCCGGGGAGACCCGCCGCCGGTTCCCCGTCAAGCTGCCCGTCGCGCTCGACTCCGCCCGCGCGCTGTTCGTATACGCCGACCCCGGCCACGACACCGCCACCGCACTCCGCTCCTGGGGCACGGCGCACCGTCGGCTGTGGCGGGCGCTTGCGAAGCTGGACCTGTCCGTCGAGGTCGTGGCCGTGGCCCGCACCGCCCGGGAGCTCGAACGGGCCCGGTGCGTGATCGCGGGCTGGGCCGAGCCCGCCGGCGCCGGCGAAGCCGATCCCGGCGTCCGGGAGGAACTCGCCCGGATCGAACGCGCGATCGTCCAGGGCGCGGTCCACGTCCTCGAGGAGTTCGGCGGGCTCCAGGCCGCCCTGAAGCGCAGCATCGAACTCGAAAACCAGGCGCGCCGGCAGGAGGCCGGGCGCGCATCGATCCACCGCGGCGCCGCCTGGAGGACTGCGCGCCTCAACGGGGTCCGGTTCCGGTGACCGTCCTGCGTCCTATGCCGCACCGCGGCGTGAAAACGACGCGGGGGGTCGTTTCACGAAACAGCGTCCCGGCGATCCACGCCGGACGTTCCGCCTATCCGCTTGCGCGGCGGGGTGTTGCGGCCTCGCGGCCCGCCGGCCCGGTGCCGGACGGGCCGCATCGGCCGTGGCGGGAGCGACCCCCCTCGCCAGAGGCTCGGTACGGCATAGCGGCGAGTGTGTTTTCACACCCTCGCCCCCATGCCTGGGTCGCTCCCGCACCATCGATCCCTCCGGGAAGGGTGTCCTGCGCATGAGGCCGTGGACGCTCGTCCTCATCGGAATCGCTCTGCTGGCGCTCGGCTGGCGCGCGTTCCTCGCGCCGTTCCCCCCTCCGGGCGGCAACCCGTACCTCGACCTGATCGCCGACCGCGATCCGGGCCTGCACCGGGTGATCCACCTCTGGCACTTCCTCACGCCCGGCGTCGCCGTGCTGCTCGCCGGGTCGATCGCGCTCTCGGTCTCGCGCGTCTGGCTCCAGCCGCGGAGCGGGCGCGGAGCCCAGGGCAGACTCCCCGACTGGCCCGCGTCGCCCGGGGACGACGCGCCCTCGCTCGTCGTCGGGGAGCTGCACCATCCGACCGTCGCCACCGAGAGCGAGCGGCCCTCCTGGCTCGTCATCCCCGAGAAGGGGCTCTACACCGGCATGCTTGTCGTCGGGGCCGTCGGCACCGGCAAGACGACCGCCTGCATGTATCCGTTCGCGCGGCAGCTGCTCTCCTGGCAGGCCGGCGATCCCGGCCGCCGCGCGGGCGCGCTCGTGCTCGAAGTCAAAGGCGACTTCTGCCACCAGGTCCGCCGCATCCTGAACGACGCCGAACGCGAGGACGACTACCTCGAGATCGGGCTGGGCGGCTCGCTCCAGTGGAACCCGCTCGACGACCCTCTGCTCGACTCCTACTCGATGGCCTACGGCGTCGCGTCGCTCATCAACCAGCTCTTCGGCAAGTCCCGCGAGCCGTTCTGGCAACAGGCGTACACCAACCTCGTGCGGTGGATCGTCGAGCTGCACCGGCTGTTGCCTGGGAGCTGGGTCACGCTACGGGACGTATACCGCTGCACCGTCGACGCCGAGCTGTTCGCCAGCAAGATCGGCGAGGCCAAGGCGCAGGCCCTGCGGCTGTGTCCCATGCGGGCCGTCATCGTGGCCAAGGATCTGACCGAGCACAAGAAGGCCCTCGGCGACCGGGAGTGGGACGTGGCGCCGGGCGCCGGACTGGTGGCGTGCCGCCTCGACGCCGATCTCGGAGCGCTGCTCGAGAGACTCAAGGTCGAGTACCGGACGGAGCCGGCGGGCGGCGGCGCGGGCCGCGAGCTCGCCGAGCAGGTCGACGCCATCGAACGATGGTACCTGCACGACTGGATGGCGCTCGACACGAAGCTCCGCACCTCGATCGTCGAGGGCATCAGCGTGTTCCTCTCGCTCTTCGACCAGCCCGAGGTCGCAGGCGTGTTCTGCCCGCCGCCGCCCGGGGAGGACGTGCCGCCGTCCGTACACGAGGAGAGCGACGAGGACGCGCCCGCCGCGCCCCTGCCGGGTCTCCGCCGGAGGCTGCCGCCGCTCAGCGACCTGATCGAGGGCGGCAAGGTGCTGGCGCTCAACATGCCGGCCGGGGCGAACCCGGCGCTCGCGCGCGCCATCGGCGTGCTGCTCAAGAACGCATGGATGCAGGCCCTGCTCAGGCGTCCGGCAGAGGCCGCCCGCCGCCCGGACCGGTACATGCGGCCCGCCGTGTTCATCTGCGACGAGTACCAGGCGTTCGCCACAGTGGGGCAGGACGACCCCTCCGGCGACGAGAAGGCGTTCGCGCTCACGCGGCAGTGCCGCTGCATCCCGATCGTCGCCACGCAGTCGATCTCCTCGCTGCGCTCCGTGCTCCCCTCCGGCGAGGCATGGCGCACGCTCGTCCAGACGCTCCGCACCCGGATCTTCCTGTCGCTGTCCGACGACGCGTCGGCCAAGATCGCGTCCGACATGTGCGGCTCCGTCATGAAGACGCAGCCCTCCTACACGTTCACCGAGACCACGAACAAGCCCGAGTTCTCGCTGCTGTCCGGACGCGCCGGAGGCGGACAGGGCACCATCGGCGCGAGCAAGTCGTTCCGGCAACAGAGGGAGCCCGTGTTCACGCCGCGGCAGTTCGGGCTGCTCGCCAACTACCAGGCGATCTGCCTCCCATACGACGGCGTCAAGTCGCTCCCGGCCCGCCGCGTCTACCTGAAGCCCCACTACCTGCCCAGGGACGTGGGCTACTGGCGGCACCTCGAGGAGGGCCGGATATGAAGCGCGCGAGCGGCGTCGGCCACCTCACTCCGTTTCTTCCCGGCCTGGAAAGGCTGCTCGAAGACTCCGAAGTGTCCGAGATCATGATCAACGGGCCCGGCAACGTCTGGGTCGAGCGGGGCGGGAGGCTGGAGCCCCACGAGGCCCCGGCCCTTACCGCCGCCTGGCTCCACCGGGCCGCCATCCACATCGCGCGGCCGCTCGGGCTCGATCCCGCCGCGCGGCCGATCCTGGATGCGCGGCTCGAAGACGGGTCGCGGGTCGCCATCTGCACGCCGCCCGCGAGTCCCGAGGTCGCGATCACCATCCGGCGGTTCGGGGGCCGGGCGTTCTCGGCCGAGGACCTGGTGCGCCTGGGCTCGCTGCCCGAAGACATCCTCGAAGCCGCCCGGAACACGCTCGCGTCCCGCCAGAACATCCTGGTCTCCGGCGGCACGGGCTCGGGCAAGACCACGCTGCTGAACGCGCTGATCGAACTGCTGCCCGAGGACGAGCGGATCGTTGCCATCGAGGACACGCTCGAACTCAGGATCGACCGGGCGAACTGCGTCCGGTTCGAGGCCGGGGCCACGCTCTCCGAGACGCCCGTCGAGATCCGCGACCTGGTGCGCCACGCGCTCCGCCACCGGCCCGACCACATCGTCGTCGGCGAGATCCGGGGCGGCGAGGCCGCCGACCTGCTGCAGGCGCTCAACACCGGCCACGGCGGGTCGCTCACCACCATCCACGCCAACAACGCGCGCTCCGCGCTCTCGCGGCTCGCGAGCTGCGCCATGCAGGCCGGCGACGCGCTCCCCTGGGAGGTGACCTGCCGGGGCGTCGTCGACGGCATAGCGCTCGTCCTGCACATCACCCGCCAGGACGGCCGGCGGGTCGTCGAGGACGCGCTCGAGGTATGCGGCTACGACGCGGCCACCGGCCACTGGATCACCGCGCCGCCCGGAGCGGAGCCCGGGAGAGACCCGCTGGAAGAAACGACCCAACCACCGAAAAGGAGGTGAACCCATGAGCTGGAACGGAAGCACCATTCCCATCGAGACGTTCGAGGACTTCGACCGCGAACTCGCGCGCGACGGCGGCGAGCCGCTCGAGGTCGCGGCGTACATGGCCGAGGAGTACGGCCTCTTCCCCGAGGACGTGGGGAGCGAGGACGACATCGCGGCCGCCTGGCACGACCCGCACGGCGCCTTTGGCGAGGAGGTGGACGGATGAACCACGACGAATACCACCGCAAGTTCGCCGACGCGATCATCGAGCAGATCAAGCAGGGCACCGCGCCGTGGCAGAAGCCGTGGGCGCCGGGCGAGCGCGTCATGCCCATGAACGTCGACACTGGACGCTCCTACCGGGGCGGCAACAGCCTGCACCTCGCCTCCGCCCAGCAGGAACACGGCTACGGCGACGTGCGCTGGGGCACCTACCGCCAGATCCAGGCCCGGGGCGGACAGGTCAGGAAGGGAGAGCGCGGCACGCGCATCCTGTCCTTCCAGGACAAGAAGCGGATCGCCGTCACCGACGCCCAGGGACAGCCCAGAAGGGACGCCGAGGGCAAGCGCATCTACCGCTACGAGAAGCTCAAGACGCCGTTCGTGCGCCAGTACACCGTGTTCAACGCCGAGCAGGCGGACGGCCTACCCGAGCGAGACAACCCCACGCCCGAGCCGCTATGGAAGGCGCACCAGGAGGCCGAGAAGGTCATGGAGGACGTGGGCGTGAAGGTCCGCCACGTCCAGGGCGACCGCGCCTACTACCACATGAAGCGCGACGAGATCGTGCTGCCGGAGCGCGGACAGTTCCCCTCGGCCAACAACTACTACCAGACCGCGCTCCACGAGCTGGGCCACAGCACCGGCCACCCGGAGCGGATGGACCGCGAGACGCTCGCCGAAGGGATCAAGAACGGGTTCGGGTCGCCCGACTACGCGAGGGAGGAACTCCGGGCCGAGATCAGCGCCATGATGACCGGCGAGCGCGTCGGCGTCGGGCACGACCCGAGCCGGGGCGCCGCCTACGTCGAGGGCTGGATCCAGGCGCTCGAGGAGGATCCGCGCGAGATCCGCCGCGCCGCCGCGGACGCGCAGAGGATCTCCGACTTCGTGCTCGCGCGTCACATCGAGCGCGGGCAGGCGCGGGAGAGCCAGCAGCCCACGCGGGAGCCCATGGCCGTCGCCGCGACCCGCGTGCCCGGACTACAGCGGATCCAGGTCCCCGTCCCGCAGATGCCGGTGCCCAAACGCGGTGCCGGGCCGAGCCGCTGAGCAGCCGTGAGAGGTAAGGAGATGTTCGGCCGCAAGGCCGGATCGGACCCGCGCCCCGCCGCGCCACCCAGCCGCAATCGCCAAGGCATGCGGGACGGCCACCGCCGAGAATACGCCGCGGACAGGGAGCGCGGGTCCATCTCCTTCCCCGAACGCTGCGCCGGGGCGCTGGCCGACATCGGCGTCCATGGCGCGGTGTCGTTCCGCGACCTCGCCGAGGCCCGGTTCGGCGGGCATCCCTACACCACCCGCCGGGCCGTGGACGCGTGGATCCGGGACGGGCTCGTCACAGAGACCACGGAGACGGGGCCGCACGGCAACGCGTTCAAGATCCTCACCCTCACCCCAGCCGGGGTGGCCCAGGCCCGGGAGCACGCCGCCGAGCGGGGGATGGATCCGGCACAGGAGGTCCTGGTGGCCCGCATCCGGTCCGCGCAGGCCGGCCACGACACTGCCGTGTACCGGGCCACGTGGAAGGAACGGCAGCGGCTGCGCAGCCAGGGCGCCACGGCGCGGCGCGTGCGCCTCGATGCCGAACTCAGGAGCGCCGTTGCACGCGGGAGCGAGTCGGCGCGCAGGAAGGACGGCGACCGGGCCGCCGACGCCGAGCGGCACCGCATCGCCCATGAACTCGGGCTCCCCGTCGACGATCAGGGCAGGGTCCTCTACCCGGACGCCCAGATCGAGTACACCGACGCCGAGGGGCGCACCGGGCGCGTCAACGTCGAGGCCGTCTCCGGCGACTACCGCGAACCGGCCGTCCGGGCCAAGGCCGCCGCCGGGTTCGCGATGCACGCCAGCGGACCGGCCGCGGCGGCGCTTCTTCGCAGACTCGGCCTCGGCTCCGGCGACGGCGGCTCCTGGCTCAGGGGCCCGGTCGACCGCGATCCCGCATCCGTCGAACTCTGACGGGTCAACGATCAAGGAAGGACCCCCATGCAACCCTGGAGAATCAGCGCGGGACTCACCGCCGCACTGGCGGGATCCATCCTGCTCCTCGGGGGACCGCGGCTCCACTACCTCGGCCCGTTCTGGCCGCTCATCCTCGCCGAGCACGGTCTCGCACTCGCGCTGCACCTCGGGCTCGCGCTGGCAGCCATCGCGGCCGGCATCTACGCCATCGCCCGAACCACCGGGCTCGCCGACCTCGGCAGCCGCGTCGGTCTCGCCGAACGGTCCGTCCGGCGCGGCGAGGGGGATTCCGACCTCACCGAAGCCCTCCGCAGGGACGCCGAGGGCGACTGGGAGTGACTGCGCATGAATGACCGCACATCCGTCAAGGCACTGCCCGGCACATGGCGCAGGCGCGCGAAGGCGCTCCGGCGGTACGGGGTCGAGACCCCGGCCACGGCGCTCGAACGATGCGCCGCCGAACTCGAAGACACCATCGCCGAGCGGGACGAGACCACGTTCTCGCTCGTCGAGGCCTCCCGCGAGAGCGGCTACTCCGCCGACCACCTCGGGCGCCTCGTGCGCGACGGGAAGATCCCCAACTCTGGACGCCCCGGCGCTCCCCGGATTGCCCGCCGGCACCTGCCCCGAAAGGCGCACATGCCCGCCGGGCCGCGACTGGCGGAGAAGCGGCGATCTGGTGATGTTTCGAATGCGCAGATCGTGCAGTCCATCATCGAGAAGGGAATCGAATGATGGCACGCACGAAACGTGACCGGTGCACCTACAGCGCCGGCGAATGGGGCCGGAACCGGGTCCGGGTCTTCCCGGATCCCAAGACCGGCCTGTTCCAGATCGAGTGGCGCGACAACGGTCGAAGGCTGAGCCGGTCGCTGAGACACCGCGACTGGCGGAAGGCGAAGAAGCAGGCGGATGAGCTTGCCGCAGGCTTCTCCAGCCCGCAGCCCCGCGAGGAACGGGAGCCCGAGCCGCTCACGCTGGGAGGGCTTTTTGACATCTACGGAGAAGAAGTAACCCCCAACAAGAGTGGGCGGGCGCAGAAATACGACCGCCGCGCGATGGACATGTTCCTTCGGTTCTTCGGGCGGCACAGGAAGCCCACCACTCTCTCCCAGCGCGACTGGGACCGGTTCATCCGGGAGCGGCGCACCGGCAGGGTCGGACGCAGCGGCAGGCCGGTCACGGACAGGACTGTCGAGTACGACTTGAAATTCCTGCTCGCGATCCTGAACTGGGCAGCGAAGTCGAGGGACGAGGAGGGAAGACTCCTCCTCGAGTCCAACCCGCTGAGGGGCCTCAAGACCCCGAAGGAGAAGAACCCGACTCGCGTCGTCCTTACGCAGGACGAGTACGAGGCGCTGCTCACCGTGTCGCCACGGGTCGATTGGCGGTTCCGCGTGGCATTGGTGATCGCTCATGAGACGGGGCACCGAATCGGCGCGATCCGCCAGCTTCGCTGGTCGGACATCGACATGCAGGACAGGATCATCCGCTGGCGCGCCGAGAACGAGAAGACTGGATACGAGCACCGGACGCCGGTCACGGCCGAGGTGCTCACCGTCCTGGATGAGGCGCGGACGCGGAACACGAGCACCGGGAACGCTCCCGTGTTGCCCGCGCCGAAGGACCCCTCGCGGTGCCTGGACCGGTCGCGGGTGCGCGTCTGGTGGAAGAAGGCGGAAGCGCTTGCAGGGCTGAAGCCCAAGCGCGGCCGTGGCTGGCACTCGCTAAGGCGGAAATTCGCGTCGGATCTCATGGACCAGCCGCTGAAAGTGCTCTGCGAGCTCGGAGGCTGGAAGACGCCCCACACGATCCTTCAGTGCTACCAGCACGCGGATGTGGATCGGCTCAGAGAGGCTCTGGAAGACCGCCGGAGGGCATCCTCGGTGCTCGAACAGCGGGAATGAACAGCGGGAGTCGCACCCCCCAGATCGCGTAAGTTGTTGCGGGGCGCTTAGCTCAGTCGGTTCAGAGCGCCTGCCTTACACGCAGGAGGTCGCAGGTTCGAATCCTGCAGCGCCCATGGCATGGTCCGTCGACTTCCTCGTGCGCAACTGACCGCGAAACGAGATGGGCTCGTTGAGGATCTGGTTACACGCTTTCGGCGGGAGTTCGCGACGGAGAGCTCTCGCGGCGCCTTTGGAGCTTTCCTGTGAACCGCGAGCCACCGACTCGACGGATCTGTGAATGGCTGACCTGAAGGAACTCGATCGAGCTCGTGAACGATGGAGGGGAACCCCGGTTCTTCGGGCTAGTGCACACGGTTGCATTGGTCTGGATTGGTGCTTCGGCGCAGGCCGGTTCCGCCGGTCGCTTCGGCTCTCCGGTCCGTGGGAATTGACCCTGATCCTCTACGACACGGAGAACGCTTACCTCGCTGGGTTCGGACGAGGCTGGGCAGAGCCGGGTCAGTTTGGGCGGTATGATGTCCCGGCCCAACAAGAGCCGCACGTCATGATTAGGCGGGAGACGGATAGCTTCCCGGAATCCGAGAGTGACATCCGGGACCTCGCGTTCGACGTCGGGGCTCGGGTCGGGAAGGCTTGGGGAGTGAGCGAGCGCCGGTTCCTCGATGGGGTAGGCGACGAGAATGGGCAGTTCAACCCACCCCGACGAGACCTCTGAGCGGACCGCGCGCTGCTCGATTATCGGACCCAGCGAGGATAACCCAGATGCACGCCCCTCGACGCAGTCTCCCGCCATATCCGGACGCCGGAGTCAGATGTGATTCAACCGGCCCGGGGGACTTCGCTTCGGCCGGAGAGGAGTGCGTGAGACTCAGGAGGGTGGGAGTCCTCCGGTGATTCTTACAAGCAGGAGGTCGGCGGTTCGAATCCGCCAGCGCCCATTACAGTTATGGAGTCTGGGTGTCGGAGCATGAGACTCATCGCCGGTCCGACAGCCTGCCCGTCAGCCGCCCTCCCATAGCCGCGCGCGCTCCAGGAACACCATCGGGTCCTGGCGCCACTCCGCATAGCCGATCTCTCGATCACGGGTGAGCCATCTCAGCTTCTCGTCAATGCAGGCCAGCAGCTCCCCGTCGCGCGCGTCGAGTGTGAAGCCGCCGTATTCGGAAAGCGTGTCAAGCGCCGCCACCGTGAAGCCCCCGCCCGAGGCGAGGGCGGCCTCGCTGTTGCCGATCTCACCGCGCGCCACCGCGTCGATCGCCCGCTTTCGCAAGGCTTCGAGAAGCTCCGACTCGCCCGAGGTGTCGCCGAGATGGACGACCTGGGGCATCGACTCCGAAGGCGGATGGATGCGGGTCCGTCCGTCCAACGCCGCGGACGCCTTGGCCGCCGTGATCACATAGGCGGCTGTGCCGTCGGCGACCACGGTGCCTTGCGGAGTCTCGATCCGGGCGCCGGCGGCCAGTACGCCGTTCTCGTCGGCCAGCCCCGTGATCCGGAGCAGTCGGGCCTCGCCGGTCGTGCTTCGCAACACGCCCACCCGCACCTCCCGGGTCAGTCCCTCGTAGTCCGAGAACCGCTCGGCGTCGTCTGCGCGCACCAGCAGCGACTGGCGGAAGGCGATGTGGCCGGAGGTGAAGGCCACGGCCACACCGCCGACGTCGTCACGGGTTCGGGACTCCAGAATCGTGATGCCGCCGCCCGCGATGTCCACGGCCGGCGTCGCGGGCAGCAGCCAGATTCCGGGCCATTCGGCGACTGGGCTGCGCTGGAAGGACAGCCGCGCCCCCTCCATCGCCTCCAGCGCGGTGAGCAAGTCCGCCTCGTAGCCAAGGTGTGTGTGGAATCCCGGAGACGCAGGGTCCTCGTCAGCGCTGTGGCTGACCGGCGCGAAGAAAGCGTAGAAGGCCGCGCGGAGAGGCTCGCCGGCGGCCGTGCAGGCGTCCGCGGGCTGTTCCGGGGCCGCGACGCGGCACGCGGAACCCAGGAGCACGGCGGCCAAAACGCCGGCCCGCAGCAATCGAACGGAACTCGCAGTGCGCATGAGTACTGCAATCACGCCGACAACAGCCGACAAGGCAACCCATCCCCGGCGAATCGCCTCGTTTTCGCCGTCCTCCCTACTCGCGCGCCGCGGGCATGAAGTAGCCTACCCCGCGCTCGTTGCGGATGTAGTCCGGGTCGGCCGCGTCGTCCCCCAGCTTGCGGCGCAGCCGCTTCACGACGGCGCGAACCAGTTTGGGATCCGGTGGGCGCTGACGCCCCCCGCGCCACGCCTGGCGCAGCAGCGACTCGTGCGTGAGCACCCTTCCGGCATTGACCGAGAGCACGCGGAGCAGTTCGTACTCGGTGGGGGTCAGCCGTACGGACCGGCCCTTGAGGGTGACGCGCCGCTGGTCGTAGCGGATGGCCAGGTCCCCCAGCACGAACGGCCTCGGTCCGGTCACGCGCCGAAGCGCGGCCCGTACTCTCGCCGCAAGCTCCGACGGGGAGAACGGCTTGACGATGTAGTCGGCCGCGCCGGCGTCCAGCGCCCGGACGATCGTTTCGTCCCGGCCGTAGGCGGAGATGAAGATGACCGGCAGGTCGGTAAGCTCGGGAACCCGCTCCATCAGCGCGATGCCATCGGTTCCGGGGAGGAGCAGGTCCAGCAGCACCAGCCCGGGCTTGTGCAGCTTGACGAGGCGGGCCACCTCCTCCGGATCCCCGGTCACGATCGCGGCGTAGCCCGCCTCCGTGAGCGCGTCGCGGACGTACCGGAGCATCTGCGGGTCGTCGTCCACCACCAGGATGGGCGTCTCCTCCGGCCCCTCCCGGGCCCGGCCCTTGCCGGCCCCTGCCAGGCGCGCGGCGGTCGTGCCCGGCTCCTCGGCCAGAGGCAACGTGAAGCTGAACCGCGTGCCCTGCCCCACGCCGCCGCTATCGGCCCAGATGCGGCCCCCGTGCGCCTCGACCAGACCCTTGCAGATCGTCAGGCCCAGGCCGGCCCCGCCGACCCCGCGCTCGCGGTCGCCGCCGGCCGGAGGGGCGTACTTGCGGAAGAGGTGCGGCAGCCGGTCCGGCGGCACGCCGCGGCCCTGGTCGGTCACGGAGATCACCATGTGCGGGCCGTCCACCGCAGCGTCGATTCCGATGGGAGACGCTTCCGGAGAATACTTGGCCGCGTTGGACAGAAGGTTGCCCAGCACCTGGACGATGCGGGCCCGGTCGGCCAGCACGCGCGGCAGGTCCTCGGGCAGGTCGATGTTGAGGGTATGTCTGCCCGTGCCGCTCACGAACGTGCCGCGGGCCTGGTCCACCAGCGAGGCGACCGCAACGGGCTCGGGCGAAACCGACAGCGTACCCGTCACGATCCGCCCGTGGTCGAGCAGTTCGCCGATCAGGCCGCGCATGCGGTCGGCCTGATCGTCGATGACCCGGAAGAACTGCAGCATTTCGGCCGGGTCCGGCGCCTGCGAGGCGCCCAGAACGGTTGCCGTGGAGCCCTTGATCGAGATCAGCGGCGTTCGCAACTCGTGGCTCACGATTCCGAGGAACTCGGCCCGCATCCGCTCAAGTTCCTCGAGCGGCCCCAGGTCCTGAAGCGTGACCACGACCGACAGCACCGAGCCGTCGTCCCCCAGGATCGGCGTCGAGTTGACCAGTGTGGTCACGCTCCGGCCGTCGGGGACCGAGAGTGTGATCTCCTCCGCGCGCACCTTCTCGGCGGTGCCCAGCAGCTGCGCCAGCGGAAACTCGGCCAGCGCAACCTCCCGCCCGTCGGCCCGGTGGCAGGTGATCAGTTCCAGCAGTTCCGGGGTGGCGCTCCCCGGGTTGCTCAGACCGTCAACGATCCGGCGCGCCTCCCTGTTGAACGACACGGGCTCGCCGGCTCGCCCGTCAAAGACGACGACGCCCACGGGCGAGGTCTCGATCAGGGTCTCGAGGTCGGCCCTGGCCCTCCGCTCCTCGCGATGCGCACGGGCGTTCGCGATCGCGGTCGCCGCCTGGGCTGCGAACAGCGTCAGCACCTCCTCATCGTCGCTCGTGAACTCGCGCCCGCCCTCCTTCTCGCCGAGAAAGAAGTTGCCGACGTTGATGTCGCGGTGCCGTAGCGGCGTGCCCATCATCGTCTTCGACGGCATCACCTCGTGCGAGAAGCCCAGCGCCCGGACATAGGCGGGCATGTCGTCCAAGCGAATCGGCGCGGCAAGACTCCTGAGGTGTTCGAAGAGCCGCGGACCGTACGGCCAGGCGACCATTTCGTCCTGCTCGACCGGACCGAACCCGGACATTACGAACTCGTCGGCTTGTCCGGTGCCGTCGACGGTCACGATCACGCCGTAGCGCGCCCCGGTCAGAGCGCGTGCGCTGTCGACGACCTCCTGCAGCACGGTGTCGAGGTCCAGGCTGGCGCTCGCCCGCAAGACGGCCGCGCTCAGTCTCGAGACACGCTCCCGGAGCGCCCCGATCTCCTGTTGCAACTCGGCAGAATGGTCCGTCACTGTGTCAACCCCCTTTTCCTGGACCCGGCGGGCCGCGCACGGAGCACGCTTCCACGAGTCGGCCGGTACCGGCGTGTCGCTCACTTGTCATGAAGATATACCCAAAATGTCACGCGACCAACCGGGTCCGCAATGCCGCCAAAAGCCAAGGCCGGAAAAGCGTGCCGGACACTTCTTGACGCGCCCTGTATCACGAAATTAGTATGAGATAAGCAGTAAAGATCACGCCGTTACCGCATAACAGATGAATTCGCGATGTCATGATCGCGAATCGGGACGCCGTCGAACGATAGCGCCCGCGTCACACTCGGTCCACCGCTCCCCTGGTGCACCGAACCAGCCCGGCCGGAGGCAAGCGTCTGGTGGCACAGAGAATCGGCTTGAAGGCTCTTGTTGCCGGCTGCGCGGACGACTCATTCGAAGACGGGATCCGGATCGACTCCACACTGGAGTCGCTGTCCGGAGCGGACGGGCTGGTCAAGCCGGCGGTCTATGAGGGCGGAATCTATCAGATGGACCAGCGGTGGGCGTCCCCTGCCGACAAGGAGCCCACGAGAGTCATCGTCATCGACAGCGTTCCCTCGCAGGCGAACCGGCTCGAGGAGGCCCTGCGCCGCAACCGGGAGACCACCCGGGTTCCCGAAATGGTACTGGATCTCTCCGACCTGACGAACCTGCCGGCGCACCTGCCGCGGCAGATTTCCAGCCTGGAATTCCCGCACAGAAACGCGGACGCCTACCTGCGCGACGCCCGGCTCAACGGGCGCGACTTCATCAAGACCGAGTTGGGCAGGTCGATCTTCGAGGCCACGCCGAGCCGCTGCGGACCCCTGATGGCGTGGTTTCCGCAGGCGCTGCTGTACGGCTTCTGGCAGTCGCACCTGGGCAAGAAACGCCACAACACCAAGCACGCGCGCGCGTGGGTATCGGAGATCGTCGGATGGCGCCCTGCGTCCGTGGAAACCAGGGTGCTCGGGCTGAAGGGCGACCCGATGAACCTCAACACCGGAGAGACGCTGACCTCGAACCCCGATGACCGCTACCAGTGGGAGATGGGCCGTGCCCCCGTCGAGGGCGGAAGGAAGGACAAGCTCTCCGAGATCGGGCATGGCCAGGTGCCCTTCATGGGCGACGAGGCGGCGGCCGCGGCCGTATCGTTCTCGCGGGTGACCCAGCGCGCCACGGTGTCGTTCGCGCAGTTGAGGCGCGTCAGTCTCGGGCCGGAGTATGGCCCCCGGTGCGACGCGGCCGCCCGCGCGCTGCTGGTGGCGCTCGGCCTGCACGCGCATGTGCTCGCATTCGGACGGGGGTTCGCCCTGCGTTCCGGTGCCGCGCTCAGGCCGACGGAAACCGGTGCCACGTGGCTGGGAGCCGGCGGAGACAGGGCCGTGGAACTTGGAGGCGCCGCCGCGACCGGTGAACTGCTCGGCGCAGCCCTCGCGCGAGCCCGGTCCGAGGGCGTGCCTCTGGACGGCTGGGACCAGCCCGCACTCCGCCTCACGCCGAGGGACAATCTGCGCAAGGCCATCATGTCCACATGGCCGCAGCCGGCCGACTGATGCTGGTGGTCTCCGTCGAGCTCCTGCACGGGACCTTTCGCGGAGATCCGGACGGCACGGCGAACACCGGCGGACTGAGCAGGGGCGAGTGGCCGCCATCTCCATCGAGGCTGTTTGCGGCACTGGTGGCCGCGGACGGCACAGGCCGGCGTTGCCGGGTGACCGATGGCTCCGAACTCCGCTGGTTCGTGCGTCTGCCCCCGCCGGTCATTCATGCGGACGCCGCTCCCTGCCATCAGCCGCTGGAGCCGCGCTACGTGGTCGTCCCCCCGAAGAGCCCCCGGAAGTCCGCCCACCTGGAGTACGTCGGGCGCACGGGGGTCAGAATCCGTCCGGGCTACCGGGTCACGCCGCGACATCCGCACATCGTCTACCGCTGGGATGCCGAGGTGCCGGCCGGAGTACTTGACGCCCTCCGGCGGCGGGCGGCCCGAATCGGATACCTCGGTGCCGCGGACACCCCGGTGCGCGTCAGGGTCGGCGAAAGCATGCCGGACAGGGAACCCGCCGGAGGAGTCTACCGGCCCGACCCCGCCGGCGACGTGGCCGTCAGCGTTCCCGAGGAAGGCGACCTTGAGCTGCTGGACCGGATGTTCGATGCCTGGAGCAGACACGGGCCCGGTGTCGGCCGGTCCCAGTTTCCGGCCCTGCGCCACCGGGTCGGCTACCGGTCGCCTGCCGGCCGGGCGGCCGTGGATCGCGGGGGGGTCGTTGCCTGGCTGCGCCTCGGCCGGGCCGTGGCCGGGCGCCGCGTGTCCAGCGTAACGGCCGTCTTCAAGGACGCCGTGCTCAGCCGCTTCCAGGCGATTCACGGCGAGCCGCCACCCGTCCTGCACGGACACGGGTTTCGGCGCAAGGGCTTCGACCTCGCGCGCTACCTGGCGCTGCCCGATGTCGGGCACCGGCGGTCGCGCGGGTACATCCACGGACTGGCGCTCTGGCTGCCACCGGGGAGCGATTCGCCCGAAAGGGCCCGCATTCGGGAAGCTGCGTTTTCCGTGAGCAGGCTTCACGGACACGGAGTCGACGTTTCCGTGCGCCCCACCATGGACGAGACCGGCATCGCCGCCGCCGCGACGCGCAGGTGGACGCGAACCGCGCGCTGCTGGACCTCCGCGTTCCCGGTGGTCCATGAGCGCAGGGTGCCGGTGGACCTGAACGAGGTCACCCGGTGGTGCCGGCACGCCGGACTTTCCGGTCCCAGCGCATTTCGCTCCGCGCGCGCGCCCTTCATTCCGGGCGGCGTGGACATGGCGCCTGCGGAGGTCAACCGGCCCGGGCGAGGCGGGCGGCCGTATTCCCACGTCATGATCTGGTTCGATGAGCCCGTAACCGGACCCGTCGTTCTCGGTTCCGCCCGGCAGCGCGGTCTCGGACTCTGCGTCGACGTGCCCGGCGATTCGGAAGTGGATGCCGTCTGAGAGGCGCCTCGGCCGAATGCCGGGATTCGCGGCGTTCCATGAAGCGATCCACGGCCGGCCGGCCCTGCCCTGGCAGGCGCGCCTCGCCAAGCAGGTTGCGGAAACCGGGGCGTGGCCGCTGGAAGTGGAGATCCCGACCGGGCTCGGCAAGACCGCATGCCTCGACATCGCGGTCTGGTGGCTGGCGTCCCAGGCGGATCGTCCGGCGGCGGCCCGGTCGGCGCCGACCCGGATCTGGTGGCTCGCGCATCGCCGCGTGCTGGCGGACGCGGCCGCGGAACGTGCCCGGGCGCTCGGCGCGGCGCTTCGCGATCCCGTGGCCGCGGGGATCACCGGTGATGGGGCGATGATCGTCCGGACCGTCGCGGACCGGCTGCGCTCGCTGGGATCCGTTGCCGATGCGGGTGATGCCGGTCCGCTGGAGGTGATCCGTCATCGCGCGGGCGTCCGGGCAGGCGTGCCGACCGACCCGTCGAGGCCCGCGATCATCCTCTCCACGGTTCCGCTCTTCGGCTCGTGCCTGCTGTTCCGCGGCCAGGGAAGCACCCGTTGCATGCGCCCGGTCGATGCGGCGCATGCGGGCACCGACAGCCTCGTGCTGGTTGACGAGAGTCCATTCGCCAGGACCTTGCTGCGGCTGGTCCGGGATCTTGCGGACTGTACGCAGAAGGCCCGGCGGATTCCGGGCGGCGCCCGCTCGCAGCCCCAGGTGGTTTCGCTGACGGCGACGGGCAGCGCCTCGGCGTTCGACCGATTCAGGCTCGGCGCCGAAGATCGTGCCCACCCGGTCGTACGGGAGCGTCTCGACGCGCCAAAGCGGATCGAGGCCAGGGTGGAGCGCGGCAACGCCGACAGGGCGATTGCGAAGTGGGTGACGTCGCTCCTGGCCGGGGCGCCCGGACCGGCCGGCTGCCTCGTATTCGCCAACACGCTGACCGTCGCGAGAGAGGTGTTCGGCCGGCTTTCCTCGTCACCGCTCGCGGACGATGCGGACATCCTCCTCGCCACCGGACGGACGCGCGAACGCGAAGAGGAAGGGATCCGGGCACGCATCCTCGATCCGGTCCGAGGGATCGCGGCGTCCCGCAACCCCGCGCCGCGCCGTGACCGGCATCTTGTCGTGGTGGCCACGCCGACCCTGGAGACCGGTGCCGACATCGATGTCCGGTTCCTGGTGACGGAGGCGTGCGGAGTGCGTGCGCTGACCCAGCGCCTCGGGCGCCTGAACCGGTTCGGCCGCTTTTCCGACGCCCGGGCGGTGTTTGTGCAAGCTGCGAGGCAACCCGGTGGGCGCCCCGCGGGCGGTGGAGAAGCGGAGGCCGTGCTGGGGCGGCTCCAGGAGGCTGGCAAACGGGCCGGGGGCCGGCTGCCGGCATCCCCGCGAGACCTGGCGGAGCTGCTCGGGGAACCCGACGACGAGCCCGGCCGGGTCCCGGAAGTCATGAACGGGCTGCTGCTGGAGTGGACGAAGACGACAACGCCGCCCCGGGACGCGGCGCCGGTCGCGCCCTACTTCGCGGGCATCTCAGGCGTGGAACTCTCGGTGTCCCTGTTGTGGCGCGCGCGCGCCCCGGACCAAGGAGAGGAGATCCGGCCGCCACCCGACGATCGCGAAGTCGTCCGCTGTCCGATCCGCCACGTGCGGCGAGCCCTGTTCGCCGACGACGATCTGCGGCGCGTCGGCCCGGACGGAATCACTGCGGAGGTCGTCACGGCGCGTGATATCCGCCCGGACGATACCCTGGTGCTCCCGACGGATCGCGGACTGCTGGACGACTTCGGCTGGAACCCCGATTCGACCGCCCCGGTGGCCGACATGTCGGACGCGGCCCACCGGACCGCGCAGACCGCCCCGGCCGCCGGCCCCGATCGCCACGGCCGCGCCGTCGGGGCACGGGCGCGCCGGATCGCCGAGTGTCTCGGGTTGGCGCCCGCCCTGGCTCACGTCGTCGAACTCGCCGGGCGGTGGCTCGATCTCGGGAAGGCCGACCCGCGGCTCCAGCACCGGCCGCAAGCGGGATGGCCCACGGGCGGCAGGCATGAACAGCTGTCGGCTCGCCTGCTGCAGCGTTGGCTGTCAACGGACCCCGGCCGCCTGGATGCGGATCAGGCCGACCTTCTGATCCACCTCGTCGTGAGTCATCGCGGCAGCGGGCGGCCGTTGGTGAGGCCGGTGACGGACTACACGACCGCGGAAGTGTCGGCAGCGATACAGGGAACGACAGTCGGGTGCCCCGCCACCCTCGCGGAAACCGACTGGGGCCAGCCCGCCCGGTTCCGGCGCCTCAACGACGCGTTCGGTCCATGGGGCCTGGCGCTGCTGGAATCGATCGTAAGACAGGCGAACCGCAGCGTGGCCGGGGGCACGGTGGTGGCCGGGGGCACGGTGGTGGCCGGGGGCACGGCGGTGTCCGGGGGCACGGTGGTGTCCGGGGGCACGGCCGTGTCCGGAAAGGGCGATCGATGAGCAGCCGGGTGATCTGCCGCGGGCTGCCGGGTTCCTGGGTCAACGGGTGGCTGGCCGGGGTCGGTGCGACGGTGCTGTGCCCCGCGATTCGCCTGGGATGGACGGAAGACCGCACCCCGCGGGCCGTTCTGGCGTGTGCGGACGGCGACCCGGTGGAGCTGCTGTCCGCCGCCTTGCCCACGCGCGCCGACCTCGGCGAGCTGCCGATCGCGGAACAGTGGGCGCACACCCCGCGCATGGAGCGCAAGGTGAGCGTCGAGACCTTCTCCGCGCGAGTGCGGGCGGCGCGCTCCCACCCCGCGTCGTGGACCCTGTCCTCGACAATGACCGACCTCCACGTCAATGCGGACGGGGAGGTCGCGCACGCCCCGTTCGACCCGGCGGGCCCGGGGCCGACCAAGTGGCTGCACGACCGCCTGCTGCGGGTCCACCGGCAGGTCCCCCGGTCCGCCGGCCGACCCGGCCCATCGCCCGGCCGCCTGGCCCGGTCGCTGCAGGGAACGGCACGGAGGGTGCCGGGAGGCGGGCTGGGCTTCGACGTCACGAGGCTGGCGTCGCAGGCCGACGACACGGTCAAGCGCATCGAGCCGGTGGTGGAGCTTCTGGCGTTCTACGGGCTGGCGCTCTTCCCCCTGCGCGGAACGGGCACGGACGCACGGCTGCGCCGGACCGTGCCATCCTCCGCGATCCAGCGCGGCTGGAGCCGAGAGAGCGACCGCAGGGAGCTGTGCTTCAGCTGGCCGGCATGGCGCGCATGCCTCGACGCAGCCGCGATCGACGCGCTTCTGGACCTCTGGAGCCCCGATGAACGAGGCAACTGGGCGCTCCTGGGCATTCACTCCGCCTGGCGCAGCCTCCGGTACCAGCCGAGAGGGAGGGCGGACCCGACGAGGGGGTACGGCTCCGAACGGCTGTGACTCAGGTGGAAGGTGTCGCCGGGCTCGCCGCCCGGCCTTCGTTGAGCGGACATCAACAGCCTTGCGAAGGCTGCCGTCTCAGGTGTCGCCGGAGTGGATGCTCCGGCCTTCGTTCTGGCCTATCTCCCCGCGTCCGGGGAGGAATCTGTAAACAGGACATTACCAAGTGTAAAGTCGGCATGACATGCGGTGCTTGAGGTCCTGCCCAGAGCGGACCGCGCATGGCAGGATGGGATCCAGTTGGCACCGGGAACGTTTCTGCTGGCAATCCTCTCCCGCTCAATGGCGGCCATCGTCGTGCCTCGGACCCTCGGGCCGAATCCAAGTCACGATGATCGGGCTCCCCGACTGGCGCTACAAGATCGTCGTCTTGGTGGCGGCTTCGAGTCGTAGCGCTCGGACTGGGAATCGTATATCATGCAGGGCGGTGGCTGCGTGACAGGTTGGGGACAAGATGTCTGATGCACCGCCCAGAACGGACCCATATAGCGATTCTTGGGCCACGAAGAGATAACCGTCGGTGCCGAAAACGCGATCTGTCGCCAGCCACTCAACCCCAACCTCTCTTCCATTCGAAAGGAAGTCAACGCCATGAAACGGCTCCTGCTCGTCGCTGCCGCCTCGGTAATCTTCAGTGGCTGCTACCACGCCACGATCAACACCGGGGTCGAGCCAGCAACCCCGCCTCAGACCCAGTGGAAGCACAGCTTCATCTACGGGCTGGTCCCGATGTCTCCCACGGACGCTGCTGCGATCTGCGGCGAGCGGGCCATCGCCCGGATTGAGACAAAACAGCCGTTCATCCAAGGGCTGGTGTCGGGGCTGACGGGCGGAATCTACACCCCGTGGGAGGTGTCCGTCACCTGCGGATCAGTGCCCCCTGCCCGGCCCGCCACATGGGAGGTCAAGCTGCCGAAGGGACCAACCAGCTACGGGTTGGTGTCCGTCCGTCCGGAACTCCGCTTCTTGACGGCATCGAAGATGGCCTCGGCGGTGGCCGCGACCAGCACAGCGCCGGCAAGGATCGTCCCGACCTTGGCCCCGAACCAGCCAGTTAGCCGGTAGTCGCCCGTCACCCAGGCATTCAGGCAGAGCGGCCACACGATGGCGGCGAGCAGTGCCCACGCATTCGGCCTACCAGCGTCCGCCGGCGTGCGCGTGCGGAAAACTCAAACTCAAGAAGAAGCGAGCGATGACATCGGAGCCCCTTGGCCGGCCGGGCCTGAGATGCCCCGGCCGGTTGACACCGTCTGATCCGTGCCGGGAACCCCGCCCGGCTTCCGCGTTCCCCACCCCGCCCGTCGTCGAGAAGCGGGCGTTCCGTCCCCCTCACCGGTTTTATCGTTTTCGTGGCTGCTTCGCCGGGACGTCGCCTACGGCTCCGTGAACACATCCTGGCATCGCCAGCCTCCCGATACCCTTCTCCTTCGCTCCGGCCGCGCCCTGGCTGCCGCGGCCCTGTGCGCCCTCTGGGCTGCGGCCCCCGCTGCCGCCCAGACCCCCAACACCGTCACGCGTGTCAGCAACATCACCAACACGGGGACCGGCACCTTTGCCCTCACCAGTTACGATGTGGCTCAGGCGTTCACCACCGGCAACAAGGCCCCGACCGCGACGATTTCGGCGAGAACCTCGCCGGTGACGGAGGGGGCGGCGGCGGAGTTCACGGTGACGCTGTCGAGCGCGGCTCCGGCAGGCGGCGTGACGGTAAACCTGACGGTGTCGGATGCGGCCGGCAGCGACTTCGTGGCCTCGGGCGACGAGGGATCCAGGACGGTGATGGTCGCGGAGGGGAATACGAGCGCGGCCTACACCGTTGCCACGGTCGGGGACTCGAACTATGAGCCGGACGGCAGCGTGACGGTGGAGCTCGCGACCGGCGCGGGCTACACGCTGGGCACGACGACGAGCGCGTCGGTGATGGTGCAAGACGACGACGAGACCTGGAGCGCGACGCTGGCGGTGGGAGAGTTCGACGGCCGGCCGCCCCGCAAAGGCTACAGCTATTCGGACAGCATTGGTTCGCTCACTGACTCGACGTTCGCCTACGGGAGTTCACACGGCAGATGGGATGACATCGTCCTGCGAAGAAACGGTCGATTCGTAATGAGCGGAGTCCGGACCAGCGGACCCAAGGTGTCGGACTCCTTCAAGGTGTGCGTCGATGGAACGCCGTTCCACTTCAACCCCCTGGGGGCCGACGATCTCGATGAAGTGCAGTATTGGATGACCCCCTACACCAACCTGGCGTGGACCAACGGCCAGATGGTCAAGTTGAAATTGATCGAAGCTGCGCACAGCTGCGGTCCCGCGGCGTCGGTGAGCCTGTCCGCCTCGCCGAACCCGGTGGCCGAGGGCTCACTGGTTACTGTGACGGCGTCGCTTTCCGCAACTCTGTCGAGCCAGGTGGCGATTCCGGTGAGGGTGACGCGGGGGACGGCCGAGGCGGACGACATCGGCTCGCTGACAAGCATCGTGATCACGCCCGGATCGACCACCGGCACGGGTCAGATCACGACGACCGACGACACGGACACCGACGACGAGACGTTCACGGTGGCGCTGGGCAGCGGGCTGCCCTCCACGGTGACGGCGGGGAGCCCGAACAGCGTGACGGTGACGATCACCGACGGCGACGTGCCGGCGGTGAGCCTGTCGGCGTCGCCGAACCCGGTGGCCGAAGGTTCGCCGGTGACGGTGACGGCGACGCTGTCCGGGACGCTCGCGAACGACGTGACGATCCCGCTGACGCTGACCGCGGGGACGGCGGAGACGGACGACTACGGGTCGCTGGCCGGCATCGAGATCACCGCCGGCTCGACCAGCGCCACGGGCCAGATCACGACGACCGACGACGCGGACACCGATGACGAGACGTTCACCGTGGCGCTGGACACGCTGCCGGCCTCGGTGACGGCGGGGAGCCCGAACAGCGTGACGGTGACGATCACGGACGGCGACGTGCCGGCGGTGAGCCTGTCGGCGTCGCCGAACCCGGTAGACGAGGGTTCGCCGGTGACGGTGACGGCGACGCTGTCCGGGACGCTCGGGAGCAACGTGACGATCCCGCTGACGCTGACGGCGGGGACGGCGGAGACGGACGACTACGGGTCGCTGGCCGGCATCGAGATCACCGCCGGCTCGACCACCGGCACGGGCCAGATCACGACGACCGACGACGCGGACACCGACGACGAGACGTTCACGGTGGCGCTGGGCAGCACGCTGCCCTCCCAGGTCACGGCGGGAAGCCCGAACAGCGTCACGGTGACGATCACCGACGGCGACGACACGCCGCCACCGGCATCGCCTACGGTAAGCCTGTCAGCGTCGCCTAACCCGGTGGCCGAGGGTTCGCCGGTGACGGTAACGGCGACGCTGTCCGGGACGCTCGGGAGCAACGTGACGATCCCGCTGACGCTGACGGCGGGGACGGCGGAGACGGACGACTACGGGTCGCTGGCCAGCATCGAGATCACCGCCGGCTCGACCGCCGGCACGGGCCGGATCACGACGACCGACGACGCGGACTCCGACGACGAGACGTTCACCGTGGCGCTGGGCAGCACGCTGCCCTCCCAGGTCACGGCGGGAAGCCCGAACAGCGTGACGGTGACGATCACCGACGGCGACGACACGCCGCCACCGGCATCGCCCACGGTGAGCCTGTCGGCGTCGCCGAACCCGGTGGCCGAAGGTTCGCCGGTGACGGTGACGGCGACGCTGTCCGCGGCGCTCGGGAGCAACGTGACGATCCCGCTGACGCTGACCGCGGGGACGGCGGAGACGGACGACTACGGGTCGCTGGCCAGCATCTCGATATCCGCCGGTGCGACCGCCGGCACGGGCCGGATCACTACGACCGACGACGCGGACACCGACGACGAGACGTTCACCGTGGCGCTGGGCAGCAGGCTGCCCTCCCAGGTCACGGCGGGTAGCCCCGACAGCGTGACGGTGACGATCACCGACGGCGACGACACGCCGCCACCGGCATCGCCACCGGTCGCCGTCGAGGTGTGGCCGCTGACCGTGCAAGTGAGCGAGGCCGGCGGCACGACGACGTACACGGTGGTGCTGCAGTCGGCGCCCTCGGGCGACGTGACGGTGACGCCGTCGAGTTCGGCGCCGGACAACGCGACGGTGAGCGGGGCGCTGACGTTCACGCCGTCGAACTGGGACGAAGCGCATACGGTGACGATCATGGGGGTCGACGACGACGTGGACAACGCGGACGGTCGGCGCAGGGCCACGATCCGCCACGCGGTGACGGGCGGAGGCTACGACGGCGTTGAGGTGCCGAACGTCTCCGTCTTGGTGACGGACGACGACGTGGCCGGGATCACGATCGACCCGGACTCGGTGACGGTGGCCGAGGACGGAGGAGAAGCCGCCTACACGGTGGTGCTGGCCACGGAGCCGACGGGTGCGGTGACGGTGACGCCATCGAGTTCAGCGCCGGATAACGCGGCCGTCGACGACGTTTTGACCTTTACGCCGTCGAACTGGGACCGGCCGCAGCGAGTAACGGTTACGGGCGTAAACGACGCCATCGACAACGACCGCGACCGGACGGCGACGGTCTCGCACGCGATCGCGGGCGGCGGCTACGACGGTGTGGCTGCGGCCGACGTGTCCGTCACGGTGACGGACGACGACGTGGCCGGGATCACGATAGACCTGGACTCGGTGACCGTGGACGAGGACGGAGGAGAAGCCGCCTACACGGTGGTGCTGGCCACGGAGCCGACGGGCGCGGTGACGGTGACGCCATCGAGTTCAGCGCCGGATAACGCGGCCGTCGACGACGTTTTGACCTTTACGCCGTCGAACTGGCGCGAGGCGCAGACGGTGACGGTCACGGGGGTGAACGACGACATCGACAACGCCGAGGATCGGACGGCGACGATCTCGCACGCCGTCTCGGGCGGCGGCTACGACGCCCTGCCGGCGGCCGACGTGCCCGTCACGGTGACGGACGACGACGTGGCCGGGATCACGATCGACCCGGGCTCGGTGACGGTGGCCGAGGACGGAGGCGAAGCGACCTACACGGTGGTTCTGGATACCGAGCCGAGAGGCGCGGTGACGGTGACGCCGTCGAGTTCGGCACCGGATGCCGCGGCGGCGGGCGGGGCACTGACTTTCACGCCGTCGAACTGGCGCGACGCGCAGACGGTGACGGTCACGGGGGTGAACGACGATGTCGACAACGCGAACGACGCTCGCGCCGCGACCGTCTCACACACTGTGTTGGGCGGGGGCTACGGGAACGTGAAGGCTCCCCGCGTGGCGGTGGCCGTGACCGACGACGACGTGGCCGGGATCACGATCAGCGAGACGGCCCTGTCGGTGGCCGAGGGCGAGAAGGCGACGTTCACCGTGCGGCTCGACACGGAACCGGCGTTCGGCCTGACCATCGGCGTCAAGAGCGGGGAGCCCACGGAAGCCATTGCGCGTCCGGCGCGCCTGGTGTTCGACGCCGCGAACTGGGACCGGCCACAGACGGTGACGGTGACCGCAGTGGACGACGATGTGGACGACCGCGACCGCACCTTCAACGTCACGCTGGCAGCGGCCCCGACCGCGGACGACCGCTACCGCGCGCTCGAGGACGGGGCGGTGAGGGTGACGACGAGGGACGACGACACCGCGGGCATGACGGTCGGTCCCGTGCAGGGCCAGGTGACGGAGTCGGGCGGCACGGCGTCGTTCACGATCGTGCTGCACAGCCAGCCCACCGGCGCCGTGACGGTGCCCGTGACCAGCGGGGATCCGGGCGAGGCGATGGTGAGTCGGACCGGCGTCGAGTTTACGCCCACCCACTGGAGCACGCCGCAGACAGTGACGATCACGGGCGTGGACGACGGTGAGGCGGACGGGCCCCAGACTGTGGAGGTGACGGTGGGGCGACCGGTGAGCCCCGACGGCAAGTACGCCTCACTGGCCGGGCAGACGATGCAAGTGAGCGTGGCCGACGACGGCCAGCGTACGCAGCGCCCCGTGATCCTGCGGCGTTCGCTGGCGGCGTTCGCGCGGTCGGTGGGCACCGAGACGGTCGAGGCGCTCGGCTCGCGGCTGAGCGGGGGAGCATCGTCCGGCGCGTTCGGCGGCGGGCCGCAGAGCGGATCGCACATGGTCATCGGCGGCCGGCAGCTGTCTTGCGCAGGGGCTGGTTCGTCCATCACGGGGTGCGTCGCCGGCGACCTGTGGCGCAACGCCAACCGGGTGCTCGGGCTGCGGTTGTCGCTGCCGGCCGAGTTCGCCGCCCTGGGCGGGGCGCTGAACGGCCTGGCTTCCGGCCGCGGCGCCGCGGCGTTCGACGGCATGGCGTCCCGGCTCGGCGCGTTGTTCCGGGCCCGGGCCGTGGCCGACGGCCGGGGTACCGGAGACCCTGCGGCATCCGATGCCGCCGGACACAACGGCGCAACCGGTACGGCGACCGCCGAGAGCCGCCCCCGTGGTCTCCCGGTCGGCATCGACGCCAACCCGCTCTGGCGGGCCGGCGACCTGCTGTCGCGGTCGTCCTTCGAGTTCTCCGCCGGTGGCGACGGCCCGGACGGCGCCGGGACGGGCGTGGGCGCCTGGACCTTCTGGGGCCGGGGCGCCGCCGGGGGCTTCGAGAGCCGCGGCGGCGGCCCGGACGGCGAGATCTCGCTCGACGGCTCGATCCGGGCCGCCTACCTCGGCGCCGACTACCGGCTGGGGTCCGAATCGCTGGTGGGCGTGGCGCTCTCCCGGCACAGCACCGCCATCGACTTCGGGAGCGACCGCAACGGCAAGGGCTCGGTCGAGGCGGGGCTCACCAACCTGTTCCCCTACGCCAGCTGGTCGCCCCGCCGGGGCACGAAGCTCTGGGGCGTTCTGGGCGGCGGCCTGGGAAGCGCCGACATGACCGAGGAGGTCGGCAGCCGGGCCTTCGCGACGGGTCTGACGATGAGCATGGCCGCCTTGGGCGCGCGCCAGGAGATGACGGGCTGGTGGGCGCTCAGGGCCGACGCGTTCGCCGTCCGGATCCGGTCCGCCGCGGGCAACGAAGTGGCGGGCCTCACCGCCGATGTCCGGCGCGTCCGCCTGGCGCCCGAGGTTACGCGGCGCACATCGTCGATGGACGGAGTCACCCTCGCGTCCCGGTTCGATCTGGGCGTGCGCTACGACGGCGGCCACGCGGAAACGGGCATCGGCGCCGAAGCGGGTGCCGAACTCGGGCTCTCGCACCCGGGGAGCGGCCTGTCGGTCGAGGTCCGGGGCCGCACCCTGCTGGTCCACCAGGTGGAAGGCTTCCACGACTGGGGCGCGGCGGTGACCCTGCGGATGCGGCCCGGCGGGGAGGACGGCGGTCTATCGTTCTCGCTGTCGCCCGAGTGGGGCGGCGCGACGGGCACCACCGGCGGCGTTTGGCGCGGCGCGGGCCTGATGGGCGCGGTCCCCGGTTCCGGGGAGCGGGGCGGTCCCGCCGCCCTGCCCGGACAGCACGGGTCCGGCGGCCGTCTGGCCGTCCACGCGGGCTACGCGCTCCCGCTCGCCGAGCGCGGCCGCATCGAGCCTTTCGGGCGCTGGACGCGCGATGGTCCGTCGGGCTACCGGCTCGACGTGGGTACGCGGCTGTCGGTCCTCGATGGCGTCGGCCCCGCCGAGGGCCCAGCGCGGGGCCTCGCAGTCTCGGTGGATCTCTTCGGCGAGCAGTACGCCAGCGGTCTCCATCCCGTCCAGCGACGCCTCGCATTGCAGGGCTCGCTCAGGTTCCGGTAGCCGGCCGGGAATCCCGCGGCGGCGCCCCGGAAGAGGCCGGGTTCGGCAGGTCAGATCTGCCGACCCAGAGATCGAGGTACGTCACGATCGGACTGGCGCAAAAGACGCCCGCCGCCGGCTCCGCGGCGTCGTCGAACAGACTCTCGTCGCGCGGGATGGTCACGGAGACATTGGCGCCTTTTTCCGCGCGAGTCAGCTTCAACGCCTCCATCAACATTCGGGCACCGGGCTCGTCTGCGTAGAAGCTGTGTGTGCCGCTGCGGACGAAGGGCGCGAACCATTGGGCGGCCGAGTGCGACGACATGATCGCGCGCGGATGATCTGGTCCCGCATTCAGCCTTCCCGACAACTGCCTGGCGAGTTGCTCGCCGTGGAAGAGCGTGTACCTGCTACTTCGGCGGCCGGCCGGCTTTCGGTACTCCTGGCGCCAGGTCCGCAAAAGCGCGCCGGGCCGGGCGAGGACGATGCCGTCCTTCCGCTCCTCGATCCATTCCCTGGCCAGCGGGGCCTTGCGAACGTTACTCACGTGACCGAGGCTCGCCTTGGCCGCTTCCGCGAGGTCGGCAACACGCCACGCCCCGGCGGGATCGCGCAGGAGCACCCGCAGGATTGCAGCAGCCTTCGGAGCGAAGATCGACCTCAGGGCGCGCGTTTCGGACTTGGGTCTGTCTGGGACGGCCCGATTGATGTAGACGTGGTCGAAGGCGAGGTGGGCGTTTCCGACGATCTGCCGATGAGTCGCCCCTATATGGCAGGCCGGCTCGGCTCGGCACCGCGCAGGACTATCAGCCAGCCCCCGTCCGTTCCCCGGGCGCGTCGACCCTCTTCAGGAACTCCTCGGCTGTGGCACATTCGATCACGGCATCGGCCACCGCCACGATGTCCTCATGGTCGGTGAGCCGCCCGAGCAGCGGCAGGAGCTTCTCGGCGGCGGCGGCACCGAACCTGCGGCTGGTCAGCCGGTGCACCAGCTCGCGCTGCTCCTCCATGCCCTCCTCCCTGCCCCTCTGCAGCCACAGCCGGTCCCGCTCCTCACCCCACTTCCGCGCGCGCTCGATCAACGTCATCGGGGTCCTGCTCCCGGATCTCGATGAGAAGATACCAGGGGCGGGGACCACAGCGTAGAACTGACCTCGGCGAGGCCGGGTGTCAGGTGAATACCATACTTGTACATCTCGGCGGCAACGGCACCGAACCTGCGGCCTCGTCCCTTCCCTTCTCAGCTTCCCTATTCTTTCGGGGCCATCTTGATGTTGAGACCATCGATAACGATATCCAGCTTCGCCTCGACTATGCCCGTTCGTTCTCGGAGACTCGTCACATCATCGGTCAGCTGATTCACTCTTCGGCCTGTGAACAAGATCAGTCCTGCCAAGCTGATTCCGGTCAGGATCACCGTCCACATTTCTGGTGTCATGGTCCGGTCGGCCTTCCTGCTCTGCGTTGAACGGCTTCCCACGCCAAGGCTTCCTGCTCGCCGCCCCGCAAGGTCACCGAAGGTTGGCGAGGGGCCGGGGGCGGTGGAATGGCCGGATGGGACTGGTGTTGCGGGAAGGACGGGAATGGCACCCAGAAATGTCAACCGGACATTACCAAATGTAAAGCCGGCATGACATGCGCTGCCCGAGGTCCTGCCCAGAGCGGACCGCGCAGGATGGGAACCCACCGCCGAAAGCTGCACACCTACTACCTGCACATGTTCAGCCTGAATCCGGGACCGCCACCGCGGGGAGCTGCGCTTCAGCCGGCCGGCCTGGCCGCCGAGGCGCGCGATGCGACGATGCGCCCGAGCCCCTCGTCCTTCCCTGTGCGGTATCCCGCGAGGAGGCCCAAGATCCATCCCTCGCAGGCCTCCCGGCAGGGCCCCGGGGGGATGATGCCCCCGGCGGGGTCCGCGGATGGCTCGCCGTGCAGGTCGGGGGCCCGCTGGGTCGCCCGGAACGCTCTTCGCAGCCGCAGAACCGGGTCCGGCGCCGGCGGTGGGCCATTCATTGCCCGCGAGAGACGGACCAGCGCCGCATCCCGCAGGTCGGAGGGCTTCTCGACTCTCTCCAGCGCGGCCATCACGTCCAGGAGACAGTCCGGGTCGAGGATGTCGGCGAAGAGCGACGAGACCGCGTCGGCGATGTGCCGGTCGAACTTCCACTTGACCGCGCTCCGGAACACCAGGGCCACGCCCGCGTCGCGCCCGACGGCCAGACCCCAGTCGAAGCCCGTCGCGACCGGGTCCTTCCCGTCCAGTCCGAGCGCCTGTTCAAGCTGCTCCGGACCGTCCTCGTCAAGCACCTCCCGGAACGCCCGCGCCCCGATCCTCCGCAACCTCTCCCGCTCCCGCTGCAAGTCGTCCCCCACGGTCCCCCCCATCCTCCGCCCACTTGTGTGATCCCTCGGGTGTAACACCACCGGGCGCTCCATGTTCCGCGTGTGAGCGACCGGCCACTAGCAGCGCGTCGCGTGGTCCTCCACCACCGAGCGGTTGTCGATGACGACACCGTTGCCGATTCGCACCTGCTGCCCGATCCGCGCATTCTTCCCGATACGGGCACCCGGCCCCACAACGGCACCCGCGTTCACGAAGGCGAGAACGCCGATCCTGGCTTCGGCGCCGATCCGCGCCCGCGCTCCTACGACGGCCTTCGGTCCGATCGTGGCCATGCGTCCGACCTCGGCCCGGTGCCAGATCCGCGCCTGGGCCGCGACCACGACGGCGTCGCCGATCCGGGCGTCCGGCCCCACGAGAGCGCGCCTGCCGACGATGACGCCTTCCCCGATCCGCGCGCCGCTCCCGAGCCGTGCTTCGATCCGAAGGGTGGCTTCCGGACCCACAACCGCTCCGGAGCCCACCTCTGCGTTCCGTTCGACGCTTGAGTAGCTGCGCACCACCGCGTTCTGGCGAATGACCGCCCCCGAAGCGATCCGGGCGTGCGGCCCGAGCCGCGCACCGTACCCGATCATGGCGGCAGCACCCACGGTTGCCGTGGGATCGACTTCAGCGCTGCCGTGAATCAGAGCCGTCGGATGAACGTTGTCCATGTCGAGCCAACTCCACTCCGAGATGCGAACTGACCCCCCGCCCGGCGAACCGGACGGGGGGTCGTGTCCTGCGCCCATCAGTCAGACTGATGGGGTTGGGGTGTTATTTCGCGGTGACTGATGCGGTGGGTCCGGTACTCCATTCGACCGCTGTGGTGCCATCGCCGCGCACATCGCGCTGTCGATAGTCCACGCGGAACGTCAGGGCGCCGTTCCAGTCGTCCGCATCCGGTGTCTTCGCGGTGCCGGTAGTATCGAGCGGTTGGACGTCCGCGAAGTCATTGGCAAGCTTGAACGCCAGGCCACCACCCGCGTCGGCGGTCATGATGTACCAGTCGTCTTCGTCACCGAACTTCACGAGGACGCGCCAATCGGAATTGTCGTCGCCTCTGGCATCCCAGGTCACCGCCAGCGAATCCGGCTCGGCGTCAGTGTTCCGGCTCGCCGCAACGTTGCTGACCACCGGGTTGACCGGTCCTACGGTCGCGTTGGCAGAAGCCAGCGTGTCGGTGTAGGTGCCGGCGTTGTCCGGATCCTCTGTCAACGCCAGGACCCGGAACGTAACCGTCAGAGTATCTGATCCGGCGGCGAGATCGGTTGAGCCCGCACTCGATCCCTCTCCAGCCGTGAGGGTAGTCACGAGGTCTCCGAACGCTGTCCACGTCTCGCCATCAGCGCCTCCTAGGAGCTGCGGCTGGTACGCGTCGGCTGCACCGGATATGCCCTGATCCCACGTGACAGTTGCACTGCCGTCATACAAGCCGGTGTCGGCTGTATCACGCGAGGCCATGACGTTCAGCGGCATCAGGTTGCCTGTTGCCTCGATCGTGCCGATTGCCGTGCTTTCGCCAGCGTCGCCGAATACGGTCTGGGGGTCGAAGTCGTATCCAGCCTTCGCAGCCGTGATCGTGATCCTGCCGGCCGGCACGCTCACACTGAAGCGGCCGCGACGATCCGAAGTATCCGAATCGGTGGCACCGTCTGCATGCGTGGCCGTTACCGTTGCGCCTTCCAGCGCGACTCCGCCCGCCATCACCGTACCCGTGATTGTCGTGTACGAGGAGCCGGTGAAGTTGATTCCCTCCACCGAATCGGCGTTGAGATTGACATCCCGGTTGGCCGGCTCGAAGCTGTAACCCGTCTTCGTCGGGGTTACCGTTCCGGTACCGCCGGATTCCATGATCGCCGTGTACTGGCCGCTGGAATTCGTCGTGACGTAGGTCCTTCCGCCAACGGTCCTTCCGTTGAGCATGTCGCCGGCACCGGTAACCGTGACCTGGACGCCCGCGACTCCAACGGTGTTCCCGTCTTCATCCTTCTGGGTATCCGTGATCGTACCGGTGATCGTGGTGGATGTAGCCCGCCTGGTCACGGCAACCTCGTAGTCGGTCGTGTCCGTGTTGTCGCTGGCGACAACCCTGATCTCGATATCGGTCGTTCCGACGGGGAGATTGACCTGGTGCCCCGCCGTAGTGGCGTCGGCGTCACCCGGATAGATCTCTGTCACCCTGGCTCCGCCGCCCGCTGTCGCGGTCACGGTGGTCACGGCGGTCGAGTTGCCGACCGTGGCAGTGTAGTCCGTGTGGGCACTGCGGAATCCGCCCATCGTGCGTCCGCACGGCTGACTGCCGCGACACAGCGACACGCCGCTCAGGCTCAGCGAACTGAGCAGAGAGTAGTTCTCCACCGCTGTCCCGATGAGGTCGTTTTGCGCCTTGCCGTCGTTGGGCACGTTGACGCCGGTGGTATCGGTGAAGGTGTAGCCGGCCTTCGCCGCCGTTACGCCGTACTGGCCGTAGCGCACGCTGAGGGTGTAGGCCCCCGTGTTCGCGGTCGTCGTCATGGTATCCATGGCGGTGCCGCCGATCTGCTGTGCGGTTACCAGCACGCCGCCGATCGGGTTGTTGCTTCCGTCGACCACTCGGCCGTGGATCGTACCGTTATCGAACGCGGTGAAGTTGATTCCGGAGATGGTCGCTCCGGCAACGGCTCCGACCGTGTGCTGATCCGGCGAGAAGAACATGCCGTCCTTCGACACGGTCACGGTGGCAGATGCGCCACCTTCCTTCGCGCGGACGCGCACCGAGAAGTCACCGTTGCTGTTCGTGACGTAGATGTTGTTCCGCGTGAGTCTGGAACTCGACCTCGCGTTCGGGTTGAGCGGCGCTCTGCCGTCCACCCAGACCCGCACGCTGCCGACACCGGCGCCGCCGTCGGAGTGAGTCACCCGACCGCTGATCATGGTGACCTCGGCCGCGTCCTCGATCTCGACGTCGATCCGCCGCGGCGTGTTCGCGGCAAAGGAACCGAGGTCGGTTGTCTCCTCGCTTCCTTCCTCCGCGGTCGTCACGACGATCACGTTCCTTTGCGTGAACCGTGATCCGGGCGCGCGGTAGTTCCTGGACCCGAAGCCCTCCGCGACGTAGCGGCCCTGCGAGTCGGTGGTGACCGACACGCCGTTCACGTTCACGGTGACGCCCGCCAGGCGGCGGTTGTCGGCGTCAACTACGGTGCCGTAGGCGTACCCCGTCTTCGGCGTCACGTCGATGTTCAGCGCCGAGTCGAGGGGGTTGATGCGCGCGGCAAGGTCGTTGGTGGGCGACTCGAGGGGACCCCTCTGGCCGATCCATCCGTCCGGAACCGTGACCTTGTACACGCCGGCCGGCATGTGGCCGAAGTCGAACTTCAGGCTGCCGGCGGTCTTGGCGGTGAAGGATTCGTCTTCCATGGCGAGGTTCTCGCCATCGACCGGATCCATGCTGACCGAGAGGCCCTTCACGCCCGCCTTGCTGTTTGCCGAAGCGAAGTCGTCTGAGGACTTGTTGCGCACATACTTCCACGCCTGTCCGTCGACCGCGAAGGTCTCGACGAAGGCGAAGGTGCTGCACTCGCCGTGGCGCTGGTCGCCCGCATCGGACATCAGCGGGCAGAGATCCACTGTGTGGTGGAACCCGCCGTGCGCGCCGAACGCGCCGCCCGTGATGCCGTTGGCGTCCCGGTCGACATACGCGGCGATCTCGTCGCTGTGCCCGTTCTTGTCCAGCAGGTGGTTCGTGTTGGCGATGTCGTTGCCGTCCTTGTCCTTGCCCAGCGTCGCGACTTCGTCCGCGGAGACGATGACGTTGGCAGCCGCCGGCACGTTCCAGAACTGGTACACGCCGCCCCGGGCGCTGCTCTTGACGCTGTCCATCGCCTCGAAGTTATTGGCGCGTCCGTTGGCACCGATGTGCTCGATGTCGACATCGATGATGCCGCCCATCCGCACGTCGCCGCCCAGGACGTTGCCGGTGTAGCCCATGACCTGGTCGTTCTCCTGGTGGACGTAGACCCGGAGCCGCTGGGTCGTGTACGTCACCTCGAGCGTACCGGCGTCCGTGGACGTGCCGGACAGGGAGAGACCGTCGTGGCTGTGCATGACGGTGGTGCTCGTGTACCTCTCGCCGCCGTCGCCGGTCAGCGTGTCGTTGGACTGGTCCTTCCATCCAGCCATCTCGACCTTGTACATCTTCGGCATGTCGCCGGCTGCCACCGTTTCGGAGTGAGACGCCGAGCCGTCCGCACCGAGCTTCGTCGGAGCGCCGTCAACCGCCTCGTCACCGGACGTGACGCTGATGGCCCAGCCGCCAAGCGCGTTGCCGCCACCCATGTCGGTCATGATCGTGGCGCCGTTGAAGGAGAAGCTGGCCATCGTGTTGACGATGTCCTCGTCGTTGGAATCCGCGTGCGTCGTCATCTGCGCATTCCACATCACGGCCTGCATCGCGCCGGATGTGTGGTAGCTGCCCGCAGGGGCCGCGACCGACGCATAGACCGTGTGGTTGCTTGCCGCCGAACGCGCGATGCGCAACGACGCCATGCCGTCGTCGCCGGTCATGGCGTCGCCGATCTTCTGCTCGCCGGCCAGATCCGAGAAGAACGACACCGTGGCACCGGGCAGCGCTGCGCCCATGGCGGCACCGCGCTTCAGGTTGACCGAGAAGCCGACCGTCGTGTGCGTGATGTCGAACGGGATGTTCTGCGTCTCCGCGTCACCGACGCCGAGGTTGAACTCGTAGCCTTCCGCGGGTCCGCCGTAGGCGTAGTCCGGGCCCGCCGCGGCAGCGTTGGCCACCACCAGCTGGTACGGGCCGGCGCGCAGTTCGCCGAACATGAACGAGCCGTCCGCGCCGGTGGCGCCGATCGTGCGGTCCAGGATTCCCGGACCCACCAGCGCCAGCGCGATCCCGGGCGCCATCAGCGCATTCTCGCCGTCGTCGTACGAGTCGTTATTGCCCGCCTCGTCGACATAAACCATCCCGGAGATGCTCGCCGTGCGGGCGTGCGTCCCCGTGAAGTTGACGATCTGCGTGTCGTCGTCGCCGAGCGTCACGTCCATCGAGGTCGTCTCGAAGTCGTACGCGACATCGTCGTAGCCGGAGATCGCGATTGTGTAGTCGCCCTCGGCCAGACCCGCGATGGCGTACTGGCCGCTCGCGTCGGTCATGGCCGTCATGTCCTCTTCGAGGTCGTCGCCCGAAAGCGTGACCGTCACGCTGTCCAGGCCTGTGCCCTCGACGCTGACGCGGCCGCTGATGCCCGAAGTCCGAAGCAGAATGCCCTCGAACGGCACCGTCGCCGTCTCGCCCAATGCGAGGGCGACGTTCTTCGCGGTCGTCTCGAACGAATAGTCGTCGGTGTCGTAGCCGCTGATCGCGACCTGGAAGTTGCCGGCCGGCAGCTCGGTGAACGCGTACTGCCCGGCCTCGTTGGTCATCGCGGTCTGGCTCTCGCCCTCGCCGCTCAGGCTGACCGTCACGTCCCCCAGGCCCTCACCCTCCACGCTCACCTGGCCCATGATGGACGCGGTGCGGAGCATGATGCCCTCGAACGGAACGTTGGCGGTGCGGCCGTGCTCGACCCGGACGGTCGCCGAGGTCGTCGTGAAGCCGTACTCGTCGGCGTCGTACCCGCTGATTGCGAGCTGGTACTCGCCCGCGCGCAGGTTGGAGAAGGTGTACTGGCCGCCGGCGTCGGTCATCTGGTCGTCGTCGGCGCCCATGCCCTGCAGGCTCACGGTCACGCCGGAAAGGCCGCTGCCCTCGACGCTGACCTGGCCCGCAACGGCGGACTCGCGCACGTACGTGCCCTCGAAGCTCCAGACCTTCGACTCGCCCACGGCCACCTCAACGGCGCTGGACGTGGCCGAGAACGCCACGTCGGTCGGGTCGAAGCCCGAGATCTCGACGGTGTAGTTGCCCGCGCGCAGACCCGTGAAGGTGTACTGGCCGTTCGCGTCGGTCAGCATCTGCGCATCCTGGCGTCCCGAGATGGCCACGGTGATGCCGGCGATGCCGGTGTTCTCCACACTCACCATGCCCATGAGGCTGGCGGTGCGGATCCAGGAACCGTTGAAGTTCCGGTTGATGGTCTGATCAGCCTGGGCGATGGTTACTTCGGCCGTGGTCTGGTCGAAGCTGGCATCGTCCGGATAGCCGCTGATCGTGATGGTGTACGTACCCCCCTCCACATCTGTGAAGGAGAAGTACCCACCGCCGCTCGTCGTGGTCGCGGCGCCGCTGCTCAGGGTGACGGAAACCCCGTCGACCCCCTCGCCCTCGACGACCACCTGGCCGTCGATCTGGCCGACCGGAGGAGGCTTCGTACCCTCCTCGCAGGCAGCCAGGGGCAAGCCAAGCAGCGCAGCCGCCACTAGAAGCTTGAGTCTGCTCATTCCGTTTCTCCTTTTGGGAACGGTGGAACTGGTTATCTTCCGGGAGTCTCTCTCGCCGGACGTTTTCGTGAGCGCCCCTTACAGGGGCAATTCCCAGGCCACGCACAGGCGAGTGCGGCAAGAAATCCCCGATCCCCTTACAACGAGCATTTAGCGACCAGACAGGTTTTCGAATGAGGGCAGAAAACCTGACTACGGAACGCAGACGATCCCTACCGAAGCGGGGCCGGCGACAAAAAAAGGCCGGGACCCGAGGTCCCGGCGACGGGGTGGTGCAGGCAAACAAATCCGCCCCTGGCAGCTAGCATCGCTCAACGAAGGCAGTGGGCTCGGGGCCCCTGCGACGCGCCAGCCCGGCAATGACCACCCGTCCGAAAGATATGTCGGCGACGGTGAGGGTGCCAAAGTCCCCTCCGGGTGGGGCGAGTAGCGGAACTCCCGGTGGGCCCCGGGCTGGAGGCCTTGCGGAGGCCGGCCTCCTGTCTTGACAGGCCGTCGATCACGAATATACCATGATGTACGAGAACCATATCGCGTAATAATCACATGGATAATGAGACGCGCGATGGAGTGATCTCAATAGCGAAAGGACGACGTGGGATTGGTGCTGACCCTGCCTCCGCCGGAGGCCAACCTCGTGCGGGCGGGCACATGAGCCGGCGCTCCGTCGCACATGACGCGCCACGCGCGGTGGCGGATGCGGTGTCCCGGCTGAGCAGAAGGATCCGTACCGCCCGGGAGCACCGCGGGTGGACGCAGCAGGAGTTCGCCGTCCGGCTGGGCGTGAGCCGTACGACGGTGGTGCAGCTCGAGCGGGGCAAGCTGGGCTCGGCGATCGCGACGTACGCCTGCGCGCTGCATGAGCTCGGCATGCTCGACGGGTTCGAGAGGCTTGCCGACCCCAACCACGACTCGGAGGCGGCGATAATGGCCGCGCTGGATGCGGACCAGCGCCCCGGGTACCTGGGCGACTAGTTCATCCGTCGGGCGCGGACGCGCAACGTTCTCCTACCGCTACCGCCCGACCCTGTGCCGGCGCCGGCGCAGGTACGGATCCGGTCCGTACACGTTCCGGCCGATGGTTCCCCCGCGGCAGAGCAGCAGGAACCACAGGTACAGGTTGTAGATCGGCACTCCCAGCAGGAGGAAGTGCCAGCCCGGACGGTTCAGGTCGTGGAAGCGCTTCACGGTAACGGCCAGCCCGGCCCACGCTCCGGCCCACAGGACGCCGAGCATCGGCAGAACGAAGACCGGACCGAAGGCCTCGGCCAGACCCATGAAGAACACGGCGTAGATCGCGAGCAGCAAGGTGCCCACCACCTGCACCAGCCAGTAGCGCGAACGATTCGCGCGGCCTTCGAAGCTGAACAACTCGACAAGTTCGTCCATCGTTCTTTTCTCTCGTTGAGGGGGGTATGCCTGGAGAATACGGGTGCGGCGGCCGGGTGGTTGCGCGAGCGGGTGCCGCGGAGCACCTTCGGCGTTGGGTGCCAGGGCGGACGGACCGCGGAGAGGGCGTCGGGTCCGGGGGCATTTGAACGCGGAGTTGAGCGTGAGCAAAGAAATCGGATCGGCCGGTGGGTGCAGGTGCCGGACGGGGCGGACTCGCCGGCGTGGCTTCGCACTGATGCTGGCGACCCTGCTCTGGGCCGGCTCCGCGTGCCGCGCCTCGGCGCCGGGGCCGGATGCCGCGGACGAAGCGCCCGCACCCGCGCCCGAGCGCCCCTCCAAGGCCGACGAGCCGAACACCACCGACGGCATCTACACCGAGGAACAGGCCGATCGCGGACACGCGGTCTACGGGGCGATCTGCTCCGAGTGCCATGTGGTCGACGACTGGACCGCTTCCGCATTCCTGGACCGGTGGGAGGAGGCCTCGGTCTTCCGCCTCTGGTACTGGATCTACGAGCGGATGCCCCACGGCCGGCCCGGGAGCCTGTCGCGCCAGCAGGTCACCGACGCCCTGACCTACATCCTGCAGCTTAACGGCCTGCCCCCCGGCGAGACCGAACTCGCCACCGACGACGACACCCTCGACGACTACTGGATCCTCTGGAAGGTGCAATGACCATGCGCATGACCGGCCTCCTCCTCGCTGCCCTCCTGGCGGCTCTGCCCGCCTCCGCCTCCGGCCAGGCCGCCAGCCTCGTCTCGCCCACGGGCGCGGTCGACTGGAACCGCTTCTACACGGCGGCCGAGACGGACCAGATCCTGCGGGAGTTCCACACGCTCTACCCGGAGCTGACCGAGCTGCACCAGATCGGCCAGAGCTTCTTCGGCAAGCCCCTCATGGTGATCACGATCACCAACGAGGCGACCGGCCCCGCGAGCGAGAAGCCCGCCCTGTACGTCGACGGCGGCCTCCATGCGGGCGAACTCACCGGCTCGGCCGTCGCCACCCACCTGATTGGCCACCTCCTGAACGGCTACGGCACCGACCCGCGCGTCACCGCGCTGCTGGACACCCGCGCGTTCTACATCCGCCCCAAGTTCAACCCCGACGGCTCGGACCTGGCGCTCATCGACGATGTGTCGCTGCGCAGCACCCCTCACCCCTTCGACGACGACGAGGACGGCACGGCGGACGAGGACCCCGCCGAGGACCTTGACGGCGACGGGTGGATCACGCAGATGCGCATCCCCGATCCGGACGGGATATGGGTGGCAGATCCGGACGATAACCGGATTATGGTACGCGATGCGCAACGCCTGCGCGCGGGCCTGCGCTATTCCACGATGAGCGAGGGGATCGACAACGACGGCGACGGACAGCACAACGAGGACGGGGTCGGCGGACTCGACATGAACCGCAACTTCCCGCGCAACTGGGAGCGCGTGCACCGCCAGCCGGGCGCGGGGGACTACCCGCTCTCGGAGCCCGAGACCCGCGCCGCCGCCGAATTCATCAACGCGCACCGCAACATCACGGGGATCGTGCACGGGCACACGTCGGGCGGCTTCGTCTACCGGCTGCCGTCGGCGTCGGCGCCATCGCTCTTCCCGCAGATCGACCTGTCGCTGATCATCCACCTGGGCGAGGAGTACACGCGCTCGACCGGACGCCCGGTGCGGCCCAGCGCCACGCACCCGACCGAGCATCGCTACGGCACCTTGATCAGCTGGGGATACTGGGACCACGGCGTGATCGGCTGGGTGCCGGAGTTCTCCCCGGGGCCCCAGGCGTGGGTGACCGACTACGACGGCGACGGGGAGATCACCCGGGCGGAGCACCACCGCTTCAACGACGAGGAGCTGGGCGGCCGCTACTTCTCGGACTGGACGCCGTATGAGCACCCCGAGTACGGCACGGTCGAGATCGGGGGCTGGCACACAAAGTTCTGGGGGCAGAATCCGCCGCCCGAGTTCCTGGAGGAGGAGACGGAGCAGCAGCTGCACTGGATCCTCTACCTCGCCGAGCAGAGCGCCTTGATCGAGCTGAGCGACCCGGTGGTGACGCCTCTGGGCGACGGGACCTTCCGCGTCGAGGTGACGGTGACCAACACGGGATACCTGCCGACGAGCGCCACCGACCGGGGCGCGGTGGGGCGTGAGCGCACCGATGGCCGCATCGACCGCCAGGTGGTGCGGGCGCCCGCCGTGACGCTGACGCACCCCGGGCTGGAGATCGTGGAGGGGAGGGCGCGCACCGTGATCCCGCACCTCGCGGGGTCGAACCCGTTCCTGGAGGCGGCCTCCGCCGCGTCGCACACGGTAGCGTGGGTGGTGCGGGGGGTGGGCGGAGAGCGGGCCGTGCGGGTCGTCGCCGAGTCGGACAAGGGCGGCACCGCGCGGTCGGGATGGGTGGTGGTGCGGTGAGGGGGGTGGGGGGGGTGGGGGGCCGGGTGGGGGGGATGACGGGCCGGGCGAGTGCGGCGGTGGGCGCGAGGATGGTCGCCGGGTGGCGCCGGACCGTGCTGGCCGCGCTCGCGTTGCTGGCCACCGCGCCGTGGGCGATGCCCCTCGACGCCCAGGAAGCTCGCCGCCGCTGGGAGCGCATGTGCCAGATCCGCGCGGAGAAGTTCGACCTCGTCCTGCCGAAGGCGATGCACGACAACGACCTCGACATGTGGATCGTGGTGATGCGCGAAGGCCTCCTCGACCCGCTGTGGGACGCACTGGGCCGCGGTTACGTCGGCGACTGGGCCTACTACGTCTTCACCGACCGGGGCGAGCGCACCGAGCGGGCCGCGCTGGGCGTCAGCGGCTACAAGCTGGAGCAGTGCGGCGTCTACGACCACTTCGGCGGCGCGGAGTCGCTCGCCGACTATGTGGCCGAGCGCGACCCTGACCGGATCGGGGTCAACATGGCGGCCTCGATCGGCGGCGCCGACGGCCTGTCCCACACCTCCTACCTCCACCTCCGCGAGGTCCTCGGCTCCCCGTACGCCGACCGCCTCGTCTCGGCCGAACGCTTCGTGTCCGACTTCCGCGCCACCCGCACCGCGTCGGAGATCGCCGCCTTCGCCGAAGCGGGCGAGATCAGCCGCGAGATCGCCGAGCGCGCCTTCTCCAACGAAGTCATCATCCCCGGCGTCACCACACTCGAAGACGTGGCCTGGTGGATGCTCGACCAGCTCCTCGCGCGCGGCCTCGACTCGTCCTTCGACATGCCGTCCGTCTACCTCACCGGCCCCACCGGCATCGAGGCCATCTCCTCGGACCGTATCATCCAGCGCGGCGACCTCCTCATGATCGACTGGGGGGTCGGCTTCCTCGACTTCTACACCGACATGAAGCGCGTCGCGTACGTGCTGCGCGAGGGCGAGACCGAGCCGCCGCCGGGGATCCGCCACGCCTTCGAGCGCGCGAAGAAGGTGCGCCACGTCATGAAGGCGTCGATCAAGCCCGCGCCCACCGCCCAGCAAGCCCTCGACGCCACCTGGGCCGCGATTCAAGCGGCGGGCTTCAACCGCATCGAGTTCAACCAGCCCACCGACGACCCCGGCGTGACCGACGTCGTCATCGGACCCCACTCGGTCGGCAACTGGGGGCACGGCATCGGCCCCTCGCTCGCCTTCTTCAATCCCACCCAGCTCACCTACGAGCTGCGGCCCGGCACCCTCATAGCAGTCGAGCTTTTCGCGTACACCGCCAACCCGGAGTGGGGCGGCGCCAAGGTGCGGATCCCGCTGGAGGACGACGCGGTGGTCACCGAGCGGGGCGTCGAGTGGCTCTATCCGGTGACTCAGCGGATCCTTGTCGTGAAGTAGAGTGCGGATAAACCCTGGCGGAACACCCGACTCCAGCCGCCGGACGCCATGCTACGAACCTGCCGTGGCCCTCACCCAAAGCAGCGGACCCCCATCGAACCAGATGCGAATCGACTGTTCGCCTAAGCTGTCGCCCAGCGTCCACTCGGTCGACACGAGGCCCTCTTCGTCAGACACGGCGCTCCCGGGATTCACGGAACCGGCTCCATCCTCCGGTGCAAAGGAAACGGTGACACCCGTCACCGCTGTTCCCCCGAAGTCGGTCACCCGGATCACCACAGGGTTGGGCAACTTCGATCCCGCCTTGCCCTCCTGGTCGCTCCCCGAAACAACCTCCAAGAGCCGTGGTATCTGCTCGACGATCACAAACGCGCTGTCGGTCAGGCCCCTCAGCTGCTCCACTGCCCGGAGCACCCCCGAACCGTTGGCTACCGCCGTGACCACAGCACCCCCGAAGCCCATGGTGTCCACCGTGAAGACCGCGGGATCCGAACCGGCCCAGGAGATCTCGACTTGGGGACTGCGGGACGCTCCGGGACCCTCAGTGATCAAAACCACACCGAACGTGTCGACCTGGCCGATTTGGGTAAGTGTGACGTCAGCCGGATACACACCGATACGCGTGATCCTGCCCACCGGCCCGCCCGTTTCGGGATCGGTCCAATCGGGCGCTTCGCAACCGGCAATCGCCAGAGCGGGCAGGAAAGCGACGAGGACAGCATGCTTGCGAAACTCCATGCCGCATCATACCCGGGAGCGAAATGAAAGGTTCATGGTGCCGCCCCTGAACCCGGGTCCCCCGTCGCCCAGCGTCCACTCGGTCGACACCAGGCCCTCATCGTCCGAAACGGCGCTCCCGGGAGTGGGGCGGAGGATCCGAATCACCGCCGACGGTTTACAAACTTCGCCCCGCCCTTCATTTCCACCATTCTGATTGGCCCGTCCATGATATCCCCTCTCAGGTCGATGACCGGCCCCTTCAGCCGGTCCATCGCTTCCGCCGCCGACCCTGGAAGCCGATAGTCCTCCGCTTCGGCCAGGTTCACGGAAAAGCCCACGTCGGCCAGGCTCTCGATGGTGATCGCGCTGAACACGGAACCGCCCGGGGAGATGAAGGGGGTCAGGAGTTCGTTGCCGAATACTGAAGCCCTCCAATGACCGTCGGCGATGCCCTGCCTCCCATCGTTGTGAACCGGTACCTTGGCGCCGCCTATGTAGCCCCCTCCGCCGGCGGCATCGAAGGCCGCGATGGACAGTGGGCCCCTGAAGTGCGTGTCCGCGCCGGGATTGTTCTCCGACGGATTGGCCAGCAGCCCGTGGGCTTCCCAGATGATCCCGAAGCCCAACGTGTGGCCAATCTCGTGGATGACCGTCTCATCAAGCAGGCCCCGGGCCTCCAGAGTATCGACATCGGTCTCATCCAGCCGTATTAAGCCGGTGAGCGGGGTAAAGACCAAGTCCAACACTGAAATGGACCTGATGCGACACACCTGGGTCACACCGAGCGCGCCTCCCACCCCGTCGATCGAGTCGATCGTCACGTAGATACGGATGTCGTCGATGACTTCGTTGACTGCCGGTGAATCCCCGCATTCCCCCGCAGGCGCGGTTACGTTGACGTCGGTCACGCCGGCCACGATGATGGACTCCCAGAGTTCAACAGCGTCTTCCACGATCTTGTTCTGTGAACTCGTTCCGCTGCTCAGAAACACGAGATCGATGTCGTAGTCCTCCACAGCGTCATCGCCCACGGTGACGGTCATCGTCGTCGGGCCGAAGTCGACGAACGCGTGGACGAGCACATGATAGGATCCGGCGCGCATTGGCGCAGTCTGACAGACTTCGTCGGTCGTGGAGGTGATGCTGAGGCACTTGTAGTCGAACTGGTCATCCGGGCGCTGGTCGTAGTTCAGGAAGAGGTCCGCGTCACCGGACCCGCCACTGAGCCTGATGGTCAGGAACTCGTCCATCGTCTCCGGCACGTCCAGACGGAACAGGAGCACGTCGGACGAATCGGCCGAAAACTGACGGGACCACACCTCGCCGGTCCCTTCGACCGGGATGACCTCCTGGCTGGTGACGCTGACCTGCCCGGAGGCTGTGTTGTTGGCTTCCGTCCACTCGTCGATCTCGCCGGCGGCATCCAGCTCGAAAGCGATCTCGTGGGAACCAGCGTCGAACGGACCCACGCTATACGTCAGGTTGACGCGTTCCTCAACCGCGAGTTCGTCGATTTCGAAGGTCTCCACGACCGTACCATCGACCGAAAGCGTCAGTGGGAAGACCGCCGGAGTGGCGGCGTTCCCCAGGTTTGCCACCCGGAGGCTGACATCGATCGTTTCCAGGATCGTCGGATCACCACGGCTCAGGCGCAGACTCCCCTCGATCGCCAAGTCCGGAATGGGCGTCTCGGGGACAGCCCGCGCGTTGACGATTGTCTGAGCGCCTTGCTGGATAGACACGCGCAGCGACTGGCTGCCGAAGCTGCCGCCGCCCAGCGTCCATTCGGCCGACACCTCGCCATTGGCGTCGGACACGGCGTTCTGCGGGTTGACCGATCCGGCCCCCTCGCCGGGCGCGAAGGAGACCGCGACGCCGCCAACGCCGGTCCCGCCCTGGTCCGTCACCTGCACCACGATCGGGTTGGGCAACACCGATCCCGCGACGCCTTCCTGGTCGCCCCCGGACCTGACCACGAGAACCGTGGGAGCCTGCTGCACCGTTACCGCCGCGTTCGCCGTCAGGCCGGCGGTGGATGCCTGCAGCTGCCCCGAGCCGTTGGACACGGCCGTGACCGTCCCGCTGCCATCCACCGTGAAGACCGCGGGGTCCGAACTGGTCCAGGTGACCTGGGCGGTCACGTTCTGCCCGGCGGCGTCACGAACGTTTGCGCGGAACGCCCTGGTCTGGCCGATAAAGGTCAGCGTGCCGGTGGCCGGGGAGATCGAGATCGTCGAGGGACCGGGCGGGGTGGTGGGCCCGTCGTCGCCTCCCCCGCAGGCGGCGATTGCGAGTACGGCCAGCAGCGAAAGGGGGAGGGCAGCACTGGATATTCTCATGGCGCCAATTCCTTGTCAGGCAAAGTGTGCGAGCAGACTTGAAATGTAACGGAACCACACGGGCGGGGAGCAGTCGAGCGGAACGTAAAGAATACATGGCAAACTGTCATGCGGACTTTACATATTTGTATTCGCGCTATCGCCGAGGCTGCCGTACCCCGATCACGCGGCCCTTCTGATCGACCACAACCACCGGCCAGCGGGCGATGTCGTCCCCAAGATACACCAGCGGGCCGCGCTTTGCCGCCGGTCCAGGCCGGCCGGCCGCCGGGATGGTGTAGGATTCCGCCTGCGTGACATCGACTCCGTAGCCCAGGTCGGCCAGGGATTCGATGGTGATCAGGCTCAGCGCGTGCCCGCCTCCGACAAACGGCGTCATCAGTTCGTCGTCGAAGACGCTCTCCCTCCAATGCCGGTCGGACGACCCCTGCTCGGAGCGGTTTTCCACCGGCACCCTGGCGCCCCCGGCGTAGCCCGCCCCTCCGGCGGCATCGAAGGCCGCGGTCGCCAGGCGGCCCGTGAAGTGCGTGTCGGCCCCCAGGTTGGCGGGGAGCGACGGGTTCTCGAGGAGATGGTGGTCGTTCCAAACGCTGCCGAAGCCCAGCACATGGGCCATCTCGTGGACAACCACGGGCAGGAGCAGCTCGTTGGCCTCCATGCGCGCGACGTCGGCCTCGTCGAGCAGAATGGCGCCCAGAATCGTCTCCTGGTAGATGGTGTCGCTCTCGGGGAACAGAGTGGCGCGCGCCCGGCAGGGTCCCGCTATGGCCACACCGCCGCCCACGCCGTCGATCGAGGCGATCCTGACCCACACCCGCAGATCATCGACCCTGTCGGTGACGGCCGGACTCCCCTGGAAGCAGGCATTCGCCGGCAGGCCGCCGGGGCCGGTGAAGTCGGACTCCCTGGCGCCGCGCGCGATGACCGATTCCCACCGCCGCGCGGCTTCGCGCACGATCTCGTCCTGCGAGGCGGTGCCGTGGTCGAGGAACACCACCTCGATGTCGAACTTCTCGACGGTCCTTCCACCCACGGTCGCCGTGAGCGTCGAGGGGCCGAAGGCGGTGAACGCATGGACGGCGACGTGGTAGCTCCCCTCCCGGGTGGGCACCATCTGGCAGAGCTCGTCGGACGCCGCGTTGCCGCTGACGCACTCGTAGTCGTAGTGGTCCGCCGGCCGGTCCCCGAAGTGGACGAACATGTCCGCGTCGCCGGAGCCCCCGGAGAGCTCGACGTTGAGGACTTCCTGCGCGGGCTCGTCGATGTCGATGCGGAAGTGGAGGACCTCGTCCACGGTCCCCGATGACACCGTCACAGACTGGGTGGGTGCGATGATGCGCTGGCGCGCGACACGGACCGTCGCCGCGACCCGGTTGTTCTCCTCGTTGCGCTCTTCGATCCGGTTGTCGGGGTCGACGAACACGGCGATCTCGGGGAGCCCGGCCTCGAGCGGGGGCCGCTCCAGCTTCCACCGGACCCGCTGGCCGGGCTGCATCCGGTCGGTCCGGAGGGACTCCACCGCCACGCCGTCGACGGTGACCACGAAGGGGACTTGCGCGGGGGTTGCGGCGTTTCCGGCGTTGCCGAGCTGGAAGCTGATCTCGACGGACTCCAGATCCGTCGGATCCGGGCGCGAAACCGCCAGCGAGTCGGCGAACAGGTCCGGCGCGGGTCCCCGCGGGCCCGTCGTGCCGTCGTCTCCACAGCCGATGAGCGCCGAAGCGGTCATCAATGCGGCGGCGGTCCAATGGCGGGGCATTTTCATGGCAACAATCTGTACGCAGCGACGTGCACGCGACAACTGCCGCACGGGCTGTTTATCTTGTGTGTACCGGACAGCTTCCGGCGCCGGGACCGCAGCCCGGCGTCACGCCCTGGATCGCCTCGAAAAGGAGACGGCGCAGCCGTGGCCGAACCACGCGCACGCATCTGGTGGATTGCGGCCGCCGTCGCGATCGCGGCGCAGCTGACCTGCGGGGACGGCGCCACCGAGCCCCCGCCCGAGCCCAACCGGGCACCCCAGCCGACCGGTGCAATCCCGGCCCTTGAGGTGGCCCACGGGGACTCCGGCACGGTCAACCTCGCAGAGCACTTTCGCGATCCGGACGGCGATCCCCTGACCTACGGGGCCGCGTCCTCCGATGCGGGGGTCGTTGCGGCCGCCGTCGCCGGCAGCGTGGTCACAGTGCGGGCTTTGTCCCGCGGCACGGCAACCGTCACCGTGACCGCGACCGATCCCGGCGGCCTGTCCGCGCGGCAGATGTTCGAGGTCTCGGTGCCGAACCGGGGGCCGGCAGCCGTGGGCGCGATCGAGGACCGGCGGCTCGAGGTGGGTGATTCGGTCACGATCGGCGTTGCCGCCCACTTCAGCGACCCCGAGGGCGACCCGCTGGCGCTTGCAGCCGCGTCGTCGGACCCGGAGGTGGCTCGCGCCGAGGCGAAGGGCGACTCCGTGCTGATCGTCGCGGCCGCGAAGGGGAAGGCCACCGTCACAGTGACCGCCCGCGACCCCGGGGGCGAGACCGCCGAGCAGTCCTTCGAAGTGACGGTGCCAAACCGCGGGCCGATCGTCGCCGACACGATTCCTGCCGACTCGCTGCTGCTGGGCGACACGCTCGCGGTGCGATTGACTTCCCATTTCACGGACCCCGATGGGGATTCGCTGGGCTTTGCGGCCGAGTCCTCCGAGCCGGCGGTGGCGACCGCCCGGGTGTCCGGCAGCACCCTCGTCGTCGTGCCGATCGCGCCGGGCCGCACGACGGTCACCGTCACCGCCTCCGACCCGGACGGGCTCTCCGCGGAGCAGAGCTTCGACGTTTCAGCGGCGCACCCCAACCGGGCGCCAGTCGCGGTGGGCGAGATTCCCGACCGGACCATCTACGTGGGCTCGGTGGACTCGGTGGATGTGTCGTCCTACTTCAGCGACCCCGACGGGGATCCGCTCGACTACACGGCAGAGACCTCCCGAAGGATTCGGGTCACCGTCGCGGCACACGGCAGCATCATCGCCCTCTCGGCGGAGTCGGTGGGGAGTTCGACCATCACCGTCACCGCCCGCGACCCGGACGGGCTCGCCGCCACTCAGCGTTTCCGGGCCGTGGTCGAGCCGGTTCCGGCGCCCGACCTGGTGGTCGATACCCCGGCCGTGGACGCGGACAGCGTCGTGGTGGGCGGCGAGTTCACGCTCACCGCAGTCGTGCGCAACCAGGGTAACGCGGAGGCCCAATCCCCAAGCAGGTTGCGGGTGTACGAATCCTTCGATTCCAGGATCTCGAGTAATGACCCGCAGGTCGCGGCGGATTCGGTGATTCCGCTCGGGGCCGGCCAGGCCGCGGAGGTGTCGGTCCATGTTGAGGGGCCGCCCTTCGCCGGGACGCGCTACTATGGCGTTTGCGTCGATTCGCCGCCCAACGAGACCAACACGGGCAACAACTGCTCCGCCGGGGTCCCGGTGGTCTTCTGGCAGCCCAACCGCGCACCGCTGCCGCGCGACAGCATTCGTGCACCGACACTGGAACCCGGCGACATGTTCCGCACCAGCCTGGGCCGGTTCTTCATCGACCCGGACCGCGACCCGCTCCGGTACGCCGCCGAGTCGTCCGACGCGTCGATCGCGACAACGTCCATCTCGGGCAACCTGCTGACGGTCGAGGCCAGGGCCCCCGGCACGGCGACAATAACCGTCACCGCCCGGGACGTGACCACGCGCCGACCGGGAAGCTTCACCGCCACCCAACGGTTCGAAGTCAGGGTAGAGATGCGGCCTCGCCCCGATCTGGCCGTCGACCTGGCCCAGGACTCGTTCTCCGTCGGACCGCAGCACTCGTTCTTCGTCAACGCTGTGGTGCGGAACGAGGGTAACCGCGAAGTCCCTTCCGGCACGACGGTGCGCTTCTTCCTCTCTTCCGACGCGACGATCGGCACCGCGGATACCGAAGTCGCAACCGCCACGCTCGGTGCGCTGCCGGAATCCGGACGGGAAACCATATCGGTCAGCCTGACAAGCCCTGCGGCCGAGGGCATCCACTACTACGGCGCCTGTGTGGATGCGGTCGACGAGGAGACCCGCACGGACAACAACTGCTCCGGCGCGCTCGTCGTGGTGGTCGACGAGGAGAAGCCGCCGAACCGGGCGCCACGCGTGGAAAAGACCTTCCGGGACGTTACCGACACGATTCCCGGACGGCGGTATCATGCGTACCTGGGGGATATCTTCAGCGACCCGGACGACGATCCGCTGACCGTCACGGCGGAGTCCAGCGACGAGGCCGTGGTGCGGACGGAGGTCGTCGGCGATTCGATCTACCTGTACACCCTCGACTTCGGCTCGGCGACCATCACGATCACGGCAACCGACCCGGCCGGTCTGTCGGCCTCCACGTCCTTCTTCGTCACGATCTCCCCGTCAGCGCCGCCAAGCTCGGGGTTTTCGATGCTGTTCTTCGCCCAGACTACGATGCCGGAAGCGCAGCGGGCGCCCATCCGTGCCGCAGTCCGGGCCTGGGAGGCGATCCTGGCCGAGACGGACTTGCCGGATGTGGTTGTGCCGGAGGGGTTCAACTGCGCCGGCATTCCCCTCAACCGGCAGGAAGTCGACGACCACATGTTCATCGCGCTGGTCGGGTCAATCGACGGGCCCGGGGGGACTCTGGCGGTTGCCGGGTTCTGCGCCCAGCGCAGCGGAGGGGGATTCCCGGTCGTCTCGCGTGCAATCTTTGATGCAGCCGATATCGGCCGGCTGATCTCGCTGGGATCGCTCGACGACGTCGCCTTTCACGAAATCGCTCACGGGCTGGGGTTCATCGGAGGCCGGCTGAGCACCCTCGGACTGCTCGACACCGATCCGGAACCGCACTTCACCGGCTCGGGGGCCCGGGCCGCCTTCGATGCGGCGGGCGGTACCGGCTACACGGGCGCCAAGGTACCGCTGTCTACCGACCTCAGTCACTGGCACGAGGATGTCTTCGACGTGGAGATCATGACGCCGCTACTCGAGGCCGGGGTTACGCAGCCGGTCAGCGCCATCACCCTCGCGGCGATGGCCGATATGGGCTACGTCGTCAATATGGGGTTTGCCAACGCCTACAGGCTTCCCACCCCCCGTCCACCCCTCGCGGACCGCGAACGCCCCCGCCAGGTCCTCGACCTCTCCGGCGATGTGGACCAGGGCCCCGTGACGATCCTCGGCCCGGACGGCCGGGTGCTCGACATCATCCCCCCTCCACCCGGGTACGTCCCACGCGCGGGACCCTACCGCGAGATAACCCTCGACCTCCGCTCGCCCGGCACCGTTCGCCGGTCCCCACCCCAGGTCACCTGGATCCGCGATCCCTACCCGGCTGTCCGCCGCCCCGAGGCCCCCAGCCGCCGCCCCAGGTAGACCGGCAGATACAGCAGCGCGAACAACCCGAACCCCAGCACCTCGAACCACAGCAGATACCACGGCCACGGCAGGAAGATCAACGGCGACGCGGTGACCGGCGCCTCGAACAGGTACATGTAGTTGCCGTCCACCAGCAGGTTGACGACGGCGATCCCCGCGGCCAGGACGTTGAGGTACAGGAAGGCGCGGATCAGCGACTTGAAGTCGGGGCGCATCCGCAGGCCGAAGGTCGCGAAGAGCGCGGTCGTGACGATGCCGCCGTGGGAGATGTAGTACTGGATGAAGTGGTAGTCGGGCCACCCCTCGGTGAGTTCGGGAGTGATGATTGCGTTCGTCGTCCCCGCCAGCCCCCAGAAGTAGATGAGCTCGTAGGAGAGGCGGTCGCGCCGGATGAGCAGCAGGACGGCGAGAATGATTCCGATGCTGCACAGGTGGAGCGGAAGGTGCTCCCGCAGGAAGGTCATGGCCCCGACGGTCACCCACCGGTAGGTCCAGTACGTCACCTGGTTGACCGCCAGCACGGCCGCGAGACCCAGGCAGATCCGGCGCGTGACCGCCTCCGAGCCGGCTCGCCGCACGATGACGCTCAGCGCGGCGGGCACGGCAACCGTGAGGACCATCACGACGTTGTGCGCCGCGCCGAAGAGCTCGAAGGGTGGTACCTGAGACGGTGACATGGATGGGGCCGGCGGATTGTTGGCGATGACCCGCGAGTCGGACTTGGTGCGAAGCTACGGTGCCCTTCGCTGGCCGGCCACCTGCCGATGGAGGGAGGAACCCGTCTTGCCGGCTGTGGTCGGCCCCACTTCTCACCCGCACTGTAAAGACAACATTACAATTGGTAATGTTTGCTTTACACTTTGGCCATCTCCGGCGTGGGATGCGGGGCGCCGTAGCGCGCGATGTAGAGTTCCGCGTTGGCGAGGCAGGCTCCGGCCGCGCCGCGGATCCCGTTGTGCGCGACCACCACGAAGGCGATGTCGTGCGGCGGGGGGGCGGGGCGGATCCGGCCGACGCTCACGGCCATCCCCGCCCCGGCGTCCGCGTCGAGGCGGGGCTGGGGGCGGTCGGGTTCGGATCGCACCGCGAGGGGGCGGGGGGGGAGGGTGGGGAGCGAGCGGACGGCCGCCGGGGGCTGGAAGTCCACAAGCGCCGCGGCCACGTCGCCCGCGGAAGCCGGCCGCCCCAGCTTCACGAAGACGTGCGCCGTGTGCCCATCGAGCACCGGCACGCGGTTGACCGCGACCGCAACCTCGATCCCCGCGCCCAGCACCTTGTTGAGCTCGGGGCCGATCTTCTCCTCTTCCCCCCGGATCGCCGGGATCACGTTCCCGGCGACCGCCATCGCGCCGACGCCGTTCAGTCCCGCGCCCGAGACCGCCTGCAGGGTGACGACCGTCGCGGCCTCGATCCCGAACGCCCGCTCGATCGGGGCGCACGCCATGGCCAGCCCGGCGACCACGCAGTTGGGATTGGCCACGAGCGCCCCGCCCTGCCCGCGCCATGGCTGCCCGGCCACCGCCTCGATTGCCTCCGGGTTCACCTCCGGCACGATCAGGGGCACATCGTCCCGCATGCGGTGCGCCGACGCATTGGTGCATACGACGTGACCCGCGCCCGCGAGCGCGATCTCGGTTTCGGCGGCCGGACCCGACGGCAGCGCCGAGAGGACGAGCGGACTCCCGGGCGACGCGCCCGGCCCCCCCAGCACGAGCCCGGCGGCGCGCTCCGGCGGATCCCCGCCGATGCCCCACGGGACCACGTCCCCGTACCGCTTCCCCGCCCGCCGCTCCGACCCGGTCACCTCCGCCAGGCGGAACCAAGGATGCCCATCGAGCATCCGGACCAGCCGCTGCCCGACGACCCCGGTGGCCCCGAGGACCGCGACCGGCGTACGGCCGCGTGGCGCCCCGCCCCGCCCCGCCCTCACCACCACCTCACCCCGCCCCCCGGCCCGCCACCCCCACCCATGTCCCCCGCCCCCCCATCCCGGCTACCCGGAAGCGCAGCCGGTGCCGCTCGGCGAATTCGACCGCCTTGCCCTGCACGATCTCGCCGCCGACGCGAATCGCCTCGCTCCAGTCCATCTCCCTGTAGGCCTCGATTCCGGGGTTGGTGCGCGGATCCGCCGGATACACTCCGTCCACGTCCTTCACCAGGCACACCTCGGCCGCGCCCAGCGCATGCCCCAGGAAGAGCGCGGTCAGGTCCGAGCCGCCGCGGCCCAGCAGCGAGGGCACGCCCGTCACGTCCACCCCCACGAACCCGGGAAAGACGATCACGTCGGCGCGCTCAAGGGCGGCCCGGAGCCGCGCGGTGTCGACCGCGACCGGCTCCGCGTCGTTCAGCGCGCCCTGGGTCAGGATCGGAAGCCGCGACGCGTTGAATCCCTCCACGCGCACACCCCGCCCGGCGAGCGCCAGCACCAGCAGCGCCACCGAGGCTTCCTCCCCGGTCGCCAGCAGCGCCCCCAGCAGCGAATCCGGGGGCTCGGCCGAGACCGAGCGGGCCGCCGTGAGGAGCGCATCGGTCTGCCCCTCCATCGCGGAAACAACTGCCACGACCCTGCGTCCCTCCGCGACCCTGGCCTTGAGCGCGTCGGCGACCCGCAGGTAGTCTCGCGGACACGCCAGCACCGACGAGCCGAACTTGAGGACGGAGACTGTCGCGCCGCGGCCGTTTGCGACCGTCCGGCCATCCGCGGACGGAATCTCGCCAGCGAGAGTGGAACCCGGTGCGAGATCCCTCCTTCGCCGGCCCGCCGCCACTTCGCCGCCCACAAGCGCGTCGCCGAGAGTAACCATGGTCACGCCACCTCCGCGGCCACGGAGCACTCGCGGTCCGCCGGCAACCGGTCCGCCGGCAACGGGTCCGCCTCCAACGGGGCCGCCTCCAACGGGTCCGCCTCCAACGAGCCCGCCGGCAATCCACGCTCCGCCGCCCGCTCCGGGTCGGCCGCCCACGCGCGCTCCAGCGCCCGCTCCAGATCGGCCACCAGGTCATCCGCCGCCTCGATCCCGACGGACAACCGCAGCAGACCTTCCCCGATCCCGGCTTCCACCCGCGCGGGCGCATCCATGGACGCATGGGTCATCGTCCACGGGTGCGACACCAGGCTTTCCACCCCCCCGAGCGACTCGGCGAGCGCGAAGTGCCGGATCCCGTCGACGAAGGAGTCCACCGCCGCCCGGCCTCCCCGCAGCTCGAAGGAGATCAGGCTCCCCCACCCCAGCTGCTGGCGCTTCGCGACCTCGTGGCCGGGGTGCCCGGGAAGGCTGGGATGATTGACGCGAGCGACCGCCTCGCTGCCGGCCAGCGCCGCCACGACCCGGAGCGCGTTCTCCTCGTGCACGCGGCTGCGGGCGTGCAGGGTGCGCATCCCGCGCAGCGTCAGGTAGGCGTCGAAGGGGGCCCCGGACACGCCCATCGCGTTGGTCCACCACGCCACCTCTTCGAGCAGCTCCTCGTCGGCCGCGATCACCGCCCCGCCCACCACGTCGCTGTGCCCGTTGAGGAACTTGGTCGTGGAGTGCACGACCAGGTCGGCACCCAGCTCCAGCGGCCGCTGGTTGACGGGCGACAGGAAGGTGTTGTCGGCCACGCAGATCGCGCCGATCTCGCGGGCCAGGCGCGCCCACTCCGCGATGTCGGTGATCCTGAGCAGCGGGTTGCTCGGCGTCTCGAGCCAGATCATGCGGGGACCGAGTTCGCGGGCGAGGTCGAGGGAGCTGTCGTCCCACGGGTCGCAGAAACGCACGTCGTAGGAGCCCCGCGCCGCCTCGGCCAGGAAGAGCCGGTGGCTCCCACCGTAGCAGTCCCGCGGCGCCATCAGGAGGTCGCCCGCGGAGAGGAGGCGGGTCAGCACCGCTATGGCAGACATTCCGGAAGAGGTCACCGAGGCACCGCAGCCGGCCTCCAGTTCGGCGATGGCGGCGGCGGCCAGGTCGCGGGTGGGGTTGGCCGTGCGGGTGTAGTCGTACTTCCCGTGCTGCTCCCCGGGCGCGTCGAAGTAGTAGTTCGAAGACAGGTGGATCGGCGGCATGACCGAACGGTGCGGGCTGTCGGCGCCGAGGCCCGCGCGCACGGTGGCGGTGACGCGGGATGGAGCCGGGCCCGCGGACTCGCCGGTGCGTTTGCGCGTGACGGCTCCGGGCGTTGGGGCTCCCGGCGTAGGGGCTCCGGGCGTGGCATCTCCGGGCGTTGCGGCTCCGGGCGTTGGGGGACAGGGGTGCTGCTGGCGTGACTCGAGGACGCGGCGTCCGTTATGGGCGCTCATCGGACTACCTCCGGGGCTGTGGGCGTGTGGGCGCGGGGGTGCGCATGCAGCAGAGACGAGACCCGTTCGACCTCCTTGAGGAAGGCGTCGTGGCCGAACGGAGACGGGACGGTGACGTGCCTGGCGGTTCCGCCGCTTTCGCGGACCAGCTCGTCAACCAGCCAGGGCGGAACGAGGAAGTCGCTGTCGACCGAGACGAGGAGCGCGCGCGGCGGCAGGGAGGCGGGGCGGGTGCGATGCAGGTCGATCGATTCGGAGAGCGCGAGGAAGCGGTCGGCGTCGAAACGCTGCACGAAGTCCGCGCCGCGCGCATCAAGGTATTCTTCGACGGGGAAGCGGGCCGGCGACTTCCCGGGTTCACCGGGTGTGAGGGGCGCGCTGTCGAAGCGCTCCTCGAACTCCTGCGCGCTCCGGTAGGTGGTCATCGCGAGGGCGCGGGCCAGCGCGACTCCGCGGCCTTCCCTGCCCGAGGCCGCCCCGAGCGACGCGGCCGAGCGCTGCAGGGCCCGGAGCGCGGTGGCCATGGGGTGGGTGCGGTGGGCCGCGCAGAGCACGGCGAGCCGCGTGACGCGCTCCGGGAAGAGCTCGGCGAAGGCCAGCGCGACCATCCCCCCGTATGAGGCGCCCACCAGCGACGCCTCCGCGATGCCGAGGTCGTCGAGCACGGCCGCGATGGCGCGCGCCTGGTCGTGGGTCGTGACGGGACGCAGCAGGCCCGCGCGGGAGCGCCCACCCAGGTAGTCGATCCCGACGAGCCGGTGCCGCACCGGGTCGAGGGCGCCCCCCTCGGCGACCACGCCGGGCCACCAGCCCCGCCGAGGGTCGGCCGCGGTGGGCGCGAGGTGTCGCCCCGCCGAGATACCGCCCAGCACGACCGTGGCGGGGGCCGGCGCCGGGCCGAGGACTTCGTACGGCAGCCGAACAAAGTGCTCGCCGAGGTGGTCGAAGGGGAGCCGTATGGGGGTATGGCCGCCGTGTACGGGGATATGGGTGTCCCGTGCGGGGATCGTCCCGGGTGAGGGGGGTGCCGGGGAGGGGGGCAGGGGTCCAGGCGCCTCGGCTCGGCGCGCGACGGCAGTCGCGGGGGGCAGCGCAGGATCACCGGATGGTGGGGCAGAAGGCTCCCTGGCGGCGGCGTCAAGGCTGGCCATTTCGATCTCTCCGAGTCTCGATTGTCCCTCATCGGACTCCGGAGATTCGACGCCCTGTTCCTTCCGGCAACCACCTGGCGGTGGTGGGCGGCTCATCTTTACGATGGACTTTGCGTTTCCATCGCAGGAGTTGGCACCTTTGTGGGAACGCCAATTCCCACAGGTTGCCCCGGTGTCTACGGGCCTGTCCCTCGACCGGTCTCGATGAGTTTTTCGTGGCGTGAGGTTAATGCGCCCGGACCACACGTGTCAAGCTTCCCGCCGGTCAGTCTGGCGGAGTCCCCTTCTTCCGGCGAGCTTGGAGAACCGCCCAGCAATCACCGCCAATCGGGTTCCCCATGAAGACACGCTCCGCGTCAGCCGCTTCCGCGCTACTCCTTCTCATCGCCTTCAATCCCCTGTCCGCCCAGAACGCGGATCCGGGCATGTCCAACGGCGGTGCCGGGGGTACCGCGGCCACCACCGCCACCGCGATCGAGGTGACGGAATCGCCCATCGTAGACGGCCGCCTGGACGAAGCCGTCTGGGCCAGCGCCGCGGCCATGACCGATTTCACGCAACGCCTTCCCGACGACGGCCAGCCCGCCACCGAACGCACCGAAGTGCGCGTGCTCTTCGACGGCGAGGCGATCTACGTCGGCGTCTGGGCCTTCGACAGCCGGGCCGACGCGATCACCTACGGGGAGCGGATCCGCGACTACGAGGTCAACCAGAGCGACGCGGTCGTCTTCGTGCTCGACACCTACAACGACGACCAGAACGGCTTCGTCTTCGGCACCACGCCCACCGGGATCGAGTACGACGGGCAGGTCGCGAACGAGGGGCGCGGCGGCGGCCGCTTCCAGGGCGGCGGGTTCAACTCGCGGCAGCGCTTCCAGTCGGGCTCCGGCGGCGGCTTTAACAAGAACTGGGACGGGAGCTGGACGGTCGCGACCACCACCGACGGCGACGGCTGGTACGCCGAGTTCCGCATCCCCTTCAACACCCTGCGCTACGCCGGCGATGCCGAGACGTGGGGCTTCAACGTCATGCGGCGCATCCGGCGGCTGAACGAGGAGTCGTTCTGGACGCCGGTGCCGCGCGAATTCAACCTCTACCGCCTCAACTACGCGGGCGACCTGGAGGGGCTGAGGCCCCCCTTCCGGCGCCTCGCCACCGTCACCCCGTACCTCCTCGGGTCGACCGCGCGCGACTATGCCGCCGCGACCGAATTCTCCCGGGACGGCAACCTCGGCGGCGAAGTGAAGTTCCAGGTCACGCAGGGGCTCACCCTCGACGTCACGTACAACACCGACTTCGCCCAGGTCGAGGTCGACGACCAGCAGCTCAACCTCACCCGCTTCTCGCTCAACTTCCCCGAAAAGCGGCCGTTCTTCCTCGAGAACGCGGGGTTCTTCAGCGTGGGAGGCGGAGGCGCGGACCTGTTCTTCAGCCGCAGGATCGGGATCGCGGGCGGGCGGCCGGTGCCGATTCGCGGGGGAGCGCGGCTGTCCGGACGGGCGGCAGGGCTGAATGTGGGACTGCTGCACATCGAGACGGGGGCCGAGGACGGACTGGCGGACGCCCACGGCTATTCCGTCGCCCGCGTGGCCAAGGAGCTGCCGAACCGCTCCCGCGTCGGGGGGCTCTTCGTGAACAAGGGCGGACCGGACGGCGACTTCAACCGCACCTACGCGGCCGACGCCTCGGTCGGCGTGGGCGAGGCGCTCACCTTCAGCTCCTTCGTCTCGCAGACCGACGACAGCCGAACCGCCACCGACGAATACGCGTGGGACCTCTCCGGCAACTACAGCAGCCGCAACTGGAGGGTCACCGCGCAGGCCCGCGAGATCGGCGAGGGCTTCAACCCGGAGGTCGGGTTCCTGCCGCGGCGCGGATACCGGTACTACCAGTACTTCGCGATGTACACGATCCGGCCCTCGTGGCTCTTCGAGATCCGGCCGCACGTGTCGTACTACACCTACAACAGCCGGAAGACGGGGGTGGAGCGCGGCTTCCAGGAGTCGGCGCGGCTTCACGTCGACTCGCACTGGGAGTGGCCTTCAGGCGCGCAGATCCACACCGGCGCCAACTACGTCACCGAGGGGATCTACGAGCCGTTCCGGATCCTCGGCACCGACGTGACCATCCCGGTGGGGACCTACGCCGGGTGGGAATCGCAGCTCGTCTTCAACAGCAACTCGGCCGCCCGGCTTTCGGCGACGTCCCGCATCAATTTCGGCAGCTTCCTCACCGGCAGCCGCTGGGGCGGGAACGGCTCCGTCACCTTCCGGCCGAGTGCGTCGTTCAGCACTTCGGCGCGGATCAACTACTTCAACGTGGACCTGCCGCAGGGCCGGTTCGAGACCGTCCTGACGGGCGTGAACTTCGGCTACTTCTTCACGCCGCGGATCTACCTGCAGTCTCTGGTGCAGTACAGCAACCAGGTGGACAGCTGGTCCGCGAACCTGCGCTTCGGCTGGTTGAACACGGCGGGCACCGGGCTCTTCATCGTCTACAACGACGTGCAGGGGTTCGACTATCCGGACGGGCTCAACCCGGACGGGGGGCGTTTCGTGGAGAGCGGGACGCTGGCGCGCTCGTTCATCGTGAAGTTCACGCGCCAGTTCAACGTGCTGGGGGGGTAGCCGGCTTCAGCTGCCGTCCACTTGACCCGATCGTCTTACCATGGTATGATTTTAGTATGAGAACCACCATTTCCCTCCCGGACGCGCTGTTCGCATCGGCCGATGCTCTTGCGAGGCGGCTGAGGGTGTCGCGCAGTGCACTCTACGCGACCGCGGTCGCGGAATACGTGGCGAAGCACAGTGATGCGGACATCACCGCAAGGTTGAATTCCGTATACGCCGCTTCGCCCAGCGGAATCGATCCGGGGATGCGCCGGGCACAGGCACGCTCGGTCGCCGAAGATTGGTAGTCGCACGCCGGGAAGTATGGTGGGCTGACCTCGACGAGCCGCGCGAATCCGAACCTGGCTTTCGGCGCCCCGTCCTCATCGTGCAGGCGGACGCATTCAACCGGAGCAGGCTCAGAACCGCAATCGGCGTGGCTCTCTCTTCGAATACGCGGCTCCTGGACGCGCCGGGCAACGTGCTGCTTCGGGCGGCGAGCACCGGCCTGCCCAAGGACTCGGTCGCGAACGTGACGCAGCTGCTGACGATTGACGAGGACTACCTCACCGATCGCGCCGGACAGGTATCCCGGAGACTCATGGGTCGGGTTGAGAGCGGGCTCAGGATGGTGCTCGGGCTTTAGACCGATACCCCTTTCGCGGCGCGCGTCCTCGTCTGCCTCGAAGGCTCGCAGCCCTCGGTGCTACGCGGGGACTATCCACGGACTACCCTACCCCGCCTCCCCCTCCACCTGCACCGACACGATGTCCGTGTCGTGATACTTCTGGTGCCGCACGGAAGCGGCGACATGGCGCAGCAGGCGCAGTGAGAAATCCTGCTCCACGGGCATCTCGGTTGCGTGCCTTCCGACGAAGGCCATGCGGTCCTCGATGTTGCCCTCGCCCGCGGCGGCCAGGAACTCGAGTTCCGCGCCACCCGACTCGGCCCGTGCGGTCACCCGCAGCCGGCGCTGGCCGAGGGCGTCGTCTTCCGCGATCTGGTCGAGCAGGACCAGCAGCGTCTCCTCGGCCGCGAGACTCACCCGGTGGGCGGTCTCCTCCGAGAGCTTCGCTCGGGCCGCGAACCCCTCGATGAACTTCTGGATCTTCGGCTGCGCCTCGACGTTCAGGCTGGTCTCGATGCGCCGCCGCCGGGGCCCCGTAAGCTCCATGAAGGTCGACAGCAGGATCGCGGTGAGCCCACCCGAGGTCATCCCGTTCTCCAGCAGCGGGCCCGCCCAGCCGAAGTACTCCGCCGGGATCTGGCCGCTCTGGAAGCCGGCGCCGATCCAGAACGAGACGCCGATGATCGTGGCCTTGCGGTAGTCGATCCCGTCCTGGGCGACCATTTCCAGGCCCAGCACGAAGAGGATCGCGATCAGCACGACGATGTAGGCGCCGACCACCGGGTCGGGGATCGCGAGCAGCACGGCCGCCGCCTTGGGGAAGAAGGCGAGCGCGATGAAGATCAGGCCGATGCACACGCCCACGCGCCGCGCCGCGATCCCGGTGATGTCGACGATCGAGACGCTGTTCGAGTAGGTCGTGTTGGGGACCGTCGCGAAGAGGCCCGACAGGAGATTGCCGACGCCGTCCGCCGCCACGGCACCCTGCACCGCGCGGAAATCGGTGGCGCGGCGCTTCCGCCACGACACGCGCTGGATGGCCATCCCGTCGCCGATCGTCTCGATGGCGCCGACGAGGGTGACGAAGATGAAGGCCGGCAGCATCGCCCAGAACTCGGGGCCGAGGCCGAAGTCGAATCCCGGCCACCCCGCCGCCGGCACCCCGAACCAGAGCGCGTCGCCCACGATCTCCATGTTGTAGATGCCGAACCCGGCCGCGACCAGGCACCCCACCACCGCCCCGATCACCGCCCCCCACAGCCGCAGCGCCCCCCTCGCGCGCAGCACGATCACCACCGTGACCACCATCGTCGCGAGCGCGGTCAGCGGCGCGGCGCCCCGGGCGGCACCCTCCGGCGCCAGGAACGACAGGTCGAAGCCGATCGGCATCACCGTGACCGCGATCAGCATGATCACCGTGCCCGCGACCGTCGGCGTGATGAAGCGCCGCAGCAGCGACAGCCGCGACGAGATCAGGAACTGGAAGAGCGACGAGGCCACGATGAGGGTGGCCAGCAGCGCGGGTCCGCCCCGGTCGAGCGCGGCAACCGACACCGCGATGAAGACCCCCGACGTGCCCATCAGCAGGATGTAGCCCGCGCCGATCCGGCCGCCGATCGGTTTCGCCTGGATGAGGGTCGTGATCCCGCAGACGATCAGCGCCGCGAAGGCGGCCCACGTCAGGTAGAGTTCGCTTTCGCCCCCGGCCCGCACCACGATCGCCACCGTGATGACGATCCCGGCGATGTTCAGCAGGATGTACTGGAACGCGAGGCCGAACGAGACCGGGTAGCTCGGCGTTTCGTCGGCCTGGAAGCGGAGGTCCTGGGTGGTGCCGGAGGGGTGGGCCATGCTCGTCTACGCTCCCGGTCCGGGGTGGCTGGTCAACGCCGGCTTACGCTTCCTGCGGCCTCGCGGGATCGACCCGCACGGTCACCACATCCGTGTCCGCATATTTGTGATGCTGGACCGAAGTGGCCAGGTGCCTCAAAAGCCGCAGCGAGAACTCGTGTTCACCCGGCTCCTCGGCCACGTGTCCCCCGATCACGGCCAGGTGGTCCTCGATATTGCCTTCTCCGCCCGCGGCCAGGAACTCGACCTCGGCGGCGCCCGCGTCGGCTTTCGCGGTCAGCCGCAACCGCTTCTTCTCCGGGACCTGAGCGCCCTCCGCCTCCTCAATCAGCAGCACCAGCGTCTCCTCGGCCGCGTGGGCCAGCCGGCCGGCGACCTCGCTGCCGAGTCCCCTGCGGGCGGCGAACTTCTTCAGGAACTGCTGGATGTCCGGCAGCGACTCGACCTCCAGCGCGGTCTGCATCCGCACCCGCCGCGGGCCGGTCAGCTCCATGAAGCCGGTGAGTACCAGCGCGGTCAGGCCGCCGGAGGTCATCCCGTTCGCGAGCAGCTGCTGCAGGAAGGGGTCAAGGCCGGCCGTCGAGATCTCGCCGCTCTGGAAACCGGCCCCAACCCAGAAGGAGACGCCGACGATCGTGGCCTTGCGGTAGTCCATCCCGTCCTGCAGGACGATCCGGGTGCCCAGCACGAAGAGCACGGCGATGATGACCAGCGCATAGGCGCCGATCACCGGATCGGGGATGATGAGGAGCAGCTGCGTGACCTTGGGCAGGAACGCCAGCACGCAGAAGATAGCTCCGATGCACAGCCCCACCCGGCGCGCCGCGATCCCGGTGATCTCCACGATCGAGACACTGCTCGAGTAGGTGGTGTTCGGCACGGTCGCGAAGAGCCCGGAGAGGAGATTGCCCAGACCATCGGCGGCGACCGACCCCTGCACCGCCCGGTAGTCGGTGGCCTGCGGGTTGCGCCACGAGACGCGCTGGATCGCCACCGCGTCGCCGATCGTCTCGATCGCGCCCACCAGCGTGACGAAGGTGTACGCCGGGAGGATCGCCCAAAAGGCCGGGCCGAAATCGAAGCCGATCCCGGGCGCTCCCGCCGTCGGCACGCCGACCCAGGCCGCCGCACCGACGGGCGCCGTGTCGATGAGGCCGAAGAACGAAGCCGCAATGCACCCGGCGACGATCCCGATCAGCGGTCCCCAGAGCCGCACCGGCCCCGTGAACCGGAGCATCACCGCCAGCGTGACACCCAGCGTCGCGAGCACGGTGACGGGTCCGGCGGCGGCCCCGCTCCCCTCGGGCACGTTGTCCATGAAGTCGAAGAGGAACGGCATCACGTTGACCGCGATCAGCATGATCACGGTGCCCGCCACCGTCGGCGTGAGGACGCGCCGCAGCAGGGAGAGACGGCCCGCCAGGAGGAACTGGAACACCGACGACACGATCACCAGCGACGCCAGCAGCGCAGGGCCGCCCTGCTGGAGCGCGGCCACCGACACCGCGATGAACGCCCCCGACGTGCCCATGATCAGGACGTACCCCGACCCCAGGCGCCCGAAGCGCCGCACCTGCACGATCGTCGCGATGCCGCACACCAGAAGGGCGCCGAAGGCTCCCCAGGCCAGGTAGTCCGCGCTGCTCTCCGCGCTCCGCAACACGATGGCGACGGTCAGGACGACGCCGCCGAGCGCGAGAATGGTGTACTGGAGCGCGAGCCCCGTCGCCAGCGGCCAGGGAGGACTTTCGTCGGGTTCGTAGCGGACGGTGGCGGGGGCGTGGGGTGAGGGAGAAGACATGTGTGCCTGGGGTGGGGGCCGTGCTCGCGATGGCTCTATGCGTCAGCGCGCGGATTCGCAGGTGAGATATTCGGGGCTTGAAGGTGGGGACCGCAAGGTGGCGACGAGCGCTGCCGAGCGTGGCCGAATCCGGCGGGGCTTCGTTCCAACGGCTGCCGGGCCGGCCCCTTCGCCGCTACCGGACCACCCTGAACGCAGGCTCCGCCGGCCGCTTTTCCCCCGCCCTGACCGCCAGCGCGAGCCGGTTCTCCCGGGGTGGGAAGCTGCACACCGAGTACGGAGTGAAGGCGCAGGGCGGATTGTACAGCCGGTTGAAGTCGATGACGGTCCAGCCATCGTCGTCCGGGAACGGGACGCGCATGTAGCGTCCCAGCTGATAGGTGTCGTCGACGGCCGTCGAGTCCCACACCATGACCAGGTAGGTGCGGCTCGACTCGGTCGCGAAGGCGATCAGGCGGTGCTCTCGGCCATCGGCACGGAACACCAGCTCGCCGGGAGAAACATTGGCCACCGTCCCTCCGGTGACATCGGCCATCGGCACGTCGCGCGGCTCCCGGTAGGGGTCGAACCGCGCCGCCAGCCGCCACTCGTTGGTGACCGGGAAGTAGGGAGGCAGCTCGAACGCGGCCGCGCGCGGCGAGTCCGTGTCCCAGGCGCGGAGCCAGAGCCGGTCCGTGCCCCGCTCCGCGTGGACGCGCAGGCCGAGCGAGCCGAGAGTGAGAACAGTCGTGTTCCCGGACCGGTCGTGGGCAACGTCGATCGGGCCATCGACCAGACCGCCGCCGCGAAGGGCCAGCCCGCTGCCCGCCTCAGGGACGAGACGGAGCCGCCGGGCCGGTCCCGCGACATACAGCGTCCCGGCCAGAGGCGGCGAGTCCTCCACGGGCAGCCCGATTGCCAGCGCCGGGTCCGATCCGAACGGGTTGGCACCCTCCACCAGCTCCCACAGCCCCGTCCAGCTGACGACGCCATTGGGGCTGGCGAGCGAGCGCTGCCGCCGGTCGCGCCACTCCTCGTGTTCGGCGGCGAGCACCTCCGGCGCGATGGGAGTCGGCTGGCGCAGACCCTCGTCCGCACAGCCGACCGCGAGGATCGCCATCACGACGAACCTCGACTTGACAACTAAACACGACATAATGTCAACTACACCTTACTTGTGGGGTACGATCCCAACACCTTGAGCCTGTGTACCCGAAGGCGGCCTGTTCGCTGCAGGTCCCCTCGGGCCCGAGATGGCAGATCCTCATTCCGTCAAGATACCCACCGGCCATCCGGTCCGCCCGTTCACACCCCTGTGCGCCGGACGGGAAGGCCGAGCGCTGCCCGCGGCAGGCTGTGTCCGGGAGGCCATCGCACTATGATTCGTAATGACCATGACCGAGGCCGGCATCCACTCTGCGCTCGTCTGGGCCGTCCCTGTCCTGGCGGCGCTGACCCGCATCAGCCTTCTCCGCGTCACCGCGCCCCATGGCCGCCGTTGCGCAGGCAGGGGATGGGGACCGACGGCGCCGATTCCGGGGGTGGTTTGACGGTGGCGACGGCGGTTGCGGAAGGAGCTTCGGCGCCGGGCAAGCGGGCCGCAACGCCCCGCCGGCCCGAGACCTGCGACATCGTCGTCATCGGCGCCGGTTTCGCGGGACTCGCCTGCGCCCGGCGGGCGGCGGAACGCGGGCTTTCCGTCCTGGTGCTGGACCGCAAGTCCCGGCCGGGCGAACGGATCCACACGACGGGGATTCTCGTGAAGGAGGCCTGGGAGGAGTGGGCGGCCCCGGCCACGCTGGTCCGCCGTATCGAGCGGGTGCGGATCTACACGCCGAGCCACCAGTCGGTGGACCTGGAGCATGACGGCTATTTCTTCATGGCGACCGACACCGCGGGGCTCATGCGCCATCTCGTCCGCGAGACGAGGCAGGCCGGTGCCGAGGTGCGGTTCGGGCAGCGCTACCAGGGTGCGTCCGCCAACTCGCGAACGCTGAAGCTCGAGGGCTCCGGCGTCCGCTGCCGCTTTCTGGTCGGGGCGGACGGGGCTCAGTCCGGGGTGGCGGCGAGCTTCGGACTCGACCGCAACCTGCGGCTGCTGAAGGGCATGGAGTGGGAGTTCGAGCCCTCCGGCGTGGACGGTGATTCCCTTCACTGTTTCCTCGATCCGCAGCGTGCGCCCGGGTACATCGGATGGGTGGTGCCGGGCGTCCGCGCAACACAGGTCGGACTTGCCGCCCACCGCGACGCCAGGGCCGATATTCGCGGTTTCGTCACCAGTATCGATCCCATCTTCGGCCTTTCCGGGAGACGGGTGCTGGAAAGGCGCGGCGGACTCATTCCGGTCGGCGGACTCCTGCGAAGCTTCTACCGGGAACGGGTTCTGCTGGTCGGCGATGCCGCGGGCATGGTCTCGCCGCTTACCGCCGGGGGGATCCACAAGGCCTACCGTTTCGGCAAGCTGGCCGCCGACGCCATCGCTGACTACCTGGAGCACACCGGCCCTCACCCCGGCACGGTTGTTCGCCGGGCGTATCCGAGGCTGGCCCTCAAGCACCTCGCGCGCTGGAGCTACGACAGGCTTCCGGTGGCCAGGGCGCTGCAAACCGGTATCTTAACCCGGAATCTCTTTCGCCGATTGGCCGCGAAGGTGTTTTTTGATCGCCTGAACGGACAACTGTAAACCATACCTTACAATATGTAAAGTGGACATGGCAATCGGATCGATGAACACCGATCAACTCACTCACTACAAGAGCAAGCTCGCCTTCGAGACGGACTCGTGGGATGTCTACGAAGCGCTGTCCAGGAACGAACCCGTGGTCGTGGTGGATGGCAGGTCCGCCGAGGCCTTTGCCAGGGAGCACATCCCGGGAGCGGTGAATCTGCCGCACAGGGAGATCGACGAGCGCGTCACGGCGTCGCTCGACCGGTCGAAGCTCTACGTCTGCTACTGCGACGGAATCGGCTGCAACGCGTCGACGAAGACCGCGCTCAAGCTGCTGACTCTGGGCTTCCGGGTGCGCGAGCTTCTGGGCGGGCTCGACTGGTGGAAGCGCGACGGCTACGCCACCGAGGGGACGCGGCAGCAGGCGGGGACCGCAGTCACCTGCGGGTGCTGAGGCCGCCCCGGAAGCGTTGCGCCGCCGGCGTTTCGCGGGTTGCTACGCCTCCACCACGTAGGTTGCCACCAGCTTGTCGTGCCAGCCCTGGTTATCGCGGTCGATCAGAATCCAGATGTACCCCAGTCCGAAGAGCAAGCCGGACAGCGCTTTGCCGATCCACTCGCGGCCCAGCATCGTCAGGAAGCCGGCGTTGCTGTCATCCTGCTTGATAACGCGCATGTGCAGGAGGTGCTTCCCCGGGGTTGTTCCCCTGCAAAAGAGAACGAGCGCCGTCACGAAGTAGGCAGCGAACACGCCCCAGGCGAATACCATGACCACCGTGGAAACGGTCTCGTCCGAGGCCCCGCCCGCATCGACGAGGCCGCCGAGGAGCCCCCCGAAGGCGACCAGGAACACCAGCGCGAGGGCGGGGATCACGGCATCGAGCAAATGCGCGCCCAGTCGCTTGCCCGGTGAAGCGAGACGCCCGATCCGGGGGTTGGAGAGGTGGGTACGACAGCTGTCGCACCACTGGCTGTCGATCCGCGAATTCGTGCTGCATGAAGGACACGGTCTCCGGTAGGTCATTGCACGCCCTTTCTCCCATGGCAGTTGGCTGTCCGGAACGCGGTCGGCGGGAAGATCGGTCTCCCGGCAGCGAGCCGCAATCCTTCTGCCCTACGTTTCGGTGACCCCGCTTCTTCACCGGGTGCGCCGGTGCTTGCGGCAAGATTACTTAAAGCAACACTATGGGGCGGACAAAGCCGAATAAGACCGCCCAAACGATGGAGGTTCGCCCCATGCAGGTTCGCGCCATGGATGTCCGCCCCATGCAGGTTCGCCCCATGAATGTCCGCCCCTTGCGCGTGTTCCTTGCGGCCGTCTTCGCCGTGCTGCTCGCGGCCCCGGCGGCGGCCCAGCAGGCCACCATCACAGGCCGCGTCAACGACCTCGAAACGGGACTGCCCGTCGCGGACGCCGCCGTCCAGGTCCTGGGCCTCGAGGCTGCCGTCGCGAGCACCAACCGGGACGGCAACTTCAGCGTCTCCGTCCCGGCCGGCACCCACTCCATCGTCGTGACGCGGATCGGCTACGAAACCCACCGCATCGACGGCATCGCCGCCGCGGCCGCCGCCCCCGCCTCAGTCACCATCGCGCTCCGCTCCCGCGCCCTCGCCCTCAACCAGCTCGTCGTGACCGTGTCGCGCCGCGAGGAAAAGGAGCTCGACGCGCCCGCTTCCATCTCGACCCTCACCGGGGCGCAGATCTCGCGCATGATCGCGCGCACGCCGGCCGACCACATCCGCACGCTCCCGGGAGTCGATCTCGCGACCACCGGGATCACGCAGAGCTACGCCGTCGTGCGGGGCTTCAACAACGTGGCTTCCGGGCGCCTGCTGAGCATCGTCGACAACCGTTACGCGCGCATCCCCGCGCTGAGGATCAACGCCATCAACATGATCCCGACGACCGACATGGACATCGAGCGGATCGAGCTCGCGCGGGGCCCGGGCGCGGCGCTCTACGGGCCCAACGCGGCCGAGGGAGTGATGCACATCATCACCTATTCGCCGATCGACAGGCCGGGGACGACCGTGTCGCTGGCCGGAGGCGAGCGCTCGGTCCAACAGCTGCTCTTCCGCAGCGCGCACGCGGTATCCGAGCGTTTCGGATTGAAGGTGTCGGGGCAATACCTGCGGGGCGACGACTGGGAATACGAGGACCCCTGGGAGGAGGCAGCGCGCGCGGACAATCCCGGACACCCCAGGGTCGGCGTGCGCAATCCGCTGAACGAGCGGTACTTCGCCGACATCCGAACGGACTTCCGCTTCGCCGACGACGGCGAGCTCATCGTCTCCGGCGGGCTCAACAACTCGCTGAGCAGCATCAACCTCACCTCCGTCGGGTCCTCGCAGACGCACGACTGGCAGTACCGCTACGGCCAGGTCCGGCTGCTGAAGGGGAGACTCTTCACCCAGTTCTTCCTCAACCAGACGCACTCCGGCGACAACAGCTACCTGCTCCGCAGCGGCGATCTCATCATCGACCGGTCGCGCACCATGGCGGCCCAGATCCAGCACGGCTTGGACCTCGGCGAGGCGCAGAGCTTCACCTACGGCATCGACTGGCAGCACATCGAGCCCCGCTCCGAGGGCACGATCTACGGCCGCAACGAGGACGACGACATCCTCATCGAATCCGGCGCCTACCTGCACTCCGAGACCCGCCTCACGGACCAACTCGATCTGGTCACGGCCATCCGGGCCGACGACCACAACCGCCTGGCCGACGTCAACTTCTCGCCACGCGCGGCGCTGGTCTTCCGCCCCGCCGAGGGCCAGAACCTGCGCCTGACCTACAACCGGGCCTACGCGACGCCATCGACTTCCTCCCTCTTCCTCGACATCCCCACCGGAAGGCTTCCCGTCCTGCCGGCTCTCGCCTACACGATCCGCGCCTTCGGGGTACCCGCCGACGGCCTCACCTTCAACGACCGCTGCGAAGGCGGACTCATGGGGCACTGCATGCGCTCCCCGTTCTTCCCCGGCCAGCTCCCAGCCAACGCGCCGCTCTTCTGGAACGCGCTCGTCACGCAGTTCGCCCCGGAGTCACTGCGGCCACTGCTGCTGAATCCCGGCGCCCAGCCCGGCGATCCGGCCCTGGGGACGGTCTTCCGCCGCCTCAACACGGCCGCGCTGGGCCCCGAGGGCGGCGACGTCTTCCCGCTCGACGCCGGTCCCACCGACCTGCCCGCGCTCGAGCCCACCGTGTTCAACTCCATCGAGGCGGGCTACAAGGGGCTGATCCAGGACCGCGTCCGCCTCGCCGCCGACGTGTACTTCGCCAACGTCGAGAACTTCGTCGGCCCGCTGAAGGTGGAGTCCCCCAACGTCTTCCTGGAACCCGCCTCGACCGGTGCTTTCCTCGGCAGCCGACTGGCTTCGCTGGTCCAACTCGGTGTCGTCACCCCGGAACAGGTCGCCGAGATGGCCGCGGGGCTGGCACAGCTTCCGCTCGGCGTCGTCACCCCGGACCAGTTCGACGCCCCCGACCTGGTGCTGTCCTCGCGCAACTTCGGGTCGGCCAGCTACTGGGGACTGGACCTCTCCGCCGACGTCATCGCTTCCGACCGCGTCACGCTGACCGCGGGCTACTCCTTCCAGAGCCAGGAGTGCTTCGACTTCGACGAGGACGGCGACTGCCCCGGACCGGACGACCTGTCGCTGAACGCGCCGAGCCACAAGGGTTCGCTGGCGGTGGCGTACACCGATGTCGCGCGGGGGCTGCAGCTCGACGGACGGTGGCGCTTCACCGACGGCTTCGACATGCGCTCAGGGGTGTTCGCCGGGCCGGTGGATGCCTACCACGTGCTCGACGTGACGGCGGGTTATCAGCTATCCTTCCAGCCGAAGGCACGCGTGGAACTCACGGTCTACAACGCGCTGAACAACCTGCACCGGGAGTTCGTGGGGGCACCGGAGCTGGGAAGGCTGGCGCTGGTGCGGCTGAAGTACGAGATGTGAGGGGGGATTCATCACCATGGACACATGCATCCGCCGCCTACTACTCCTGGTTGTCGTCGCGTCCACGGCTTGCGACGACGGCACCCCGGAGCAACACGACGTCAGCGGGTCGTGGACGTACTCGGCGACCTATTCGGTAACCCTGGGGCCCCTTGGTGCCACCGCCTGTTCCGGGTCCGGCGTTCAAGCAACCATCACCCAGTCGGGCAGTTCCTTCTCGGGAACCGCGCGGGGCGGGGAGTGGACATGCGATCCACCGGTCTTCGCTATCGAACCGTTCACGAACGAAGACCCGGGACAGATCAGCGGGATGGTGGAGGGAACCGCCGTGCGCTTCGAGGTGCGCGGCTTCGTTCGCCTGATGCACGAGGGCACGGTGTCCGGGAGTGCGATGAGCGGAAGCTTGACCGGCAGGGGCAACATCGCCGGGGTGGGGTCGTTAAGCGTGACCGGGAGCTGGTCGGCGACACGATGAGGCTGCCATCTACTCGGTCATTCCGACCCGGCTCCCCCTCCAGCCTGAGCCGCCACATCCGGTATTGCGGGATCCCCTCTTCGTCATAGACGGCCAGCCATCCGGGGGCGAATAGCTTCCCCCAACCGCCCAGCACCTCGGAATCGAGCACCTGCGAAAAGAGGACGCGGCCCGATTCGAGGTCCAAGACCTCGATGACGCCCTCCGTCGACCCGGGTCCGTACCTCCAGTCCCCCTCTTCGGGATGGGCGTCGGGACCCGTGCGCTCCAGCCGGTCCTCCCAATCCGGCGCGGGGCGCCCGATCTGTACCCACACCCGGCCCGCCTCGTCCACGTGCATGGCGCGTGTGCCGGTCGTCGGCGGTCGGTCGGGCCGGGCGGAATGGCCGGAGCTCTGGCCGTCGGGGAACCAGTCGGCCCCCCGCTCGAACGTCTGCAGGAGTTCGCCCGTGGCCGGGTCCCAGCGGTCGATCCGGTAGCTCGTCAGGTGAAGGGAGAGCAGCGACCCGTCGGGTGCGACATCCAGGAAACGGCTTGGGTCCCGCGCCGGGTTCATGGGACTTCTTGCAGGGATCTCGTCCACCGAATGCAGCGACTCGCCGTCCGGGCCCAGGACGTGGACGGCGAATCCGGCGTCGGCGGCCAGGGCCTCTTCGAGAGAGCCAGTGGACATGAAGTAGTTCAGCGCCATCCTGCCACCGGGCAGCATTGCCATGTCGAAGCCATTGCAGATCAGACACCCCAACGGGACCGTGCGGACCACATCGAAGTCCGGGTCCAGCACGGTAATCCGCCGTCTGTGGTTGTCCAGGACGAACAGTTCCTCGCCGCGCTCCCTGACCGAGAGCACGCGGATGTACTCGCCCGGCCCTTCGCCATCCCGCCCAATGCGGCGGAAGTCGGAGCCATCGGCCGAGAAGACGGTGAATTCGGGCCAGGCCGCGAGGTTTCCGAAGGCCATCGTGAATCGGCCATCGGAGAGCCGCTGAATGTCCCACGCCATCCCGATCACCGATTCTCCATCGGTGCCGAGCAGGACATCGGCGGTGAGTTCGATCGAGCAGGTGGTGCACAGATCCTCGGTGAGGACGGTGGTCTGCTCGGCGGAGGCGGGGGGCGGGCCGCCCACAAGTGCACTCGGCGCAAGGAGCGCAACCACACGCGCAACATCGGTGTTCATGTGACCTGGACACCCCAGGCGTGGCGAATGTTGTCACGGACTCCAGGTCAGCAGGCCCGCGGAGGACCAGTTCACCGACTGCAGCCCGCAATCCGGCAACCCCGTGTCCTCTCCCACTTCGCGCGACTCCATGCGCACCTTCCAGCGGACGGCTGTCCCGAACATGCCCGTGCCGTCGCCGAACACGGAGGGAACGGGCACGCGCCCGTCCAGGTGAAAGCGGCCCTCACGGATCCACAGGGCCCAGTTTCGGTCGACCAGCGCAACGGCCAGGTCGGCGGTTACGCCCCGCGGAAGTCCGGTCTCCAGCGCGCGCGCCGCCTTGCGGGCGTTTTGCTCGACGCCTTCCAGGATCAGATCGCGGGGGAATTCAAGTCCCCATATCCAGGGTGTGGCCTCCACGGAGGTCTTGAGGTAGAGAGGTCCGGGTCCATCCCAGAGATCTCGGCCGAGGCCCCCGAATACCGCCTCAGCCACGATGGCGCTGCCCCCAACGACATCCCTGAGGTCGATTCGGTACCGGGTATCCGGGTCCACCCGGCAGGCCCCCGCCTGCAGTGAGACGCGGCCCGGCGCAAACGCCCCCGGCATCGTGCTGACTCCCCTCACCACCCTTCCGTCCGGCGTCCGGACCTCAAGCGACAATTGCTCGTGCGGCCGGAAGTAGCGTGACGGCACTGACGCTGTGTAGCACGAACCCCGGATCTTCAGTCGGGACATCACCTCCGTGCGGCAGGTCGAAGTCGGATCGGATGCCCGGGCAAGCTGAAGGGTTCGCCCGGACTCGCCGCTGACCCGAACTTGCGCGTGCGGTTCATCGGTACCGGCGCCAGTTCCGGTGACCCACGCCAGCACATCCGTATCGGCACGCGACGGATCCTCCGGGTCCACGGTCACGACCACGGTGACCGTCGCCACGATCCACGGTTCCTCGGGTTCGACCTCCACCCAGTCCAGGGTGCACCCCCCGGCGCCGACCAGTGCCACCGCAATCAGCCAGCGATGCAATTCCCGTACACGCGAACACTTCATGAAGGGCGCTGATGACGACATCAGAAGGACACCTCCACTCCGAAGGTTGGCAGAAACGGCAGCAGGGAGATGCCCCGGCCCGAGGGCCGCCCGTGGATGTACCCGTACTGGTAGTGCGCGACGTTCCTGCGGTTGTACACGTTGAGCACATCGAGATAGGGCGTCACCCGGCCCCATCGCCGCTCGATCACCTTGCGCAGACTGATGTCGAGTCTGTGCTGCACGGGAAGCCGTTCCGCATTTCGCGGTCCCATCCAGAGCAGATCCTCCGAGCCGTCATCGAGCTTGAGATCGATGATCTGGTGGGGGTGGGCCCGGTAGGACAGGGGACGGGTGTAGGGGAGTCCCGTCCCGAAGTTCCAGCGCAGACCCGCGTCGATTCCCCAGGGCATCCTCCGCTGCACCACGAGATCCACGTCCAAGCGACGGTCGAAGACCGGTGGATACTCGATCACCGGGGCCGGGTTCAGGCCACTCCCGGTATCCGGGAAGCTGCGGGTCGCCTTGAGCAGCGAAATGGAAAGCCAGCCGGTGGTCCTGCCCCTGGTCCTTCGCGCCACCAAATCCAACCCGTACGCGCGCCCGGTGCCCGAAAGCACATCGTCCCCTCGATCAACCGGATCTTCGGCCCAGTTCCTCGCGGCCAGTCCGTCGTAGCCCCGGTAGTATCCCTCCGCCGAGGCAAACCACTCATCCTCGGCACCGAACAGCGCCTCCACACCCCCTTGGAACTGGTGCGATATGGCCGGTGCCACAAACCGGTCGGCCATGACCCAGGCATCGACGTTCAACACCAGCGTCTCGTCGCGTACCGACTGGAGAAACTGGACGTAGCGGCCGGCCGACGCGCGCAGTGCCCAGCGACCGTCGCCGAGGAAGCGCTTTGCCGCGATCCGCGGCGACAGGACGGATATGAGGTGGCCGGAACCCCATAGGCCCAGACGCAGGCCGCCCTCGAGCAGCCAGCGGTCACCCCGGCGCCACTCTGCCTGCGTGTAAACGCTCGCGCCGACCCCCGACGTGAGGCTCGACTTGAGCAACGTCTCCGGTTCGCCGCGGCTCGACGCGCGATAGTCCACGAAGTTGGCTGCGAGACCCGATTTCCAGGCCAGATTCGGCCATGGCCGACGCTCCAGATCAGCACCGGCCGAGTACTGGCGGATGCTGGTGCTGAGCAGAGGAGGCGAGAACTCCGTGAGTTCGAAGTCGCCGGCGAAGCGCGAATAGGAGCCGTGGATGTCGAGCGCGCCGCCTCCGGACAGGGGTCGCGTCCAGGAAACACCCACGGCCCTGTTTCCCCAGATCCAGGTGTTGTCGTAGGGTGGCCACTCACTCCAGGGGTGGTTCGGATCCCAGTACGCGCTGGGCGTCGGATCGCGCTGGCGGACGACATCCCGGCCGGCGTAGGCACTGATCCGGAACCGGTCTCCCCGCCTGGTCCACGCCTCGAACCCGGCCTGCCGGTCCGCCAGGTAGTAGGGGAAGGGATCCCGCATGAAGGGCCTGGTCAGTATGTCGGCATAGCTGCGCCGGCCAGCCACCCTCCAGCGGACGCTCGCGAGTCCCAAACCGTTCCTGACGCTCTGCATGAGGCCGCCCGCCACCGCGATGCGGGACGTAAGCAGACTGATGCCGGCGTCGACTCCGAAGCTTCCATCGCCCAGATCCGATTCGACGAGCAGCACTGATGACGCACGGCCCCCGTACTCGGCCGGAAAGCCGCCCGAGCGCAGCTCCGCCCGCTCCACCATGTCCGCGTTGAAGACCGACAGCATCCCGAGCATGTGGAAGGGGTTGAAGATGGGCATACCGTCCAGAAGAATCAGGTTCTGGTCCGCCGAACCACCCCGGACGTTGAACGTCGCTCCGAACTCGGAAACCCGCGTGACACCCGGCAGCACTGCGACGGTCCTGACCGGATCAGGCTCCGCCACACCCGGAACCGCACGGAACTCAGCCCGGTTCATCTCCTGCGCCGTCTCGCCCGCGGAGTGCTGGAAGCGCGCGCGCTGGCGGTTGCTTTCCACCTGAATGCCTTCGAGCGGCAGCGGTTCCGCGTGCAGCGCGACATCGAGTTGCAGAACGGCTCCGGGCGCCACGGAGACGCGCTCTTCGTGGCTCCCATAGCCGATCCGCGCGACGCGCAGCAGGTAGTCGCCGGCGGGAAGATCGGGGAAGGAGAAGAATCCCAGGCGATCGGAGCCCCTGATCCGCTCTCCCTCGGGGTCTTCCGCCGGAACGAGCGTGGCGGTCGCGCCCTGTAACGGGAAGGCGACCACCGACCGGACCCGGCCCCTCAGGACTCCGCCGGGCATCGGCCGTTCGGGTCGCACCTTCGGCACCACCACCACCTGCGATCCCAGTTCGATGTATCCGAGCTCCGTGTCTCGAAGCAATCGGTCGAGTGCCTGTGCCAGATTCAGGTCTTCGCAGTCGCAACCGGGACGGTGGCCGGCGGGCATGAGGCTCGGGCTGAAGGCGATCTGAACGCCCGATCGCTTCGAGAGGCGCGCCAGGGCGTCCGCAAGGAGCGTCCGCCCGAGGGAAAGCCGCGCCGGGCTCGCCAGCAGCGACCCCGGTTCGGGATCGACGCCGGTGTGGCCGCGAAGGAGTGCGAGCCTGTCCGTCTCCTGGGCTCGGGTGGTGCCAGGAAGGGCGGCAACCGCGATGAAGGTGGCCGCCCCCAGCAGAATGACCCTACGCGCAATCACGATCCCGCTCCCGCGTCGCTGGCGCCGATTGTCACCGTCCCCTGCCCTATCCCGCATTCCACATCGATCACACTGCACACCACCGTCATGACCTCTTCAAGCGATTTTGAGTCGAACCACATCGTCAGCGTCCTTTCGTTGAGTGCGGGTTCGGCGATTTCCACCTCGACGCCGAACCGGTCGGCTACTTCCTGCATCGCCAGCGCCAGCGGCGTGTCCTGGAAGACCAGGAACCCGGTCATCCAGTCCGCCACCTGATCGAGTGCAGGGGCGTCCGTGACGGGCCCCGTGCGCCCCCAGCGCAGGCTCGTCGCCTGCCCGGCGCCGACCTGGACCTCCTGGTCTTCGCCCGCGAGCGCCACCCTCCCCTCAATCACAATCACCGAGATTTCGTCGACCCCGGCCGACAGGTGAAAGCGTGTTCCGAGCACTCGGGCCGTCCCCGCCGCAGTGACCACCTCGAATGGCACGGCTTCGTTTCGCGCAATCGCGAAGAACGCTTCCCCTTGCAGGGTCACTTCCCGCACGGACTCCCGCGCGGTCGTGGCGAGCCGGCTCGACGGGCCGAGACGGATCACGCTGCCGTCGTCCAGGCGTACGAGGGCGGTCTCGCCGGTTCCCGTGACGAATTCCTGCGCCGCCAGCGCCCTGGAGCCTTCGGACCCCGGACGGGCGGCGGAGTTCCAGAGCGCCAGTCCGGCAATCAACGCGGCCGCAGCAACCGTCAAGCCACCGAAAAGGCGCAGCCGGTAGCGGGCGGGGCCGCCCCGCCGCCGCGCTCCCGATTCCCGCCCCGCTGCCCGCTGGGCTCGCCGGGCTTCCGCGCGCCACACGACATCCTCGACGCGGGGCGGCGGGGGCGGCTCCACGGCCCCATTCACAACCCCCGCCGCGGCAACCACACGCTGGAGACCGGCCAGGACCTGTTCGTTTTCGGGCGAGTCGCTCAGCCAGGTCTCCACGCGTCGGTTTTCGGCGTGCGACGTCTGTCGGCGCAGGTATCGGATCAGCAGTTCGTTCATCTTGTCTCACACCCCTGTCTGAGGGTCACTCGCCCGGAGGCCCCGCTCACACACCAAGCGCACAGGCACGTTCGGTCCTACTATCCGCACGTTCGGTTCTACTATCCGCACGACCGGTCCCACTATCCGCACGCCCGGCGCACCGCCCGCAGCGCAACGGTCATCTGGTTCGCCACCGTCTGCACCGAGATTCCCATGACCGCCGCCGCCTCCGCATACGAGAGGCCCCGCAGCACAACCAGTTCGAAGACCTCGCGGCGCCGGTCGGGCAACGAGGCAACCGCAGCTTCGAACGCCTCGGCCAGCAGCTTTCCGTCCAGCTCCTCGGCGGGGGTGGGCGGACGCGGAGAATCGTGCCGCTCCTGCCGCTCCAGCCAGCGCCGCCGCACTCCCTGCCGGCGCCTCTCGTCGATCACCAGGTGCCGCACGATTCGGTACAGGTACGCTCGGGCCGACCCCCGCGGAGTCCACGCACGCCTCCGCTCCCACACTTGAATGAAGGCTTCCTGGGCGATGTCGCGGGCCAGGTCCATATCCCGCAGCTCGCGGCCGGCGTAGCGCACCAACTCGGGCCAGCAGTGGTCCATCAGGCGGCCCAGGGCGGACTGGGACCCGCCTCGGATGGCGGACATCAGCGATTCGAGGTGGGAATCGTCGGCGGGGCCGGATGTGTCGTCGCGGTTGGGCATGCGCAGGTGGTTGAGCGCTCGGAAAGACCGGTGTACTGATGAGAAGCGGATTGGACGCCCGGTACTACCATCGTGCCTACCCTGGTTGCGGGCCTTGCCCCGGCGTTCCCTCCAGCCTGACCCGCCACATCCGGTACTGCGGGATCCCTTCTTCGTCATAGACGGCCAGCCAGCCGGGGGCGAAGAATCGCCCCGAACCACCCAGCATCCCGGAGTCGAGAACCTGAGACACGAGGACGCGGCCCGATTCGAGGTCCAGCACCTCCATGACGCCCTCCCTCGAGCCGCGCCCGTACCTCCAGCCCCCTTCTTCCGGATGGGCGCCGGGGCCCGTGCGCTCCAGCCGGTCCTCCCAGTCCGGCGCGGGCCGCGAGATGTACACCCACAGCCTGCCCGCTTCGTCGACATGCATCGCGCGCACGCCGGTCGTGGGTGGCCGGCCGGGCGCGGCGGCATGGCTGTAGCTCTGCCCGTCGGGGAACCAGTCGGCTCCCCGCGCGAATGTCTGCAGCCGTTCTCCCGTGGCCGGATCCCAGCGGTCGATCCGGTAGCTCGTGAGGGAGAGGGACAGCAGTGACCCGTCGGGCGCCACCTCCAGGTGCCGGTACGGGTTGTCCGTCGGCCTCAAGGGGCCGTCCGTGGGGATCTCGTCCATCGAGTGCCGCGTCTCGCCATCGGGCCCCACGATGTGGACGGCGAACCCGGACTCGGCGGACAGGATCTCTTCGCGCGGGCCCGGCGCCATGAAGTAGTTCAGCGCCAATGCGCCGCCCGGCAGCGCGGCCATGTCGAATCCGTTGCAGTCCAGGCAGGACACCGGCGACGTGCGAACGACCTCGAAGTCCGGGTCCAGCACGGTCATCCGCCTTCTCCGCTGATCGAAGACGTGCAGGTCGTCCCCGAGCTCCCTGACGAACCAGACGTGCGCGTACTCGCCCGGCCCTTCGCCCTCCCGCCCAACCCGCCGGAACTCCGACCCGTCGGCCGAGAAAACGGTGAATTCGTAGTTCACATCCTGAAAGGCCATCAGGAAACGGCCGTCCGCGAGGCGCTGGATGTCCCACGCGACACCGATCACCGATTCGCCATCGGCGCCGAGGAGGACATCCGGGGTGAGTTCGATTGAGCAGGCGGTGCAGAGATCCTCGGTGAGGACGGTGACCTCCTGTGCGGAGGCGGGGACGGATGGGGAGAGAGGGACGGCGAGGAGGACACAAACCCACCGGACAACAGAAAACCTGAACGCCTCCATCGGAACTTCTCCTTGTCGTGCAGAGACCCCCGAAACCGGGCACGCGACGCCGGCTCCCTGGTTCAGACATTCGGACCGTGCGGGATGGTTGTCACGGTGCGCCCCCGGAGGCTGGTCACGCATGCGTCCGTGACACATTCCTTGACAGATTCTGCCATGAATCTGGCACACAATCTGTCATGAACCGGTCCCACTTGCCCCCCGGGCCCCTTTGGCTAACATCAGCACCGCCCCATCGACCCCTTCGGCCCCGGACGGTTCCTGTCATGAAGCACGCCCTCGCCCTGCTCGTCACCCTGCCCCTCCTCCTCCCGGCTACCGGCCTCCCGGCTACCGCCTCCGCGCAGACCCCCGAGCTCGTCTTCCTGTCGAACATCACCGCCACCTCGCGCGGCGGCGCTCCCCTCACGACCATCGAGGACCAGACCACGGCGGCGCTGGATGCCCTCGGCGAGCAGCTGCAGGCCCGCGGGCTCGGCTACGAGGACATCGTCGCGGCGAACGTCTTCCTCAAGGACTCGGGCCACTTCCCGGGAATGAACTCGGTGTACCGGGGATACTTCGCCGCCGACCCGCCGACCCGCGCCACGGTGGAGGCCGACCTCCCCGACCCGGCGGCGCTCGTGCAGATCTCGGTGGTGGCCACCCCGGACGAGACGCAGGTGATCGCGCCGCCGGGGCTGCGCTCGCCCGCACTGCCGTACTCCTGGGGAATCCGCGCGGGCGACGTGCTCTTCATCGCGGGCGCGACCAGCCGCGATCCGGACACCTACGACCCCGTCCCGGGCGATGTCCAGACCCAGACCCGGCGCGTATTCGGCAACATCGGGATGGTGCTCGAAGAGGCCGGGATGGACTACGGCGACCTGGTCGCGTGCAAGGTCTTCCTCGACGACGTGCGGCTCTGGGGCGCGATGAACGGGGCGTACCGCGAGTTCGTGGACGCGGAGTCCCCGCCGGCGCGCGCGGCGGTGCGCGGAGGCCTGATGAACCCCGACTTTCTGGTCGAGATCCAGTGCGTGGCCGAGCAGTCCGACGAGCGGCGGGTGGTGCTGCGCGAGGGGCAGCGGCTGGGGCGCTCCCCGCTCTCGCCGGCGATCGCGACCGGAGAGCGGGTGTGGCTGTCGGGAATGCTCGCGCGCGGTGACGGCGCCGAGGGCGAGGCGCGCGCCACGCTGGCAAACCTGGGCGCAACCCTCGAGGCCGCGGGGCTGGACTTCAGCGACGTGGTCGACGTGTGGGTGTACCTCACCGACGTGCGCCAGTCAGAGACAGTGCTCGAGGTGCTGGCCGAAGTGATGCCGGACGGAGCCCCCGCGCCCACGGTGGCGGGACTGCCGCTGGTGGGCACGCTCGGCGTCGAGATCCAGATGACTGCGGTGGCGCGGTAGCCGGGTCAGGCGCGGCAGCCGGACCAGGCGCGGCAGCCGGACTGACCGGTGAACGGATCCGGATGAGCACCGGCAGGGGCGCGAATCGGGGCCGGGCCGCTTCGCTGGCCGAGGCCGCCATCGCCGGCGTGGCCGCTCCCCGGGGCGACCCGGCCGCAGTGCAGGCCCACCTCGACGCGCTCACCAAGCCGCCCGGCAGTCTCGGCCGCCTGGAGTCGCTCGCGCTGCAGGTCGGGGTCGTGCTGGGCGATCCGCCGCCGCCGCTGGACCGGGCGGTGGTGCTGATCTTCGCGGCGGATCACGGGGTCGCCGCGCGGGGCGTCTCGGCGTACCCGGCCGAGGTGACCGCGCAGATGTGCGCGAACTTCGCGGGCGGCGGCGCGGCGATCAACGTGCTCACGAGGGCCTGCGGGGCCGAGGTGCGGGTGGTCGACGTGGGGGTGGCCGCGGATCTCGCCGGGATGGCGGGGATCGAGCACCGCAAGGTGCGTCCCGGGACGGCGGATCTCGCCGAGCGACCGGCCATGACGGCGGATGAGGTGGTGGCGGCGCTGGGGGTGGGGGTGGGGGTGGGTGGAGGGGTCGGGGCGGGCCTCACCGGGCCCCCGGATCCGGCGCGCGCCGCGGATGCCGGCCCCGGGCCCTGGTTGGTCGGCGTCGGCGAGATGGGGATCGGCAACACGACGGCGGCGGCGGCGGTCGCGGCGTGCCTTACCGGGGCCGCAGCGGCCGATGTCGTCGGGCGCGGCACCGGGATCGACGAAGCGGGGCTCGAGCGAAAACGCGCGGCGGTGGAGCGGGGGGTGGAGCGGGTCCGCCAAGCGGCGCGGGTCGCCCGGTCGGCACCGGACGCCCGGACCGCGGGAACATCGCAGGTGGCGCGGGGCCCGCGACCGGGCGCACAGCCCGCCGACCCCATCGAGGTCCTCCGCCAGGTCGGCGGCCTCGAGATCGCCGCCATGGCGGGCGCGATGATCGGGGCGGCCGCGCGCGGGGCGCTAGTGCTCGTTGACGGGTTCATCTCGTCGGCCGCGGCTCTCGCGGCCTGCCGCCTCTGTCCCGCCCTGCCACCCTATCTCGTCGCATCCCACCGCTCGACGGAACCCGGCCACGCGGTGGTGCTCGACGCACTCGGCCTCGTCCCCCTGCTCGACCTCGAGATGCGGCTCGGCGAGGGGAGCGGGAGCGCGCTCGCGATCCCGGTCGTGCGGGCGGCGGCCGCCCTGCTGCGCGAGATGGCGACCTTCGAGTCCGCGGGGATCTCGGGGCCGGAGGACGCCGGGGGGGGCGCGCCATGATGGAGTTGATCCTCGTCACGGGCGGGGTGCGCTCCGGGAAGAGCCGCTGGGCGCAGAACACGGCCCTGGCACGGAGCGGCGACGACGTGACGGTGGTCGCAACCGCCCAGCCCGTCGACGACGAGATGCGTGAGCGGATCGAGGCCCACCGGCGCAGCCGTCCCCCCGGCTGGCGCACGATCGAGGCGCCGGAGCGGGCGGGCGGCGCGATCCTGGCCGCCGGAACCAACACGGTCGTGCTCGACTGCGTGACGGTGCTGACCGGGATGGCCATCGGGCGGGCGGGGGCGAAGAGCGAGGACGCGGCGGTGGCCGCGATGGCGGCGGAAGTCGACGGGATCCTGGAGGCGCGCGAGGGGCGGGCGGGGCTGCTCGTCGTCGTGACCAACGAGGTGGGGTGGAGCGTGCATCCCCCAACCGCGCTCGGGCGCTGGTACCAGGACGGGCTCGGCGCCGCCAATCAGCGGCTGGCCGCCGCGGCCGACCGGGTGGTGCTGATGGTCGCCGGCCTGGAGATGCGCCTCAAGTGAGGGCGGCACTCCGGGGCGCCCGCGCCGCCTTCGTATTCCTGACGCGGGTGCCGGTGGGCGGCTTTCCCTACACGGCCGAGGAGTGGCGGTGGGCGAGTGGCTGGTTCCCCCTCGTTGGGATGGTACTGGGGGTGGTTTGCGCCGCGGTGTGGGTGCTCGCGTCACCGCTCGGGCCGTGGGTGGCCGCGATGGCGGCGCTCGTCGTGTCCATCCTGCTGACCGGCGCCTTCCACGAGGACGGCCTGGCCGACACCGCCGACGCGCTGGGCGGCGCCGCTCACGACCGCGAGAAGATCTTCGTGATCCTGAAGGACTCCCGGGTCGGCGCCTTCGGGGCACTCGCGCTGGTGATCTCGATCGCGTTTCGGCTGGTTCTGCTCGCCGGTCTCGGCGCCGCGGCCCCGGCCGCGCTGGTTCTCGCGCACTGTCTTGCGCGGGTCGGGCCGGTGTGGCTGATGGCGGCGTTGCCGTACGTGAGTGGCGCGGACGCGAAGAACCGGCAGGTCGCGCGGGCGCGGGCCGCCCAGGCGGCGATGGCGACGGCGGTGGGAGTGGGGGTGTGCGCGCTGACCGGCGGCGCGCCGGTCGGGGCGGCGGGTGTCCTCGCGGCGACCGGAGCGATGACCGCCGCGACCGTCCTCTGCGGCTGGCGGTTCCGGGCCCGGGCGGGCGGCGTCACCGGCGATTTCCTGGGCGCGGCCGAGCAGGTGAACGAGATCTTGATTCTCATGGCGTTGCTGGCGGCGGCGTGAGCCCCCTCGTCCGCCTCCTCGCGATCCGGCACGCACCCGTGGCCGTGGAGGGAATCTTCTACGGGCAGACCGATGTGCCGACACGCCTGAACGCCGCTGAGGCAGTCAGTCGAATTGATCAAGAGGTCGCCGACTTCGCCCCGGGCACCATCTGGTCGTCCGATGCCGTGCGGTGCCGCGAGCCGGCCGCGCTGCTCTCCACGCGGCTCGGCGTTTCGCACCGCGTCGACGAGCGGCTGCGCGAGATGTCCTACGGGGCCTGGGAAGGCCGCGCCTGGGGCGACGTGCCACAGGCCGAGGTCGACGAGTGGATGGCCGCGTGGCAAACCCGGTCCCCCCCCGGGGGCGAGACGGTGGCCGCGTTCGAGGCGCGGGTGGCCGCGTGGTGGGAGGACCTTGAGCCTGGCGCCCACTTCCTGATGGCCCACGCCGGGGTGGTGCACTGCCTCGACATCGTGGCCGGCGGCCTCAAGTGGGAGGAGACGGTCGAGCAGCGTCTGGACTTTCTGGACTCGAAGCGTTTCCAGCGAGAGTTGAGCTGAAGGTGAGGAGCCGGCTATCCTCGCTTCTTCTTGGCCGGGGATGCAGGAGCCGTTTCGCTCGCGCGGTGAGGGGTAGGACCATAGACTCGATCTAGTGCCCGATGGTAGCGTTCAGGCTCAGAACGATCGCCCGGGATGGTGACGCGGAACTGGCGGGCAAGTTCCTCCGTGCTCGTGCGGGTTTTCTTGCTCATCGGGCGTATCCTTACGGTGTCGGGGGTGTGAGGCCCGTAACATGGGTAATGGGGGCGATTCGTGCTAGTCCGACCCTCACCTGTCCAGGAATATCATCCCGTGCGGGGTCCTTTGCGCGCCGTTTCGCCAACCGTAGCGATCTGCCGCTTGCGACGCCGATAACCCTGCCGGTGTACAGGCTCAGCACCGGGCCGCCGCTATCCCCTCCTTGAGTCGGCAGCTGCGCCAAGTAGACTGCGTGCGTGCGGAGCGGAAGCGTCGGATGCGGGAAGATCGCGCTAATGATGCCGACCAGGGCCGATTTCAGAAACCCGTGGCGTGAGGTTCCAATTGCCAGACGCTTGGTCACGGCGCATCCGCAACGAGATTATGTGAGTGGCAGGTTCCGGGATCGACGGACTCAGGACATGGGCGGCAGAGACAATGACCCCTGAGGCACCGAAGTGCTTTCGCGCTATAGCGAAGCCAGCACCCTTGCCCTTGAAAGCATCGCCGTCTCTCCTTGCGATCATCACCGTGGCGCGTCGCGCTCGCTCAAAGAGTTCCTTGCGCTGGACTGGAGGCATCCTTTTCTGCTTTCCGTTCGTGGAGGTATGGTGGGCTATCTGACTTACGGCCAACCAACTATTGTATCAGAACCACGTAATCAGATCAATTCCTACCACTTTTTCTGTAGATCGCCAAGTCCTCAACATAGTTACGGAGCGCCACAACCGTTCGAGGCTACCAAGCCGATTCCGGCCGGGTCACCTGCCGAATGGAAGAGCCTCACCGAGCGCAAAAGCCGGCCCGGCAGCGCCCCGGCTAGACCCGCGGCACGCAAGCCGGCCTTCCGCACAAGCCGAACCCGCCCGCTTGCCACTCGGCCCCCCACCCACTACCCTTTCCGGCACACCAACGAGGGTGGCCACCGGAAGTCCGGTCAAAAACCGGCGCGGCCCCGCCACTGTAGGAGGCCCGGATCCCCCGCGGATCCGGCATGACCCGCTCGATTGCCACTGGGGTGCAAGCCCCCCGGGAAGGCGAGCGATGTCGCCTCGAGCCAGGAGACGCGGCTCCCTCGTCATTCAGGCACCATCCTTCGAGGGAGGGAAACCGGTGTACAGGAAGCACCCGGCCAACCGTGGCAGCCACCCGCCGACCCTGCCGTACCGTAAAGAACGCTTTACAGAATGTAAGCTGTTCTTTACATTTCTGACCGTCCTTACCGCCTGCGGACCGACCGGGGACCCCACACCCCCCGCGATCACCGTCACAGACGACCTTGGCCGCACGGTCGCGCTCTCCGCGCCGGCGCGCCGCGTCTTCTCGGTGATCCCGTCGATCACGGAAACGGTCGCCGCGCTCGACCGCGATGCGCTCGTGGCCCGCACCCGCTTCGACCGCGCACCCGAATTCGCACACCTCCCCTCGCTCGGCGACGGCATGAGTCCCAACCTCGAAGCGCTCGCGCGCCTGGAGCCCGACCTCGTGATCAGCTGGGCCGATGTGACCGAGCGGGTGGCGGACCGGGCCCAGGCGCTCGGGATCGCCGTCTACCGGGCCGATGTCCAGACCATCTACGGCCTGCGCAGCCATCTGCGCCGGTTGGGCCGACTGCTCGGGCGAGAGGGGCGCGCATCGCTTGTCACCGACTCGCTGGACCGGGCGCTCGACCGGGTGGCGACCGCGGTCCGGAGCCGGGAGCCGGTCTCCGTCTACTACTCGGTCTGGCACGATCCGCCGCAGACGACGGGCCCCGGGACCTTCATCGACGAAGTGATCGCGCTGGCGGGAGGGCGCAACATCTTCGCGGACGCGTCGCGGGGCTGGCCGCTGGTATCGGTGGAGGCGGTCCTCACGCGGAACCCGGACGTACTCGTCATTCCCGGCCGGGCCCGGGGTGCGGAGGCGGTCCCATGGCTGCGGGCGCCGGGCTGGCGGGAGCTGGAGGCGGTCCGCAACGGCCGCTTCCTTCTGGTTGACGGGGACTTGTTCAATCGTCCCGGACCCCGGGTGGCGGAGGCGGCGGAGCACCTCGCCCGCTTCCTGCACGGCGAGGACGTCCTGCCGCATGCTCCGGCCCCGCCGACCGGCGCCCCCCGGCCGGCGGACCCCGCCGAGTCGCGCAACCCATCGAGACATTGACCCGCACACCGCTTCGCCTCGCAGTCCTCGCGTTGGGTGTCCTGGCCGCGTTCGCCCTGAGCGTCTCACTCGGCGCCTCCGGCCTGGGACCGGGCGACCTCTGGCGCGCGCTCTCCGGCGACGCCGACCCCACCGCGCGCGCCATCCTGCTGCAGCTCCGTCTGCCCCGCGCCGCGCTGGCCGCACTGATCGGAGCCGCGCTCGGCCTCACCGGCTGCACCTTCCAGGCGCTCCTGCGCAACCCGCTTGCCGAGCCCTACGTGCTGGGCATCTCGGGCGGCGCGGCGGTCGGGGCGGTGGCGGTGTTCGTGACGGGTATTGGCGCGGTATTTCCGTGGGTGCTTCCCGCCGGCGCGTTCCTGGGGGCGGTCGCCGCGATGGTGCTGGTCCTCGAGGTCGCGCGGCGTGCTTCGCCAGCCCGCATGGACACCCGCGTCCTGATCCTCTCCGGCGTGATCATCGGCGCCTTCTTCAGCGCGATCATCCTGCTCATGCTCACGCTCGCCGATGTCGAGTCGTTCCGGTCGGCGATCTTCTGGATGATGGGCAACCTGACGGGTGCCGAGTGGGGCTCCACCGGGGTGCTGGCCCTGCTGCTCGTGCCGGGTACGCTGATCCTGCTCTCCCTCGCCCGCGCGTTCAACCTGCTCTCGCGCGGCGAGGAGGTGGCCCACTACCTGGGCGCGTCGGTGCGGCGGGTGAAGCTCACCGCCTATCTGGCCGCGTCGCTGATGGTGGGTGCGGCGGTCGCGGCGGGCGGCGTGATCGGCTTCGTCGGGCTGATCGTCCCGCACGCGGTGCGGCTTGCGTGGGGGAACGACCACCGGCTGCTCCTTCCCGCGTCGTTCCTGGCCGGGAGCGCGTTCCTCCTGCTCGCGGACACGGTGGCCCGGCTGGTGGTCGCGCCGGCCGAGCTGCCGACCGGGGTGGTCACCGCAGTGGTGGGCGTGCCGCTCTTCGTGGTGCTGCTGATGCGCGGGGGGCGGCGGTGAGGGGGGCGCTACCGCGCGAGTGGCGCCCCGTGCTGCGGGGACGGGGCCTCACCTTCCGGCATCCACGTGCGGAGCTGGAAGCCGTGCGGGGGGTTTCGGTCTCGGTCTCGCCGGGACGGCTCCTCGCGGTCGTGGGGCCCAACGGAGCCGGTAAGACGACGCTGCTCAGGCTGCTCTCCGGCGCGCTCACCCCGCAGAACGGCGAAGTCAACCTCGATGACCGGCCGCTGGCTGGCCTCGGCGACCGGGAGCGAGCCCGCGCGATCGCGGTCGTGCCGCAGTCGGAGTTTTCGCCCTTCCCCATCACGGTGCGCGAGATGGTGGCGATGGGACGGTATCCGCACCTGGGCCCATGGGAACGCACCGGGACGGCGGACCGCGCCGCCGTCGACCGCGCCCTCGATCGCTGCGCCGTCACCGCCTTCGCCGACCGCGACATCGGCCAACTCTCCGGAGGCGAACGGCAGCGTGCCCGAATCGCCCGTGCGCTCGCGCAGGAAGCCCCCATCCTCCTCCTCGACGAGCCCACCGCCGGCCTCGACCTGCGCTACCGGATGGAGCTCTTCCACCTCCTCCGCAAACTCCGCGGCGACGGTCTCGCCGTGCTCGTCATCACCCACGACCTCAACCTCGCCGCCCGCTTCGCCGACCGGCTGATGCTGCTCGACCGCGGCGGTGCGCGGGCCTCGGGCACCCCGCAAGAGGTCGTGTCGCGCGAGACGCTGGAGGCGGTCTATGAGTGGCCGGTCAGGGTCGCGCCCCACCCGGGGCCGGGCAGCGACATGGGGGCACCCCAGACGATCCCGCTGCGAAGGGGCGAACACTGACTTGGCAGAGCTAAGCTAGCTCCTCCGATTTCGGGGCCTTCGCCGGGATTCACGGGTTGCCAGAACCCAGGGGGGCCGAACCGGTTCGGTCGTGGTCGTAAGCTGAAATCGCGATCGTGCCGCCAAACTGTGTGTAGACGCGGAGCTCACCAGGACATAGAAGTGGTTCGAGTCGGTGGACTTGCCCCCGGTATCGTGCGCAGTGACCTTCGCCGTCGAAAGCGCCACGTTTTCGGCAATGATGTAGACCGTGTCGCCCGACACGTACGCAGACCCTGCAAAACCCACCGTGGCCGTGTAGGTCAGGTCATCCTCGTCGGGGTCGTCGAAATAATCCGACATTACGAACGACGCGGTGTCACCAACCGTGAGCAGGGTGAGGGGAAAAGCCTTCTTCAGCCTTGGGGGCCGGTTGGAATCCACCGACACCACGAACGACTGCGACACCTTCAGACCTCCGAGATCCGTCGCGGTCAGGGTGACCGTCGCATCTCCGATCCCCTTGCCGACGATCCTGGCGTAGTACCCGTAGAGGCCGCTCGATCGGATTCTCACTGCAACCTTGGCCGTATCCGACGACGATGCCGCGTAGCGGAGCTCGTCGCCCCCGTCGTTGTCTTCAAAGGCGGAGTTCATGGTGACGGAATCCACCTGACCCGGTGAAGAGGTGAGTGCAGGCGCCTGATTCCGCACGAGCGGAGCGTTGTTGCCTACCGTGAACACAAACGAGGCCTCCGCCGTCAGGCCGCCGGGGTCGGTGACGGTGGTCGTTATCGTCGAAGTCCCCTCCGACACCGCCCTCACGTTGATCACGCTCTGCGGGTGTTGCTGAGACAGCGTGGCGACCCCCGCATCCGAGGTCGTCGCGGTCCAGGTAAGCCCGTCTCCGTCAGGATCCGAGAAATAGTTCCATGGCTGGAAAGGGTATCCCCTGTTTCTGACAAACGTCCGGTCGGGTGGCGTCATCTTCACCGTTGGTGCCCGGTTTGCGGGTGGAGAAGCGGTCACCGTAACGACGAACCGCTGTGTGGCGGACCGCTGCCCGGGATCCGTGGCCGTGACGGTCACGGTCGTGTTCCCTCCGCCGACGGCGACAACCGTCAGCGTGTCGCCCGAGACCGCAGCGGTCGCAACCGTGCCATCCGCGCTGACCGCCACGAAGCTCATCGTTTGGCTCTCCGGATCGGTAAAGTGGTCGTCCAGGTCGGCTGAAAGGGTGTCTCCCGGCGCGATCGTGCGATCCGATATCCGGACGGTAGCGAGGGGCGGCTGGTTCGTGCCTCCGGTCCGAATGACCGAGACGACGAAACGCGTTGTGGCGCTGCGCCCCTCCGAATCCCTGGCCGTGACCGTCACGGTCGCGGTGCCGAAGCCGACCGCGCGGACGGCCAGATCGTTGCCGGCGACATTGACCGACACCACTTCGCTGTCCGAGGTCGCTGCCTCGAAGCTCAGGGAGTCCCCCTCCGGGTCATCGAAGTGATCATCCAGATGGACTGAAAACTGCGCGTCGACCAAGACAGTGCGCGCGCGAATGGCCGAACCGACCCGGGGGCCCTGATTGGCGGGAAGTGACGGCGGCGACTCCGTCACGGTCACGTCGAACTCTTCGCTGGCGCTCGCACCGCCAGGGTCGGTGGCCGTGATCGTCACCGTCGCCGTCCCCTGGCCACCTGCGCGGAAAGCCACGGTGCTGCCCGAGACACTGATCGACACCACGCTGGTGTCCGAACTCGTTGCCTCGAAGCTCAGCGGCTGGCCCTCCGGGTCCTCGAAGTAGTCGGTGAGATCGATCGAGAACAGCGCATCCACCACGACCGTGCGCGGGTCCAGGACCGACGTGACCTCGGGCGCCCGATTGTCGGGAAGCCGAAGCGATACCGTCACGCCGAACTCCTCCACGGCGCTCGCACCGTCAGGGTCCGTGGCGGTTACGGTGATCGTGGCTTCTCCGGGCTCGTGACCCTCCACCTCCAGCATCCCGTAGTCAACGGTGGCGGTCGCGATGTGGGGAGCCGAACTGGCGGTCTCGTAGCTGAGGGTGTCGTCATCCAGGTCGTCGAAGTGAAGCGTGATGTCGAGAGACTTCGTGCCGTTGGATTCGATGACCTGGGTCGGGATGGGCTTTTCGATCCTTGGCGGGCTGTTGCGCTTCTCGGACACCTTCACGGTGAAATGCTGGATCGCGACTACCTCATCCGTGTCGATCGCGGCCGCCATCACCAGCGCCTTTCCGCCGGACTTTGCCAATACGGTCAGGGAATCGCCGGCGACCACGACCCCGGCCACCCCCGCGTCGTAACTCCTGGCGGTATAGACGAGCGTGTCGCCGTCCGGGTCGCCGAAGTGGGGGGCAAGGTCCATAGTGGTCTCGGAGCCGACCTTGAGCTTCTGCTCCGGAATCGCCTCGATCGGCACCGGGCCCCGGTTGGGGACCGTCGCCAGGAAATCCCGGGCCAGGGACGCGCCGTCCGTGTCGGTCGCCGTCACCGTCACCAGCGAGCTGCCCTTCGCCGAACCGGTCAGCGTAATGTACCGCGCATCCGCGGTGGCCCTCACCACGAGGGGATCCGCAACCACGGCCCCGTAGGTGAGCTCGTCTCCGTCCGGATCCATGAAGAACGACGATGCGTCCACCCGGGTGACTACACCAATCGGCATGACCCGGCCCGGAAGCGTCCCGGTCCCCACCGGCGCCCGGTTGGGCACGATCACGACGAAGCCGTGCGTCACCGCGAGGCCCTCGCTGTCGGTGGCGATCACGGTGATCGTCGTACTGCCCTTGGCGACCGCGGCCACCGTGACGGCATCGCCGTCCGCCGACACCGCGGCCACTGCTTCGTCCGCCGCCGTCACCGTGTAGGCGAGTCCGTCCCCGTCCGGATCGGCGAAGTGCTCGGCCAGGTCCATCGTGGACTTCGCGCCCACCACCATCGTCAGGGTGGGAATCTCGTGCACCAGGGCGGGGGCGCTGTTGGGCACGGTCACCTCGAACACCTGCGCCACCGCCAACCCTTCGGTATCGGTCGCGGTCACCGTGACCATCGACTCACCCTTCGAGATGGCTGTCAGGGTCACGGAGCCCTGGTCCACCGATATCGCGACCACGGTGCTGTCCGCCGCAACCGCCGCGTAGGCGAGTCCATCCCCGTCCGGATCGCCGAAGTAGGAACCCAGCTCCATTGCGGCCTCACGCCCGACACCCATCGTCAAGGCCGGAATCGCATCCACCACGACGGGACCTCGGTTCGGCACGGTCACGGCGAAGGATAGCGACGCCTTCAACCCCTCGGTGTCGGTGGCGGTCACGGTCACGATCGCGCCACCCTTTGCGACGCCCGTTACAGCGACGACGCTGTCGCGCACTGCGCTCGTCGCCACCAGAGTGTCGGTGGTCACGACGGAATAGGAGAGCGCGTCCCCGTCCGGATCGGTGAAGTGCGGAACAACGACGACCCTGGAGGTGTCCCCCACCTCTATGGTCTGCCCGGGCACCGTTCCCGCCGACAGCGGAGGCCGGTTCGGCGCGGTCACCGGAAAACTCTCAGTGACCTTCAGACCACCCGGATCGGTGGCCGTCACCACGACGGTCACCGTTCCCTTCGCGATGTTCACGATCGTCATCCACTCGGCATCGATCGAAATCTGCACCATGGCCGGATCGAACTCCGCCGTGTAGTCGAGAACCTCACCGTCCGGATCACTGAAATGCCTGGACAAATCGACAACGATCGCGCCGGAACCGACCGATCCCACAAATCCGGAAATCTCGCGCACGACGACCGGGGGACGGTTGGGTACCAGAACGTCGAAGCTCTGCTGGGCGCTACGGCCGGTCCCATCGGCGGCAACGACCGATACACGGGCCTCGCCGGGGCTGGCCGCGACGATGGTAATCCTGCCACCGGCGCTGGTGGCGGTGGCAACGCCGGGATCCGAAGACGAGACGCTGTAGCGCAGCGCATCCCCGTCCGGGTCGTTGAAGCAGGCGGCTACGGTTGCGGACTCGCCGACATGGAGCATCTGTCGCGGGATCGTCCCGCAGGCCACGGGCGCCGCCGGGTTTTCACAAGTGAGCAGCATGACCAGAGCGGTGCCCGCCGCACAGGCGGACGCAACCCGTTTGCCGAATGTCTCACGCCGACTACCGACCGCCGCGCCGTACTTCCGATTCCGCATTGACTCCTCTACTTTCCCGCCGGATCCGCTGCAAGGTTGGTGGCTCCCTCAAGTGCCCGACTAAAGTAGGACTGCAACTCGACTACGTGCCATTCGTCAACCGGGATTGATGCCATGCCAGACCGTTCGCACCGCGCGCCATGCAGGTTTCTCTTCCCGGCCCTTGCCCTGTTGGCCGCCGCCACCGCCTGCACCCCCTCCCCCCGCCCCATCCCGGTCGTCGAGGCCACGATCAGAGACATCCACGACGCCATCCTCTCGGGACGCACCACCTGCCGCATGGTCGTGCAGGCCCACCTGGACCGGATCGAGGCCTACGAGCACCTCATCAACGCGATCACCGTCGTCAATTCGAACGCCCTGGAACGCGCCGACGAGCTCGACCGGGCCCTGGCGAACGGCGAGGATCCCGGCCCCCTCTTCTGCGTCCCCATGCTGGTGAAGGACAACTTCGACACGCACGACATGGTCACCACCGGGGGTTCGATCGCGCTGCAGTACAGCGTCCCGCCGGACGACGCCTTCATGGTGCGCAGCATCCGCGACGCGGGCGCGGTCGTGGTCGCCAAGACCAACATGGCTGAATGGGCCTTCAGCCCGCGCCAATCGGTCAGTTCCTCGTTCGACACCACCCGCAACGCCTACGCGCTCGACCGCGTGCCGGCCGGCTCCAGCGGGGGCACAGCGTCGGGGGTCGCGGCCGCCTTCGGACTGATCGGGCTCGGCAGCGACACCGGCAACTCGATCCGCGGGCCTTCGTCGCGCCTCGCGCTGGTGGGGATCCGCTCGACGATCGGGCTGACCAGCCGGGACGGCGTCATCCCCCTCTCCTTCGACCGCGACATAGCGGGGCCGATGGGGCGCACCGTCGCGGATGTGGCGCTCGTCTTCACCATCGTGGCCGGCTACGATCGCGCCGACCCCTACACCGAGGCCGGGCGGGAACACCGCGAGGTCGACTATACCCGCTTCCTGGAAGCGGACGGGCTGGAGGGCGCGCGCATCGGCGTCTTCCGCGCGCTGGTCGACACCGGGGACGCGGACTCTGCGGTGGTGGCGGTCTTCGCCAACGCGCTGGAGGAGATGGCCGCCCTGGGCGCCGAGATCGTCGACCCCTTCGACTTCGACCTGCGCGCGCAGTCGCGGCGCCCGAACATGTACTGCCGCCGCTTCCGCTACGACATGCACATGTACCTGAGGTCGCTGGGCGACCGCGCGCCGATCACCGACGTGGTAGAAGTGCTGGAGAGCGGCGAATACGGGACCGACGCGGAACGGTCGCTGCGAAATGCGGAAAGCGCCCCGCTGGACATCCCGCCCGCCCAGTGGGATCCCCCCTGCCCCGACTACGCCGAAAACGAGGAGCGCCAGGGCTTTCTCGCCGATCTGGTGGCCGCCATGGACGAAGCCGGCGTCGACGCCCTCGCGTACCCGACCTGGCTCAGCCCGCCCGCCCACATCGACCGCGCCAACGAGGAGTACAGCGGCGACAACTCCCAGCGGGTGGCGCCGGCCACCGGCATGCCCGCGATCACCGTCCCGATGGGCTATACGGAAGGCGTGCATCCCGCCGGACTCCAGATTCTTGCCAGGCCGTGGGACGAGGGGCTGCTCCTCCGGCTGGCTTACGCCTACGAACAGGGAACGCGGCACCGAAGGCCGCCGGAGGGGTTTCCGGAGCTGCGGCGGTGAGCGGGTCCCGGGGATCGGCTCCCGGCGGGCCGGACAGGAAGGACGTTCCCTTGTCGACCGTCGATGTCCACGAAGCCAAGACCCACCTCTCGCGTCTTCTCGTGCGCGTGGAAGCGGGCGAGGAGATCGTAATCGCCCGGAGCGGAAGGCCCGTCGCGCGCCTCGTCGCATACCGGGGCGCTCGCCCCGTCCGCCGTTTCGGAGCCCTCAAGGATCACCTCACCGTGGACGACAGTTTCTTCGATCCGCTGCCGGAATCCGAACTGGCCGCCTGGGAGGGGTGAGCACGGTGCAGTTGCTGATCGACACACACGCGTTCATGCGGCGGTTGGCCGGCAACCTCCTGCTCCTCGCGATCCTTTGCGGCACCCTGATGCCCGCGTCCGCCCGCGGGCAGATTGTCGGTGACCGGGTTCGCGTCACCGTCGGGCCGGACAGAATCGTCGGCGTCGTGGCCGGGGTCGGCGAAGGACAGCTGGAACTCGTCCTCTCCGACGGCGGATCGCAGGTGGTCTCCGTCGAGGAGGTGACACGACTGGAGCGGTCCGTCGTGCGGCTGAGATGGGAGCTGGGATTCCTGATCGGTGCCGGGGTCGGAGCGGTGGGTGGGGTTACCAGCGAACGGGGAAATGTCCTGCTCTCGGCCGGGGGGTTCGCGTCCGTCGGGACGGTGGTCGGCGCCCAGAGAAGTGGCGTGAGGTGGGAGAGGTTCGCTCACCCGACCGGCCACCAGCGCCTCCGGGTCATCGTCGGCGCGGACGAGCTCGTCGGCGCGGTCGTGCGGATGAGCGCAGATGCACTGGAGCTGGCTCTCCCGAACGGCAGCACGCGGGTAGTCCGGAGCGAAGAGGTCTCGCGTGTCGACCGGGCCTTCACACGGCGCCTGTGGCTGGACGGATACGCCGTTGGCGCCCTGGCGGGCATCTGCGTGCTGACCAGCTATGCGCTCGACCGTAGCCGCGGCGAACCCGGAACCGGAGCGTGGATCGGCGCGCCCATCTCCGGCGCCGTCTTTGGGGGACTCCTCGGCTTGGGCGTCGGCGGGCTGATCAAGGCAGAGGATTGGGAGTCCGTGCTGCGTTGGGGCCATGGCCGGACGCTACTGCGCCGCGGGATGTCCGCCGGCCCGCTTCTCGGGCTGCAGCCCGGCCAATCCGGAAGCACAAGCCTGATTCTGGGGATGCGGATTCGGTTCTGAGTCCCCACGGAATGGAGAAAACAGTTATTGTTGAATATCATCTTAGACACCACATGATATGCAACAACACATCCCACGCGCGAATCTGCTCTTCGAGACCACCCGCGGCCTGTCCGAAGCCCCGGCCGTGGCTCTTCTGGGCGCACGCCAGGTCGGTAAGACGACCCTCGCGCAGCAGGTCGTCTCCGCCTGGGACGGCCCCAGCACCGTCTACGACCTGGAGGTGGCGGCCGCACGCGAGGCCCTGACGGCAACGCCCGAGCGGCTGCTCGGACGAGGCGAGGGACTTGTGGTCATCGACGAAATCCAGCGGATGCCGCAGTTGTTCGAGACGCTTCGCCCGATCTGCGACGATCGGGACCGGGACACCGTCTTTCTCCTCCTGGGCAGCGCGTCCTGGGATCTGATTCGCGGGGTCTCGGAGACACTCGCCGGGAGGATCCTCTTCGTCGACGTGGGCGGTTTCTCCCTCGGCGAGGTCGGCCCCCGGCATCAGGACCGCCTCTGGATGCGGGGCGGGTTTCCGCGGGCATTCCTGGCCCGGGACGCCGCCGTGTGGAGCCGGTGGATGCAGGCCTTCACGCGAACGTTTCTGGAGCGGGACATCCCGGGGTTGGGTTCCAGGGTGGCGCCGGCGGCGCTCGGCCGATTCTGGCGCATGCTGGCGCACCGCCATGGACAGCAGTGGAACGCCGCCGAACTCGCGCGCTCGATGGATGTCGGGGTTGGCACCGTCAATCGCTATCGTGACCTGCTGGCCGGCGCCTTCATGATCCGGGTTCTGCCCCCCTGGTTCGAGAACCTGGGCAAGCGCCTGGTCAAGTCACCCAAAGTCTACCTGCGGGACAGCGGCATCCTGCACTCGCTGCTCGGCCTCGACGATCCGGCCCGGCTCGCCATGCACCCGGCCTACGGAGCCAGCTGGGAGGGTTTCGCGCTGGAGCAGACGCTGATCGCGCACGGCGCCGTCGACGCGTATTTCTACCGCACCCAGCGGGGTGCCGAGCTCGACCTGATGCTGCTGCGCGGCGGCCGCCGCTGGGGCTTCGAGTTCAAGTGCAGCGACGCTCCCCGCACGACGAAGTCCATGCACATCGTCATGAAGGACCTCGGGCTCGAGCACCTCTGGGTCGTCTACCCGGGCGACCTGGAGTACCCGCTCGCAGACGGCATCACCGCGCTGCCGCTGAAGCGGGTTCACGCGGTCGGGCTTTAGCGGCGAGGGTTGCACCCTCTCGCGAAGCGACTTCATCATCCATGACCGAGTCCACCTTAATGCGACAGGATCCAGTGACAGGCCCCAGGAAACGCAATCGAGTACCCGTCCCCCTGGCCGCGACTCCGTTCGTCGCCGCCTTTGTCGCCGCCTTCGTTTTCTTCTTCATCGTCCGGGAACGTGCGTCCCGGGAGCGTCCGCCTCCCGAACTCCCCGCTCTCGCGGTCGGTTGGGTGCCCGCCGGGCCCGTCCAGGGCCACATGTTCCTCATCCGGGTGGCGATCCCGCCGGGCGGGGAGATGGTTTCGGCCGAAGGCGAAGCGGGCGGCGAGGAGCTGCACTTTGTGCAAGTGGCGTCAGCGGAATCCCTGTCGGCGTCGGCCGACTCTCCGGCGGCGTCAACCGGCTCTCCGGCGGCGCCCGACTCCATCTTCGAGAGCCTCGCCCCCGTTCCCATCAACGCCACCGACACGATCGACGCGTGGGTGCGCGCCACCTACGCTGACGGGCGCACCCGGACGGACTCGCTGCGGATCCCGGTGGTGGCCGGCGAGTACGAGCACGAGCGGCTCACGGTGGCGCCGCGCTTCGGGTCGCCGCCGAACGAGGAGGACCAGGCGCGGCTGCAGCGCGAACGCGAGCGGGCCGCGCAGGTCTCCCGCGACGCCCGCGCGACTCCCCGGCTCTGGACGGCCGGCATGGTCATGCCGCGCGACTCCCGCGTGACCAGCGAATTCGGCACCGGCCGCGAGTTCAACGGCCAGATATCGAGCCGCCACATGGGGCTGGACCTGGCCGGCGCCCGCGGCGACACGGTGTTGGCGGCGGCCGACGGGATCGTCGCGCTGGTCGACAGCTTCCTGCTCGCGGGCAACATCGTGTACCTGAACCACGGCGGCGGTCTGCTCAGCAGCTACTCCCACCTGAGCGAGCAGCTTGTGGCCGAGGGCGACCGGGTGACCGCCGGAACGCCGGTCGGCAGGGTGGGCGCGACCGGCCGCGTCACCGGACCCCACCTGCACTGGGTGGTGCGCTACGGCCGCACGAGCGTGGATCCGCGGAGCCTGCTGGCGCTGGTGCGTTGAGGGGGCGCCGGCCCGAGATGTCATGCCGGAAGCCTCCTGTCGATCAAGACCCAAATCAAAGTTAGCAGTCAATTCCCGATCAACAGCACTTTCCGCACGAGTTCGGTCTGCTTGCGAATGCCCAGTTTGCGGTAGACGCGTTTCAGGTGCGTCCGCACGGTGCTCTTGGCGCTGCCCAACTCGTGCGCAGTGCCGGCGACCGACTGGCCCGACGCGATCGCCACCGCCACACGGCTCTCCGTGGGCGTCAAGCCCAGGAAGCGAGTCACCAGGTCCGCTTCCAACCGGGGTCGCGCGGCCGTGTCGGAGACAAGCACCAGAGCCCCGAGCTGCCGCGAGTCGGTAACGGCACCCATGTGCCGCACGGGATGGATTTCAAGAATCAACGGCGCAGCAGCCTCCCTGCGTGTGATCTTCACAAAGCCGCCGGCACCCTGGTCGCTGAATGGAGGCAGCGCCCCCGCCAGCAAGCGCCGCAGCTCTCCGTCTTCCTCCTTGTGCCTGGCAGCCAGCTCTCCCCTGTGGTCGCAGAGGCCATCGGCTTTCAGCAGGATGTCCCGGGCGCGGTCGTTCGCCTCCAGAATGCGTCCGCCGCGGTCCAGCTGGATCAACCCCAGCCGCCTGTTGTCGAGCAGGTCGGCCAGAGATGCGCTCGTCGCGCTGGCATCCGCGAGCGCCCGCCGAACGCGTACGAACTGGCGCATGTGAGGGGCGAGACGCCTGATGGCCTTGATCTGATCGTGCCCCCAGCCTCCGCGTTCGGTGGAGTTGACGAAGCACATGATCATTTCGGAGTCTTCCTGTCCGTCGATCCCCATGTAGAGGGCGTTTTGCGCGTTGTACAGGCGATAGTACTGATTGTACGCAGATGATGTCCTCTTCTCCTGATCGGTGTAAAGATCCGACTTGTGGACCAGTTCGCAGTCCCGAAGCCCCACGAGCCGCGGAACGGCCTCATCGTGCGGATAGAAGCTGCTAAAGTACGATTGCTCCAGGTCCGGCCGACGTTCCGTACCAACGAAAAACCGGGACCAGTGAATCCTGGGCCGCTCCCCCTCCCGACCTGTCTCAAAGTAGGTCACACTGTGGCCGCCCGTCCGGATCAAACCGTTGATCAAGGCGGCCGCCGAGACCCACGTGACGTCGCCAAGCGCCGCCTTGTACAGGTTCTCTACTACGGTTTCAAAACGGTCCTCTGCGCCCATCTCGTACGATACCGCAACCGGCATGGAGGTACCACGGAAGATATGAGTTACTCACGATTCTCTCACGTATGTCGGCCGATATCCTACGATATTCTCACAATTTTTATTTCCTCAGTGTGACAAGTCTCCCCCGCTGCACTATCTTTCAACGTTCCAGAGGCTACAGCGGGGCCACGCATGATCACGCGTCATTCCTCGGGGGAGTGAAACACTGAACGACCGAGTCCGCGCGAGGGCGGAGCGCACAGCGGCCGACGACCGCATTTCGCGGCTGAGCGCAGCGATCCTCCGCATCAGCCGCAGCCTCGACCTGGCCACCGTGCTCCAGGAGGTTGTCGACAGCGCACGGGAATTGACCGGTGCCGGGTGGGCGGTGATCACGACACTCGACAGGCGGGGCGCGGTGCAGGACCTGGTCACCTCCGGGGTCACGCCGGAGAACCGCCGGAGGATGTTGGAGTGGCCCGACGGACCTCGGCTCTTCGAGTATCTTGGCGACCTTCCGAATCCGCTCCGCGTGACCGATGTCCAGGACTACTTCAGCTCACTCGGCCTCTCTGCGTTCCCCTGGGTCGTGAAGACCATGCAGGGCACGCCGATGCACCACCGCGGCGAGCATCTCGGGAGCTTCTTTCTCGCCGACAAGGACTCCGACGAGCAGTTCAGCGCCGAAGACGAGGAGATCCTCGTGCTCTTCGCCTCACAGGCGGCGACGGCGATCGCGAACGCACGCACCCATCACGAGGTGGAGCGGGCGCGAGCCGACCTCGAGGCGCTCATCGAGACCTCGCCGGTCGGGGTCGCGGTCTTCGACGCAAGTACGGGCCACCCGGTCTCGTTCAATCGCGAAGCACGGCGCATCGTCGAAGGGATCCGCACCCCGGGGCACTCTGCGGAACAGCTCCTGGGGGTCATGACCTGCCGGTACGCCGACGGGAGGGAGGTCTCCCTCGAAGAGTTGCCGCTGGCCCGGCAGTTCGAAGACGCAACGACGGTGCGTGCGGAGGAGATCGAGTTGTCGGTGCCCGACGGGCGAAGCGTGCGGACGCTCCTGAACGCCACGCCGATCCGCTCGCAGAACGGACAGGTCGTCTCGGTCGTCGTCACCATGCAGGACCTTGGTGCGCTCGAGGAGCTGGAGCGGCAGCGGGCGGAGTTCCTGGGGATGGTGAGCCACGAACTCCGCGCCCCCCTGACCTCGATCAAGGGCTCGGCCGCGACCGTGCTCGGCGCCGTACCGGCTCCGGCCCGGGCCGAGATGCTCCAGTTCTTCCGCATCATCGACGGGCAGGCCGACCACATGCGCGGCCTCATCGGGAATCTGCTCGACGCGGGCAGCATCGAGGCGGGCACCCTGACCGTAGCTCCCGTGGCCTCCGATGTCGCAACCCTGGTGGACCGCGCCCGGACGACCTTCCTGAGCGGAGGCGCCCACAATCCCGTTCTCATCGACCTCCCGGAGGACCTGCCGCGGGCGATGGCCGACGGAGAGCGCATCGTGCAGGTGCTGAACAACCTCCTTTCGAATGCGGCCCGCCACTCCTCGCCATCCTCGCCGATCCGGGTGAAGGGGGAGGTTGAGGACGGCCATGTCGCGCTCTCGGTGTCGGACCAGGGGCGGGGGATCCCGGCCGACGAGCTCCCGCACCTCTTCCGCAAGCGGGCCGGACGGGCCGGCGGCACCGGGCTCGGCCTGGTGATCTGCAAGGGCCTCGTGGAGGCGCACGGCGGCCGCATCCGGGCAGAGAGCGGCGGACCCGGCCTGGGCGCGCGCTTCACCTTCACGATCCCGGCGGCCGGGAGCGCTCCCGCAGGGGATATTGCGCCACGCGGCTCACCGGAGTCCGCAGAGCGGGGCGAGAAGACGCGCATCCTCGTCGTGGACGACGATCCCAGGACGTTGCGCCATGTGCGCGACGCGCTTTCCGCCACCGGGTACGCTCCCGTCGTCACGGGCGATGCCGACGGGCTCTCCGGGCTCATCCGGTCCGAGAAGCCCCACCTCGTGCTCCTCGACCTGATGCTCCCCGACGCGGACGGAATCGAGCTGATGAAGCGGGTTCCCGAGCTCTCCGACCTCCCCGTCATCTTCATCTCCGGCTACGGCCGGGACGAGACGATCGCCAGGGCGCTCGGCAGTGGTGCCGCCGACTACATCGTCAAGCCATTCTCGCCGACCGAGCTCGTGGCGCGGGTTCGGGCGGCGCTGCGGGGCCGGTCCGAGCCGGACACGCTGGTTCTCGGCGAACTCAGCGTCGACTACGGCAAGCGACGGGTGACCCTCGCGGGCCGCCGCCTGCGATTGACAGCCATCGAGTTCGATCTGCTTCGCGTGCTCTCGCGCGACGCCGGCCGGGTGGTGACCACGCGGACCCTGCTCCGGCGGGTGTGGGGGCGGAGTGTTTCCGGCCGCAACGATCGCGTCCGCACCGCGGTCAAGCAGCTTCGGGCGAAGCTCGGCGATGACGCGGACGATCCGGCCTGGATCTTCACGGAGCGCGGAGTCGGGTACCGGTTCGCGTCGCCGCAGGAGACGTAGGGGCGCGGCGGTGACACCCCGCCCAGGGTCCATCGATCGCGTCCGCACCGCTTGTCCGACCACTTGTCCGACTACTTGTCCACCGCCCTCCCGTGGCCTACCGTGCCTCTTCGCACAAGTCGCACACCCGACCCGGAGCGCCACCCCATGAGTCGCCGGACTCCACGCACCCGAGAGATCGCCTTCGCCGCCCTCGCCGCCGCACTGCTCGCGCCCGTCCCCCTCACCGCCCAGCACAACACCACCAACCCCTTCCGCCCCGTCTACGGCTGGGGCGAGCTGCCCGAAGGCCGCGAATGGGGTTCGACCAGCGCCATCGACATCGCGCCGGACGGGAATATCTGGGTCGCGGAGCGGTGCGGCGCGAATTCCTGCGTCGGCTCGGACCTCGACCCCATCCTCCTCTTCGACACCGACGGCAACCTGCTGCGCAGCTTCGGCGCGGGGCTGATCGCCTGGCCGCACGGGATCGACATCGACCACGAGGGCAACGTCTGGATCACCGACGCGTGGCGGCGCGGCGCCACCGAGACAGGCCACTCCGTCCTCAAGTTCTCGCCCGAGGGCGAGCTGCTGATGACGATCGGCGTCCCCGGCGAGGCCGGCGACCCGCCGACCCACCTGACCCAGCCCTCCGACGTGCTCGTCGCGCCGAACGGACAGATCTACGTCGCCGACGCGCACGACCGCACCCGGGGCCGGATCGTCCGCTACGCCGCCGACGGCACCTACATGGAGACGTGGGGCGAGCTCGGCTTCGAGCCGGGGCAGTTCCGCGACCCGCACGCGCTGGCGATGGACTCCCAGGGCCGCATCTTCGTGGGCGACCGCTACAACAACCGCATCCAGATCTTCGACCAGGAGGGCGAGTTCATCGCGGTCTGGACGCAGTTCGGACGGCCGAGCGGCCTCTTCATCGACGCCGATGACAACATCTACGTGGCCGATTCCGAGTCGAGCCCGGCGCGCAACCAGTTCACCGGGCAGCGCAATGCGGGGTGGGAGAAGGGGATCCGGATCGGGGATGCGCGCGACGGGTGGGTGCACCACTTCCTGCCGGACGACATTCCCAACGTGATGGGCTTCAGCGGGCCGGAGGGCGTGGCGGTGGACAGGGACGGGAACGTGTACGGCGCCGAGGTGTCCCAGCGGCGCATCACGAAGTGGGTGCGGTTCAGGCGGTAGGGGGGAGGCGCAGATCTGGAGCGAGTGCCTCCTGCGCCCCACGGACCCGCGCGTGCGGCATCGGGCTCGTGATGGGGCGTCGAGAGGCCGGATCCACCGCTGCTGATCCCACACCAAACTACCCTTCCCGGCATGCGTACCGGGAATATTACCGATCGGTAAAACTTTTGCAGCCAAGGAATGATAGAGACCACGCGCTATGCCAGAATACATCCAATAGCCGCGGTGCGGAGGTAGCCGTAGTCAGAATCTTCCCGATCGGGAAAAAAACCAGTACGCCCTGGCGGATGCCTTGAGCGGAGGCCCCAGGCGGACCCCCGGCGGACCCCCGGCGGATGCCTCGAGCGGAGGCCCCGGGCGGACCATTGGCGGATGCCCTGGCGGACGCTGCCCAGGCCGGGCTTCCCTGCTGCCCCGGCCCTGTGTTCCCATTTGCCCCTTTTGACAGGTTCGGGAAGTGACGCGCAGAATACTGGCACGGCAGCCCGGGGCCCGCCACTGTCTGAAAGGCGTCCGAGATGGAGCAACTGCGCGCGCGAACCCTCGCATTGGTCTGCCTTTTCTGCTCGGCGGGCTTGGTGGGAGCTCAGGATACCCGTGGTTTGCAGGAGCCGACTGCCGAGCTTTCCAACCCCTTTGCCGGGTTTGAGACCCATCATCTTTCGAACGGGGTGAAGGTGTGGTTCAAGCGGCTGTCCGGCGTTCCCAACGTTTCGGTCAGTGCGGGGATTGCGGTGGGGTCGCGGGCGGACCCCCCGGGGAAGGAGCAGTTGGCTCATTTCACCGAGCACATGCTCTTCTCGGATCACGACGGCAGGACCGAGCAGGAGATCAAGGACGCGGTGGAGGGATTGGGCGGGCGCCGGAACGGGTTCACATACTCCGATCATACCTACTACTACGTCACGATCGGGAAGGAGCACGGACTCTTCGCGATCGAATGGCTGGCGGGGATCATGTCGCCCCACGCGATGGAGCAGGAGGTCGTGAACCGTGGGCGGCAGCCGGTGTTGAACGAGATCGGCGCCCGGGAGCGGGAACTCTTCGACCATGTCGGGGCGCTGCTCAACCCGGAATGGCTGTCGCCGCCCGGCTACTGGGAGCGCGAATTCGGGATCGAGCCGGTGGGCGACCCGAGTCCCTACCTCTGGAGGACCCTGCACGGGATCACGCCCGAGGATCTGCGCTGGTTCTACGATCGCTATTACGCGCCGGGCGGGATGACCGTCACGATCGTCGGCGACCTCGATCCGGGTGAGGCGCTGGCCGTCGCGGAGCGCACCTTCGGGTCACTGCCGGCGCGTCCCGTAAACGGCTGGGACGTCGAGCTGAGGGATCCGGGGCGCCGGCGGGCGTCGTACAGCTGGGCCGTGACGGCCGCGGTCTCCTATCAGTCCACCTACAAGCTCTTCCGCCCCACCGCCGACGAGTTGCTGACCGCGCTCTTCGTCCGCGACCTACTCAACCGCCGGCTCGGGCAGCGCCTCCGCTACGGCGAGCGCAAGGCCGTCTACGGGGCCAGCTTCGGCCTCGGCCAGTACGGTCCGGCGGCCAGGCTGACCCTGACCACCCGGATCGACGACGAGGACTACGACTTCGCCACAGGGATCATCGCCGAGGAGATCGAGGCGCTGCGGAGCGGCTCCCTCGCCGCGGCCGAGTTCGAGACGGACCGCGCGGCGGTGGTGGAACGGCTGCGCGCGGCCAACCAGACCGCCGAGTCCCTGAACTTCTGGACCCGCAACTACTTCTACAATCCCGCCACCTTCGCGGACTTCCCCGATGTCGTCTCGTACTACGAGAACCTCACGCAGGCCCAGGTCGCGGCGTTCGCGCGGAGGGCGTTCGACGAGTCGCGTCAGGTGCTGAACGTGATGCGGCCGCAGCCGGTCGACCAGGCAGTGGTGGTCGCGGCGGCCCTGCTGCTGGTGTGGCTCACCCTGCGGGTGCTCGAGGGCTGGCTGAAGAAGCCTGTGCGGATGACGGAGATCCGCTACATCGCGCGCTTCCGACTGCCGTTGGTGTTGCGAGTCCTGTACACGCTTGGGCTGTTGGCCGCGCTGGGGATGGTGCTGATCGGGTCGGAGGTGGCGTACCGGTGGGCGGCTCCGGTGATCGGGTCGGTCGAGAGCTATCCCGTGCAGATGGCGATCAACGGCGCGCTGCTGGTCCTGGTGCTCGGCGTGGCCTGTCTGATCTACGCCGCGGCCCCCCGCAAGCTGCTGCTGTTCACCGATCACATCCGCATCAAGTCCCGGGCCTGGCGCTCGCGCGCCCTGCACGCCGAGGACATCGCCGACATCTCGATCTCCCGCTTCCCCGGCGCCTGGCTGACCCTGCGGATCCTCCTCGGGCTGCCGCACGCCTTCGGGTTGGCCAAGCCCGGCATCCTGGTGCGGCCGCGCAAGGGCAGAAGCTACTTCTTCCACACCCGGGACACGGATGAACTGGCGGAGGTGCTGGGCGAGTGGTGGGGGAGCCCGGTGAAGTAGGTCAGGGCTGCTCCACCAACTCCCCCTCCACCCCCTCCCACTCCGCCATCCGCGCGGCCACCTCTGCCACCAGCCCGGCGCGCTCCTCTTCCAGCTTGCGCACCTCGCGCGGCGACGCCCCCGCATAGAACGCCGGGTCCGCAAACACGGCCTCGATCTCCGCCACCCTCGCCTCGGCCGCTTCAACCCGCGCGGCCAGCTCCTCGGCGCGATCCTCCAGCCGCCGCCTCTGCCACGGCGACAACCGCCTCGCACGCCGGCCACCTCCGCTCCCCCGCCCATCACCACCCCCGCCCCCACCCCTCCCCCGCCGCCGCTTCTCCCGCGCCTTCAGCACCACGGTGTCCGCGTCCAGGTGGTCGTCGCCGCACGCGTGCACATACTCCTCGTACGTCCCGCGGTAGTCGCGCATCCCCCCCTCGGTGATCTCCACGATCCGGTTCGCCAGCCGCCCCACGAACCAGCGGTCGTGCGACACGAAGACCAGCGTGCCCGGGTAGGCGCCGAGCCCTTCGACGAGGGCCTCGATCGCCTCGAGGTCGAGGTGGTTGGTGGGCTCGTCGAGGACCAGCACGTTGGGCTGGCGGACCATCAGGCTGCAGAGCACCAGGCGGGCCGACTCGCCGCCCGACAGCGCCGCGAGCCGCTTCTCGGCATCGTCGCCGCTGAAGAGCACCATCCCGAGCTGGCCGCGGGCGAAGCCGGTCCCCCTGCCGTCGCAGTACTGCTGGATCCACCCCTCGGCGGTGCCGGAGCGCCTGCCCAGGTGGTCGGCGGGGTCCTGCGCGAAGTACCCGGGGTGGGTCTCGTATCCCCATTCAACCGCCCCGCAGTCCGCCTCCAAGTGTCCCATCACGACATTCAGGAGCGTCGATTTGCCGATCCCGTTGGGCCCGACGATCGCCAGCCGGTCGCCCCGCACCACGTCGAGGTCCACCCCGTGCAGCACCCGGTTGTCGCCAAATGACTTCGCCACCCCCTTCACCCGCAGCACCTCCCGCCCGCTCGGCCGCACCTGCCCGAACCGGAAGACCGGATACCGGCGCGAGGTCTGCGGCAGCGGCTCCAGCGCCTCCACCTTCTTCTCGATCAGCCGCAGCTTGCTCTGCGCCTGCCGCGCCTTCGACGCCTTCGCCCGGAACCGGTCGACGAACCGCCGGTGATGCGCGATCTCGCGCTCCCGCTGCGCGATCTCCTTCTCGCGGCGCTCCCGCTCGGCCGCCTTGGCGGTGAGGAAGCGGGTGTAGTTGCCCGGGTACCCCGTCACCGTCTCGTAGTCGATGTCGAGGATGTGGGTGGCGACGTTGTCGAGGAAGCGGTGGTCGTGGCTGATCACGACGGCCGGACCCCGGAAGCCCTTCAGGAACTTCTCCAGCCACCGGATCGAGAGGATGTCGAGGTGGTTGGTGGGCTCGTCGAGGAGCAGCGCATCGGGGGCGCCGGCGAGCACCTGGGCGAGGAGGACCCGCAGACGGAACCCCCCGGAGAGGGTTGAGAGGGGATCTTCGTGGATGCGTGCCGGAAGGCCCAGACCTTCCAGGATCGCAGCCGCGCGCGCGTGCGCCGTGTACCCGTCATGCCGCTCGACGACCTCCTCCAGCGCCGAGAAACGGGCCGCGTCGAAGTGCTCGCCGGAGCGCGCCAGGACAAGGTCGCGCTCGGTCAGCGCGCCCCACAGCTCCTCGTCGCCCATGAGCGCGACATCGAGGATCGGCTCGGCCGAGTGCAGGGACTGATCCTGCCGCAGAACCCCGAGGCGCACATCCCCGGGCATCGACACCGACCCCGCGCTCGCCGGCACATCCCCCGCCAGAATGTTCAGCAGCGTCGTCTTGCCGGACCCGTTCCCCCCCACCAGCCCATAGCGCTCGCCCGCGTTCAGCCTGAACGACGCCCCGCGAAAGAGCGTGTGGTCCCCGAAGGACTTTTCGAGCCCGGTGGCGGCGATCATGACCGGAAAAGTAGCACCGGGCACCCTGGAACTCCACAACGCAGCCCCGCGCGGCCACAAGTGGCAGCCCGCCCGGTCCACCATTGTGGGCGGTCCCCCTTTTGCGGTATATGCTATGCTACATCAAGCCCCTATATTCGCCCTACTTTGTGACGGTCAATGGACCCGGGCCGCCGCCATCCGGCTCGTGGGCAAAGCTCAGAATTGGCAATTGATGATAACCAAGGGGGTACCCCGATGACGCGCCCGAAGCGCCTCACCGCCCGTTTCGTGAAGGAGGTGAAGCGTTATGGACGTTACGGAGACGGCCGCGGCGGGCACGGGCTTTCCCTGCTGGTGAAGCCCACGAAGTCCGGACGGCTGTCCAAGACCTGGTCGCAGCGGCTGCGGATCAACGGCAGGGTGGTCAACATCGGACTCGGCCCCTACCCGGTGGTGACGCTCGGAGACGCACGCCGGGCGGCGATCGAGAACCGGCGCGCGACCTTTCGGGGGGAGGATCCGCGCACCGGCGACACGCCCACCTTCGCCAAGGCCGCCCGGTCCGTGATCCGTCTGCGCCGCGCCTCCTGGCGACCCGGCAGCAAGTCCGAAGCCCAGTGGAAGGCCAGCCTGGAGACCTACGCCTTTCCGGTGATCGGAGACTTGCCGGTGGACGAGGTCACGACCGCCCACGTGCTGGCGGTGCTCACGCCCATCTGGAACCGCAAGCGCGTCACCGCCCAGCGGCTGCGGAGCCGAATTAGTTACGTCATGCGGTGGTGCGTCGGTCGCGGATACCGCGCCGAGGACCCCGCAGGCGACGCCATCACTGCCGCATTGCCCCACAATGTAGACCGAAAGCGACACCTCACGGCTCTGCCGCATCAGAAGGTGGCCAAGGCCATCGCAAGGGTCCGGGCCGCGAAGACCTGGCCGGGGATCCGCCTGGCCTTCCAGTTCCAGGTGCTGACCGCCGCGCGCGCCGCCGAGATCCGCAAGGCGACCTGGAACGAGATCGACTGGACAGAGCGGGTGTGGAACGTCCCGGCGGAACACATGAAGGCCGGGCGCCGGCACCGGGTGCCGCTGTCCACCCAGGCTCGCGACGTGCTTCACGAGGCACGCAAGCTCTCGTCGGCCGCGAACCTGCTGTTCCCTTCTTCCCGCGGCGGCACGATGGGCCGCAACGCGCCGGCCACCCTCGCCCGGCGCCTCCAGCTGGGATGCGTCCCGCACGGATTCCGGTCCAGCTTCCGGGACTGGGCCGCCGAAGCGGGCGTCAGCCGCGAGCTGGCGGAAGCCGCGTTGGCTCATGTCGTCCAGGACCCGGTGGAGGCCGCCTACCGGCGCACCGACCTCTTCGAGCAGCGGCGTGTCGTGATGGAACGTTGGGGAGCCTATGTCATGCAAGAGGGTCTTGCGTTGTAATAATATCAGAGATTAGATGTACATTCCTGTGGACGGCCGAACGGCGGCTGATGGAGGGTTCTGGGGGTATATCTGTAATGATAACGAAATCGGTGGACAAACTATATATTGTTGACATGTTTTCGGTTATCTCGACACAAGGATCGACGGGGTCTCCGTCACCCTGAGCAGCGGCGCCGCAACCACGACCACTGGCGGAGGATACTTCTCCTTCGTAGATGTGGAAGGTGGCACCTACACCATCACGATCAGCGGCTATCCGGACGACGCCAGCTTCGACCAGACCACGGCCGAAGTGACCATCGCCCAGGCTGATCAGACCATCAACCGCAACTTCACTGGCTCCTGGATCCGCACCGCCAGCCTCATGGGCATGGTGAGTGTGGAGGGCACCGGCATCGCCGGCATCACCGTGAGCATCTCGGGACGCCAGGATGCGCAGATGCTGACCGACGACAACGGCCAGTACACCTTCACGGGCCTGCGCGCGGGCAACTACACCGTCGAGATCTCCGGCTTCGACGCGACCGACGTCGCATTTTCGGCCACCGAGAGCACCCTCGCGGTGAGCGTGGGCGAGTCGAAGGTCTGGAGCTTCGAGGGCACCTACGTGCGCGAGTCCGCGGTTGCGGGCCAGGTGAGCGTCGAGGGCAGCGGGCTCTCCGGCGTGACCGTCAGCCTGCAGGGCATGGGCGCCGACGAAGAGCAGATGACCGACGCCGGCGGCCAGTACACCTTCTCCAACCTGCGCGCGGGCGAGTACCAGGTCGCGATCAGCGGGTACGACGCCGACGAGTACGGCTTCACGACAACCTCGGCGACCGTCCGGGTCGAACACGGCCGCACCGCCAACGTCCCGTTCGAGGGCATCATGCTCCGCACCGCGTCCATCATGGGCCAGGTGAGCGTGGAGGGTGAGGGCCTGGGGGACGTGACGGTCAGCCTGAGCGGCGAGGGCGAGAGCCAGACCGCGATGACCAACGAGGCCGGGCAGTACGCGTTCACCGAGTTGCCGGCCGGCAACTTCCAGGTCGCGATCAGCGGCTACGACACCGACGACTACTCGTTCGAGACCACGGCGAAGAACGTCGCCCTCGCATTGGGCGAGACGGCGACGGTGCCGTTCGAGGGCATCCTGCTTCGGACTTCGGGCATCAGCGGCCGCGTCAGCGTCGAGGGCGACGGGCTCGACAGCGTGACAGTCACGCTTTCGGGCGACGACCTGGCCGACGATCTGGAGGTCATGACCGATGCCACCGGGCAGTACGCCATCTCGGGTCTGGCCGAGGGCGACTACACGGTCGCGATCTCCGGCTACGACGATGTGGCGTACATTTTCGCGACGACCTCGATGGACGTGGATCTCGGCGACGATGACACGCAGATCGTCAACTTCATGGGGATGCACGCCCGCACGGCGAGCGTCACCGTCCAGCTGTTCGTCGACGAAGCGGGCAAGAACGACTCGTACGACGACGGCGAGCACAAATTCCCCTCGCCTGAGCTGCTGGCGATGGTAGCCCAGATAGGGCTGCCGCTCCAGCTGCCCATATCCCTGGCGGGCCCGGGAGTCCTCGACATGCAGTCCGGCACGGTAATGCCGGACGGCAGCGTCGTGTTCGCGAACCTCAAGGCGGGTTCGTACCAGGTGATCGTTTCCGACATCCCTGACGAGGTGCTGGCCGCGCTGCCGGCCGCGTTGCGTACGGTTCTGCAGGACTACTCCTACGGAGGACCGAGCACCGGCTACCCGCTCGCGCTCACGGTCGGCCAGCAGGCGATGCAATACGCGCCGCTCGACATCACGCACCAGACCGTCAGCTTCTCGGTCAACCTGAAGCACGGCGAGATGATGGGCCCGGCGCTTCCCGGCGCCACGGTCTCATTCTTCTCGGACATGGCCGGTGAGCAGAAGATCGGCGACGCCGAGACCGACGCCGACGGCATGGGATCGCTCCGGTTCGCGCGCTCGATGGCGACGAACCACACGGTCTATGCCTCGGTTGCGGCCCCGATGGGCAGCTACCACACGTCCGGCGCGATGCAGGCCGTGATGTGGGACGCGAAGTATCCGATGAGCATGGCGGCGAACGATGAAGACATCGTCAACACCGCAGCCAGCTTCTCCTTCAGCGGCATGACCCGCATGACCGACATGGGCGGCGGCGCGGCGCTCGGAGGATGGGCGGTCAACGTCACGTCCGGCGGTGACGCGGTTGCTGGCGCACCGACTGCTCTGGGCGCCAACGGCTCGGCGTCGTTCACCGAGAACGTGGCGGCCGGCGACCTGCCGAAGACCTACATGATCTCGATGGCCGACGACCAGGCCAATGACTCGACCGGCGATGGCGGCGAGAACTACATGAGCACCACGCTCGAGCACACCCACGACGGTCTGTCGCTGGCCGGGACGTCCACGGACGCCGGCATGCTCGTGGTCACCTACACGACCCAGAAACTCATGGTCTACGTCCACCAGGAGAACGACCAGGTCATGGGTTACACCGGCAACGTCCTGGGCGGCGACCAGCGCATGGGCGGCATCATCGATGTCGAACTCCGCTACATCGACGACAGCGGGCGCTCCCGCGCGTTCTCCCGGGCAGAGGGCGACACGATCTACACGCGTGCCAGCGGTGGCGTGTACGGCTTCAGCAACGTTCCGGCGATGCGGAACGTCATTGTCACCGCGGACGAAGTCCCCACCCTGGGCAAGGACGCGGACGGCGACGATATCGCCAACACCAACAGGCTCCTGGACGAGGGTGGGCACAGCGACGAGGTCGCCGCCTACACCGACGCGGAGACCAACGGCATCATGGGCGGCGCTTTCGGCGCCCAGGGCGGCTTCCATCACACGGTGGAGCTCTGCCCGCTGATGTCCCGTGATGAGGATCAGCGCCACGGCGACTGCAGCACCTTCGCCTTCGTCGAGACCTTCGCCGTCGACGGACAGGCCTGGAAGAACCGCGTCTACAAGTCCGGCGACGACTGGTCCCGCGACGCCGACGGCAACGTGTTCGTAGGCCCGTACGGTCACGTCGGGTTGACGGTGAGCATGGATCCCGTCGCGGGCGAGAATCTCGCCATGGACGAAGACTCCTTCGAAGAGGAAGGCAACACCAAGGGGTTCGACTTCGGTCACATGGCCGCGGGTGTCTACGAGGTCACCGTGCCGAGCGGATGGATCGCTCAGCGGGGACCGGTCGATTCTCCCACGAACGACCTTGACGACCGTATCGCTCCCCTGGACTCGGCGCTGAACATCGACGTCAGCCCCCTGACGGGTTACGTCTACGGCCGGGTCACCGACGGCGAAAACCGCCCCCTGTCGGGCGTGACGGTCAACGCCAACGGCAAGACGGCCGAGACCGACCAGCACGGCCGCTACGTCGTGGAGGGCTTCTACGCCAGGAACTACCGTCCGCCGGGATCGCGGTTCACGCAGAGAAACAGAACTCTCGTGACGACCGCACATGAGGGAAGCCAGGAGACCCTCAACAACAGCGGATTCGCCAGGAACTCGCCGCGGATGGTCAACATCACGATTCGCGACGCGACCGAGGTCACCGTGATCAACGGTACCGTCACGCATTCCAACGGCGGCGCCGGAGTCGGCGGCGTGCGGGTCTGGGTGGACGGAAGAGCCCCGCTCAACCCGAACGCGAGATCCAGTTCCAGACGCACCACGAACGACATCTACTTGACGGCCAGCGACGGCAGCTATTCGGTGCGCATCGCCGCGAAGGAAGGCGGCGGAACTGCCACGGTCACTGTGTCGCAGACCGGCAGGTTCTTCTCGCCCGACCAGCACACGGTGTCGGCCGTGGCCGGAGCGAACATCTCCGGAATCAACTTCACGGCGTTCGACAACGGAACGATCCACGGCCGGGTGGTTGACGGCAGCGACAATCCGATCAGCGGCGTGGTCGTATCCGCGATGCCGTCGGCCGGAGGCGCAGCCGCACATGCCGACACGACCGGATCGACAGGATCGTACACGCTGAGCGTGCGTTACGGACAGTACAGCGTGACGGCCGCCAAGGCGGGCTACGCCTTCACCCAGGTCGACAACGTCAACGTGCCCAACGACGGCATGGCGATCGACGACATCGTTGGTACGCCGGCGGAGGACAACGCCTCCCTCAGTTCGCTGAGCCTGACCGGCGTGGCACTGTGCCAGACGAATGCGGCATCGTGCCCGAGGGCATCCAGCGGGTTCAGCAGCGACGTGGTTACATACTACTCCACGGTCGGCAACTCGACCGACATGACCACCGTGAGGGCCACACCGGCCGTTTCGGGTGCGACGGTCACCGACATCTATCCGGGCGACGCCGATGCCGCCACGAACGGGCATCAGGTCGAGCTCGGAGTCGGCACGACCACGATCGAGATCGAGGTAACCGCCAGGGACGACAGCACCACAATGATGTACACGGTCGATGTCACCAGGCGCGCGCCGTCAACCAAGATCACCGGTACCGTCACCGACGCGGTGTCCGGCGACCCGATTTCGGGTGTGGCGATCAGCGTGACCGGCGGTACGCTGCTCAACGCCAACCGGGCCGGCGTCACCACGACGAACAGCAGTGGTGAATTCACGGCCTACGTAGAGTCCACCGGCACTTCCGGAACGGTGAGCGCGTCGAAGTCCGGCTACACCTTCGAGCCGACTGAGCGGGCGGTTTCGTTCCAGGCCGGTTCGGAAGTCACTGGAATCGACTTCACCGGTTCCGAGTACGCGACGATTTCGGGTACGGTGATGGCTGGTACCACTCCGCTGGAAGGCGTGGCGATGAGCGGTACGAGCACCGGTGGAGGCACGCCGGGCAGCGCCATGACCGATCGCCGCGGGAACTTCAGCTTCTCGGTGGCGTCCGGTACCGTGACGATCACGGCCACGAAGACCGGCTACAGCTTCCCGACCCAGTCGGTATTTGTCGGAGCTGGCGAGAGCAGGTCCGTTGGCATGATCGCGGCGACCGGCAACATGGCGCCGCTGAGCGTCGAAGCCATGCGTGATACGACGACCGATGCCAATACCTTCGGCACCACCGTGACGGTCACGTGGGAGCCAGGACCCGGTGGACGCGCCACGCAGTACATGGTGCAGATTCTGGACACGCTCGGGGTGTGGGAGAACATTGGCAGCGCGGTCACTGTTCCGACAGACAACACAGCTACATCGGCTCTGGGCGACAGCACCTGGACAGCCACGATCACGCCGACCACCGGGGACGACAGACCGGATCCGGAAGGCGCGTTGTCGATTCGCGTGATGGCGCAGCACGACCACGACGAAGACGCGAATACCGCCACAATGGACTACCCGTCCGACGCAGTCACGGTCGCGGCGGTCGATCCGTCGACCAGCAACGTCGCGGCAAGCCGGCACATCGATGCCGAGCCGGATTCGCTGGTGGTGACCTGGGACGCCCAGGGGAACGCCAACTCCGCGTGGCGGGTCGTCATCAGCTACGACGGCGGCACGACATGGTACGTCGTGGCTGAAGCAAGCGGCGGTTATTGGAGCGACACGGTCAATGACCTCGTCGGCACGACCCCCAGTACAGCCACCAACGACGGTAGCGCTGGAACCGCCAAGACGGCTGCCGTGACGGAAGCCGAAGTCGACGGCGCACTGATGTTCCGCGTGGACGCGAGGCAGGGTACCGTGAGTGCGGACAACCAGTGGAAGGTCGGTCCCACGGCTTCGCTCCCTGCAAAATAACTCACCCTCAACCCCGTCAGTCTGACTGACGGGCGCGCAGGAAACGGCCCCCGCCCGGTTCGCCGGGCGGGGGCCTTCCTTTGTCGCCCGCCTCCAGCGGCCCCCCTCGGCATACTGTCCCCTCCTGTCGCACCAAAACAACTTCATACGCTAATTCATGTTCATTTGTCCATCCCCTGCCCTCTTACCCAGGTATTGCCTAACGTCACCATAATGTCATATCAGGTATCCATCATCTACCTTTAGAAGCCGATCACGATTCCATCATCAAGTCCTCCGGGCTGGAACCGGCACTTGTACTATCATCACGCAAGTGGCAGAATTCGGGTCTCGGGGTAACTGGAGGGATGACGGGGTGGGGCCACGGAAGCGACCTAAACGGCTTTCTGCGACCTTTGTGAAGGCGGTGAGCCGTCCGGGACGGTACGGGGACGGCCGGGGTGGGCACGGGCTTTCGCTGCTGGTCAAGCCGACGAAGTCCGGGCGGCTCTCCAAGACCTGGGCCCAGCGGCTGCGGATCAACGGGAAGCAGGTCAACATCGGACTCGGGCCCTATCCCGTGGTGACGCTGGAGGAGGCGCGGCAGGCCGTGCTCGCGAACCGGCGCATCACCTTTCAGGGGGGCGATCCGCGCAACGGCGATGTCCAGACCTTCGCGGGAGCGGCGGAGCACGTCATCAGCCTGCGCCGCGCCTCCTGGCGGCCCGGGAGCAAATCCGAGGCCCAGTGGCGGGCGAGCCTGGAGACCTACGTCTTCCCTCTCATCGGGGACAAGCCGACCGACGAGATCACGACCGCCGACGTTCTGGCCATCCTGACCCCGATCTGGAACGAGAAGCGGGTCACGGCCCAGCGGCTCCGCGGCCGGATCAGCGCGATCATGAAGTGGTGCATCGGCCGCGGCCACCGGACCGACAACCCCGCCGGCGACGCCATCACCGGTGCGCTGCCACAGGAGAGAAGGTACAAGCGGCACTACCGGGCCCTGCCCCACGCGGAAGTGGCCGGGGCGCTCGCCACGGTGCGGGCCGCGAAGGGGTGGCCGGGAATCCGGCTGGCGCTGCGGTTCAAGGTGCTCACCGCCGCCCGCACGGCCGAGGTACGCAAGGCCACCTGGCGCGAGATCAACCGGGCAAGCCGGGTATGGACCATCCCCGCGGCGCACATGAAGTCGGGCCGCACGCACCGGGTGCCGCTGTCCACCCAGGCACTCGAGGTCCTCCGCGAGGCCCGCGCGCTCCCCCCCGAATCCGGGCTGATCTTCCCCTCCTCCCGCGGCGGGATGACGGGCCGCAACTCCCTGACCAGCCTGGCGCACCGCCTCCGGCTCGGGTGCGTGCCCCACGGGTTCCGGTCCAGCTTCCGGGACTGGACGGCGGACACGGGCGTCAGCCGCGAGGTCGCGGAAGCCGCGCTCGCGCATGTCGTCCAGGATCCGGTGGAAGCCGCCTACCGCCGCACGGATCTGTTCGAACTCCGGCGCACCGTCATGCAGGACTGGGCCGACTACGTGATGCCAAAGGCTAGCGGGCCGTAGTGGCCTTGAGATCCCACACCCTGGATTCGCCCACCCGCAGGGGAATGGGGCCGGAGGAAGCGCTCCAGCCAACCGTGCCGCCGGCGGTCTCGAAGCTGAACTCGACGGTGTAGACGCCCGCCCGCAGTCCGGTGAAGGCGTACCGCCCGTCCTCGTCCGTCTCCGTACGCGCTTCCGGGCGTCCCGGTCCGGAGAGCCCGACGGGGATGCCCGCAGTGCCCTGGCCGTTGACCGTCACGGTGCCCCTCAGGCTGGATGTGCGGATCCAGAAGCCTGCGAAGCTCCGGGTGACGGTCTCGCCGTCCCGGCCGATCGTCGCTTCCGCGGTGGTGGCGTCGAAGCCGGCGTCCTCCGGATACCCGCTGATGGTGATGGTGTAGCTACCCCGTCCGACATCCGCGAAGGCGAAATACCCGCCACCGCTCGTCGTGGTCCTGACGCCGCTGCTGAGCGCCACGGCGATGCCGTCGAGGCCCACACCTTCGATGACCACCTGGCCCTCGATCTGGCCGGTCGGGTCAGGAGCAGCCGTGTCGTCGCCGCAGGCGGCCAGGGGGAAGGTGAGCAGGGTTGCGGCTAGCAGAGTCTTGATGCTGTTCATGTCACCAATATAAGCAGGAGGCCCCCGCCCGGCGAACCGGACGGGGGCCGTTTCCTGCGCCCATCAGCGGGGCTGACGGGGTTGGGGTTGTGTTAGCCTGATTTTGCGGCGACGGAGACCGTGGGACCAAGCTTCCACTCGTTGTCCTCACTCACGGTACCCTGGCTCGCGTCCACGCGGAACATCAGTGCACCGTCGATTTCGGCTTGCGTGACAGCAGCCGACTTGGCGTCTCCAGTGGTACCGTCGTTGGTGGCTTCATTGGGCGTCTGGCCGACGATGTCGGTGACCGTCTGGCCCCATGTGCCGCCGGCAGCAGTACCCGGCGCGAGGTACCAGGTTTCTCCGCCGTCGAAGCTGATAACGACCCGCCAGGCGGAATTGGCGTTCCCCTTGGCGTCCCAGGTCACCACCAGCGAATCCGGCTCGTCGTCGATATCGCGCCTCGCCGCGACGTTGCTCGCCGTCGGATCGACCGCCGCGACCGTGACTGCGTCGGACGGGTATTCGACCAGCGGGGTTGTCCCGTCGTCGCCGTCGTGGTTGTGCTCCGCCATCACGCGAATCGTCAACCTGCCTTCCGGATTGCTCTCGGCAGGCGGCGTGATCGTGGCTGTCCACGTGCTGTCCGCGTCCGGTGGATCATTGTCCGCCGTCGGCTCAGTGACTGCGCTTCCAACGTCCTGCCACGCCCCGAGCGTGTCCTGAATCTGCACCATGTACTGCGTGGCGCGTCCACCAGGTCCTTCCGCCCACGTGACCGTCACCGTGGTGCCGAAGGTATTGGCATTGTCGGTCGTGTCACGCATGGCTTCGACGCTCAACGGCGCCATGTTGCCCGTCGCCATGATGGTGCCAACAGACCTGCTTTCGCCGGCCTCGAGGCTCACGTTCTGGCTCGCGAAGGTGTAGCCGGTCTTCGTGGCCGTGACCGTCGCCGTACCAGCCGGCACGCTCACGCTGAAGCGGCCTCGGCGATCCGTCATATCGTCGTCCGAGACACCACCGCTCGTTGCCTCCACCATGACACCTTCCAGCGGTGTCGTACCAGCCATCACCGTACCCGTGATTGTCGCGTACGCGGAGCCGGTGAAGTCGACTCCCTCCACCGAATCGGCGTTGAGAGTGACAGCCTGGCTGGCTGGCTCGAAGCTGTAGCCATCCTTCGTCGGTGTCACCGTTCCGGTACCGCCGGATTCCATGATTGCCGTGTACTGGCCGCTGGAATTCGTCGTGACGTAGGTTCTGCCGGCACGGGTCGTTCCGTTGAGCAGGTCACCGGCACCGGTCACCGTGATCTGGACGCCCGACACGCCGACGGTGTTCCCGTCTTCATCCTTCTGGGTATCCGTGATCGTACCGGTGATCGTGGTGGACGGCGCCCGCCTCGTGACTGCCACGTTGTAGTCGGTCGTGTCCGTGTTGTCGCTGGCGACAACCCTGATCTCGATATCGGTCGTTCCGACATCGAGCTCGACCTGGTGCCCCGACGTAGTGGCGTCGGCGTCGCCCGGATAGATCTCCGTCACCCTGGCTCCGCCACCCGCCGTCGCGGTCACGGTGGTCATGTCGGTCGAGTTGCCGACCGTGGCGGTGTAGTCCGTGTGCGCGCTGCGGAATCCGCCCATCGTGCGTCCGCACGGCTGGCTGCCGCGGCACAGTGACACGCCGCTCAGGCTCAGCGAACTGAGCAGAGAGTAGTTCTCCACCTCTGTCCCGACGAGGTCGTTGAGCGCCTTGCCGTCGTTCGGCACGTTGACGCCGGTGGTATCGGTGAAGGTGTAGCCGGCCTTCGCCGCGGATACCTCGTACTGGCCGTAGCGCACGCTGAGGGTGTAGGCCCCCGTGTTCGCGGTCGTCGTCATGGTATCCATGGCGGTGCCGCCGATCTGCTGTGCGGTTACCAGCACGCCGCCGATCGGGTTGTTGCTTCCGTCGACCACCCGGCCGTGGATCGTACCGTTATCGAACGCGGTGAAGTTGATTCCGGAGATGGTCGCTCCGGCAACGGCTCCGACCGTGTGCTGATCCGGCGAGAAGAACATGCCATCCTTCGACACGGTCACGGTGGCAGATGCGCCACCTTCCTTCGCGCGGACGCGCACGGTGAAGTCACCGTTGCTGTTCGTGACGTAGATGTTGTTCCGCGTGAGTCTGGAACTCGACCTCGCGTTCGGGTTGAGCGGCGCTCTGCCGTCCACCCAGACCCGCACGCTGCCGACACCGGCGCCGCCGTCGGAGTGAGTCACCCGACCGCTGATCATGGTGACCTCGGCCGCGTCCTCGATCTCGACGTCGATCCGCCGCGGCGTGTTCGCGGCAAAGGAACCGAGGTCGGTTGTCTCCTCGCTTCCTTCCTCCGCGGTCGTCACGACGATCACGTTCCTTTGCGTGAACCGCGATCCGGGCGCGCGGTAGTTCCTGGACCCGAAGCCCTCCGCGACGTAGCGGCCCTGCGAGTCGGTCTCGACCGACACGCCGTTCACGTTCACGGTGACGCCCGCCAGGCGGCGGTTGTCGGCGTCAACTACGGTGCCGTAGGCGTACCCCGTCGTCGGCGTTACGTCGATGTTGAGCGCCGAGTCGAGGGGCGAGAGGCGCGCGGCGAGGTCGTTGGTGGGAGACTCGAGGGGACCTCTCCGCGCGATCCATCCGGTCTTTGGATCGGTCGTGACCTCGTAGACGCCTGCCGGCATGTGGCCGAAGTCGAACTTCAAGGTGCTGCCCTTCTCGTCGGTGAAGGACTCGTCTTCCATGGCGAGGTTCTCACCATCGACCGGATTCATGTTGACCGTGAAGCCCTCGACGCCCGCCTTGCTGTTTGCCGAAGCGAAGTCATCGGAAGACTTGTTCCGCACATACTTCCACGCCTGTCCGTTGACCGCGTAGGTCTCGACGAAGGCGAAGGTGCTGCACTCGCCGTGGCGCTGGTCGCCCTCATCGGACATCAGCGGGCAGAGATCCACCGTGTGGTGGAACCCGCCGTGCGGGCCGAACGCGCCGCCCGTGATGCCGTTGGCATCCCGGTCGACATACGCGGCGATCTCGTCGCTGTGCCCGTTCTTGTCCAGCAGGTGGGCGGTGTTGGCGATGTCGTTGCCGTCCTTGTCCTTGCCCAGCACCGGGATTTCGTCCGCCGTGATGATGACGTTGGCGGAAGCAGGCACGTTCCAGAACTGGTACACGCCGCCCCGGGCGCTGCTCTTGACGCTGTCCGTCGCCTCGAAGTTGACGGCGCGGCCGTTGGAGGCAATGTGCTCGATGTCGACATCGATGATGCCGCCCATGCGCATGTCGCCGCCCAGGACATTGCCGGTGTAGCCCATGACCTGGTCGTTCTCCTGGTGGACGTAGACCCGGACCCGCTGGGTCGTATACGTCACCTCGAGCATGCCGGCGTCCGTGGACGTGCCGGACAGGGAGAGACCGTCGTGGGTGTGCATGACCGTGGTGCTCGTGTACCTCTCGCCGCCGTCGCCGGTCAGCGTGTCGTTGGACTGGTCCTCCCAGCCGACCATCTCGACCTTGTAGCTCTTCGGGAGGTCGCCTGCTGCAACCGACTCGGAGAATGACGCCGAGCCGTCCGCACCCAGCTTGTCCGGTGCGCCGTCGACCGCCTCGTCGCCGGACGTGACGCTGACGGCCCAGCCGCCGAGCGCGTTGCCGCCGCCCATGTCGGTCATGACCGTGGCGCCGCTGAACGAGAAGTCGGCCATCGTGTTGACGATGTCGGCGTCGTTCGACGCCGGGGCCGCCGGATACTGCGGGTTCCACATCACGGCCTGCATCGCGCCGGACGTGTGGTAGGTGCCCGCAGGCGCCGCGACCGAGGCGTAGACCGTGTTGCCGGTCGTTCCGTCACGCGCGAAACGCAACGCCGCCATGCCGTCGGCGCCGGTCATGCCGTCCATGATCTTGAGCGTACCGGCCAGATCCCTGTAGAGGGTGACCGTGGCGTCTTCAAGCGCCGGGCCCATCTTGGCACCGGCCTTCAGGGTGACCCCGAAGTTGACCGTCGTGTGCGTGATGTCGATCGGAACGTGCTGCGACTCCGCCTGGCCGACCTCGAGGGCGATCGGATAGCCCGTGGCAGGCCCGCCGTAGGCGTAGTCCTGCAGTTGCGGCAACGCGGCCAGCAGCGTGGCCGGGATGTCGTTGATGATCAGCTGGTAATCGCCCGCCCTGAGCCCTGCGAACACGAAGCTTCCGTCCGGCGTAACCTGGCCTTCATTGGTATCAAGGACCCCGGGGCCCGCCAGCGACACCACACTCCGCAGGCCGTCCAGCAGCACCGGTATGTTCTGCGGATCTATCCCCGCCAGCATCTGGGGCGATGGGAACGCGTGCTCGCCTTCGTCGTACGAGTCGTTCTTGGCCGCCTCGTCGACGAACATCCGCACGGTGACGCTCGCCGTCCTCGCGTGCATCCCCATGAAGTTGACGATCTGCGTGTCGTCGTCGCCGAGATCCACGTCCATCGAGGTGTTGTCGAAGACGTACGCGACATCGTCGTAGCCGGAGATCGCGACCGTGTACTCGCCCTCGGCCAGACCCGCGAACGCATACTGCCCGGTCGCGTCGGTCATGGCCGACATGTCCTCTTCGAGGTCGTCGCCCGACAGCGTGACCGTCACGCTGTCCAGGCCCATGCCCTCGACGCTCACGCGGCCGCTGATGCCCGAAGTCCGAAGCAGAATGCCCTCGAACGGCACCGTCGCCGTCTCGCCCAATGCGAGCGCGACGTTCTTCGCGGTGGTTTCGAACGAGTAGTCGTCCGTGTCGTAGCCGCTGATCGCGACCTGGAAGTTGCCGGCCGGCAGCTCGGTGAACGCGTACTGCCCGGCCTCGTTGGTCATCGCGGTCTGGCTCTCGCCCTCGCCGCTCAGGCTGACCGTCACGTCCCCCAGGCCCTCACCCTCCACGCTCACCTGGCCCATGATGGACGCGGTGCGGAGCATGATGCCCTCGAACGGGACGTTGGCGGTGCGGCCGTGCTCGACCCGGACGGTCGCCGAGGTCGTCGTGAAGCCGTACTCGTTGGCGTCGTACCCGCTGATCGCGAGCTGGTATTCGCCCGCGCGCAGGTTGGAGAAGGTGTACTGGCCGCCGGCGTCGGTCATCTGCTCTTCGTCGGCGCCCATGCCCTGCAGGCTCACGGTCACGCCGGAGAGCCCGCTGCCCTCGACGCTCACCTGGCCCGCTACGGCGGACTCGCGCACGTAGGTGCCCTCGAAGCTCCAGACCTTCGACTCGCCCACGCTCACCGCGAGGGTGCTCTCGGTGGCCGAGAATGCGACGTCCGTCGCGTCGAAGCCGGAGATCTCGACGGTGTAGTTGCCCGCGCGCAGGCCCGTGAAGGTGTACTGGCCGTTGTCGTCGGTCAGCATCTGCGCATCCTGGCGTCCCGAGATGCTCACGGTGATGCCGGCGATGCCGGTGCCCTCCACACTCACCATGCCCATGAGGCTGGCGGTGCGGATCCAGGAGCCAGTGAAGTTGCGGTTGATGGTCTGATCAGCCTGGGCGATGGTCACTTCCGCCGTGGTCTGGTCGAAGCTGGCGTCGTCCGGATATCCGCTGATCGTGATCGTGTAGGTACCGCCTTCGACGTCCGCGAAGGAGAAGTACCCACCCCCGCTCGTCGTGGTTGCGGCGCCGCTGCTCAAGGTGACGGAGACCCCGTCAATCCCCTCGCCCTCGACGACCACCTGGCCGTCGATCTGGCCGACAGGAGGAGGAGCAGTGCCCTCTTCGCATGCGACCAGAGGCAAGCCAAGCAGCGCAGCCGCCACAAGAAGCTTGAGTCTGTTCATGTCGTTGTCCATTCCTTTGATGGAGGTTCGATAGTGTGTGATCTATTCCTGAGCGTCCCCGGGCCTGCCGGGAACGATTGTCAAGGGGTAGTCAGATTCACCCCGCACTCCGGGGTCGGCTGCTCTGCATATGCAATTGTGGTGCCACACTTACCGGCACCCCTAACCGCTTTATACGCAATCACATACGCCTCCTCGCACGAGGATTTGAACCGCCGGAAAAATGGGAGGCGGACAGGTTTCTGACCGGCCCGTTCTCCCATCCAACAGCGATGTGTAAGGTTTGCTTTACTTTCTGTCAACTCCGCTTGTCATTTCTGAGGTACTGCTCCGCGCGCTTCACGAGGCTGGCCGAGCCCAGGTAGAGCGGCGTGCGGTCGTGGAGCCCGCTCGGCTCCAGGTCCAGGATGTTCGTGGCCCCGTTCGACGCGCGTCCGCCCGCTGCCTCGGCCACCAGCGCAAGGGGAGCAGCCTCATAGAGAATCCTCAGCTTGCCCTCCGGAGCGTTGGCGTCAGGAGGATACATGAAGATCCCCCCCTGGAGCAAGGTTCGGTGGAAATCCGAGACCAGAGAACCGATGTAGCGCGACTTCCAGCCGCCCCCCTCCACGGCGTCGCCCTCCCCGTTCACGCCCCGGAAATGGTCGATGAGCCGCTGCTGGCCCCGCGACCAGCGCGCGTAGTAGGCCTCGTTGATCGAGTAGACCTTCGCGGGCGGTTCGGGGATGCGGATGTCGGGGTGGCTGAGCAGGAATTCGCCGATCGAGGGGTCCAGCGTGAAACCGTGCGCGCCGAGGCTGGCGCCGGTGGTGTAGACCAGCATCGTGGAGGAGCCGTAGATGACGTACCCCGCGGCGAGCTGGTCCCACCCCCTCTGCAGGCAGTCCTTCAGGGTGCCGGGGCGCCCGCGGGGCGAGCGCCGGTGGTGCACGGAGAAGATCGTGCCGATCGAGACGTTGACGTTGATGTTCGACGAGCCGTCGAGCGGGTCGAACAACAGCACGTAGGGGCCGATGTCGAACCGCTCCGGGATCGGGATGATGTCCTCCTCCTCCTCCGACACCATGCAGCAGAGGTGCCCGGCGTGGTCCATCGCCTTGACCATCGCCTCCTGGGCGAAGACGTCGAGCTTCTGCACCGGCTCGCCCTGCACGTTGGTCTCGCCGGTGCGGCCGAGCACGTCGATGAGCCCGGCCATGTTCACCTCGCGCGAGATGATCTTGGCGGCCAGCGCGATGTCGTACAGGAGCGCCGAGAACCGCCCGGTGGCGCCCGGGTGCAGCTGCTCCTGGTCGAGGATGTGCCGATCGATGGTGACGACCTTGCTTCGCATGGCTGCTGAAGGTCGCGCGGCGGGGAGCGGAGGGCAAGCCGGGGGCTAGCGCGCGGTGCGCGCGGTGACCGTCCCGTCCGCCCGGGCGGTGAGCAGGACGGTGCCCTGCAGGTCGGTGCGGAAGATGCGCGCGCCGGCGCGTTCCAGGCGGGCGAGCACCTGCGGGTCGGGGTGGCCGTAGCGGTTGCGGGCGCCGACGGGGATGAGCGCGTACCTGGGGCGGACCGCCTCGACGAACGCCGCGGCCGTCGAGGTGATGCTCCCGTGGTGGCCGACCTTGAGGAGGGTCAGCGGCGGGGCGCCCGCGGGACGCGCGGCCGCCACCTTCGCCTCGATGGCGGCGTCGGCGTCGCCCATGAGCAGCGCGGAGAAGTCGCCCCAGGTGACCTCGAGGACGACCGACCAGTCGTTGGGAGCGTCCGGATCCGGGGCGTCGCGCGGGCCCGGCGGGTGCAGGACGCGGAAGTGGACGCCGTCGATGGTCCAGCTGTCGCCGACGGCGGCGCGGCGCCAGGGGACGCCCGCCCGGCGCGCCTCGGCGAGGCCGTCCATCTGCCCCGCCTGGCCGATGCTGATCCCCGGCCCGATGACCGCCCCGGCCGAGACGCCCTTCAGGACCGAGCCGAGCCCGCCGGCGTGATCCTCGTCCGGGTGGGTGAGGACCACCGCCTCAAGACGGCGCGCCCCCCGCGCGTGCAGGTAGGGGATCACGCGGGTGCGGCCGGCGTCGCTGCCGCCGAAGCCGCGCGGACCGGCATCCACGAGCAGCCAACGGCCCAGCGGCGTGCGCAGCGCGATCGCGTCGCCCTGCCCCACGTCGATCGCGATGATCTGCAGGGTGCCGCGCCCGGCGAGCGAGAGCGCGGCCTGTCCGGCCCAGAGGACCGCAAGAGCTGAAAGGACCGATACGGCGGCCCGGACAGCCGGGCGCCTTCGCCACGGCGCGGCGGTGAGCGCCATCGGCAGGAGCGCGCCCGCGGTGAGGAGGCCGGCCTCGAGGGGAGTGACGAGGGCGACGGTGCCGGGCAGGGCGCCGATCCACGCGGCGGCGATGGTGACCAGGTGCAGCAGCCCCTCCGCACCGGCTCCGGCGAGCCCGGCGCCGGGGAGGTGAAGCGCGTCGAGCACGATCGTGAGGATGACGCCGGGCACCGCGGCGGCGACCAGGGGGGTGAGCAGGATCGAGGACGGGAGCGAGAGCAGGGGAACCTGGCCGAAGTGGTGCGCGAGGACCGGCGCGGTGAAGACGGAGGCGCCGATGCCGGCCGCGACGGCGGGCGCGACGGCTGCGCGGAAGCGGTGGCGGGGCCAGTGCGCGATCATCCAGCGGGACAGGATGAGGATGCCCGCCGTGCCCGCCACGGTGAGCTGGAAGCCCGCCCCGCCCACCACGCCGGGGCGAAGCAGCGCGATCATCAGAGCCGAGAGGCCGAGCGCACCGAGCGCGCTCGAGGGTGTGCGCCGGAGTCGTCCCAGTACGAAGGCGGTGGTCATCCAGGCGGCGCGGGTGGCCGACGTGGGGGCGCCGATGAGGAGGACGTACGCCCACACGCCCGCCGCGACGAAGGCCGCGCGGCGCCGCGGCGGCTGGCCCGCGGCCGACAGGAGGGCGCCCAGAAGCGTCGCGATCACCCCGACGTGGAACCCCGAGATCGACAGCAGGTGGGCCGTGCCCGAACGCGCGAAGGCGTCCCAGAGTTCGCGCGGGATGCCCTCCCGCTCGGCAAGCACCAGCGCCGACGCCGTCCCCGCCTGGCTGCCGAGCCTGCGCTCCAGCGCGTCGGCCGCGCGTCCGCGGACCGCGGAGCGGAAACGGGTGGCCCAGGGAACCTCTCCATCCCCCCCTTCCTCCACCGACGACGCGCTCAGGTACACCGTCTCGGAGCCATCGGGCCTGGCCGAGCGGATCCACCGCCCCTCGACGATCACCGGGCGGGCCTCCGGCGGCGCCTCGTCGCGCGTGTAGACCCGGACTTCGCCGCATCCGGTCCTCAGCGCCGACGCGCCCTCGGCGCTCGCGCGGGTGAAATGTCCGCTGAGGCGTGCCTCGTCCCCATCGGCGATGCCAGCTGTGCAGCCTTCCGTGGCGCGGCGGCCCGCCGTCCCCCACAAAAGGCCCGCCAGGACGCAGGCCAGCAGAGGAAGGGCGCGCGATTTGGGACCGCGCCATATCAGGATGGGAAGGGAAGCGATCAGGATCCACCCGAACCAGAACGTCGCGCTGGCGGCCGCCCCTGCGGCGAAGCCCGCGGCTGTCCAAAGGACCGGGGGCGCTCCCCTCACTCCAGAAGCTTGCCTCCCTTCACTCCACCCTCCAGCTGCTTCCCGTCCTCCAGGTGCCGCTCCCGCAGCAGCCGCCGCACCTTCAGGTCGGCGTTGATCCCGGCGACCAGCACCACGCCCATCCCCACCACCATCCCCCCGAAGGCCACGAAGGTGACCGGCACGCGCTCCAGCACGATGATCCCCAGGTTGATCACGACCTCACGGCCCGCATTGGCCATCGCGAAGCCGACGCCCAGCACCACGGCGAGAGCCAGTCCCAGCCAGCTCGCGAACCGCTTCACACGGCCTCGAAGCGCGGCAGGGGCAGCCACTGCACCGGATTCGGGTCCTCCTTCGGAAAGCGCCTGGCTACGAACGTCGCTCCGGTCGACCGGGTCAGACGCACGTTGATGTACCTGCCGATATCGCTCTCGTCCCCCGGCGCCACCACGACCTTGTGGCGGCGGGTGCGGCCCATGATCATCCCTTCGTCCCTGCCCATCCTCTCCACCAGCACCTCCTCCACCCTCCCCACGTCCTCCGCGTTGATCAACGCCTGGATGGCGCGGGTCTCGCGGATCAGCCGCTCCAGCCGCTCCTGCGCGACATCGTCCGGGATGAACTGCTGCCGTGGCAGGCGCGTGGCCGGCGTCCCCGCGCGCGGACTGTAGCGGTAGGTGAAGGCCTCGTCGAACCGGACCCTGCGGACCAGCTCCAGCGTCTGCTCGAAGTCCTCCCCGGTCTCGCCCGGGAACGCGGCGATGATGTCGGTGGAGATCGCGATCCCCGGGACTTCGTTGCGGAGCAGCGCCACGGTCTCCTCGTAATCCTCGACCGTGTGGCGGCGCAGCATCCGCCGCAGCACCCGGTCGCTGCCCGACTGGACAGGGAGATGAATGTGCTCGCAGACCGCATCCTCCGCGGCCATCACCTCCACCAGCGCCGGGGTGACGTCGTTGGGGTGGGGCGATGTGAAGCGGACGCGCCGGATGCCCCGGATCCGGCTCACGGCGGTCAGGAGCATCGGGAAGTCCCAGCTTTCGTGCCGGTAGGAATTGACCGTCTGGCCGAGCAGCGTCACCTCGGTCACGCCGGCGGCGACCAGGGCGCGGATCTCGTCGAGAACATCCTCCGGTTCGCGGTTCTTCTCGGGGCCCCGCACGTAGGGGACGATGCAGAAGGTGCAGCGGTGGTCGCACCCGCGCTGCACCGGCACCCACGCGGTGACTCCCGAGCGGCGGCGCTGCTCGAGCCCCTGGTAATCCTCGTCGATGCTGAGGTCCACCATCGAGAGCTGCCTGCGCGACTTCCCGGTGCCGCGGGCGGCGCGCAGTTCGTCCACCGCCTCGGCCAGCCCCCGGTACCCGTCGGGTCCGACTACGAGGTCGACGTAGGGCGCCCTCTCGAGCAGTTCGTCCTTCATGCGCTGGGCCATGCACCCGGTGACGCCGAGCACCAGCTCCGGCCTGAGCCGCTTGAACTGGTTGAGCTGGCCGACCCGCCCGAGCACGCGCCGTTCGGCGTGTTCGCGGATGGCGCACGTGTTGACCAGGATCACGTCGGCGTCCTCGGGGGAGCGGGCGATGTCGTACCCCGCCCCTTCGAGGATCCCCTCCATGAGCTCGCCGTCGGCGATGTTCATCTGGCAGCCGTACGTCTCCACGTACGCCCGCGGGCTCGCCACCTGGTCCATGACGTTAATTCACTCTCTCGAAGCCCGGCGCGTCAATGCCCGCGCGTCATTGCCTGATCACCACCCGGGATCCCCGCTCCGACAGGATGCCCCGGTGCAGCACCGACGGATCCGGGGGACGCGAGGCGTCGACCGTCACCCGCAGGTAGTCTCCGGTCAGCGCCGTGCCTCCGCTGCCTTCCATCACCACCTCCACCTCCGCCCCGCCCCTGTTGCGTGCGTGGCGCGCCGCCTTCCCGTCGGCGATTCCCCTGAGCTCCCGCCCCCGCTCGCGCGAGATCCGTTCGGGAACGCGGCCGCCGAGCTCCGTCGCCGCGGTGCCTTCGCGGGGCGAGTACGGGAAGACGTGAAGGTAGGTGAAGGGAAGTTCGCGGACCAGTGCGACGGTGCTGGCGTGGTCGGCCGGCGACTCCCCGGGGAAGCCCGTGATGATGTCCGCGCCCAGACCGACGGGGGAGATGCGGGCGGCGATCTCGAGCGCCCGGCGCCGGTACTGCTCGCGGGTGTGCCAGCGCCGCATGCCGCGCAGCACCGGATCCGCCCCGCTCTGCAGCGGCATGTGCAGGTGCGGCGCGAGCCGCCCACCCGATTCGGCGAGCAGTTCGAGCATCCCGTCGTCGATCTCGGTGGCCTCGATGCTGCCCAGCCGGAAGCGCGCTCGCGTCACCTCGTCCAGGAGGCGGCGCACCAGCGCGGTCAGGGTGGTGCGCGGCGCGAGATCCCTCCCGTAGTGGCCGATGTGCACCCCGGTGACGACCAGCTCCGGGTGGCTGCGGGCCAGGACGCGCGCCTCGGCGACCACCTCGTCCGGATCGCGGCTGCGGCTCCGTCCCCGCGCGAGCCGCGTGGCACAGAACGCGCACTTGCGGTCGCACCCGTCCTGCACCTTGAGCCACCCCCGCGTGGCCCCCGCCCGGCGCCGGAGCACGGTGGCCCCGACGCTCTCCATGTGCCCGCGCTCCAGGGGCACCCGCGCGCCGAGCTGTACCAGCCCCCCCGCGCGCAGCACCTCCCTGCGCACCGCCCCGGGGTCGTGTCCCTCGACGACGCCGGCGACCTCGGGCATGCGACGGTAGTCCTCCGCGCGCAGGACGGCGGAACAGCCCGCCACCACGATCCGCACACCGGGATTGGCGCGCGCGGCCCTGCGTATGAACCGCCGCGCGCCCGCGTCAGCCGCGTTGGTCACCGTGCAGGTGTTGACGACGCAGAGGTCGGCGTCCTCGAGCGCCGCAGGGCTTGCGACCGCCTCGACCGCCTGGCGCATGCGCTCGGTGTCGTACTGGTTGGCCTTGCAGCCGAAGGTCTTGAAGTGCAGCCTCACCGGCCGGGCCTCAGGAACGCGAGATTCCCAGCGAGATCGTGGCCCTCCAGAACCGCTCGGTCAGGGGATGGCTGGAGCGCGAGCCCCGCTCGATCGCAAGGTCCATCCACCCCAGGCGATTGCCGTTGAACTCGACGAAGTTGAACCCCGCGCCAAGCGACCAGATCGTCTCGACCGGGTCGTACCTCCCGTAGCGGAAGGGCGGCACCACACGGCGGTACCCGGCCCGCACCGGCAGGCTGCGCGCCTCGCCCTGGATCGCGGTCCACTCCACCCCCCCGCCGTAGCTGTAGGCGAGGCTGCTGACCGCGTCGTCGGCGTAACCGGCCGCGCTCGACCAGTCCTGATAGGCGATCGACGCGTTCATGGACAGGCGCGAGGTGAGAATGCCGGTAGCCCCGGCGGCAAGCCGCAGGGGGATCGAGTAGGTGTGCTCGCCCTCGGTTCCGGGACGCGGATGCGCGGTGATGTCGCTCGACCACTCCACCGTCCCGGCCAGGTGGACGAGCTGATGCGGGTCGACCGAAACCCCCGCGGCGAGGTTGTAGCCCCCGTAGCGCCACCGGCGCTCTTCGGAGAAGGACCGCACGTCGACCGTGACCGTGAGGGTGTCGAGTTTGCGGTCGAAGAACTGGTCGAGCCGGCCCACGTACAACCCGGCGTTCACGCCCACCGATATCCGTCCGCCGATCCGCTGCGCCCATCCCAGCCGCGCGACCGACGCTCCGCCGTTGGTCTCGAAGGTGTCCTCCACGCGCACCTGCCGGCCCCCCAGGTTGATCATGTCGCTGCGCTCGCCGGCCCAGCGCTGCTCCATGAATCCCGCCAGCGAAGCCGTGACGACCCCGCGCGCCTGCGGAACCGGAAAGCCGAGCGCGATCAGCGGAAAGCGGGTGGTATTGGAGGTGCCGGACTCGTCCCCGACCTCGAAGTTGCCCCAGGTGGGCTGCATCGAGAGGCTGATCGTCGGCACGGGCAGCCACGCCGCCGCCGCCGGATCGCTCGCCGACAGCTCGGTGCCGGCCAGACCGATCCCGAGGTTGCCGGTCCCGACGGTCCGACCCCCGGCAGGCAGCACCGGATAGCCGAGCGCCCGGAATCCGAGGAAGGACTGGGCCACGGCCGGGGCGGGCGCCGCAAGCGCCAGAAAAGCGGTGAGGATGATCGTTCTCATGTCAGCCCCCGCGCGAGAAGTTCAGGATCAGGCGAAGCGATGGCGGCGAATCCGACGAACGGCCGGCGAAGGTCGCGTACTCGATCGACAACGGCTCGAAGAAGGACAGCAGCGCCACGGTGCTCGTGACCGGCACGCCGCGCAGATCCCTGCCGCGCAGCTGGTCGCGCACCAGATCGGTCACCGGGACCTCCACGACCTGCCCCGCCGGAGGCCTGAAGAGCTCGGGGGACAGGATCTCGCCGCGCAGCGTCGGCGGACCCAGCGGCGACTTGGGCAGGAAGTCCGGAGCGGTGACCATTCTCACGTCGAGCAGAAGCGTGTCCGAAGGCGAGAAGGCCGGAGACCCCGCGACGGTGGTAAGCTGGAGCCCGGCGTAGGAGACCTGGTCCGCGGTGATCTCGACCGGACAGCCGAGCGCCTCGCAGAGCTCGGGCACCCCGCCGAGTGACCTCGGCACATCCAGGTTGAGGATCGTCCTCCAGGCGGGAGCGCCGCCCACCCTCAGAGCCGTGCGCGGCGGGCGCGGCAACGGATCGTAGAGGAAGGTCCTGGCGGTCGTGGGCACCGGCGTGGTGACAACCGTGTCCGGGTGGATGCTGGGGACCGTCGCAAGCCGCACCTGCACGAAGGTCACCCGGAGCCGCACCCCGGGATGGCTCGTGCCCAGACGGACATCCCTGGGGGTCACGGTGCTGTCCTTCCACAGCTCCAGGAGCGCCGAGTCGAGCATGATCTCGACGCTGTCTCCTTCGGCGGGATCCCAGACGGCCGTGCCGATCTCCCCCAAGGCGCCCCCACCCGGCTCCGACCACGGCACCACGTCCCCGAGGGTGTCCACCGCGAAGCTCCAGTTGGCGCTCAGCGGATCCCAGGTCTCGCTCATCGAGTGCGCGGCGATCTCGACGGGGCCGTCGGCGACGCTTCCCACCGTGTCGAAGCGAACCAGGATCGTCCCCGACCTGTAGTCGGGCAGCGTGTCGTTCCGGTTCGTTCCCGCCGAGTCGAGGGTCGTGATGGTTCCGGGGAAATGCGCGAACCGCACCAGCGTCACGGCCTGCAGCCCCGTCCCCTCCACCCCGTCCTCGTCCGGCCCGGGACCGAACTCGTGCGCGATGAATCCGCCGCCCAGCTGCGAGGCCCGTCCGTACCCGCCGTACACCACCGTGCTGGTCAGGAAGTCCTCGAACGGGAGCGTGACCTCGACCGCCAGCCCCGGCTGGACCAGCTCGTCGCGCGCAGCCGTGGGAATCTCGTCGGTGCAGGCGACGGGCATGAGCATCAGGGCCGCCAGCACCGGCATGCTCCGATGTGTCATGTCCCGGCCTCCCGCTCGAGCATGCTTCCCGTGAAGGCGTGGGGGATCAGATCCTTCAACGACCAACTCAGCGTCTCCTTGTTCGCAACACTGTAGATCATCGTGTCTTCCCCGAATTCGGCGACGAACTGGCAGCACGCTCCGCAGGGCACCGCGGCCCTGTCCCGCTCGGTGGCGACCACGAGTCTGCGGAAGCGCCTGTGCCCGGCGGAGACCGCCTTCGCCGTGGCGGCCCGCTCGGCACATATCGTGAGACCGTACGAAGCGTTCTCAACGTTGCACCCGCTGAACACCTCTCCCGATTCCGTCTCCAGGGCCGCTCCGACCCGGTACCCGGAATAGGGGGCGTAGGCATGGCGCAACGTTTCGCGCGCGATGGTTGCAAGGTCAGCCTTCTGCGTCATCCGAATCAACCGTGATCCTGGGCAGCCTGCGTGACAGTCCCGTGAGGATCTCGTAGGGAATCGTACCCGCCAGCTCCGCAACCGTCTCGAGCGGCAGTTCGATGTCGTTTTCCCGCCCGACAAAGGTAACGACATCACCGGCGCGAACGTGACTGCCGGTACGAAGCACGGTCGTGTCCATGGAGATCCGGCCCACGATCGGCACACGTTCGCCACCGGCAATTCCCCACCCCCGGTTGCCGAGCGCCCGGGGCAGTCCGTCCCCGTACCCGATCGCGACCGTGGCCCAGCGTTCGCCCGCCCGGGCGTCGCCCCCCCCGGCTTCCCCCGCCCCGGAGCGGTAGGTCGCCCCGTAGCCCAGGGTGGTCCCCGGAGGCACATCGCGCGCCAGGACGACCCGTGCCCGCACGCTGGCAACGGGCTCGGGCGCGGGGTCGGCCCCGCCGGCCCGCACGCCGTAGAGGTAGATCCCCGGCCGAACCGCGTTCGCGGTGCGCGAACCGAGCCGCAGCGCCCCCGCGCTGTTGGCGCAGTGGAGAAGCGCGTCCGCAGGGATGCCGCCAGCGCCCTCCACGAACCTGTCGAAGCGCTCGATCTGCCGCCGCGCGGAGGCCGGATCCGCCGCGTCCGCCGAGTGCAGGTGCGTGAAGACGCCGAAGAGGCGCAGGCCGCAGCCCAGCGCGCGCCGCACCTCGCCCCACCAGCCGCGCTGATGCCGGCCGAACCCCGCCCGCCCCATCCCGGTGTCGATCTCGACCTGGAAGGGGATCGGCGCCGGGCGGGCCGACTCCTCGCCGAGGCGCCGCAGGGCCGCCAGACCGGCAAGGTCGGAGATTGCGGGAACGAGGCCGCCGCGAACCGCCCCGGGCAGCTCTTCCGGCAGCACGGGGCTGTAGACCATGACGGGCTCGCGCACGCCGATTCGCCGCAGTTCCAGGCCCTCGTCGACCGTCGCCACGCCGTAGCCGAAGGGGCGCGCGGCGCGCAACGCGTCCACCACGCAACGGACGCCGAGGCCGTACCCGTCCGCCTTGACCATGGGGATGATCCCGAGCGCGCCCCCGACCGCCGCGCGGACGCGTTCCAGATTGCGCCGGATGGCGGCCGCACGCACTTCCACCCAGGCGCGAGCGTGCAGGCCGGGTGAGGTGTGGCGGTGGGGGGTGGGGAGTGGGGGCATGGGGGGGCGGGGTGGTGGGGATGGGGGGGTGGGGGTGGGGGGGGCGGGGGTGGGGGGGGCTGGGGGGGCTGGGGGGGGTGGGGGGGGCGGGGGTGGGGGGGGCTGGGGGGGCTGGGGGGGGTGGGGGGCTGGGGGGGGAATATGGGGTGGTGGGGGGTGGTGGGGCACCCGCACTCGTCCCGGGCCGCGATGTCTCCGTCATGGATCCAGGCCTTCCCGGGCGGCGATGGTGATCTTCCAGGGGATGGCCCGGTCCTTGAAGCGGGCGGCCCCGTTCCAAAGCCGGCCCGGCGGCTCGGGCGGGGCGGGAAGCAGTGTCCCGGTGGCCGTCCGTGCCGGCGGCGCGCTCCCGATCACCTTGCCCGCAGGTGTGAAGAACACCGCCTTGCCCTCCCGATCGAGTCCCATCTTCGCCCGGCCCTCATGCACTGCCCGGTGGTGCCGCCGGCACAGCAGCACCAGGTTCGCCAGACTCGTCTCGCCGCCGTCCGCCCAGTGCCGTACGTGGTGCGCGTCGGTGAACCGGCTCCCGCACCCCGGGTGCCGGCACCCCCGGTCCCGCTCCTCCAGCGCGCGCCGGATGTGGGCGGGAACCGTCCGCGTCTTCCGTCCTACGCTCAGCACCTTCCCGCCGTCCCCGTGCACCATGGGCACCACGGCTGCGTCGCACGCCAGCCGCCGCGACGTCTCCGCGCACACCCGCACCCCGTCGACCTCCGAGCGTCCGGGCTCGCCCGCCTCCGCAAGCGTATCGGCCTCCGTGTGCACCACTACCTGGTAGCGTTCCGCCCGGCTCCCCGACTCCCCACCACCCCCGAAGCCCGCCGCCAGAGCCCGCTCCGCCACCAGGCCCGCCGCATCGGCACACCGTTGCGCCGCGCTCGGCCGCGCCTCCGGATCCTCCTCCCGGTACGCCGCGTCGCCGGCCGCCTCCAGCGCCCGCATCAGCACCGCTCCTACCTCCGGCTCCAGGCGCCCCCGCACCACCATCATTCCCTCATCGTCGACCGCCACGGTCAGGCGCCGGCTCCTGTGCCGCCGCTCTTCCGCATCGACCTCGCCCTCCCGTCCGAAACGCTTCCACCCCAGCACCATCCGCCGCAGCTTCACCGCCGAGCCAGCCAGGGCATATTCCAGCAGCACCGCCTCGTTCTCCGGCGTCCCCGCCCGCGTGATCTCCCGCACCTTCGTGTACGAGATCAGTCCCCGCTTCATCGCTTCCGAGGTCCGCGGCAGCTCCTCCAGCGCGTACGCCACCCGCAGATGCTCGCGCGCCGTTCCCGGCATCACCCCAATCCGCCACGCCAGCCAGTCCACACCCGTTTCGAACCCCTCGGCAACCCACCCCTCCCGCCGGTCGAACTCTCTCACCAGCGTCAGCAGTTCGTAGCGCGCCACGGTGATCCGCGCCGCCAGCTCCGCGATCCGTTCGCTCAGCTCCGATACACTCATCGTCTCCCCCCGTCCATCACGAATGCCATGTACCGAATTTAAGCCGAAAACCCGCACCCGCCATGGCGAAATCGGCCTTTGTTTCAGCCGTTTGGGACGCTTGTTGCCACTATGGCCCGCCAAGGCGACTCAGCTGCAAAACGGGGTGGAATCGGCTCGGCCCGCAGACGGCCGTGCAGCCCACGCCGCTTCCGCGGCAAACACCGGGACACCCGCATGCTCCGTTGGGCAAGCACACCTCCCGCTGCCAACCGCCCTCCCGGCGTCTTCCGGTCTCGCTGACACCCGCAGTTCCGGCCCACCCACCCACGCCGCTTCCGCGGCAAACACCGGGACACCCGCATGCTTCGTTGGGCGCGGGGCCACGCAGGGTCATCCATCGGGAACGGCCTGCTACGACGCATCCCACTTGCGCAAGGCGTAGTATCTTAGGTCCCCTGCGCGGCGGAATGCCCGTGAGCCGCCGCACTCGCCCGTCAGGAAGGATCATCGCCCACCCTGCCCATTTGGTCTGACCCATGACCCGAACTTCCGACCATGAGTGTACCCTGACGCGGGCAGCCTCCGTCCAGGCGATGGCTGCCAACAAGGGCTTTGACTGGCCCGGCCCCGATGGCGCCCTCGATAAGGTCCGCGAGGAAACAAATGAGGTGGCTGCCCTGATGGCCGGACGTGGCGGGCGCGGTTCGCTTGGCGGGCCGGACGAGGAACAGCTCTTCGATGAGGTTGGGGATCTGCTCTTTGCGGTGGTGAACGTCGCGCGCCTGCTGGGCATCGATCCGGCTTCCGCCCTGGGGCGCGCGACGGCCAAGTTCGGGCGGCGGTTCGCGGAGGTCGAGCGAATCGCGCGGCTACGCGGTCTGCCCATGCCGGGGACCGAACTCGGCCCGCTGGACCGGATCTGGGACGAGGTCAAGTCGCGGGGCTTCTAGTAGCCGGCCACCCGGTCCACCAGGTTCCTGAGCGGCTCCCCGCGGGCGAACCGCCCGATGTTTTCGGTGATCAGCTCGGTCTGCCGGTCCCAGAAGAGGCGCGTGGTGGCGGAGATGTGGGGCGTCATCAGCACCCGGGGATGCCGGTAGTAGGGATGGCCGGCGGGGAGCGGCTCGGTGTGGAAGACGTCGAGGCCGGCGCCCCGAAGCCGTCCCGAGTCGAGGGCGTCCAGCAGGGCGTCTTCATCCACCAGGCGTCCCCTTGCGACATTGATCAGCACCGCGCCGGGTTTCATCGCGAACAGGCGCTCAGCCGTCATGAGACCGCGGGTCTGCGCGGTCTCGGGAAGGGCCAGGACGAGATAGTCGGATTGGCCTATCGTGTGGTCTATAACATCCCGCCCGGCACCTACTTCATATACTAAGTTATATTTTTCGTCATCAGTTTTATACGATAGCATATCATCCCCGCCCCGCCGGACCCCGATGACCCTCGCGCCCATGGCGGCGGCCCTGCGTGCGACTTCGCGGCCGATCCCGCCGAAGCCGAGGATGCCCACCGTCGAGGCGCCGACTTCGGTGACGGGAGCGGTGGCGGCCCAGTACTCGGGGGCGCTCCACCGCCCTTCCTGCTGGGCCCGCACGGCCACGTCCAGGCCCCGCGCGAAGTGGAGGATCATCGCCATGACGGTCTCGGCCATCGGCACGGCATGGACGCCCGCGGAGTTGGTGAAGAGGACGTCGCTGGAGAGCATCGCGGCGTGCAGCGACGAGGCGACCCCGGCCGCGCCCGAGTGCACCCATTCGAGCCGCCGTCCATGATCAAGCACCTCGGCGGGGATACCGTAGCCCATGTAGACCCGCGCCTCAGCCACCGCTTCGAGCAGCTCGCCGGTCACCCGCCCGGCGCCGTCGCCCGAGCCGTCCGAGAGCGTCTCCATGAACCGCACCGTCCAGCCGGACGGGAGCGAGGCCGTGATCGCCTTGCGGGCCCGGTCGGGCAGCTCCCAGACCGGGCGGCGGTCGCGCAGGTCGATGACGATCGTGGCGGTCAAGGCTTCAGCCGGTTGATCAGCCTCGGGAAGGGGACGAGTTCGCGGATGTGGGGGCGGCCGGTGATCCAGCCGACCGTCCGTTCGAGTCCGAGGCCGAACCCGGAATGCGGGAACGTGCCATAGCGGCGCAGGTCGAGGTACCAGTCGTAGGCTGCTTCCGGGAGCTGCTCTTCGCGGATCCTGGCGAGGAGCCGGTCGAGGTCGTCCTCGCGCTGGCTCCCGCCGATGATTTCGCCGTACCCCTCCGGGGCCAGCAGGTCGTTGCAGAGCGCGGTGCGCGGGTCGTCCGGGTTCTCCTTCATGTAGAAGGCCTTGGCCTCCTTGGGGTAGTTGTAGACGAAGACCGGGCGGTCGAACCAGCTGGAGATGGTCGACTCGTCGACGGCGCCGAGGTCGCGGCCCCATTCGAAGGGGTGGCCCTCGGCGTTGAGGCGCTCGACGGCCTCGCTGTAGCTGATTCGGGGGAAGGGCGGCGTGACCGATTCGAGCATGCTCGCGTCCCGTTCGAGGACCTCCAGTTCGGGACCGCAGCGTTCGAGCGCGCGGGCGACGATGTGGCAGATGAACTCCTCCTGGAGGTCCATGTTGTCGTTCGAGTCCGCGAACGCGACCTCGGGCTCGATCATCCAGAACTCGGTCAGGTGGCGGCGGGTCTTCGACTTTTCCGCGCGGAAGGTCGGTCCGAAGCAGTAGACCTTGCGGAACGCGGGGCACGCGCATTCGGCGTATAGCTGCCCGGTCTGCGCCAGGAAGGCGCGTTCGCCGAAGTAGTCGGTCTCGAAGAGGGTCCCCGCCGATTCGCCGATGGAGCCGGTGAGGATGGGCGTGTCGATGCGCACGAAGTCGCGCTCGTAGAGGAAGTCGTGGATCGCCTGCTCGACCTCGGCGCGCACCCTGAGGCCCGCCCGCTGCTTGTTCGAACGCAGCCACAGATGGCGGTGGTCGAGGAGGAATTCGACCCCGTGCTCCTTGGGCTGGATGGGGAATTCCTCGCTGGCGCCGATGAGCTCGATTGCGGTGACGGTGAGCTCGTGTCCGCCGGGGGCGCGGGCGTCAGCGCGGACCACGCCGGTGAGCGCGATGCAGCTCTCCTGGGTGAGGGCGGTGGCGAGCTCCCAGATGCCGTCGGGAAGTTGCGATTTGACGACGACGCCCTGGACGACGCCGGTCCCATCACGCACGACGATAAACGCGACGCGCGCGTGCACGCGCAGGGTCGCGATCCAGCCGGTGACGGTGACGGTCTCGCCGGAGCGTTGGGGAAGGTCCTTGATGGTCATGGGTTCGGAAGCTACCAGTGAGCGGGGGATCAGCCAACGCCGAAGAGCTTCGCGCGCTCGCCGTAGCGGCGGTCGAGGTGGGCGCGGACGGGTGCGTTGGCGGGGTCGGCGAGACGGGGATCGGCGTCGATGAGCGCGCGGGCGCGCTCGCGGGCCGGGCGGATCAGGTCGTCGTGCTTCAGGAGGTCGGCGAAGCGCAGTTCGGTGCCGTGGCCGTGCTGCTCGGCGCCGAAGAAGTCGCCCTGGCCGCGGATGCGGAGGTCCTCCGACGCGATCTCGAAGCCGTCGGTGGTGCGGGCGAAGGCGGCGAGGCGGGCGGCGGCGGGGTCGGCGGGGTCGCTCTCGCCCGTGATCACCACGCACAGCCCCCCCTCCTCCCCCCGCCCCACGCGGCCGCGCAGCTGGTGCAGTTGGGAGAGCCCGAAGCGCTCCGCGTTCTCGACCACCATCACGGTCGCGTTGGGCACGTCGATCCCGACCTCGACCACCGTGGTCGCGACCAGCACCTCGATCCTCCCGGCCTGGAAGTCGCGCATGATCCGGTCCTTCTCGTCGGCGGGCATGCGGCCGTGCATCAGGGCGAGGTCGCGCCCGGCCAGCTCCTCGCGCCCCAGCCGCTCGAACTCGGCTTCGGCGGCGAGGAGTTCGGCGCGCTCCGACTCCTCGATCGCGGGGTAGACGAGGTACGCCTGGCGGCCCCGGTCGAGGTGGCGGCAGACCTCGCGCAGGACGTCGGCGCGCTCATCGGGGGCAGCCAGGCGGGTGGCGACGGGGCGCCGGCCGGGCGGCAGCTCGTCGATGGTCGAGAGATCGAGTTCGCCGTGCATCGTCATCGCGAGCGAGCGCGGGATCGGGGTGGCCGACATCAGCAGCGTGTCGGGACGCGGGTCGCGTTCGGCGAGGGCCATGCGCTGGCGGACGCCGAAGCGGTGCTGCTCGTCCACCACCACGAGCCCGAGCGCCTCGAACTCGACGCCCTCCTGGATGAGCGCGTGGGTGCCGACCACCAGGCGCGCCTCGCCGCCGGCCACCCGCGCGCGTGCCTCGTCGCGGCGCCGTCCCGTGACCGAGCCGCGGAGCACCTCCACGCCGACGGGAAGGCCGCCCAGCAGCTCCCGGATGGCCCCGGCGTGCTGCTCGGCGAGGATCTCGGTCGGCGCCATCAGCGCGGCCTGGTAGCCCCCCTCGGCGGCGAGCAGCATCGCGAAGAGCGCGACGACCGTCTTGCCGCAGCCGACATCGCCCTGCAGCAGGCGGTTCATGCGGCGCGGCGAGGTCATGTCGGCGGTGATCTCGCGCAGGACGCGCGCCTGCGCCCCGGTGAGGCGGAAGGGGAGGGAGTCGTGCAGAGCGCGGATCAGCTCGTTGGTGCGGACGAATGCGATTCCGGGACGCTCCCGCGTGGCCTGGTGGCGGACGCGCGCCTGCATCAGCTGCAGAAGGAAGAGTTCGTCCCAGGCGAGGCGGCGGCGTGCCGCGCCGACGCGGTCGAGGGAGGGGGGGCGGTGGAGATCCCTGAGCGCGGCGGAGAGCTCGATCAGGTTGAGGGCGCGCCGTTCGGGGGGGGTCAGGTACTCGTCGCGGGCGACCTGGCCGATAAGCGAATCAAGATTGAGGGCGAAGAGGCGGCGCAGGATCCATTGTGGGAGATCTTCGGTGGCCGGATACGTGGCGAAGATCGTGCCGGGCGAGGTGGGGGGGGTGGCATCGGCCCGCGACAGGATCGTGTGCTCGCGCGGCTGGATCTGGCGGCCGTGGAAGAACTTCACCGGGCCGGTCACGAGGATGCGGTCGCCCTTGCGCAGCAGGCGCTCCACCCATGGCTGGCCGGGCCAGGCGCAGGTGATCAGCCCGCTGTCGTCCCTGATGACGGCCTGGAAGATGCGCAGCCCGGAACGGGTCGGGACGATGCCCTTGCTGCGGACTTCGCCCGCAACCGTGACGTCCATCCCCACCTCCGCGAGGGCGACGGGGGTGATGGTCGAGGCGTCGTCGTAGCGGCGCGGGACGTGGTAGAGCAGGTCGCGGGCGGTGAGGATCCCCATCCGCTGCAGCGACTCCGCCCTGCGGGGGCCTACGCCCTTGAGGAACTGGACGGGCCTGTCGAGGGCGGTCATGAAGCCGCCAGCACCCCCTTGACGAATTCCTCCGCGTCGAAGGGCTCGAGGTCCTGCGGGCGCTCGCCCACGCCCACCAGCCGCACCGGGATGCCCAGCTCCTGGCGCAGCGCGACCACGATTCCGCCGCGCGCGGTCGAGTCCATCTTGGCCAGCACGATCCCCGTCACCGTGACGCAGCGCGAGAACTCGCGCGCCTGGACCAGGCCGTTCTGCCCCACTGTCGCGTCCAGCACGAGCAGCGTCTCGTGCGGAGCACCCTCCTGCCGTCCGCGGATCACGCGGTCCACCTTGGCGAGCTGCTGCATGAGTCCCTTGTGGGTATGCAGGCGCCCGGCGGTGTCGACGAGCAGCACATCCGCGGCGCGGGCGCGGGCGGCTTCCAGCGCGTCGAAGGCCACCGCCGCCGGATCCCCACCCGGCTGACCCCTCACGAAATCGGCCCCCGCGCGGTCCGCCCAGCGCGCGAGCTGCTCGGTCGCGCCCGCGCGGTAGGTGTCCGCCGCGGCCACCATCACGCTGCGCCCCTCCCCGGCCAGACGGTGGGCCAGCTTCCCGATCGTGGTCGTCTTCCCGGTCCCGTTCACGCCCACGAAGAGGTACACGGTAGGGGGGGCGGGGGCGACGGCGAGCGGAGTGTTGCCGTCCCCATCGAACACCGCCCGGATCGCCGCGGCCAGGGCGCTCGCCGGGTCCTCGCCCCTCCCGGCGGCCCGCTCGACCGCCTCTACGAAACCCAGGCTCGCGTCCACCCCGAAATCGGCCATGATGAGCCGCTCCTCGAGTTCCTCCAGCGACTCCGGGTCGACCTTGCGGAAGGTCCGCGGCAGGACCCGGCGGAGCGCCCGCGCCCACTTCATGCGGCTACCGCAGTCCGGCGCGGCGGCGTCCGATCCACTCTGCACAGAGCGCCGCCAGGATCACCAGGTAGGCGACCGGCCAGGTACGCAGCGGACGGCTCCGCTGGAGCGCGGCGCTCCCGGCCGGCACGGGCACCGTGAGCTCGGCGGGTGATACGGGCATCCGCAGCATCTCGTCGGTCCAGGATTCGACTTCGAAGGCACTTGCGGTGGTGTCGGGCGCCGGGGTAACGACCGTGTGCTCGTAGCGGCCCGGAGGCAGCACGCCGGTGGTGAAGCGGCCGCCGGCGGGGATGGTGACCGCCGAATCGAACACCATGGTTCCGGCCGAGTCGCTGACCGCGATGTGGACCTCCTCTCCCTCGTAGCCCCGGCCGAGCCAGCTCGCGGGGGCCCCGCGGGGGAGGATGGGCGCCACCGGGCGGACGCCGGGGCCGGCCGCGAGCGGCTCGTCGGCCATCATCCATCCGCCGACGGCGGCCCAGAGTGCGCGGTAGTGCTCGCGCGGACGCCGTCACGGAAGGCCCAGCGCCAGAATCCGCGGGCGAGCACGACCCCGGCGCGGCGGCCGCCGTCCGTCCGGAGGACGAGTGCGGCGCGGGGCTCTCCGGCTCCCCCCAGGCGAAGGTGGAGCGCGTCTCCGCCGCCCTGGTCGTGGAGCGGCAGGACTCCGCTGAGGGGCGGCAATCCGGCAGCCGCGAAGCGCGCGACCTCGCCCGCGATCGGCGACGGCGGGGCTTCGTCCATGTACCATTCGCCGGCCACGGCCGCCCCCGCCGCGACGCCCCCCACCGCCGCCCCCGCCCCGTCCACGGGGAACAGGAGCAGCCTGGGCGTGCGGGCCGTCGCGGCCTCGACGAACTCCGCGGCGGCACCGTCGAGTCCCATCGCGACCACCATCTCCGCGCGCGCCAGCAGCCGCCCCATGGCGGCCCCGTCGATCGTCGCGGCGGCGGTTCCGGTCGCGCCGGCGGCGTCCGGGTCCATCCCCTGGAAGCGGTCGGGACCGGTGCGCAGGTATCCCCGCACCGGCAGCCCCGTCACCTGGGTCAGCACGGGGAGGAGGAAGCGCGGCTCCCAGTCCGGCGCGAAGGAGACGAGCAGCACGCCGGTCTCTTCCGGGTCGACCTCCACGATCGCGGCGCGCTCGTCGTCGTCCGCAAAGGCGTCCGTGCCCTCGATGCGCGCCGTCACGCGGTGCACTCCGGCCGCCAGATCGCCGCCGAGGGTGAACTCCGCCGCGCTGGTGCCGCCGCCGGCGGGCACGGGGAGCCGCAGCGCCTGGGCGGGACGGCCGTCGAGCGAGATCGTGACGGTCGCGGAGTCGGTCGTGGGGGAGGCGGCGGTGGCCGTGCCTGCCAGCTCGACGCGGCCGCGCAGGGTCTCGCCGCGCTCGGCGGCGGACGGGAGAAGAAGGCGGCCGATGCCCAGGTTGGGAGCCGCGCCGGGGAGGGTGTCGGCGGCGAGGCCGACGCCCAGGCGGCGGGCGATGGAAGCCGTGGCGATGGGGTCGCGCACCCGCCGGTCGCTGAGGAGGATGACTTCATGCGCGCCGGCCTCCGCCGCGACCGTCACCGCCTCGGCCAGCACGGAACGCGTGCCGGCGGGCCGCACGGTGTCCAGCGCGGCCGGGTCGACGGCGTGGACGCCCTCGCCGAGGACCAGGACGCGCGCGCCCGCATCGGCCAGCGTTGAGGCCCGCCGCACGGCCTCGTCCCAGATCGTGGCCCCGGGGGTGGGGGCGGCCGCCGCCATCGACGCGCTCGCATCGAGGATGACGAAGCGCTCCGGGCCCGCGCCGCGAGGGCCGGTGGGGAGGACGGGGTTCCAGAGCAGCGCGACCACCCCCGCGACGGCCAGCAGGCGGGCGGCGAGGAGGACTCCCCGCGCGCGCACTTCGAACTCGCGCCGGTAGTAGATCCAGCCGCAGAAGCAGCCGGCCAGCAGGAGGACTGCGATCAGCAGGAAACCGGGCACCCGGGGCTCACGGCTACTGGTCCGCGCGCACCGAGCGGAGTTCCTCGGGACCGGGGAGAGTGAACAGCAGGGCGATCCGCGCCGCGCTCTCGACTTCCCAGCGCGCGCGGTTCTCGGCCGGGACGGGATCCTCGGCGGGCAGTTCGATCGCGAGCGGGTCGACGGGTCTGCCGGCCGCGTGCATCTCGTAGTGGAGGTGCGGGCCGGTGGCAAGGCCGGTCATCCCCACGTAGCCGATCACTTCGCCCTGGGCCACGCGCGACCCCACGGAAATACCCCTGGCGAAGCTGTTCAGATGGGCGTAGCGGGTCAGGAAGCCGTTCGGATGCCTGACGTCGATCACGTTCCCGTAGGTGCCGCCCCGATTGCGGCGGACGACGACCCCGGCACCGGTCGACTGCACCGGCGTTCCGGTCCTTGCCGCGTAGTCGACGCCGTTGTGGTTGCGCCACTGCCCCAGGATCGGATGATGCCTCATCCCGAAGCGGGACGAGATCCGGCTGAGCTCGATGGGCTTCATGAGGAAGGCGCGGCGTACGGACTGTCCTTCCATGTCGTACCAGGTGCCGCGCCCGTCGTTGTTGGGGTCGAACCAGATGGCGTGATACGCCTTGCCGTTGTTGACGAGTTCGGCCGAGAGCAGATGGCCCGCGCGCATGCTTCCGTCCGGCCGTTTCTCGCGCTCGAAGACGAAACGGTAGGTGTCGCCGGGGACGATCTGACGCGAGAAGTCGATTTGCCACTGGAAGACCTTGTCCAGGCTCAGAACGAAGTTGCGCCGGTCACCCAGCGGGGCCTCCGCCAGCTCGGGCAGTTCCGTGATCGCGCTCCACAGGCTGCTCTCGATCACGCCTGCGGCGTAGACGGTGTCGACGGTCGTGGCCAGGGTCAGGGTGGAGGCCGTGCAGTCGCCGGTGCTGCAGTCCACGTGGACGGTGCGGTCCCGGTCGAGCGCCACCATGATGCCGTGAAGGCGTTCGTCCACCCAGCGAATGCTCACCTCCGTGTCCGTCCGCAGCCGCCTGGGCTCCGCCTCCTCCCGGAACGCCTCCAGCACGCCGAGGCGGTCCGCGGTCCCCAGCCCGGCATCCTCCAGGACCTGGCCGAAGGTCTGCCCGTAGGAGAGCTTCTGCACCTCGACGCGCCCCGGCGGCGCGGCATACACGGCCTCGGCCACTTCGACCTCCGGGATCTGCTCCCGTGAGAGAGCGCCGGCGAGGACAGCCGCCACGGCAAGCGCGGCGCATCCGACTACCAAGATCAGTCGCCTGTTCATCATTTACGGATGAACGTAGGCAACTCCAGTTCGGATGCGCCACCCTCGCGGGCGCGAATGAGCACGGAAGCGGGCCGCGCGGCCTCGGGAAGACGGGCCTCCGGGGGACGGGACGGAGAAGGCGCGGGCGCAGCGGGGCTCATCGGCGGGAACGGGCTGTCGGCGACGCGGGGGCTGCCGCCTCCGCCCCCGGCTGCGACCGCGCGAACCGGCTGCCGCGCTACCGGCACACGCTCGGGCCGGGCCTGCCTCGCCTGATGCGACACCCCTTCGCCGGAGCTTGCCCCGGCGGCGCGTGCCGCGAAGCTCGGACGGATGATCGTGCTCCTGCCTTTCCGTTCGACCCTGTCGTCAAAACCGGTTGCGATCAGGGTGACGCGGACCTCCTCCTCCATGCCGCCGTCCAGGACGGTGCCGAAGATGATCTCGGCTTCGTCACCCGCCGCCTCCGCGATCAGGGTCGAGATGTCGGTGACCTCGTCGATGGTCATATCGGGGCCGCCGGTGATGTTGATCAGCACGCCCTTGGCCCCGTGGATGGAGACGTTGTCCAGCAGTGGCGACGTGATCGCATCCTGGGCAGCCTTGAGCGCGCGGTCCTCCCCGCGGCCGAACCCGCTTCCCATGAGCGCCGCACCGCACGAGGACATGATCGTGCGCACGTCGGCGAAGTCCACGTTGACGTCGCCGCTGACGTTGATCAGGTCGCTGATCCCCTGGGTCGCGTTGAGCAACACCTCGTCCGCCTTCTTGAGCGCGTCGGTGAAGGTGGTGCCCTTGCCGACCACCGGCAGCAGCCGGTCGTTGGGGACGACGACCATCGTGTCGACGGTGCGGCGGAGCTCCGCGAGGCCCTGTTCGGCCTGCCGCATGCGCCGCTTGCCCTCGAAGGAGAAGGGCCGTGTCACGATCGCGATGGTGAGGGCGCCGAGTTCCCGGGCGATCTCGCCGACGACCGGTGCCGCACCCGTGCCGGTGCCGCCACCCATCCCTGCGGCGATGAAGACCAGATCCGCGCCGTCCAGCGCCACCCGCACCTCTTCGGCGTCCTCGGCGACCGCCTGGCGGCCGATTCCCGGGCGCGCACCCGCCCCCAGTCCGCGGGTCAGCTTCTTCCCCAGCTGGATGGTGTGCGAGGCCTTCGACTGGCCGAGCGCCTGGGCATCCGTGTTGGCGGAAATGAAGTCGACGCCTTCGAGTTCCTCCTCGATCATTCGGTTGATCGCGTTCCCCCCCGCGCCGCCGACCCCGATCACCCGCATCAACGCCGTGTTCCGTGGAGCGTCTTCCAGTTCGATCCTCATCGTTTCATCTCCTTGTCGACCGCGTTGTCGAATAAAGCTACCATGATGTCCATTATCAGAAGAACTCCCTGAGCCACGCCCCCACCCGGGTGACGAGGCCCGACGTTACCGTGGACGCGCCCTCGCCCGTCTCCAGGAAGCGGTCCGCACCGTGCAGGGCCAGCCCCGCCGCGGTTGCGAATCCGGGGCGTCCAACCATATCCGCCAGGCCGGCAAGACACTCGGCGGGAACCCCGGTTCGCACGGGCGCGGAAAGGCTGCCACGGGCCAGGTCGCAGATCCCCGGCATCGCCGAGACGCCCCCCGTAAGCACGATTCCCGCGCCCAGCGAGCCCTGCGGGAAGGTCTCGTGCAGCCTGCGGTTGATGCGCCGGAACATGTTTTCCAGCCGCTGCTCGATCAGTTGGGCGACGTAGGTGCGGGGCACCGAACGGCCTCGCCCGTTGACTCCGGGGAGCCGGATCATCTCCGACGGGTCGACGAGGCGGGCGCAGGCCACCCCGTGCTTCTCCTTGACCCGGTGCGCATCGGCGAATGGGATCGAGAGGCCGCGGATGAGGTCGCCGGTAATGGTTGAGCCCCCGAAGGGCAGCACCCCGAGGTCGCGGATCTTGCCCTCGTAGTGGACGGCGAACCCGGTCGATGCGCCGCCCAGGTCGACCATCGCGACGCCCAGCTCCTTTTCGTCCTCCGCGAGCACCGCCCGCGCCGCCGCCAGCGGTTCGAAGACGCGGCCCTGGACCCGGTATCCGGCCTTCTCGACCGCGCGTGTCAGGTTGCCGACGACCACCGAGGAGCCGGTCACCAGGTAGAGTTCGGTCTCGAGGCGGGTGCCCGACATGCCGACCGGGTCGGCGATGCCTCCGTGATAGTCGACGTAGTAGTCGCGCGGCACCGCGTGGAGCAGCTCGCGGTCCCGGGGCAGCGCGACCGCCTGCGCCACCTCGTGCACGCGGTCGATGTCGCGCGACACGATCTCCTCCGCCGCGACCGCCACCACCCCCGATGAGCGGTCCACCGAGACGTGGTCCCCGGAGACGCCGAGGTACACCCGGTCCAGGTTCACACCCGCCATCACCTCCGCCTCCCGCAGCGTGGCGCGGATGCACTCGGTGGCAGCCTCGAGATCGGTGACCACGTCGCGGCGCACCCCCACCGTCCTGCTGCGCCCGACTCCGAGTATGCCCAGGGTGGGGTGGTAGTGGTCGCCGAGCAGTTCGCCGATCACGACGCGGGTGCAGGCCGAGCCGACGTCAAGGCCGGCGACGAGGACGGATCTCACTGGGCGCCCCCCGTCCTGACCACGACCTGGTCCGCGAAGCGGAGATCCACCTCGCGGGGCTGGTCGCCCGGGAACCTCGCGAGCGCGTCGTTCATTGCGATGACCGCGTCGCGCAGCCGTTCCTCCGTGATCGGCGGCCGGTAGCGGACCCGCAGCGCGGAGTCGCCCAGCAGCAGCACGATCTGTTCGTCGTCGATGTGCGCCTCGGAGACTACGGCGAAGAGCTCCGGCGCGACCTCGGCCATGCGGGCGACCTCGCGGGCCAGGAGGCGCGCGCCCCACAGCGCCCGGGCCCGCTCCGTCGAGACCCGCAGCACGGGGAGGTCGAGGACCGGCTCGCCGGGGTCGATCCCGAGGACGTTGCCGTGACGGTCCACCGCGACGACCAGCGGGAGCGCGATCAGACCCACCGGCTCGGCCTCGTCGATCTCGAAGAGCAGGGTGCGGGGAAGCTTACGGGTCACGCGGGCGGACTCGACCAGCGGGTGCGCGACCAGGCCGTCCAGCAGATTCGCCGCCGGCGTCCACACGCTGAGTGGGCCCTCCACCCCGGCGGCCGCGCGCACCTCGTCCCGGGTGAGGTAGCCGAGGCCGGAGACCTCGACGTGGTCGACCTCGAAGTATGGTGACGCGGCGACGAGGTGGACCCCGACCCAGACCAGCAGCGCGGAGATGGCGATGCCCGCGAGGAGGCGGGCCGCGACGCGCAGCGCGCGCGGGGCGGAGGCGGGGCGCGGCGGGGCACGGCGACTCATTGTCCGCCTCCGAGCAGGGCGAGGATCTCGGGGGCGGTCGCCTCGATGGAGCCGGCCCCCATCACGATGCAGATGTCGCCGGGCGACAGGTCTTCGGCCACCGCGGCCGCCAGGGTGGAGAGATCTGCGTGATAGACGGTCCGTGCACGGGGGGGCGTGACGGCGCGCGCGACGAGCGCGCCGGTGACGCCGGGGAGGGGGGGTTCGCGGGCGGGGTACACGTCCGTGACCCAGACCCTGTCCGCGGCGCCCAGGGCATGTCCGAAGGCCTTGTGGAAGTCGCGGGTGCGGGTGAAGAGGTGCGGCTGGAAGACCGCGACGATCCTCCGCCGCGGGTTCGCCCGCCGGGCCGCCGAGAGGGTGGCGGCAATCTCGGTGGGATGGTGTGCGTAGTCGTCCACCACCTGTACCTCCGCCGCGGTTCCCAGCACGTCATACCGCCGCCCCACCCCCGCGAACCCCTCCAGCCCGGCGCGGATATCGTCCCACGATGCCTCGAAGGTGCGGCCGACGCCCACCGCGGCCAGCGCATTGCGCACGTTGTGGAGCCCGGGCAGCGGCAGCGCGAACCTGCCGGCGCTCACGCCGTCCTCGACCACCTCGAAGCAGCTCTCGGTTCCGGCGCTGCGCACCGCGACCGCGCGCAGCTGGGTGCCCGCCCCGAGCCCGTAGCTGCGTGTGCACGGGCCACCCCACACCCCCACCCTGGCCGCTCCGGCATCGTCGCCGCAGACCCAAAGCGTGCCCCCGGGCTCGATCCGCTCCACGAAACTCGTGAAGGCGCCGCGAACCCCCTCCAGGTCCCCGTAGGTGTCGAGGTGGTCGGCATCCTGGTTGGTCACCACCGCGACCTCGGGGCGCAGCGTGAGGAACGAGCGGTCGTACTCGTCCGCTTCCACGACGAAGACATCGGAGGAGCCCGGCCGCAGGTTGCCTCCCCAGTCGGGGACGTGGCCGCCCACCACCCCCGTCGGGTCGATTCCCGCCTGCACCAGCACCTGAGTCGCCAGCGCGGTGGTGGTCGTCTTTCCGTGCGTCCCGGCGATCGCCGCGACCCGGCCCCCGTTCACCCACTGTCCGAGCGCCGCGGCCCGCTTGAGCACCGGGATCCGCCGGGCGCGGGCCGCCTCAACCTCCGGGTGGCCATCGGGCACCGCGGAGGTGACGACCAGCGCCGCCGCCGTTTCGACGTGCGCGGGGTCGTGCCCGGGGCTGAAGCGCAACCCGAGGCGTGCCAGAGCCTCGGGTGCCGAGCCGCCCGCCAGATCGCAGCCTGTCACCGACGCGCCGCTTCGCAGCAACAGCTCGGCGAGCGGGGTCATCCCCGCCCCGCACACCCCCATGAAGTGGATCGGGCCGCGGGCGGCCAGGGTACGCAGACCGGGGGCGTTCACGAGACCACCTCCGTGATCGCGGCCGCCACCTCGCGCGCGGCGTTCGGGCGTGCCCGGGCGGCGGCGGCCTGCGCCATTCTCGCCAGCAGCTCCGGCGTATGCAGAAGGCGCTGCACCTCCTTCCAGAGCCGCGCGCCGGTCAGCTCCGCGCCATCGGCGTCCCGTTCCGGGAGGCACACCGCCGCCCCGGCCGCCTCCAGGGCACGGGCGTTCGCGCTCTGGTGGTCGGCGGCGGCGGTGGGGAGCGGCACCAGGATCGAAGGGAGCTCCCAGGCCAGGAACTCCGAGGTCGCCATCGCTCCCGCCCGGGACACCGCGAGGTCGGCGGCGGCCAGCGCCTGGTACATCTTCTCCGGCTCCAGGTACGGTACGACCGCAAACCGGTCTCCGCGGACCTGCCCCAGCGCCGCGGCCGCCTCCTCGTAGTGCCCCCGTCCGGTCACCCATAAGACGAATTCGCGTTTGATCGGCATATCGTCTTGCAGAATCTCGATCAAACCGGAATTCATCTTGCGCGCCCCCTGGCTCCCGCCCACGACGAGAACGAGCGCGCCCTCGCGGGGCAGTCCGAGCGCCTCACGGGCGGCCGCCCGGCTGCGCTCGGCGGCGGAAGGGAGGGGGCGGATCGGGTTGCCGGAATCCCGGACGCGGGCGCGGGCGCGCCGGGGAAGCGCCGCGGCGGCCTCGGGGTAGGCGAGGTGGATCTGCCGCGCCCAACGGGACAGCAGGCGGGTCGCCTTGCCCGGGTGCCTGTTCTGCTCCTGCAGGACCACCGGGATCCCCATCAGCCGGGCCGCAATCCCGGTAGGGACGCACACGTAGCCACCGGTGAGGACAGCCGCCGCCGCCGCCCGCCGCCGGAAATCGGGGATGAGCCGGGCGACGGCGGCGAGGAGCAGGCAGATCGCCCGGAGATTGGCCGTCGCGGCCGAGAGGACGCGTCCCCCGCGCGGGCTCTGCAGTCCCGCCACAGGCAGCAGCCGGTAGCTGTAGCCGAGCCCGGGCAGCTCGATCTCCTCGATCCGCCCTTCGGTCCCCACGAAGTAGGGCTCGACCCCCGGCACCGCCGCCGCCAGCGCCTCGGCGATGTTCCGCGCGGGGTAGAAGTGTCCCGCGGTTCCGCCTCCGGAAAAGATCACCACCACTCTAGCAGTCCGTGGATAAAGCCCCGCGAGCACCGAGAGCGGCGAGGCGCCGGGCTGGCAAGGCGCGACGAGGGGGGAATAGCAGAGCTATTCGCCCGAGGAGCAACGCAGAGCGGAGCCATGGAGGGACAAAAATGTACAGTGGACATGACATAATGTAATGTGTACTTTACAGCGTGGACAGGTGAGGCGAAGCGGCCAGCGCGGATGCATCGCCGCTCGAATGCCGGGGGGATTTTGTCCACGGGCTAGCCCTCCACCGAGGCCCGCTCGGAGCGCCCCTCCGGCGCCTCCCGGGCGACGGCCAGGAGGATCCCCACCGCGGCGAGCATCGCGATCAGGTTGGTCCGGCCGAAGGAGACGAAGGGAAGCGACAGCCCCGTCGCGGGGAATACCCCCAGGCCGACGCCGATGTGGATGAAGGCCTGCAGCCCGATCAGCGAAGCGACCCCGACCGCGAGCAGCTCCCCGAAGAAGTCTCTGGCGCGGCGCGCGACCCGGAAGGCGATCGCGATCAGCGCGAGGTAGCAGAGGATGAGGACCAGCGCTCCCGCGAATCCCCACTCTTCGCCGATCATCGCGAAGATGAAGTCGTTGTGGGCCTCCGGCAGGAAGCCGAACTTCTGGCGCCCGGCCCCGAACCCGACCCCGGTCACGCCCCCGGAGCCGATGGCCACCAGGCTCTGGTAGCTCTGGAAGGACGAGCCCTCCGCCACAACGCCGGGATCGAGGAAGAGCGCTTCCCAGCGCGCACCGCGGTAGCCGGCCTTGAGCACCGGGACCATCAGGGGAAGCGCCGCGACGCCCAGGAGGACGAAGTGCCCGATCCGCGCACCGGCCGCGAATACGATCACAAACCCCAGCGCGACGATCAGGCACGCGGTGGAGGTGTCCGGCTCAAGCAGGATCAGGGCCGCGATCGCCCCCCATCCCACCAGGAACGGCGCCAGGCCGCGGCCCAGCCTGCCGATCAGATGCCGCTTGCGCGTGGCGAGGGCGGCCGTCCACACCAGCACGGCGACCTTCGCCAGGTCCGACGGCTGCACCGTCAACCCCGGGATCCGGATCCACCGGCGGGCCCCGTTGACCTCCGGGGCGATGGCTTCGGTGAAGGGCAGCACGACCACGGCCAGCAGCAGCAGGGTGCCGATCATCATGTGGGGGGCGAGACGGGCGAGCCAACCGGTCGGGAGACTGCGGAAGGCAAGCATCACCGCCAGCCCCAGAACCACACCGGTCCCCTGGCGGGCGACGTAGTGGTAGTGCGGGAGGTCGCCGCGCTCCGCCATCACCGAACTGGCGCTGTGCAGGGTGAGGAGGCCGAAGAGGAGGAGCGCCACCGTGATCGCCATGATCATCGCGGCCTCCCAGCCCCTGCCCAGTCCCGTCTCGGGGAGCGAACGCGGAACGTGATTGGCCACATCGACGGCCCACGCACGCCGTTTCTCCCTCGGACGGCGTCCCCAGGCCCCGGCGAAGGCGCGGCTCACCCCGCCCCCTCCCCCGCCCGCCCGGCTACCGCCAGCGCACGGAAGGCGTCTCCCCGGTGCTGGTAGTCGTCGAACATGTCGAAGCTGGAACACGCCGGCGCGAGCAGCACCGTGTCGCCCGGCCGGGCCTGCGCGCGCGCCGCGGCCACCACCTCCTCGAAGGGGCCGTCGACGCGCGTCACCGGCACCCCGCCCCCCACCTCCGCCGCCACCCGCGCGCCCGCATCCCCGTACGCCACCACGGCGCGCGCCCGCCCCCCCAGCGCGGGGAGCAGGCCGCGAAAGTCCTCTCCCTTGTCGGTCCCGCCGGCAAGCAGCACGATGGGGCCCTCGAGGCTCGCCAGAGCGCCGGCCGCCGCAGCCACGTTGGTCGCCTTCGAGTCGTTCACCCAGCGCACGCCCCGCACGGTCCCCACCGGCTCGAGGCGGTGCGGGAGCGGCGCGAAGTCCCCGAGCCCGGCGGCCTCCCGTCCGCCCGGCGCCCCGGACGCGGCCGCCGCCGCGATCGCCGCCAGCGCATTGGCGACGTTGTGGCGCCCCAGCAGCCGGAGGTCGCTGGCCCGGGCCACCTGCCGGGGCGGCTCTCCCGCGCGCGCGAAAAAAAGGCCCCGGCCCGCCAGGAAGGCTCCGCCGTCTACGGGCAAGGCTCCCGTGTCCACCTCCCCCTCGAGCGAGAACGCGAGGTGCGTGCCCGGGCGGCCCCGGGCCATCGCCGTCACGGCCGCGTCGTCGGCGTTGACCACCCACGTCGTGTGCTCGTCCCCGGCCTCGAAGAGGCGCTGCTTGTCGCGGTGGTAGGCCTCGACCGACGGGTAGCGGTCCATGTGGTCGACCCCGAGGTTGGTCATCACGCCCACGGCGGGGGTGAGATCCCGGATGTCGGCCAGCTGGAAGGAGGACAGCTCGAGCACGATGCGCTCCGGTGCGGGCTCCATCATCGCCAGCGCGGACGCCGGCGGGCCGAGGCCGCCCCCGATGTTCCCCCCGAGGGCCGCGTTCACCCCGCCCGCGCAGAGAAGGTGCGCGCAGAGCGCGGCGGTGGTGGTCTTCCCGTTGGTCCCGGTCACGACCGTCAGTGGACGCGCGATGAACCGACTGGCGAATTCAGGCTCCGATACCCAACCGACGCCCCGAGCTCGCAGAGCGGCGAGGACGGGCGCTCCCGGCGGGATTCCCGGGCTGACGACGACGGTGTCGGCGCCGGCGATCCTCTCGATGTCGTGCCCGCCGAGGCGGACATCGGCGCCCAGGGCCCGGAGAGCGGCTCCACGACCTGCAACTGGGTCCTGGCTCTTCGAATCCGTGACATGAACTCTCGCTCCTTTCGCCAGGGCCAGATGGGCAGCGGCCTCTCCGCTGGCACCCAACCCGATTATTGCGACCCTTTCCTGTTTCCCGGCCTCCGGCCTCATCGCAGCTTCAGCGTGGCGAAGCCGACCATCGCGCAGAGGATTCCCAGGATCCAGAACCGGACCACGATCTGTTCGTTCCTCCAACCCAGCATCTGGAAGTGGTGATGGATCGGAGCGCACCTGAAGACGCGACGGCCTTCGCCGTGGCGCCATTTTGTGTATTTGAAGTACCGCGTCTGGATGATCACCGAGGCCGCCTCCGCGGCGAAGACGCCGCCGACGGCCAGAAGCAGCAGTTCGGCCTTGAGGAGTACCGCGATCCCGCCGAGCGCCCCGCCCAGGGCGAGCGAGCCCGTGTCGCCCATGATCACGCGGGCGGGCTGGGCGTTGAACCAGAGGAACCCGAGGACGGTGCCGGTGACCGCGGCCGCGAAGACGGCCAGCTCCCCGGCGCCGGGCAGGTAGAGGAGTCCCAGGTAGGCCGAGGTGTCCACCCGCCCGATCACGTATGCGAAGACGCCGAAGGTGGCCATTGCGATCGCGGCGAGTCCCGGCGCCAGCCCGTCGAGACCGTCGGTCATGTTCATCGCGTGGGTCGAGCCGTTGATGACCACCGTCACCCACACCAGGTAGGCCCAGGGGGTGAAGACGAGCAGCCACTCGTCGAAGAGCGGAAGGTTGGTGGTGGTGGGGCCCGCCGGCGCGGGCGGGGCCCAGTTCAGCAGGTAGAGTCCCAGCGCCAGCGCCAGCAGCAGCGAGCCCGCCCACTTCCACGCCTGCACCAGCCCGCGCGGCGACCCGCGCACGACCTTGAGATAGTCGTCCAGGAAGCCGAGGCCGCCCATCCACAGCATGACGACGAGCCCGGTCACGGCGTACGGGTTGGCCAGGTCCGCCCAGAGCAGCGTCGCCAGGGTGACGACCCCGACGATGAGCACCCCGCCCATGTTCGCCTTGCGGTCGCCGGGGGGAGTTTCGGCCAGCTTCGACCGCGGGACGTCCACGATGTCCTTCCGCTTCAGCCACTCGATCACGGGCCGCCCGAGGAGGAGGGTGAGGATCAGGCCCGTGGCCATCGCCCCCGCCGAGCGGACCGTGATGTAGTTGAAGAGGTTGAAGACGATGTGGACATCCCCGAGGTTCGGCAGCAGGTGTTGGAGCATCAGGCGTCCCCCTCCCCGCCCCCGAGCGACTCCAGCACCGGGATGGCGCGTTCAAGGCGCACCCCGCGCGACGCCTTCAGCAGGATGGTGTCGCGGGGGCCGACGAGTTCGGGGAGACGGTCGGCGAGGTCGCCGATGTCGGGCACGAGGTGGACGCGGTCGGCGGCGAGCGCGGCGCGGGCGTCCGCGAGCTCCGTGGCGGCGCGGGCGAAGGCGCCGGTGAGGACGTAGCGGTCGATCCCGGCGCGCAGCGCCCGGGCGAGGGCCTCGCGGTGGATGGCTCCGGAGCGCTCGCCGAGTTCCAGCATGGTCCCGAGCACGGCGACGCGGCGGCCTCCTCCGGCGGCCATGCCCTCCAGTGTGGTGACGGCCGCCGCGACCCCCGCCGCGTTGGCGTTGTAGCAGTCCACCAGGAGGGTGAGGGCGCCGGAGCGCCGCACCTCGCCGCGCATGGCACCGGGGCCGACCGAGGAGATTCCCGCGGCCGCGCTGGCGGGGGGCACGCCCAGGAGGCGCGCAATCGCGAGCGCGAGCAGCGCGTTGTGGACGTTGTGCGCGCCCGGGATCCGCAGGGTGACCGCGTGGCCCATCCAGGTGAAGGTCCAGGTTCCGTCCGCGCGGGGGCGGGGGGAGCGGGGACGGAGGTCCGGGTCCGCCGCGGTGGACCAGCCGGCGACCGACACGGCCGGGTGGACCTTCCGCGCGGCGGGGGGCAGTTCCGCGGGATCGTCGCCGACGATGGCAGCTCCGGGGGCGTGCGAGGCGCGGCCCGCGGCCAGGCCCCCCGCGGCGGCTACGCTCCCCCGCGCGGCGACCGCGCGGAGCAGGTCCAGCTTCTCGTCGAGGACGCCGCCGAGATCGCCGAGGCGTTCGATGTGCGTTTCGGAGACGGTGGTGACGACCCCGGCCGTGGGGTGCGCGATGCGGGCCAGCTCGGCGATCTCCCCGGGCTCGTTGGTGCCCATCTCCAGCACCAGGACGGTGGCGGTCTCCGGCATCGAGAGGATGGTCAGCGGGGTGCCGACGCGGTTGTTGAGGTTGGCCTCCGTGCCGTGCGCCCGGTGCGTGCCCGCCAGCGCGCCGAGGGCGAAATCCTTGACGGTCGTCTTTCCCGACGAGCCGGTGATGCCCACGACCGGGACGGCCGCCTGGAGGCGCCGGTAGAGGGCGAGGTCGCCGAGTGCCTTCAGGGTGTCGGGGACGCGGTAGACGGGGACCGGGCACTCTCCGGGATCGTGGTCCGCGACGACCGCCCCGCAGCCGGACTCGATCGCCCGCGCGATGAAGTCGTGGCCGTCGAAGCGCTCGCCCCGGAGCGCCACGAAGACGTCGGCGGGCTGCAGCGTGCGGGTGTCGGTGGAGATGCCCTCGTAGGCGCGGGCAGGGTGGGGCGCGCCGGCGGGGCTGTCGTCCGGCAGGGCGAGCGCCCGGCGGACCAGGGCGTCCGTCCAGCGGAAGGTGGCGGGCATCATCCGTCGCTCCCCGCCGCGAGGAGTTCCTGCACGATGCGGCGCTCGTCGAAGGGGCGCTTCTCGGCGCCGACGATCTGGTAGGCCTCGTGCCCCTTCCCCGCGAGCAGGACCGCGTCTCCCGGCCGCGCCCGGTTCAGCGCCCAGCGGATGGCCTCCTCCCGGTCGACGATCTCGATCGAGTCGCACCCGGAGACGCCGCGGGCGACCTGTGCCACGATGGCCGCCGGATCCTCCGTCCTCGGGTTGTCGGAGGTGACGACCGCGATGTCCGCGTGCCGCGCGACGGCCGCCCCCATCTCGGGCCGCTTGGTGGGGTCGCGATCTCCGCCGGCGCCGAAGACGACGATGAGCCGCCCTTCGACCAGCGCCTTGAGCGTCCCGGCGACCTGGTCCAGGGCGTCGGGGGTGTGGGCGAAGTCGACCAGCACGTCGAAGGGCTCGTTCGCAATCCGCTCCAGCCGTCCCGGCACCGGCGAGGCTTCGTCCAATCCCTCCGCGACGGCCTCCAGCGAATGGCCGAGCGAGAGGGCGCAGGCTGCGGCGCAGAGCGCGTTGTAGACATTGAAGCGCCCGGGCAGGGCCAGCGTCACCGGGAGGCGCGCGCCCCCCGCCGCGAGGTCGAAGCGGGTGCCGCGCGCGGTGAGCCGGAGCCCCAGCGCCCGCAGGTCCGCCCCGTCACCGGTGCCGTACGTGAGGACCGGGCCGCCGGGGCGCAGCGCCGCCCAGGCGGGGTCGTCCGCGTTGATCACCGCCGTCGCACCCTCCCTGCCGAGTTCGAGGAGGCGGGCCTTGGCAGCGAGGTAGCGCTCGAAGGTGCCGTGATAGTCCAGATGGTCACGCGTGAGGTTCGTGAACGCCATCACGTCGAAGCGGACGCCATCGAGGCGGTACTGGTCCAGCGCGTGCGAAGATGTCTCGACCACCACGCTGTCCATGCCCGCGCGAACCAGTTCGGCGACCAGCCCTGCGACCCGCACCGGCCCGGGGGTGGTGAGCCCGGTGTCCTCCCGGACCCTCCCTTCCGGACCGACCACGCCCAGGGTGCCGATCGCCGCGGCCCGTCCCTCGCGCGCCAGCAGGCCCCGCAGCAGCAGCGCCGTGGTGGTCTTGCCGTTCGTCCCGGTGATGCCCGCGGTGCGAAGACCGGGCCACGGCGAACCCGCGACGAACCCGGCGGCCACGGCGGCGGCCAGGCGCGCATTGTCGACCTGGAGCTGGGGGATTGCCGTCCCCGGGACCGGCCGTTCCACGATCGCGGCGCGGGCACCGGCGGCGGCGGCCGCGGCCAGGTAGTCGTGCGCGTCCCGGGATGCACCGGCCCAGGCCACGAAGAGATCGCCCCGAGCCACCACCCGCGAGTCCTGCTGCACCCCACTCACCATGAGAGCGTCGAGGCACGCGCCTTCCGGCACCACCCCCTCCAGGGCGACCCCCGCGTCTTCCAGCGCGGACACGATCCGGGCGACGGACACGGTCACCTCCCCCGCCCCACCACGACGATCGTGTCGCCAGCGACAACCGGCATCCCCGCCGCGGGGTATGTCGCCGTCACCCTTCCACCTCCTTCAAGCCTGACCCGCAGGCCCATCTTGTGAAGGCGGCGCAGCGCGACCCGAGCGGACGCGCCCTCCAGATCGGGCACGCTCATCGCGGGCTGCGCATCCGCGACCGGGTCCGGCCGGCCTGGAGCGCCGGGCGGCAGCTCCACCGGATCGGTCGCAACGGCGAAGCGCACCATGGGGGTGGCCGACGGCGGCGCGAACGGCTCCCGCTGCGAGCGCACCAGCGCCAGCCTGTCGATCGGCGACTGGCGCGCCGAGAGGAGCGATTCCAGCACCGCGACGGTGACCGGGGCGGCGGTTGCGCCGCCGTAGTAGTCGCCCTCGGGACGGTCGAGTCTGACGAAGAAGAGGAGCTGGGGGTTCTCGGCCGGAAAGGAGGCGCCGAAGGAGGCGTAGTAGGCACCGTCCTCGTAGCGGCCGTCCGTACCCGTGGCCCGGGTCGTGGCGGTCTTGCCGGCCACCTTGAAGTAGGCCATGCGGGCGCGGGTCGCGGTGCCGCTGTCCACCACGTCGGCGAGGACCGGCGTGAGGGACCGGGTCACGTTCTCGGGCGCCACCTGCCGAATCACTCTCGGCTGGCCGAATCTCACAGGATCGCCGTCGTGTTCCCTGATCTCCCTGATCAGCCGGGGCTCCATCAGGAGTCCCCCGTTTGCGACGGCGCCGAGAGCCATCGCCATCTGCAACGACGTGACCGCGAGTTCGTACCCGATGGCCAGCGAATGCTGAGACTGTTCGCTCCACAGCTCGGGTCTCCGCAGGACTCCCGCCACCTCTCCCGGCAGGGGGATGCCCGTCGGCGTTCCGAAGCCGAAGTCCCTGAGCGCCGTGTACTGCTGTCCCTCGCTGAGACGGCTCGCGAACTTCGCGATCCCCACGTTGGAGGACCGCCGGATCACGTCCCGGAGCGTCATCCATCCGCCCTGGCCGATGTCGGTGATCACACGCCCGTTCGCCTCCCAGCGGCCGCCCTCGGTGTCAACCGAGTCGCCGAGCGATACCAGCCCGTGCCGCAGCAGCGCCACGGTGACGAAGGGCTTGATGGTCGAACCGGGCTCGAAGGTCGTGTTCACCGCCGACAGCGCCGCGGTTGAACCCTCGGCGATCGAAGCCATCGCCAGGATCTCCCCCGTCATCGGATCGGTCACGACGATGTCGCCTCCTCGCGCCCCGGTGCTGTCCAGCGCCACAGCCAGCATCTCCTCCGCGATCGCCTGCAGGTCCTGGTCGATGGTCAGGACGATGTCGCGGCCCGGCTGGGGCGGCTCCACCGTCACCACCTGCCCCGGGATCTCCCGGCCGCGGCTGTCCCGCGCGACCAGGTCGCGTCCGGCCCGGCCCGCCAGGACCGTGTCCATGGCCTGCTCGATGCCACCCGCCCCGACCCCGTCCTGAATGGTTCCAAGCAATCCCCGGGCCAGCGTCTCACGGGGATACAGGCGCTTCAGCTCGCCCTGGATGTGGATTCCCGGCAACCCGCGCAGTCCGGCGACCTGGGTCATGGAATAGCGTCCCGGGACGACATTCCACTCCCGTGTCGGATCGGACACGCGCGCGGCGGTCCGGGGCCGCACCCCGAGCTCCTCCACCAGCGCCGCCTCCGCCGCACCCCGGTCGCGGATCTCGTTCGGCGCCACCCCCACCGTCGCCCTCCAGTGGCTGACGGCGAGCTCGCCACCGTTCCGGTCCAGAATCCGGCCCCTCGGGGCGGGCACGCCGCGGGTAGTCTGGTGCTGCCGGACGGCGTCCTGCGCCCAGGCCGTCCGCTCCACGATCTGGACCTCCGTCGAGCGGGCGACCATCACTCCCGCAATGACCAGCCACCCGACGAGAAGCAGCCGGCGGCGGATGCGAATCCGGCTGGCCGCGCCACGGGCTTCATGGCCGCGGCTCACCGGGAACCTCCCGAGGTGATGATCACCTCGCGCTGCGTGGGCAGCCGCAGACCCAGGCGCCGTTCGGCTTCTGCGGCGATCCAGCCCCGCCCCTCGACGGTCAGGAGTTCCCGCGCCACCTCCTCCCGCTCGTCCAGGACGATTGCCAGCTCCCGATCCGCCCGGTCCAGCGCCTCCATCGTCTCGCGAGCCGTGGACTGGCGCCACGCCACGGCCGCCAGCGCTGCCAGAACCGCGGCAAGAGCTAAGACTGCCTGGCGGGCACGGCGCTTGCGGCTCATGCGGCTCTCCGCCAGGCCCTCAGCCGCGCGGGGCGCGCGCGGGGATTGGCGTCGGCTTCGGCGGCTGCTGCGGTCACCGGCCTCCTGGTCAGCACGCAACCCAGCGGAGCGAGTTCGGCGTCGCGTACGGGGAGGCGGCGGGGCAGGCCGCGCGACGGATCGCTCCAGTCGCGGAACGCTCGCTTCACGCTCCGGTCCTCCACGGAGTGGTAGGAGATCACCACCAGGGCGCCCCCCGGGCGCAGCGCATCCCGGATCGCGGGCAGCCCCGCCTCGAGCGCGGCGGCCTCGTCGTTCACGCGCATGCGGATCGCCTGGAAGAGCCGTGCCTTCTCGGCGTGGGTGGCCCGGCGGCCGAGCACCGACTCGAGCACCGCGACCAGATCGTCGCTGGTCCGTGGCGGCCGGTCGGCGCGGCGCTGCAGGATTCGCCCCGCCAGCGCCCCCGGGCGGGGCGCGTCCCCTGCCCGCAACGCCCGGTGCAGCTCCCCCCTGGACGCTCCGGCCAGGAATTCCGCCGCACTTCCCGGCGACTCCTGGTCCATCCTCATGTCAAGCGCGGCCCCGCGGCGGAAGGTGAATCCGCGGCGCCGGCGGTCCAGCTGGTGCGAGCTGACCCCGAGGTCCAGAAGCGCCCCGGCCAGCCCTTCGCTCCGGAGGCGCGGGTGGCTCGGCGCGTCCCGAAACGACATGCGGGCGAACGCCACCCGGTCCGCGAAGCCGGCCAGCCGCTCCCGGGCGGCCTCCAGCGCCTCCGGATCACGATCGACCGCCAGCAAGCGGCAGCCCGGGCAACGTCCCAGCAGCGCCTCCGCGTGCCCTCCTCCCCCGGCGGTGCCGTCGAGGTAGAGGCCTTCGCCGCCGAGCAGGTAGCTCATGACCTCTTCCACGAGCACGGGGGCATGGAAGTCGAAAGCGTGCACACGGGTCCTCCGCTAACCGAAGATCTGCGCCGCGAAGTCGTCATCGTCTCCATCCCGCTCGGACAGGTGCGACTCGAAACGCTCGGGGTGCCACAGCTCGATCCGGTCCAGCGCCCCGACGAAGAGAACGGTGTCCTTGAGCCCGGCCCGATCGAGGAGCCACCCGGGGATCCGGATGCGGCCGTGCGCGTCCGGCTCGATCTCGACGGCGTTGGACGTGACGCGCCTCAGGTACGCGCCGCGGTCCTTTCGGGCCTTCCGGTGGGCCAACAGGTTCCTGTGAATCTCCGCCCAGGTCTCACGGGGAAAGAGGTCGAGGTGCGTGGTCTGCCACTGCAGCAGAACCAGCGGGTCGGCGGACACAGCTCGGCGGAACGCTGAGGGCAGGCTGACCCGCCCCGTCGCGTCGATCTGGAATTCGTGACGGCCGAGGAGTCCGGACATGGTATCTCATCCCATTTTTTCCCATTCCATCCCATAGTAATACAGTGATATCCCCACCGCAACCCACCAGGCTCAGTACAGGCACAAAAAAAGGGCGCCGCGGGCCCGTCTCCGGCCCGCGGCGCCCCGAAGGGGGGAGGCTCGGGCGCCTACCGGCTCCGCCGCCCCCTCTGGATCACCCGCTCCTGGCGGATGATGAACCGCTCGGTCGCGTTGAGCACCTCGGCCTGATTGGCCTTGAAATTCTCCGAAGTGTCGGTGAAGGCCGTCACATTCGACTGATTCAGGAGGCTCTGCACCTGCTTGAACTTCGGAAGCGTCAACTGGGCGCTCTCCACCGTTTCGGGCTTCTCCAGGATCTCGGCCTGCTTGAAGAGGGCATAGCCGTAGAAGAAGTCGGTCCGGCCGGACAGCGTTTCCGGAACCATGTCCCCGAACGTTCTGGCCAACCCCAGGATCTCCAGGGCGTAGTCCCAGTTGTCCTGCTGGATCCCCTGCGTGTACCCGTTGTTGAAGATGATGTTGACGACCTGCTGGGGGTCCTGTTCACCGGCCGCGACCGCCTGCTCGAGGTAGGGCATCGCCTCTTCGGTACGTCCCGCCGCCATGAGCCAGCTTCCCTGCCGCGCCTTTGTGTTGGGGTATTCCGGATCGATCGACGCCAGTTGGTCCAGCGCGTCGAGGGCACCGTCCAGGTCTCCGGTCTTGTTCAGGATGTCCGCGTAGATCGACCAGAACTGCGCCTCGCCGCCGTGCGTCTGCCGCACGTTCTCGGCGAGTTCCACCGCGTCTTCGAGCTGTTCGAGCTGGTTCAGGGTCGCCAGCATGTTGCGCAGCTGGCCCCACTCCATCTCCATGCCCTTGATCTCGTAGACCCTGCGGTAGCCGTCGAGCGCCTCCGAGTAGTACCCCCCGGCCTCCATGCTCATCGGTGCGCCCTGCCCCGCCGCTTCCATCGCCTCCTGGGCCGCGACCATGGCGTAGGCCGCATACCGCTCGAGCAGGTCGATGTTGTCCGGTTCCAGGTCCAGGCCCGCCTTGATCAGGTCCTTGGCGCCAACCGGATCTCCCGCCTGCTGAAGATCGTAGCCGACCTGCATGCGGACGGCCGCGTTTCCGGGGTTCAGTTCCAGCAGGGACTCGTAGTGCGCCCGGGCCGCCGGCTTGTCACCCAGCGTGGCGGCAATGTAACCGGCCGAGCTGAGGGCATCCTCGTGGAGGCCGTCGAGTTCCAGGACGCGCAGCACCTCGTCGTACGCCTCCTGCAGCCGCTCCGTGTCCTCCAGCACATGAACGAGAACGTACCGCACCGGGACGTTGTTCGGGTCCATCTCCAGCGCTTTGCGGCAGTTCTCCTCCGCGCTGGCGTAGTCCTTGGCCCGGTAGTACTGGCCACACCACGTCGCCGTGTTCTGCTGTTCGGTGAAGGTGGCGAGCTGCTCCGAGAAGAAGGTCGCGGCCTCCCTGGCGTCGCCCCGGTCCCAGGTCCTGTCCTCGATGACGAACGCAGTGCCGCCGGGAGCGGCGAACTGTACGTTGGTGGTCGTGAAGGTCCGGTCTTCCCTGTTCTCGGTGGTAAACCCGCAGAAGATGACCTGCGCGTCGACGAAGCGGGCCATCTGCTGGCCTCCGACACAGTCGAGCCTGCGCTCGTCCACGTCGTACTGGCGGGCGACATCCCGCACTTCCCTCTCTTCGATCGCGTCGTGGGTCGGGAACTGGCTGATCAGCCTCCGCAGCTCCCTGGCCACGTCGCGGCCGAACCGGTCACTTCCCTCGTCGGTGGGCTGCAGCCACAGGATCATAAGCCTGTGCGCCTCCCCGGCCTGAGCACTCGCACGCTGTGGCACGAGGAAGCTGCTCAGCAGCACGAGCACCCCCAACCCGGCGATTCCGATGCGGTACCAACTTCTCATGTTCCTGTCTTCTCCGTTGTAGGACTTCGCGGGACTCGTCTCCGTAACAACCCGCGGAACCTGGGGGGCCGGGAGGAGATTCGCCAGCACCTCGTCCTCAAGGCCTGCCTCTGGTCCCGCAGACTAATGGCGGGAAGCTGTGTAATTTATGAATCGGATCGCGGGAAGGTCAACCGGCCGGACCGAGGCGACGGTCTGGATTGAACACCCTCCCGGTAACACATTACCATGTTGGGGAAAGAAAGTTCCCCGGGTCCCGTTCCGCAACCGGGCGGGTGGGACAATCCGACGGAACGCAAACCACATCCAACGCGAGGAAGACAACATGAAAAACTGGATCCCGGGCGCGGCCCTGCTGGCTTCGGTGATGGCGATGAGCCCGGCGGCGCTGGACGCACAGAACTGCTGGGTCATGCGAGGCGACCCGGCCGACCGCCCCAGCCCGCTGGACTCCGCGGTCGTCGACATGGGCGGCGACATGGTGAAGGTGTGCTACGGCGCGCCGTCGGCGAGAGAAAGGACGATGGTCGGGGACGGCGGCGAACATCCCTTCGGCGCGCCCTGGCGGACCGGCGCCAACGAAGCCACCTCGATCCATCTGCCCTTCGCGGCCACGGTGGCGGGGGCGGAAGTCGACGCGGGCTCCTATTCGCTGTACACGGTGCCGGGCGCGGATTCGTGGGGCATCTTCCTCAACGGGACGGTGGAGCGCTGGGGAATCCCGATCAATGCAGCGGTCACCGCCGAGAATGTCGGATCGGGATCGGCCCCCTCGTTCGAAAACGAGCACACGGAGCGGATGACGATGTCGTTCGAGAACGCGATGGCCGGCTCGGCCACCCTGGTTCTGCGCTGGGAGGGCTACCGGGTGGAGATTCCGGTCACGCGGCGGTAGGGCCGCGGCGCCTCCATCCCCGATGTGAGGGCTGAGTCGTCCCCCGGCCCGGCCTGGGGTCAGACCTTTATGAATATTCGGCGCGAATACATCGCCCAGGCCACGGCGAACCAGAGGAGAACCGTGGCGATCGCGAAGGCCAGGGAGCCGTTGAGGGGTCCGGCCCACGAGGCGAAGGCCGTCTCGTAGATGCGACCGTAGGCCGATGTGGTCCCTCCGGAGCCGTCCGGGACACGCCACAGTATCATGGTCTTGGCCAGGAGGCCGGAGGCCACGAAGGCCGTGATGGCGTTCATGCCGTAGATCTCGAGCGGCCGTGCCCAGCCGCGCCAGCCCCGCACGTCGATCAGCCAGTGCAGCGCGCCCAGCGTCAGCAGCGCCCAGCCGGTCGTGTAGACGACGTATGAACTGGTCCAGATCGGCTTGTTGATCGGGAAGGCGAGGTCCCAGAGGTGGCCCGCGGCGATGAGCAGGACGCCCAGGAGCGCCAGGCGCAGGCTCGTGGCGGCCTGGGCGGTTGCGGGCGTGTCGCCGGCCCGGCCCATCCCGCCATTGACGCGCGCGCGCCGCAGGAAGTCCCCGACGAAAAGCCCGGCCAGCGTGCTCGACACCGCCGGCAGGGTGCTCAGCAGACCTTCGGGATCGTAAACGCCTCCGCCGCCGCTCCACATGTGCACGCCCAGGATCATGCGGTCGAGCCAGGCCGCCAGGTTGCCTTCAGCCGACAGGTCGCCCGCACCGAAGCCGGGAACCGGCACCCACGCCATCAGCGCCCAGTAGACGAAGAGGAACGCAAGCATCGCGGCAAAGACGGCCCGCCGGCTCACGAAGAGGACGAGCGTGCCGGCGACCAGGTAGACCATCGCGATGCGCGCGAGAACCCCCACGAGGCGCACCGTTGTGAAGTCGAAGCGGGGGACGGCGGTCATGAAGAGGCCGAGGCCGTAGAGGATGAGGGCGCGGATGAGGACGTGGCGCCAGAGGCGGGCGCGGGAGTCTCCCCGGGCCTCCCTTGCCGCGAAGGAAAAGGGCATCGCCACGCCGATCGCGAAGAGGAAGAAGGGGAAGACGAGGTCGGTCGGCGTGGCGCCGTGCCAGACGGCGTGGCGCAGCGGCGGATAGACGTACGCCCAGCTCCCCGGGTTGTTGACGAGGATCATCCCCGCGATGGCGAGGCCGCGGAAGGCGTCCAACGAAGCGAGGCGCGCGGGGCGCGCCGGCGGCGGTACAACCGTCCCGGGCGTGGCGGCACCCGGGTTTGCCAGGCCGGTCACAGGAGCCGGCCCTCGGCAAGGTCGGCGACGCGGGCAGCGGCTTCCGGGGTATCCGCGGCCAGGACCGGCACGGACCAGGGCAGGTCGGGACGGTCGGTGACGACGGCCAGGACCCCCAGGTCACTCGCCTCCTCCGGCGCAAACACCGGTTCCGGCTGCGCGTCGGCGCGGAAGACCTCGACCTTGGGCAGGCCGGCCTGCCGGAACCCCTCCACCACGACGATCTCGGCGTCCCCAAGGTGGCGGCTCAACAACAGGTCCAGCGGCGGCTCTCCCTCCGCGTCCCAGCCTCCCAGCAGCGCGAACTCGTCGGGCCCCGCAAGGAGCACGCGTTCGGCGTCGCCCTCGTGGCGGTGGCGCCATGAGTCGGTCCCGGGGGTGTCCAGCCGAAAATGGTGGCCGTGCTTCACCGACATCACCCGCCGGCCCCGTGCGCCAAGCTCGCCGATCACCGCGACCGACAGCGTCGTCTTCCCCGATTTCTTGTTGCCGACGATGGAGAAGGCGGGAGGGGGCAGGTCACCGGGGTGGTTCACGCTGCGGAAGTCCCACTGCAGGAGGCCGGTGTCCACCACCTCCGGAGTGAGGGAGTTGGCGAAGGCGCCGGACTTCAGCCTCCTCTCGGCGAACGCGCTGTTGAGCGGGGTCAGCACACCGAGCGGATAGATCCCGCACAGGGGATGGAATCCCCACGGGGGGCCCGCACGCGGCAGGGTCGTCCGGCCGCGTTTCCGCCACGCATCCACAAGCTGACGAAGCGCGTCGGTCCCCACCCAAGGCATGTCGACCGCCAGCACCAGCACCGCGTCATGGCCACCCCGCACGGCGCGGGCCAGAGCGGCGTCGATTCCCCCCAGCGGTCCCAGGAGCGGACGGCGGTCGGGCAGCGTCTCCAACTCCACCGCACGGGCGACCTGGGGATGGTTGACGATGGCCACCACGTCGTCACACACACTCCGCAGCCGTTCGGCCGCGACCCGCCAGAGGGGCGTCCCGTGGAGCCGGGCAAGCGTCTTGGGAGACCGGAAGCGGCGGCTGCCGCCCCCGGCAAGGATCGCTCCGAGAAGCTTCATCCGGTCACTCCCCAAGCCCGGTGATCCGCTCTGCACCGGAATAGACGTTGTAGCCGCCGGGCTTCGCGAAGCCCAGCAGCGTCATGTTGAACCGCCTGGCGAAGGTCACCGCCAGGCTGGACGGCGCGCCCACCGCGACGACCGCGGGGAAACCCCCCATCGCGGCCTTCTGCAGAATCTCGAAGGAAGAGCGGCCGGAGACGATCAGGCCCCGGTCCGATCCGGGAAGCCCGGCGGACAGTACCAGCGCCCCGATCACCTTGTCCACCGCATTGTGGCGCCCCACGTCCTCGCGCACCAGTGCGATCCGGCCGGAGGCGTCGAAGAGCCCCGCGGCGTGGATGCCCCCGGTCCGCTCGAAGATCCGCTGGGCCGACCGCAGCCGTTCCGGGAGAGCACGGACATCGGCGTCGGCGATCGCGAGGGTCCCGTCGGGGACCGCTGTGCACCCCATGACCTCGACCGACTCCAGCGATGCCTTGCCGCAGACGCCGCAAGACGAGGTCACGTAGAAGTTTCGGGTGAGGCTGGCCGGGTCGAAGGCGCCCGGATCCCGGAGCGACGCCGTGACGACGTTGTACTCCTGGGGCTCGACGTCCCGGCAGTACCTCACGTCTCCCAGCGCGCGCGGGTCGGTCACCACCCCCTCGGTGAAGAGGAAGCCCGCGGCGAGCTCGAAGTCGTCGCCCGGCGTCCTCATCGTCACCGACACGGGGTGTTCCCGCACTCCCTCTTCCCCGGGCACCTCCAGGCGCACCTCCATCGGCTCCTCCACGGCGACGCTGTCGCTCCGCTCGCCGTACCAGCCGTCGCGCATGCGGCCCACGCGGATCCGGGCGGCCCTGCGCCGAGGTGTCGTTGCCAAGCTGCGGTCCTCCCGTGGAGCGGGTGCACGGGCGAGCCGCCGGGCGCGCGGCATTCGCCTTGATCACCGCGCGCGGCCCACCCCGGCAGCGAGTGGCACTCGCCTCATCAGCGCGTGTCCCTCGCCAAATGTTTCCGATGACTATATCTATTGTCCCCCCGTTCACTACTCAAACCCCGCCGCCGATGCCAAGGCCGACCAACGACGAACTCGTGGCACGCTGGAAGGGCGAACCCGCGCCCCTCCTCCCCCTCCTGCACGCCTTCCACGCGCGCGACGGACACCTGTCGGAAGATGCGCTGCGCGCCGTCTCGGCGGGACTCCGCATCCCGATCGCCGACCTCTTCGGCACGGTCACCTTCTACCACCACTTCTCGCGGGACGCCGGCGGATTCGACCGGCCGCGGGTTTGCAGCGGCCCGGTCTGCAGCATGCGCGGGGCCGAAGTGCTCGTCGCCAGCCTGCGCGCCGCCGGACACGACCCGATGACGATGCCGTGTCCGGGCCGCTGCGACGAGCCGGTCCCGGTCATCCACCGGGGGACGGTGCTGACCGGCCGGACCGCGGGGACGCTGGTGAGCGAGCCGTCGCCGCTGCCGCCCGCGCCCCCCGACGGCGTGGAGGAGTGCGTGTTCGCGGGGATCCGCGAGCCCGGGCGGGCCACACTGGAGGGGTACCGGAGCCAGGGTGGCTACGAGGCGTTGACGCGGGCGGTCGCCGGGATGAAGCCGGGGGAGGTGATTGACGAGATCGACCGGAGCGGGCTGGCGGGGCGCGGGGGGGCGGGGTTCCCCACCGGGCGGAAGTGGCGGGCGGTGGCGGACGCGCCGGGCGAGCCGAAGACGATCGTCTGCAACGCCGACGAGGGCGAGCCCGGCTGCTTCAAGGACCGGGTACTGATGGACCACGATCCCCACGGCACGATCGAGGGGATGGCCCTGGCCGCATACGCCACGGGGGCCGTGCGGGGCTTCATCTACCTGCGCTACGAGTACCCGGAGACGTGCGACATCCTGGAGGGCGCGATCGCGGAGGCGGAGGCGGCGGGGTTGCTGGGGGACGGGATCCTGGGGACGGGCTTCTCCTTCCGCCTGATGGTGCGCCGGGGCGCCGGCGCCTACATCTGCGGCGAGGAAACCTCCCTGCTCAATTCGCTGGAGGGGGGACACCCGTTTCCGAGGAACCGCCCCCCCTTCCCCGTCACGCACGGCTACGAGAACCTGCCCACCGTGGTGAACAACGTGGAGACCCTCGCGTCGGCGCCGCCGATCATCGTCCAAGGCGCGGAGTGGTACCGCGGCCTCGGGCGCGCCGACCACGCGGGCACCAAGGTGATCAGCCTTTCCGGCGACATCGCGCGGCCGGGCAACTACGAAGTCCCCATCGGGCTGCCGCTGCAGGAACTGCTGCACGACTGGGCGGGCGGGGCGCCGCACGGGCGCACCATCCAGGCCGTCACGATGGCGGGCCTGTCGGGCGGCTTCCTTGCCGGCGCGGACCTGGACGTCACCCTCGACGAGCCCTCGATCCGGTCGAAGCACAGCTTTCTGGGCGCGGGCGGCATCATGGTATTCGACGACTCCCGCGACATGATCCGCGTGACGCGCGAGTCGATGGAGTTCTTCGCGGAGGAGTCGTGCGGGAAGTGCTTCCCCTGCCGGATCGGGACCCAGCGGCTGGTGGAGCGGCTGGAGGGAAAGGGACCCGCGACGCTCGACGCGTGGGTGGACGAGGTGACCGACCTGAACGAGGTCATGAAGAAGACCAGCGCGTGCGGATTGGGCCAGGCGGCCCCACTGTTGACGGAGAGCCTGATCCGGTACTTTCCTGACCCGGTTCGGGAACATGTGGCCGCAAGCGGGAACGCCGCGGGGGCCCCACCGGCTGCTCGCCTCGGGCCGGATGACGCCGGGCTGCCGGAGAAAGGCTGAGGACGATGAAGAGGAACGGCACGGCAACAACCAACGGCGCCCCCCGGCCGGAAGGCGCCCCGCGCACCAAGGGCGTCCAGCTGACCATGACGCTGGACGGGGAGAAGGTCGCGTTCACCCGTGGCGAGACGGTCTACGAGGTCGCGGAGCGGCACCAAAAGGAGATCCCCACGCTCTGCTACGACTCCCGCCTCGAACCCTTCGGCGGCTGCCGCCTCTGCGTGGTCGAGCTGGAGGGCGCGCGCAACCCCGTCGCCTCCTGCACCACGAAGGCCGAGCCCGGGATGCGCGTGCGCACCCGCTCGGCCGCCCTCGAGGTCCAGCGGCGCATCCTCATGGAGATGGTCGCGTCGGAGAACCGCGACACCGACGTCGACCCGATGCACGGCTACGCGTCGCAGGAGATGGCTGAACTCCTCGACCGCTACGACGCGCGCACCGGCCGCTTCGAGGGCGCGCTGTCGGGCACGAGCCGCCCCGACGACGACAACCCGTTCATCAAGCGAGACTACGAGAACTGCATCTCCTGCTACCGTTGCGTGCGCGTCTGCGCCGAGCAGGAGGGCGACTACGCGATCAGCGTGATGAACCGGGGCTTCCACACGCAGATCACCACCGAGTTCGGCGGCCTGCTCAAGGACTCGGCGTGCACCTTCTGCGGACAGTGCATCCAGACCTGCCCCACCGGCGCGCTCGGCGACCTCAAGGCGCTGGCCAACAAGGACGTCCCCGGCGAGACCGAGACCACCCGCACGGTCTGCCCCTACTGCGGCGTCGGCTGCACGGTCGACGTGATGACGCGCGGCGAGAAGATCGTCGGCATCCTCCCCGCGATGGACGGCCCGGCCAACGAGGGCGCGCTCTGCGTGAAGGGCCAGTTCGCCTTCGACTTCGTAGGGCACCCCGACCGACTGGCCACCCCGTTCATCCGCGAAGAGAAGTCGGGGCAGCTGCGGCCGGCGTCGTGGGACGAGGCGCTGGACTTCGCCGCCGGCAAGCTGCGCAAGGTGGTGAAGGACCACGGGCGCCGCGCCATCTACGGAATCGCCTCCGGACGCGCGCCCCACGAAGCCGCCTACATGATGCAGCGCTTCATCCGGGCGGGACTGGGGACGAATCACATCGACAACTGCAGCCGTGCCTGACACGCCCCCACAGTCGCCGGTCTGGCGGCAACAATCGGAAGAGGGGCGATGTCGAACCCGCTCGCCGACATGGACAAGCCCGATGTGATCTTCTGCATCGGGACGAACATGACCGAGTGCCACCCGGTGGCGGCGACGCGGCTCAAGCGGGCGCTCGCGCGGGGCGCGAAGATGATCGTGGCCGACCCCCGGCGGATCGGGCTGGCCGAGATCGCGGATGTGCACCTGCCGCTGCGCGTGGGGTCCGACGTCTCGCTGCTGCTGGCGATGGCGCATGTGATCGCGCGCGAGGGGCTGATGGACCAGGCGTTCATCGACGAGCGCACCGCCCACGGCGAGGACTTCATGGAGCATGTCGCGCGGTACACGCCGGAGTGGGCGGCCGAGATCTGCGAGTGCGATCCCGCGGACATCGAGAAGGCGGCGCTGCTCTACGGCGGGGCCGACCGGGGCGCGATCTACTACACGGTGGGCATCACCGAGCACATCTGCGGCGTCGACAACGTCCAGAGCCTCTGCAACCTGGCGCTGATGACCGGCAACCTGGGCCGCGAGGGCACCGGGGTGAACCCCATGCGCGGCCAGAACAACATCCAGGGCGCCGGCGACGCGGGCGCGCTCCCGAACAACTACCCCGGCTTCCAGGCCGTCACCGTCCCCGCGCACCAGGAGAAGTTCCACAGGGCGTACGGGCGCAAGGTCGACCTCGAGACGGGAATGACCAAGGTCACCGCGCTGGACCTCTGCGGCGACGGCATCCACGCGATGATCATCAACGGCGAGAACACCCTCGTCACCGACCCGGACCGCCACCACTGCGAACACGCGCTCAAGAGCCTCGACTGCCTGGTCGTCATCGACATCTTCATGACCGACACGGCGAAGGTGGCCGACGTGGTCTTCCCCGCCACCGCCTGGGCCGAGACCGACGGCGTCTGCACCAACACCGAGCGCCGCGTCCAGCGTTTGCGCGCCGCGGTGCCGCCCCCGGGCGAAGCGAAGCCCGACTGGTGGATCGTCTCCCGCCTCGCCCAGCGGATGGGCTGGAAGGGCTTCGAGTTCGAGTCGGCCAAGGAGGTCTTCAACGAGCTCTGCTCCCTGTCGCCCCTGTATGCGGGACTGGACTGGGACCGCATCGACAAGGGCGAGTACCAGTGGCCGGTGCCGGAGGAGGGGCACCCGGGCACGCCGCGCCTGCACGAGGAAGGTTTCGAGAACGGCCGCGGGATCTTCAAGATGCTCGAGTACCGGGATCCGGAGGAGACGCTGTCGGACGAGTACCCGATGTGGCTGACCACCGGGCGCCGGCTGCCCCAGTACCACACGCGGACGCAGACCGGACGGTCGGGCGGGATCGACTACCTGCTCTCGGAGGAGACGCTGGAGGTGCACCCCGACGACATCGCGCGCCTGGGGCTGCAGGACGGCGGCTGGGCCGAGCTGAGCAACCCGCGTGGCTGCCTGCACGTGAAGGTGCGCGCGACCACCAAATCGCCGAAGGGGACGGTGTTCGCGTCGTTCGCCTTCGAGGACGTGCCGGTGAACGTGCTGACGGGGGGCGGGTACGATCCGGTGACGCAGACAGCGGCGCTGAAGGCGTGTCCGGTGGCGCTGAAGGCGGTGGGGCCGCCGCCGGCGCTCAGCCAGGCGGGACCTCAGGAGGGAATCGGGCTCCGCTCTACGTAGTGCCTACCGCACGATCCGGAGCTGGACCACGTAGGGCACGTCGAACTCACCGAGCGTCACGCCCGTCACCATCCCGCTTCCGAAAAACGGCGCGGGCTGCTTTTCGATCGGGACGGGCGAGGCCACGCGCCCCAGGTAGTAACCGCGCTCGTCGAAGACTTCCCAGGCCAGGGTCGGTCCCCTCTCCGTCGCAACCCAGACCCATCCGTCCGGGCCGGACCGGATGGTCTCGAGGGCGTACTTGTGCGCCGGCAGCCTGCGTGCGGGGATCCCGGCAGCGGCCGCGACACTGTCCCGCTCCTGCCCGTCCAGTCTCGGCGGCTCCCGATCCAGCTGAATGGTGCGAAGGGTGTCTCCGGCGTAGGTCGTCTCGTGGATGGCGAAGGCGGAGGTACTGGCCTGCCAGATGTTCCCGGCAGAATTCACGGTCCACTGGACCCTCGGCGCGTAGGGAATCACGAATTCCATGGCAATGCGGTTATCCCCCGTACCCATCTCCCGCGTGTAGCTCATCCGTGGATCCGGCGGGATCGTCGGCTCGGCAACGCGCGCCAGAGAGTCGAGCCCTGGGCCCGTGGCATGCTTGACGATGTCGTCGTGACCGGGGAACCAGAAATGCAGATGGCCCGCGGTATCGACCCAAAGGCGCCGGGGCAGGGTGCCCGTAAGACCCAGCTGCAAGCGGTGCGTGGCCGACACGGTTCCCAGGGAGTCGAAGACGGTGAACCGATGGCGCATCGCGTCGAACGCCCACAGATGGCCGGGCGGCTGCCAGGCGATTCCCGCCAGCCAGCCGAATTCCCCGGGTCCTTCTCCGGACCGCCCGAAGGTTCTCAGGCATTCGCCGCCGGGAGAGAAGACGCGAATCTCGTTCGCTTGCTGGTCGGCCACGTAGATTCGGCCGTCGCCGTCCACCGTCAACGAAGTCACGTAGCCGAGCGCGTCGCAGCTGTCATCCACCGACCCGATTCGCAGCACCTCCACGAGCGTCGGGGCTCCCTGCGGACCCGTCTGTGGGGCATCCGGGTTGGAGATGACGATTCTGCCGCTTTCGAGCGTGTCCACGCGGACGAGACGGTCGCGTTGTTGGGCGGCGGTGCTGGTGGCCGGGCCTGCGAGAACTGTTCCGACGGCGAGCGCGGAGAGGGTGGAGCGGATGGTGATTCGCATGAGGTTTTCCTGGTTTCCGTCGGCTGAGGACTTGGGCGCGTCACGTCCCCGCCCTGCCCGATCTGACGCCCCCTGGTGGTCTGCCGTTGCCCCCTGCGGCTATTCGAGACCCCTCCAGGATTCACGCGGGCTGCGTGGGGCGGTGTCGTGCCCCTAGCGCTCGGGAGCGATCAGCCCCCGCGCACGATGCGCAGCTGGACGATGTAGGGCACGTCGAACTCACCAAGCGTCACGCCCGTCACCACCCCGTTTCCGAAGACGGGATGGGGCTCCTTCTCGATCGGGACGGGCGAGATCACGCGTCCCACATGGTAACCGCGTTCGTCGAAGACCTCCCACGCCTGGATCGTTCCCTTTTCCGTCTCGACCCAGACCCATCCGTCGGGGCTGGTCCGGATGTTCTCGAGGGCGTACTTGTGCGCCGGCAGCCTGCGTGCGGGTATTCCAGCGGCGGCCGCGATGCTGTCCCGCTCCTGCCCTTCCAGTCTTGGGGGAGGGCGGTCCAACCGCACGGTTCGCAGGGTATCTCCACGGTACGTAGTCTCGTGGAGGGCGAATTCGTTGGTGCCGGCCAGCCAGACGTTCCCGTCCGGGTTCACGGTCCAGCGCACACGCGGCGACGAATACGGAATCGAGCGCTGCACGAACAGCGTGCTCCCGCCCCTCCTTACCTGTTCCGTGTCCGTCACGCTCGGCGGAGCCTGCGGCACCGGAAAGCTCCCCAGGGAGTCAAGTCCGGGTCCGGGTCCGTACATCAGGATTCTGTCCAGATCCGGTCGCCAGAAGTGGAGTCTGTCGTCGGCATCGACCCGCATCCACCATGGCAGGCTGGCTGCCGGGCCCAGCTGCAGCCGGTGTGTCGCCAGGACGGTTCCGAGGGGATCGAAGACGGTCAGGCGGTTTTCCCCGGCATCCATCGCCCACAGATGGCCGGGGGGCTGCCAGACGATTCCCGCCAGCATGCCGAACTCTCCGGGTCCTTCGCCGGACCGTCCGATGGTTCTCACGCACTCGCCACGCGGGGAGAACACTTGAATCTCGTCGGCCCTCCAGTCGGCTGCGTAGATCAGGCCATCGCCGTCCACCGCAAGGGAGATCACTCGGTCGAGCGCGTCGCAGGTGTCATCCAGCGACCCGATTCTGAGCACCTCGACGAGTGTCGGGACCCCTTGTGGCGCGGTCTGGGGTGAATCCGGGTTGGAGATCACGATTCTGCCGCTCTCCAGCGTGTCCACGCGTACGCCTCGGTCGCCGCGTTGCTGAGCGTCGGCCCGGGCGGCCGGGGCCACTGCCAGCGCTCCCACTGTGATCGCGGAGATTGAAATGCGGATGATGAGTCGCATGAAACAGGCTCTTCCTGCTTATCGGAGCCGTCGGCCCCTGTCAACTGACGTTCCGGGGATCAGTGATCCGATGACCAACCTACAGGGGTCGGCCCTGTATCCGCCAAGCCTGACGGCGGCCCGCCCTCCTGGCGACCGTCCCTCCAGCCGGCCCTCCTTGCCCCGCGGGCCGGTTTTCCGCCAGACTTCGGACGCCGTTCTCCCTCCACTCAGTCCCCCCAAGACGACGCCCCTGCAAGGACACCCATGCTCTCCGACATCGAAATCGCGCAAGCCCACGAGATGAAGCCGATCGCCGAGATCGCCGCCAAAATCGGCCTCGGTGAAGACGAAATCCTCCAGTACGGCCACTACAAGGCGAAGGTGCCACTGGATGTGGTGAAGACCCGCCCGCACCGCGCCGCCAGGCTCGTGCTGGTGACCGGGTGCAGCCCCACCGCGGCAGGCGAAGGCAAGTCCACCACTTCGGTCGGGCTCGCCGACGCCCTCAACCTGCGGGACCGCAACCCCGTTCTCTGCATCCGCGAGGCGTCGCTGGGCCCCGTCTTCGGAATCAAGGGGGGCGCAGCCGGCGGCGGCTACTCGCAGGTCGTGCCGATGGAGGACATCAACCTCCACTTCACCGGCGACTTTCACGCGATCACCTCGGCGCACGCACTGCTGTCGGCCATGCTCGACAACCACCTCTTCCGCCCGAACAGCACCGGGCTGGACCACCGGCGCATCACTTGGGGACGGGCCGTAGACATGAACGACCGGGCGCTGCGCAACGTGATCGTGGGGCTGGGCGGGCCCTTCGGCGGGATTCCGCGCCAGGACGGCTTCATGATCACCGCGGCGTCGGAGGTGATGGCGATCTTCTGCCTGGCCCGCGACCTCGCCGACCTGGAGCGGCGGCTGGGCGACATCATCATCGGGTACACGCGCAGCCGCGACCCGGTGCGCTGCCGCGACATCGGCGCCGAGAAGGCGATGACGATCCTGATGCGCGACGCCCTCCACCCGAACCTGGTGCAGACGCTGGGCGGGACGCCGGCCTTCATTCACGGCGGTCCCTTCGCCAACATCGCGCACGGCTGCAACTCGCTGATCGCGACCCGCGCGGGGCTCAAGCTGGGGGACATCGTGGTGACGGAGGCGGGCTTCGGCGCCGACCTGGGAGCCGAGAAGTTCTTCGACATCAAGTGCCGGCTGGGCGGGCTGAGTCCCGACGCGGTCGCGATCGTCTCGACGATCCGCGCGCTGAAGATGAACGGGGGCGCGTCGAAGGACTCGCTGGCCGACGAGGACCTCGATGCGCTCGGCCGCGGCATGGAAAACCTGTACGGGCATGTGGAGAACGTCGCGCGGTTCGGCGTCCCGGCCGTGGTGGCGCTCAACCGGTTCGCGAGCGACACCGCCGCGGAGGTCGCCACCGTGCTCGACGGCTGCGCGGCGCGCGGGATTCGCGCCGTCGAGGCCAACCCGCACGGGGGAGGGGGCGAGGGGTGCCTCGACCTGGCCGACGCAGTCTGGGAGATCGCCAACAGCGGCGCGGCCACCTTCCGCCCCCTCTACCCGGACCACCTCTCCCTCAAGGAAAAGATCGAGACCGTCGCGACGAAGATCTACGGCGCGGAGGGGGTGGACTTCCAGCCGGGCGTCACGGCGGAACTGGAGCGCCTCGAGTCCTTCGGGATGGCGGACGCACCGGTCTGTATCGCCAAGACCCAGTACTCCTTCTCGGACGACCCCACGCTGCTTGGGCGTCCCCGCGGCTTCCGCATCACCGTGCGGGAGGTCACGCCGTCGGCCGGCGCGGGCTTCGTGGTGGTCAAGACCGGCTCGATCATGACGATGCCGGGCCTCGCGGCAAAGCCGGCCGCGCTCAACATGACCATCGACGGCGACGGGGTGATCGGGGGGCTGATGTAGGGGGCGCCGCCGGACCCGGGGGCAGAGTGTAGCACTGCGGATCAGCCGCGTCTCCCTCCGTGGGAACGGGCGCTTCGGTTCTTGTGCGCCTCACGTGGTCAGGTGGCCGGCAGCACTCTGATGTCGGGGCATTCGAGGAGCGTCCTATCCGCCGTCACCAGCGTAAGCCCGTGAACCATGGCCGTCGCCGCGATGAAGCGGTCGGCAGGGTCGTCATGGGGAAGGCGAATGCTGCGGCTGCGGAGCGCAACCTGGTGAGTCACCGGGAACTCTCGTATCGCTCTGGTCGCGAGAGCCGAGCGGATCCACCACCAGGGATCGGGGGCAAGGTCCACGCGGCCCTTTTCCGCAAGAAGCAACGCCTCCCAGATGCTCACGGGGGAAAGCGCCAATGTGTTTGCAGGCTCCGACAGAGTGGTTCGGACCCTGGTCGAGAGGAGATCCGGGCTGCCTACGCTCCAGATCCAGATGTGTGTGTCCAGCAGCAAAGTCACGGTGCCTCGCCATCATCCTCGCCGGGCCTCGCGTCCGAACGGTACACATTCCAGTCGGACAGCTCCGATACCGGCGAGATGATGTCGCCCGTGATCACGGTGACATCTCGCATGGCCCCCAGCCATTCCACCGGTTCGGCCTCGGCGTCCGGGTACGGATCAGTCGCCTCGGACGGGCAATCGACCGGGTCGTCCCGGACCCCCGGAGCCGGTCCATAGGCGGCGCGGGCCCGCTCGCGCATCAGCCCGAGGTGCAGGTCCGGGACCGCGTAGCGGCTCAGGAGGTGGCGCAGTTCGCCCTCCAGCGAGCGGTGATTCCGCCTGGCCCGCGCCTTGAGCGCCGCGATGACCTCGTCGTCCACGTTCCTGATTGTGAGTACGCCCATCGGTGCTTTTGCCTCCCTGTTTGGCTGATGCAGTCATAGTGTAGTGGAAATGACAGCATTATGCCAGCCTGGCGGAGACCCGGCGCGCAGCGTCGATCGCACCCTCGAATGCGCGCCCCTGAATCTCCGCAAACAGCTGTACCAGCGGAGCCAGATCCCGCGCGTCCGCCGCTTCCAGCGCGTCGATGTAGTCCGCCCGACCCCCGTCCGTCACCACGAGCGGGAACCACCCCACCCGAATCATCACCAGCGTCGCCAGAGCCCGCGCGACCCGGCCGTTCCCGTCCTGGAAGGGGTGGATCTGAGTGAAGCGGTGGTGAAGCCAGGCGGCTTCGACCTCCGGAGCGACCCCGCCTTCGCGGTGTTCCAGATGCATCGCCAGGAGCCTGTCCATCTCCGAGGCCACATGCTCTGGAGGACAGTATTCGTGAATCAGACCGTCCGGCCGCACCGGATTGTTGGGCCTCTTCTTGTAGTCACCCTTCGTCAACGGCATCTCCACACGCCGCCCGAAGACGTCTCGTGCACTTGCGGTCTCCTGGTGGGCCAGCAGTACCGAGTGGAGCTCCTTGATGTAACTCGTTGACAACTGGCGCTTCTGCTTCACGAAGTCGAACAGCCCATCCACCGCAGCCGCATGATCCTGAATCATGTCGAAGACCAGCGCCGGATCGCGGTCCGTGGCCGATGACGGGATGAACTCCTCGCGCAGACCGCGCTCGATCAGAATCTCCGTGATTCCGCGGGTAAGCGTGTAGACCCGCTCGATGAGGCCCGTCTCGATCGCCCACTCGCGCTTGAGGCGCTCGTTGAAATCGGCGATGGCTTCCTCTGCGCCGAGGTCTTCCCGGCGCTCGATCCGGCGCCGTTGGTCAAGCCAGCGATCGGCCAGTTGGTGCAGACCGGAGTCGGCAAGGCGTCCCCAGTCGTCCGGCAGATCTTCGATGGGCCGCCACCTGTGACCCACGGGGACCTTCCTGGAATCCTGGGGCATGTCCACTCCGTTCGGGGGGAATCCGATGTGGCAATATAGCAGGCCCCGGCGAACCCACACCGACCACGAACCCCCACCGACCACGCGGGGCTGGCGGACGGCGGAGCCCCGGCCCAAGTTGGGGCTGCACCGATTCCACCCTCTTCATCCCCCCTACCCTTCCCCCATGCCCGACGCCACCGCCTACTGGGCCCGCAACCTCCGCTACCTCTGGATCCTGCTCGCGATCTGGTTCGTAGTGTCCTTCGGGTGCGGGATCCTCTTCGCCGACCCGCTGAACGCCATCCGCATCCCCGGCACCGGCTTCAAGCTCGGCTTCTGGTTCGCCCAGCAGGGATCGATCTATGTCTTCGTGGTGCTGATCTTCGTGTACGCACGCCTGATGAACCGGCTGGACAGGGAGTACGGGGTGGCCGAGGAATGAGGGGGCACCGCCAGCCTCCCGCGGACGACTAGCCCATGGACGTCCGTCTCTGGACCTTCGTTCTCGTCGGCCTCTCGTTCGCCCTGTACATCGGGGTCGCGATCTGGTCGCGGGCCAGCTCCACCAAGGAGTTCTACGTGGCCGGCACCGGCGTCTCCCCGCTCGCCAACGGGATGGCCACGGCGGCCGACTGGATGTCGGCGGCGTCGTTCATCTCGATGGCCGGGCTGATCTCGTTCATGGGGTACGACGGGTCGGTGTACCTGATGGGATGGACGGGCGGCTACGTGCTGCTCGCACTGCTGCTGGCGCCCTATCTGCGCAAGTTCGGGGCGTACACGGTGCCGGAGTTCGTAGGCCAGCGGTACTATTCGCAGGTGGCGCGGGTGGTGGCCGTGGCGTGCGCGATCTTCGTGTCGTTCACCTACGTGAGCGGGCAGATGCGCGGGGTCGGCATCGTCTTCAGCCGTTTCCTCGAGGTGGACGTGACGGTGGGCGTGATCATCGGGATGGGGATCGTGCTCTTCTACGCCGTGCTGGGGGGGATGAAGGGCATCACCTACACGCAGGTCGCGCAGTACTGCGTGCTGATCTTCGCGTACATGGTGCCGGCGTTCTTCCTGGCGGTGATGCTGTCGGGGACCTTCATCCCGCAGCTCGGATTCGGCGGCGCGGACCCCGAGAGCGGCGTCTTCCTCCTCGACAAGCTGGACGGGCTGCACAGGGAGCTGGGCTTCACCGCCTACACCGACGGCACCAAGTCGATGATCGACGTGTTCTTCATCACGGCGGCGCTCATGGTGGGCACGGCGGGGCTGCCGCACGTCATCATCCGCTTCTACACGGTGCCCAAGGTGCGGGACGCGCGCATTTCGGTCGGCTGGGCGCTCCTCTTCATCGCGATCCTGTACACGACGGCGCCCGCGGTGGCCGTTTTCGCCCGCGCCAACCTGCTCGACACGGTGGCCGGCCAGCCCTACGACGCCATGCCCGAGTGGTTCAGCAAGTGGGAGGACACCGGGCTCATCACCTTCGACGACAAGAACGCGGACGGGAACATCCAGTACGTCGCCGACCCGGACGCCAACGAGCTGACGATCGACCGCGACATCATGGTGCTCGCCAACCCGGAGATCTCGCGGCTGCCCAACTGGGTGGTGGGGCTGGTGGCGGCGGGCGGGCTGGCGGCGGCGCTGTCGACGGCCGCGGGCCTGCTGCTGGTGATCTCGTCGGCGATCAGCCACGACTTGCTCAAACGGGCGCTCAAGCCCGACATATCGGAACGCGGCGAGCTCATTGCCGCGCGGCTGAGCGCGTTCTTCGCGGTGACGGTGGCCGGGCTGCTGGGGATCAATCCGCCGGGGTTCGTGGCGCAGACGGTGGCCTTCGCCTTCGGCCTCGCGGCCTCGTCGTTCTTCCCGGTGATCATTCTCGGCACCTTCACGCGCACCATGAACCGCGAAGGGGCGATCGCCGGGATGGTGTCGGGGATCACCTTCACCGCGGCGTACATCATCTACTTCCGCTTCGTGAATCCGGCCGCCGATTCGCCGGAGAACTGGTGGTTCGGGATTTCGCCGGAGGGGATCGGAACGCTGGGAATGCTGCTGAACTTCGCGGTGGCGCTGACGGTGTCGAAGTTCACGCGGTCGCCGCCTGCGAGCGTGCGTGAGCTGGTTGATCGAATAAGGGTGCCCGGCGGCTCCGGGCAGGGGTGAGATGAGACTCCCAGGAATGACATCAGCACCCCCCAGGTTTCGCGCGTCGGTCGCGGGGGCCGTGACAGCCGCAGGCCTAGCGGGCCTCCTCGGCGCCGCGCTTTCGGCGGCCACCCCTTTCACCGCACACGCCCAGACCGAAGTCCACTACCAGTACGGGAGCCAGACCAACCCGTTCACCGAGGTGTCGAGCGGCACCACCGTGCTGACCATGCAGCACGCCTCGCAGTGGAAGTTCGGCGACAACTTCTACTTCATCGATCTGATCGACGACGGAGGCGACGACGGCTTCAACGAGATGGACGCCTATGGCGAGTGGTACTCGAACTTCAGCCTGGGCAAGCTGTCGGGGAATGACCTCGCCGTGGGACCCATCGCCGACTTCGGCCTCTTCATGGGGGCCGCGCTGGGTACCGACGCCAACTTCCGCCAGTGGCTGCCTGGAGCGCGCCTCGCCTGGAATCTCCCCGGGTTCATCTTCCTCAACACCGACCTGATGCTGGGGATCGACGGCGGCCGGGGGCTGGCCGGAGGCAGTCCGCCGGAACTCGACAACCGGCTCATCCTGGATGTGAACGGGCTCTATCTCTTCTCGATCGGCGGACAGTCCTTCTCGATCGCCGGCCACGCCGAATACGCCGCGGCCACCTCCAACGAGCTCGGCAACGATGTCCCTTCGTCGATCCTTGCCCAGCCGCAGTTCAGGTGGAACATCGGCGGCGGCAACGTGCACGTCGGCATCGAGTACCAGTACTGGAGCAACAAGCTGGGGACGGAATTCACCGAGCGCATCGTCCAGTGGCTGGGGGTGTGGCAGTTCTGACGCCGTAACCCGAACTTTTTCCGAACTATGGTGTATAAGAAGGTGAGGACAGCAACCGGCCACACCACAGACCCGGGGATCAGACACCATGCCCGCCGCCGAAAACACCTCCTTCGCCCCACCCCACCCCGCCCCGCCCTCGCCCGGCGCCGACCCCGGCCCGCCCGCTCCCGCCGCCGATATCCCCAGCCACGATCCTCGCCCCGGCGACGATCCCCTCGGCGACCGGATCGCCGCGCTCTGCGCCCACATCGATGCCGCCATCTACCGGCTCCTCACCCTGCTCCAGGTCTACGACGAGCAGGGACAGTGGCAGGGCTGCCGCTCCTGCGCCCACTGGCTCTCCTGGCGCACCGGCATCTCGCTCGGGCCCGCCCGCGAGAAGGTCCGCGTGGCCCGCCGCCTCCCCTCCCTGCCCCTCATCTCGGCCGCGCTCGCGAAGGGCGAGATCTCGTACTCCAAGGTGCGGGCCCTGACCCGCATCGCCACCGCCGGCAACGAGGCCGAACTCCTCACCTTCGCCCGTCACGGCACCACCGCCCACGCCGAGCGCCTGGTCCGGCAGTGGCGCCGCCTGGACCGGACCGACGCCGCCGAGGCCGACGCCGCCGACCCGGCCGCTCCGGCGGACCCGGCCGAACACCGGGGCCTCTCGCTCCACCTCGCCGACGACGGCAACTACGAGATCCGCGGCCACCTCGCCCCGGAGGCGGGCGCCCTGCTGCTGAAGGCCCTCGAGGGAGCCGAAGACAGGCTCTACCGCGAGCAGCGCGCCGCCGGAACCCAGGACGAGTTCACCGCCGCGCAGCGCCGGGCCGACGCCTTCGGCCTCTGGCTGGAGGAACGCCTCCAGCCCGGGGTCCAGCTGGTCGTGCATTCGTTCGCGGAGGCGGCGAAGGCCGGGGCGGCCCCGGCTGAAGCTGCGGCGACCGATGCCACGGCCCCGGCTCAAGCGGCGGCGCCCGGTGCAGCCCCCGAAGCGGCAGCGCCCGATGCCACGGCGGCCCCGGTCCCACCGGACCCCGCGAACGTTTCAGCTGAAACGTCCCCCACGGTCATGCAGGCGCCCGCGCTGGTCACGGAAGAGGGCTCGCGCGTTTCACCTGAAACGTCTTCCAGGCTGTGCTGCGATTCGGAGGTCGTGCCCATCGCGCGCGGATCGGACGGCTCGGTGCTCGACGTCGGGCGGCGGCGGCGCACCGTGGGCTGGCGGTTGCGCAAGGCGCTCGAGGCGCGCGACGGCGGGTGCCGCTTCCCGGGATGCGGATCATCGCGGCGCACCCACGCCCACCACATCACCCACTGGGCCCGTGGCGGCGCGACGGCCATGGACAACCTGGTGCTGCTCTGTCCCTTCCACCACCGCGCCGTCCACGAAGGCGGCTGGCGGGTGGAGATGGACGAGCGGGGAGTGCCGAACTTCTTCAACCCGCTGGGCGTGCGCATGCCCGTCGTGCCCGAGCCTCCGGATATCGGCGCGCTGGTGTCCGGCGACGGCGCGGAGGCAGGGTCCGCGGACGCGGACGGCGCAAGGCCAGTGGACGTTTCGGAACCCGCTGCGGGCGCCTGTTCCGCACCGGCGCAGGACTTCGGGCTGGCCGGCTGGCACGGCAAGTCCGGCATCGGTCCCTCGACCGGGAGCAGCCTCTGGCAGGGCGAACGCATCGACTGGGGGTGGGCGATGGTCTGCCTCTGGGGGGAAGGAGGTGGTGGCGGCGCCGGCGAGCGGGCAGGGTCGGCCTGAACGGTGACAACGCCATCCTGTCACGTGATAACGCCAATCCCCCGTGCGAGGGATGCCGCGGGCGCCCTGCCTTGAAACGATTGGCCGACAGGCCTGGTTCAGCTTGCCCGGCTCACCCCTCCCCCCGCAACAACGACCACAACTGCACGTATTCCACCCCCAGTTCGTCTTCCGCCAACCCGAGGACGTAATCGGCCCCGATCTCGAATATGTCCAGCCCTTCCGGGGTCTCGACCAGCCCCTGAACCCGCCCTTCCGGGTCGAACACGGTCCATACCATGGCCTCGTCGCCGGTCATCCGGTACTCTTGGACCCACAGATACCCTGCCCGGTCCGAGAGAATCTCGCCGAAGGCGGGGAAGGCGTCCACCGGGGGCTGGCGCCCCGGAGGCCGCATGCGGCTTCTCAGGGTGTAGTACTCGTCATAGTCGGCCGGGGTGGGGGTTCGCGGATCCCAATCGCGGCGTAGGATCCTGACCAGCGACCCATCCGCGGCGTAAGCCTTGATCTCGTAGCTGTCCTGCACCCCGACCGCAACGAGATCCCCCCACACGGCTCCCGCGGTACTGCGCTCGAAGGGGTGTGGCATGTCTCCTCCCCACGCCTCGCTGAAGTAAGCCTCGCCGCTGGGAAGCCTCCCGAGTGACGCATACAGCGTTCCGTCGACGTCCAGAACCGTCCATTCCGTTTCCAGGCGAACCAGGTCCCTGGTCTCGAAAACGGCCATCAAGTTGAAGTTGTTGCTGCCCCGCGAGACAATCCTGCCGTCCGGCAGCAGGTCGAGAATGTTGCCCCGGGTGGCGTCAACGGTCACGTCGCGGCCGTGGTTGCCGTTCATGTCGAAGATCGACAACCGGGGTCTGAGAACGCCATCGGAAGCGGCGATCGAGTCGCCGGGCCAGCGGGCGACGGCGACCGGACTGCGGACGCTGAATTCGCCGGGCCCATCGCCACGGCTTCCCCAGGTTCTCTGGTGAGAGCCGTCCGCGTTGAAAGCCCTGAGTTCGGCGCTGCCGGAGTTGGCGATCACGATGCGGCCATCTCCGAGCCGGGTGGCGTCCGCAACCTGGTACAATTCGTCCGGCCCACTGCTGTCGACGGAACCGATCGAAAGGGACGGTTGCGCGCCGAATTCCCACGGAAGCCGGGAATCGGGCGCCGGGCGGGCGTTCTCGACGATGGTGATGCCGATGCTGTCCTCGACGACCGCACGGAGCCCGGTCGCGGATGTCCCGGCCGTGTCGCACCCGATCGTGAGCAGGGACAGAGCCAGTATTGCGGTCGGGAGAGATCCCGAGGGGGCGGTGTAGTTCATTCCTCTACCGTGCCATTCTGATGTGACCGTGAAAACGGGCTCTTGCCGTCGGGCGGCTTTTCAAGGATCGCGCGGCTTCTTCAAGGCTTGCGCGGCTCCCCAAGGCTTGCGCGGCTCCCCAAGGCTTGCGCGGCTACTCAAGGCTCGCCCGGCTACTCAGGGCTTGCCCGGATTCTCAGGGCTTACGCGGCGCAGGGCGGGATTCTTCCAGGTCTCCCGGCGGAAGCGCACCGGTCCTGGCGCGCTCGGCCAACAGGTTTTCCAGGAACTCCACCTTTTCGTCGAGGCGGCGGACTTCGTCGTCGAGGCCCAGCCGGGTGTCCTGGTCCGAAAGCCGCTTGACTTCGGCTTCGAGCCGTTCAAAGCGCCTGGTCCAGTCGTGTCCGTCACCCAGGGAGTCCCTCAGTCTCCGGGAAAAGAGCAACCATGCAAGACCGCCGGCACAGGCAACCATGCCGAAAATCCCCATGAGCATGAACAATGACAGAATCACCTACGACTCGCCTTTCCTAAGCCTTCGAGTACCTCGCCGTCACCACCCCCGCTACCAGCAACCCCGCCAGAATCACCGCCGCCCCCATCGCCAGCCACGGCTGAGTTCCCACGATGATCCCCAGGATCACAACATACAGCGCGATCGTCACCCCCGCCGTCCACACCCCGCCCGGCACCCTGAGCGGCCGCTCCAGCTCGGGGCGTGTTCGGCGCAGGCGGAAGAACGCCGACAGCACCACCAGATCCACCGAGATCGCGACCAGCATCATGAACTGGATCAGGAACTCCAGCGCGCCGGTCGAGGCCAAAGCCAGGATCACGATCCCGATCAGGAGCAGTCCGGCCACCGGCGTGCCTCGCGGCGACACGTACTCGAAGACCTTCGGCGCCAGCCCCGAGCGCGCCAGCCCGAAGGCGACCCGCGGCATGCCCAGGAAGTTGACGTTCCCCGAGCTGATGAGGATCAGCAGGCTGGCCACGACCACGAACGTCGCGGCGGTGTTGCCGAACACTCCCTGCACCGCGTCGCGCGCGACCAGCTCGGAGCCCGCCATCTCGTCAGGCGTGAGGGCCGCGAGGTAGGCCGTGTTGACCATAAGGTACAGGACCGCGACCGCAACCGCGCCCCCGATCAGGATCCTGGGCAGCGACCGGCCCGGGTCGCGGATCTCCTCGGCCATCTTGGCCGCATCCTCCCAGCCGTAGTAGGCGAAGGCGACCGACTGGTACGCGAGCGCGAAGCCGAGCAGCGACGCGCGCTCCACCGTGATCGGATCGACCAGCCCGCTTCCGTCCCCGGCGGCGATCCCCGCGGCCGCGATCGCCACCAGCACCAGCACCTTGATCGCGGTCGTGATGTTCTGGAAGGTGGTGCCGACCTTGAGGCCGCCCAGGTGGATGATGACGTACCCCACCACCACCCCCACCGCGAGCAGCCGCACCGACCCGCTCCCGATCAGGATGATCAGGTATTCGGCGATCGCCACCGCCTTGATGGCGCCCGAAAACGCGCGGCTCACCAGCAGCTCCGACCACCCCGCCACGAACCCAGCGACCGGCCCGTAGGCCTCCCGCGCGTAGACGTACTTGCCCCCGGCCTGCGGGAGCGCGGCGGCCATCTCCGCGAGCACCAGCGTGCTCAGCGCCGCCACGATCCCGCCCACCACCCACACCGCCAGGATCAGCCACCCGTTCCCGAGGTACTCGGCGATCAGCCCCGGCGTGCGCAGGATCCCGGCCCCGATCACGATCCCCACCGTGATCGCCAGCCCGTCGTGCACGCGCAGCACGCGCTTCATTCCGCTCAACGTCGTACCCCATCCCCGATTGCCGCGCCGCTACCGCCTGCAACCGGTCCGCGCACCCGCACCGCGCTCATCGCGACGCACCGCCCCCGGCCTGTGCCTCCAGCTGCCGCAGGACATCCCGGGCCGCCGCGTCGCCGGGCGCGAACTCAACGGCCCGCCGCGCATGGGGAATGGCGTCGTCAAAGCGCCCCGCCCGCCCCAGCGCCACGGCGAGGTTGCGGTGGGCGGCGCCGACCTCTGGGCCGACGGCCACGGCCTGCTCGTAGTAGCGGATCGCCTGGGCGGTGTTGCCGCCGCGCAAGTGCAGGTTGCCCAGGTTCACGTACGCCATGGTCTCGTACGGGTTCAGCGCGATGGCGGCCTCGTACTCGCGCGCCGCGCCTTCGTCGTCCCCGGCGGCGGCCCGCACGATCCCCAGGTTCACCCGCGCGACGGGCTGGTCCGGGTCGGCGGCAAGGCTGCGCGTGAAGGCGTCGATCGCACCTTCGGGATCGCCCGCGCCGTTCCGCACCAGCCCCAGCGTGAGCAGCACCCCGGGATCCTCCGCCGCGATCGCCAGCGCGCGGTTCAGGAGCTCCGTCGCAGCCCCCCAGTCCTCCCGCGCCCGGGCCTCGTCGGCAAGAAAGCCCAACAGCATGACCCAGCGCCGGCGCACCTGCCCGGACTCGCTCCGGGCAGCGGCGGCCACCGCACCGGCGTCCGGACCCGCCCCGCCGTCAGCGGCCGTAGCAGCACCCCGCGCAGGGGCCGCGACATGCCGGGCCACCAGCGCCATTGCCCGCAGGTCGGGATCCTCGGATTCGGCGAGCACGGCGATGCGCTCGGCCCCGTCCCGGCCCAGGCCCTCGCCAAGCCGCACCCACCCCATCAGGTAGCGCGCCAGCCCCCGGGCCTGGTCCATGTCGCCCCCCTCCCCCGGCCGGAGGAGGAGCCGCGCGGCCAGATCCCTCCCCATGCCGTCGGTGACGTTGAGCAACCCCGCCGTGACCGGATCCTGGGGCTTGGTCACCCCCCACCATTCGTCCACCCGGGCTTGCAGCCGCAACTCGCTCTGGTCGGTGTGGCAGCCGCGGCAGGCGCTCACGAGGCCGAGCCGCCCATCGAGCTGGGGCCTCGGCACCGGAATCGTGTGATCGGAGCGTGCGAACGGGACATCGTCGCCGATCACGGGGTGCTGCAGGTAGGGCATGTGGCACGACACGCAGCGGGCGCCCGGCGATCCCGCGGGGTGGAAGGTGTGCGCCTCCGGATCCGCGGCCTTGGACGCGTGGCACGACGTGCACTGGCGGTCGTCGGTCTCGCTGGCGAGCGGCGCCCGGTTCACGTCCCAGTAGCCGAGCCCGTGCGGCTCGTGGCAGCTGACGCAGGTCATGCTGCCGTCCACGTAGCAGGAGGACGACAGGTGGGATCCCTGGTACGCGAAGGTCGCCACCCGGCCGTCCGCGAGGTGGGGCTCGTCGCCCAGGGCCGGCAGCAGAAGCGCGTAGTAGTCGGCCAGCGGAGCGCCCGAAAGGTAGTCCTCCCGGATCACGTCGCCGAGGGAGTGACAGCGGAAGCAGACCCCGAGGGACTTGTCCACGCCGTCGAGCACGCGGCTGTCGAGGCCGATGTCGGCGGGGTCGGCGGAGTTGGGGGGGTCGGCGGGACCGGAAGGGTCGGCGGCCGCGACGAAGCTTGCTGGCGACGCCATCAGCTCCACGTGGCGGCGGGCCGGACCGTGGCAGGACTCGCAGTTGATGTCCAGCGAGGTCCAGCGGGTGTCGACGCCGGTACCGGGTTCGAAGGTGGCGGTGATCTGGCTGCCGTGGCACGACTGGCAGTTCGCGAAGCGCGACATCGTCCCCAGGATCCGCACCGGCGGCCAGTCCCCGCAGTCCCCGAGCGCGAGGTCGGGCGTGACCGGCAGCCAGCCGCGGTCGGCCCGGGTGGCCGTGTTGCAGAACCACGCGTCGAGCTGCCTGGAATAGTCGAACGGAAGGAAGCGCGCGGTGCCGTCGGCCAGCCGCGTCACGAACCCCTGGGTGCCCCCTCCCAGCATGTGACCGCCCCCGATCACGCCGTCCACGGTCATCGCACGCTCCGGACGCCCCTCCTGGCGGACGACGAAGAGGTACCGCCCGGCGGAATCGACCACCGGCAGCACCGTCCCGTCGCGAAAGACGATCGGGGTCCCGTCGAAGGGCGCGATGACGGTCTCCGGGCCCGGTTCGCCGCCCGCCCGCCCGTGGGTCGATTCGGCCCAGCGGCCGTACTGCTCCGCGTGGCAACCCGCACACGCTGCCGAGCCGACGAAATCGTCCGCGCTGATCGGCGGCGCCTCCGATTCCGCCCCACGACCGCCGGCAGAATCCCCGCAGGCCAGGCAGACCGCGAGAGGCAACAGTAATAGTAAAGAAAACGTTACATTATGTAAGCCAAACATTACAGTGCGTCTCATCGGCCTCGTCGTCCGTCGCGCGACCAGGCCGGGCCCAGACAGCGGCACAGGGTGCGGATGTGGGCGACCAGGGCCCGCTTCTGCGCATCGTCGAGCGAGGCCCCGAAGGCGGGCATGCGCTGGCTCTTGCCGAGGATCCAGCCGCCTCCGTGGATGCCGTCGTAGAGGGTGTCATCGGTGCGCAGCGACATCGCGGCCGAGTCGGCGTGCACCGTGGGCGCGACCGGAAGGAAGGGTGCGTTGAAGCCGTCCCCCTCGCCGTTGACGCCGTGACAGGAGGCGCATTGGGCGATGTAGAGGGCGGGGGCGGTGGTGGGGCCGGTGGGGGTGGCGGCTGTGGCCGATGCCGGGTCGGCGGCCGGGTCCCCGCCCGTGGCCGGGGCCAGGTCGGCGGGCGTGGCGGTGCCGGAAGTGGGCAGGGCCGGCATTCCCGGCAGCCGCTCGCTCCCCGTCCAGGGGGCGTCGCGGAGCAGCAGGTAGGAGGCGATGAGGTCGAGCCGGTCGGCCTGCTCCAGGGACGCGGGCATGACGGTGCCGGGCGCGAGGTGCGCGGGGTGCGCAATGAGGTGGCGGACGTACTCGGGGCGCAGCCGCGCGGCGATCCCGTCCAGGCGCGGACCGATGCGCCCGCCGTCTTCGCCGAGTTGGTGGCAGCCCAGGCAGCTCCACCGGTCTTCGAGGAGCGCCTCGGCCTTCCGCATCGAGAAGGGGGAAAGCGCGACGGGCTCCCAGGGCGGGATCCGGGCCGGGCCGGACGCGGTGGCGGGTTGAGGCGCGCCGCCGGTCCCGGGTGTTGTACCGCGGGCGGCGGGCTTGCCGGGTGAGGGGGCGGCCGCCGTGGGCGCGTCGCCGGGCGACGGGGTCTGCAGGGTGAGGAGGAAGCCGGTGATCGCGGTGATCTCCACCGGGCTGAGGCGGAAGTCGGGCATGAGGCCTCCCCGTCCGGGAAAGGTGCCCGCCGGGCGGATGGTAACCGGGCTGGCCAGGTAGCCCTCGAGCCATTCCTCGTGCACGCGCAGCCCGGTCGCGCCCAGGTCGGGGGCGGTGGTGCTGGGCGGGATGTCGGGGTGGAGATGGCAGCTGCCGCAACTCAGCGACTCGAAGAGGACGGCGCCCTCGGCACGGTCCGCTTCCGGATGGCGGGCCATCGCCGCGCGGAAGGCGTCGTCCACGCCGCGCAGCTCGCGTTCATTGGTGACGAAGAGGGAGAGCGCCACCCGCTCGCGCTCGTCGAGGTCGTAGCGCGGCATCCGCGCCGGAGCGATCTCCGGCCGGACCGTCCGGGGATCGTCCAGGTAGTGGAAGATGTAGGCGGGCGCGAGCGGGGCCATCCCCTCCCCGAACGGAGGGGCGACCTCCCGGATGGCGTCACCTTCGGGAACTCCGGCGTGGCAGGCGCCGCACCCCAGCGCCTTCGTGAGCTCCGCTCCCTCGGGAACCTGCTGCCGCATTGTGGCGGAAGCCGCGGCACCGAAGGCCGCCGCCACCAGCAACGGCAACCCCCCCCATAGGGATTTCCGCCACGGCACTGGCGACATCCCGTTGACCGCGCCGCACGATTGATCCGGGCCTTCCAGGGGAGATGCGCCTTTCAAAGCAGGTACGCCGCGTTGACGATCCAATAGGGGACCATTCCCAGGACGGCCGCGGCGATGGCTCGAATGATACCGATATCCAGCGCACAGCGAATCCCGTAGACCCCGGCGACCAGCACCCAGGTATGCGCAGGGAACTGGATTCCCCCGATCAACGGAAGCAGGGCGACGAGGACCGCCGGCGTCCTGGCGAACCCCAGGACACGCAGCAGCCGGATCCAGCCTTCCCGCTTCCCGCCAGCGACCAAGCACGCGATCCCCGCCCACACCGGCCACTGCAGCAGGTGCACGGTACCCGTCATCAGCATCGGGAACCAGCCGAGCCCGTAGTCGCGCACCGTGGCGATGGCGGAGACAAGAACGACGACCATGGCTGCCTGCCCGGTCGCACTCCTGGCGCCAGCCACCTCACGAACCACGTTCGCCTTCAGGATCACCGCGCCGAGCATCCTGGCGGGCAGGCGCCGGAGATCGCCGGTAACGCGCCGGAGAGTCCCCTCCTGAGCGCTGTTTGGCGGGTCGGTCAATGAAGCCTCCGGAGCTTGCGGCGATGGTACCCAAAGATGCCCTGCGCGGCGCGAAGCGCCAACTCCGCCCTGTCGCCCCCGGCATGCTGCGTGCACCTTCCTGCTCGCCCCCACTCTCACCAGCCCCCTGATCCGACCCCGGTCACTGGACCCCGGACCATCAACGACCGATCCGACACCCTCCCGGCCCGCATCGCCCGGCCCTCCGTCGCCGCACGGGTCGCGTGCGTGGACGCAGCAGGCACATGGAACTACGCCGACCTGCTGGGCGAAGCCATGGCGTGGCGGGACACCCTCCTGGAGGGCGGCATCCCTGCTGCGGGCGGATCGCGCGAGTGGGCGACTTCGGCGGAAAGATCCCGCGAGCACGCTGATCCGCCGGACAAATCCCGTGCCCAAGCGACCTCGCCGGAGGAGACCGGCGCCCGCGCGCCCGCCGGCCTCGCACCGGGCGATCGCGTCGCCTACCTGATTCCCCCGGGCAGGGACCACGTCGCCGCCCAGTTCGGCATCTGGCTGGCGGGCGGCATCGCCGTTCCGCTGGCGGTGTCGCATCCGCTACGCGAACTGGAGTACATACTGGACGACGCCCAACCCCGCACCCTCGTCGCCGACCCCCGCCACCCCGCCACGCACCCCCTCACGGCCTCCGCCTCAGCCCGCCCGGCCACCATCCTCACCCTGGACGCCCGCCGCCCCACCCTCGCCGCCCCCATCCCCGCACGGCACGCCCCCACCCCCCACCCGACCACCCCCGCCGTCCCGCCCGGCGACCGGGCGCACCCGGCGGCCACCACCCTCCCCCACCACCCCGCGCTGCTCATCTACACGAGCGGCACCGCCGGACGGCCCAAGGGAGTCCTCACCACCCACGCGAACCTCACCGCCCAGATCACCGCGCTCACTGCGGCCTGGGCGTGGACGGAACGCGACCGCATCCTCCACACGCTTCCGCTCCACCACATTCATGGTGTCGTCAACGCCCTGGCCTGCGCGCTCTGGTCCGGCTCGGCCGTCGAGTTCGGCTCCGGCGCGCCGGCCTCCACCTGGGACCGCCTCGCATCCGGCGAAATCACGCTGTTCATGTCGGTCCCCACCGTATACACGCGCCTGATCCGCGCCTGGGAGGAGGCGGCCCCGCCGGTGCGGGAACGTTGGTCGCGGGGAGCCGCCGGCCTGCGCCTCATGGTCTCCGGCTCGGCCGCGCTCCCGGCCACTACCCTCGAGCGATGGCGCGAAATCACCGGCCACACCCTCCTCGAACGATACGGCATGACCGAAATCGGCATGGCGCTGTCCAATCCGCTCAGCGGTGAACGCCGCCCCGGCCACGTCGGCCACCCGCTTCCCGGAGTCGAACTCCGCCTCGTCAACGACAGCGGGCGCCCCATCGTCCCCGGCGAACCTGCGGCCTCCCGGTCCGCTTCCGCCGGTCGGCCCGGCGAGATCGAAGTCCGCGGCCCCCAGGTCTTCCGCGAGTACTGGCGACGCCCCGCCGAGACCGCCGCAGCCTTCCGGGACGGCTGGTTCCGCACCGGCGACGTGGGGTGCGTCGGCGAGGACGGCTACTACCGCATCCTGGGGCGGCGCGACATCGACATCGTCAAGACCGGGGGGCACAAGGTCTCGGCGCTGGAGGTGGAGGAGCTGTACCGCACCCACCCCGCGATCCGAGATCTTGCCGTGGTGGGCGTGCCGCACCCCGAATGGGGCGAGCAGCTGCGGGCGGCGTGGGTTCCGGCGGTGCGCGGCGGGCAAGCCGAAGCGAAGGGTCCCGCGGGCGCCCCGACCCTTCCGGACGGCGCCCAACTCCGGGCATGGGGGAAGGAAAGGCTTGCGCCCTACAAGGTCCCGCACACCTTCACCCCCGTGGCCGACCTCCCCCGCAACGCCATGGGGAAGGTGCGCAAGCCGGCCGTGCGCCGCATGTTGAAACAGCCCGGAGACGCCACTTGATTCAGGCCATCCTCGAAAACCTGCGCACCTACTGGATCGTCCACCTCCTGCTGCTCCTGTACACGGTGCTCCTCGCCTACCACGCGTGGTCGGGCAACCGGGAGACGAAGGGGGTCGCCGACTACTTCGTCGGAGGACGCGCGATGGGGCCGGTCGCGATCGGCCTCTCGTTTTTCGCGACGTATTCCAGCACGAACTCCTTCGTGGGGTTCTCCGGGCAGGCCTACGACTGGGGCGTGACCTGGTTCCTGCTCGTGCCGTTCGTTGTGGCGCTTTCCCTCTTCGCGTGGGTTGGAGTCGCGCCGCGGCTGCGCACCTTCACCGAGTCGCTGGGTTCGCTGACGATCCCGGACTTCATCGGCTTCCGCTTCGGCAGTCCGGCCGCGCGGGTGATGGCCGCGGTGATCGTGCTCTTCGCGTCCTTCTTCTACATGACCGCGGTCTTCAAGGGGATCGGGAACCTCCTGGAGGTGTTCCTGGACATCCCGTACCGCACCGCGATCATCATCGTCTTCTTCATCGTGATGCTGTACACGGTGCTGGGCGGCTTCATCTCGGTGGTGAAGACGGATGCCGTGCAGGGACTGGTGATGGTCGTCGCGGCGGTGCTCCTGTTCCGCGGGGCGGTGACGGCCGCCGGCGGACTGGATTCGGCCGCGCTGCTGGCCGACGACCCGCTCACCGAGCCTCTGCTGCGCTGGGGTGGCGGGGTGTCGGTGCCGCTGGCCCTGGGCGTCGTCTTCGCGGGCACCGTCAAGTTCGCGGTGGAGCCGCGCCAGCTATCACGCTTCTACGCGCTCGAAAGCCGCACGGCAATCCGCCGGGGCGTATGGGTGTCCACCGCCGCGTTCGTGCTGGTGTACAGCCTTCTGATCCCTGTCGGACTTTACGCGCGTAACATCATTCCCGGGGGACTCGCCGACACCGACCTCGTGGTGCCGCAGCTCCTCACCACACCGGAGGTCTTCTCCGCCGGGGTAAGCGCCTTCCTGCTCCTGGCCATGGTCGCGGCCGCCATGTCGTCGCTGGACAGCGTGCTCCTGGTCATGGCCTCGACCGCCCAGCGCGACATCGTGGGCATGCTGCTCCCCACCAGATCAGAGCGGTCCGCCCTCGCCGCCACGCGGCTGTACGTGGCGGTCTTCGCGCTCATCACCGCGATCATCTCGCTGAATCCGCCCGATGGGATCGTGGTGTTGACCGCGCTCTCCGGCGCAATCTACGGCGCCTGCTTCGGGCCGGCGCTCCTGATGGGCCTCCATTGGCGCCGCGGCAACGGCACGGCCACGATCGCGTCCTTCGTCACCGGCCTGCTGGTCCTCGTGGTTTGGAACCGCCTGCCCTGGAGCGGCGCGCTCCACCAGGTGTTTCCCGCGGTGGCGCTTTCCTTCACGGCCTACTGGCTGGTCGCGAAGCTGACGCCGAGCCACGAGTCGCAGGAGCTGGACCGGCTGTTCGCGGCTGAGAGGGCGGCAGCCTCCCCCCCTCCACCCAAACCTCGCCCCCCACCGTCACAGTCGCGTCGGTGAAGAAGTTCCAGCGCACGTAGCCGCCCCCGACCGACCCGCCCAGCTCAGTGTTGTCGCCCAGCGACAGCCTCACCACGGGGCGTCCCCATCCAATGCGGGCCTGCTAGCGCGTCTCGTGCGCCTCCCGGTAGACGACCATGATGGCCGTTTCCTCTTCGCCGTCCTCGCGCGAGAGCAGGATCTGCGCCCCGCTGCCCTCCGCGCGGCCGTCGTCCGCCTGGATCCGCGCCCGGAAGCGATCGTACATGGTGGATTGCCTGAACCTTCTCAGGCGGACCGGACCATCCCCCTCGCGCAGCTGCTGCACGTACCATTCGAGGATCTTCTCCGGGTCCTCGTCCGCCACCAGGATGAGTCCCCCGCTCGTCGCGTCGCCGGAGTCGTAGGAGAAGAGGTGCTTCTGGACACGTGCACTCCCGTAGACCGGGAGCCAGCCGGGCGCGCGGGCGGCCTGGTCGCCCACACCGAAGAACATCTCGCGATCCTTTCCGGCGACCCTCATGTATCCGCCGTCGGAGTCCCCCCTCAGTTCGAAGAGGGCCCTGCCGCCCGGACCGCGAACCGTCAACGCAACGCCGGACTCGTCCGCCTGGCCCTCGAAGCGCACACCCTTGTTGACCCCCTCCTGGAGAAGGTCGAAGCCTTCACCGACGAAACCGCCGAAGTCCGAGAGGTCGACAGGAACTTCCCGCCCCTCCTCCCCGAGCCGAAGCGCCACCTGGTCTTCCGACTGGGCGTCGGCGACGATGGTCACGTCCTCACCGAGCACGTTCTTAGTCATGTCCGCAAAGACTTCGGCGGGCGAGCCGTTGAGCTCCGCATCCCCCATGCCGCCCAGTTCGTTCGCGGCCCTGACGCCCACCACCAACAGGGCTACAAGGCCGGCGGCGGACAGCACGCCGAACGCCACCAGCAACCTGGCCCAGAGAGGCATGCCCTTGCCGGTCTGGCGCATTGCATCGTCGTAAGGATCAGACATCGCTTCTTCCCCCAGGTTCAATTGCCGGATATTCCCGACGGTCCGCCTTCAGGCTCGCCGCCTTTCACTCGCGAACGGCTGCACACCCAACCGAACTTCAGTCTACGGAACGGCGCCGCGATAGTTTCACATACACATCTGCCCGGAGCCGTCGTGTCCGCCGAGCTCGACTGCTTCTACATAAACGCAGGCGCACGCGCACGACCTCCGGGCCGAGGTCAGGAACGCAGGGTGGGATGAAGCCGGGGGCGACGCCTTCGTCCACCGCATCGTCAGCGACTGGCGGCGGGCTGCTCTCTCGCCCCCGGACCGGGCGCTCTGTGAATACGCGGTCAAGCTCTCCCGTAAGGACAAGGAGATGACCCCGCGCGACCTCGAAGCGCTCCGCGCGCATGGTTTGACCGACCGGGCCATCCACGACGCAGCTCAGGTAACCGGCTTCTTCAACTACATCACGCGGATCGCCGATGGCCTGGGCGTGGAGCCCGAGGACTTCATCGAGGAGTGGGGCGAGGGATAGGATACCTGGGGAGATGCCCGCTTGCGGCGGAGCGCTCCGGTAACGCAACGTGTTCGGCAAAGGCCGACCGGGAACAGGAGGACCAACATGTCAGGCGAACGCAAGGGAATGTCCACGCTCACCAAGGTTCTGCTCATCGTTGGGGGCGCGATCGGCACCCTGTTGCTGGCGCTGATTGTTTTGGGGGTGTTCGCCTTCCGTACCTTCATGGAGAACGCGCCCGAGCTGCTCGAAGAGTTCGGCGAACAGCTGGAGAGCGCGGCCGTGGCCAGCCTTGGCAACGTCAGCACGAGTTTCGAGACGGTCGTCTCCGAGGCGGGGACCTTCATGCTCTTCACCGAGGCGATCGTCGAGCCGGCCGAGGAGGGTTCGGGCGTCACATTCAACATCGATGCGATGGACGGGGAGGTCATCGGGTTCGACCTGGCCAGCGTCAGCGAATACCTGGACAGGGTCGGGCGCGGAGAGCTGTACTTCGGGGACATCGGCCGCGGGGAAGCCGGGGAAGAGCTGGGCCCGGCTGACGAGAGCGCAGCGCCCGACTGGGTGTCCGTCTACCCGGGTGCGCGCCGCAGTGCCAGCGTGTCCGCGGATTTCGACGAGTTCTCCTTCGGCATCGAGGTGCTGCTCGCCGATGCCAGCGCCGGGGAAGTCCTGGACTGGTACAAGGAATCCGAGGGTATCTCGGACAGCTGGTCGCTCCGGGCGTCATCCAGCGTTTCAAGTCGCTCTGCGACCACCGACGGCCCCGGTCACGGCAGCGTCATGCTACGGTCGGGGGACCGCAGGATGACGATTCTGGTCGCCGAGGACGACCGCCGCGACAGCTTCTTCGTGATTCTCTACAAGGGGTGACCGCGAGCAGCACAGCGCCGGTCCCCGGACGCCACTGGACAGCGGTGCCGCTTGACAGTACTTTGCGGCGAACCGGTGGGCGGAGCCATCCGGGCAGGCGAATACACCCCAAGGAGCAGACTGCACCCAAGGAGCAGATTGAATGACTGGACAGGGCGGAACACGGATCAGGGTCACGTTGCGCTGGTTGCAAATCCTCGACGACCTCGAACCGTTTTACAAGGATAAGGGAGAATTCGTCTTCTGGGCGAAGGTCTGGACGAACAACAGCGGGGGGAATGTCCAGGAGACCCGCATGCCCCGCAAGGGACACTACCCGATCTCGGACCATCCGCGCTGGAACCGGCTGAACGACCTGGACAAGGTGCTCTTCGAGGGCGAAGTGACCGACCACCTGGAGATCCAGCTGCGCGGCGAGGAGCTCGACCAGTTCTCCGCGAACGACGAGCTGGAGTTCTACCACCGCACCTTCACCGGGCCGATCCAGGACCACATCCGCTTCATCCAGCCGGGGGACGAGGGCTCGGACGACCCGGAGAACATGTCCAACTGGCGGGTCGGCTACCAGATCGAAGCGGTCTAGCCGCCCGAAGCGGCCGGACCGGCTGGCCAGATCACTCGGCTAGCCGGTTCAGCTGGCCGGATTACAACGGGAATCCGCCGCGTCAAGCCAGAGAGGCCGCGACGCGGCGGATTTTTTCCACCATCGAATAGAATCCGTTGCGGCGGTTCGGGCTCAGGGCCTCTCCAAGCTTCAAGCGCTCGAAGATGTCCGAGAGGTCGATCGCGAGCGCATCGTCCGGGACTTTGCCGTTGTAGACCTCCGCGAGAATCGCGAAGAGTCCCTTCACGATGATCGACTCCGAGTCGCCCACGAAGCGGAGGGTGGGCGGCTCCCCGTCCTCGAGACAGCCTGCCAGCCAGGCCGGGCTCATGCAGCCGCGAACCTGCGTCTCCTCCGTCTTGAGGCCGGGGTCCATCGGCGGGAGACGCCGTCCCAGCTGGATGATGTACTGGTAGCGCAGGGTGCGGTCCGCCAGCGCGTTGAGCCTCTTTTCCAGCTGTTCGATGGTCACTTTCGTAGCGCTTCCTCTTGCGCGAATCCGAATAAATACCGAAGTTGGGGAATGCGTGATCTTCCGATGCACCTCCCGCTCAAGGGCCGTGGAGTACCTTACGACCCGCCGAACCGTTTCGAAACGGTCCACGTCGAAATGGAACCCGGTCTCCGGGGCGAAGAAAGGCCGCGCACCGAGTTCATCGCCGACGGCACCCGGTCGGTCGTCGCCCGGAACAACAGTCCGGACCTCGGGTTCGACGCGTCGCTCAACCCGTACCGGGGCTGCGAGCACGGCTGCGTCTACTGCTACGCACGGCCCACCCACGAGTACCTTGGGTTCTCTTCCGGACTCGACTTCGAGCGCAGGATCCTGGTAAAGCACCGTGCCCCCGAGCTGCTGCTTGCCGCGCTGTCCCGGCCCTCCTGGCAGCCGCGGGTGCTGGCCATCTCCGGGGTCACCGACGCCTACCAGCCGGTCGAGCGCAAACTCGAGCTCACGCGCCGCTGCCTCGGGATGCTGCGCGACTTCATGAACCCGGTCACGATCGTCACCAAGAACCACCTGGTGACCCGGGACATCGACATCCTGCGCGAAATGGCCATCCACGACTGCGCGCACGTCACCGTCTCGGTGACCACCCTGCGGAGCGGCCTGCGCCGGGTGATGGAGCCGCGCACCTCCATCCCGGCCCGGCGCCTCGACGCGCTGCGCAGGCTGTCCGACGCGGGGATCCCGGCCGGGGTGTTCGTCGCGCCGGTGATCCCCGCACTCAACGACGACGAGATCCCCGCGATCCTGAACGCGGCCGCGGAGGCGGGTGCTCGATACGCGTCGTTCATGCTGCTCAGGCTGCCGGGCGCGGTGGCCGACCACTTCGTGCGCTGGCTGGAGGCGCACTTCCCCGACCGGAAGGAAAAGGTCCTGGCCCGGATCCGGGAGGCACGAGGCGGGAAGCTCAACGATCCTTCGTTCCACGGCCGCTTCCGGGGCGAGGGAGAGTACGCTGCCCAGATCGGTGCGCTGTTCAGGGCCGCGGCCAGGAAGGCGGGACTCGATCGTGCGCCCCCGTCGCTCTCGACCGCGGCCTTCCGGCGGGGCGGCGGGCTGCAGGGGGATCTGTTCCAGTAGCCGCCCGCCGGGCGCCGATCCTACATCCGGCTGAGCATGTAGCTGTAGGCGGCCAGTGCCTCGACCTGCTCGTCGGTCAGTGGCATCCCGGCACGCGGCAGCATCGCGCCAATGTGTTCGACCGGCTGGGACACGCCGGTCTTGATCACTTCCACGATGGAAAGGTATTCGCCGTCCACGTTGAGCCAGACATCGTCGGTGAGGTCGGGGGCAAGAGTGCCGCCCTTCGCGTCCATCATATGGCAGGTGTAGCAGACGCCGGCGCCGAAGAAGAGTTCCCTTCCCTCCTCGACCATCTCCGCGGTGACGCCCTCCGGGAGGAGCGCGGGGTCGATGTTCAGTTCAACCGCGGACAGGTCCTCCGCGGCGGGCTCCGCGGCATCCGCCATGGGTGCCTCCTCGGAGCCGCCGGAGTCGCCACCGCCGCAGGCCGCGAGCAGTGTCAGAACGGCCAGCGAGGTGATCCGGGTCCGGTTGGCAACGCCTCCGCCGGCCCGCTCTTCTTTCATCGTCATTATCTTCATTCCCGTGTTGGTATCCCGCTCCATCCATCCCCCGACTCTTCGATTCACGGAAGCTCGCCAATGAACCTCCGGGCGGTCAACCACTCACGGCCGCCCTCGCTGCAGGCGCCGGGCCCGCGATGAGCCCTGACACCCGCGTCGCCATCATCGGTGCCGGTCCGGCCGGCTTCTTCGCAGCCGAGGCGCTCCTGAAGGGCGGCGATCCGGTCAGGATCGACCTCATCAACCGGCTGCCCGCTCCCTACGGCCTCGTGCGCGACGGCGTGGCCCCCGACCACCAGGCCATCAAGTCGGTGGCGCGGGTGTACGCCCGGATCCTCGCGCGCGACGAGGTGCGCTACTTCGGCAACGTGACGCTGGGCGAGGACGTCAGCGTCTACGATCTGCGCGTGCGCTACGACCAGATCGTCTACGCGGTGGGGGCGCAGAGCGACCGCCGCCTGGGCATCCCCGGCGAGGACCTCGAGGGTAGCCACGCGGCCTTCGATTTCGTGGGCTGGTACAACGCGCACCCCGACTTCCGCGGCATGCGCTTCGGCCTGGGGTGCGAGCATGTCGTGGTGGTCGGCAACGGGAACGTGGCCATCGACGTGGCCCGGATCCTGCTGCACTCCCCCGCCCGGCTCGCCACCACCGACATCGCGGACCACGCGCTGGCCGCGCTGCGCGGGAGCCGGGTGAGACGGGTCACGGTGCTGGGGCGGAGGGGGCCGGCGCAGGCGTCGTTCACCAACCCCGAGCTGCGAGAGTTCGGCCGCCTGGAGGGCATCTCGGCGGTGGCGGACGGGCGCGAGCTCGAGCTGGACGCCGTGAGCGAGGCGGCGATCGAGGGCGACGCCGTGAAGACGCGCAACATGGCCACGCTGCGCGGCTACGCGGAGAGTGCGCCCGGCGAAGGCGACCGCGTGGTGCGGTTCCGCTTTTTGGTCTCGCCGCTCGAGATCGTGGGCCAGGGCGGGCGCGTCGCCGGGGTGCGGATCGAGCGGAACCGCCTGGTGGCCCGGGAGGACGGCTACATGCGCGCCGAGGGCACGGGCGAGACGGAGGTCGTGCCGTGCGGGATGGTGATCCGCTCGGTGGGATACCGGGGCAAGCCGCTGCCGGGCGTCCCCTTCGACGAGCGGCGCGGGATCGTGCCGAACGAGGGGGGGCGCGTGGTGGGGGGGGCGGGGGGTGGGGGGGATGTCGTGCCGGGCGAATACGTGGTGGGATGGGCGAAGCGGGGCCCTTCGGGGGTGATCGGGACGAACAAGGCGGACGCAGCGGCCACGGTGGCGCTGATGCGCGAGGACCGGGAGGCGGGGGTCTTCGCCGGGGGGAGTGGGGCACCGGGCCCTCGGGGGGCATCCCTGGAGCGGAGCGGAGCGCCGGGCGAACTCCCGGACCTCCTCCGCGAGCGCGGCGTGCACTGGGTCGACCACGAAGGATGGCAGCGCCTCGACGCGCACGAGACCGCCAGCGGCAAGGCCGCAGGGAGGCCGCGGGTCAAGCTGTGCACGGTGGCGCAGATGCTGGAGGTGGCCGGCCCGCCGGGCTGAGGCGCGGGGCGATCCGACCGCTGTCAGCTATCCACCCGCCAGACGCCAGATCTGCGCCACCAGGAAGCACACCACGAACCCCATCACCAGCGGCAGCAGCGCGGACAGGGTCGTCCAGCGGCCGCTCCCGGTCTCCTTGTAGATCGTGTAGATCGTCGTCGAACACGGGTTATGGAGCAGGCTGAACAGCATGAGGTTCACGCCGGTCAGCAGCGTCCAGCCCCCGGCGGCCAGAAGCCCTTCCACTTCTCCGATCGAGTCGCTCTCGAACATCACGCCCGCGCCCGCGCCCAGTTCCGGATTGCCGAGCGTCAGCACGGTGAGCATGAGCACGGTGGGGATCACGATCTCGTTCGCGGGGATCGCGATCACGTAGGCAAGCAGGATCACCCCGTTCAGGCCGATCAGGATGCCGAACGGGTCCAGGAGGCCGATGCCGTGCTCCGCGAGCGACGCGCCGCCCACCGAGATGTTGGAGATGAGCCAGATGACCGCGCCGGCGGGGACAGCGAAGAGGACGGCGCGCCATAGAATGATCAGGGTGCGGTCGATGACCGAGGTGTAGAGGGTCTGCAGCACGCGTGGGGGGCGGTAGGGGGGGAGTTCCAGCGAGAAGGTGGTGGCTTCGCCCTTGAGCACCGTGCGGGAGAGGCCCCACGAGGTCAGGAACATGAAGAGGATGCCCAGCAGCGCGATCGACACCACGGCGCCGGCCGACACGACGCCCGCCAGGTGCGGCGGCACCAGCGCGCCGATGAAGATGGCGGCGATCAGGATCTGGGTCGGCCACCGCCCGTTGCACAGCGAGAAGTTGTTGGTGATGACCGCGATGAGCCGCTCGCGGGGACTGTCGATGACCCGCGTGGCGACCACCCCGGCCGCGTTGCAGCCGAAGCCCATGCTCATGGTCAGCGCCTGCTTGCCGTGCGCGCCCGCGCGCCGGAAGAGCGAGTCCAGGTTGAAGGCGACCCGGGGCAGGTAGCCGAAGTCCTCCAGCAGGGTGAAGAGGGGGAAGAAGATGGCCATGGGAGGCAGCATGACGCTGACCACCCAGGCGGTCGCGAGGTACACCCCGTCGAAGAGGAAGCCGCTCAGCCACCAGGGCAGTCCCGCCCAGGAGCCGAAGCCGTTCAGGAGGGGGTGAACGCGGTCGATGAGCAGGGTGGCCAGCATCGCGGAAGGGACGTTGGCGCCGGCGATGGTGAGCCAGAACACGACCGCCAGGATGGCAAGCATGAGAGGGAAGCCGAAGACGCGGCTGGTCAGCCAGCGGTCCAGGGCGCGGTCCAGCTGCGCTCCCGTCCTGCGCTTGCCCTCCCGGACGCTGGTGCCGGCGATGCGCTCGGCCTCCCGATAGACGTTCACGGCAAGGGCGTCGTGGAAGCCCGGTTTCAGCGCCCACCGGTGTCGCGTCGCGGCTTTCAGGATGCGGGCGCGGCCAGCCGGGATCGAGGCGTCCCGGGGGGACTCGGCAACGGAATCGCCCTCGTTGGAACCGGCGACCGATGTACCCCGGCTGGAAATCGCAGCCGAGCCCACCTCCGTGCGCGCGCCGTCCGGGCCATTGCCGCTGGCCAGGGCAGCGCGGCGTCCCGGTTCTCCGTTGCCGCACAGTTGCCCGATTTCCCCGGACCGCACCGCCTCCGTGACGCGCTCATCGGCGTTCAACAGCCTGAGCGCGACCCAGCGCGCGTTGGGGAGCTCGGGGAATTCCCCCGCAACCAGCGGCTCGATGGCGTCCACCGCCTCCTCGACGGCAGCCGGCTGCGACCGGATTCGATGCGGCCGGTTCCTGCGCGCCCCCGTCGCCACCTCCGTGGCTGCCCGCAGCAACGCGTCGATCCCATCCCCCTGGCGGGCCACAGTCGGCACCACCGGCACGCCCAGTTCCCGTTCCAGCCTCCCGGCGTCCACCGAGATACCGTGCCGTCCGGCCTCGTCGACCAGGTTGAGGCAGACCACCACCCGGTCGGTGATCTCCAGGATCTGCAGGACGAGGTTCAGGTTGCGCTCCAGCCGCATGGCGTCGACAACCACCACCGTCACGTCTGGCTGCCCGAAGAGGATGAAGTCGCGCGCCACCTCCTCGTCGGCGCTGCCCGCCTGCAGCGAGTACGTCCCCGGCAGGTCCACCACCTTCACCCTGCGGCCGTCGTGCAGGAAGGCCCCCTCGGCGCGCACGACGGTCTTGCCGGGCCAGTTCCCCGTGTGCTGCCGCAGCCCCGTGAGCGCGTTGAAGACCGTCGTCTTGCCCACGTTCGGGTTGCCGGCCAGCGCGATCAGGTGGTCCCAGCGGTGGGGGCTCAACCCCAGCCGCACCAGGTTGCGCGCCCGCTGCCGGGGTGCACCCGGCGCGGCAACCCCTCCCCTCCTCGGCCCCGCGGCGCCGGCCCGCGCCTCGGCGCTCATGAGGCCCGCTCCCCGGCCGCCGCCGCCTCTGTGACCCGGATGTGGCAGGCCTGCTCCCTGCGCAGCGCGATCAGCGCGCCCCGGATGTCGTACGCGACCGGGTCGCCCCCGGCGCTCTTCATGCGGGCGTGGATCACCGTGCCGGGAACCACCCCCAGGTCGAGGAGGCGCCGGCGGGCCGGTCCGCGGCACAGCGGTGAGATCCCCGCCACCGTCGCGGATTCGCCCGGCGCCACGTCGGCGAGCGTGCGAGACCAGCGCGGATCGGCCACATCGGTGGACAGCTCCACCGTAACGTTGCGGGCGAGCGCGCTGGAGACCTCGAAGCGCTTCGCCCCGGACCGGAAGCGCACCCTTCCCGCTTCTCCCCGAAGACGCTCCACCGGCGTCATCAGCCCCAGCCCCAGCCCGACGAGTTCTCGATAGACTTCCTCGGGTTCGTCCTCAAGGTGGGTGATCAGCCCCCGTTCGCCGGGCGCGAGCGAGGACAGCGGCACCCCGGTTCGGGCCGGCATCTCGCCCTCGGCGGTCGGGATCGGATCGCCGTGCGGGTCATAGACGGGGTGGCCCAGGGAGCTGGCGAGACTGTCGGCCTCCGAGGCGGAGATCAGGTGCTCGTGTTCCTCGGCCTGCTCGTGCCACTCTTCGGGGCGCATCCCGGTCCTGTCCGCCAGGAAGCGCTCCCAGAGACGGTGCGTGCGCACGATATGCAGCGCCTGGTTCCTTCCCGTGTCGGTGAGCCGGAAGTAGGAGGCGCCCGCGTTCACCAGCCGCTTCTCCTCCAGCCTCTGCAGGAGCCGCACGGCCTGGCCGCGCGGGATCTGGACCCCGCCGGCCACGCTCTCCACGGTCGCGGGCAACCGGTCGTATTCCAGCTTGTAGAGCTGCTTCAAAACGTCTTCCATCCGCACCCGCTCGGTCAGGCGGGTGAAACGGCGCACCCGCGCGGCGAGCCCGTGGCCCGGCCAGAGCACGGTTGCGCAGAGCATCGCGAGCGCGGCGAAGATCAGGAGTGCAAGGATTGGATCGACCATGGTCCGAAATTTAGGCAAGCCTAAACTTTGTCGCAATGGGTGCGGCCAAAAGCTTGTCCCGACAGATCTTGCCCGCCGCGCGCCTTTCCCGATATCGAGGCGCCCCCTATGTTGCGGTCGCAGCTGCGCCACGGGATACAGCCACGCCCGCCAACCGGCCCGACGGCCCGACTCGTCACCCAGAGGGAACCGACCGAATGAGGAAACCACTGCTTTCCGCCGCCGCCGTCTGGGTCGCGACCGCCCTGCTGCCCGCCGCGGGGGTCGCCCAGCGCCTGCCGGGGACGCCGGGCGGCGACGGATTCTCGGCTGCGATGAACCGCGCCGAGTTCTTCGCCGACGTGATGTTCCACACCGACAGTCTGCTGAAGCAATGGCGTATTGCCTGGGCCGCCGACGACGCCGAGGCGCTCCTCGATCTTTACACGGAAGATGCCGTCATCATCTTCGAACAGGACGCGCCCGTGCGGGGGCGAGAGGCGATCCAGGCGAAGCTGGCATCCCTTCTCGAGGAATCGGGCGAAGTGCAGGTGTCGATCGGTGACTTCGACGCGAGCGGCCGCATGGGCATGATTTCCGGGCTTCTGACCGTTCAGATGCGTAGCCAGACCGGGTCCCGCACCATGACGGGCATCCATCTCACCGTCTTGACGCGCCCTGGAAGGGACTGGAAGATCCGCAGCCAGGTCATCCGGCTGGGGACGGACATCGGGAAGGCGACGCGGACGCCGGGCGGCGTGTCAGATGGGCCGGTCAACCGCCGATAGCCGGGCTGGGGCACGCACCCGAATGCACTACCGGTCCAACCGGTACATCCGCACGTACTGCACGCCCAGCTCGCCGGTCCAGACGCCGAGCACGTAGTCCTCGCCGATCTCCATGTAGGGGGAACGGTAGTGGATGTAGGCGCGGACCAGCCCCGGCGGGAGCGCGACGGTCCCGAACCATGTACCATCGGGGGCGAAGACATCGAACGGAGGCGGATCGGCACCGGCCAGATGGAACGGTGCCACCCAGACGTTGCCTCGCGCATCGACATGAACCGAGCGCAGGACCGGCAGCACCGGGGCCCTGGCGCGCCCCCTCCACATCCGCCTGAACATGTCCACCTCCTCGGCGGGCGCGGCATCGGGGGTCGGAAAGACCATCTCAACGATGCCGTCCAGCTCGGCCTCGAAGACGGCGTCGGTCACCGCGCGCGGCGCCACCTCCCTTCGGATGATCCGCTTGGTCGCGCCGTCCAGCGGGGAAGCGAGCCGGACCCGGTACGCCTCGGTGTCGATCACCGCGACGGTTCCCGCCGCCGCTCCGAACTCGGGCATGTTGCCGAATACGTAGTAACCCTCCGAATACCCGCTCCCATCGCCCCCGCGCAACTCGACCTCCTCCCCGTCGACCACGATGAGCGAGGTGGCGGATCCATCCTGCAGGTCCATCGCCACCAGGCGATAGTCGATCCATCTCGCGATGCCGGGCGCCGCTTCGTCGTCCAGTTCGACGAAACGAACGATCAATCGACCCCCTGCCATGCCCACCGCGCGATCGGCGGCTGATCCGCCCGGAGAGCCGATGTCGCGCGGGAGCTCGGCCCGAAAGGTGCGGGACAGTCCGCCGGCCGCGCCAAAGACCTGAATCCGCAGCAGCATGGGGTCGTAGGTCACAAGCGAATCGCCGGCCATCCGGCCCAGAAAGTCGAGGCGGCGGAACTCGCCGGGCCCCTCCCCCTCCCCGCCGGCGCGCCACTGGAAGTTCCCTTCGGCATCGTAGCTGCGGAGTTCGGATTCGCCCCGATCCGCAACCACGATGTCGCCATTGTCGAGGCGCACCGCCGCGACCACATCGGCGAACTGGTATTCGGGCGGGCCGTCGATGGTACCGATCTCGACGAGGAGCTCATCGACGGTCCATGCGTCGCCGGGGCCGGCCAGCGGGGTGACGGCGGTCGCGATCCCTATTCCAGCGGAGTCCGTATGGAGGGTGCCAGCGGGGGCAGGCAGGGTGTCGCAGGCCGCCGCGGCCAACAGGAGTGCCCCAGATAAGCAGAAAAAGTATGGTGAACATGACATTTCGTAATGTTTTCTTTACATCCGTGGGCTGCCGCGCGGGCGTGGGGTCGGCATCACCGGCTTCCTCATCCCGGCCAGCGCGGAATCGGCCGCCCCAGCGTCCAGGGAACGCCCGCGGCTTCCAGTTCAGCCCCGAGCGCGGCCAGGTCCGCCTCCACCAGCGCCCGGAGCATCTCCGACATCTCCGCCAGCTGTGCCGACGCCAGCGCGTAGCTCTCGCGCTGGGTGGTGGTCGGCGCCGAAGAGCGCCGTCAGCGCGAAGAAGACCAGGAGTGCCGTTGCCGGATCGTACATGGCGAAAAATTAGGCAAGCCTAAATCCTGCCGCAAACCAGCTCTTCCATCCGGGACGCCGAGCACGTGGTGGCAACGGGAACGTACTGCCGACTGTCCCCGGTCAGCGCTCCACCAGGTCGTAGAGCGCCACCCTCTCGACGCCGACGAGTTCGCCCGTCTCGCGGATAAGCGCCCAACCCGGCCCGGCGTCCATCATCACCATACCAGGCGGAAGCATCAGACGACGATGCCACTCGCCCTCAGCGCTCACCAGGTGCAGCTCGCGCCCCGGCAACCGATACGGATAGCCGACCACCCACACCGCGCCGTCAGACATGGAGACGAGAGACCGGTAGGCCGGGAAGTGCGAGGGCAGCTCCTCGCGAACCTCGGGCCAAATGCCGTTGAAGAAGCGCCTGCGCGCCTGCTCGCCGCGGTAGTACACTGCGAAACTCTGCGCCACCCGATCGACGGACTCTTCCGTGAGCGCGAGATCCGGTCCACCCCACCTGGCGACCCGCACGGTGGCGCCGTCCGCGTCGACAAGTTCCAGGGCATGGTCGTCCGACGTCCCCAGCCAGACGCCCCCGGCACCGGCGGCGACGACGGGCCTGGGGGTCAGATAGTCGTAGTCGGCGGACCCTTCATAGGCGATCATCCGGGGTCCGGGGACGGCCGAGCGTAGCGTGGCGACCTCGCCGTCATCCGTCAAGGCCCGCAACTCCACCCGCGAACGGCAGCGCTCCCAATGCGACAGATCCGCTCCAAGCCGCCCATAGTCGGGAGGCACCCGGAAGGCCAGTCGGCCGTCGGACAGACACGCCGGGGCGCCCCACATGAGCGCGCCAGGAGATGCGAGGGTCCGGGTTCCGATCAGGGCGCCCTTCGCGTCCAGTTGCGTCAGGCGCGCCTGCTCGCCGTCATAGATGGTGATCGGAGCGCCCGGGCACCCCCGCAGAATCGTCATCGCGCGGTATTCGCCCGGCCCCTCGCCGGCCCGGCCGGAACTCCAGAGGTGCGTTCCAAGCGAGTCGAACAGCCGGACCTCCTTGCTCTGCTGGTCCAGCACCACGATGCTCCCGTCGTCCAGCCGTGCCGCACCGGTGACATCGCCGAAGACATACTCCAAGGGGCCGTCCAGCTCGCCGATGCGCACGGTCGGCTCGTCCGCGAGGGACAAGTCGGGGCGGCGCGGCGCGGGGCTCTCGACCACGGGCGCGTCCGCCGAAGCCAAGGTGTCCGAGCCGAGGTCCATGCAGGCTGCGGACCGGGGGGCGTCGCTGCAACTCGCAAGCAACGGACCGGTGGCGAGGATCATGGCGCGGAGAGTCATGGTGCACACAAACTAATGCTACATGGGCCGGCCGAGAGGTCGATCGTCCGGATCTGGGCGGCAAGGGGGCGGAGGGTGGGAGCGGCGAGCGGCGCCGTGGCGGTGAAGAGGACTGCGACGCGGAGACAAACAGGGGACGAAGCGAGGGGGCGCGAGGTCAGCATCACCGGCTTCCTCATCCCGGCCAGCGCGGAATCGGCCGCCCCGGCGTCCAGGGAACGCCCGCGGCTTCCAGTTCAGCCCCGAGCGCGGCCAGGTCCGCCTCCACCAGCGCCCGGAGCATCTCCGACATCTCCGCCAGCTGTGCCGACGCCAGCGCGTAGCTCACGCGCTGGGTGGTCGTGGGCGCCGAAGTCGACCTGAACTGCGCGCCCACGATCCGCGAGATGCGCTGCATGACCGAAGGCGGCGCCAACTCGGCCCGGTCGAGCGCGGTGCGGTCGCGGGAGAGCACGCGCTGGATCTCGAAGAGGCGGTCCTCGAAGGCGCTGATGCGGGCTTCGTACGGGGCCGCGTCCAGCCCGGGAGCGGCGCGCACCGCACTGCGCAGGAGCCCGAGCCGCTCCGAGGCCTCGCGGGCGGCGCGGTCGGTGGCGATGGCGGCGCGTTGCAGGGCGGCGACCTCGCGCTGGAAGGCGAGGAGGGCGTCGCGGTCGGCGGCGGCGAGGGTGGCCGTGCCGAGGGGCTTCACCGTGAAGGATTCGGGGGCCGTGAGGTCTTGGTGGCCCGCGTCGGTGACGAGGACGACCCGGGCGGAATACTCGCCGGGCGCCACCATCGGGCCGTCGGCCTCCCCGCCGCCGGGGGAGGGGGGCTCCAGCGACGCGTAGCGCAGGTCCCATGCGATGCGGTGGAGGCCGGCGCGGCGGGCGGCGGGGACGCGCCGCACCACCTCGCCCGCGCCGTCCGACACGAACACGAACACCTCGGGAGGCCGCTCCATGTCTTCGGCGGTCAGCGCGGCCCGGTCGGGGTATGCGATGTCGTCGCCCCGGGCGAGGGCCTCCCGTTCGAGCCGCTGCCGCCGCTCCTTCAGCGACTCGTAGCCGCCCGGCAGGTAGTAGGTGAAGACGGCCCCGAAGGGCGGGTTCGGCGCGGTGAAGAAGGCGTCGCCCATCGTCCCCTTCTGCGCCCCGCCCATCGGCCGCGCGGGGATGTACGCCCACGGGTCCTTCACGGGGAAGAGATGGGCCGCCCCTTCCGCGCCGACCGCCCCCTGCGCGCCGGCCGCCCCCTCTGCCACGGCCTCGTCCATCGTCCGGAGCGGCGAGTAGTCGTCCAGGATGTAGAACCCCCGCCCGAAGGTCGCCAGCACCAGGTCGTTCTCGCGGCGCTGAATCTCCAGGTCACGCACCGGAATCGTGGGGAGTCCCCCGCGCATCCGCACCCACGACCCGCCCCCGTCCATGGTCGCGAACAGCCCGAACTCCGTCCCCAGGAAGAGGAGATCCGCGTCCACGTGGTCCTCGACCAGCGTCCAGCTTGACTGCCCGTCCGGCACGTCGCCGGTGATGTTCGTCCAGTTCGCGCCCCGGTCGTCGCTCCGCACCACGTACGGCCGGAAGTCCCCCTCCTTGTGGTTGTTGAAGACGGCGTACACCCGGTCCGGATGGTGCCGCGAAGCCACCACATCCGCCACATACGCCATCGCCGGCACCCCGGCAAACTCCTCCTCCCGCCGCCACTCCCCTCCCCCGTCCTCGCTCACCTGCACGAGCCCGTCGTCCGTCCCCACGTACAGCAGCCCCTCGGCCAGCGGCGACTCGTCGAGCGCCACGATCGTCCCGTACGGCGACGTGAACACGTTCTTCCACACCGCCTCGGGCGGCCAGACCCGCCCCATCACCGGCCGCTGGTTGCGGTCGAGTCCCCGGCTCAGGTCCCCGCTCACCGCCGTCCAGGTCTCGGCCCGGTCGTCCGACCGGAACAGCTTCTGCGCCGCGAAGTAGATCCGCCGCGAGTTGTGCGGGCTGATGATCAGCGGCGAGTCCCAGTGCCAGCGCAGCGCCCCTTCGCCGGCCTCCGGCTGCGGCTGGATGTCCAGCTCCTCCCCGCTGGCCCGGTCGTACCGCACGATCCCGGCATACTGGGACTGCGTGTAGACGATGTTCGGGTCGTCGGGGTCGATGCGCGCCTGAAAACCGTCGCCCCCGTGGGTGATGAACCAGTCGCTGTTGCGGATCCCGTGCACGTTGTCGGTGCGCGACGGCCCGCCGACCGACGAGTTGTCCTGAGTGCCGCCGTAGACGGTGTAGAAAGGCGCCTTGTTGTCGATACCGACGCGGTAGAACTGCATCAGCGGCATGTTCCCCGAGACGTAGCGCCAGGTCCGGGTGCGATCGAAGGTCTCGTACAGCCCGCCATCGGTGCCGACCAGCATGTAGTCCGGGTCGTCGGGGTCGAAGACCATCGCGTGGTTGTCCACGTGCCGGAAGCGCGAGTTGACCCGCTCGAAGGTGCGGCCCCCGTCCTCGGTGACGTGGATGAACACATCCACCGCGTAGACCCGGTCCATCCGGTGCGGATCCGGGTACAGCTCACCGTAGTACTGCGGGTCGACGACGATGTAGTCGGACATCCGCACCCAGGTCTCGCCCCGGTCCGGCGACCGGTAGAAGCCGCTGCGATCCTCGGTGGCGGCGGGATTGGCGTAGAGGACATCGGGGTCGATCGGGGAGACGGCCAGGCCGATTCGGCCGAGGTCGCCGGAGGGCAGCCCGCCGGTGATGTCGCGCCAGCTCTCGCCGCCGTCGGTACTCTTCCAGACGCCGGACTCGGGGCCGCCGGCGATCAGGATCCCCACGTGCCGCCGCCGCTGGTACGCCACCGCGTAGAGGACGTCGGGATCACGCGGGTCGAAGTGCACGTCGGCGATGCCGGTGTTGTCGCTGATCTCCAGGACGGGGAACCAGCTGCCGCCTCCGTCGGTGGATTTGAAGAGCCCGCGGTCGCCCCCCGGTGCCCAGAGCCCGCCCATCGCGGCCGCGTACACCACGTCCGGGTCGCGCGGGTCGATGAGGATCTTGCCGATGTGCTCCGAGGTGTGGAGCCCGGTGTTCCGCCAGCTGCGCCCGCCGTCCAGGCTCTTGTAGACGCCGTCGCCCCACCCCACGCTGCGCTGGCTGGTGTTCTCGCCGGTGCCGAGCCAGATCACGTTGGAGTCGGTCGGGTCGATGGCGATCGCGCCGGTGGAGTACGCGGGGTAGTTGTCGAAGATGGGCGTCCAGGTGGTGCCGCGGTTCTCTGTCTTCCAGACGTTCGAGGACGCGGTGGCGACGTACCAGACGCTACGGTTCGTGGGGTCGACGGCGATGTCGGCGATGCGGCCGGACATGAAGGCGGGACCGATGCCGCGGAGTTCGAGCGCTGAGAGGAAGCCGGTGGTGATGGCGGGGGGGCTGGGGTCGTCGGCGGACTGGGCGGCGAGAGGGGTACGCGGAAGGACGGTGGTGAAGGCCGGCAGGACGGTGGTGGAGGCCAGCAGGGCGGCACAGGCAGTCCGCGCGGCGACGGCGGAAGCGGAGGACGACTTCATCGGGATCCTCGGGTCGGGGTGGTCGCGGAAGGTCAAGCTATGGGTGCCGGCGGATCGGAGAAACCCGCGGCGGGGCGTCGCGCGGGCAGCGCCGGAGATTATCCACAGACTGCTAGAAGTCGTACCTCACCCTCGCCACCAGCATCCTGCCGATCTCCGGCGCACCTACGAACTCCCGGTGCAGGTTGTTGAGGACGTTGTTCGCCGTCAGCGAAACCTGCGTGCCCGGCTGGAAGGGGAGCCGGTATCCGATCGTCGCATCCAGAATGCCGTATCCGTCCACGTCACCCCTGTACACGCCGGAGTTCATCGGAAAGGCGGTGGTCATCCGCAGCCGTCCGCCGAAGGAGAATCCTGCGGCCCGGTCGTCGTAGGTAAACCCCACCGATCCCTTGTGATTGGGGGCATTGAGCGCTATGTCGTCCGAACTGGTGCACAGGCCGTCTTCGTTGAAATCGAAGCACTCGTCGCTCTGGAAGGAGTAGTTCGCGTCGATCCGCAGCCGGTCCGATGCGAGAATCTGCACTGCAAGGTCCGTCCCCCAGAAATCCACTTCCCCGAAGTTCCGATACGTGACGATCAGGTCGGCGGACTCCGACTGATCCGGCACGACGGTGCCCAGCGGCGCTGAAGCGAGGAGCCCGGCGATTGCCAGAGCATTCTCCCGGGTGATGCGGCCCGCCCGGATAAGCGGGGCCAGACGATGGACGATGAATTCCCCGGTGCTTGCGGGATCGAGGAAAACGTTCGGCGTGATGATCTGCAGCGGGCCGATGAAGTTCTGCACCCGGCTGAACCAGGCGTCCACGGACAGGCGCACCTTGTTCCCGATCAGGCCCTTGTAGCCGACCTCGTAGGTGTTGTTGACGGTCGGGGCGAGTTCGGCCCGGTTCTCCGCCGGCGAGCTGTCCAGCCGGAACCTCATGGAGGGATCGGTGGCCGACTGGTCCAGGAGGCGGAACACCGTGCCGAGCGCCGGATCTCCCGGGCGGGCCCCCGGGTTCTTCAGGAAATCGACGAGCGGTGCCGTCCGGGGATCGAGCGAGGGCAGCAGCTGAAGGACCGCCTCCCAGAGCGACGCGGCGTTTGCCGGGACAGGGCCGGCAACCAGGGGCGAGCGCATGCAGTAGGACATGCCGCCGTCCGGGCACCCGGCCCCGAAGGTGAAGCCGCCCGAGGGCACGCCGAGCGCGCGGATGTTGTAGCTGATGTCTCCGGCCACGGGGATCTGCGCCGCGATGATGTCCAGAAAGAGATTGGTGGTGGTCGGAGTCGCGAAGGCCCGGTTCCAGGTGAGGCGGAAGTTCTGGTTGTCGGCCGGGCGGAGCACGAGGGCGGCGCGTGGGGAGATGTTCACGTCGGCAAGGCGGTTGTGGCTGTCCAGGCGGATTGCCGTGACGAGGTCCAACCGGTCGCCCAGAGATGTCTCCGAATGCAGATACGTGCCGGCTTCGGAGACGATGTCGTCGTCCTCGTTGCGCCCGAAGACCGTACCCCCGGTGCGCGGCTCGGTCCGCTGCCAATCGACGCCGTAGACGAAGCTCTGCCAGGGTCCGGCATCGAAGCTGTATTGAAACTGGGCCGCCATCGTGCGCGACTGGTCCACCACCGGGCCGCCGGTCCGCAGCAGGAATGTTCCCGTTTCAGCCGATCCCCCGGTTGCAGTGCTCCCGGAGTTCGTCTGGTTCAGGAACGCCTGGGCGAAGAGCCCACCCTTCGTCAGGCGGGTCTGGACGAAGTTGTAGCCCCAGTTCTTCACCTGGCTGGCACCGATCCGCGTCATTGAGATGCCGCTGCCGATCTTGCTGGTTCCGGTATTCAGGATGAAGGCGCCGTCATCGCCGAAGCGCACGTCGAACCGGGCATCGGCACTGTATCTGGACGTTTCGTAGTCGCGAGGGACGATCTCGAACGGATCGTCATACTCCCAGTCGTTACCGCGCTGGTACTGTCCCGAGATCTTGACGCCGAAGTTCTCGGAAGCGGCGTGGGCGGAGCGGAACTGGCCGTGGAAGACCGAACGTTCACCTCCCGCCAGTGAAATGGTGGAGCCCTGCTTGTCGAGTGGCGACGAAGTGATGATATGCATCACGCCGTTCGATGCGTTCGGGCCGTAGAGCGCGGCTCCCGGGCCCAGTGAAACCTCGATTCGCTCGATGTCCAGATCTGTCGTCGGGAACAGGCTGTACGCATTGAACCGAAGCGAAGGAATGCGTGCATAGCGGTTGTCGATGATCGTCAGGAGCGCGCCGGAGGACACGTTGTTGAACCCCCGCGCCACGAGCGCTGTCCGGCTCAGTCCGGTCTGGGCCGCGTCGAGCCCGGGCAGCGTGCGCACATGTTCCGCAACGGTAACCGCCGCCGTTCGGGCCACGTCGCTGGACGAAACGGTGGAAATCGACGCCGGCGCGTCGAGCGCCTTCTCCTGACGGCGCGACGCCGTGACGACGAGGGGATTGAGGAGCAGCACCTGCGAGCGCAGCGACACGGAGACTTCCGCAGTGCCGCCCGCGACCACCTCGACACCATCGACCCGGGTGGTTTCGTATCCGATCAGCGTGACCACGAGTGTGTGCGACCCGGGAGCCACGCCAAGGCTGAAACGACCCAACCGGTTGGTCGCGATCGGCCCCGCCGCCCCAATCGCCTCGACCGCCGCTTCGGAAATCGCCTCTCCCGTTTCGGCGTCGGTGACCTGGCCCGTGATCGTCCCCTGTTGGGCCCGGGCGCCTGCCGGCATGACACTCGCTGCAGCGAACGCAAGCGCGGAAACGACAAGGACGAGGCCTTCAGGCCGTGATGGGGTTGTCATGGGACTCGATCCTCGTGTCCTGGGCCGCATGCGGCGGGGGTGCCATTCTGCCAGCTGCCAACACGGAAAGGTAAGGTGCCGACACCGCTGACGGCGAACACCGAGCGCGATGCCGGCGGCAGATGTGTGGGGCGAAGTTGTGGTTATTCACACAAGCGCTTAATATCGCTGTCCGACCCCCCTCTCGACGCAACGGTTGAAGGATGCCAAGCGATTCTGCCGACGGGAATGCTCGACCGAAGTGGCATGGGTACGCCCAACTGGTCCTTATCACGGTGCTGGTCGTAGTCGCCCTGCGCCTGGCCCGGGCGCCTGCCCGAGTCGAAGTCGACGTGGGTTCCGGCGCCGCGGTCGAATCCGGGACGCCCACGGTCAGCACATTCGACCCGGTCGTGACCGAAGAGTCGATGACCGTGGAACTGACCGGTACGGTCACACTCGCGGACCGCGTCTCCGTGATGGCCGAAGTGGGAGGCCGGGTGACCTGGGTATCTCCCGAGTTTGCGAACGGGGGAAGACTCGCGGCAGACGAGCCCTTCGTGAGGATTGATACGGCCAGGTACTCGCTCGAGGTACAAGCCGCGCAAAACGCGGTTGCGGAGGCCGAGGCGCGACAGTCGACACAGCCCGGGCCCGCAGCCGCAGCCGCGCTCGAGAGCGCTCGCACCGCGCTGCGCCTCGCCGAGCTCGCGCTCAGCCGCACGGAAATCTCCCTGCCCTACGAGGCTCGCGTGATCAGCGCGGACGTGAGCGTGGGCGAGCTGGTCGGCCCGCCGGAGCTTGTCGGCGCCCAAGCGGTGCTGGGCATCGTCTACAGCACCGATGCACTGGAGGTCGATGTGCCGATCGAAGTGGCCGATCTGGACTATCTGGCCCCGGCGGTCGGCCGCTCCGCCCGGGTATCCACGGAGTCCGGCGTTCATGCTGCGAGGATTGTCCGTGTCTCATCCGTGCTTGCGCCGAGGACGCGTCTGTCGACGATATTCCTGCGGTTCTCGCCCGGTCGGCGCGCCAGCTCGCTGCCTTTGCCGAACACCTTCGCCGAAGTTGAGATCGAAGGCCCCCCATACCGAAACGTCTATCTGCTGCCTGAATCGGTTCTGCAGCAGGACGACGCCGTGTGGGTTGTCGAAAACGGTGCCCTGCGCCGGGTTGTCCCCAACGCGATCGGGTGGACCGGCGAGGGTCTGGTGGTCGAGGCATTTGACGCGGCCGACGGCATCGTCATCGGCGCCCTGCCCGGAGCACGGGAAGGGCTGGCGGTCGAGTTGGCGGGCGCAGGGTCCTAACACCCCCGTGTCGAGGACAAAAGGAATCCGATAGTCACTGTGAAGAACGGGCTGATCGCATACTTCGCCGGGAATCCGGTCGCCGCGAACCTCCTCATGCTGTTCTTCATCGTCGGCGGCCTGATCGCGGGCTCCAACCTCCCTGTCCAGAACTTTCCGGAGATCGACCTCCGCAGCGTCACCGTCTCCGTAAGGTCGCCCGGTTCCTCGCCCAGGGAGGTTCGGGAGGACATCGTACGGCGGATCGAGGAAAATGTGATCGGTCTGCCAGGGGTGGAGCGTGTCGTTGCAACGGCCTATGAAGGGCTTGCCCAGGTCACGGTCGAACTGGCCACCTTTGCGGACGCCGCCGCCGTCCTGGACGACGTCAAGAATGCCGTGGACCGCATCGAGAATTTTCCGCCGCTTTCCGCGGAACAGCCCGAGATCGAATACAATCGGGTAGAGATCGAGGTTCTGACGCTCTCCGTCTCGTCTGCGTCGGCCACCGAGAACGAATTGCGGCTGGCCGCCCAGGCGTTGCGGGAAGGGCTGCTCGAGCTGCCGTCCGTTTCCCAGGTGACGCTGCTCGGCACGCGGGATCGCGAGATTTCGATCGAGCTGAGCGAAGTGGAGCTGCGCCGCAACGGACTCTCCATCAACCAGATCACGGATGCGATTCGGCGCGCCTCCCTGAATTTGACCTTTGGCGAACTGCGTACGGACGCCGGAGGCCTCGTGCTGCACACCGTCTCGAAGCGGCAGTTCGGCGAGGAGTTCGAGGACATTCCGGTGATCACGCGGCTCGACGGCTCGATTCTCACCGTGGGCGAGGTCGCGGAGATTCGTGACGGGTTCGTGGACGAAGACATCGTCACGCGAGTTGATGGAGACCCCGCCATACTGGTTCGCGTCGACGCGGCCGGACGGCAGTCGATCGTGACCATGGGCGAGGACATCAGAAGCTGGCTTGCGAACTACCAGCCTCCTCCGAACATCGAGATCGGCATCTGGAGCGACCGGGCGGGCGATGCCGTCGACACGATATCGTCGATCGTCGGAAATGCAGTGGTGGGCGCGATACTGGTTCTGCTGTGCCTTGTCGTGTTCTTCGACCTTCGTGTGGCCACCTGGGTCACCGTGGGCATTCCCCTGTCCTTTCTGGGTTCCCTGATCTTCTTCGGAATGAGTGGCCTCACGCTCAATCTGGGAACGATCTTCGCCTTCTTCCTCATGGTGGGCATCGTCGTGGACGACGCGGTGGTCGTCGGCGACAGCATCGCGGCCGAACGGGAGGGCGGGAAGGAAGCACTCGAGGCCGCGGTGTCGGGCGCACGCGCCATGGTGGGGCCCATCACGATCGGCGCGGCAACCACAATGCTCGCCTTCATCCCGCTTCTCTTCATCACCCCGCCTCGACTCCAGATCGTCAACGTGTTTCCGTATGTGGCACTCTTTGTCCTGACGGTCTCGCTGATCGAGGCATTCTTCATATTGCCGGCCCACCTGTCCCATCCGGGGCGCTGGAGCCTGCCACCGCTGTCGGACATTCAGCAACGCGTCCACGTTCGCTTGCAGACGCTTCGCGACATGGTCGTAGTGCCCGCGGTCTCCTGGTCCATTCGCCGCCTCTGGTTTGCGCCCGTTCTGGGCACCCTGCTCGTCCTGTTCGCAATCGTGCTGCTCAGGTCCGATGTCGTGCGCATCGTCTACTTCGACGAAGTGCTGAATGCCTCCGAGAACATCCAGGCCGATCTCACGCTGCCCGTGGGCACGCCGTTCGAAGTGACGCTCGCCGCGGCGGAGCGATTCTCCGAAGCGGCACTGGCGGTGAATGATCAGGGCGAAGGAACGTCGGTCGAGTCGGTCAGCATCATGGTCGGCAACGTCCTCTCGCGGCGAACAGCCACAGCCGGTCCCAACAGAAGCCACCTGGCATCCGTAGTGGTCCATCTGCACGAGCGGCCGATCCGGCGCACGCCGGTATTGGGGATCACGCGTCAATGGCGCGAGAACATCGGCGATGTGTCGTATCTGGAAGGCGTGTCCTACTACACGCAGCGCACGCAGTCCGAGTCGGGCGTGGCCTACGCCCTCAAGCACGACGACCTGGACAGCCTGCGAGCCGCCACGGACGAGCTGACCGCATCGATGGCGTCCATCCCGGGGATGTACGGAGTCTCCGATAATCTGGCGCTGGGCAAGCGTCAATTCGAAATCGAGCTGACTCCCGCCGGAAAGGCGGCGGGGTTGACGCCCGCGGGGATAGGGGTACAGCTCCGTGCCAGTTTCCATGGGGCGGAGGTCCAGCGCATTCAGCGCGGCCACGATGAGATCAAGGTGATGGTGAGATACCCCAGGGAACGGCGCGAAAGCATGCGCGAGCTTGCGAGCGAACGGATCCATCGGCCCGGCACCGGGGAGAATCGCGCCAGCCCGCCCCCCCCGGGATCCGGGGGAGAGGTCCCTCTCTCAACGGTGGCCGATCTGAGCGAGCGGCGCGAACTGGCTGCCCTGGTCAGCATCGACGGCCAGCAGACCGCGCTGGTGAGCGCCGAAGCCGACCCGGCGCTGCTGACGCCCCTTCAGGCCAGACGCGAGATTAACGCGAGCCTTGTTCCGGAGCTGCTCGAGAGATACCGGAATCTGCGAATCGAGCCCCACGGCAGCGCCCGCACGGAGGGCAACCTGCTCGGGACCCTGGCGGTGCTGGTTCCCCTGCTGCTCATCGCGATGTATGTCCTGATCGCTGCCTTCCTCCGCAGCTACTGGAAACCCGTGATCGCAGTAGCCGGTATTCCGATCGCGTTTTCGGGAGCGGTCGTAAGTCACTGGATCCTGGGATGGGACTTCAGCGCCATGTCGCTGTTCGGGGTGATCGGAGTCGCGGGCGTCATCGTAAACGACGCGCTCGTGCTGATGGATCGCTACAACGTGCTGCGCCGGGAGAGCAGCATGCTCCCGGCGATCGCCGCCGCATCCGCCGCAACCCGCCATCGTTTCCGAGCCGTGTTTCTGACCAGCCTGACGACGATCCTGGCGCTCGCACCACTGCTCTACGTGCGGAGCGAGGAACTGATGATCCTCGTTCCATTCGTCGTGAGCATGCTCGGCGGACTGGTGTTCTCCAGCTTCTTCATACTCTGCCTGCTGCCGTCGCTGGTCATGGTTGCGGAGGCCAGGGCGGAATAGGCGACCCACGGCACCGGTCACGCTCGAAGCCGTGGAAGCCACCCTCGGTGCTACGCGGGGATTGTCCACGGGCTGCTCTGGGAGGCGCAAAGGCGCAACCTTGCGGGCGCGAACGCGCCGGTGACGTCCGCGACCGGTACACCGGAAATCTCCGGATGGAGTCGTGATGGCCCAGCGAGACTACATACTTCGCCTGATCGAGGAGATGGGCGCCGTCCTGATCGCGCTGCGCAACGCCATCCTGAGGGGCGGGGCGCCGCCGGGCGAGGTGGAGACCACGCTGCGGCGGGCCACCAGCGCGGCCGGCATGGAGCTGGAACTGGCCCGGGTGGTCGCGGTCGACGCTCTTACCGACATGGTCGCGCCCAGGGGCGAGGTCGAACCCGCGCGGTGCTGGGTCCTCGCCGAGGCCCTCATGACGGACGGCGTGCACCGTCTGCAACAAGGCCAGCCCGAGCTGGCGAAGTCGTCGCTCGGGAAGGCGGCGGTGCTCTTCAGGCTCGTGGCCCCCTGGGGTGCCTACCTGGCCGGCTTCCCCGAGGCGGAGAAGCGGATAGCGGAGATCGAGGAGTGGCTGGAAGCCGCGGATTCGGCGGAAGGGCTTCAGGAGATGTAAAGCAGACGTGACGTACGTGGAGTCGCGGGTGGCGCGGTGCCGGGTAGGGTCCGGTGCGTCTGGTCCGCGCTTTCGCTTGGTGCTTAGTCCGGCTCCCCCGCTGCAGGGGGGCCTCTGCCGACACCCGGGCTATCGCTCGATCGCCGCGAGCACTTCCCGAATCACGTCGCCCGCGCGCACCACATCCGCCATCGAGGCGTCCCGATGGGCGACCGCCCGGACGCTGTGCGCGCCCGATACGAGCATGGTCACGCCCCGCTCGCGGCACGCATCCACGAAGTGCGCGGCGCTGCCCGGTACGTCGAAGCGCAGGATGTTGGTCTGGACATGCTCCCGCACCAGCTCCACCCCCGGGATGCTCACCAGGACATCGGCGAGGTGGCCCGCCTTCTCGTGGTCGTGCGCCAGGTCGCCGCGGTGGTGCTCAAGGGCGTACAGCGCGCCAGCGGCGATGATCCCCGCCTGGCGGAACCCGCCACCGAAGAGCTGCTTGAAGCGCCGGGCCCGCGCCACGAACTCGGTCGAACCCGCCAGCGCCGATCCCACCGGCGCGCCGAGCGCCTTCGAGAAGCAGACCGAGACGGTGTCGAAGTCGCGCGCGTACCGGGCGGGCGGGATGCCGGTCGCCGCCGAAGCGTTCCAGACGCGGGCGCCGTCGAGGTGGCAGCGCAGCCCGGCCGCGCTGCCGATGGCGACCACTTCGCCGAGGAGTTCCAGCGGCCAGATGCTCCCGCCGCCGCCGTTGTGGGTGTTCTCCACGGTGAGCAGCGTCGCGGGCGGCGTCAGGGTGGTGGGCGATCCCGGGTGCGTGACCCCGAGGGCGTCGCGCAGCTGGGTGGCCGTGAAGATGCCGCGGTCGCCCAGGAGCGGCTGAACAGTGACGCCGGAGAGGGCCGCCGGCGCCCCACCCTCCGAGCGGACAACGTGCGAACCGATGTCCATGATGACCCGGTCGCCGTGCTCTGTGTGGGCACGGATCGCCACCTGGTTCGTCATGGTGCCGGTCGGCATGTAGACTGAGTCCTCCTTGCCCAGGATCTCCGCCGTCCGGGCCTCGAGACGCCTGATGGTCGGGTCGTCGCCGTAGACATCGTCGCCGACGGTGGCCTGGGCCATCGCCTCGCGCATGGCCGGGGTGGGCCGGGTAACAGTATCGCTACGGAGATCGATCATGTGCGATGAGGATCCGGGAGAGTGGAATGAGGACGAGGTGTCATGTCAGTGCCGTCAACATTAGCCGAACTCGACATCCATGACATCCTGGAGCGCGCGATACCCGACGCTGCGGTAGATCCTGTTGGAAACGGGATTCTCGAGGTCGGTGTAGAGGACGCAGTGGCTGAAGCCAAGATCGAGCGCATGGCCGCTCAGCGCGGCTACCAGTGTGGTTGCGTAGCCCCGCCGGCGATGCGGCTCGGGGGTGTAGACATAGCCGATCCGCACCCCGTGGCGGGTGTGCGCCGGAAAACCGGCCATCGACACCGGCTCTTCGTCCACCCACAGGGCCAGCAGGCGGTTTCCACCCTCGACGCCGCACAGTCGGCGGGCCCGCTTCGTGGGATCTCCCGGGTCCCACAGGCCGCTCTCGCGCACGAACGAGCCGAGCCACCGGGCGACAAGCGGGACATCTGCGGGTCCGGCACGACGCATGCTTCCCGGCGCCACCCGCGAAGACGGCACCACACGCTCCAGGACGTGGATCCTTTGCCGCGCTCCGGGCGTGACCTCCACCCCCTTGAGTTGGCCCCACGCGTCCCCGAAGGCGCGGGCAACCGTGTCGGGACCGAGAGCGGCGGGCAACTCGTTGTACACCTTGGCCACATTCCGGGCCAGGAGGGGGACCGCGTCCAATGGCATGCGTGTCAGGCCGAGCTTGTATGGAGGCGTGCGGAAGGCGCATCCGACGACTTCGCCGTCGCGTTCGATGGTCGCGAAGTAGGTGGGGGATGCAGAAGCGGCCGCAGCGCGGGCGGAAGTCGCCGCAGGGCCCCGGGATGCTTCCGCAGGGTCCGGGGTCGCTGCCGCGGGACCCGCGGACATTGCCGAGGGACGCTTCCCCACGAGCGACGCCGCCACGCCCAGAGCCAGATTGTTCTCGGCTTCGCGCTGGAGCAGCCAGGGCTCGGCCCGGTTGAGGAAGGCTCGCGGGCCGGAGTGGCGGTCGATTGTGGTCTCCATGTCCGGTGCACTCCCCTCACGCCAGTCGAAACAGGCCGTTGAGCTTCGTGCGAAGCACCCGGACGTATCCCCGGGCGGTGATCCATTCCTCGAGTGCTTCTGCCCTCACCTCCCCGCGGCGCTGGTTCGCGGCGCCGGCCTCGACGGCAGGCCCATCTGCCGGTTCGCCGGGGACCCCGCGGTCGGACGGCTCCTTCAGCTCGACGATCAGACATCTCGGCCACGCGGCGCGCGGCGCATCGGCAAGATACGGCTGGATGACCTCGGCCTCGCGCCCCTCCACATCGATCTTCAGGCAATCGATGCGGTCGATTCCGGCTTCCTCCACCAGGTCGGCGAGGGTGGCCACGCGCACCGGCACGGTCGCTTCGCCAGCGCTGTCGCCGTCGTCCACCAGACGATTCTCGCCCGAGTTTCGAGCCCCCACCGTGAGCGCCCCGGACCCGCTCTCCGCGCCCACCGCCGCCTCCACCACACACATGCGGCCGCCCGCGCGATTGGCACGCACATTGTAGCGCAACTGCCGCGCGAGCGACGGGTTCGGTTCGACCGCAACGACCCGCCCGCCGGCCGCCATCCGCGACGCGACCCAGAACGAATAGCCGCCCACGTTCGCGCCGACATCGACGAAGGTGAAGCCGGGGGCCGCGGCCCATTCCCCCAGCAGCCGCCGCTCCGCGCGATCCCAGGAGCGCGGCAGGAAGAGAATCCTGGCCTCGGAAACCGAGCGGTCGGGGAAGAGCCGTAGCCTCTGTCCCCACACCCGCGTGTCGACCGGTCCGGTCAGTCGGCGCCTGGCGACTCTACGGGCAAGGAGGGCGAAGCGGCTCCACGGCCATCCTCCCGGTAACGCCCGCGCGACACTCAGCCAGAATCCGCCCCAGCCTCGGGGCCGGCATGCCCCCCACGGGTCCGTGAAAAAGGCTTCCACGGCGTTCGAGCGGCGTTGCATCCGGTCCCGCCTCCCCCCCTTGGCACCGAAGTTATCGTTCCTTTTCGCAATTGCACGGAGACTGAATCCTAATGAATCCCGTTCCCGGCGGGACGCTCTCCGCCGGATACATCACCCGTTTCTGGTCGCCCCTGGCCGCGACCTGGGTCATGATGGCGGTCGAAGGCCCGCTCCTCGCTGCCACGATCGCCCGCCTCCCCGACGCCAAGATCAACCTGGCGGCCCACGGCGTGGCCTTCGCGATCGCCATCCTCGTCGAGGGGCCGGTCATCATGCTCATGACCGCGGCCACGGCGCTCGTCCGAGACGCGGACAGCTACCGCAGGCTCCGCCTCTTCGCACACGGCCTCAACGGCCTCGCGACGCTGCTCCTCTGCGTGCTCCTCATCCCCGCCGTCTTCGACTCGCTCTTCCTGGGGGTGCTGGCGCTGCCGCGCGAGGTGGCCGACATCGTCTACGGGTCGCTCTGGATCTACCTGCCGTGGGCCGCGGCGATCGGCTACCGCCGGTTCATCCACGGCGTGATGATCATCTCGGGGAAGACGCGCCAGGTCGCGGTGGGCACCGTCTTCCGGCTGGCGGCAATGGCGGGCACGGCCTTCGCGCTTGCAGCGTACACGGAGCTGCCGGGCGCCTGGGTCGCCGCGGCGGGCCTCACCGTGGGCGTCTGCATAGAGGCAGTGGCCGCGCGGCTGATGGCCTCCGGAGCGATCCGCCGCACGCTCGCCACGAGCACGGCCGAGAGCGGAACGCCACCCCTCACCTGGTCGGGGATGGTGTCGTTCTACTATCCGCTCGCCCTGACGTCCATAGTCGCGCTGGCGACGCACCCCGTGCTCACCTTCCTGGTCGGCCGGGCGCGGGACCCGCTCGAATCGCTGGCGGTTCTGCCGGTCATCCACTCGCTGTCCTTCCTCTTCCGCGCCATCGGGCTCAGCTACCAGGAGGCCGCCATCGCGCTCATGGGCAGGGAGTTCGAACACCGCCGCACGGTCGCGCGGTACGCGGCCGGCCTGGCGATCGTCACTTCGGCCGGCTACGCGCTCTTCGCCGTCACGCCGCTCTTCGACTTCTGGTTCGGGACGGTGTCCGCGCTCACGCCGGAACTGCAGGAGTACGCGAGGATCCCCACCGTGCTGATCATCCCGCTGCCGGCGCTGTCGGTCTGGCTGGCGTACCAGAGCGCGATTATGGTGATGAGGCGCCGGACCAAGGCCATTACCATGGCCACGTCGCTCGGGGTGGCCGGAATCGTGGCGATCTTCGCCGTGCTGGCGTGGGGCCTGGGCTGGATCGGCGCGACGGCCGTGTTCGCCGCCTTCATGGGCGGACGCTTTCTGTCGAACCTGTACCTGCATTGGATCGAGTCACGATGAGTATCAGTCGACGCCGCTTCGTTGCCGACGCCGCGGGTTGCGCGTCGGGTCTTGCCGCGGCCGCGGGCTGCGCGTCCTACCTGGCCGCGGCGGGCCGGTTCCTGCCGCGAGGGGCGCTGGAGCGGTGGGAGGCGGGGGTGGGGGGCCGACACATCGGGCGCGTCGTCGCACAGGAGCCGTGGGCGCGGATCGAGGAGTTGGGCCCCGGGATGTACGCGGTGATTTCGACGCCGCTCGGGGGAGACTATACGACGGTGTGCAACGGCGGCATCATCGGGGGGTCGGCGGAGACGCTGGTGGTGGAGGCCTTCATGTCGGAGCGGGGGGCGGAATGGGTGGCCGGTAAGGCGCGCGAGCTGACTGGACGCTGGCCCGGCCAGGTAGTCGTCAGCCACCACCATGCGGATCACTCGGCGGGCGCGGCCGGGTTTGCGGGCACCGGCGGCGAGGCTGCCCCGGCGCTTCACGCGACGCAAACCACACGCAACCTGGTCGTGACGTCTCCGACCAACGAGGTACCGCTGGCGCCCTGGGCGGATGCGGTGCTGGTGCCGGAGGGCGGGCCGGTGAACTTCGATCTCGGGGACCGGGTGGTCACCGTGCAACCGCGCGAGGGCCACACTGCGAGCGACCTCACGGCGGAGGTGGACGGGGGCGAGGGGCCGGTGTGGTGCGGAGACCTGGTCTGGAACGCGATGTTCCCCAACTACGTGGACGCAACCCCCTCGCGCCTGTCTCGATCGGTTCGGGCGCTCGGAGGACTTCCGGCGACGGTCTTCGTCCCGGGGCACGGGCCGCTGGCGGACGCGGAGGCGTTGGCGAGGTACACTGCGGTGATCGACTCGGTGGAGGAAGCGGCCAGGCGCGCGATGGAGGATGGGCGTACCGCCCAGGAGACTGCGGAGGAATACGAGGTGCCGGAGCAGCTTGGGGAATGGACGCTCTTCAACCCGGCCTACTACCAGCGTGCGATCGAGGCGTGGATGCGGGAGTTGGCGGCGCCTGATCAGTCCCTTGGACGTTTACGGGCCACGCATCCCCCCACGGGTGTCCGAATGTAATGTTCGCTTGACATTTGGTCAGGTAATCTTTACATCGCCCGCCGACACCGCTCCCCCAGCCCCCGTAACCTCTCCACCGGCTCGTTGCTGAACACGATCCTCACGAACTGCCCCGCGTTCTCGCGGCCCCAATGCGTCATCGGCGTCGCGGCCACCTTCCCACGCTCCAGCAGGCGCACCGATGCGGCTTCCCCATCCAGGCCCAGCCTGCCGGTGTCCACCAGGAGCGACCATCCCCCGTCGCACGGCATGAAGGGCAGCCCGGCCAGCTCGGCCTGCACCGCGTCGCGCCTGCGCTCCCACTCCCGCACGGCCTCCGCCACGCCCCCGCCAGCCGGGTCCGTCAGCGCGGCGAGCGCGCCCGGCTGCGCGATGCCCACCGGGGTCACCACGTTGTAGATGCTGACGAGCCCGATCCGGTTCATCGCGCGGCGCGGGCCCGCCACCCAACCCACCCGCCACCCGATCATGCGGTACTCCTTCGACACGGACCCCACCGTGATCGTGAGGTCCTCCAGGCCCGGGACGCTCGCGGGATGGACGTAAGGACGGCCACCGTACAGGATGCGCTCCATCGCGGCGTTGTAGAGGAGCCAGATGCCGCGCGGTTCACACAGCCGGGCCACCTCCTCCCAGTCCTCCCGCGTCATGACCGCCCCCGACGGGATCGACGGGTTCATGAGGAACACCACGCGGGTCCGGTCGGTGACGGCGTCGCGCAGGCGTCCCGGATCGAGGGCCCAGCGCCCGTCACGCGCCACGAACGGCACGAGCCGCGCCACACCCCCCGCCAGCCGCACCCGGTAGAGCATCCCCGCATAGGTCGGGTCGGTCACCACCACCTCGTCGCCCGGCTCGATCAGCGCCAGCAGCGCGTTGAAGAGCCCCTCCGTGCCGCCGGCGGTGATGATCGTTTGCGTGGCCGGGTCGTGGGGGACGCCGCTCAGCCGCGTGACGTGGGCGGCGGCGGCCGCGCGCAGATCGTCGCCGCCCAGGAAGGGGAGGTAGCTGTTGGCGTCATCCTCGCCCAGGGCGGCCCGCGTGGCTTCGATGGCGGCGCGAGGGGGCGGGATGTCCGTGTCGAGGTTTTCCAGGCGCAGGATCTCGGGGTCGGCGCCCGCCGCGTCGGCGACGCGGTCGATGGAGAAGCCGGCGATGCCGTGCAGGCGGGGGTGGGGCTGCCGCTTCACGGTGCGACGGTCGTGGTATCCGCTCCGGGGGAGCCGGTTTCACGGTCGGCCGCTGGGCCGGTGCCGCCGGGCTGGCCCCCCGGGCCGCTGCCGGGTTCGCTACGTTCGTGGCCCGCGCGGCCGTCCCGCAGCCGCTCCCGCACAAACGCGATGACCTCCTCAACCGTGCGTGCGGTAGCCACTGCCGACGGGAGGCCGCGGGCGCGATCCAGCTCCCCGAAAAGCACGACGGGGCGTCCGTAACGCACCGACAGCGCGACCTCGGAAGCCGTGCCGGCACTCCCGGGGAGCGCCACGACCACATCCGAGGTGAGGACGTTGACATGATTTCGCGAGCTGAACTCCGCCCCCTGCTTGCCCAGGTGGGTGCGGATCGCGATCTCGACCCAAGGGTTGGGATGGCCGGACTCGGCGCCCGTCTCCGGAAACGGCAACACCCCGATCATCAGCCCGTCCCGCTCCTCCACTGCGGCGAACGCCCGCGAAACCGATTCCATCACCCCACTCCCACCCCCCGTGAGCAGATGAACCCCCAGCCGCGCGAGCCGCCGCCCGAGCGGCGCGGCCAGTTCCTCATGAGCACGCACACCCGAGCCCATCACGCCGACGATCGGAAGTACAGTCACAGGCGCATCTGGAATACGAATGAGGTGCGAAGTTTCTTCATCATCGGTTGCATCTTCGCCAATCGGGAGGTCCAAAGCCAATGAACGGGAAGCAGCCCGTGGGCAGACCCGCGTGAGCACCGGGCGCAGCCCAGGCCGCTACGGCCCCTACGCCGCCACCTCGGTCGTCGTCGCCAACATGATCGGCACCGGCGTCTTCACGAGCCTCGGCTTCCAGCTCCTCGACATCCAGTCCACCTTCCCGCTCCTCCTCCTCTGGGTGGTCGGCGGCGCGGCGGCGTTCTGCGGCGCGCTCTCCTACGCCGAGCTGGGCGCGGCGATCCCCCGCTCGGGAGGCGAGTACACCTTCCTGTCGCGCGTCTATCACCCGGCGGCGGGCTTCGTCTCGGGGTGCGTCTCGGCGACCGTCGGGTTTTCCGCGCCCACCGCGCTCGCCGCCATCACCTTCGGCACCTACCTCGCGTCGGTCTTCCCCTCCCTCTCGCCCACCTGGCTCGGCGCGGGGCTCGTGGCCGTGATGGCGGCCGTCCACGTCACCAACCACCGCAGCTCGGGGCTCCTGCAGAGCGGCTTCACGACCCTCAAGGTGGCGCTGATCGTCGCCTTCTGCCTCGCCGCCGCCACCCTCGCCGACCCGGCTCAGCCCGTCGCCCTCACTCCCGCCCCCGGCGACGGCACCCTCGTCTTCGGCGGCGCCTTCGCGGTCTCTCTTATCTACGTCTCCTACGCCTACACCGGCTGGAACGCGGCCACCTACCTGACCGGCGAGGTCGACGACCCGCAGCGCACCATCCCGCGCATCCTGGCGTCGGGCACGCTGCTCGTCATGGTGCTGTACGTGGCGCTCAACTACGCCTTCCTGCGCGCCGCCCCCATGGCCGAGCTGGAAGGCCGCCTCGAGGTCGGCTACGTGGCGGCCACCCACCTCTTCGGCCCGGCGGGGGCCGCGATCATGGGCGTCACCCTCGCGCTGCTGCTCGTCTCGACCGTGAGCGCGATGGTTCTGGCGGGCCCGCGCGTCCTGCAGGTGATGGGCGAGGACTACCCCGCGCTCCGCCGCCTCGCGCGCACCAAGCCGAACGGCATCCCGGCGGTGGCGGTGCTGGCCCAGGCCGCGCTCACCCTCGCGTTCATCCTCACGGCGTCCTTCGAAACGATCCTCGTCTTCGCTGGGTTCATCCTCGGGCTGAACAGCCTGCTCACCGTGGCGGGCGTCTTCGTCCTGCGGATGCGAGAACCGTCGCTGGAGCGGCCCTACCGGACGTGGGGATTCCCGGTCACACCCCTCGTCTACCTCGGGCTGACATCCTGGACACTCGTCTACATCGCGCTCGATCGCCCCGTGGAGGCGCTGGCGGCGGCCGCGTTGATCGCCGGAGGACTCCTGCTCTACCGGCTGGCCCGCTCCGGCCGATACCCGCCGTCAGCCCCTCGCCGGCCCGACGCGTGACCCGGCTCGGCGGCTCCCCTACTCGACCCCCAGCAGCTCGATCTCGAAGATGAGCACCTGACCAGGCCCGCCCGGCCCTGTCAGGGAGTCCCCGTACGCCAGGTCGGCCGGGAGGAAGGCGCGCAGGTGCCCGCCCACCTTCATCAGCATGATGGCTTCGGCGAAGCCGGAAATGACGCCTTCCACGCTGAAGGTTGCCGGATCGCCGCCGTACGAAGAGTCGAACTCGGTCCCGTCGATCAGCGTCCCGCGGTAGTGGACCTGAACCTGCTGGCCCGCCTCGGGGCTGGCGCCGTCGCCTTCGCGCAACACCTCGTACTGGAGCCCCGACTCGGTGACCACGATCCCCTCCCTCTCCGCGTTCGACGCGAGGAAGGCCTCGCCCGCAGCCCTGGCTCCCGCCGCCCGTTCCGTCTGAGCCGACGCCAGCATCTCGTTGAAGGCCGTGATCGCGTCCTGCATCTCGGTTTCCGTGAGCGCCGGACTGACTTCGCCGAGCCCGTCCGAGAATCCCCTGAAGAGCGCGGGCCGGTCGACAAAGTCCACGATCTGGCCCAGCGAAGCGGCAATGTCCTGCCCGATGGCGTAGCTGGCCCGGCGGACATCGGTGTCGAGGGGGACATCGGCCCCGGGGGAGTCACCGCGCGAGCAGGCGGCGAGGGCCGCGAGAAGCGGCAGGGCGGCGAAGGCCGTCAGCGGCACTGCGGTGCTGACGCGGAGGCGAGCGAACATGGCATGTATTCCTTGGGAAGGGGATTGCGGCAGTGAGAAGAGAATGTAACCCGGACTCACCTCCGGTCGACAATCCGCCGCAGCTCCACCGTCTCGACCCCCAGTTCGTCCCGCCTGGCAACGGCCGCGATATCGGCGTCAACGGCGAGCACCCATATGCCTGAGAATGGCGTGGAGCTCAGCCGGATCCTTCAGCACCGCAGCGGCGGTCCGTTCCGCCGAGCCCCCCGTCAGCCCCGCCGGATTATGCCATACAACCCGCAGGCCCACCGCGTTCGCGCCCTCGACATCCAGCGGCGACCCCGCGACGAAGAGCACCTCCTCGACGCTGGCCCCCAGTGCGCCCACACCCGCCAGATAGATGCGCGGGTCAGGCTTGTAGCAGCCGGCGGATTCGGCCGTGACCACGGCGCTGAATGGTGCCCCGACGAGATCGGCAGCCCGCCGGCCCAGCACCTCCGAGCAGTTGGTGGCCACGCCGATCGGCCTGTCGCGCGCGATCTTTCGCAGCACCCGCCCCGCTCCCCGCCAGGGCTCGAGTTCATCCCAGCGGGTCTCCAGCGCATCGGCCAGATCACGGGGCAACCCCACCGCCGCGGCCGACTCGGCCACGAGATCCAGGTAGGGCACGTAGCCGCCCACCGCGTACGTGCGCCTCAGGTACTCAAAGCGCCACTCACGTCCCGGCTCCTCGCCCCCCGCGATGTCGTCCCACAGCGACCAGGAGTCGAGGAGTGCGGATAGCAGGTCGAAGAGGACGGCTCTCACGGCCGGCACCGCGCTCCGCCCGTCGGCCGAACTCGCCGCACCGGCGTCCCTCACCCCGCATCCCTCACGCAACCTCAGCGTCGGCATCGATCTCGACCAGCAGGTCGTCGCCGACGGTGTTGGCATATACGGTGGTGTTGGCCGGCCGAATCTCCGCGAAGCGGGCACCGTGCGCGCGGGCGACGGGCTCCCAATCGACGCCCTCGCGAATGTAGACGCGGGTGCGCACAACGTCCTCCAGGGTGGCGCCGAGCGATTGCAGTGCCCCCTCGATCTTGTCGATGATGAAGTGGGCCTGCGCGGCGGGATCGCGCCCCCCGATCAGGCGGTCGCCATGCGAGGCGGTGGTTCCCGCGACATGGATGCGGCTTCCCTTCCGCACCGCCCGGCTGTACCCCGCAAGCTCCTCCCAGGGCGTGCCGGTGGAAACGTACTCGGTCCCATCGGCCCGCCGGACCGGATACGGCGCGGGAAACGAGGTTACGTGATGGCTCAGGTCGCCGGCGGCAGTGAGGTACGGGGGGTGCCGGTATTCGTCGCCGCAGTCGCCGCCGATCGGGTCGAGTTCGGCGCAGGCGGCATCCAGTTCGCCACGGGCGGCGTCGTCGAGGGAGAAGCGGAAGACATTGAGGTTGTCTTCGATGTGACTGGTCTCGCCGAGGCGCGCCCCAACTATGATTCCGGCCACCGCCGGCTGCTCCAGGACGTAGCGGCAGGCAACGTTGGCGATGGACACCGCCCCTGTCGGCGTTCGGGACCCTAACGTTACGTCAGGGTTTGCCCTCTGCCCGGGTCTCGGCGGCTCGGCGGCCCCACCCAGCCGCTTCGCCACCCCGTCCACCGCCCCCAGCAGCCCCTGGAAGCGGTCCCACCCCCCGGCCTGGTCGATGAAGCGGCGGTACTTCATCTGCGACCAGGTCAGCGACTCGTCGATCGGCGGTTCGTCCCGCCCCACCCAGCGCTCGCTGAGGAAGCCGCCGGCCAGCGTCCCGTACGCGAGCAGCCGGACACCGTGAGTCCTGCAAACCTCCGTCATCGCCCCCGCCGCGCGCCGGTCCAGCAGGGAGAAGCACACCTGGTTGGAGACGATCGGCACGCCGCTGCGCACCGCCATGTCCAGGTGCACGGCGTCGCAGTTCGTCAGCCCCAGATGGCGGATCCGCCCGGCCGCCTGGTGCTCGGCAAGCATGAAGAGGCAGTCCAGCCAGCTTGGGTCGGCGTAGTTCCAGGCGTGAAACTGCAGCAGGTCGATGCGGTCCGTGCCCAGACGGGCGAGAGCGCGCTCAACCGCCTCGTCCACGACCGCCTGACTGGCAGGCCCCGGGTCCGGCACCCACTTGGTGAGGAGCTGGACGTCGTTGCGGCGGGCCGCGAGCTTGCCCGCGATCACCTCGGCCGAACCGTAGTGGTCGGCCATGTCGAAGGTGGTGAGCCCGGCGTCGGCATAGGCGGCCATCGCGGCGGCGGCCGCCTGCGGATCGAGCGCCGCGCCGCCCCGCTCCTGGTCGGCGACCTGCCACAGGCCTGTGACGATCCGGGAGATCCGGAGGCCGGGGGCGAGGTCGACCTGCCTACTCGTTCCGGCGAAGGAAGAAGAGGATGACAAGGCTGCCGCCCAACTCGTCTTCAGTGGCAACGAGGGTCAGGATTGAGTCCCCCCACTTCATCGCGAATCGTTCCCGAATGCCGCCGTCCGCTCCCATGCGAACCGTCTCAACTGGCGTTGAGGCCTGTACCGAAGGATCGGCTCCTCCCTGCCTGATGAGATCCGCAACGTTCTGATACCAGTCGACGATCTCACCGACCCGCGCACTCACCATGAGAGCCGAATACCCCGGATGACCAGACGTCTGAGGGGCGTGGAGAACACCGCGCGCGCCGGGGTAGGCCGGCACCCACTCGGGAAGCGACGGGCCCATGTCTCCGAAATACTCCTCTCCCCGAGTGGCCTGTTCCAGGAACCGCTCGAGGTGGCTGAGCGTCACCGTCCTCGACCGATCCCAATCGGGGGGCTTTAACTCAAGCGCGAATTCAGAGCCTTCCTCAACGGCGAGGACACTGAGCCCGTCATCCGCCTCGACCTCGGCCCACACCGCCGCGGTAGCCTCCGCAAGGTCCCGGCCACTGGCTATCTCCCGCGTCAGCCTGGCCCGGATCGGGCGGGGTTCCGACAGCTCGGGCTCGGGCGCGACCGCCCTGGCCGCCGCAACCCGCGCAGCCATGCGCTTGAAGTCCGCTTCCTCAACCGTTTCGGGCAGGTCGACCACCGCCTCCTCGGTGGTCACGGTCATCCACAGGCCCATGGCCACGAAGAGGACCACCACGAGTCCACCGCCGAGGAAGACCAGGTACCGGGGCGCCTTGATGTAGTCGTGCCGCGTGGCTTCGTTGTACAGATCCGACATGAGTTCCTCCGGGGCTTCGTCGGGCGACCCGGATTACCCTGTCCCCTCCGGGTCTCTTTCGTAGAGCACCACCAGGACGCTGTCGCCGTGGTCATCCTCAAGGACGAACACCGTTACCAGGCGATCGTCCCAACCTACGCTGTAACGCCCCAGATCGCGACGGAGGTCCAGGCCCCTGGCCCTTTCGTCCAGGATCACCCTGTGCCTGAGGGCCGTCCCGATGCGGGCCATCCGCTGCGTGGTGCGGTCATACCAGTCGAGGATCCTGTGACCGCCGCCCTCCACCACATACCCGGCGACCCCGAAGGTGAAGTCCGCCCTGCTCACCAGAAAACTGTAGTTGCGGTGCGCGCCGGGGTAGACCGGTACCCAGTCGGGGATCGGGTCATTCCCGTCAAGTCGCTTCACGCCGGCAAGGACCGATTCGCCCCGCGCGACCTTGTCCATGATCTCGTTCACGGTCGCAAAGTCGAGGCTCCACGAGGCCACCGCGCCCTCGCCCGGCCGGTAGCGGAGGCCGAATCCGGACTCCGAGGGTTCCAGTTCGAACCTCGCGTCCTCGAACAAGTGGTTCATGACCGTCGCAACCGCGACGCTGAGTTCCTTGAGTACAGGCTCCTGGGCCTGCGCCGCGGAGGCTGCGAGCAGGCCGCCTCCGACGAGCAGGACCCTGGCTGCGGTGGGGAATACCGTTCGTTGCCGGCGCGCGGCCTCTTCGCACGGGCCGGTCATCCGGTCCCGCCCTCACTCCTGAACATGACGACGAGCAGGCTGTCGCCGTAGCCGTCTTCGGTGACGAGCACGGTCAGGAACCGGTCCCCGGACACAGCGGCGAAGCGGTGAATGTCGAGTCGGCTCGCCGGCTGCGATCCGTCAGCCGCGTCCCTCGTGGAAGTGATGAGCACGCTCGCGCTGCCCAGCCCCGCACGGTCCGCCTCTTCCTTGTACCAGTTCAGCAGATCGTGGGCACCCGCGTCCGCCAGCAGAATCGTGACGCCCAGGGAAAAGCCCGCCCGCCAGAAGAAGCTGCTGCCGTAGCGCCGGGCCTCGGGGTGGACGGGGACCCAATCCGGCTCCCCGCCGTTCAGGGCCCTGCGGTCCCGGTTGACGTCCGCAAACCGCAACTCGCCGAGCGCAACCTTGTCGAGAACCTCGGTTGCCCCCGGGAAACTCATTCCGAACCGGTTTCCGTCCGGGGGCACGACGCTGAAGGCGAGGCGGGAACCCTTGTCGGCCCTGGCGGAGAACCCGTGCTCCGTGACCATGGCATCCAGGGCCGTCGCCATGGCAGTTGCGAGCTTGGGCGCGACGCTGTAGCCGGTGTGGACAGCGCCCTCCCGATGTTCCGCCAACTCGGTCGTCACGGCATCCACGGCGACGGCGCCCTCGGTTACCACTACCGGCGACACCTCCAGGCTTATCTCGGTGGCCTTGACGATGTCGTCCACCATTCTGTCCACGGCGACGGACGCCCAGATGACGAGCGCGACCACGGCGGCTGCCAGCAGCCCGCCCCCAATCAGGAACACCTTGGCGACCGTGGGCAGGCCCGTGCGTTCATGGCGTGTGGCTTCACGGTACGGATCAGTCATTTCTTCCTCCTTTGGTGGGGCGTGGGACTTACCCCTTGTACACCAGTACGAACAAACTGTCCCCGTGGTCGTCCTCGGTGACGAAGACGCTCACCTGGCGGTCTTCCCACCCCATCGCAAAGCGCCCGAACTCGCCGAGCGGGTCTGACTGGCCCTTTATCCGCAGCTGCGTGAATGAGGAATCCGTGCCGGCGCTTTCCATCCGGTCGGCGGCACGGAAATACCAGAGGATGATGTCCTGACCGGGGGCCTCGGCGAGGAAAACCGCGACTCCGGCGCCAAGATCACCGGCCTCCAACGAAAGACTGTTCTTCCGGTCCGCTCCCGGAAACACCGGCACCCATTCCGGCAAGGGCTTCCTTGCCCTCGCGGCGCGGTGGGCCGCGTCGTCCCGCCACAGGTCGGCGAGCCGCCCGTCCCCGCGCGAAACCCGGTTCAGCATCTCGGGATCGGAGACCAGGTCGAAGCGCGTCGACACCGTCCCGGAACGGATGTCGAAGGACAGGCCAACGCCTGCCCCAACCGGCTCGACGCTGAACCCCGCGTCCTCGAACACCGACTCCAGGACCGTATTGACCGCCAGGCTCAGCTCTTCGGCAACCGATTCCTGTGCGGGCGGACGCGGCGATTCCTGGTGCTGCAGGTTGGCCGCTGCAGCCGCCTCCACCTCCATCGCCATTGCAGCTTCACGGCGCGCAACCTCCAGGGCTTCGGCCTGTTGCGCGTGCCGGGCCGCCACCTCCTGGTTTCTCCGGACGGCCTCGGCAAGTTCCTGGCGGACGCGATCGCGCTCGGTAGCCTCAAGGCGGGCTCGCGCGGCCACGATTCTCTGGAGGGCGGCCTCCACCTGCGCCTGCTCTTCCGCCTGCTCCTTGAGTGACTCTTCCAGATCGGCCGCATCCCTCGCCGCTTCGCTGTCCGTCACTTCGACAGGCGGGGGAGGAGGGGGCATGTCGCCAAACATTCTGTCCATCGAGACGGAGAACCAGATGAACAGCGCGACCAGCGCCGCCACGACCAGTCCGCCTCCGACCAGGAAGACCTTGGCGGTCGTGGACATGCCGGTGCGTTCGTTCCGGGTGGCTTCTGTGTACGGATCGGACATCTCTCACTCCTCGGTCAGCTGTCCACTCGGTGGTGTCTGTTGGAGATCATTACGCGGGACGTCGCCGCCGGTTTCGCGTGCGTCGGGGACGGTGCAACGACCCTTCACGATTTGGATGCGCGCCGGTGGGCGTGAGGATGCCCTGGCGCCCGCGGCTCATCCGCGCGGCAGCTCGTGGAAGAGGGTCCGGATGTCCGTTCCGGCTTTGCGCAACCGCGCCACCCCGCGGAAGAAGATCGCCGAGGCGACCGCCATCACGCCGAGCCAGACCCAGGTTGAGTGGAAGTACCAGGCACCCGCGTCGGCGGTCAGGTCCTTGTGGATGTGGACCACGAGGAAGACGGTGAGCAGCGTGACGCCCGCCGCGCCGGCGACCAGCCGCCCCGTGCGCCCGCGCAGCACCTTCATGCGCGCCGCCTGCTCGGGGTTTCGCCGCGCCAGCGTCAGCAGCGACAGCGACATGAGCAGGAAGTTGACCAGCATCGAGGTGACGAGAATGTCGATGCCGAGGAAGAAGTCGCCGGCGAAGTGGCTGCCGAGGATGCCGACCGACGCCATGGCGCCGCTGGCGAGGAGCGCCGCGTGGGGGGTGCGCCAGCGCGCATTGATGGCCGCCATCCTGCGCGGGAAGACCCCGTCCTCGCCCCATGCGAAGATGAGGCGCGAGACCGCCAGCAGCATCGCGGGGAGGTCGTTGATGAGCGCGATGGCGGCGCCGGCGACGATCGCCACCGTCCAGCCCGCGGGGAGGAGGTAGCCGAGGAGACCGGGCGCGGTGAGGTCGCGGAGCTGGGCCTCCTCCGCGACGAAGGGCCACGGGATCGCGTGGTAGATGGCGGCCGTGAAGAGGAGGTAGAAGGTGCCCACCGTGACGACCGCCAGGCCGGTTGCGAGGGGGAGGTTGCGTCCCGGCTGCCGCGCCTCGCCCCCGGCCTGCGCGATGGAATCGAAGCCGATGAAGGAGGAGAAGAGGAGGGCCGAGGCCGCGAGGAAGGGGCCGAGACGGAAGGGGGCGCCGGGTTCGGGGGGGACCGCGCGGCCTTCCGTGGCCGCCAGGGCAGCCGCGAAGTCGGCATGGTCGAACATGAACCCGGCCACGATCACCACGCTCCCCAGCACGAACATCAGGAACATCATGGGGATCAGGGTGACCTGGTAGGCACCGAGGCCACGCAGATTGACGCCGACGAAGGCCCACAGGAAGGCGAGCGCGAGGCCGACGCGGACGGGTCCCGTGTCGAGCGCGGCCGCGGTCCCGGCCCACCCGACCGCGTCCGCGATGTCCCGGATGAACGGGATGAGCACGTAGGACACTACGCCGATCGCGATCGACAGCCCGAACCACTGCGAGAAGCTGGCCACGAACCCCCAATACGGGCTGAGTGACCGGCTCACATACACGTAGCTGCCGCCCGCACGGGGCATCGCCGAGGCCAGGCTGGCGTATGCGAGCGCAGCCAGCAGCGCCGGGAGCGCCGCGAAGACGTACGCCGACATCACGTGCGGACCGATGCCCGGTACGCTCCGCTGCAGCATGATCGGGATGACGTTGATCGCGGCGCCCAGCATCGCGCAGATGCCGGTGGCGGTGAGACCGAGGAGGCCCAGCCGCCGGCTGAGGCCGGGGGTGGAGGTCAAGAGCGCTCGCCTGGCTCTTCGGCCGCCGCGCCGTCGGCCCGTGGGCGGGCGGAAGAAGTGTGCCCCGAGACGAAGAGCCAGCGGCCGTTCTCGCGTCGCAGGACGATCGTCATCGCCCCCGAGAACGCGAAGCTCGTCCCACCCTCCTCGATGTGGACCGTCTGCTCGAAGTGGCAGGTCGCAAGCGCGATGTCGGCGCTCAGGCCCGTGACCGAGAGATCCGACAGCGCCAACTCCAGAGACGACGCCATCGCACCCAGTCCCGCAAGCGATTCCCGGGATGCCTGCGCGGATCGGTAGCTCACCTCGCCGTCTTCGATCCATTGAAAGTCCGGGGATTCGGAGTAGAACGCGCCGGCCGAATCGAGGTCCATCGCATTCACGGCCTCGACGTAGGCGCCAATGGCATCTCGGGCCTGCGCGGCGGCGGCAGTCATGGCGGGATCAGCCGCGGCACCGGCCGCCTCGCCAAAGGAGACATCCGTTCCCGCGTCGCGAGGGGTGCCCTCACCGCAGGCTCCCAGCGCGCAAACCGAAGCCGCCGAGATGGAGAGCGCAACCGAGCGGCGGTATCCGGGTTCACTCATGCGCAAGGAACGATGCGCCCTCACCCGTGCCGGTCGTGGCTCTCTTCGTACCGGATCCGCTCGTGCATCCGGTCGCGAGCCTGGGACGCGTCCCGCTTCTTCGCCGCGCGCATGGCCATTCCGCGCGTCGTGGAGGACTTCACGCGGGGCAGCGACAATCGCCGTTCCAGGTTTTCGCTCTCGCAGCCCGGGCAGGTGGGCGTCTTCTGTCCGAGCACGAGCCGTTCGAAGTCCAGTCCGCAATCCCCGCAGGTGTATTCGTAGATGGGCATGGTTGGCAGTCCGTGGCACAGGTCCCCGCTGCATTCGGGCGGCTGACAGCTTGAAGGTAAGCCGGAAAGGAAGCCGCGACCATCCGCAACCGGTTGACAGGTAGCGGGGACCACCCCAACCTCGCTCATCATGACACGGATACGGTTGCTACCACTTGTCTGCGCGTCCTGCGCCGGGCTGCTCCCGGCCGGCCCCTCTCGGGCCCAGGTCTCGTATTCCTTCGGGCTCGGTCCCGAGATCAAATGGCTCACCGTCGAGCACACCAAGACGGTAACGATCGGAGGCGGATCGAGCACCAGCACGTCGGCCGCTTCCGGGCTTGGGTTGGCCGCGAGGGTGTTCGGTGCGGGCCACCTGGATCTCTCCGGCGGCCCGCTGCGGTTGAGCGGCGGGATCGAGGTCATCGTCCCGGCGCGGCGCGTGGTCGAGGGCACGATCAGCCCCACCGACAGCGGCAACCCCCACGATGTCTGGCCCGGTCGCTGGGACTTCAGTGACGGGATCGGGTTGGGCGCCAACTTCCGGGTCGGACGATCCGTCGGCGACGGCAACTCCCTGGTATACGGGATCGTGGGGGCACGGAGGCTACGGTCGGAGTTCGCCACCGGTGGCACCAACCCGGAAACCGGTATCGCCGGCGAGGACCGGACCCGGCTGGCCCGGTGGCCGTTGTCCGTGGGCGCGGGACTCACCCTGGGCGGTCCCTGGCCCGCGGACCTGCGCATCATCTACACCCGTTCGACCACGGATTGGCTGGTGACCCAGCCCGGTCTGAGACTCGACTACAGGTATGTGACGAGCGGGGTCTCCTTCTCGGTAGGGATCGCGCACCGGCGCTGACGAAATAGTTGGTGCTGCCCTTCTCAGATGGTTCTACCCCTCCGGCATCACGCGCTTCAGGTATTGGTCGAAGAGCGGCACCGTGAAGGCGGTATCACCGTGGGCCGGACTGTAGACCATCCCCTTCCGGACCAGCTTGGCCCGTGTGGGGGCTACACTCTGGACCGGCCGGCCGAGTGCATCGGCGATGGTTCCGGATCTGTGCGGGCCCGGTCCGAGTTCGGCCATCGCACGCAGGTAGCGTCTCTCGAACGGCGTAGTCCGCTCCACGCGCACCCGAAAAAACGTCGAGTCCAGTTCCCGGACCGCGACCGGCGTGGCTTCACGAACGTCGGACAAAGTGATCGCCGGTCCCGGAGCAACGCGCCAGCAGGCACTGCCCCATTCCTGCAGAAAGTAGGGATAGCCCTGCGTGAGGCCCAGTATCTCGTCGAGGGCGTCGGCCGAATAGGCGACACCCAGGCGATTCGCAGGCGCCTCAAGTGCCTTCGCCGCCGCCTCGCGGGTCAGCGGTCCCACCACCGGAAACGAGAACATGCGCTCAGCGTAGGACTTCGCAGACCCCGCGTGCCCTGCCAGCTGCGGCAGTCCCGACCCGATCAGCACGACCGGCAGCCGCAACTGTGCGGTGCGGTGCAGAGCGGCGATCAGGGCCCCAAGCTGGTATACCTCCACGTACTGCATCTCATCGATGAAGAGCACCAACGCCGTGTTCCGGGCGCGCGCGGCCTCCCCGGCAACCTGCAGCAGCGCCGTCAGGTCGGTGTCCAGGTCACCGCTGTCGGCCACGCCTTCCTCCTTCTCCAGATCGAGGGAGAACGCGACATCGTCGAAGGACAGTTTCATCGCACCCACGAAACCGGCCAGCGCCCTCCGGGCACGCTTCGCGAGCTCCGTAGCGGCCGCGGTTCGGCTCATGCGTATGAGAGCCGAGTTCAGCGGCCCCGCCAACGCCGCGGGCAGCGAACGATCTTCCGGCGCCTCAATCAGAACGCACTCGAACCCCCTGCCGTCCGCATCGACGAAGAGCCGGTTCAGCAACACTGTCTTCCCGACGCCGCGCAGCCCTACCATGAGGAGGCTCTTTGCAGCGAGGCCGTTCCGGAGCCGGTGAAGCGCGATCTCGGCGTCCTCGATCAACTCGTCCCGCCCCACCAGTTCGGGGGGAGGAGTGCCCGCGCCGGGCGCGTAGGGGTCGGTGCGTCGGTCCATTTATATCGAAGTTATCAGGGTTTATCCCGATATACAACGACTGGATACGACAATACAACGTTGGGACGCTACGCCACTCCGCTCACGCGGGCTTGTCCACCGACGGCTACGAAATCCTCCTTGCCCTGAATCCCAGTCCGAGCTCCTTCCCCTTGAGGATCGCCGGCACACCTTCCTCCATCCAGACGGGCGCGGGGGCGTCCATCAGGTAGTGGTCGAAGAACTGCTGCATGCGGATCCCCCAGTCCTTGCGGTCGGCCTCTCGGCTGAGTCCGTGGCCCTGGCCGTTGTAGTTGAGCATCCACACCGGCTTGCCCAGGCGGCGCATCGCGACGAAGAGCTCGATGCCCTGGTACCACGGCACGGCACCGTCCTCGTCGTTGTGCAGCATGAGCAGCGGCGTCTCGATCTTGTCGGCGAAGAAGACCGGCGAGTTGTGCAGGTACTCGGCGGTCGACTCCCACAGCGTCCCGCCGATGCGGCTCTGGGTGCGCTCGTACTGGAACATGCGGCTCATGCCCGACGACCAGCGGATGCCGCCGTACGCGCTGGTCATGTTGCTGACCGGGGCGCCGGCTTCGGCCGCGGCGAACAGATTCGTCTTCGTGATCATGTAGGCGATCTGGTAGCCGCCCCACGAGTGCCCCTGCACGCCGATCCTGTCCGGGTCGATGTAGCCCTGCTCGACGATGCTGAGCACGCCCGGCACGACCGCGTCCAGCGCGCTCTCGCCGGGGTAGCCGATCTCGTAGGGGATGTCGGGGACGAAGACCACATACCCGCGGCTGGCGTAGAAGGACTGCGAGATCGAGGATCCGCCGGGCACGGGCGAGCGGTAGGAGTGCAGTCCGTCCGAACTGCGCTCGTAGAAGTACACCATCATCGGGTACTTCTGCGTGGGATCGAATCCGTCGGGCTTGATGAGGATGCCCTGCAACGGGGTGCGGTCGCTGGATGTCCACTCGGCGATCTCCGCGGTGCCCCAGCGGTAGTCGGCCTGCTGGGGGTTGGCGTCGGTGAGCTTCACCATGTCGGTGAACTCCCCGTCGGTGACCCACAGGTCCGGGTACTCGCGGAAGTCCTGCCGCACAATCAGCCAGCGCTCGGCGTCATCGGCCTTGCCGCGCATCTGGAAGCTCTTGTCGGCCATGATGACCTGTTCCGGCATGGTTGTGCGGTCGGTGCGGCCCCGGTAGAAGCCGGACTGCTTGGTCTTGTAGTGGAAGGCCTGCCAGAGGGCTTCGCCTTCCTCGATGCCGGCCCTGCCGCCCGGCCCGAAGGCGAAGCCGGTGCGCGCGTAGCGCAGGCGCATGCCCGAGTCGCGGCCCGCCCCGCCGGTCAGGTTCGTGGTCTCGCCGGTGGCGGGTTCGAAGCGCCACACGTCGTAGCGGTCGTAGAAGAGGAAGGCCTCGTCGTCCTCGGTCCAGCCGGCGATGCCGTAGGAACCCGGCAGGTCGGGGCGGTCGTCCAGCTCGTTCCAGACCGGGTGGGGCACATCCCCGCTCGCGGCCACCGGGTCGCCGCCGGCCATCGGGGCGATCATCCAGTGCCGCGCGGCGCCGTCCCACCAGGAGATGTAGGTGCCCTGCGGCGAGATGGCGGGGGCGCCCCGGGTCATCTCCGCGACCATGCGGCGCTCGCCGGTGGCGACGTCCACGACGTAGAAGTCGTTGTAGGTCCCGTCCCAGGAGACCAGCTGGCGGTAGGGGAGCGGGGTGGTGCCGACGGCGTAAGGCTGGTCCCCCTCGGGGGCGAAGCGCACGCTGGGCAGGTCCTCGGTGGCGAGCTGGACCACGGTGCCCATGTCGAGATGGGCCACCGCGGTGTAGGTGCGGTTGCGCTCCTGGTTGGCCCGGACCAGCTGCATCGGCTGCAGGTAGGGGTCCTTCCAGTTCCAGATGTCGAGGGTGACCCGGTCCGAGGCCAGCATCTCCTCTTCGTCCTCCGGCTCCGGCTCCGGCCTCGGCGCGGTCCCGAAGGTGAGGCGGCCGCCGCCGTCGGAGAAGCTGACGCCGCCGTTGTCGCTGACCCACCAGCCCTCCGGGATGCCCGCGGTCTGCGAGTTCGCGATCGCCGCGCCCTGCCAGCCGGGGCCGGCGCCGTGGTAGACGGTGAACTCGGGCTGGTCGGCCTCGTAGTCGTCGCGGTCGGTCAGGAAGGCGACCTGGTCCCCGTCCTCGGCGATGACCAGCCGCTCGTAGTTGCCCAGGCCCTCCAGGACGGCGTGCTGGGACATGTCGCCCAGATTCACCACGAAGACGCCGTCGCCCTCGCCGTCCTCGGCGGAGGTGGCGTAGGTCATGACCTCCGCCTCGGCGGCGAAGAGGTAGCTGGTCACCTTCTCGTACCGCATCTCCGCGCCGGTGGAGAGGTTCAGGAGGACCATCGGGTCGCCGTCTTCCTTCTCGCGCTCGTCGTCGTCCTCTCCCTCGCCACCCGGTCCTCCCGGACGTGCACCCGGCCGCCCTCCCCTGCCGGGACGCGCCCGGGGCTCCGGCTCCGGCTCGGGCTCCCCTGCGGCCTCTTCGCCCTCCTCCTCTTCCTCTTCCTCCTCCTCCTCGTCCGGCTTGTAGGCGATCCAGCTCCCCTCGGGCGCGACCCTGAAGTTGGTCACCACGCCGATGCGGCGCGGCATGTAACCGTCATTCCCCAAGGATGCGAGCTCGGCGATCGCCAGGGTGTCCGACGGCAGCGCGTCGCCCCGCTCGCCCGCAAGCCTGAGCGAGTCGGTCAGCGCCTCCGGCGGCGGAATCTGGAAGATCACGAAGCGCGAATCGGAGGTGATGGTCGGCCGGTTGCCCCGGAAGGAGAACTCGCGGCCGCCTTCGCGCGCCTCGCGGATGTTCAGGACGGGGTCACCCTCCATGGCGGTCAGCGTGTAGACGATCCAGGTGCCGTCCGCTGACAGGGAGGGGCTGCCGATGTTCTTCCATTGCAGCACGTCCTCGTGGTCGAGGGCGGGCAGCTGCGCGGTGGCGGGGGCGGCCGTGGCGGCGAACGCCAGGGCGGCTCCGAGGGTGAGCGCGCGGGCGAGGGGGCGGATGCGGGGGAGCGTCATCTTGGGAATCTCCGGGTTGGGGTACAGCGGTCCACCATATGGTTCAGGAGACAGATTGCGTTGGAAGGGGCGCTTGCGCCAGTGGGGAGTGCTGCGCGCGGGGATGCGCGGTGCCGGGGATGCGCGGTGCCGGAGACGTGCGGCCCGGAAGCGGACAGCCCGGAGCGCGCGGCCCGGGGCGAGCAGCCCAGGCGATCGACTAGCCGGCGTCCGTACCGAAGACCGCCCCGAGCATGTCCCGGTTGAAGCCGACAACGAGGGTGGTGCCCACCTTCATCGTCGGCGCGCGGAGCTTCCCCCATCGGCTTATCATCAGCTTGACCAGTTCGTCATTCGGGGGACGGTCCGCAGCCGAGAGGTCCACCTGCACGACCTTCTTCCCCTTGGCGACCCGAAGTTCGGTCATTCCCTCGAGAAGCGTGAGCGCTTCGGCGGCGTTGACGGGCTGTTTGGACGCGCTACGCGTCTCCGCGGGCTCGATTCCGTTCTGCGCAAGAAACTCCTGCGTGCGTTTGCAACCTGTTCAGCCGGGGCGGTGGTACCGCCAGTCGAGGCTCGGGGTCATTGGGGGGTCAGGTCCTCTTGAGGATGGATGGTGGATCGGCGCGCGGTGGGTGCGGCGCTTTACTTCAAGGTAAGCTCGCGAATCTGGACGCGCTCGACCCCGAGTTCGTCGGTGGCGATGCCGAGGACCTGGCCGCGGCCAACTTCCTCGATGCGGAAGGAGGCGGGGACGGCTACGCGGCCGAGGTATACGCCGTCGGGGGCGAAGACGTCCCAGCGGGCCGCCGGCTCGCCCGGGAATCGGTAGCGCCTCGCCCAGACTCTCCCTTCCTCCGTGAACAGCACACCCTCGTACGCCGGCAGCGATTCCGGCAGGGGGACCTGGCGGTATCGTTCGATCCGCTCGCGGACCTCCGCTTCATCGGAACCGCCTGCGTACCTCTCGAGGTGCTCGTCCGTACGGGCCGGAGGGGCCTCGTCGAGCCGCGCGATCAAGCGTAGCGAGCCATCTTCAAAGACACTGATGGCATAGTGGGTGCCTCCCGTGAACACGACGCCGTGCGGAGATCCTGCGGCCTCGGACTGGGCCGAGAAGGGGATCGTGAAGGTCATCGCCCCGTCCCCCATCGCCACGCTACCCACGGCCGCGTCCTTACCCTCCGCGAGGGTATCGACCAGCGCACCGTCGAGTCGATGGAGCACGAAGAGAACCCGGCGGTTCGCCTCTCCCCCCAACATGGCTTTTGCCATGTCAACAATTGATCCGCCCAGAAGCCCGAAGTCGGGCAAGTTGTAGGGGGAGGCGCGGCTCAGCACCGCGTCGGGGCCGGCGAGCCCAATTGTCCGGATGGACATGTCCTCCCTGCCCGCCAGCGTAGCCGTTCCCACCGGCATCCCCTGTCCGCTGAAGCGGGTGATGCGGTCCAACTCGGAATCCGCCGCAATGACCTGGCGGGAATCGGCGCTGGCTCCGTCCCGGTACCGGACCGGCCAGGCCCCGCGGAGCGACCGAAACTCCCCCGGACCATCTCCGTCCCTGCCGATCGATTGGATATGATGGCCCTCAGCGTCGAAGATGCGGATTTGCAGGGCCTGCCGGTCGGCTACGATGACGTTGCCGACCGCGTCGCGCCGGGCGGACTGGATCCTGCCGAAAAGGAGCTCGTCCGGGCCGCTGAGCTGGCCGATCGACAGCGTGGGTTCTGCCGCCAGCTCCGCGTAGACGAGGTCGCCGGGAGGGGTGGTGACGATCCGGATCCCGGCGGAGTCGGTGACGTCCGCGGCCGGGGATGACGTTGCTCCGGAGTCACCGCAGGCGGCCATCGCAACGACCAGGCCCAGGCAAAGCTGGTGCTTCATCCCGTTCCTCCGCTGTTGGGGTGGCTTGCGCCGCCGGCTGCGGCCCTGGCGAGTCCCGGCGTTACGATCCGTTCAAGGTAAGCTCGCGAATCTGCACACGCTCGACCCCGAGTTCGTCGGTCGCGACGCCCAGGGCCTGGCCGCGGCTGACTTCCTCGATGCGGAAGGAGGCGGGGACGGCTACGCGGCCGAGGTATACGCCGTCGGGAGCGAAGACGTCCCAGCGCGTCGACTCGTGAGGCAGTCCATAGCGCTGCGCCCACACCTCCCCTTCTTCGGCGAAGAGGACTTCGGTGTACCCGGGCAGCGAGTCCGGCAGGGGCGCCTGGCTATAGCGTTCCATGACTTCCTGGATCCCTCGTTCATCGCTCGATGAGTAATAACCCCTGACGTATCTCTCGAGGTGCGCGTCCGTGCGAACCGGAAGGGCCTCGTCGATGCGCGCGATCAGGCGCGGGGAGCCGTCTTCGCCGAAGACCTGAATCCCGTATGCGGCGCCGTCGGTAACCACGACGCCGTTGGGCGATCCCGCCGCGACGGACCTGGGCGAGAAGGGGACGGTGAAGGTCCTCACCTCCACTTCCACGCCGGTTCCCCGGGACACACTGGCACGCAATGCGTCCCTCCCCTCCGCCACGGTATCGACCAGCGTTCCGTCGAAACGGTGGCGCACGAACAGGAGCCGGCGGTTCTCTTCGCCGCCGACCATGGCGTCCATCATGTCCTCAATCGATCCGGACAAGGCCTCGGCAGTCAGTACGCTGCGCGGGGAGGCGCGGCTCAGCACCATGTCGGGTCCGGCGAGTCCGATGGTAAAGATCCCTCGGAGGTTGTCCGTCTCGGCAAGCGTCGCCGTTGCGACCGGGATTCCCTCGCCATCGAACTGCGTGATCCGGTCCAATATGAGGTCCGCCGCCACGATGCCTCCATCCGTGACCGGCCACGCGCCGTGAAGAGATTTGAACTCCCCCGGACCCTCCCCTTCCCTTCCCAGCGATTGAAGATGGCGACCCTCGGTGTCGAAGATGCGGATCTCATGAGCCTGCACGTCGGCGACGACCAGGTTGCCGGCCGCGTCGCGCCGGGCGGACTGGATCCTGCCGAAAAGGAGCTCGTCCGGGCCGCTGAGCTGGCCGATCGACAGCGTGGGTTCTGCCGCCAGCTCCGCGTAGACGAGGTCGCCGGGCGGGTTGGTGACGACCCGGATCCCGGCGGAGTCCGTGACGGTGGCGGAAGGGGGCGGCGCGCCGGAGTCGGCGCAGGCGAGGGGGGCGAGCAATGAGACGACAACCGCCGTGCGTATCATCGAAATCCGTATCGCGGGGGGCACAGTGCCCCGGTTTTCTGGATTGTGCAGCTACCGGAAGGTAAGGTCCCGCGCCTGCACACGCTTCACTCACTTCAGGGATTCGGCGCACCTCCTCCGAGCGCCAGCCTTCCTCCCACGTACACCCCTCGCCCCGGCGCGGCGAATCCCCACACCTCCTCGTACTCGGCGCCCATCAGGTTTTCGGCACGCACGGTCAGCACGAAACCCGGCCTCCCGGCACCCGCGCGGACCACTTCGATCTCCGCCGACAGATCCACCAGAGTGTAGGCCGGCAGCGTTACCGGCGTTGCGGGGTAGGCGAAAAAGTCGCGATCTCCACGCTCGCCCGTGTGGCGAATACCTGCCTCGAACCGCACCGCTCGCGCGACCTGCACGGACGCGGACGCGCCCGCCGCATGCTTCGGCCGCCTGAGGAGCGGTTCGCCCGCCACGAAGACCGCCCCCGGGCCCTCGTGGAACCCTGCGTCAACGACCTCCGTGTCGAGCCACGTGTACGTCGCAGTGAGCCGGCCCGGCCCGGCGTCCACCACGCCCTCCGCCTCCAGCCCCCGGCTCCGCGCCTTCGCCACGTTGTGATAGTTGGGCCCTCCCTGCACCGGTGGCGAAGAGGTGTACTGGATGAGGCGGCGGTAGCTCTGGCTGAAGCCGGTGAGCGAAAGGCTGGCGCCGCCGCCGAGTTCCTGGTCCACTCCAGCCTCGAAGCTGGTGGAAAGCTCCGGTTCCAGATCCGGGTTGCCCCTGGTGAAGCCGCTGGCGTAGGTCTCGAAGAAGGTGGGTTCCTTGATCCCGGTCCCGGCCGTCGCCCGCAGGCGCGTCCGCCCGGAGGGAGGCCGCCACGCCATCCCGGCCTTCCAGGTAGCCGCGGTACCGTAGCGCTCATTTCTCTCGGCCCGCAGGCCGCCGTTCAGCGCCAACCCGCCCCTCTGCCACGACAGCTGGGTGTACGCGGCGTGGTTTCGACGGTCGTTTTCGGAGCTGGACGAACCGGGACCGTACTGCGAAAAGGACCGGCTGAACGCGCGGATGGACTGCAACTCCAGTTCGTATCCGGCAGCCAGGACGGTTCCGTCAGCGGGACGCCAGATGGCGCGCGCGCCGCCTCCCACGCGGCGAATGTCGTTGAGGTTGGTGTAGCCGAAGAAGCCCAGGGTGTCGGCCGGGCCGTCGGGAGAGTCGTCGCTGCCGCGGTCGCTTTCGTTGACCTCGAAGCTGAGACGGGTCTCGAAAGCGTCGGTCGAACGGCGACCGACTTCAAGGTTCAGGGTCAGGGCGTCGCCGTAGGTATACGCGTTGCGGTCGACGAGGGCACCGGAGCCGTCGGTGGGGAAGTGATAGCGGTGGTCGTCATAGCGGATGGTCAGGGCCGCGTCGGAGCGGGAGCCCAGCCGTCCCTGGACCCTGCCGGTGAATGTGGATCGAAGGTGGTGATTGTTGTACTCGAGAATGCCGTCGGTGTGGTTGCCGCCCAGGGAAAAGGCGTAGGAGAGATCTTCGGTGCCGCCCGAAAGCGTACCCTGCCAACGGCGTGTGGCGTAGCTGCCCGCCTGTAACGACAGGGTACCCCTGACCGGGCCCGCGCCACGGCGTGTCAAGATCTGGATGATGCCGCCGACCGCGTCCGATCCGTAGAGCGCCGACGCAGGTCCCCGGATGATCTCGATGCGCTCGATGTTGTCGGTGGACAGCGACCCGAAGTCGAAGGCGCCACCGGGCTCGTTCACGGGGACGCCGTCGATGAGCACCTGCACGTAGTCGGATTCGCCGCCGCGCAGGAACACCGACGTGACGGCGCCGAAGGACCCGCCCCGCACCACCGCCACGCCCGGCGCGTGCCGCAGCGCATCGGCGACATACTCGATTCCGGCGCGCCGTAGCTCAACCCCCTCGATGACCGTGGCGTGAGCGGCCACCGTCCAGGCGGGCTCGGCCCAGCGGTTCGCGGTAATAACGAGGCCCTCGAGTTCGATGGGGTCCTGGGCCTCGAGGTGAGTTGGCAGGAGCGCGGCCACCAGTGCGAAGGTGGCAATGGCGAAGGGGACCGGCGCGATGATGCGATGTGTCATTCTGGCTCTCCCTCCTCGCGCGGAGAATAAGGGAGATGCCGCGGCATCGGGCAGCGTTTTGGCGGTCCCCGCAGTCAGGGGCCGTTGTCACCGGGTGCCCGCCCTCACCTCCCCGCGGAGGTGCTTGGCGATCCACGGATGACAGGCCGCGGATTGCGTGTGGGCGCCGGACGGGCACGTCTCCTGGCTCGAGGCCTCCTGACCCGCCTTCCCGGGATCGTGGGTGGATCCCAGTGGCGTGCCGGGCAGGGGTTCCGGGTGTTCCCGGACCTCTCACAGTGGCGGGGCCGCGCCGGACTTGCACCGGCTTCCGTTGGCCCCTCCGGCCGATTGGTGATGTCGCGAGGATGGTAGTGGGGGCGGCCGGGGGGGTCAAGGGGTCAATCACTCCCGAGTGGATGGCCTTGCCCGCCCGAGCCGGGGTACCGTAGAATCGCAACCGGAGCCGAGACCCCGGCCGCCCCTCGGGCACCGGCGCCACACGCACCGGTCGCAGTCACACCACAATGCCCCGATACACCCAACCGCCAATGGAGTTGCCGTCATGACCCGATCAGCCCTGCCCATCCTCCCGGTCCTGTTTTTCGCCGCGGCGTGCGAGGACGACGCCGCAGAGATGGACGCGACGCACGACGAGATGCACGCCATGCACCACGCCGTCGAGTACGTGAACCCCCGCTCCCCCGCCGACGGCAACGTGGCCCCCTTCAGCGCTGCCGTGTGGGTCGGCAACACGCTCCACCTCTCCGGCGCGCTCGGGGTGCAGGGGTCACCCGAGACAGCGGAGCAGGAGGCGACCAACGTCCTGGACAACATCAAGGCCACGCTGGAAGAGGCGGGACTGACGATGGACGACCTGGTCAGCGTCCAGGTGTACGCTTCGGATGTGGGGGACTACGGCGCCTTCAACGACGTGTACCGCACCTACTTCACGAGCGAGTATCCGGCGAGGGCGTTCCTCGGGTCGGGGGACCTGCTCTTCGGGGCGCGGTTCGAGGTGATGGGGATCGCGGTTCGGCGCGAGGGGGCCGCGGAAGGTGGCGAAGACGATCCTGGAATGTAAGGAATACACGACATCTTGTAAAGTTGACATTACATTCGTGTCTTGCACCTTGTATTGGTACTGCCAAACCAGACGGATGGCGGTACTGATGGGATCCCGGTCGGCCTAACAGCGCGGGCCTGTTCCGCGAGTGGGCGTGTCAGCCCAGGATCACCTCGCGCAGCGTGCTCGCCGCGTCGATGGCGCGGTCGATGTGGCCCATCGTGTTGTAGACGTGGGGGCAGAGCCGCAGCCCCCCCGTCCCCGCCCCCGCGATGCCGTGTTCCTCGTACAGGCGGCGAAGCGCGGTGCCGCGGTCGCCCGGCACCTCGATGATGCACACGCCGCCGGAGAGTGCGGGGGCCTGCGGCGTCACCAGCGTCATCCCCAGCCCGGTGAGCCCCTCCTTGAGCGCGGTGGCGAGCTCGGTGACGCGTGAGTCGACGGCGGCCGCGCCGATGGCCGCGTGGAACTCGGCTCCCGTGGCGACCGCTGCGAGGCAGGCGTCGTCGCGCTGGCCGAGCGACTCGAACTTGCGCGCGCCCACCACGTCCGGATCGGCGTCGTTGCCCCAGCCGGGGGCCACGATGTTGGGCCAGATCTCGCCGATCCGGTCTTCCTTCACATAGAGGACGCCGGCCTCCTTCGGGCCCATGAACCACTTGTGCGCGGAGGCGGAGTAGGAGTCGCAGCCGAGCCGGCGCAGGTCGACATCCAGCGCGCCCCAGCTCTGGGCGCCGTCGACGTGCACGTGGATGCCGCGCCGGTGGGCGATTTCGACCAGCTCGCGCACCGGGAGACGGATGCCGCTCACGTTGGAGACGTGGGTGAGCGCGAGTACGCGGGTGCGGTCGGTGAGGGCCGCGGCGAAGGGGTCGATGAGCGCCTGAGGGGAGGCGGGGTGGCGGGGCACGGAAACGCGCCGCACGGTGATCCCGAAGCGGGCCGCCCGGACATCCCACGCGACGTTGTTGGTGGGGTGGTTCTGGTCCCAGATCACGACCTCGTCGCCCGGGCGGAGCGGCACGCCGTTGTTGATGGTGTTGTTCGCCTCGCTGGTGTTGCGGACCAGCGCGATCTCGTCCGCGCTCACGCCGAGCTGCGCCGCCACCGCCCCACGCGACTCCTCGGTGAGGCCGCGGAACTTGGCGCGGTTGTTGAAGGAGCAGTCCCGGTCGATGTCGCGGGTGAGCTCTTCGACCCGGTCCGCGACCGCGCGCGGAGACGGGCACAGGTTTGCCGCGTTCATCGGCACCCGCTCCTCACGGAAGGAAAACTGGGCGCGAACCTGCTCCCAGTAGGCTTCGTCGGGGGCTGCAGGCGGCCGGGGGGGAAGCGTCGTCGGTCGGTTCGACTCCGCCGCCAGCCCCGAGAGCTTGCCCGGCATCAGGGCGGCGCCTGCCGCCATCCCGGTGAGGAACGAGCGTCGAGTGGGATCGCGCTTCATGCGGCGTGCTCCTTGTTGCCGGGTGTTGCCGGGCGGGCGGCGACGGTCCGCCTCGACTCCATGATACGGGGCGGGTGCCCGCGGTGCCATTGCATCGCCCGCACCATCGCTCCAGCTTCCTTCGCCAGCAGTCCGAGAGCTTGCCCACCGGCTGCGCGTTCCGGCGACCGACCGGCAGGTTCGCCGGAGCATCGACCCGCCCAACCCTGGAGACTTCCGCCGTGGCCGTGATCGCCCGCCGCATGAGCCATCTGGGAACCGAGAACGCCTTCAAGCTCGGCGACGACATCCAGCGATGCGTGGACCGGGGCATGGACGTCATCCGGTTCAACCTCGGCGCCCCGGACTTTCGCAGCGCCCCGCACCTGAACCGGGTGGCCAGCGAGGCCCTGGACGCCGGCCGCTCCGGCTACTGCGATCCCGCCGGCATCCTTCCCTTCCGTCAGGCGATCGCAGCCCACGTCACCCGCACTCGCGGCGTCGAGGTCGGCCCGGAGCGGGTCGTCGTCACCCCCGGTGCGAAGCCGCCGATCGGCTACACCCTGCAGACCTACGTCGACGAGGGCGACGAGGTCATCTACCCCTCCCCCGGCTTCCCCATCTACGAATCCTGGGTGCGATTCGTGGGCGCGGTTCCGGTTCCGCTGCACCTCTCGGACGCCCGCGACTTCGCATTCGACGCAGACGACCTCGTGCCGCTCATCACCGAGCGCACCAAGCTCATCATCCTTTGCTCCCCTTCCAACCCAACCGGAGGCGTGCTCTCTCGCGCGGATCTGGCGGGGATCGCCGACCTGATCCGGGAACGCTGCCGCCCCGACCTGCGCATCTACTCCGACGAGATCTACGAGCAGATTCTCTTCGACGGCCTCGAGCATGAAAGCATCGTCTCGCACCCCGGTATGGAGGAGCGGACCGTGCTCGCCAGCGGACACTCCAAGGGGTTCGCCATGACCGGGTGGCGGCTCGGCTGGGCCGTTCTGCCGACCGCGGAGGAGGCCGCGATCTTCAAGCGCATCAACATCAACATCATGTCCTGCGTGCCGCCGTTCCTGCAGGAGGCGGGGGTGGCGGCATACGAGGACCCGGCTTCGGCCGGGGTGGTGCGCGCGATGGTCGACGAGTTCGAGCGCCGCCGCGACTGGATCGTGCCTGCGCTGAACGCGGTTCCCGGGGTGCGGTGCCGGACGCCGAAGGGCGCGTTCTACGTCTTCCCGGATGTGTCGGGGATGTGCGAGAGCCTGGGCGTGGGCGAGGCATATGCGGCGCTGCCCGCCGGAGCGCGCAGCCGAACGACCCCGGCGGGGATGCTCCAGATGTTCCTGCTCTACCGGTACGGAGTCGCCACCATGGACAGGGCCTCGTTCGGGCGGATCGGGGCCGAGGGGCAGGACTTCCTGCGCCTGTCGATCGCTAACAGCATGGACGATATCCGGCGTGGGGTGGCGCGCATCGGGGCCGCGGCGAACGATGCCGGAGGGTTCGCGGGATTCGTCGCCGAAGAAGCCGCCAGGGGCGACGACGGACTCTTCGCGTGAGTATTACAGGAGACGGTCAACGTGTTCCGCCTGCGATATGGGGAGGGCCGAGATACGGTCGTCGAGCGGGTAGGCCTCCTCGCCGGGATAGACGATCCACAGGTGCGAGAGATCGAGGTCCTTCAACGCGACCCGCATGGACCGCGTGGTGCCCGGCGCGTCGGCGAGCTTGCACTCGAAGCCGTACCTCCTCCCTTCGCGAAGCACGAGCAGGTCGAGTTCCGCGCCTCCGTGCGTCGCCCAGAAGTAGGCGTCCCTCGTATCGAGACCGCCGAGCAGCTGTTCCACCGCGAAACCCTCGAAGGACGCACCGACCTTGTGGTGGCCGGCCAATTCCTCCGCACGCGACAACCCGAGAAGCAGGTGCAGGAGTCCGGTGTCCCGTATATACACCTTGGGCGCCTTCACCTGCCGCTTCCTCAGATTCTCGAACCATGGAGGGAGGGCGCGGACCACGAAGGCGCCCGTGAGGATGTCGAGGTATCTGCGCGCCGTGGCTTCGCCTGTTCCCAGCGCTCGGGCGAATTCCGCAGCGTTCCACGTCTGACCGTGGTAGTGGGCGATCATCGTCCAGAACCGCCTCAGCCGGTCCGCCGGAATCGTGATCCCGAGCTGGGGGATGTCGCGTTCGAGGAAGGTGCGGGCGAAACTCCGCCGCCACAGGAACGACCGCCGGTCTCCGCGCGCCAGGTAGCTGCGCGGAAAGCCCCCGCGCGTCCACAGCCTTCGCCAGTCCCCAGCGTCCACCTCTCCGAGCTGGAAACCCCCCAGATCGACGAGCCCGACGCGGCCCGCGAGCGACTCGGAGACACCCCTGACCAGCCGCGGCGAAGCGCTGCCGAGAAGGAGGAACCGCGCGGAGTTCGGGGGCCGGTCCACCAGCACCCGGATCGTCTCGAAGAGGGACGGGTCACGCTGGATCTCGTCGATCACGACGAGTCCCTCGAGCGGGGCCAGCGTCTGCTCGGGCGTGGCCAGGCGGCGGCGGTCCACCCCGGCCTCGAGATCGAAATACGTACTCGCCGGATCCTCCGCCGCGATCCGTCCGGCCAAGGTGGACTTGCCGCACTGGCGCGGACCGGTGAGCGCGACGCAGGGATGCACCGAGAACTCCTCTCGGATGCGACGCACGGGGTTCGGACGCTCAATGAACATACAAGAATAATACTTGCAAATCCTTCATTCGACAACCGATTTTCCCGAAACTCTGCTTCGCCTACCCCCCGCTGATCGCGATCTCGAACATCTGCGGCCACAGCTTGCCGGTCACGTAGAAGGTCCCCGTGGCCCCATCATGGGCGATCCCGTTGAACACAGCGCCCACATCGGACGGGCGGTTGCTCGTCAGTGCCAGCGACAGCGCGTCGAGTTCCCCGGTGATCTCGCCCGTAGCCTTGTCGATCCGCAGGATCTCGTTCGTCATGTACACGTTGGCGTACACGTGTTCCCCCACGCACTCCAGCTCGTTGAGGTCACGCACCGAAAAGCCGTCGCGGGTGACGCGGATCTCCTCCAACACCGCGAATGTCACCGGATCGCGGCGGAAGAGGATTCCACTGCCGTCGGTCATGAAGAGCGAGGCGCCGTCGTGGCAAAGCCCCCATCCCTCGCCCTCGTACGCCAGCGTGTGCTGCACCTCGAAGGTCTCCAGATCGTATACGAATGCCAGGCCGGCCTTCCAGGTCAGCTGGATCACCCGGTCGCCGACCACGGCGATCCCCTCTCCGAAGTGCTCGTCCGAGAGCGCGTGGCTCCGGAGTACCCGGCCGGTGGCGATGTCGACCTGGCGCAGCGTCGAGGTGCCGTACTGGCCGGTGCTCTCCAGGAAGGTCCCCTCGTGGACAAGGAGCCCCTGGGTGTAGGCCCCCGGGTCGTGCGGCAGGGTGCGCCGCACCTCGAAGTCCAGCTGGGCAATGCCCGCTTCGCCGCATCCCGCGACCGGCACCGCCAGCGCGCAGGCCGCCAGCAGCGCGCATCGAAATCTGTTGCGTGTGTTCATTCTCGTTAAAGTATCCTTTCCCATTCAGTCAAGGAGGTAAATGTGCCCGGGCTGCTCCCCAATATCGACCCCGACGGGCTTCTGGAATACTCGGTCGTCTTCACCGATCGATCATTGAATCACATGTCGGCTCGCTTCCGCCAGGTGATGAAGGACACATCCGCGACGCTGAAGGAGGTGTACGCGGCGGATGCCGTAGCGGTCGTTCCGGGTGGAGGGACCTACGCCATGGAAGCGGTTGCGCGCCAGTTCGGAACCGGCAAGCGCTGCCTGGTCCTGCGCAACGGCTGGTTCAGCTACCGCTGGTCGCAGATCTTCGAGGCAGGCGGGATCCCGGCTGAATCGGAGGTGCTCAAGGCACGTCCGCAGGACGCGGGCGCCACACCCGCGTTCGCCCCTCCACCCATCGACGAGGTGGTGGCGACCATCGAGTCCTTCCGGCCCGATGCCGTCTTCGCCCCCCACGTCGAGACCTCGTCCGGGATCATCCTGCCGGACGACTATGTGCGCGCGGTTGCGGATGCGGCCCGCGGGGTCGGCACGCTCTTCGTGCTCGACGCCATCGCGTCGGGCGCGATGTGGGTCGACATGCGGGGATCGGGGGTGGACGTGCTCCTGAGCGCCCCGCAGAAGGGGTGGAGCGGGTCGCCGTGCGCGGGACTCGTCATGCTGGGGGAACGGGCTCTGGACCGAATGGACGCAACCGCCAACACCAGCTTCAGCTGCGACCTGCTGCGCTGGCTCGAGGTGATGCGGAGCTACGAGGCGGGCGGTCACACCTACCACACGACGATGCCGACCGACGCGCTCAGGATGTTCCACGATTCGATGTCAGAGACGCGCGCGTTCGGCTTCGAACGAGCGAGGACGCGTCAGCTGGAGCTGGGTGACCGGGTCCGGAGACTGCTCGGGGACAGGGGATACCGGAGCGTTGCGGCACCCGGCTTCGGGGCGCCGGGCGTCGTGGTCAGCTACACCGACGATCTCGCCATCCAGAACGGAAGCCGGTTCGCGGCAGCCGGACTGCAGATCGCGGCGGGTGTACCGCTGCGGTGCGGAGAACCATCCCCCTTCCGCACCTTCCGCCTCGGACTCTTCGGGCTCGACAAGCTGGACAACGTGGGCCGGACGGTGAACACCCTCGCCGAGGCACTGGACCGGGTCGCGCCGCAACCGGTCGGGCCGGGCGCCAGTCAGGCGTAGCCGCTCGGGCCGGTCGGCGCGCCCGGTTGCGCCGGCTCCGCACAGGACCAAAGTTTCCCAAGCCAATTGAGTGGAACCGCCTCCCCAAAGGGTTCAAGAGGACCATGTCGCCAACACTTCGACCTGCGCCCCGCCCGGATCCCTCCGCCAGAGTTCGCCATTGCGTTGGGCTGGTCTCGCTGGTCCTGCTGGGAGCCTGTTCCTTTGCGCCTGCGCCATCGGTCCCGGAGCCTGTCGCCGAGCTGCCGGACGCCTTCGCCGAACCGGGCGCCGCGGGGACCCCCGAAGCGCTTGAATGGTGGCGGGGTTTCGAGGATCCCGCGCTGAACGCGGTCGTGGACTCGGTGCTGGCCTCGAACTTCGACCTGGCGGAAGCGGTCGCGCGCGTGCAGCAGGCCCGGGCCCAGGCCGGGATCGCACGGGCCGGCCTCTTCCCGGTCGTTCAGGGGACGGCGACGGCCACCGACCAGGACACCCCCGCGAACGCAGGATTCGGCCAGCAGTTCCGTGAGCTAACGGGTACCGAAGAGGGCGACGCCATCGGCGGTTTCCAGTTCCCGGAACGGCTGGGGGTCACGACCTGGTCGCTCGGCGCGGAGTTCGCCTACGAGCTCGACTTCTGGGGCCGCGCCCGCAACGACGCGAGGGCCGCGGGGCTGAGCTACCTCGCGTCCGAATCCGACTATGATGCAGCGCGCATCGGCGTGCTGGCCGAGACGATCACCACCTACTTCGAAATCGCCGACCTGCGCACCCGCATCGCGCTCACCGGCGAGACCGCCGATGTCCTGCTCGAGCGCGAGGAGCTCGCGGACACCCGCTACGAGAGCGGACTGATTACCTCGCAGGAGCTCTACCTGGTAAGGCAGGAGCTGCTCAACACGCAGGCGGTGCTGCCGCAGCTGGAGAGCCAGCTGGTGAACGCGGAGGGGCGGCTGGCCGTGCTGATGGGCGGTTTCAGGGACAAGCTGGACGGGGTGCTGCCCGAGTCCCTGGCCCCCGTACCGTCCGCGGACCCGGTTGCCGCGGGAGTCCCGGCGGACCTGCTCGTGCAGCGGCCGGACGTGCGGGCGGCAGCCCTGCGGCTCGAGGCCGCGCGCCACTCGATCGGTGCACGCCGGGCGGAACTGCTTCCCTCGCTGTCGCTCTCCGGCACAATCGGCGTCCAGGCTGCCGAGGCCGACGGTCTCTTCAATGTCGACCAGTGGTTCCGCAACCTGCTCGGCAATCTCACGGCGCCGATCTTCCAGGGCGGCCGCCTGAGGAACAACGTCGCGGCCGCCGAGGCGGCCTTTCAGCAGGCGGCGGCGGCGTACGGGCGGACCGTGGTAACCGCCGTGCACGAGGTGGAGGCGGCGCTCGCCGCGCTGCAGAACGAGGGGCGACGATACGACTACCTGACGTCGCAACTCGCGGAGGCCAACGCCTCCGTCGCGCTCCAGCTCGAGCGCTATTCGTCCGGAGTGGCCGGCTACACCGACTATCTGGATGCGCTCCGGTCCCGGCTCAACGTGGAGTCCACCCTGGCGGGGTCGCGGCGGGACCTTGCGCTGGCCCGCCTGGCGGTACACCGGGCGCTTGGGGGCGACTGGATCGCCCCGCCGGAGGTGCTCGAAGCGATGCGGATGGTGCCCGCCAACAACGGAAACCCCGAAAACGGAAGGAACAGATAGATGAGCCGATTCCGGAGCGCCCTTATCGCCGTTGGAATCCTCGGGGGAGCGATCGTGGTGGCCGTCGTCATGATCCGTCTCAGGCCCGAACCGCCGGTGCGCGAACCCCCCTCCACCGCGCCCTTCGTGACGACGGGCGTGGCCACGGCGGAAGAGGGCGCAATCCCTGTGCACGGGGCCGGGACGGTCCGACCCCGGGCGGAGATCGACGTGGCGGCCCAGGTGGGCGGGACGGTGACGTGGGTGGCCCCCTCCTTCCAGGGCGGGGGACGCGTTCGGGCGGACGACGTGCTCTTCCGCATCGAGGACGCGGACTACGTGAACCGGGTCCAGCAGGCGCAGGCCAACGTCGCCGCGCAGCAGGTGGCGCTCCTGCAGGAGGAGGAACGGGCGCGGATTGCGCGCGAGGAGTACGAACGGATGCAGCGGCGAAGCGGAGGTGGGGCAAGCGGCGCGGCGAGCGCCCTGACGTTGCGCCAACCGCAACTGGAGGCCGCGCGGGCGGCGCTGGCGCGGGACAGCGCGGCGCTGGCCGACGCCCAGCTTGCGCTGAGCCGCACCGAGGTCAAGGCGCCCTTCAGCGGCGCCGTGCGGTCCGAGTCGGTGGATGTGGGGCAGTTCGTGGCGCCGGGGCAGAGCGTGGGCCGGCTCTACGCGGCGGACGCGGTCGAGGTGGTCGTGCCGCTGTCGGACGCGGACGCGGCTTTGATCCCGCGGCTGTGGAACCTCGTCGCCGGCGACGGGAACCGGAGCGTGCGCGCGACCGTCGCGGCAACGTACGGCGACACGCGCTACACCTGGAGCGGCTACGTGGACCGCGCCGAGGCCGCGCTCGACGAACAGACCCGCACGATCGACGTGATCGTCCGCGTCCCCAATCCCTTCCGGGGCGGGACGCCGGCGGACGAGGACGGCGGCGGCGCGACCGGAGCGGGCTCGTCCGGGCCGCCGCTCCTGGTGGGCCAGTTCGTGGACGTGCGGATCGACGGGGTCGCGCCGGAGCGCTACTTCGCCGTGCCGCGCGCCGCGCTCAGGACGGGGAACGAGGTGTGGGCGGTGCGCAGCGGCGCCACGATCACGATCGTCCCGGTCCGCGTTCTGCAACGCATCGACGATGTCGTCTACGTGACCGGCGGTTTGGAAGACGGCCAGATGGTGGTCGTGAGCGGGATCCAGATCGCCACCGAGGGGATGCAGGTTCGGACGCAGTAGGAGCGTGTTCCACGGGCTGCCAGGGGAGGATCCGGGCGTGAATCAAGACGGGGGCACCGCCAGGGGTCCCATCGCCTACATGGCCCGCAACGGGGTCGCGGCCAACCTCCTGATGCTGTTCATCCTGATCGCGGGCCTCTTCGCGCTGCGCGGTCTGGTCCAGGAGGTCTTCCCGGAAATCTCGATGGACCGGGTGCTCGTCTCGGTGGCATACCCCGGCGCCACGCCGGACGAGATCGAGGAATCGATCATCCTCAAGATCGAGGAGCAGATCGAGGGCGTCGAGGGCCTGAAACACGTTCGGTCCACGGTATCGGAGGGGCGCGGTTCCGTTGTGGCGGAACTCAACATGGGAGAGGACCTGAACCGGGCCCTGGACGACATCAAGGCACAGGTCGACCGGATCCAGACCTTCCCCGGCGGTGCCGAGCGCCCCGAGGTCTCCGAGGTCACCAACCAGCAGAGCGTGATACGGCTCGTCCTCTACGGCGATGTCTCCGAACGCACCCTCAAGGAGCTCGCCTACCGCACCGAGGACGCGCTTGCCGCGCTACCGGTGGTGTCCTACGTGGAGACGACCGGCGTTCGTGCCTACGAGATCTCCATCGAGGTTCCGCTTCGCCGGCTGCGGGCGCTGGGCCTGACCCTGGGGGACATCGCGAATGCCGTGCGGGGCGGCTCGCTGGACCTGTCCGCGGGCAGCATCGCCACCCGCGACGAAGAGGTGCGGATCCGCACGACGGGGCAGAACTACACCCAGCAGGACTTCGAAGAGATCATCGTCCTGAGCCGCGCGGACGGGACCGTGGTGAGGCTCGGGGACATCGCCGAGGTCCGGGACGGGTTCCGCGACGTGGACCTGATCGGCCGCTACCGGGGTCAGCCCGCGGCCTACGTCGAGGTCTTCCGCACCGCCGACGAGAAAGTCCTGGAGATCGTCGCCGCAGTGGAAGCCCACCTCGAAGAGGAGGTGATCCCGTCGCTGCCCGCGGGCGTGGGCCTCGAGATTTGGAACAACGACGCCGACATCCTGCAGTCGCGCCTGGGACTCCTGGTCAAGAACGGCTTCCTGGGGCTGGCCCTGGTGCTCCTCGCGCTGGCGATCTTCCTCGAGATCCGGCTGGCCTTCTGGGTCGCGGTGGGAATCGCGGTTTCCTTCGTCGGCACCTTCGCGGTGATGTCCGTACTGGGCGTGTCCATCAACCTGATGTCGCTCTTCGCCTTCATCCTCGCGATCGGGATCGTGGTTGACGACGCGATCGTGGTGGGCGAGAACATCTACGCCGAGCGGGAACGGGGAGCCAGGGGGGTGGTGGCCTCGATCCGCGGCACCCGCCGGATCACCCGGCCCGTGATCTTCGCGGTCCTGACCACGGTGGTGGCCTTCTGTCCCCTCTTCTTCATCCCGAGTTCGATCGGCAGGATCATCGGGGAGATCCCCATCATCGTGATGTCGGTCCTGCTCTTCTCGCTGCTCGAGTCCCTGCTCGTCCTCCCGAACCACCTCTCGCACCTGCCCGACCGCAGCGGCCGCCCCGCCCGGCACAAGCCGCATCTGATCGGCCGCGTTCAGTCCAGCGTGGAGTCGGGTCTGCAGCGCTTCATCGCGGGCCCACTCGACCGGTGCCTCCGCTTCGCCACCGGCCGGCCCGGCGTCGTGATCGCCTCGGGCGTCGCCATGATCATCGTCTGCGTCGCGATGATCCCGGCGGGGATCATCAAGGTGGACTTCATGCCGTCGGTGGAGGGCGACCTCATCACCGCGAGCCTGGAGATGCCGGAGGGAACGCCGGTTCAGCGCACCGCCGACGTGGCCCGAACCCTGGAGACCACCGGATACCGGGTGCTCGAACGGCTCGCCTCCGGCACGGGCGAGGAAGTCGATGCCCTCCTCACCGGCGTCAACGTCACCATCGGCCTGCCGGCGAGGCAGTCCGGGCCCGGCGGCGCGGCTGCCGATGCGGCCAGCCCGCAGTCCAACATCGCGGCCGTGGAATTCAAGCTCGTCAGCCCCGAGGATCGGGCCGTGTCCGCGATCGACTTCCAGCAGGCATGGCGTGAAGAGGTGGGTGTGCTGCCCGAGGCCAAGTCGCTCGGCATCACTGCGGAACTCATCAGCTTCGGAGCCCCGGTTCATGTCGAGCTCTCGCATCCGGACCCCGGCCGTCTGGCCCTTATCGGCGACTCGCTCATGGCGCGGCTCCAGGAATTCGGCGGCGTCTTCGACATCCAGGCCGACCAGGACCAGGGACTCCGTGAGATCCAGCTCGACCTGTTGCCTGAGGCCCGTACCCTGGGGCTGACCCTCGACAACCTGGCCCGGCAGGTCCGCTCCGCATTCTTCGGGAATGAAGCCCTGCGGGTTCAGCGCGGCCGCGAGGAGATGCGCGTCTACGTGCGGCTACCCGAAGAGGAGCGCAACGCCATCGCCGACGTGGAGAACTACCAGGTCCGGACACCCACCGGCGAACAGGTCCCCCTCGGCCGGGTAGCGTCGGTGCGCTTCGGCAGCTCGCCCACCACCATACGTCGCAAGGACGGACAGCGGGTCCTCACCGTCACCGCCGACGTGAACACCGCCATCGTCACCGGGGACGAGGTGACGAACCAGCTCGAGAGCTCGGTCCTCCCCGCGCTCGCGGCCGCAAGTCCGGGGCTTAGCCATACCTTCGGAGGCGAGCAGCAGGAACAGGTCGAGTCCTTCGGCGCGCTCTTCGGCGGCTTCCTCCTCGCGATGCTGGCGATCTACGCGCTGCTGGCCATCCCGTTCGGCTCCTACTCGAAGCCCCTGATCATCATGGCGGCCATTCCCTTCGGGATTATCGGGGCGGTCCTCGGCCACGTCATCCTCGGCCTTCAGATGGCCATCATGTCGCTCTTCGGGGTCATCGGCCTGAGCGGCGTCGTCGTGAACGACTCCCTGGTCATGATCGACTTCATCGACGAGCGCCGGCGCGGGGGCATGTCCGGACGGGAAGCGATCATCGAGGGGGCGAAGGCGCGGTTCCGCCCGATCTTCCTCACCTCGGTGACGACCTTCCTGGGCGTTGCGCCCCTGGTATTCGAAACCAGCATCCAGGCGCAGTTCCTGATCCCGATGGCGGCATCGCTGGGGTTCGGGATCCTCTTCGCGACCGGCGTGCTGATGATGATCGTGCCCGCGCTGGCGATGGTGCATCACCGGGTGGTGGAGGGGATTCGGCTTCGGAGGGCACCGCGCGGGACCAGCCCCTACCAGGTTCCTACATCGGCCTGATCAGCCCCGCCTCGGTCATGCTCCGGTAGGCGTTTCCGCATCGGCTCCAGAAGACCGACCAAACATTCCACATGCCCGTATCCTCGTGCCAGATGAGCAAGTGCGTGGGCCGTTCTTCGTCCAGGGGCCACGACGGTCGCCCATGGTTCATGGCGTCGCCTCGCAGCTTTTCGGCCAGGCAGTCAAGGTAGCTGCGAACTTCCCCGGATCCGGGATCGTCCGCTACGCTACAAGTCGGTGTCGAATAAACCGCCAACGGTCGCGGGTCAACCGGGAGGACTTCGAAATCCTGGCCCTCTCCGGCCGGGGACAGTTTCACGCGCCCCCCGAGGTGCTTCGCTTCGCGGAACAGCTGCCGCCAGCGCGTTCCGTCCCAGACGTCCGCTTCGACGCGCACCTCCCCACCGCCGGTCACCGGCTGTGTGGGACTCGGGTCGTGGCAACCGGCCAGGGAGAGCGTCAGGACCGCGGTGGGAATCCGTATTCTGGTCATTGGGTGGCTCCCGTGGCATCGCAGCCCAGGTGCTGCGTGTTTCGTTACTTCGGCGGGTGGTGCCCCGATAGGGTTGCTACACGCCGTTTGGACCGCGGGTTCCTCGCCCGGGGTTGCTCTTCGGGCTACCCGGCGCGTTCGAGCAACTCGAGCACCTCCCCCTTCTCCACCACTTCCCCGGTCCCCTCCAGGAACGGCCGCACGTCCGCCGCCACCTCGTCCCAGCACAGTCGCCTCACCCGCCCGGCAACCGCCTCACGCCAGGTGCCCTCGGTGAGCGGCTCGGCCTCTGCGGCCCCCTGCCGCACCGCCGCGTTCAATAGCGCCAGATTCGGTGCCGGCCAGCCCGGGTCGCTCAGATACCACGCCAGGTCGTAGATGTCTCTTCCCTTGGTCCAGGGCCGGCAGAGCACTGCGTGCAGCTTCCCGGCGAGGAGCGACGCCCGGTCATGATGGTGAATGCGCAGGGAAACGTGCCGCCTCACCAGGCGCGTCGCGGTCACGGCGCCCGCGGGAGGGTTGGTGTCCACATCGATCCTGATGCCCAGCAACCTGTCCCGGTCGGGTGCGAGGCGCGCGTCGTGGAGCACGCCCCGGAAGCGAAGCCGGCCGGCGTGAACATTGCCCCGGTCGCGCAACGAGCCGGCAACCTCGTATCCCTCTCGCCGGAACTGCCGCGAGATGGCGGCGACCCAGCCGCGCAGGTCGTACGACTCCGGCGGACCCTCGAGCGCGAAGTCGAGGTCCTCGGAATACCTGGGCAATCCGTAGAGGAAACGCAGCGCCGTGCCACCCTGGAACGCGAGCGGCGACATCGCTCCGGACCGCTGCAGCGCCTCCAGGATCCGGGCCTGCAGGTATTCGCGGACGACGTTGCGCCCCGCCAGCGGATCCATGCCGCGGACCAGCGAACGAAGATGGTCCTTCACTGTGCCCGATTCCTCCCGGCGCGCACCGGCAATTCCTCGCTGGCCGGCAGCGGGTCATACGCGAACGCGGGATCGTCGGCCAATTGCCGCACGTACGCCGCCGCGCGGGCCAGCTTGGGGCTTGCCGTCACGCAGGCAATCGCTTCCACCCTCTCCGCCGAGAGGACTTCCACATTCAGCCGCAAGGCATCGATCCAGGCGGGGTTGTCACCTCCCGGCTGGAGATGCACCAGGTCCAGCAAGGCCTTCTCCACCGAAGCGACGAAGGCACGCTGATCGCCAGCGAGCTCGACAAGGCGGTACCCGCTTCTGAGGCCGGCCTTGATGTACCGGAAGGAAAAGCGGCCGAGCGGCGTGGTCCTGACGTGCGGACGGCCCGGGCCGCAACTCGTCACCTCGGGAACGAATTCCGGGATGGCGCCGGCAAACGCAAGTGCCGAGAGACCGCTGACATACGACCCCGGCACCAGGCGATTCGCCACCAGGAACGGGTGGGGGATCACCTTGCGGTAGGGTGGAGCCAGGGCAAACAGCCCGCGCCGTAGCCGGAGCAGCCTGCCGGCCGCGCACCACCGGCTCAGTTGGGCTGGAAGTCCCGGTTCTCGAGGCCGGCCGGCCGTGAGGAAGCCGGTCTCGAAAACGGGCTCATCCTCTACGATTTCGAGTAGCTGGGCAAATTTCATATAGGAATTATGGCATGATTTACAATGTTCTACGATAATTCTGTCTTGGCTAGGGAACAACTGCCCGAACACGCGGCGTTTGCGAAACGTTGTCAGGGACGCGTTTTGTCGTCCCGCCGCCCATCCCGCGGATCCGGCCCCATCTCCGTCGGCAGGTCCGCCCGGTCCCCCCAGTCGCGCCAGCTGGCGTCGTAGAAGCGGACGTCCAGACCCATCATGCGGGCCGCGATGTAGTCGACGCTCGCGCGCATGCCGATCATGCAGTAGACGACGTGGGTCCTGCCCTCGCCGGCACCGTGGTGCTCCAGGATCCGGACGATCTCGTCCGTGGGCCGGAAGAGGGTGTTGTTCGCGGGGTCCATCAGTTCTTCCCAGTAGAGCTGAGCCGCCCCGGGGATGTGCCCCGGGCGTCCCGCGCCTCCCAGCCCGCCGTCGGCGCCGGTGTACTCGTCGTCCGGACGCGCGTCGAGGAGGACCAGCGAAGGGTCGTCCAGCCGCTCGTGGATCCAGTCCGCCGAGACGCGGAAGTCGATGGGATTGACCGCCGCCACGTCACCGGGCTCCACCGGGCCGGGCTCGCCGCTCTCCACCGCCCCACCGGCCGCCTTCCACGCCGTGATTCCCCCGTTCAGCAGGAACGCCCGGTCGCCGAGCCCCAGGAGGTCGAAGGTCACCCAGGCGCGAGCCGTCGCCGTCATGCTGCTCCCGTAGATCACCACTCTCGATTCCCGCCCGATCCCGGCAGCCTGCAACACATCGACGGTCTCCTCCAGGGTCCGGAACTCGGACCGCCACCCCCGCTCCCCATCCCAGGTGATCGCGCCGAAGCGCAGGAGGCGCGCTCCGGGGATGTGCTCCTCCGCGTACTCCCCGTTACGGCGCTCGAGCTGCACCACGACCACGTCTTCCGCGCCGATGTTGCGCAGCAGCCACTCGGCATCGACCAGCGGTTCGACCGGCATCGCCTGCGGCCCGGGAGGGCCAAATGCAGACGCCGGCGCCCCGGCACTCCCCGCGGGATCCTGCGCCGCGGCCGCCGAGGGCGACAGAATGGCGCAAGCGACCAGGGCGTAGGCCAGCGGCCCGCCCGGGACACCAGGGGAATTCGCGTTGTGGATCGGCGGCATGCCGCGCAACAGAGGTGACCGCCCGCCAGAGCACCCGACCTCCGCCAGACCCGCCGCCGGCACCAACCGCATCGCCCCGCCTCAGAACCGCGACGTAAGGGTGATGCGGAAGCTCCGCGTGGCGCCCGGGTTGCGCTCCTGAACGTCCACGTATTCGGCCTGAAGGAGATTCTCGACCTTGGCCTGCACATCCACGTCCATCAGCGTCGTGCCCATGCGCAGGTCCACCAGGGTGATGTCCCCCCGCTCGTCCAGCGGGAAGGCCAGGACCTGATCCGCCCGGCTCCGGTAGCGGAGATCGAGCGCGAGACGTTCCGCCCACGCAGAGAGCGTCGTCGTCAGGTTGTGGTCCGACCGGTACACGAGGGGGCGGCCGGTTCGCTTGTCTTCCGTATCGAGATAGAGGTAGGTCGTCTGCAACGTGAGCTTTTCGGGGATGATGCCGACCTTGGCACCGGCATCGATTCCGCGGATGCGCGCCTCCGCAACGTTGCGGAACTGGAAGGTCAGCACCTGGTCCGGTGCCCCGGAAACCTCGATGAGTTCGTCGTATTCGCTCCAGAAGAGTCCCACGTCGAACCACAGCCAGTTTCTGGGGCTCATCGTGGCTCCCACTTCGCTGGCCCAGGCCGACTCCCCGCGGAGTTCAAGATTGGGGATCACACGGAATCCGAACACGACCGTCGAGCTGTACTGCTCGGCAACGCTCGGGGCCCGGTAGCCGCGGCTCAGCGAGGTCCGCAGGCTGAGGCGGTCGGACGGCTCGTACACGAGGCCGATCTTGGGGTTGATCGAAAAATCACTCTCCGCCGAGGAGGCCCGGTGCAGATCCAGCCGCACCCCGGTGGTTCCCCGCACCCGGTCAGAGATTTCAATCTCGTCCTGCAGGAAGAAGGCGAGGTCGGTGGTGGTCGGTGTCGGTTCGAGGAAGTTGGAGGAGATTTCGGTGTGCGAGGCCTCCGCCCCGGTCGTGAAGGAGTGGCGCCCTCCGGTGAAGCGGGAGAGCTGCACATCGGTGCCCCAACGGGTGGACCGGTGGAAGTCGTCGTTGTCGTGGAAGTAATTCTGCGAGCGCACATGCTGCACCTGCGGCCGGATCTGCAGCTTCAGCACCGGCGTCACGACCGGGGTGGCCGTCATTCCAAGGACAAGGGCGATGTCCCGCTTCTTGTCGCCGAGCTGCGAAGGGTCCACCTCCAGCGGGCGCTCCGGCGAGAGCCATGTGAAGAACTCCTCGGCTTCCTCGTGCTTCCAGTTGACAAACATCTCCAGGGGAGTGGTCGTTTCCGCTCCGAAGACGGTCTTGGCCCGGAACCGCCACCGCTCGACACCCCCGTTCTGCCTGAAGCCGTCGGAGCCCTCGCGCCCCACGAACAAGGTCGTGCCCGCGCGCCCGACCTGGCGCGAATGCTGAATCTGGAGCCCCCGCATGCTCAGAAACTCCTCCGTGAATTCGCGCTCGCCGGGGGTGTCGAAGAACCCGTAGTACCCGCGCACCACCGTTCGCCTGCCGTCGACGGGGGCGCGCGTGATCACATTGACCACCCCACCCATTGCGTTCGTGCCGAAGAGGGTCGAATGCGGGCCCTTGACGATCTCGATCCGCTCGACATCCAGGAGCGGCAGGAGGCCGAAGTCGATCGACGACCCGACGTTCGCGAGGGCGCGGTGGCCATCGAGGAGCATGAGGACCCGGCTGCCCACGCCACGCGCGATGCCGCTGGAGCCGCGGATATCCATCTGGCCGGCGTTGAAGGTCACACCCTGTGCGAAGGGAAGCGCTTCGTTGAGGCTGGTGACGTCCCGGTTGCGGAGCTCGTCGCGCCCGATGACGGAGACGCTCACCGGTGCCTCCCCGGGCCGTGCACTGCCCCGGTTGGCCGTTACCATGACCCCCGGCAGATCGAAGAGCATCCGCTCCAGGGCGATCGTCGGGGGCTCCCTGACTGCAGTGGGAGGATCGACCACCCGTTCCACCGTTCTGTACAGCCCGGCCACCACGACCAGCCGAACGGGCCCGTCCTGGTCCGGAAGGGTGAGCTCGAATCGGCCCTCGGCGGCGGTTAGTGTGCGCAGTTGCATGGAACGGACCCGCACCTCGGCCCCCTCGATGCCCAGCCCGGTCTCGGAGTCGACTACCCTGCCCCGAATCGTGACCTCCTGAGCCGCCATCAATCCGGGGGGGACTAGGAGCGCAAGCAAGAGGGAACCAGGGATTGCAGCCCGGCGCGACCGCACGCCCGGGGCCGCCAGCCACGGGTAGACCCCCGCACCGTCCCGCCACATTCGGCGCGCCACAGGTACGAACCGCCTGCCCATCCCTACCTTCTTTGCCAGACCGACAACGAGACAGCCAGGGCGGGCTCCGTGACCGTCACGGTGAAGGTCCGGCCCTCCAGTGTGTACGTCCCCCTGGCCTGGTTGAGGTTGCCCGCCTGCTCCCAGGTCCCGTCGCTGCGGACCGTGTAGGTCCCCTCGTCGTCGAATGCGGTGGTTCCGCCCAGCCCGTCCGGCACCGAGATGCTCATCTCGAAGGTCCCCGTGGACTCGCTCCCCGTCGGGGGGGCCTGGCGCAGTATGAAGACCCCGGAAACCAGCGGCGGCTCCAGTGTCTGGCCCCCGGTTACCAGGGCCGACGAGAACGCCGCGAGGTCATAGGTTCCAGCAAGGTTCGGAGCCAGGTCCTGCTCCGGCGGGGTCGGTTCGTCTCCGCCGCAAGCCGCGGCCACGGCGGTTCCGGCGACGAGTACGGCAAACAACTTCCAGCGGTGGTTCATTGCGCTCGTGTCCTTGTGCCCGGCGGCCCGGCGACTGCGGAACCGGCCCGGGCCCCCGGTTGTCCCCGTGGTGAACCAGCGGTCAGAATGACAACGTAAGGTGGCGGCGCACGGCTGACCAGAAGCTGACACTGGTGGCCCGCCGAACCGAAGACGCGAACGCGCAGGGCACGGAATAACCGAATGAACGACACTGAACCGCTCCTTGTCGACGGCACTCGGCCAAGGGGTCCCGCGGACCTCTTCTCCAGGCTGAACGAACTGGGCATCGTCCATGGTACCCTCAATCACGTCCCCGTGTTCACCGTCGAAGAGGCCCGCCGCCTGCGAGGACGAATCGAGGGAGCACACTCCAAGAACCTCTTCGTGCGCGACAAGAAGGAGCGTCACTGGCTGGTGTCGTGTCTTGCCGAGCGCAAGGTCGATCTGAAGTGGCTCGCCCTCGAACTGGGTACCAAGCGCCTTACGTTCTGCACCCCGCGCCGCTTGGCCGGCTATCTGGGCATCCGCGCAGGGGCCGTGTCCCCGTTCGCCATCCTGAACGACACCCGGGGTGTGGTGAAAGTAGCCATCGACGCGAAACTCCTCGACAGCGAGCCGCTCAACTTCCACCCGCTGGACAACTCGAAGACAACCTCGATCTCCCGGGAGGGCCTTCTGCGCTTCCTCGAGGCGGAGGGTCATCCTCCGAAGATCCTGCGCTTCCCGGCGGACTCGGCACCCGCCCGGCGCTGAACGCGGCCTTCTCGGAAGCCCGTAACCCGGAACCCCGCCACATCTCCAGCGGAGGACGGTTAGCGAAACGCCGGGACGATGTCCTGGACCAGAATGTCCATCGTCATGCGCTCAAAGCGGCGCGCCCCACCGTCTTCCCCGGCTCCCACCCAGTGGTTTGTGGCAACGACCACGAGTCGCAGGCCGGGTACGACCACCACGTACTGTCCCGCGTGCCCCCAGCCGAAGTACATCGGCTCCCTCGCCCCGGGAACGACCCACCAGAGGTAGCCATAGGTGATCCCGTCGAGGGCTCCCATGCCGAATCGCCAGTCGAAGCGCTCGGCGGTGGAAGCGTCGACCCACTCGGCGGAAACGATCTGCCGGCCGCCGCTCGAGCCGCGCTGGAGGAACAGCTGCCCGAACCGCGCGAGGTCCCTGGGGCGCAGGTCCAGCCCGGCACCACCGTTGAACGACCCGTCGCCAAGCGGCTCCCACGGGCTTCGCGAGACCCCGATGGGACCGAAGAGTGTGGATTCGGCCAGCGTCGGCAACGGTGTCTCGGTGGCCTGCTCGAGGACAACGCCTAGAAGATGGACCGCCGCCGAGTTGTAGTTGAACGTTTCGCCCGGGGGCGACACAAACGGCAGGCCGAGCAGGAATCCCAGGCGATCGTCGGAGCGAATCCACTCGACGTACGATCCGAAGCCGCCGGTCTCGTCCCACTCCAGGCCGCTGGTCATCGTGAGGAGTTGCCGGATCGTGATTGCTCCCTTGTCGGGGTCGAGATCCGGGATGAGCGAGCCCAGGTAGTCGGCTACGGGGTCGTCCAGCCCGCCGATGTCGCCCCGCTCAAGGGCGATTCCGGTCAGCGCCGACACGACGCTCTTGGTGACCGAGCGCACGTCTTGCAGGGTGTTCGCGCGAGCGCCTCCGAAGTATTCCTCAACGACCAGCCGCCCGTTTCTGACAACCAGCAGGCTGCGCATGCGGTGGTTGGCGCGGGCCCGGTCAAGTCCCCGTTCCACCATCGCCGTGGAGCCACCGGCGTCCGCGACGGTGGCGGTGGCCCACGGCTGGGAGAGGTCGATTTCGACGGGCTCACCGGGTCCGGGAACCACAGTCGCTTCGCCGCAGGCTCCCAGCGCAAGGGATATGCCCGCTACGAGGAGGAATCCGTACTTGCGGCCCGTCAACCGCGCGCGTCCCGTCAGGAAAGTCACCTGGCCGACTCCGTTACCGAGTTGCACTCGTCGTCCCCACAGGGAATCTGAAGGGTGCACCGTCCCGGGCGCCAATCGGGGGGGCGGCCAACGCTGCAACACATAGCCGGCGCCCGTGCGAATCCGGGCGCGCTCGCCCCCGAACGGGGCTCGGCGGGCGGAAACCGCGGGCGGAACATATCTTGAAGACTGTCCGGCAAATCCGGTCCATGGGATTCCAACGACAATCCGCGGGCTTCCGGCAGGTCAGCACGCGGACCCCGCTTCTCTCAACCAGGGGTGATGAATGCTCACTGAACGTATCTCACTCGGTCTCGCCGCCCTGGCGATTTCCGCCTCGTGGAGCTGCGCCGCGTCGCAGGTCGCGAACCCCGAGGAGCAGGTCGCGCAGGCGCTGGCGGCCGCGCCCGAAGACAAGGCCCGGGGGGCGCGCGTCCTGGGTTACGCCACGGACGGCAGCGTGGTGGAGCTGCGGCCCGGCTCGAACGACTTCATCTGCCTGGCGTCCAACCCGGCGAACGAGCGCTTCTCCAGCTCCTGCTATCACGCGTCCCTCGAACCCTACTTCGCGCGCGGCCGCGAACTGGACGCCGAGGGCGTGGACCGGGGCGACCGCTACCGGATCCGCTATGAGGAGATGGAGGCGGGCACGCTGGCCATGCCGGTCGTGTCGGCCACCCAGTACATCCTCGACGGCACGTGGGACTCCGAGACCCACACGGCGACGGCGACGGTGCGCTGGGTGATCTACGTCCCGAACGCCACGCCGGAGTCGACGGGGCTTTCGCAGCGCCCTCAGGAGGGGGGACCGTGGATCATGGCTCCTGGCACTCCCGGCGCCCACATCATGATTACGCCCCCGCGCGGCGGATAGCCCGGCAACGGCCCCCGCGAAGGTCATCCCGCATGTTCGGCACGCTGTCAGGATTCACCCTCGCCGCCGCGGCGCTCGGCCTTCAGCTCGTCTTCGTGGTCGCGGTTCTGCTGCGGCCTCGCTCCAGACAGTCATCGTCGATGGCGTGGATCCTGGTGATCATCGTCTTGCCGGTTGCCGGAATCGTCCTCTATCTGATCGTGGGCGAGGTCCGCACAGGCAGCAGCCGCAAGCGGCGTCACAGGACGATTCAGGGCAGCATCCGTGTGGCGCTGCGACGGGCGTGGCGGGACGAACCCGACGGGGCGATGATCCCATGGAGCACCGAGGCGGTGGCCCGGCTCGCCCGCCTCGGGAGCGACACCCAGCCGCACCGGGGGAACCGCCTGACGCTCCTGGCGGGAGCCACGGACTTCGTCGAGACGCTGACGGCGGACATCGACCAGGCCCGCCGGCACGTCCACCTCCTCTTCTACATCTATCTGGATGATGGTGCCGGCCGAGCGGTCGCGGATGCGCTGATCCGAGCCGAAGCAAGAGGCGTGGAGTGCCGCCTTCTGGTCGACAACGTGGGTTCCAGCGACTTCCTGAGGTCCGAACTGCGACGCGAACTGGTGCGCGGCGGCGTCCAGGTGGTCGCGGCGCTGCCGACGCGCATCACGCAGATCGCGGCGATCCGGCTGGACATGCGCAACCACCGGAAGCTCGCAGTGATCGACGGCCGCATCGGGTATACCGGAAGCCACAACGTGGCTGAGGAAGCCTTCCACCCCAAGCCCCGCTTCGCCCCCTGGGTCGACGCGACGCTGCGCATCGAGGGCCCCACGGTCCGGGACCTGCAGGCGCTCTTCATCGAGGACTGGTTCATGGATACGGCCGAGAACCTGGACGAACTCATCGCCATCGCGCCGCGGGGGTTCCCCGACGGACGCATCGCACAGGTGGTCGGCACGGGGGTGAATTCGCAGAATGAGGCGCTTGTGCGGGTGGTCCAGTCCGCCGTGCACATGGCCCGCGAGGAGCTCATCCTGACCACGCCCTACTTCGTGCCGGACGAGGGCACCCTGGCCGCAATCACGACGGCCGCCGTCCGCGGTGTCCGCACCGTCGTCGTGGTCCCCGCGCGGAACGACTCGCCGATCGTGTCGCTCGCCAGCCGCAGCTTCTACCAGCCGCTCCTCGACGCGGGGGCGGAGGTCCACGAGTACACCCGCGGTCTCCTCCACGCCAAGACGATCACGGTGGACCGCGATTTCGCCCTGGTGAGCACCGCCAACCTCGACCGGCGCAGCTTCGAGATCAATTTCGAGGTGACCACCCTCGTCTACGACAGCGACTTTGCGTCCCAGTTGCGGCTCCTGCAGATGCGGTACCTCGAGGACTGCCAAATGGTGGATGCGGCCAAGTGGTCGGCCCGGCGCTGGTCCCGTCGGCTGATCGAGAACGCGGCCGGGCTGTTCAGCCCCCTGCTGTGACCCCCCCGCACGGCGAGATCCCCTCCCAGGTGGCGGCCGAGTGGGCCCTGCGGCGCCCTCAGCCCGGCGACGACACCGGTTCCGCGCCCGCGCCCCGCGACGGCCGCCTCCCCGCAACCGGCAACCTCCCCGGCGCGGCCTGCGGCCCCACCCCGCCCCGCACGCCCCGCGACCATCCCGGCGCGGCACCCCGCAACCTCCCCGGCGCGGCACCCCGCGACCTCCCCGGCGCCCACCCCACCCCCCCACCCCCCGCCCCCACCGCCCTCGTGCTGGGCGATCCCGCCCCCCACCTCCCCCGCGCCCTCGCGCAGACCGGCTACGACGTCACCCGGTGGCGCCGCCACCTCACACGCGGCCAGCTCTGCTCGCCGTGGCCCCCATCCGGCCCATTCGGCGAGGTGTGGGTGCGGATGCCGCGCTCTGCGCTGGAGGCGGCCATGCTCCTCCACGCCGCAGCGGCCCGGGTCGCCGATGGCGCGCGCATCCACCTCTACGGCGCCACCAGGGAAGGGATCCGTTCGGCAGCGCGGCACTTTCCGGATGGCACCGAAGCCCCCGCCACCCTCGTCACCAGGCGCCGCTGCCGCGTCCTCGCCGCGGCCCGGCGCGCCCCTCCACCCCGCCCCGACGGCCTGCGCAGCTGGGAGATCCTCGCCCCCGTGGACCGGGGCACCGGCCCCCGCGACTGGACCTTCTACCCGGGCGTCTTCGCGTGCGGCCGCCTCGACCCTGCAACCGCCCTGCTCATCGACTGCCTCCCGTCCCTACCGGCCGGCGCGCGCCTCCTGGACTTCGGCGCGGGAACGGGGATCATCGCGGCGGCGGCGCTGGAACGTGCGGCTCCCGGCGCGGAGGCCGTACTCCTCGAGCGAGACGCGATCGCGCTGGTCGCGGCCTCGCGCAACGTTCCCGGCTCGACCCTGGTGCTGGGCCGCAGCGCCGCCACCCTCCCCGGCCCCTTCGACCTCATCGTCTCGAACCCGCCGATCCACGCCGGCCGCGCGCAGAGCCTGCACACCGTCGAGGAACTCGTCCGCGAAGCCCCGGGTGTCCTGGCTCCGGGCGGGCGGCTCATGCTGGTCGCGCAGCGCCGTCTGCCGGTCCCGCGCATTCTGGAACGCACATTCCCCTTAACAAATACGATTGCCGACCGCGAATCCTTCAGAGTCTGGGAGGCCGGCGGACGCCGTCGTTGAGCCACGGCTTGCGATCCGGCCGGCGTCGGCCATCCAGCGCGCGAACTCGCCCACCCGCCCGCGCCGCCCGTCCAGGTCAGCCGTACCGCCCCTCGATGTAGTCCGCGGTCTCGGTGTGCTCCGGCGCCAGGAACAGCTCCTCGGTGCGCCCGTGCTCGACGATCCGGCCCAGCAGCATGAAGACGCACTCGTCGGACGCGCGGCGCGCCTGGGCCATGTTGTGCGTGACGATGAGGATCGTGTAGTCGCCGCGCAGCTGCCAGATCATCTCCTCGACGGCTTCGGTGCCGGCAGGATCGAGCGCCGAGCAGGGCTCGTCCATCAGCAGTACTTCGGGCTTCACCGGCAGCAGCCGCGCGATGCACAGCTTTTGTTGCTCTTCGAGGGACAGGCCGGTGGCGGGCTTGTCCAGACGGTCCTTGACCGAGTCCCAGAGGAGCACCTGGCGCAGCGCGGACTCCAGCACCTCGTCCTCTTCGGCGCGGGCCACCTTCCGCAGCCGCGCCTCGTGAAGGCGGAAGCCGAAGAGGACGTTGTCCCGGATCGAGATCGGGAGCGGGTTGGGGCGCTGGAAGACCATGCCGACCTGCTTGCGCACCTGCACGATCTCGACGTCATCGCCGAAGATGTCGTGGCCGAGGATGTAGACATTGCCGGTGGTGCGCACGTAGCCCAGCCGTTCGATGATCCGGTTGCAGGTGCGCAGCACTGTGGTCTTGCCACACCCCGAGGGGCCGATCATCGAGGTGATGATCCCCTTCTTCACTCCGAGGTCGACCTCGAAGAGGGCCTGGAAGTCGCCGTACCAGAGGTTGAGGCCCCGGGTCTCGATGGCGAAGGCTCCCGTGGACAGGTTCCCCGCGCCGCGCTCCCCGTCAGCCATAGCGTCCCTCGATGTATCCGGTGGTGCGCTCGTCCTTCACGTTCCCTTCGAAGAGGTGCTCGGTGGCCCCGATTTCGACCACTTCACCCATCAGGAAGAACGCGGTTCGATCCGCCAGACGCCTCGCCTGCTGCACCAGGTTCGTGACCAGCACGATCGTCAGCTCTGAGCGCAGGTCCTTGAGCACGTCCTCGATCCGCATCGTGGTGACCGGGTCCACGGCGATGGAAAACTCGTCCAGAAGCAGCAGCTCGGGTTCCTGGGAGAGCGCACGCGCGATCGTGAGCCGCTGCTGCTGTCCGCCGGAGAGCAGGCTCCCCAGGGAATCCAGCCGGTCCTTGACCTCGTCCCAGAGAGCGGCGCGGGTGAGGCACCGCTCGACCACTTCGTCGAGTTCGGCCTTCTTGCGGATCCCGCGCAGGCGCGGCGAGAAGGCCACATTGTCGTAGACGCTGAGCGGCAGTCCCACAGGGAGCGGAAACACGACGCCGATCCGGCTGCGCAGCGCGTACACGTTCCGCCAGTCGTCGATGTCCTTGCCGTTGATGTGGATGCTGCCCCGCACCTCCATCGCCGTGGTGAACTCGTCCATGCGGTTGAGCGCGCGCAGGAACGAAGTCTTGCCGCTGTTGGCCGGCCCGATGATGCCGAAGATCTCGTGCCGGTAGACGTCGAAGGAGGCGTCCCGCAACGCGGGTTTGCCGCTGTAGCTGATGCCCAGATCCCGGACCTCGATGATGGGCGGCTCGTCGTAGAGCGGACTGACGTCACCGGACCGTACCTGCGCTTGCCCCCCCCCGTCTACCACTTCTTGAGCCCCCTGAGGTATACACGGAAGCCTATCGAGACCGCGTTCATCATCAGGACGATCGCGATCAGAACCAGGGCCACGCCGAAGGTGAGCTCCTCGGGCACGTCGGCAGGCGCCTGGGTCGCGATGTAGTAAAGGTGGTAGGACATCGCCATCGTCTGGTCGAAGACGCTCTCGGGCAGGAAGGCAAGGAAAGCGGTGGCTCCGGTGAACATGATCGGCGCGGTTTCTCCGGACGTCCGCGAGACCTCGAGGATCACGCCGGTGAGAATCCCGCTGATCGAATTGGGAAGAACCACCTTGCGGATCGTCTGCCAGCGGGTCGCCCCCATGTTCCAGCATGCCTCCCGAAAGGCATGCGGCACCGCCTGGAGCGACTCGCGCGTAGCCACGATGACGACGGGCAGCGTCATGACGGCCAGAGTGAGGCTGGCCGCCAGGATCGACGCTCCTATGTTGAAGAAGAGCACGAAGGCCCCGAATCCGAAGAGCGCGTGCACGATCGACGGCACCCCCGCCAGGTTGACGATGGCGAGGTTGATGGCCCGCGTGAGAAGGTTGTCGGGCGCGTACTCGCTCAGATAGAGGGCCGCGGCGACACCGACCGGCACCGAAGCCAGGAGCGCGACCACCACCAGCCATATGGTACCGACCAGCGCGGGGAATATCCCGCCCGCAGTCATGTTGTCCGTCGGCGCCGTGAACAGGAACTCCCACGAGATCGCCGGCGCGCCCCTGACCACCAGCGTGCCCAGGATCAGCAGCACCGGAATCACGAGAGCCACCGTCATGAGGCAGAAAACGGCCTTCGCGACGCTCTGGTTGCGGTAGCTCCGCCGGTTCAGTGTCGTGGCGGTGAACATGGGCGCTTCCACGGGCTACTTCTTCCGGATGCCGCGGACGACGATGTCCGCCGTGAGGTTGATCACGAAGGTGACGACGAACAGGAGGATCCCCAGGGTGAACAGGGAACCCCAGTGGTCGCCCCCTCTTACCGTGTCTCCGAGTTCGGAGGCGATCGTCGCGGTCAGGGCCCGCACCGAATCAAACGGACTCGTGGGAATGTTGATGGCGTGCCCGGAGGCCATCAGCACGGCCATGGTTTCCCCGAATCCCCGCCCCACCCCCAGCAGCACGGCCGCCAGCAGTCCATTCCTGGACGCCGGTATGACCACCTTGAGAATCACCTCCCAGCGAGTCGCCCCCAGGGCCTCGGCAGCCTCCCGGTAGGTGTCCGGCACGGCCTTGAGGGCATCCTCCGCAATCGTCGTCATGATGGGCGCGGCCATCAGACCGAGGATCAGCCCCGCATTCAGCACGCCGAGCCCCAGCGGCACGTCGAAGATGCGCATGATCAGCGGGTGCATGATCGACATCCCCACGAACCCCCACACCACCGACGGGATCGCCGCCAGCATCTCCACCAGGATCTTGAGCACCTCCCGCGTTTTGCCGGTGGCAAACTCCGCGATGAAGAGAGCCGCCCCGAGGGAGAGCGGCACCGACAGCAGCATCGCGAAACCCGTCACGCTGGCGGTCCCCACGATTAGCGCCAGCGCCCCGTAGGTCGGGTTGTTGGAGGTGGGCCGCCACGCAATCGAGGTGAAGAACTCCCCCAGGTTCAGGGGTCCCAGGACGAAGTCGAGGCCCTCCTTGGTAATGAAGACGAAGATCCCGACAATGAAGACGATCGCCGAGATGCCCCCGGCGAAGACGACCCATTGGGCGACTTTGTCGACGTACCAGGCCAGATCCCTGCGGTCCATCGCGCCGGGGCTCGCCAGGGCGCCCGATTGAGCCGTCGGCGTCACTCGTCGTCTCGCACTCCAAGGGTCGCCATGAGGCCGCGAACGCGGTCCATGAGTGCGCGGTAGACACCTTCGATCCCCGTTTCGGGAGTCACACCGTCCTCATCCAGATCCCACTGCAAGACCGCGGTTCTGTAGGGAACGTCGAAGTGCCGGGCCGGATCGACACCCAGGCCCACGACGACATGGTAGTGGGGCCCCACATCGAGCGCCTCGGCGAAGGACCGCGGCGTGTCCCCGGCCGGTAGTGCGATGCCCCGCCGCCGGCAGAAGTGTACCAGGCGCGGGTCGAAGGCGGATTCCGGCTCGAGACCCGCCGAACCGATCCTGCCGACGTGGGGATGGCTCTCCGACAGGGCCACCTCGGCCAGCTTGGCCAGCACCGCGTGGTCGCGGTCGACGAAGAGGATTCGGTAGCGCTTTTCCTTCTTGCGCTTGCCCTTGACGGCAAACAGGGTCTGCTCGCACGCGTTTTCCGCCTGCTCGGCGGTCCGCTGCAGGAGCCGGAAGACGAGGAGGGTCCCAAAGAGGTCGCGGGCCGGACGCCGATCCGAGTCCGCAGCCGTGATCAGCACCTCAAGCGCATACGGATAGGTCCCGGCGGTCTGCGAGGCGAATCCCCTCGAGACGCTTGCACTGTCCGGATCCCCTTTCAGGAAGCCCGCCAGCGCGGTCCCGAGAGCCTTCCCCGAGTGCCTGCCCATCATTTCCATGTTGTTTCGGACCGCGTCAGGCAGCGGAGATTCGATCTGGCGGGCAATTCGGCAGATTGCGACGGAGTAGTCGCCCACCCGCTCCAGCGCCACGCCGAGCCGCAGTACGGCCGAGACGAAACGCAAGTGGCTCCCGCTCGGGAGGTGGCGCGCCACGAAGAGATGGCACAGGTGATCCAGGTCGCGGATCTCCTGGTTCACCGCACGGTCCTTGATCAGGGTCTCGTTGGCCAGCTTCCGGTCGAGTTCGAGGACCGCCTGCACGGAGTGCCTGAGGTTGTCCTCGACCTGTGAGGCCACCGATCCGAGCTGCGACCGGATGGCTTCGAGGTCGGCCTCGAGCCGTTCTTCGTAGAGGCTCAAGGGCACTCCGTTTCCGTATAGGGTGCGTACCCGCGCTCCAGGATCACGCACTGGCCATCCGAAGAGAGGATCCAGTCCATGTACTCCTTGACGGCACCCTGCGGCTCGCCCGCGGTGTACATCATGAGGGGGCGGGCAATGGGATAGCTGCCTTCGACCGCCGTCGCGATGGTCGGTTCAACGCAGTCCGCGCCCTCTTCCGTGGCGATGCAGGGCATGCCGACGTACTCCGTGGCGTACGCGAGCCCGCTGTAGCCGATGGCGCAGGGGGTGTTCTCCACCAGGTCGACGACATCCTTCGAACCGTGCATGTCGCGCGATCCGAGCTTGTACTCGCCGTCGTCCCCGAGTACCGCCTCCTTGAAGTAGACATACGTCCCCGAGTTGTTCTGACGGCTCACGAGGACGATCTCGTCCGATCCGCACCCCGGAACCTCGACCCCGAGGTCGGACCACTTCGTCACGGGGCCGCCCTCGCCGTAGATGGCCTTGAGCTGGTCCAGCGTCAGGATGTCGATCGGGTTGTCCTCGTGCAGATAGACCGCCAGCGCGTCGTATCCGACGATGAACTCGATCGGCTCGACGCCGTTGCTCCGCGCCGCCTCGATCTCCGATTCGCGCATCTTGCGGGACGCGTTCGCGATATCGACCGTGCCGTTGATCATCGCCGAAATGCCGGTGCCGGACCCGCCGCCCGTGACGGCGACGGCAATGTTCGGATTCACCGCGGCGTAGGCCTCCGCCCAGGCCTGCGCGACGTTGAGAAGGGTGTCCGACCCCTTGTTCTGAATGACGGCGCGCTGGTCGCGTCCATCCGCACCGCCGCAGGCCGCGATGGCCAGCGCCAGCAGTGGGGCAATTCGCTTCATGCTTCTTCTGTCTCCTTTTCCGGTTGAATCAGGTTGAAGTCTACGGACGGTTTGTAACGGTGCGGTCACCCCGGCGTGACGACACTGTACCGAAGGCCGGGCAAAGTCGCAAAACCCGCACGCGCGCCCAGCAGTCCGTGGATGAACCCGCGTGAGCACCGAGAGCGGCGAGGCGCCGGGTTGGCAAGGCGCCTTGACAGTGCCGCCGGGTGGGCGAAGCGGTCCAACGCGGATGCATCGCCGCTCGAATGCCGCGGGGGGTTTGTCCACGGGCTGCCAGGCACCGGAGCGGTTTCAGTAGTACAGGTAGGTCTGCAGCTTGAATGAGAACTCCGTTTCGCCGGACCCGGATCGGTACACGTCCAGATTCGCGCCGATCCGGTTCTTGCCCTTCACATAGAGGAAGACGCCCGGCGTCAGGAGCATGCCGGCGTCCTCGTTCGCACCCCGGTCCGGGTCCCCCCAGCTGATGCGTGCCACGGGCTCGACGCCTTCCCATCCATTCCCCTGCCAGGGGAAATAGCGGCTGAGGATCGCCTGCGCGGTGAGGAAACCGGGGATCCCGCCGGGCGTCGAATCGGCGAGTCTCCAGTTCTCTCCACTCACCACGCCGATCTGGAGATGCGCGCCCTCGCGAAAGCGGCCGACTTCCAGGTCGCCTCCGAAGGCCGTGGCGGCTTCCGTATCTCCATCGGCCACTATGAAGTCGTGTCGACCGACGTTCGCCGAAAGCCAGACGTCTTCGGCCAGCCGAACCGAAAGGCGCCCGGCGAGCGACTTGCCCGAGTTCTCGTCCGCGCCACCGGTGCCGGTGCCGTTGGTGAGGGTGGCCTGGTAGCGAAGCCGTTCACCCAGGGACCCGTCGATCTTCACGCCGATGTCGCGATCCGAGTAGGCGAGCTTCTCCGTGAAGCGGCTCAGCGAACAGACTCCGCCCACTCCCCCGCATTCGCCGAGCCCATCTATCCTGCCGGTTCTCTCGACCACCACTATGTCTGTCGAGCTGTCGAGTTCGAAGATGTCGAAAGCTCTCTTGAACTGGCCCGCGGAGAGCCGGAAACCCCGGTCGAAGTTCAGGCGGAAGTAGGCATCCTTCAGCTCCAGTTTCCCGTCGCCGAAGTCCGGCTGCACGCGCCCGTCGAGCAGGGGAGACACACGCACATCGATCGTCAGGCGCGCCCGGCGTGTGAAGAAGTCGGTGGATTTGCCCCCGTCCGCCGAACTCGTGGCCAGCTGGGAATGGAGGCGTCCGCCGAACTCCACCTGGGCGTATCGGGCGCCGATCTCCTCCTGGGCGAGGATCGGCCCGGGACCAGTGGTGGCAAGGACTGCGATCAGGGTGATCGAGCGGGACCTGAACACGAAAGGTGACCTCCTTGTTGTTTGGTCGGGTCGCGGCAGTCAAGTCCGGGATGGCACCCGTCAAACGGCGCGAGCAGCCAGAAACTAGTCCGATTGTGTAACGGAACTGTCACTTCTCTCCCGTTGTACAGGAGACCCCAAAGCCATCCCGCAACGATGACGCCACGGGATGGCGTCGGGTTCCATTAACGGATGCGGTAGCCCGGGACGCTGCCGCCTACTCCTGCCCTTCCCCGACCGCCTTCTTCAGCACCTTCTGGATGTCGAGGCCAAGCACCGAGGCGAGCCCCTCCATGGTGCCGTACGCGCCCTTCACGCGCTGGTTCACGGCGTTGGCCACCCCGCCCCCATCCCCGCTGTCCATGACCACCACCCGGTCGATGTCCACGCCCTCGACCGCGCCCACCGCCGTCTCCAGCAGCTCGGGCAGCTTCTCGGCCAGGAATACGGCGAAGGCCGCGTCGCCCCCGGCCTGCACCTCCGCGTACAGCCGCCGGAGCACCTCCACCTGCGCCTTGCCTCGCTCCAGGATCGGCGCGGCATCCGCCTCGGCGCGCGCGAACGCGGCCATCTTCTCCGCCTTCGCCGGCTCGACGATATCGGCGTGCAGCCGCTGCGCTTCGCGCTCCACCCGCTTCTCTTCCAGGATCGTCTCGGCCTCGACCTCCGCCTCCTGCGCCTTGACCCGCGCCACCTTCTCGGCCGTGTCCCCCTCGCGGTCCAGCTCGGCCTGGCGCACCCGGAGCTCGTTGCGCGCCTCCGCCACCTTGATCGATGCGCCCGCCTCCCGCACCTCGGCGCGGCGGCGGGCCTCGGCGCGGGCCTCGCGGGTATCCGCCTCGGCCTGCGCCTCCGCGATCTCCGCCTGGCGGATCGCCTCGGCGGACTTCTCGCGACCGATCGCCTCCAGGTAGCCGCGTTCGTCGCTCACGTTCTGGATCTTGAGCACGTCGAGGTGGAAGCCCAGCGAAGCCAGATCCTCGCCCGCGTCCTCCGAGAGCGCCTTGGCGAAGCCGAGCCGATCCTCGTTGACCGCCTCCGGGGTGAGCGTGGCCAGCACGCCGCGCAGGTTCCCGGTGAGCGTGTCCTGGGCCAGGGCGCGGATCTCCTCGTCCGTCTTGCCCAGCAACCGCTCCACCGCGTTGTTGAACACCCACTCCGGCTGCGACGCGATCTTCACGTTCGCGATCGCCTCGACGTTCAGCGGGATGTTCCCCTTCGAGAAGGCGTTGCTCACGAACACCTCGATCGGGATGGTCTCCAGATTCATGTTCTGCACCTTCTCGATGATCGGCACGCGGAAGGTGCGCCCGCCCGAGATGGAGCGGTAACCCACCCGCTTCCCGTCGGTGAGCAGGCGGTTCCTGCCGGTCAGCACCGCGGCTTCGTTCGGCGGTGCGATCACGATCAGGTTCTTTATCGTGACGATCAGCATCACGATCACAATTAGCGCAACTACGCCCATCGCAAGGGCGGCCAGCGGACCAGTGAACATCTGGTTCTTTCTCCTCTCAGTCTTCCAGCAGCTTCATTTCCATGGGCGCGACCAGGGCCACACCCTCCTTGACATCGACCACCACGACCGGGCGGCCTGCCTCCAGGTTCATTCCCACGCCTTCAAGGTCGTCGGCGCGGGCACGCATGCGGAACTTGCGCGAGCCGCTCTCGATACGCACCTCGCCGATCCCTCCTTCAGTGATCGCCATCCGCACCTGCCCGCGCAGGCCGATCAGCGAGTCCTCGCTTTCCATGGTCCCCGACTCGGTGCGCTTCAGGTAGCCGAAGACCGTGCTGATCAGCGCGCCCGATGCGATGCCCATCCCACCGGCGACGACCGCCGTGAGGCCGGGGCGCCCCCCACCCCAGATCCAGTGCAGCACCGCGCCCGCCGCGCCGAAGCCGAAGAGCGTATACACGATCGCGCGCAACGAGAACAGCCTGGTGAAGTCCGCACCGTCGGCATCCACGTCGACATCGCCCTCGATTTCGAGCGCGCCGTCGGCGTCCACGTCACCATCGAGGAAGTCGCCGAAGAACGACAGGGCCAGCAGACCCCCGCCGACCACGAGGCAGAAGATGTAGGCTGTGAGCATTCTCGGCACTCCGTTCCCGGATACTACTTTCGTACGTGCTGTCCGTGCATCATCTTCACCCGTTGATGCACCGGCAAGGTGCCCGGCCGGTTCATTGGCCGGGAACGAAACATACTCGGAACTGGAGCAAGGCTGTGCGCACCCGATTCCCGACCCTGACGATGAAGCTTCCGAAGACGACGGATGCGGCCACCACGGTCCGCCTCGTCGCCCTGGCGGCGCTTCTGTCCCTCCCCGCTTCCGCAACCGCCCAGCAGGGCGCTGCCGACGGCGAATGGCGCCACTACGGCGGCGACGCCGGCAGCACCCGCTACTCACCGCTGGCGCAGATCGACGCCGGCAATGTCGCGGATCTTGAAGTCGTCTGGCGGTGGAAGTCGGACAACTACGGGCCGAGACCCGAGTTCAACTATCGTCCGACCCCGCTGATGGTGAACGGCGTCCTGTACACGACGGCGGGCTACCGGCGCACCGTGATTGCGATCGACGCGGGGACGGGAGAGACGCTGTGGACCTACCGGCTCGACGAGGGGGACCGGTCCGCGCCGAGACGGAATTCCGGGAGGGGAGTGGCCTGGTGGGAGGCGGACGGGATGCCGCCGCGAGTCTTTCTGGTCACCCCGGGGTTCCATCTGGTGGCGCTCGACGCCGCGTCGGGGGTGCCGGTCGCGGCCTTCGGCGACCAGGGCGTGGTGGACCTCCGGCGCCAGCTTGGGCGGGAGGTGGACCTGGAGAGGGCGCCGATCGGTTCCAGTTCCCCGCCGGTCGTGGTGGGCAACGTCGTCGTCGTGGGCGCCGCGCTGCCCGCCGGGGGCGCTCCCCGGTCGGCCGAGATGCCTCCGGGGCACGTCAGGGGGTTCGACGCGGTGACGGGTGAGCTGGTCTGGACCTTCCACACGATCCCGCAGCCCGGCGAATACGGCCACGACACCTGGGAGGACGGCTCCTGGGAGTACACCGGGAACGCCGCGGTGTGGCCCCCCTTCACCGCCGACCCCGAGCTGGGATACGTGTACCTTCCGGTCGAGGCCGGAACCCACGACTACTACGGCGGGCACAGACCCGGACAGAACCTCTACTCACAGAGCATCGTGGCTCTCGACGCGGCAACCGGGGAGCGGGTGTGGCACTTCCAGACGGTTCACCACGGCATCTGGGACTACGACCCGCCGACGGCACCGATTCTGGCGGATCTGACGGTTGACGGCCGCCGGATTCCGGCCGTGGCGCAGCTGACCAAGCAGACCTTCACCTTCGTATTCGACCGGCGGACGGGAGAGCCGGTTTGGCCGATTGAGGAGCGCCCCGTTCCGCAGACCGACGTGCCGGGTGAAACGACCTCGCCGACCCAGCCCTTCCCCACCAGGCCGCCCCCTTTTGACCGGCAGGGCGTCGATCCCGCGGAGCTGATCGACTTCACCCCCGAACTGCGCGCCGAGGCGGAGGAGATCCTGACCCAGCTTCGTCATGGGCCCCTCTACACACCGCCTTCGCTGGTCGTCGAGGACGGCACGCAGGGAACGCTGATGGTCCCGGGATCGCTCGGGGGGGTCAACTGGCCCGGCGGGGCGCTCGATCCGGAGTCCGGCTACCTGTACGTGCAGTCGGCGACCGCGCCCAGCGTCATCGGGCTCGCGAACGTGCCGGAGGTCTCCGAAATGGACTACATCCAGAGCCGGGGGCGGATCCGTCTGCGCGGTGGCGGCGGCCCTCAGGGTCTCCCGCTGTTCAAGCCGCCGTGGGGGCGGATCACGGCGATCGACCTGAACGCGGGCGAGATCGCGTGGCAGGTGCCGAACGGGGACGCGCCGGATTACGTGAAGAACCATCCGGCGCTCGAGGGCATCGATGTAGGGCGGACGGGGCGGCCGGACCGGGGCGGGCTCCTGGTGACCGGAACCCTGCTCTTCGCCGGCGAGGGGGGTGGCATGTACGCCGCCTTCGGATCCGGGGGCAACAAGCTGCGGGCTCACAACAAGGCCACCGGAGAGATCGTCGCGGAGTTCGAGTTGCCGGCGAACCAGACGGGACTGCCGATGACGTACATGCACGATGGCCGGCAGTTCGTTGTGGTGGCGGTGGGGGCGCGGGGGCACCCCGGCGAGCTGGTGGCGCTCGCGCTGCCCGAGAGTTGACAGGCGGATGACATCCCCCACCCACATCTCCGCGCTGCTCCGCTCGGGGGCCGCCGACGCGGTGGCGCTCTCCGCCCCGAACCGTCCCGATCTCACCTACGGAGGGCTCAGGCGCCAGGTGGAACGCACCGTGGAAGGACTCAACGTGCGCGGCATCGGGCGGGGCGACCGGGTGGCAATCGTGCTGCCCAACGGACCCGAGATGGCGAGCGCCTTCGTGTCGATCGCCGCGGGGGCGACCACCGCTCCGCTCAACCCCGCGTACCGGCAGCCCGAGTTCGAGTTCTACCTGGAGGATCTGGAGGTGAAGGCGGTGGTGCTGGCCGAGGGCGACGGCTCGCCGGCGCGGGCGGCGGCGGCCGCGTTGGGCATCCGGGTGTTGGAGATCCGGACCGAGCACCAGTGGCCGACCGGCGTCTTCGACTTCGCGTCGGCCCCGACGGGGGTCATCTCGCCCCGCGGAGGCAGGACCGGGCCCGATGACATCGCGCTGGTCCTCCACACCTCAGGGACGACGTCACGCCCCAAGATCGTGCCGCTGCTCCACCGCAACGTGTGCGCGACCGCCGAGAACATTCGCCGCACACTCCGGCTCGAGGCCTCCGACCGCTGTCTGAACGTGATGCCGCTCTTCCACATCCATGGGCTCATGGCGTGTGTACTATCCACACTGCACACGGGCGGAAGCGTGTACTGCGCGCCGGGGTTCAACGCGCTAAAGGTCTTTGGGTGGCTGGCCGACGCCGACCCGACCTGGTATTCGGCGGTCCCAACGATGCATCAGGCGATCCTGGCGCGCGCGTCGCGGAATGCGGATATCGTGGAGCGGCTGCGGCTGCGGTTCATCCGGTCATCCTCGGCGGCGCTGCCGGCACGAGTGATGGCGGAGCTGGAGCAGCTCTTCGGCGCGCCCGTCGTGGAGGCCTACGCGATGACCGAAGCCGCGCACCAGATGACCTGCAACCCCCTTCCCCCCGCGCCCCGCAAGCCCGGCACGGTGGGGATCGCGGCCGGCCCCGAAGTCTCGGTGATGGACGCCGCCGGCAACCACCTCGCGCCCGGCGAGGAGGGCGAGATCGTCATCCGGGGACCGAACGTCACCCCCGGCTACGAGAACAACGAGGCCGCGAACCGCGAAGCCTTCACGGCCGGGTGGTTCCGCACCGGCGATCAGGGTTTCAGCGACGAGGACGGGTACTTCACGATCACGGGCCGGCTCAAGGAGATCATCAACCGGGGCGGGGAGAAGATCTCGCCGCGCGAGGTGGACGAGGTGCTGATGGACCACCCCGCCGTGCAGCAGGTGGTCACCTTCGCGATGCCGCACCCGAAGCTGGGCGAGGAGGTGGCCGCGGCGGTGGTGCTGCGGGAGGGGGCGGAGGCCGGCCCGGGTGAGGTGCGGGACTTCGCGGCTGGGCGCCTGGCGGGGTTCAAGGTGCCGCGCAAGGTGCTGATCCTGGACGAGATCCCGAAGGGGCCGACGGGGAAGCTGCGCAGGATCGGGCTGGCGGAGCAGTTGGGGGTTGGTGGATGAATCGAACCCCCTTGGGGTTGGGCGGATGACGGGAGTGACGGGCGCTTGGCCGGGGGCCGCCGGTTGCCTGTGGCGTCCGCGCGGGCATATGCAGCATGAAGGTCGCCGGTTGGACCGCGGCCGACGCGCGGGCACGCGCAGCAAGACCGCCGCCGGTTGGACCGCGGCTGGCGCGCGGGCACGTGCGCCGTGAAGGTCGCCATCTACGGGGCGGGAGCCACGGGCGGGTATCTCGGCGTGAAGCTGGCGCTGGCCGGGGTGGACACCACGCTGATCGCGCGGGGGCCTCACCTGGAGGCGATGCGGCGGGGCGGGGTGCGGCTGCTGATCGATGGCGAGGAGTTGATCGCGCGGCCCCTTTGCACGGGCGATCCCGCCGAGGCCGGCCCCCAGGACTACGTGATCATCACGCTGAAGGCGCACTCGACACCGGGCGTGGTCGACGCCATGCAGCCGCTGCTCGGCCCTCACACGGCGGTGGTGACCGCGCAGAACGGGGTGCCGTGGTGGTACTTCCACGGGGTGGGGGGGAAGTGGGAGGGCACCCGGCTCGAGAGCGTCGACCCGGGCGGTCGCCAGTGGGACGGGATCGGGCCCGAGCGCGCGATCGGGTGCGTCGTCTACGTGGCCACCGAGATCGCGGAGCCCGGGGTGATCCGCCACTCCTACGGAAACCGTTGCACGCTCGGCGAGCCTTCCGGAGAGAAGACCGGCCGTGTCCGCGCCCTCAGCAAGGCGCTGATCTCGGCCGGCGTGCGAGCACCCGTTCGCGCAATCCGCCGGGAGATCTGGGTGAAGCTGCTCGGCAACGTCTCGTTCAACCCCATCAGCGCGCTTACGCTCGCCACCCTGGACAAGGTCGCCACCGAACCCGGCACACGGGCCGTCGCCCGGGCCATGATGGAGGAGACGCGGGCAATCGCCGAGGCGCTGGACGTCCCCATCCGCATCGACATCGAGCGGCGGATCGACGGCGCGGCCGAGGTCGGCGCCCACCGCACCTCGATGCTGCAGGACCTGGAGAAGGGCCGCACGATGGAGATCGACGCGCTGGTCGCCTCCGTGCAGGAACTGGGCCGGCTGGTCGGAATGCCCACGCCGACCATCGATACCGTGCTGGCCCTGGTGCGGCAGCGGGCGGGGGTGGCGGGGCTCTATGGGGGGTAGCCAGATCTGCCGGCCCGGGGGGAGCACGCACCGTTTTTTGGTGCGCTATAGCGGCAATAGCCCCAAAATCGACTGAAATAAGCCGATTGCGCACCGTTTTCTGGTGCGCGTCCCCCTAGCCCCCGAACAACGCCACGTCGAAGATCCTGCCCAGAATCAGGATCAGGCTCATCCCCGTGAAGACCACGATGCTGATCCAGGTGAACACCCGCGCGAAGGCCGACGGGTAGAAGTGCGGGTCGTCCTTCGGGATCACCTTCAGGCAGTAGTAGAAGTTCAGGCAGAAGATGACGGGCGCCACGAAGTACGCCAGCGCCGACGCCACCAGTACAAGGAAGACGGGCCGCGGCACCCCGGCGATCAACACGACTGCGGCCACCAGCGAGAACAGCATCGTCATCCGGTAGATGTTGTACTCGGAGTACCAGCTGCGGCGGTGGACCTGCGTGACCCGGTCGGCCGAAGTCCCCGCGAGCGCCGCCGTCGGCCGGAAGAGGTTCCGGCAGCAAGCCCCAACGATCCGCGGCCATCCGTCGAAGTAGTTGAAGGCCGTGGAGAACGTCGCCGCGAAGGCCCCGATCATGAAGATCGTCATCATCCACGGACCCACGCTCTCGGTGAAGATCCCGGCGATCTCCCCCATCACCGCCCGGCCCTCGATCGGGTTCGGGTACAGCCACACGGCGGCCAGCAGCAGGAAGATCGTCGCGATGATGAACGACACGACGTGGCCGAGCCGGAAGTCCCACAGGCTGATCCGGAAGCAGCGGCGGCTGTATTCCACCGCGCGCTCGGGGAGACTGCGCACATCGACCGTCAGGTCCCCCATCCGCGGCGCGAACGGGTCGAACGACGGCGCCAGCCCCGCGGCCTCCAGCCGATCGCGGATCCGCGCCATCCCGGTCCGCTTGGCCTTGCCCCACTCGGACGCCTGCAGCGAAACGTCGATCCCGGTCGGCAGCAGCCCCAGGAATCCCGCGATCACCAGCCACGACCCCGGCGGCGCGTCGAAGATCACGAAGTGCTCGAGCTCGCCGATCGGCGCGGGCCGCACGAAGTACACCACCACGGCCGACACGAAGAGCAGCCCGCCCGCGATCTTCGCCCCTGTTTCGAGCGCGGCGTACCGGCCCCAGAGCAGGATGATCACCGACGCGGTGCCCAGGAACGCCCCCCATCCCCAAAGCGGCACCGGCATGCCCATCTGCGCCGAGAACAGGTAGTACATCACCGCGGCCGCCGCGATCAGCCGCCCCGCCTGCCCCACCGCGCACTGGATGAGCGTCGTCACCAGCACGTACCACACCGGCAGCTTCTTCCACGCCGTCGCGTACGCCGCCATGAGGCTCTTCCCGGTCGCGTTGGTGAACCGGAAGGCCAGCTCGAAGCCGTAGTACTTGAAGACGTACGCCAGCAGGATGCACCAGAGCAGCGCGAACTCGAACCGCCCGCCCGCCGTCGGAGCGGTAACGAGGTGACTTGTGCCAATCCCGGTCATCATGAGGATCATACCCGGCCCGAACTGGCGCAGCAGGCTGCGCGGGCTCATGTCGGGGATCTTCAGGTCGTCGAAGGAGGGGGGGGATGCTTCGTCGGCCTTGGGGGCTTGCTCGGCGCCCCCAGGGGCTCGCACAGCGCCGTCTTTCACGCCGGGATCGGGGGTGGGGGGTGATTCGGACACGGGTGGCGGCTACCGCGGCGTGAAGCTGATCGGCATTTCGATCCACACTGCGACGTTCCGGTCGCGGTTCCTTGCCGGAGAGAACCTCGCGACCCTGACCGCTCTGAGCGCCGCATTGTCGAGCTCCACGTTCCCGGAACTCTTCTTCACAACCTGGTCCTGCACACGCCCACTCTCGCTGACAAGGATCTGAACCACGGTAGTGCCTCCGACCCCGGCCTCCCTCAGCTCCCGAGGATACTCCTGCTGGATGGCGCGGCCCAATCGGTCCACATCCAGCAACCTGGGCACCACAGTGTGCACGACGAACCGTACGGTCTGCGACTCATCCACGACCCCGCTTTCACACATCTCGATCCTGCTTGCCAGGCCGTCGATGTCCAGGCGGAAGTAGTGTTTCGGATGGCCTGGGGGCTCGAACGATACGAGCGCGTCACTGCTTCCCGTCAGCATCGCGGTCAACTCCTTCTGCCATTCGTCTCCGGATCCGTCCAGGCCGCTGTCGCCGGCACTCAGTTCGAGGGGCGAGACACCTCGGTGCGCATGCCAGAGGAGTGTCATCGCCTCCCCGCCGTCAATCCGGATTGTCGCCGGCGCGTCTGCTCGAGGCGCCCCGTGCAGTCCCACAGCTATCGCGGCCTCGGAGGGACCCTCTTCGCAGGAAACGAACATCACAACTGACAGTTCCGAGTCGGCGGGCTCGATGGTGGTCGCCGGCAGCGCGTAAGTGACGGGCCCCAAGCGTCCGAAGAGGCCCGGCGCACGCCCGGTTTCACGCAACTCGCGGACTCCCGCGGGTGCAGCGCAGGACAACGCCAGCACGCTTGCGAGAATCGTCCGCTTCATCCGGATCGCTCCGTTGGCGTCCAATTCCCTCCGCGTACAAGCCACAAATGACGTCATCCCTGGCTTGCCCGAGGGTCCAAATCCGCTCTGAAGGCAATGTCGATCTCGATCCAGACCGCGACCCGCTCTTCCCCGTTGTTCGCGGGGCTGAACCTGGCGACCCTGACCACCTTCAGGGCCGCGTTGTCGAGTTCCCTGTTGCCCGAACTCTTCGACACGAGCTGGTTCCGAACAATTCCCTCCACGTCAATGAAGATCTGGAGGCTCGTGGTCCCGCCGATGCCGCGGTCCTTGAGACGTGCGGGATACTCCCGCAGCAGGGCACGGTTCAGTTCTTCCCGGTTCAGCAATCTCGGCCGCACCGTCTGGCCCTCGACCTCAAGCGACTCCTGGCCGTCCGCGGATGCGGGCGCCTCCACCCGGGGCCGTCCGGCGCACGCGAGGCCTGCCAACACCAGCGCACATGTCAGAATCGCACTTTTCATCCTGCTTCTCCCGTCGAGTCCCCGCCGGCCCGAGGCCGTGTCGGAGCAACATGTTCATGCTGCGTGCCGAGGGACGCCTTCGCAAGGCATCGTGAGGGGGTCGAATGGCAGCGCCATACCGCCGAGAGGGCAACGGAGACCGCAGCCGCGAGGATCGCTCGGTAAAGAGAACATGACATATTGTAAAGCAGACATTACCTACGTGCCGTCAGCCCTTGAGCGGAACCGTCGCTTCATGTAATGTAGTAAGGATTCCTTATTCCATGGAAAGAACGATCCCCCATGCTCGCCAAACTGACCTCCAAGAACCAGCTGACCTTGCCTAAGGCGGTGATATCGGACTACCGCGGGACACAGTACTTCGACGTGACCAGCGAGAATGGCCGGATCATTCTCACGCCCGTCCGGGTGAACCGCGCCGACGCCGTCCGCGCCAAGATGGCCGAGATCGGGATCACCGAAGCCGACCTGGCCGATGCGGTGGCGTGGGCGCGACGGGAATGACCCCCGCACGCTGGGTCCTCGACACCAATGTCGTGCTCTCGGCCTTGCTCTTCCCTGCCGGCAGGCTGACCTGGTTGCGAGACGCCTGGCGATCGGGAATCGTCGTGCCGCTGGCAAGCCGGGAATCCACCACGGAACTCATCCGCGTACTGCACTATCCCCGCTTCAGGCTCACACCGAGTGAACGTGAAGATCTGCTGGGCGACTACCTCCCGCATTGCGAATCAGTCATCGTGTCCGAGCCGGTCACCATCCCCCAATGCCGGGATCCCGGGGACCGCCCCTTCCTTGAACTGGCCGTCGCCGGCAGCGCCGACGCGCTCGTCACCGGCGACAAGGAAGTGCTCACCCTGGCCAGCGCACTCCCGATCCCCATCCTCTCCCCCACCTCTGCCCTTGCCACACGCCCCACCCGATGATTATTTCGTGACGGCAGTTCAACGGACTAGATTCCCTCCCATGAAGCCCACCGATACCCGGAACCCCGACCACTACCACAGGGTCGTCGACTGCCAGTGGGGATGTCCCGCGCACACGAACGTGCCCGAGTACATCCGGCTCATCGCCAACGGGCAGTACACCGAGTCGTATCTGCTGAACCGGAAGTCGAACATCTTCCCGGGGATTCTGGGACGCACGTGCGACCGTCCCTGCGAACCGGTGTGCCGCCGCGTACGGCTGGACGGCGAGCCGGTGGCGATCTGCCGCCTGAAGCGGGTGGCGTCGGACCTGCGCGACGACATTACCGGCTACCTGCCGACGATTCCCGAGGAGAAGAACGGGAAGCAGATCGCCTGTGTCGGGGCCGGCTGCGCCTCGCTCACCGTCGCCAACGACCTTCTCCCGCTCGGGTACGAGGTCACGATCTTCGAGAAGCTGGCTAAGCCCGGCGGCCTGATGTGGACGAACATCCCCGAGTTCCGGCTTCCGGCCGAAGTCCTCTGGGAGGAGATCGACTATATCCTCGACATGGGGGTGGACCTGCGCCTGAACCACCCCATCGACAGCCTGGCCGCGCTCCTGGAAGAGGACTACGACGCGGTCTTCATCGGTTCGGGGGCGCCCAAGGGGAAGGAGCTGAAGATCCCCGGGCGGTGGGACTCGGAGCAGGTCCACATCGGCATCGAGTGGCTGGAGTCGGTGCGCTTCGGGCACATCGACAGCTGCGGGGACCGGGTGCTGGTGATCGGCGTGGGGAACACGGCGATGGACTGCTGCCGCACCGCGCAGCGGCTGGGCGCGAGCGACGTGAAGGTCATGGCGCGCAAGACCAAGCCGTACTTCAAGGCGTCCCCGTGGGAGCTGGAGGACGCGATCGAGGAGCAGGTCGAGATCCTGGAGAACCACTCGCCGTCGCGGTTCATCGTGGAGGGCGGGAAGATCCTCGGGATGGAGTTCGACCTCGTCACGTGGCACCCGGGAGAGAACGGGCGGCTGAAGGCGGAGGTGCACGGCAGCAAGGTCATCGAGTGCGACGAAGTGATCCTCGCGATCGGGCAGGACACCGCATTCCCGTGGATCGAGCGCGACATCGGGATCGAGTTCAACGACTGGGACATGCCGATCGTCGACAAGACGACCTTCATGACGTCGGTGCCCGGCGTCTTCATGGGCGGCGACGCGGCGTGGGGGCCCGAGAACATCATCTGGGGGGTCGAGCACGGCCATCAGGCGGCGATTTCCATTCACGCCTGGTGCGAGGGCCGCCCGCTCACCGACCGGCCGCCCGAGGAGATGAACCTGATCAGCCAGAAGATGGGGCTGCACGAGTGGTCGTATTCGAACGACTACGACGAGGCGCAGCGCGTGAAGATGCGCCACGTCGAACTGCAGGAGCGCTTCAAGCGGCTCGACATCGAGGTCGAGGAGGGATTCGACATCGAGCAGACGCTCACCGAGGTGGAGCGCTGCCTGAACTGCGACGTCCAGACCCACTTCGAGGCGCCGCTGTGCATCGAGTGCGACGCGTGCATCGATATCTGTCCGGTGGACTGTCTTACCATCACGCCCAACGGGCCCGAGGAGGAACTCACCCAGCGCCTCACGGCCCCGCTGCTGAACTACCCGGAAGAACCCCTGTTCATCTCGGAAGACCTGCCCCAGACCGGGAGGATCATGGTCAAGGACGAGGACCTCTGCATTCACTGCGGGCTGTGCGCCGAGCGGTGTCCGACGGCGGCCTGGGACATGCGGCAGTCCGATCTGCTGGTGCCGTACGCGGGGCTGGCGGCGGGCGACTCCCATCCCAGCCCGCTTTCGGTCGCGCTGGGGGGTCCGGTGGTGCTGGCGGGAGCGGAGATCGGTTAGTGACGGACATCCCCGCGAGCCCCAACGGCGGCCCCCCTGCGCGCCGGATCAACGACCTCGCCTTCAAGATCGGGACGGTGAACGGGACCGGGTCGGCGAGCGCGAACGGGCTGCTGCGGAGCGCGATCTTCCGCATGGGGATCCCGGTTTCGGGGAAGAACCTCTTCCCGTCGAACATCCAGGGGCTGCCGACCTGGTACGAGATCCGGGCGAACGGCAAGGGCCACACCGCCCGCACCGCCCGCTTCGACCTCACCGTCGCGATGAACCCGGCGACCTACAGGCGCGACATCGAGGAGGTCACCACCGGTGGCTGGGTGCTGCACGACTCGAGCTGGCCGCTGCCGCGCGACCTGAACCGCGACGACGTCACCTTCCTGGGCGTTCCGCTCGCCAGGATGACCGTCGACAACTTCCAGGGATCGCGCGTGCGAATCCTGATGAAGAACATCTGCTACGTCGGGGCGCTGGCGGCCCTCCTCAAGATCGACCTGGACATCGTCCGGGGGCTGCTCAACGAGACCTTCGCGGCCAAGGCGAAGCTGCTCGACGCCAACCAGCTCGCGATCGACCTGGGCTACGACTACGCGATGAAGCACTTCGACTGCCCGCTCCCCGTCCATCTCGAGCCGATGGACGGCAACCGGGACTCGATCGTGATCGACGGGAACACGGCCGCGGCGCTCGGGTGCGTGTACGCCGGCGCGACGGTCGCCGCCTGGTACCCGATCACGCCGTCCACCTCGCTGGTCGACGCCTTCACCGCCTTCTGCCACCAGTTCCGCAAGGACCCCGAGACGGGCAGGAACCGTTTCGCGATCGTCCAGGCCGAGGATGAGCTGGCGGCCGCGGGGATGGTGATCGGGGCCGCGTGGGCGGGGGCGCGCGCCTTCACCTCGACGAGCGGGGCCGGCCTGTCGCTGATGAGCGAGTTCATCGGGCTGGCGTACTACGCCGAGGTGCCGTCCGTGTTCTTCGACGTGCAGCGGGTGGGCCCGTCGACGGGGATGCCGACGCGGACGCAGCAGGGCGACATCCAGTTTGCGGCGTACGCGTCGCATGGGGACACGCGGCACATCGTGATCTTCCCCGCCAACCCGCACGAGTGCTTCGAGATGGCGGTGGAGGCGTTCGACCTGGCCGAGCGGTTCCAGACGCCGATCTTCGTGCTCACGGATCTGGACATAGGCATGAACGACTGGGTCATCCCCAAGCTCGAATGGGACGACGCGTACCGGCCGGACCGGGGCAAGGTGCTGACCGCCGACGAGCTGGAGAAGGCGACGGGCCCCTTCCACCGCTACCTGGACGTCGACGGCGACGGCATACCGTGGCGGACGCTGCCGGGCGTGCATCCGAAGGGAGCCTACCTGACGCGCGGCTCGGGCCACGACCGCTTCGGGAACTACACCGAGGACTCGGAGCCGTACGCGGACGTGCTCGCGCGGGTGGGGAGGAAGATCGAGGGAGCGGCGCCGCACCTGCCCGCGCCGGAGATCCGGCTGCAGGAAGGCGCGACGATCGGGCTGGTGACGATCGGCGGGTGCCGCGGGGCGGTGCTGGAGGCCGTGGAAGAGCTGGCGGAGCGCGGGGTCGCGGCCAACTACATGCGCGTGCGGGCGTTCCCGTTCCACCCCGAGGTCGAGCCGTTCCTTGCCGGGCACGAGGTCAACTTCGTGGTCGAGCAGAACCGGGACGGGCAGCTCAGGAAGCTGCTGATCGCCGAGACGGGAGCCGCGAAGGAGTCGCTCAAGTCGATCCGCTACTACGGGGGCTACCCGATGAGCTGCCATCATGTGATGGACGGGCTCCAGTCCCATATCGACATTGGAACGCCCGCCACCGCCCGGCAGTCCGCCGGAGCCGCCCATGCCGCGGCCGCCGCAGGCTCGCAGCCCGAGGCCTCGGAGGGAGCCGCCTGATGACCTACATCAAGAAGCCCCGCATCCACCACCCGGGCCTGGCGAAGAACCGCCTCGGCCTCACCCGCCGCGACTACGAGGGCACGATGTCCACGCTCTGCGCCGGGTGCGGCCACGACTCCATCACCGCGGCGATCATCGAGGCCTTCTGGGAGCTGGAGATCGCCCCGCACGAGGTGGCCAAGACGTCGGGGATCGGGTGCAGCGGCAAGACGCCGACCTACTTCCTGAAGGAGGCGCACGGCTTCAACGGGGTGCACGGCCGCATGCCGTCGATCACCACCGGCGCGCACGCCGCCAACCGCGACCTCATCTGCATCGGCGTCTCCGGCGACGGCGACAGTCTCTCGATCGGGATGGGCCAGTTCGCCCACGTCGTCCGCCGCAACGTCGACATGCTGTACATCATCGAGAACAACGGCGTTTACGGCCTCACGAAGGGGCAGTTCTCGGCGTCCGCCGATGTCGGCTCGACCGCCAAGCGCGGCCAGATCAACCGCGAGCACCCCATCGATTCCGTCCTCCTCGCGCTCAACCTCGGCGCGGGCTTTGTGGCCCGCAGCTTCTCCGGCGACAAGGAGCAGCTCGTCCCCATCCTCAAGGCGGGCCTGCGCCACCGCGGCTTCGCGCTGATCGACATCATCTCGCCCTGCGTCACCTTCAACGACCACCGCGGCTCGACCAAGAGCTACCAGTACACCCGCGACAACTACAACCAGCTCGTCTACGCCGACTTCGTGCCCCCCGCCGAGGAGATCGCGGCGTCGTACGAATCCGGGGACGCCCGCTCGGTCCAGATGCACGACGGCAGCCGCATCCAGTTCCGCAAGGTCCCGGAGGACTACGATCCGACCGACCGGGACGCGGTGTACACCTACATCAGGGAGCGGCAGCGGGCCGGCGAGGTGGCGACTGGGCTGCTGTATGTGGAGCCGGCGCCGGAGGCGGGCGAGGAGGCCGACTTCCACGGGATCCAGGGGACGGTGGCGGAGCCGCTGGCCGACTACCCGTTCGAGGAGCTATGTCCGGGGGCGGCGAAGCTGGAGGAGCTGCAGGGGCGGTTTCGGTAGGGGGGTTGCCGGGGGCGCCTGATTCCCGGTTCGCCGGATCCAGTTTCGGCTTGCAATTCGCGTTAGGCAAGATTAGCTTGCATTGATGCCAATGGAACCTGCTGTACGGATCGGTCTGCGGCTCAGAGCGGCTCGCGAGCGATCCAACCTGACCCAACAGCAGCTGGCGGAGGAGATGGGTCTGCGCCACCGTCAGACCGTAGCCAGCATCGAGGCCGGGGAACGTCGACTGAGTGCACAGGAATTGCTGCGCGCAATGACAGTGCTCGGCGTCGACTTGGACTACTTGACGGACCCATTCCGCCTGGTGGGCGAGGGGCAGTTCTCCTTCCGGACCAGTGCCAGCGTGGAGAAGGACGCACTCGACCGATTCGAAGAGCGCGCCGGACGATGGATCGCGATGTATCGAGAACTGTCCCGTGAACAGGGCCACTCGCCCCGCTGGCTGGGCTACAAGCTCAACCTGAGCGACCACTCCTCCTTCGAGGATGCCCAAGCGGCTGGCGAGGCGGCAGTTGACCTCTGGGAGCTTGGGGTCCGTCCTGCAGAACGGCTCCGTTCCGTAATGGAGGACCAACTCCAAATCCTGGTCCTGTACGTCGACGCCCCAACGGGCATATCGGGGGCCGCCTCGCGGGTGCCGGGATTGAACTGCGCGGTGGTCAATCGCCAGGAGTCGGAAGGGCGGCGGAACTTCGACCTGGCTCACGAGCTGTTCCACCTGCTCACCTGGGACGCCCTGCCACCCGAACGGACCACCGTAGTCGACATGCGTCGGCGCGGTAAGCGGTGGCGAGTGGAAAGGCTTGCGGAGAACTTCGCTGCGGCCCTGCTGATGCCCGAGCCGACCATGAAGGCAGCATGGGCCGCGAAGACCGCCCACGGCGATATGCACGAACGCCTGAACGAAATCGCAGGAGAGATGAGCGTGTCATCCCAAGCCTGCAAGTGGCGTCTGCGGAACCTGGGCCTGCTGTCGAGAGCGGAGGTCGAGGGGATCGATGATCGGCTACTCGCTCCGAACGGTGGCCAAGCGTGCTGGACCGGTGAAGTCCCCCCGTTCAGCAGCGACTTCATCGGGGTGGTCGCCCACGCCTTGGATACGGGGCGGCTTTCGGTCAAGCGAACGGCCCGAGTCCTGCGGGTGTCGGTGACGCGGTTGGCACAGATTCTCAGCACCTACGGTCATGAGACGTACTTCGAGGCTTGAGGGAGTCGTGCTGGCGGCTGCCAGCATCGTGCTCGTTGACACGATGATCGTCATCGAAGCGGTCGACACCGGTTGCTGGAACGCCATAACGGGACAGCTGAGGGTGGTCACCTCGGCGGAGTGCGCGGACGAGTTGCGAAGGGGCGATGTGTCCAGACCCGGGTATGTCCCGGTGAGGGACGAGGACATCCAGAGGGCTTCGGTGCGGGAAGTGCCTCTCGAGGCCAAGGTAGGACTCCAACTGAGCTACCCGGATGTTCATCGTCTGGATGCTGGCGAACGTGACCTGCTGGCAATCGCGACCGATCTCACAGGGGATTTCTACCTCTGTAGTTGCGACAAGGCAGCGGTCGTTGCCGCTCACTCCCTCGGCCTGCTTGATCGGGTGGTATCACTCGAGGTGCTGGCGGCGTCGGTGGGCGCTCGGCCAGCAAGAGCACTCAAGGCGCAGTACGGCGAAAAGCTCTCAGCGTGTGGCGCACCGCCTTGCTGCTCGGCAACCGCGTGTGAGGAGAATTCGTCCGGCAACGGCCAACGACTCCCGCCTCTCACGCCCGCCGGACGAAGCTGCCGACCGTGGTCGGAGTCGGTGGACAGCATACGTCGGCTCCCGCCCCCTCTCACACCACCTCACCCCCCCACAACCCCTCCAGGAACAGCTCCCACGGCAGGATCCAGATGCCGTCCTCCGTCCGTCTCGGCGCGTCCTCATTGCAGACCACGAAGGCTTGCCGCGGCGCGTGCTCATCCGCAAACGCCCGCACGCCCTTCAGCTCCCTGCGCACCACCCGCCCCCCACCCACCACCTCGACCGCAGCACCCCCGTCCGTCCCCAGCACGAAGTCACACTCCACTCCCGACCGGGTGCGCCAATACCGGACCGGGAAGTCGCGGCCGCTGTAGGCGCGGTACGCGAGGATCTCCATCAGGATGAAGTGCTGCAGGGCGCGCGCGAAGTCCTCGCCCGCCGGTTGCGCGATCCGCCTCCTCATGAGGTGGCCCGCGACACCCACATCGAAGAGGTAGAACTTCGGCGCCTTCGTGATCACCGCGCGCGAGCCAGGGCCGCCGAACGGCTCCACCAGGACGCCGACGAGGGTGTCGACCAGGATCCGGAAGTACTCCTTCACGGTCTTTGAGGTCACGCCGCAGTCCCGCGCGACATCGCTGTGGTTCACCATCCGTCCGTGACAGTGCGAGAGGGCATCGAAGAAGCGCGCGAAGCCGGGAGCATTGCGCGTCAGGCCCTCCTCGAAGACCTCCTCCCTGAGGTAGTCGTCCACGTACGCGGCCAGCGCCTCGCCGGCGGACGGGGAGTCGTAGAGAGCAGGCAGGAGTCCCCGGTTCAGCGCCCGCAGCAGGTCGAAGTCCGGTATCTCGGGCCAGGTCAGCGGGTGCAGGTCGAACCGCAAGGCGCGGCCCCCCAGGAGGTCGGCACCCCTTCGCCTGAGCTTTCTTTCGCTGGACCCGCAGAGGACGAAGCTGCGGCCGTCTTCCTCGATCAGGCGGTGAACTTCGCCGAGGATCGACGGGACCTTCTGGACCTCGTCGATGAGGATGGGCTGGCTCCGCTGTGCCGGGTTGAGGGCCCGGATGCGCTCCGACAGCGTTCGGGGGGAGCGGGTGAGTTCCAGCATCAGCCGGGTGTCGAGGAGGTCGAGGCGCGCGGATCGCGGAAACCGCCGCCGCAGGAGGGTCGTCTTGCCGGTCCCGCGGGCGCCCCAGAAGAAGGCCGACTGGCGTGGGGGCAGTTCCAGGTCGGGGGTGCGGGCGTAGGTGGCCATGGGTCCGTAGTATACTCCGAAATAGTTGAATTATTTTGGATTATACTACGATTTCGCTCGGCGAGCAAGCCGGGGTGACCGCATCCCGCCCTGGGAAACACCCTCGGAACCTGGAGCAAGTCCAAGCGCCCCTTCTTTTTACCTTGGAGGACCGCGGATCTCGAGCCTGTAGACCGACACGACCGGATTGCCGACCTGGTCGGTGTCGTTGCGAACGGCGAGGCCACCTTCCAGCAGGTCGCCGAACCGTAGCGGCATCCGCCAAGAGGCGATTACCACCCCCCGCGTCAGATCAATGGCCTCCACGACGGAACTGCGGTACACGTCGCGGTCGGCGACCCGGTAGAACTCCCCGTCCGGCTCCACACCCGACCGCCACTCCTCCCCGGCTACGCTCGTCAGCACCCAGAGGGTATCGCCCGCCTGTTCGATGGCAGTGATCCTGGGGACCGGCGGCGTCTCGGCATCCAGTTTGGACTCCCACCAGACCGGAAACCACGGTGGCTCCCGATGGAGCGTCTCGATCAGCCGGCCATCCACCGTCCATCGCTCAATCAGGTACTGATTCGTCCGCGCCGCCCAAAACGAAGTCGAGTCGGACCGGGCGAGGACGCGCCCGTCCCTGATGTAGCGATCAATGGTGAGATCATCGCCGCCCCCGACCGACCCGAAGGAGCGGGTCATGGTTCCACTGCGATCAAGCAGATGGAACGGCAGGCCCACCAGATCTCCCCTTCGGAAGGGGGTATTGACCAGGAGCCATTCGCCCAGGAGGAGTTGAGGCCCATCGGGGCGGAAACTCAACGGAAACGTTCGGGTGAACTCCAGATTGGGCGTGTAGACGGATACGCGGACGCGCATCGGGTCAATAACGAAGACCGAGTCGGCCTCGTCAATCGCGAGCCCCGTGATCATGGTAAACTCGCCCGGCCCCTCGCCGCGCCGTCCGAGACGCGTGGCGACCTCTCCCGAACTGTCGAAGACCCAGAAGTACGGGCTCGGGCCGCCGGTTACGAAATACCGGCCCTGACGGTCCAGGGAAACGACGTTGTAGTTGGCCTCGAGCATTCCGGGGCCCTCCGCGTCGCCGAACGTCAAGAGCGGAACGGCAACGATCTCGCAGGCCTCGCACTCGGGTCCGGTCAGTTCGGTCCGCGAGGCATTCTCCTGCGGGCTCGCCTCCATCGCTGACAGGCAGATCAGCGCCGCGAGAATGAAGGCGCACGTCCAGGTCGGCACGATTCGACCCGCGCCCCGGCCTCGTCCCCATTCCCGCAGCCGCGTCGGCACGGTCACGCAGCCCCTCCCGACCGCCTCCTACCCCGCTTCAGCACCAGCGCCCCCACCGCTCCCGCCGCCCCCATCATCACCACCGTCACGACCACGTCGACCAGCACCGCGTTCATCGTTGTGGTGTTCATGGTCCCCAGGGTCATGAATCCGTAGAACAGGCTCAGCAGCAGGCCGAAGACGGCGCCGCCCTTGAACCCGTCGGCCGCGCTTTCGACGCCCTTCCACGAGAGCACCGTAACCAGCAGTCCGGCTCCGCAGAGCTGTCCGACGATGATCTGCCAGAAGACCGGGTTTTCCTTGATGACGCCCGTCGCGGTGCCCGCGTTGGCCGCGAAGAAGTCGCCGAGCACCGGCTGGTAGATGATGAAGCCCAGCACGAACATCGTCGCGAAGGTCCCCAGGGTCGCCAGGATGCAGTTCTTGTTGATCATGTTTCCGGTCCTTTCGAATGGCCCGGCTCGGCCGGCCCTGTTGTGTTGCGGGCGGCAAGAGCCGCGCGATCTGACTTCTGCGGAGAACCTTGATTCGCGGAGGCGCTCACCGCAAGCGCAGGTCGCTGACGTCGTACCAGTCGATGGCGTGGTCGGGGATCCCGTCAGGGTCGTCGGGGCCGGCGGCGCGTTCAGCGAGAACAACCAGCGTCGAACCCACGAGGTCGAAGCCCTTCATGTGGTCCCTGACCTTCACGGAACCGAGGAATGCGGCGTCTCGGACCGCGAACACGTCCAGGTATGAGAATTCGTTGTGGTCCCGCTGGGTCGCGATCCACAGGTGGCCGGCGGGGTCGAAGCGCCCCAGCGCCCCCTCCAGGTGGTAGAACTTGGGCGCATCCCGGTAGGATTCCAGCCATTCGGGGCGCACGGCCGGGCCACGGGGGCGGCGGGCCAGAGCGTCCCACTGTCCGGCACGCCGCGCAATCTCGCGCTCGCGCGGCAGTTCATCGAAATAGGCCGGCGAGCGGACGCCTTCGGCAGTGCCATCGGCGGCGACAAGAATCAGATGTCCTCTGCAGGCCACCCGAATCCAACCGCCGGCGGGGTTGGGGAAGGCGTGGTACCTCCGCCCGCATTCAAGGTCGACGTCCGCCTGAGGAATACCCTCCTGCCGGATGGTCTCTCCGGAAGCCAGGTCGATCTCGAACGCAACGTAGTCCGAACCAGGCACACCCTGTGCCTCCTGGCCGTCCCGGGTCAGCGCGCCGACGAGCGTGACGGTCTCTCCGAACGGCTCTGCGGGGCTCACGGCGAGCGCCCAGCCCGGTGTCAATACGTCGTTCACGAACACGCCGCCCGGCTCGAAAACCGAGAACCGGTTGGAGCCGTTGTCCACGACACCGACGGTGCCGTACCTGCCGCCGACCAGCGCACCGAGTGTGCCGAACTCACCGGGGCCGTCGCCCTCTCGGCCGAATACGCCCACCAGAGAACCATCCCGGCCAACGCAGCGCACCCGGACTTCGTAGGATTGGACGACACAGGCCGTGGCCTGATCCGACAGGAGGGCGATCGATCCGGACGCCGTGTAGGGAATCGACGTCGTCGCGACCGGTTCGGGGGCAAAGGCCGGGTCGGTTGGACCGGGAGCCGGCTCACGGTCGCATCCCGCGGCCGACAGAAGCGCCAAGAGGCCGGCAAGCCGCATCGCGGCGGATCGTGACTGTTTGCGGGCCCGATGGCGAGCCCGCCCACCGGACGGTGGCCGGGTCCGCTTCGTTCGACTCACCCCCCGAATGCGTGGTCCGTCTTCGCCGCCATGACGAAGTCGTTCACGTGCAGGTTGCGGATCTTGTGGGTCCACCAGGTGACCGTGACGCGTCCCCACTCGGTGAGCAGCGCGGGGTGATGGCCCTGCTGCTCGGCGAGCTCGCCGACGCGGTTGGTGAAGTCCAGCGCGGCGGCGAAGTTGCCGAACTGGAAGACCCTCTCCAGCGTCGGGATCCCGTCGCGGTCGACGATCGCCCATTCGGGGATCTGCACGCTGTACTCCGCGATCTCGGCCTCGGTGGCCGCGGGCGCGCCCACCCGGCATGCCTCGCACTTCTGCGCGACCAGTTCCGTCATGGCCACAGCCACCCGAAGGCGCCTCCGGTGAGTAGGGCGTAGATGAGCCCGTCGAACATGCTGCGGGCGGTCGCGGGCCAGCCCTGGAACGACCAGATCGCGTCCTGGGCGAGCGCCAGCGCATAGCCCATGAACGCCACCATCGACACCATCTTGAACACCGCCATGTACTCGGCGCCCGGCCCGAGAGCGAGACCGGTCACGTACGCCGTGAGGAGCCCGACCGCGACGCAGTAGACGAACCACTGCCCCAGCTGGCGTCCCATCCGCGCCTGGGGGTTGGGAGGAAGGACGGTCAGAAACGCGGACGGTCCGCGCCTGGCCTTCTCCTGGAACTCCTCGCTCTTCATCACCTCCATGCTCCCGGCGTGGGGGATCGCGTAGTTGCCCGGATCGAGGCCGAGGCCGCGCAGGGCGTCCATCGCGCCGTCCTCGTCCGGGGTAGCGCGGCGGTCGTTGGCGTGGTAGCCGAGGAACATGTGGATCACGCTGCTCGCGACGAACACGAGCACGGCGGCAACCAGGATGGGCAGCCAGAGGCTGAGGACCGAGACCATTGGTGGACTCCTCTCGAGTGGGTTGGGGCTACCAGTTCGGCTTCTCAAGCCCCGCGATCAGATCGGCGTAAACATGCTGCAGCCCGTCCCCGATGACCAGCGGCATGACTGTGAAGTGGTCGCGGTCGGTATAGAGCCGGGTGTGGAGGTCCAGGCTCGGATATCCGCGCAGCCTCAGGTTCTCGGCGAGCAGGGTCGTGCGGCTGACGAGCCGCTGGGCGCAGAGCGGGGCATGGTTGATTTCGCCGTCCGCCATGCCGATGAAGACCTTCGCGTCGAGGTCGTCGTGGTTGTTCGCATATTCCGCCTCGAGGTCGATGGTCAGGCCATTGGTCCCGCTGCCGATGATGAACCGGCCGAACGCGCCCGGGCGGGCCAGCAGCGCATAGCCCGCGAACCCGCCGCCCGCGGAGTGGCCCCAGAGCGTGTGGTCGTCGGCCATCCGGTACTTCGCACCCAGCAACGGGCGCAGCTGGTCCACCAGGAAGTCCAGGAACAATTCACCCTTCAGGAACGGGCGCGACATATCGAAGTCGAACCCCATGCCCTTCATGTACTCGCTTCCCAGGCCGGGATCCGACCAGACGCTGCCGGGCGGGAAGAAGTCGAGGGTGCGGTGGGCGAGCCCCAGCATCCCCTGTTCGCTCTTGTGGCCGACCCCGACCACGATGATCTCCGGGATGCGTTTGCCCACCGTGTACAGATTGACGATCCCGGCGGTCACGGCGAAGGCCATTGCTCCGTCCATCGACCAGAGGACGGGATAGTGCCGGTCCGGCAAGACGTGGTAGGAGGGCGGGAGGGCGACGAGGATCTCGTGATCGTAGTCGAAGCCTTCGGCGCGCGCGCAGGCCGGCTCCTCCCAGGACATGGCGTAGGGGATGGTCATCCGTTTCATCTTGCCGCGCGGGGGCGTGAGCGCAAGTGTGGCAGGAGCAGCAATTCCCCGAGCCCGGAGTCCCGGTCATGCGAATCGCAAGTGCCAGCGCCCTCGTCCCACTGTTTATCCTCGTCGGTTGCCAGCCCGCCGACTCACCCGCCGCGGACGCCGGCCCACCCCCGGGATCCGACTTCGAGGGCACCGCCTTCGAGTTCGAGGAGATCGTGCCGGGGGTCTACCACGCGCGCGGGACCGGCGCTTTGTCGGTCGGCTCGCACGGCGCGGTGATCGTCAACGACGACGACGTGCTGCTGGTCGAGTCGCACATTTCGCCCGCGGCCGCGTACGCCGTGGTCGATGAGATCGAGGCGCTCACCGAGAAGCCCGTCCGGTACGTGGTCAATACGCACTACCACTTCGACCACGCGCACGGCAACCGGATCTACCCGGACGACGTGCAGGTGATCGGCCACGAGGTCACCCGCGAGATGCTGGAGAGCGGGGCGTCGATGGGGCGGTCGTACGAGCTGTTCGTGGGGAGGTTGCCCGACCAGATCGCGGCGATGGAGGGCGCGCTCGGGGAGCTGCAGCGGAGCGTCGAAGAGGCGGAGGACGAAGCGGCACGCGAGGAAGCTGCCGAAGAGCTGGCGGCGCTCGAAGCCCGGCTGGCCTACATGCGCAACTACGCCGCCGGGCAGGAGGGGCTGACGCCGAAAGGCCCCAACACCACGCTATCCGAGCGCATGACGCTGTTCCGCGGCGACCGCGAGATCCGGATCCTCTTCTTCGGGCGCGGGCACACGGGTGGCGACGTGGTGGTGCACCTGCCGCGGGAACGCGTCATCGTCACCGGCGACCTGCTGATCCCCGGGTTGCCGTACATGGGCGACGGCTACCTCGCGGAGTGGGTCGAGACGCTGGAGCACGTCAAGGCGCTGGATTTCGACTGGGTCCTGCCGGGCCACGGCGACCCGTTCCAGGACAAGGAGCGCATCACGTACCTGCAGGACTACATGCGCGACCTGCAGGAGCGGGCCGCCGCGCTCCACGCCCAGGGGATGTCGTATGAGGAGGCCGCCGCGCAGATAGACATGACGGACCACGCGGAGCACTACCCGCAGATTCGGTTCCCCGGGGTGCCGGCGGTCGCGGTGCAGCGCGTGTTCGAGTTGCTGGATGAGGGGAGTTAGGGCCGATCTGGCGGAGGCGGTGACGCTCACGCGCGGAACCTGGGCGACGGGGATCAAGAGCTGCGCGGCGCCGGATGCAGCGCCGCTCGAGTGCGGGGGGGTCTGTCCACGGGCTGCCAACGCTAGCCGCGCTCGCCGAGGACGGCACGGGGACGAACCCGGATGCCCGGATGGCGCTTCGCCACGTCCCGCAGGTGGCGAATAGCCTCCTCGGAGGAGTCGGTGAGGATGAACGCTTCCAGGTCCTCCGGGTCAATGGCCCCGTGTGTGAGCAGCCGTTCGCGCAGGAAATCGAGAAGCGGCCCCCAGTAGTCGACCCCCGATGAGGATCAGGGGGAAGCCCCATATCTTCCGCGTTTGCACGAGCGTGGCGGTCTCGAAGATCTCGTCCAGGGTCCCGAGCCCCCCCGGGAGAGCGACGAACCCATAGGAGTACTTGACGAGCATGACCTTCCGGACGAAGAAGTAACGGAACTGCACAAACTCGTCGAGATAGGGGTTGGGCTTCTCCTCTTCGGGCAGTTCGATGCTGCACCCGATGGACACCCCTCCCGCTTCCTGGGCACCGCGGTTGGCCGCCTCCATGAGGCCCGGTCCTCCTCCCGTCATCACAGTGAATCCGGCCTGTGCCAGCTCACCCCCGACCCTCCGAGCCAGCTGGTAGTGTGGATCGTCCGGCTGTGGGCGGGCCGAACCGAAGACCGTGACGCAGGGGCCTACGAAGTGTAGGGCGCGAAATCCCGAGACGAACTCCGCTCCGATGCGGATGACGCGGAACAACTCGTCCATCCGGCTCCGGGGACCCTCGAGAAGGAACTGCTCATCCCGGTCGGCGGGGGTTTTGCCCCAGTGGTGGCTGGGAATCCGGCCGCTCATCTCCGTCTTCTCCGTTCAACTCACATACTGCACTATGGATGCGGACGTCGCCATTGTCCACGGGAGCCACGATGGTTGCCGCAGTGTGCCGTCGCGCTCGACTGACCGGCCCGTTCCGCCGGGACGTTCTGAAGGGCTCAACCGATGGCGCGCTGGAAGAGGACCATTCCCACCAACGTGAGGCTCACGAGCAGCGCCACGGTCGCCTTGCGCTCGGTCTCGTAGGTTTCCGGCAGGAGTTCGGCCAGCACCATGAACACCATGGCACCCGCAGCGAAGCCTATCCCGTAGGGCAGCGTTGGCCGGAACGAGTCCACGAACAGGAACGCGGGGACCGCCATGAGCGGCTGGGGGAGCGACGAAAACACGCTCCAGCCAGCGCACTTCCACACCGGGACTCCGCGCGACCGCAGCACCGCGCTGATCGCGAGACCCTCGGGGATGTTGTGCACGGCGATCGCCAGCGTGATCACGCTCGCCAGCGTGACGCTGCCTCCGAAGGAGACGCCGACCGCCACCCCTTCCGAAAAGGAGTGGATGGTCATGACGATTACCATGAGAGCCATGCGCCGGGAGTCCGCGTCATGTACGGAACCGATATCCAGGTTGTGGCCTTCGAGCATCCGCTGCGCGACAAGGATAAACGCGACACCGGCCACCGCGCCGACCAGCGTCTCCCAACTGCCGTGAGCCGTTCCCTCGGCCACCAGACCGAAGCTGGCCCCCAGCATGAGCCCGGCTGCTAGCGCAGTCGAGACCGCGACAGCCCTCGGTGACAGGTTCCGCAAGAAGACGAACGGTATTGCTCCCAGCCCCGTCGCAAGCGCTGTCGCGAGCCCGAAGATACCGACGACGACCCACTGCACCATGAGCGCCTCAGCCCCCACGTCCGCTGCCGATGAGAACGACGATTCCCATGGCGACGATGATGACGAGCGCGATCGTGGTGTGTCCAGCCTTCCGGTACGACTCGGGGAGGTGCTCGGCCAGCGCGAGGTAGACCAGCGCTCCGAATGCGAAACCCAGCGCCCACGGAAGGAGATGCGGCGCAGCCTGGATGAGGGCGACGGCGACGACTGCCATCAGGATCTGCGGGACGTTGCTGACGAACGCGAGACCGGCGGCGTGCGGAAGGCGGACGCCGTGCGCCCGCAGCACCGCGCACAGAGCCGTGGCCTCGGGTACGTTGTGCACCCCCATCGCAAGTGCGACGAAGATGCCGAACGGGGGGCTGACCATCACGGCCGCCCCAATCGCCACCCCTTCGGACGCAGAGTGGAGGGTGTTAACGAGAAGAACCTTGTACCCGTACGTTTCGCTGGTTTCGTCCACGCGGTCCAGGTCGAGGTCCTCGGTGCCCGACACCATGTGCGTGAAGCGCACGAAGGCAATCCCCAGCAGGGCGCCCAGCGCGGCGACATCCAGATTGCGGTCCGTAGTCGCGGCCATCAGGACGAACGCTGCGCCCAGCATCGCACCCGCGGCAAGCGCGTGAGCCCACCCGATTGCAACGAGCGGCACATGCCGTCTGCGCACCAGCGGCAAGACCCCGGCGGCGGACGTCGCTGCCGCAATTAGCGAAAGAACGAGCGTGGCGAGCAGCGGATCCATCACCGGATTCCGGCTACCGGGCGTGCCACCGAAAAGACGGACGACAGTCGCTGCCGCGGGAGCGCCCGGACCATGCCCCGGTCGACCTGGTAACCCATCACTACCCGAGTCCTTCATGAAGGAACGTGAATGTCGCGTGTACCAATGTCCGGCCACGATCCCATCAGGCAAACTGCATGCCACTCCCGGATCCGCGACTACGGCAGGATTAGTTATTCATGGTGTGAATGATTATCATCAACGTCATGAATGACTGAATCCTTCCCCGAGCCGTTGGCCACCGCCTTCAGGCCATGATGCGGGTGATGCCTGCCGTGGTCGTCTCCGGAGCGCGCCAGACGGGCAAGAGCACGCTTGCACGCTCCTTCGGCCAGGGCGAGATACCCTCCGGCGGGGCCTCGCCGGATCACGGGGGCCGGCGATACCTGTCGCTCGACGACCTCGACGTAATCGACCTCGCCCGACGCGATCCCGATGCACTGGTTCGCGGTGACGGCCCGACCACCCTCGACGAGGTGCAGCGGGAGCCGGAACTCCTCCGGGCCGTCAAGCGGGAGATCGATCGTCACCGGCGGCCAGGGCGCTTCCTGCTCACCGGTTCCGCAAACCTGCTTCTGATGAGCCGTGTCTCGGAGTCGCTGGCGGGCCGCGCGAGCTATCTGACGCTCTGGCCGATGACGCGGCGCGAGCAGACGGGAGTCGGCCGGTGCGGTGTCTGGGAGGGGCTGATCGAAGCCCCCGACAAAGAGTGGCTGGATGTCGTTGTCGAGTCCCGCGGAGCGCGGGAGGACTGGCGAGCCCTTGCCCGACGCGGCGGCTTCCCCTTCCCGGCAGTCCATCTCGACAGCGCCGCGGATAGGGCAATCTGGTTTGACGGCTACGTTCAGACCTATCTGGAGCGCGACTTGCAAGCGCTTTCGTCGATCGCGGCCCTGCCCGATTTTCGCCGGCTCATGCGGGCAGCGTGTCTCGGCCTGGGCAGACTCGTCAATCAGTCCCGGCTGGGCCGGGACGTCGGACTCAAGCAACCGACGGTCCACCGCTATCTGAACCTGCTCGAGACCTCATACCTCCTGGTGCGCGTTCCCGCCTATTCAGTGAACCGCACCAAGAGGCTGGTCAAGTCGCCGAAGCTGTACTGGGGGGACACGGGCCTGGCCATGCACCTTGCGCAGGAGGACGAGCCACGCGGCGCTCACCTGGAAAACCTGGTGCTGCACGACCTGTTGGTATGGCGTGACTCCCGGTCCGCGCGGGCCGAGGTGCTGCACTGGCGCGCGACGACCGGAGAGGAGGTGGACTTCGTGATCGAGTCCGAGGGGCGGCTCCTTCCCATCGAGGTCAGGGCGACGAAGCGGCCGCGGCTCGCCGACGCCGCTCATCTTCGCACGTTCAGGGCAGAGTATGGGAGCGCCGCGCGTTCAGGGCTGCTTCTGCACGGGGGAGAGTCCGTGGAGTGGCTTACGCCGGAGGTTCTTGCGGCGCCCTGGTGGAAGGTGATCTGAGGGCCGCGCTGCCCCTGGCAGTCCGTGGAATAAGTCCGCGCTGCGTTCGGGCTGGGCCGCGGTGCTCATGTATTCGCGATGTCAAGAGGGCGTTACATATTGTCATGTTAACTTGACATTCAGGGCTTCCGAAGCACCGCTCTGCGTTGCTCCTCGGGCGAATAGCTCCGCTATGCGCCCTTCGTCGCGCCTTGCCAGCCCGGCGCCTCACCGCCCCACCATCACCACCGCCTCACCCGGCTTCGGCCTCACGCCCTCCGCGTAGAGCTGCGCGTTTAGGTCCGGCACGCGCGACGTGATCAGCACGTTGAGCGCCTCAATCGCATCGGGCATCACCTCCCAGGCGCGGTCGGCCTGCCACCGCTGGTCCTCGGTCGGCAGGGTGGACGAGCGCTGGATGGCATTGGCCACGTTTGCGTTGCGGCGCGCCTCCGACACGTCGCTCTGGACCTCCTCGAGCGCCTCGCGGATCGCTTCCAGCTCCTCCTTCAGCCCCTCGGGGGGCTCGTCGGCGCTGTCGAGCACCTCCTGTGCCGCGTCGAGCTGCTCCTCCAGGCGCTGGATCGCGCGGCCGGCCTCGTAGATCGGCACGGCCAGCTCGTGCAGGCTCATCAGGATGTCCTGCCGGGCCATGCGGTCGGCCCGGGTCATGGGACGGCGCGGATCGGCCTGAATCTCGACGGTGGACGAGAAGGTCTCGCCGGCGACGGTCATGCTGACCGTGTAGACGCCCGGCAGCACGATCGGGCCCGAGGGGGCGCCGCCGCCGCGGAAGCCTCCAGCACCACCCGGTCCCCCGCCCTGCCGCGGTTCCGGCTCGTAGGGCGGGTCGTGGCGCCAGTCCCAGATCACCTCGTTGATGCCGGGCTCGGATGGGGCCTCCAGGGTGCGGATGTGGTTGCCGTCGGCGTCGGTGATGGTGAGAGCGAAGGTGTCGTCGTCGGGGGCTTGCCGGCTTCGCCCGCCGGCACCGGGCCCGGCGGCGGCATCCCCTTCAGCCATTGACTCGCCCGCGGATCCGCCGCTCGCGTCCGCGCCGTCGCCGTCGGCCGTTCCCGCCTCGGCCACCGCGCCATTCCCGCCGCGCTCCTCCCCACCCCCCTCCGCCACCATCGGCGCCTCCCACGCATCGCGCAGGTAGTACCGGATCCGCGCGCCCCGCGGCGGGTTCGGCGCCGAATACGTCGCGCCCTGGAAGGGCCAGTCGCCACGCTCCGCCCACATGATCGACTCGCGTGCCGAGGGGAAGACCCGCCCGGCCTCGGCCAGCATCTCGTCGGACAGGTGCTCCAGCGGGGACACGTCGGCAAGGATCCAGAACGAGCGGCCGTGCGTGCCGACCAGCAGGTCGTTGTCGCGCGGGTGGACCAGGATGTCGTCGACCGGGACCGTCGGCAGGTTGTTCTTGAGCTGTACCCAACGGGCGCCACGGTCCACTGACACGAACACGCCGACCTCGTTGCCGACGAAGAGCAGGTTCGGGGCGCGGTGGTGCTCGGTGATCACGTTCACCGACCAGCCGTCGGGCAGGCCCTCGGTGATCCGTGTCCAGTTCTGGCCGTAGTCCTCGCTAATGTACACATAGGCAGCGTAGTCGCCGTTGCGGTGGCCGTCGAAGCTGGCGTAGACGCGGCCCGCCCCGTGCGCGGAGGGCTCCACACGGCTGACGTAGGTGCGCTCGGGGAGCCCCGGGATCCGGTCGGCCACGTTGGTCCACGTTGCGCCATCGTCCCGGCTCACCTGGACATTGCCATCATCGGTGCCGACGTAAAGCAGCCCCGGCGTCACCGGCGACTCCGCGAACGCGGTGATGTTGCCGTAGCTGGAAATCCCGTCGTTGGCCGACATCTGCGGCTCGGAGCCCAGCACGCCCATGATCTCCAGCTCCGTCCGGTCGATCTGCCGGCTGAGGTCGACGCCCCCGACCTCCTCCCAGGACATGCCCTGGTCCCGGGAGCGCATCAGGTAGTTGGCGCCCAGGTATACGGTCGAGGGGTCGTGGGGCGAGAGCTGCAGCGCCGAGTTCCAGTTGAAGCGGTAGGTCTTGGTGGTGTCGCCGTCTTCGCGGGGGCCGGTGATGGGGCGCATGGGGATCTTTTCGCCGGTCACCAGGTCGTATCGGTTCATGTTGCCGCCCTGGGACTCGGAATAGACGATGCTCGAATCGGTGGGGTCGACGATGGTGAAGAAGCCGTCGCCGTAGACGGTCTCGTACCAGTCCTGGTGGCGGATGCCGTGGAAGGAGCGCGTGTTCGACGGACCGCACCAGGCGTCGTTGTCCTGGAGGCCGCCGCAGACGAAGTAGGGATCGCGCATGTCGAAGCCGATCGCGTAGAACTGTCCCAGCGCGAGGTTGTCGAACATGCGCCAGTGGCCGGTGCCGTCCCAGGACGCCGAGACGCCGCCGTCGCTGCCCAGGATGAGGTGGTCGGGGTCGTTCGGGTTGATCCAGAGCGCGTGGTGGTCGACGTGGATCTGCGTGGCGCCGTCGCTGCGGAAGTTGCGCCCCCCGTCGTCGGAGACCATGAGCTGGGTGCCCAGGACGTAGATGCGGTCGACGTTGCCCGGGTCGATGCGGACCTGGGAGTAGTACATCGGCCGCGGGTTGGTGTTGGACATCCGCTCCCAGGTTTCGCCGCGGTCGAGGGACCGGTAGAGGCCGCTCCGGTTCTGGCCGCCGCCGCCACCACCACCGCCTCCCCCCGCACCCGGCCGCCGGGGCGTGCGCGCATTGGCTTCGATCAACGCGTACACCACGTTCCCATCCTGCCGGAAGATGTCGACACCGATCCGACCCTTGTCGCCATCGGGCAGCCCCTCGGTGAGCTCCGTCCAGGTGTCGCCGCCATCCAGCGTGCGGTAGAGGCCGCTCCCCGGACCGCCGCCATTGAACCCCCACCCCGTTCGCTGGCGCTGGTACATCGCCGCGAAGATCGTGTTCGGGTCGCCCGGGTCCATCGCGAGGTCGATCGCGCCCGTGTGCTGGTCGATGTAGAGGACCTTCTCCCACGTCTCGCCGCCGTCGCCCGTGCGGAAGACGCCGCGCTCCTCGTTGGGCCCCCACAGGTCGCCGACCGCCGCAACATACACCACATCCGGATTGCGCGGATGAATCAGGATGCGGCCGATGTGCTTCGTCTCCGTGAGCCCCATGTGGCGCCAAGTGTTCCCGGCGTCGGTCGACTTGTAGACGCCGTTGCCCCAGCCGGAGGACTGGCGGTTCTGCGGTTCGCCGGTGCCGACCCAGACGAGGTTGGGGTTCGACTGGTCGAGGGTGACGTCGCCGATCGAGCTGGTGGGCTGGTCATCGAAAAGCGGCGTCCACGAGGTGCCGTGGTTCTCCGTCTTCCACACGCCGCCGGTGCCGGTGCCGATGTAGAAGACCTGCGGCTTCGCATCGACGACGGCGAGGTCCGCGATGCGCCCGCCCATCAGCGCCGGGCCGAGCTCGCGGTACTCAAGGTGCGAGATGGCGGTTTCGAGGGGGGTCTGGGCGGTGGCCGGGGACGGGGCCGTGACTGCTGCGGCGGTGCAGAGGGCCGCGGGCACCGCTAACTTCGTGCCCGCGCGGAGGGCGGTTGCCGCAGGAAGGGCGTTGGCGCCATTTAGGGCGGTCAAGCGAAGGAGGTGGCGACGGATCTTCATTGCTGGGCTCCCGGGTTGGCACGGCAGACGGTGAGATGGGATAATAGAGAATGGCATTGAGGAACGCGATTGCGGGGGCGGTCAGGTCGGCCTACATCCATGTGCGCCTGGCCGAGGAGCGGTTGCGAACAGGGGTCGCCTGGTGGCCGCTCGCTCCTTCCTTCGTCGCCGACCCCTACCCCGTCTACCGCAGGCTCCGCGAACGGGATCCGGTCCACTACAGCGCCCTCACCGAGCAGTTCGTGGTGTCCCGCTACGCCGATCTGGACCGAATCCTCCGGGACCACCGAAACTTCTCCAACGACCTGCAGAGGGCGCGTTCCTCGCTTGGCTCGGTGGGGACGCGCAAGAAGCTCAAGCCAAGCATGCTGGTGCAGGATCCGCCGGACCACACGCGGCTGCGCGGGCTCGTCAACAAGGCATTCACCCCGCGTTCGGTGGCGAAGATGGAGGACTACATCCGGACGACGGCGCACAGTCTCCTGGACAAGGTCGCGGGCACCCGCGAGTTCGACCTGATGAAGGGCTTTGCCATCCCGCTCCCCACGATCGTGATCGCGAGAATGATCGGGGTGCCCGAAAGGGACCTGGGCCGCTTCAAGGTCTGGTCGGATCGGCTGGCGCGCGCGCTGGAGCCCCTGCTCACGCCGGAGGAACAGGAGGACGTGTTCCGTAGCGACCGCAAGCTCGCGGAGTACCACACGGCCATTATCGAGCAGCGCCGCCACGAGCCCCGCGACGATCTCGTGTCGCGCCTTGTGGAGGCCGAGGAGCAGGGTGACAAGCTCACGTCCGACGAGGCCATCGTGATGCTGCGCCTGCTTCTGATCGCCGGGAACGAGACAACCACGAATCTGATCGGCAACGGGGTTCGGGCACTTCTGAGGAACCCCGGCCAGCTCGCGTTGTTGCGGGAACAGCCGGAGCTGTTGCCTTCGGCCGTGGAAGAGCTTCTGCGCTACGATTCGCCGGTTCAACTGGACATGCGCATTGCGCGCCACGATGTGGGAATCGGCGGCCGCGCCGTGCGGAAGGGCACGATGATCTCCCTGGCCATCGGGTCCGCCAACCACGACCCGGAGCGTTTCCAGAGGCCCGATGAGCTCGACATCACGCGGTCCGACCAAGGGAACATCTCGTTCGGCCGCGGCATCCATCACTGTCTTGGCGCCCCCCTCGCCCGGCTGGAGGGACGAATCGCCCTCGAGGTGCTGCTGGAGCGCTTCGACAGAATCGGTTTCGGCGCCCGGCCACCGAAGTACCGGCCGAGTGTCGTGCTCCGTGGGCTCGAGCATCTTGACGTGCGAGTGGTCTGACGAGCGTCTCCAGAACGATCATTACCATATGTATGGCTTATGCATATGGGAATCCATACTCAATGATCGTGCGGCCCAGTGCGACGCTTGGATCACGGGTGATCGCTTGTGCCGCGCGCAGATCGCGACCATTCTGTCGAACGACCTCGACCCGATCGCTTCCACGACCTGAACGTCCGAGTCCTGGGGCAATCCTGACAGACACGCCAAACCGCCGGTAGCCGCCCGTGCCCGACTCCATCGACCCCCGCGTCTTCCTCTTCACGGCCCTCGCGCTGCTGACGGCCTACCTCCTCCTCACATGGTACCGAACCGCAAGGGCCGCGACGCGCGCCGGCCGCCGCGTCGACGGCTGGAGCGAGCCGCCGAACTTCTACGAGAACGCGGTCGGCTTCGTCACGAACTTCTTCGACACGCTGGGGATCGGGTCGTTCGCGCCGACCACCTCCCTCTTCAAGCTCAGGCAGGTGGTGTCGGACGAGAACATCCCGGGGACGATGATGATCGGCCACACGCCGCCGGTCGTGATCCAGGCCTTCATCTTCATCGCGATCATCACGGTGGACCCGGTGACGCTCGTCACGATGCTGGTCGCCTCTGTGCTCGGGGCGTGGCTGGGCGCGGGGGTGGTCGCGCGGCTGCCCCGCTACAAGATCCAGGTGGGGATGGGGATCGCGCTGCTAATCGCGGCCGTGACCTTCGTGCTGGCCATCTTCGAGATCACCGCAGTGGGCGGCGATGCCACGGGGCTTTCGGGTGCGAACCTCGCGATTGCGGCCGCGGTCATGTTCGTCCTGGGCGCCCTGATGACCATCGGGATCGGCATGTACGCCCCCACGATGATCGTGGTCAGCCTGATGGGGATGGGCCCGGCCGCCGCCTTCCCGATCATGATGGGCGCGTCGGCGTTCCTGATGCCGGTGGCGGGGCTCCGGTTCCTCAAGGCCGGGCGCTACGGGCTGAAGGCGGCGCTGGGGCTGGCAATCGGCGGTGTGCCGGCCGTGCTGATCGCCGCGTTCATCGTGAAGTCGCTGCCCCTGAACTACATGCGCTGGCTGGTGGTCGTCGTGGTGCTGTATGCGGCGATTCTTATGCTGAGGTCGGCGGTGCAGGAGCGGCGGGGGATGTCTACCGCGTCGGGGGGACCGGGAGCCCGTAGCTGACCAACACGCGCTCGCGGACAGGCGGGCCGCCGGGTGCCCGCGCCGCGGCCATGCCAACCGCGTTCTCAGCTGCCTCCCCCCGCAGGATGGACCGGATCCGCCCGGAATCCCCATCGACCACGATGGCGATCGGGGGCGCGAGTGTCTCCCGGCCGAGTTCGACCGAACCCTCGGGCCCCGAAAGAACGATGCGCTCCAGCGACGCAAGGCGCTCCTCCTCGAACGGGATCAGATAGTGGAATCCGCCGCCACCCTCCGACGCCTCGTCCATGGCAAAGTCGACTGCGAATGCACTAGTGCCATCGAGTGCAAAACCCTCGACACGGTAGGGTCCCGAGCCGGTGGGCAGTTTCGCCGGAGCGTCGAGCGCGAACGCCGGATCAAGCCGAAGCCGGCCCTCGGTGTCTACGCCCCCCCACAAGAGCAGTCGGCTGCCCTTTGGCCGGTCCCGGGCAGCCCCGGCAGGTGCGGCGGCTTCCGCCTCCAACCGGTGCTCCAGCGCCTTCTTGAAGTTGTAGTCGCTTATCCACTGCGGGCGGCAGTAGGACATCAGGTCGGGGGTGGAGGAGTGCACCAGCGTGTCCGCGCGCGGGTCGTAGCCATGGACTCCGATGCTGCCGTCGCTGTAGGGGTAGTCCGGGTCCAACAGCGCCGGACCCCCGCACGGTGCGTGCTGGAGGCTCATGTTGTGGCCGACCTCGTGCGCGAAGACCTCGGCATCGGCGATACCGACACTGGCGCGGCGTCCGATGTACGCGATCCCCGCGACACCCGCATCCCCTTCCCGCTGTACCACCGCGTACCAGTATCCGCTGCCGCGTTCCGCAGTCCTGAGAAGGTCGATGTCCTGCAGGAGATCACGCCAGTCATTGACGTCCCCGGCAACCGGAAGTTGGGCGATGGTGAACGGCTCGCGCACGGTCAGGTCGAGATCCCCGACCGGAAGCACCGCGCGCATGAACTCGATGGCTGGATCGTCCGCACTTCGAACCCAATCCAGCACATCTCCGCCCGCACCGGACTCGGCCACCACGGGCACGATCGTAAGCCTCATCTGCGGCAGTTCGCGTACATCGAGGGGTACCCGTACCTCGCTGAACTCCGCCCTTGGCATGACGCTGTCGGGGTCGATGGCCACCACCATCTCGGTACCGGGGCGCAATACGGCTCCGGGGATCAAGGCTTGATACCGCTGATCCGCCCGCTCCGGATCGTAGTGATCCGGGACGCCACGAGACCCATCAAGTTGCATCTCCACCTCGTGTACCTCTCGGCCGCCAACGTGGAACGTTACCTTGGCATCGGGCTTGTAGTCGTTGGCCCGGTCCGCCGTGGCGAAGACTCGCAGCTGGGCGGGCCGCCCGGCGACAACCGGAATGGCGCCTTCGGTGCTCTGGGCCGCTTGCGTCAGGTGCGCGGCCGCAACCGACAAGGTGAAGGGCCCCTCACAGATTGGTCCATCCCGGGTTTCGATCGACGCCAGCCACGTTTGGAACCAAGGCGCTTCCGGGACGCACAACCCGCTGTCGTTCCAACGGAAATACCGGAGCGCGTCCAGTTGCGGCAGGAATCCCGGTAACGGGCCCTCCAGTTCGTTGTCGCTGAGATCCAGTCTCTTGAGCATCTTGAGACTCGAAAGTACGCGTACTACCGGTCCGGAGAACCGATTCCTGGACAGATCGAGCGTTTCGAGGTCCTCCAGTTCCTGAAGCTCCAGGGGAAGACCACCCGCCAAACTGTTTCCGCTCACGTCCAGGCGCTGCAACTCGGTGAATTCGCCCACCGCCGATGGGAGAGTCCCCACGAGCCGGTTGTCCGAGAGGTCAAGTCCGGTGACGAGACTGTCCTCGACGGTCACGCCATACCAGGAAGAAACCGGCGCGTCCGTGAGCCAGTTGAGGCTGCTCATCCAGTCCGATCCACCCGTCGCCTCGAAAAACGCCCTGAAGACCTCTCGTGGAATCTGCTTGCAGTTTGCGCCCCGAGTGCCTTCAATGCCGGCCACCCATGTCTGAAATGCTCGGTCGCGCGGGGCACAGAGTCCCGTGTCTGTCCAAATGAAGATCTTAAGCGGAAGGCGCGTGAGCGTTCGGGGAAGCGATCCCGTGAGTCCAGGGTTCGAAGCAGGCGTTAGAACCCGGAGGTTTGAGAGGTTTCCAAGTTCCGGAGGCAGCGGCCCCGTCAGTTGATTCGTGGCAAGCCACAAAGTCTGGAGGTTGCGAAGATTGCCCAGCTGGGAAGGTACGGGTCCGGTCAGGCGGTTTCCGCTCACCGATAGGTTTTCGAGACTCGCCAGACCGCCAAGCTCGGGTGGAATCCTGCCTGTCAAGTCGTTTCCCGACAAACCGAGATGTCGAAGTTTCATCAGCTGCCCGAGCCAAGGAGAAATCTCGCCGGTTAGCTGGTTGTTGAACAGCGATAGGGAACTCAAGTTGACGAGACGACTGAGTTCCGAAGGGATCGGTCCCGATAGTCGGTTCTGTGAAAGCTGAAGCTCCGTCAGTTCCGTCAGGCCACCAATTCCCGGCGGAATGCCCCCGGTCAGGTAGTAGTTGTACCTAAGGTCAAGTTTCGTCAAGCTGGCGAGTCGGCCGAGAGACTCGGGAATGTCCCCGGACTGTTTGTTGCCAAACAGCTCCAGTTCCTGCAGGCTGCGAAGGTTTCCGAGCTCCGGCGGAAGAGGCCCCGACAGCTCGTTACATGTGAAGTCCAGCACTTCCAACTTCACCAGGTTACCAAGTTCGGACGGCAGCGAGCCTGTGACTTCGTTTTGTCGAAGAAACAACTTTTTCAGGTTGCGAAGGTTACCGAGTTCGGGCGGCAGTGGTCCGGACAGGTCGTTTCCGGCGAGCAAGAGATGTTCGAGGCTGGCCAGTCTGCCGATTTCAGATGGTATCGGCCCGGACAGCCCGCTGATTTGAAGGTCAAGATACCGGAGGCCTACTAGTCCACCGAGCTCCGGCGGGATCGGCCCGGACAGCTGGTTTCCACCGAGGCTGAGATGCTCGAGGCTGGCCAGTCCGCCAAGTTCGGCTGGAATGTGACCCGTCAATCGGTTGCGCCTGTACGAGCGGTTGCCGAGACTTGCCACTCCATGCATCGCTGTATCGGCGACGAACTCGGTTGCATACGCTCGGCCATCTGTCGCACGATTACTCCGCAGGAGCTCGTTTGGCATCCGAGATTCGTCTATTGAGCCGGCCCACTCGAGGTCGCGGTCTGCCCCGGTACCCGCCTTCGGTGGGGTTATCCACCTGAAACACACATAGCCGAAGCCGGGCGTCGCCGCGAGGCTGAGCCGAGTGAGTCGCTCGAGTCGGCCAAGTTCCGGTGGCAGGTTCCCTTTCAGACCGTTCCCGACCAGCGCGATCTCCACAACCCGGTCCAGGGAGTCGGTGCCAACACCGTACCATCGGTCGATTCCGGCATCGCTGAGCCAGTTGAAGTTGTGGGTCCAACCGGGGCCACCCGTGGCTTCGTGGAACACCATCAGTACTTCCCGGTCCCTGGCGCTGCCTGCGCGGACCCTCACCACACCCTGCCCGGTCGCGGGGGCGCTGGTGACCAACACAGCCGCATTACCGTCCGCTAGAGCCGCTACCAGGCCTGTGGCGTCCACGCTTGCAACAGTCTCGTTGCTGGACCGGAAGTCGAACTCCGAGTCCGCCACCGCGTAGCCGTTCGAATCCAGAGCTTCGGCGACGAAGCGCACAGTGTCTCCAATCGCGACAAGCCTCACCGAGTCCGGTGTCATCCGCACCTCTGCCACCTTCTGCTCCACGGTCACCGCCGCCGAGCCTTCGACGGATCCGGCCGCGGCTGTAACTGTCGCGCTTCCGTTCGCGGTGGCCGTGACCAGGCCCGCGGCATCCACCGTGGCCACCGCGTCGTCGCTGGACCATCCCAACTGCGCCGGCGCCACACCGTGGCCGTTGGAGTCCAAAGCCTCGGCAACGAGCCGCACCGTATCTCCGATGGCGACAAGTGTCACGGAATCCGGCGACACCTGCACTCTTGCAACCTTCTGCTCCACGGTCACCGCCGCGCTTCCTGCCGCCGCGCCGGTTGTAGCCGTCACGGTTGCGCCCCCGTTCCCGGCAGCCGTGACCAAACCCGCAGCGTCCACCGTTGCCACCGAGTCCGTGCTGGACCATTCGAACTCCGCCCCCGCCACCCCGTGCCCGTTCGAGTCCAGCGCCTCGGCCCCGAGTCGCACCGTGTCCCCGATGGCGACAAGCGTCACCGAGTCGGGAGACAGAACTACCTCTGCCACCACCTGCTCCACCGTCACCGCCGCGCTTCCCGCCGCCGCCCCGCTCGCGGCCCTCACCATCGCGCTCCCGTTCCCCACCGCCGTCACCAGGCCCGAACCGTCGACGGCGGCCACCGCCTCGTCGCTGGATTCGTAGGTCACAGCGGCCGCCACCATCTCCTGACCGTATTGGTCGAGCACCTTGGCGGCGAAGCGAGACGTGTCGCCCAACGCATGCAGCATCGCCGACGATGGCGACAACACAATCGTCGCGGCCACAGGGGGTGGGTCGGTCGGCGTGTCGCCACAACCGAAGACCAGGCACACCACAGGCGCCAGGAGGAACGCAAGTAACCGACTGCTCGCCGGAAGTCGGGCGCTCCCACTGCTCTCGGCCAACTCGAAACCGCTCCTTTCCTCAGCCATGCCTGAGAGACAGTATAGGCCCTACCGCACCTTGCGCGAGTAGTTCCCATGCACGCTCAACCGGTCGATGGCCCCACCTTCCCGGTGGAAAACATACGCCTCGCCCAACTCCCCGTCGTCCCGCACCCGGCGGAAGACATCACGGTCGTCCCCGTCGCGGCGCAGCTTCCTCATCGCTCCAAGCGGGTTGTCGGTGGGGACGCCGACCGCAACCAGGCTGTCATTCCAGCGCAGGATCACTGTCTCGCCCCAGGTGGACTCGTAGAGCCCCTCGTACTCGGCCAGTGACGCGGGCCTGGCAGTGCCGCCATCCGGGTTGTCCCGGACCGACTCCAACGCCGATCCCACGATCTCGATCAGCTTCGAATAGACATCGCCGGGACTCGTTCCCTGGGCGCTGACCAGCACGATCCCGGCCAGCTTCCTCGCCGGAATCAGCTGCAGCGTCGACCGGAAGCCCGGGCAGCTGCCCCCGTGCCCCACCACGCGCTGGTCGTCGCGCTCGGACACCGAAAAGCCCAGCCCCCACATGGTGTCGAAGTCGGGGTCGACCCAGTGGACGCGGTGCATCTCGCGCAGCGTATTCGCGCCGAGGACCTCGGTGCCGCCGTCTTCGAGGAGCCGGAACTGCCAGGAGGCGAGGCGCGCGAGGTCCTCGACGGTCGAGGAGAACCCGGCGGCCGGGGCGATGCCGTGGGTCTGGAAGAAGGTGGCCGGGACGCGCTCGCCGTCGCGCCGCATGCGGGTGTAGCCGGTGGCGAAGCGGTCTCCCCTGTGCTCGTCGGGGATGTCGGTGTAGGTGTCGGACATGCCCAGCGGGTCGAGGATCTCGGCGCGCACATAGTCGTCGTAACCTGTCCCGGACGCCTCCTCGATCAGCTGCCCCGCCAGCGCCATCCCCAAATTCGAGTACTGGAAGTAGCGGTCGCCCGGGTAGAGGGTCTCCTGCTCGGCAAGCCCCTCGATGATCTCGTCCCGCGAGGGGAACGGGAACTCGGGGCCGGTCCAGTACGGGTGCGCCGACTCGCGCGGAAGCCCGGAGGAGTGCGTCAGGATCCCCTCCACGCTCACGGTCGGGCCATCCGGGTACGCCTGCTCGACGTCGTACCAGGGCAGCAGGTCCGAGACCGCGTCGTCGAGCCGCAGCTTCCCCGCGTCGCGCTGCTGCATCACCCCGATCGAGGTGAAGAGCTTCGAGATCGAGCAGATCGAGTACATGGTGGACGGGGTCGCCGCGATCTCCGCGTCCGGGTGCGCGTACCCGTATCCCTTCGCCCACACCAGGTCCTGGTCGTGAACCAGGCCGACCGACATCCCCGGGATCTTCTCGTAGTCCATCCTGGCGTCGAGCCATGCCTCGAAGAGGTCGACGGCCTGCTCGAAGCGCGGATCCCGGGTGGGGTCGGCGGACTGGGCGCAGCCGGATGAGGGGGCGAGCAGGAGGGCGAGCAGGACGATGTGGGACGGTCGGGGAACTCGGATCATTCTGATTCCTCCGGCAAGGGTTGTTTGCGGTTGACGCCGGCCAAGGACACTGTTCAGCCCTCCGACAGTATCACCCCGGCCCGGGAACCAGAAAGCGAGGGACAGCGTGCCGAGTCCGCGTCGCGTGAGCATTCGCCGGTGTGCGGGCCTGATCCGGCGGCTCCCCCCCTCGCTGGCCGCCCATCGCACCGCCCCCGCCAACGGCGTCGTCCCCGCACCGGCCTCCCCTTGCGCTGTCCCTGTCAAATGCGTGGTCCCCGTGCTGGTCGCCCTTTGCGCTGCCCTCGCATATGGCCTGACCCCTGCGGTGGCCGCCCCGGCCGCCACCCTCTCCGCCCAGGCCCCCACCCCCGTCTCCGGCGAGGTGACCTGCGCCGACTGCGAGATCACCCTGGACACCATCGCCACAATCGGCGGCTGGGAGGACGCCGGCCTTCACGTCATCACCCCCTTCTCCCAGGTCGCCGTGGACCGCCGCGGCCGGATCCTGGTCACGCACCTCAGCTACCCGGAGATCTCGGTGTTCTCGCCGGAGGGCGACTACGTCGGGACCGTCGGACGGGGCGGGACCGCCGACGGCGAGTACGAGGCGATCGCGCACGTCAACGTCGGCGGCCGCTACATCCACGTCTTCGAGTTCCAGCGGGGGCGTACCGTCCTGGACCACGACTTCGAGGTCGTGCGTACGGACCGGTCGATCCCGCAAGTGTTGTCGTCGGTCGTTACGGACTCGGACGAAGTCGCGTTCGCCCTGCACGTCCCCGGAGCGACCGGTGTCGCACACCAGCGCCTGGTGATGGACATGATGGGAAGGACGGTTTCGTTCGGCGGGGCGGAGCCGGTGCGCAGGGGGCCGCAGATGCAGCGGTTCGTGGTGGCCGGCGACGAGGAGACTTTCTGGGCCGTACGCCAACAGGCCAACCGGATGGTCGGGTGGGATCTGGAGCCGGAACCAGCGGTCACGCGCGTGTTCGACCGGACCGTCGATGCGTTCGAACGGGACAACCCAACAAACCAGAGCTGGCCCCGATCCCTCAATGTGGGCGCCATGCTCGATGACAACGGGCTCTGGATTGCGTGGCAGACCCCCGACGCGCAGTGGACGGCGCGGATCAGCCCCGGCGAACCGATCCCCGAGGTCCCCTGGCAGACGGTGCTCGACGGCTGGCTGGACCTGATCGATCCGTCGACGGGGCGAACCATCGCGCGCTACCACGGTGACGACGCGCTGCTGGGGTTCGCGCATGGGTCACGGTACGTGGTTTCGTATCACGAGCCGAGAGGGGGCGGGGCGTATATTCATCTGCTGGAGCCGAGCATCACTCGCGCCGCTCGGTCGGGCCGCGGACCCCCGGCGACGAGACGGCCCGATAGGACGAACTCGGCTCGGGCCGGTCGGTCAACAGTCCCGGCAACGTGCCCTCCGACTTCTGCTGGACATAGCTGAGCGCCGCCTGGGCCAGGAACCCGGAGCGCGACTGTCCTTCGCGCACGGCTGCCTGATCCACGATATCCAGCACCCGCGCCGGGATCGTGATGTTGATCCGCCTGGTCTCGCTGGAGAGCTTCGAGACGTCCACCGCAACAATGGCCCACACCCCGTCCCGGTAGTCTTCGTTACCCTGGTGTGCTTCGAGCGATGAACGCCCCGGGATCGGTTCGCCGTCCATCAACAGCCCCTCGATATGGCATGCAATCGCCTCTCGCGCAGACTCGATTGCCTCGTCCAGCGAGTCGCCCGCCGAAAAACAGCCGGGCAGGTCGGGCACGGTGACTCCGTACCCGCTACATGCGTCCTTGTGGACGACGATCGGAAAGCGCATCAGCGGTCCTCCCATTCCCAGTCGGCCTGCCGGTAGATGCTGCGAAGAGTCCCGCCGTCGGCCAGCAGTCTTCGGATCATCTGTCTGCCGGACATGGTGTGTATGATACACACTCGCAGGAGCCCTGGCAAGGGAACCCGTCGGCAGGTGTTGACAAAATGCACACAATGGATGACCTTTGGGACCGTGAGTCCAAGCTTCGACTGGAACCTGGAGAAGAACCGACAACTCGTTGAACGGAGGGGGATCTCGTTCGAGCGGGTCATCTCCGCGATCGAACGAGACGGCTTGCTGGATGTGCAGGAACACCCGAATCAGGAGCGATACACGGGTCAGATTATCTACGTTGTTGAGATTGAGAGTTACGTCTACCTCGTTCCTTTCGTGACGGCTGCCGACGGGTCGCGGTTCCTGAAGACGATCATCCCCAGCCGGACGGCCACGCGCGACTATCAAGAGAAGTGATCGCCATGAACGACCAACTGAACCCGGAAGAACGTGATATCCTGGAGAAGTTCGAGCGTGGCGAGTTGCGCCGCGCCGCCGGGGCCGAAAGCGAGATCGAAACAGCGCGGATCGCGGCCCGAAACACATTCAAGAAGACCCGGCGGGTGAACCTCCGGGTCACCGAACGCGACTTCAACCTCGCTCACGCACGAGCGCGCGAGGAGGGGATCCCGTATCAGACGCTGTTGTCGAGCGTAATCCACAAGTACCTGTCGGGTCGCCTGACCGAGAAGAGGTAGGCTATACGCTCTCCGACTTCAGCCGGACATAGCTGAGGGCCGCCCGGGTACGTTGGCCTCACCTCCCCACCACCCGCTTCACCACCACCGTCTCCACGTCCAGCTCGTCCGTCTCGATGAAGGCTACGAGCCCGTCCGGGCCAAAGGCATCGGGCATCGCGACCGCACCCGCCGGGTAGCTCCCAAGGTACCCGCCATCCATCGTCAGCAGATCGATGGGGCCGTTGTCGTCGCTCGGCTCCGCACCGTGCCGCTGTACCCAGATTTCGCCGTCCCAGGTCGTCCCCAGGTCGCGAAGCATCGAAACGACCTCGTAGAACTCGAGGTTCGCGTTGCGCGCGCGTTCTATTCGCAGGGCTTCCTCCGACCGTGCTTCGGCGGCCCTTAGACGACGTTCCTTTTCGGCGTCCCTCACCGCGCGCGTCACCGGGACCGGTTGAAGCGGCCGCTTCAGGATCCGCCACACGCCCTCGCCGGGACGCGCGATCTTGATCACATAGGCCAACGAATCGGAGAACGCGACGCTCCCGTCGGGCAGTACGCCCGGGAGCATCCGCGGAGCGAAGGCCCAGCCCCAACCGACGCTTAGGTCTATCGGATTGTATCCCTCGGGCAGCCAGCCCTCGGCGACCGTATCCCTGGTGACCACATCGCCGGCGAGGTTGAGCCGTTCCACCGGCCGGGCAGTGGGGAAGGAGATGACGCCCCTTCTATTGACCATCTCCAGGGCCCGAATCGGAGCTCCCGTCGCCACAAAGAGACCCTCGCCCCCCGGATCCGCCATGAGACCCGCGGACACGGCCACCGCCCATGGCTGTGCCCAGCCTACCCTGCGTTCGTAGGCTCCGCTCGCGTCGAATACCTGGTATGCCGAGTAACCCCAATCGGAAACCACTACCGATCCGTCCCGCATGACCGCGAATTCCGCCGCGTGACGGAACTCCCCGGGCCCATCGCCCCGTCCGCCGAATGCGCGGCGGTATTCCCCGTCCGGGCCCACCACGAAAACGCTGTCGACGTGATGATCCAGCAGGTAGAGCTGTCCCGCCTGATCGAATGCCACTTCCCCGATGTTTCCGAACTGTTCCCACACCTCGCCGGAGAGGGATCCGAGGCGGTAGACCTGTTCGAATTGCGGGGTGAGCCAGCGGTCCTCGGCGGGGAGTTCAATGATCTCCTGAGCACCCGCCGACGCCGCGAACAAGAGCCATAGTGACCAGATCCAGCATCTCCACTGTAATGTCTGCCTTACAATTCGTAATGTCTGCATGACTTTCTGCGAAGTGGGAGCCTTGTTCATGATCCCGTCGCCCTCTTCACCACCACCGTCCTGACGCCCAGTTCGTCCTCCTCTACGAACGCGACCAGTCCGTCCGGGCCGAAGGCGGCCGGCATCTCGAGCGCGCCCGCCCGATAGCTGCCCGGATACCCGCCGTCCATCGTGATCAGATCGATGGGCCCGTTGTCGTCAAACGGGTCCGCACCGTGCCGCTGCGCCCAGATCTCGCCGTCCCAGCCCGTCCGGAGATGGCGCAGGATCGAAACCTCCTCGAAGAACTCCAGGTTGGCGATCCGCATCCGTTCGGAAGCCAGAAACGATTCCGCGCCACCCAGTATTTGTTCGGCGACGACGGCCACTCTCTCCCGCTGGCGGTCCCTTTCGGCGTCCATCAGCCGGCTCGTAACCCGAATCGGCTGCAGCGGCCGTTTCAGAATGCGCCACACGCCCGCGTCCGCGCTCGCGATCTTGATTGCGTAGGCGGAGGAGTCGGAGAACGCGACACTCCCGTCCGGCAGCACCCCGAGCAGGATCCTCGGACCGAACACCCTTTCCGATACCTCGCCGCCCGGGGGCAGCCACCCTTCGGCAACCGTGTCCGTGGCGACCTCGTCGCCAGTGAGGACCAGTCGTTCCACCGGGCGGGACCTCTGGACCCGGCTCTCGGTGCCGCTGTGTACGACGAGAACCATCGGCTCGTATCCCACGGCCGATATGATGGCCTGGCCCCCTGGATCCGGGAGGTAGTTCGTCAGGACCAGCAAACCCGACCCGGACATCCGGACCCGGCGCTCGTAGACCCCGTCCGCGTTGAAGAGGTGATATGCGCGGTACCCCATGTCCGCGATCACCATCCGGCCGTTCCGCATCACGGCAAGTCCATAGGGGTCGCGAAACTCGCCGGGGCCGTCGCCCGAGCCGCCGACGGTGCGCCGCAGTTCGCCGTCCTGGCCCACCACGAAGACGCGCGGGGCCAGGTTGTCGAAAACGTAAAGCTGCCCCGCCCCATCGAAGGCAACCCTGTGGACGTTGCCGAACTGTTCCCAGTCCGCGCCGCTCAGGGATCCGACCCGGTAGACTTCTTCGAATTCCGGCTCCAGCCAGCGGTCCTCGGCGGGGAGGTGGATGACTTGCTGGGCGGTCAGCGCGGTCGTCGCGCAGGGGCAGCCGGCGATGACGGCACCCGCGACAGATGACAGCAGCAGGGAGAGCAGGGAGACGTACGCAGCAAGAGCCAGACCGCCAGAGCCGGTGCCGGCCACCGAGTGCGATACCCTGTTCTTCATGCGACACGTCCTGCTGTCGTTACAGCCCCGCCATCCTCTTCACCACCACGGTTTCCACACCCAGCTCGTCCGTTTCAATAAAGGCGGCCAGCCCGTCAGGGCCGAACGCAGCGGGGAGCAGCGTCGTACCGGCGGGATAGCTGCCCAAGTAGCGGCCGTCGGGGGTGACCACATCGATGGGACCGTCGCTCCACGGCTCCGCACCCCAACGCAGCACCCAGATATGGCCGTCCCAGGTCGCCTCCAGGCCGCGGACCACGGGTAGTTCGTGATAGTAGTCGTTGCTCTCGATCACGCCACGCATGCGTTCCACCCGGTCGGGTGATCCCGACCCCTCCTCGAGTCTCCGAAGGCGATGGTCCCTGTCGGCACGGATCATGCGGCCCGTCAACGGTTGGGGCTGGAAGGGCCGCTGGAGGATTCGTACGACGCCTGCACCCGTCTCGGCAATCTTCACTGTCCAGGTCGTCGAATCCGAGAACGCCACCCGGCCATCGGGTAGAACTCGCCAGTGGAGGCTCGGGCTCAATTTGGGGAGGAGTGCCGTGGGGATGTGAATGTAGTTGCGTTGCGTGTTCTCATCCTCGTCCTCGAGTCCGGTCGGCGGCAGCCAGGCCTCGGCGACGGTGTCGGTTTCGCTCCGTTCTCCGGAAAGGTCCCTGCGCTCGATGGAGAACGACGTCGGCAACACGAGGGGGCCGCTGAATGCACCCGCCGTCATGGTGACACCCTGGGCCTGAGCCGGCACGGTGATGATCGCGACTGCCCCGGGCTGCGCCCTGATGGGTCCCATCCTCCACGCGGAAGGAGATCCCGGCTTGCGCACCATTCGCTCGAATTCGCCATCGGCGCCGAAAAGGTGATAGCCCTGGCGGTCGTGATCCGCCACCACCACCCGTCCGTCGGGCATGACCGCCATGGCGACCGCGTCCCCGAACTCCCCGGGACCCTCACCCGGGCCACCCATCTCACGCACGAGCCGGCCCTCCGAATCCACCACGTAGATCTTCTGGGACTGTTCGTGCTGGTCGAACACCAGCAGGTTGCCCGCCGCGTCGAAGGCCACGCTCTGGATGTCCCCGAACTGTTCCCACTCCTCGCCGGCAGGGGTGCCGAGCCGGTAGAGTTCCTCGAACGCGAGTCCCAGCGTACGGTCCTCGCCGGGAAGGTCGATGGTCTCCTGGGCGGGAGCGGGAATCGGGATCGCCAATGCCAACCCCGCCCAACCTATCCCGGCGACCGAGTGCGGTATTCTGCTCTTCATGTCAGACCTCCTGCGCCCACTATAGCTGCGCCCACAATAGGCCCACCACTCGCTTCACCACCACCGTGTGAACACCGAGTTCGTCCGTCTCGATGAACGCCACCAGGCCATCGGGGCCGAAAGCGTCCGGGACTTCGATCGCCCCCGCCCGATAGCTGCCCAGGTAGCGGCCGTCCATCGTCAGAACGTCGATCGGGCCCTTGTCGTCGCCAGGTTCCTCGCCGTGCCGCTGCACCCAGATCTCGCCATCCCAACCCGTCCTCAGGTCACGAACAAGCGAGACAACGTCGAAGAACTCCAGATTCGCAATCCGTTCGCGCGTCGCCCGGCCAACTGCCTCCGAGCGTCCTTCGGCGGCCGTCAGGCGGCGCTGTCTTTCGGCGTCCCTCACTCTGCCCGTGACGGGAATGGGTGGAAGCGGCCGCTTCAGGACCCGCCATACCCCGACTCCCATCCGCGCGATCTTTATCGAATAGGCCAACGAGTCGGAAAAAGCCACGCTGCCGTCAGGAAGAACGCCCGCGAGCATCCGCGGCGGGAAGGCCCTCGCGACCGCAGTCCGCCCGCTCGATCCCCTCATGCCCGTATCGAACCTTTCTATCCCTATGGCCATGGGGTCACTGCCCTCGGGCAGCCACCCGACAGCCACGGTGTCCCTGATGACCACGTCTCCACTGACGTCCAGGCGTTCGATGGGCCGGGCGGTGTGCGATATCGGGACACCCCCTCGGTTCACCATCGCGAAGGCCTGCAACGGAGCTCCCACCGCGACGAACACGGCGCCGCCCTGAGGATCCGGCATCAGACCCGTCGCCGCTGCAACAACCCACCGCTGGTCCCATTCCACCCTGCGCACCGATTCCCCGTTTGCGGCGAAGACCTGGTACGCCGGGTACCCGAAGTCGGCGACCACGACCTCTCCGTCCCGCATGACTGTGAATTCGGCGACGTTGCGAAACTCCCCGGGGCCTTCCCCCGGTCCGCCGAATGCCCGACGGTATTCGCCCTCGGGTCCCACCACGAAGATGCTGTCCACGTGATAGTCCAGAACGTACAGCTGACCTGCGCCATCGAATGCCACGTCCACGTACCCGAACTGCTCCCACTCGGAGCCCGCGAGCGTTCCGAGTCGGTACACCTCTTCGAAATCGGGGGTGAGCCAACGGTCCTCCGCGGGAAGCAGGATGATCTCCTGGGCCAGAGCAGGGATCGCGGCCAGCAGCCAGACCGAGCCGGCCCAACAGAGGGTGCGGAGCACTGTCGACAGGCTACTAATCTGGACTATCAATCGCTGCTCCTCATCTTCCATTCGCTTCCCCGATGGTTTCAAGTCGTTCATCACTTTCCTCCCGTGATGTACGAACACGCTCGGACTAATACGATGTTCTTCGTAAGAAGCAAGGTGATTGCGATCTCTCTGTCAAGGCGGAACACCCATTACCGGGTTGTCATCCGCCCCACCACCACGTTTTGCACACCCAGTTCGTCCGTTTCGATGAAGGCGGCCAGCCCGTCCGGGCCGAAGGCAGCGGGGAGCGGCGTCGTACCGGCGGGATAGCTGCCCAGGTAGCGGCCGTCCGGCGTGACCACGTCGATGGGACCGTCGCTCCAGGGCTCAGCACCCCACCGCAACACCCAGATGCGGCCGTCCCAGGTCACCTCCAGGCCCCGGATTACGGACAGCTCGTGGTAGTAGTCCTTGTTCTCGATCACGGAACGCATGCGTTCCACCCGGTCGGCCGGCCCTCTCTCCTCGAGTCTCCGCAGGCGATGGTCTCTGTCGGCACGGATAATGCGGCTCGTCAACGGCTGGGGCTGGAAGGGCCGCTTGATGATTCGCACCACGCCTGCACCCGCCTCCGCAATCTTCACCGTCCATGTGGTCGAATCCGAGAAAGCCACCCGGCCATCGGGAAGGACTCGCCAGTTGAGGCTCGGGCTCAACTCGGGGAGGCGGTGGGTGGGTGTGTGAATGGCGTTCCGTTGCCTGTTCTCATCCATATCCTCGATTCCGGTCGGCGGCAGCAAGCCACGGCGACCGTGTCGGTTTCGCTCCATTCCCCGGAAAGGTTCGTGCGTTCGATGGTGAGCGACGACGGCACCACGATGGGGCCGCGTAAGGCACCTCCCCCAATGATGACAGATGTCGCCTGGCCCGGCACGCTGATGATCGCGTCTGACCGGGGCTGCGCCCGGATGGGCCCCAGCCTCCACGCGGCCGGAGTTCCGGACATGCGTACCAGTCGCTCGAATTCGCCGTCGGCGCCGAACAGGTGGTAGCCCCGGCGGCTCAGGTCGGCGACCACCACCCTGCCGTCGGCCAGGACTGCCGTGGCAACGGCGTCGCCGAACTCGCCCGGACCCTCGCCGGGCCGGCCGATTTCCCGAATGAGACGGCCATCGGGACCTACAAGGAAGATCCCGTGGAACTCGAACAGCAGGCGGTCGAATACCAGCAGGTTGCCGGAAGGGTCGAAGGCCACGCTCTGAACGTGCCCGAACTGTTCCCATTCCTCGCCGGCGAGAGTGCCGAGCCGGTAGAGTTCCTCGAACTCCAGTTCCAGCGTGCGGTCCTCGGCGGGAAGCTCGATGATCTCCTGGGCGCGCGTGGGAATGGCGCCCGCCAGTGCCAGCCAGGAGCAGCCGATCCCGACGACCGCGTGCGGTATTCTGCTCTTCATGTGACACCTCCCGATGCCACTATAGGCCCAACACCCGCTTCACCACCACCGTGTGGACCCCGAGTTCGTCCTGTTCGATGAAGGCCACCAGGCCATCCGGGCCGAACGCGTCCGGCATCCCGGTCGCACCGGGGGGGTAGCTGCCCAGGTAGCGGCCGTCGGGGATGAGTACATCGATCGGCCCGCCGTCGAGGGGCTCCTCACCGCGCCGCAGCACCCAGATGTGGCCGTCCCAGGTGGTCGCCAATCCACGGATCACGGGAGTCTCCGGGAAGAACTCCAGGTCATTGAGGCGCCGGCTCGGGTCAAGCATGTTCCAACCGGCACCGACCTCTTCGTCCGAGAGCATGCGGCGCCGATTCCTCTCGGCGCGCATCGTCCGGTCGTCTACGGGCTCGGGCCGAAGGGGGAGCTTCAGGATACGTGCGACCCCTCCATCTGCCGCTACGATCCTGATCGCGTAGTCGGACGAATCCGCGTAGGCGACGCGGCCATCGGCCAGTACACTCCAGTGCAGGTCGGGCGTGAAGGCGCGCCGCAGGCCACGGAACATCGAGGGGAAGGCCGCCAACATCGGGCGGATCTCGGGCGTCCTATTGGCCACGGCCTCGGCACTCCTGCTGTCCAACGGGTACAAACGCGGCTCGGCAATCGTATCCGTCTCGGCCTGCCTTTCTGCAAGGCTGATGCGCTCGATCGCATGGGACACGGACGGTGGAGGCGGACCGCCGCCGCCCGCGACGTGGAATTCACCCGCCGCACTCGGGACCGCGATTAGTGCATTCCCACCCGGTTGGGCCACGATTCTGCCGAACCTCAAGGTCCCGTGCACGACGCCCATGCGTGCCCTGTGCTCGGGAACACCATTCGGGGCGAAGATGTGGAAGACTCGGTGCCCGACATCCGCGACGACCGTCCTTCCGTCTCGCCCGACCGCAAACGCCGTCGCCTGACCGAACTCACCGGGCCCTTCACCAGATCGGCCGAATTCCCGGACAAACTCTCCGTCCGGGCCGACGACCACGATTCGCTGGCTCCGGCCATCCAGGACGTACAGGTTGCCAGCACTGTCGAATCCCACGTCGGCGACGCTTCCGAACTGCTCCCAGTCCTCGGCGTCGAGCGATCCGACGCGATAGAGATCTTCGTACCGGAGGTCCAGCCAGCGATCGTCCGCAGGCAGATTGATGATCTCCTGAGCGCCGACGGGAACCGCAATGTGCAGACAGAACGCGCAGGCCCACGCGCCGAGAAGTAATCTCTGGGTTACATAATGTAATGTCCGCATGACTTTCGGCGGTCAGCGATGCTCGTTCACGACCCCAACACCCGCTTCACCACCACAGTCTGCACCCCCAACTCGTCCTCTTCGATGAACGCCACCAGCCGATCCGGGCCGAAGGCGTCCGGCATCATCGTTCCCGCCCGGTAGCTCCCGAGATACCGCCCGTCCTCTGTCAGGACATCGATGGGCCCGTCGTCGTCGAGCGGTCCCTCGCCTCGCCGCTGCACCCAGATCTCGCCGTCCCAACTGGTCCCCAGTTCGCGGACGATCGAAACCGCTTCGGAGAACACCAGGCCGTCGATGTGCTCGCGCATCATGCGCTCCTGTCCGGGCGGAACCGGCTCCTGCCGTTGACGGTCCTTCTCGGCGTCGATCATCCGGTTGGTGACCCGGACCGGCTGTAGCGGCCGCCTCAGAATCCGATGCACGCCTGCGCCCGGCCGTACGATCTTGATCGCGTAGGCCAGCGAATCCGAGAACGCCACGGTCCCGTCCGGCAGCACCCCCAGCAGCATGCGGGGACCGAATACCGTCGGCTCCCGGCTGCCGCTCATCAGCCATTCCACGCCTTGGGGCAGCCAGCCGTGGGCGACGGTGTCCCGGGCGACCACGTCGCCGGTAAGGTCAAGGCGCTCGATTGGCCGGGTCGAGTGCGAGGGAGCGGTCCCGCCGAACCTGACGTGCAGAATATGAGACCCCACCGCGGAGAAAAGAGCGTCGCCCGCCGGATCGGGCATGAACTCCCATAGCCCACCGCCCACGTCCTCCAATCCCATCCGGACTTGGCGTTCGTAGTCCCCGTTCCCGTCGAAGATCTGGTAGGCGAGGTGGAACGGGTCTCCGACCACCACCCGGCCGTCCGGCATGACCGCGAACGTTATCGCGCCCCGGAACTCCCCGGGGCCCTCCCCCGGGCCTCCCAGCGTAAGGCGCAGTCTGCCGCTCCCGTCCACGACGTGGATTTGCTGGGCCTGGGTGTCGAAGACATGGAGCTGCCCCGTACCGTCGAAGGCGACCTTGCGAACGCGACCGAACTGCTGCCACTCCTCGCCGAAGGCGGTACCGATCCGGTAGACCTCCTCGAAGCGCGGCTCGATCCAGCGGTCCTCGCCCGGCAGGTCGATGATCTCCTGGGCGCTCAGGGCCGCTGACGTGAACAGCACAGATCCGGCGGCAGCCATGGCGAATGCTCTTGTGCGACCGCTCTTCGTGAGCTTCCCTACCGACATGGCGATCTCCTCCCGCGCAGTGAGTGAGTCTGCGAGACCGTCCGGCGAACCGCCGCAGGCACTGTCTCCTAATGAATTAGTTGACGGTAGCGCGTGCGGGCTCCCAAGTCAATCACCGGGGCGTATCCTCAATTCACCTCGAGCGGCAGCCTCTTCACGACCACCGTGTGCACATCGAATTCGTCGTACTCGATATACGCTGCCAGCCCGTTCGGGCCGAATGCCTCTGGGGGTCGTGTCGTTTCCGGGGAGTAGCTGCCCACATAGGTGCCCTCCATGTCGAGCACATCTATCGTGCCGGGCCCGTCCTGACCCCGGCGCGACACCCATATCTTCCCGTTCCAGGTCGTGGACAGGCTCCAGACGATGGACTGGTGGGGGTAGAACTGCGTGTTCTCGATGAACTGCCGTCGCCGCCTCCGCTCTTCGTTCGCGTTGGGCCGCACCCACCTCCCGTCGACCCGCCTTCGCCTTTCCAGTGATTCGTCGGACCTCTCCTCGAGGCTTTCCAGCCGGGCGTCCTTCCAATCCCGGATATCGTCACCGGGGATCGGTTCAGGCTGGAATGGACGTGTCAGAATGCGGGTGACCCCCGTGCCCTCCGCGGCGATCTTGATCGCGTATGCCGATGAGTCCGAGAAGGCCACTCGTCGGTCCGGAAGGGCCCCCCAGTGAAGTATTGGGCGCCGCTCGACGTACCGAGGCAGCCACTCGCCGCGGAACTCTCCGCCGTCAGGCGGCTGGAGAGGAGGAGAATACCCTTCGACGATCGTGTCGTAGACGACCTCTTCGCCGGATAGAGAGACGCGCTCGATCGGTCGTGAGACCGGATCGGGCCACTTCGGAAGCCCGCCTAAGGTATTCGTGGGCTGAATCGTCACGGTGATCAACCCGTTGGACCCGCGCTCGGCCATGTGGTCGCCGATCATCGCGAAGGACGGGTCGCCGAATCGCACCGAGCGCTCGAAGCGGCCGTTCGCATCGAAGAGCTTGTAGGCGCGGCCAAAGAAGTCGATGACGACCGTGCGCCCATCCTCCATCACCAGCAATTGGACGGCCTGGAAGAATTCCCCGGGTCCGCGTCCCTGCTGCCCAAACTGGTGAATCAGGTTGCCATCGGTGCCGACCACGAAGACGGTGCCGATCTGACCGTCCAGTACGTAGAGTCGGCCCGAGCCGTCGAACGCCACTTCGCTCACCCGCCCGAACTGCTCCCACCTCTCGCCGGTCGGCAGACCGATGTGGTACACCTCCTCGAAGTCGGCGTGCAGCCAGCGGTCCTCGGCGGGCAGATGGATGATCTCCTGGGCGGTCAGGGCCGCCCCGGTTAGCAGGACTGGCGTGACGCCGGCCACTGCGTGTGCCCCGGGCAGTCGGAGGGCCATGTTCGATGCCCCTCAATTCACCTCGAGCGGCAGCCTCTTCACCACCACCGTCTGCACTTCGAATTCATCGTACTCGATATACGCGGCCAGCCCGTTCGGGCCGAATGCCCAAGGGATTCGTGTCGTTTCGGTGGAGTAGCTGCCCACATAAGTGCCTTCCATGTCGAGCACATCAATCGCGCCGGGCCCGCCCTGACCTCGGCGCGACACCCATATCTTGCCGTTCCAGGTCGTGTACAGGCGCCAGACGATGGACGTGTGGGGGTAGAACTGCGTGTTCTCGATGAACCGCCGTCGCCGCTTTCGCTCTTCGTCCGCATTGGGCCGCACCCTTCTCCCGTCGACCAGCGTTGGCCTCTCCAGCACTTCGTCGGACATCTCCTCGAGTCTCTCCAGCCGGGCGTCCTTCCAATCCCGGATATCGCCACCGGGGATCGGTTCCGGCCGGAAAGGACGTGTCAGAATGCGGGTGACTCCCGTACCCGCCGCAGCGATCTTGATCGCGTAAGCCGACGAGTCCGAGAAGGCCACGCGTCCGTCCGGAAGGGCGCCCCAATGAAGTCGCGGGCTCCCCTCGACGTAGCGAGGCAGCCTACCGCTCGCAAACCAGTCGACTCCGCCGTCAGGCGGCTGGATAGGGGGAGAATACCCTTCGGCGATCGTGTCGTAGACGACCTCATCGCCGGAGAGAGAGACGCGTTCGATCGGCCGTGAGACCGGATCGGGCCACTTCGGAGGCTCCCCCGACCCGACCGACCAGGAGGTGCTCGTGGGCTGAATGGTTACCGTGATCAATCCGTCGGACCCGCGCTCAGCCATGTGGTCACCGATGGACGCAAAGGACCGGTCTCCGAATCGAACCGAGCGCTCGAAGCGGCCGTTCGCATCGAAGAGCTTGTAGGCGCGGGCAGGCATGTCGATGACGACTGTGCGCCCGTCCTCCATCACCAACAATTGGATGGCCTGGAAGAAGTCCCCGGGTCCGCGGCCCTGCTGCCCGAACTGGTGAATCAGGTTGCCATCGGTGCCGACGACGAAGACGGTGCCGATCTGACTGTCCAGGACGTAGAGTCTGCCCGAGCCGTCGAAGGCCACGTCGTCCACGCGCCCGAACTGCTCCCAGACCTCCCCGGTCGGCAGACCGATGTGGTACACGTCCTCGAAATCGGCGTCCAGCCAGCGGTCCTCGGCGGGGAGTTCGATGATCTCCTGGGCGGCGGTGGGAACCGTGGGGAGCAGGCAGCATGCCCAAGCATAGGAGCCGAAAAGTAAGCTTCGGTTTACATAATGTAATGTCCGCATGACAGTCGACAGCAAGGGTGGCTTATTCACGACCCCACCATCCTCTTCACTACTACCGTCTGGATGGCCGTTTCGTTCCGCTCGGTGAAGGCCGCTCACCGCCCCCGCAGGCGCTTCACCACCACGTACCGCACATCCATTTCATCCCGTTCGATGAACGCGACCAGGCCGTCCGGCCCGAAAGCGGCCGGCAACGCGACCTCACCTGCAGGGTAGGTGCCGATGTAGCGCCCGTCCATGGTCAGGACATCGATGGGACCGGCGTTGTCCCCCGGTTCCTCCCCGTGGCAACGCACCCAGATCTCGCCGTCCCAGCCGGTTCTGAGTCCGCGAACGATCGACACTTCTTCGAAGAAGCCGAACGCCTCGAACAAATCCTCCACCTCTTCCCGGGGGCTCCCCGTATTTACGTTCACGCCGTTGATGATTATTGGTGGCACACCCTGCTCCTCATATATCCTGACTCGACGCTCCGTTTCGGCCTCGATCACCCGGTTGGTCACACGGATCGGATGGAATGGCCGCTTCAGGATTCGCCAGACTCCAGCCCCGGCCCGCGCAATCTTGATGGCGTAGGCCGACGAGTCGGAGAACGCCACGCTTCCGTCCGGGAGTACTCCGGTCAACATCCTCGGCCCAAACACCTTTACCGGAAAAATGTCCCCAGGAGGAAGCCAGCCCTCCGCGACCGTGTCCTTTGTAGCCTCCTCCCCGGTGATTGTGATGCGTTCCACCGGCCGGGATGTGTGCCGACCAGACCCCCTTGTGACACCGCTCGCCGACAGAGTCTGTGCCCCCACCGCGGAAAAGATGGCCTCGCCACCGGGATCGGGCAGGAGATCGGTGATGGTCACCGCACCCGGTTCGCGGGCCATCCGCACCATGCGCTCGAAACTGCCGTCCGCGCCGAAGACGTGGTATGCCCGGTGCCCATAACCCGCCAACACGGCACGCCCGTCTCGCATGACCGCGAGTCCGTCCACGCCCTTGAACTCGCCCGGACCCTCCCCCGGCCTGCCAAAGGCCCAGAGATAATCTCCGTCCGGTCCGACGACGGTGACGCGGTCCGCCTGATTGTCGAACACGTAAAGCCGACCGGCGCCATCGAACCCCACGCGGCGCACGTTTCCGAACTGCTCCCAATCCGCGCCCGACACCGAGCCGACGCGGTAGAGTTCTTCGAAGTCGGGGGTGAGCGGGCGATCCTCGCCGGGAAGTTCGACGATCTCCTGGGCGGTGGTGGAGCCTGCCATCAGCGGCCAGGCAAGTGCGACGCCCGCATACAGGGCTCTTCTCATTGTCGTGCTCACGGACCTGCACCTCCTGATTCCGGCGGCCGCTCGGTTTGGAGGCTATCGTCCTCCCGGGACGCCTCCTCTTCCTCCGTCAGACCCCCCCACCGCGCCGAAAGTTCCCGATAAAGCGCGCTCAATCCCCAAACCGCCGCACCCACGATCAGCCCCAGCAGCACCCAGCGCAGCAGCAGCGCCCAGAAGGCGGCATCATACGTCGGCGCCTGGAAGTTGTAGGCGGTGAGCACGCCCCAGCGGTCGGTCATCCAGTGCCAGGCGGTGTGCGCAACCAGAGCCGAGAGGAGGATCGCGCCGATCCGCGGCTTCATCACCTTCTTGAAGAGCAGCACCAGCCCCGGGACCATGAAGAGCAGGGCGAAGAGCTGGCCGAACTCGACCCCGATGTTGAACGCAAGGAGCGACGTGTAGAGGTGCGAGCCGGCGAACTGGAGCGACTCGCGCAGCAGGAAGGAGAAGCCGAAGCCGTGCACGAGACCGAAGCCGAAGGCCCACACCCAGCGCCGCCGCAGCGTCTTGCCGAAGATGTTCTCCAGCGCCATGAAGACGATCGACGCGGCGATCAGCATCTCGATCAGCGGGGGGAACCAGAGCGCGTTGGGCGCCAGGCCGAGCACCGATGCGCCCAGGGTGATCGAGTGCGCCGCGGTAAACGCGGTGACGACCGAGACCAGCGGCCAGAAGCGCCGAATCGGGATCACCAGGCAGAGGAGGAAGAGGAGGTGGTCGATCCCGTCCAGGATATGCGCGAAGCCGAGCGCCACGAAGCGCAGGAAGGCCTGGTGCCACCTGGGGTCGAGGCGGACGCGCCCGGGATTCCCCGTGTACTGGAACACGCGCTCCGCGCCGGTGGGGGTGATGAAGCGCAGCACGGTGGTGGTGCGGATGCCGAGGTGGGCCCACGCGGGATCGATCGAGAAGCGCGCCTCGTGCGAGGTGACGGGCGTGCGGAGGATGACGTCCAGCATGGCCTGTTCCAGGATCAGGTCGGTGCCGGGGGGGAGGGGAGGAGCGCGGATGTGGGCGAGGGCGCGGTCGTAGGAAGCGAAGGAGGGGTCGGAGGGCAGCGAGATGCGGGCCGCGACGACGGTGGGGGCGGGGAGCGGGGTGGACTCCTCGAAGAGGGCGACATAGTCGGCGATCCAGATCTTCGCCTGGTCCGCGATGAGTTCGCTGGCCTCCTCGATCTCGACGTAGCCGGGGCCGCGCACGGGGAAGTTGACGTCCCGCATCGAGGTGAGTGGGACGCGGATGACGAGCCAGAGGGCGTTGTCCTCGGCCTTGACGAAGGCTCGGACGATGACGTCGGCAGGGATGTCGTGAGGGGGGGCGGTGGCTGCCTTTGCGGCAACGGCAAGCGTTGCGGCCGCCGTAGCGACCGGCGGCGCCAGTGCAGTGAGCCCCGCTACGAGCACGGGAACCAGCAATCTTTGTCCGTTCATGGGTTGGCAATCTCGCTCGCAACGCGCAATCCCGCCATCCACCCGGCGCGAGCGGTCCGTCCCTCCTTCCGTCACCTTTGCCAACGCACGATCAGTGCCGTACTTTGACCCAAGTCAGCATCGTGTTCGTCCCACCGAGGGAGCTTCCCCATGAAGCGCAATGTTCTCATCGTCGTGATTCTGGTATTGGCCGCCGCAGGCATCTACGTTGCCCAGGACCGCCTCCAGACCGCGTCCGCCAGCACCGCCGAGGCCCCGATCTTCGAGGTCGATCCCTTCTGGCCCCAGCCGCTGCCGAACCACTGGGTGCTCGGATCGGTCGTGGGCGTCGGGGTCGATTCGCGCGACCACGTGTTCATCATCCACCGCCAGGCGCCCCTCAACGAGCGTACGGAGATCGGCGCGGCTCAGGATCCGCCGACCGGTGAATGCTGCGTCCCGGCCCCCTACGTTCTCGAGTTCGACCCGGACGGGAACCTGGCAAATGCCTGGGGCGGGCCCGGCGAGGGGTACACATGGCCCACTTCGAACCACGGGATCAGCGTCGATCCCATGGACAACATCTGGATCGGGGGCAACGGCCGGGATTCGCACGTCCTCAAGTTCTCCCGCGACGGAGAGTTCCTCGCCTCCTACGGGGAGGTGGGCGCCCAGATGCCGAGCAGCAACAGCGAGACATCCTTCGGGAACGTGGCCAAGATCTCCTTCGACGCCGCCGCCAACGAGGCCTACCTGGCCGACGGGTACGTCAACAAGCGCGTGGCCGTGCTCGACATCAACACGGGCGAACTGAAGCGCTTCTGGGGAGCCTACGGCAACACGCCGGACGACACGCGTCTGGGCCCCTACGACCCCGACGCGCCGCTGCCGCAGCAGTTCCGCAACCCGGTCCACTGCGCCGACCCGTCCAACGACGGCCACGTCTACGTCTGTGACCGCCAGGCGAACCGCATCCAGGTCTTCCAGAGCGATGGGACTTTCGTGGACGAGGTAAGGCTGGCGCCGCGCACCCTGGGCGACGGCTCCACCTGGGACATCGCCTTCTCGCGCGACGCCGAGCAGAAGTACATGTACGTGGCCGACGGGAAGAACATGAAGGTGTACGTGATGGACCGGATGAGCCTGGAAGTCCTCACCAGCTTCGGCGACGGCGGCCGCCAGCCCGGCCTCTTCTTCGCCGTCCACTCGATCGCGACCGATTCGCAAGGCAACATCTACACGACAGAGACATATGAAGGGAAGCGCGTCCAGAAGTTCGTGTACAAGGGCGTGGGTCCCGTCACCGCCATGGATCAAGGAGCGCCCTGGCCGGAACGCATCGGGGCGCCGCAGTAGAAATCCGCCAGAGAAGGAGGCGAACCATGAAGACTTCCACACTTTCAACTCCGGCAATGTTCGTGGCCGCGCTGATGGCAGCGGGCTGCGCCCAGGGCGACGGAGAGGGCGACACCGCCGACATGGAGGAGGTCAACCCCGCGATGCAGGAGCTGACCCCCGCCGAGTCGGGGCCGATGACCTTCTTCATCACCAGTGCGGGGCCGGGTGACGGCGCCAACCTCGGTGGCCTCGAGGGGGCGGACGCCCACTGCGAGATGCTCGCCGATGCGCAGGGGGCCGGCGGGATGGGGTGGGCGGCGTACCTCAGCACGATCAGCGAGGACGGGAGCGCGGCGGTCAACGCGCGCGACCGCATCGGCACCGGCCCGTGGCACAACCAGGCCGGCGTGCTGATCGCCAACAACGTCGACGAGCTCCACTCCGACGCCGCCAACCTCACCAAGGAGTCGATCCTCACCGAGATGGGCGACATGGTAAACGGCCGCGGCGACGATCCCAACATGCACGACATCCTGACCGGGTCGAACATGGACGGGACCGCCACCACAGGCGAGGGCTACGACAACTGCGGCAACTGGACGAGCAACGGCGAAGGCAGCGCTTCGGTCGGGCACCACGACCGGATCGGCGGCGGCGCAAATCCCACGTCGTGGAACTCGGCCCACACGTCCCGCGGCTGCAGCCAGGAGAACCTGCAGGGAACCGGCGGCAACGGGTTCTTCTACTGCTTCGCGACGGGCGGTTGAGGCACTTCCGGGGGACTGTTCGGTTCTCGCCGATGGACTCGTGGTCCACGGAGAGGACGGGGGGCGCGGCGTCAGCGGTGGTGCGCCACAGGTGCGCGGGCCGGACGGCTGTGCGCTTCGGCGCCGGTGCCGTCGCCGCGCTGACCCTGGTCGCGTGCGGCGTCGAGCGTGCGGGCGACGGGCTGGACGCGGGCGACCCCTCTGCCGGCGGCTACTTCACCTCGGAGGACGTCAACACCGTCTTCATCGAGGAGATGACCTGGACGGAGGTTCAGGAAGCGATTGACCGGGGCGCCACCACGGTGATCCTGCCCACCGCGGGGACCGAGCAGAACGGGCCCCACATGGTGACGGGGAAGCACCGGTACATCATCGAGGAGGCCAGCGACCGGATCGCGCGGGAGCTGGGGGACGCGCTGGTCGCGCCGACCGTCACCTACGTGCCGGAGGGCGGCGTCGACCCGCCGTCGGGACACATGCGCTACGCCGGGACGATCACGCTGCCGAACGAGTTCTTCATGAGGCTGCTGGAGTACGCCGCGCGCAGCTTCCGGGCCCACGGGTTCACCGACATCGCCTTCATCGGCGACAGCGGGGGGAACCAGCGCGGGATGGAAGCGGTCGCCGAGATGCTGAACGAGGAGTGGGGCGGCGAGGGATCGCGGGTCCACTTCATCGGGGACTACTACGCGAACAACGGCTTTCGCGACTGGCTCGTGGAGCAAGGCGAGGTCCCCGATTCGATCGGCGGCCACGCAGGGATCTCAGACACCTCGATTCTGCTGTACGTCGAACCACGGCACATCCGGCAGGACAAGCTGGCGCCCGGCGGAGGGTTCGAGGGCAGCGGCGTGTCGGGCAATCCGACCCGGGCTTCGGTCGAGTACGGCGAGGTCGGGATGCGGATGCGCGTGGATGCGGCGGTTCGGCAGATTCGGGAGGCAAGAGGGTCGGAGTAGCGCGCGTGAGGGGTGCCTCGCCGGGACAAGGCAACAGGAGCCCCGGCCGCGCGAGCCGCGGAAGGAGCCGAAAGTAAATAAAACATGACATGTCGTAATGTTTTCTTTACACTTCTGTGCGTCAGCGCAACCGTGACGACAGCCCCGGGCGCGTCCGCCCAGGAGGTGCCGACCTTCACCCTGACGGGGAAGGTGGTGGACAGGGTTACCCGCACCCCCGTCGTGGCGGCGGTCATCAAGGTTCCGGAACTGGGGCGGTTCGTCTTCACTGACGGCGACGGCCAGTTCCGCTTCGCCGACTTTCCCCAGGGCACCTGGGAAGTCGTCGTGGAGCAGTTCGGCTATCACACCATGGACGACTCGGTCACGGTGTCGGAAGGGAACGGCCTGTTCATTCCGCTTGCTCCGAATCCGATAGAACTCGACGAACTGCGGGTGCGGACACGATCTGAGCAGCTGCTGACCAGGCGCCGGCAACGCATCCCCTACCGCGTCGTCACAATCCGTACCGAGGCCTTCACGAACGCCATCAACACGGATCCCACTGCCATCTTCCGGCGTAACGCAAACACGGCGCTTGTGGGCTGTCCGGGTGTGCTGGACGAGTGGATCGCCCAGGGTTGCCTCCCGCGCAAGGGCGGGGTCGTCAACATTCGCGTGTACCTTGACGAGGGGCGGATGTTCGGGGGAATGATGGAACTGCGATCCATCGACCACGAGTCCATTCATTCGATGGACTGGATCCCGAGCGCGGCGATGCTGCGGGTCTATACGAAGAGGTTCATCGACAGGCTCGACAACTCCAGGATTGCGCTGGAGCCGCTGGTGTGGTGAAGGCGGCCGCTAAGCCCGGCGCGCCCGCCTGAGGGCCAGCCACCTTCGCAGCCTCCGCAGTGCGAGCGCGAGTCCCGTCCACACCATCAGGGTCGCGGCCAGCGAGCAGAGAGCCGCGATCAGCCGGCCGGCGACACCCCAGTACTCCCCGGTGTGCGCGTAGCGGAGGAACTCCTGGGCCCGGCGGCCCGCAGGCTCGTCGGCGAAGGTTTCCCAGGATAGTGGACTTCCGGTTGCGGCATCGAGCGTCAGGGTGCCGGTCTTTTGCGGCTGGCCGGTGCCTCCGCCTCGGACTTCAACGCTGACTTCCTCGGCGCGGGGGCGGGGCAGCATCAGGGTCAGGGATTGCCAATTCCCCACCCATCCCCCCGCCACCCGCAGCGCGGCCTCGAGGTCGGCGCTGTCCTGCCCTGCGGCCCGGTCCCCCAGCCCCACAACCCCACTCGGCTGCGCGCTCCCGGCCACCTCCGCGGCGCTGTCCGCGCCCGGCTGCGCGTCATCCGGCTCCCCGCTAACGCCGCCGGCCTGCACCTCACCCCCCACCCCACCCCCCCACCTCCCCCCCGACACCACCTGCCCGACCACCGGATACACGCGGTCGGCCACCGCCGGATACGACGTCACCGCCCCCGTCACCGCGATCACCGCCAACGGCACCACCGTCCAGATGCCGATTACCTGGTGCCAGTTGAGATCGCGCCACGCACCACGCGCGCCGCGCTGAAACATCAGCACGTTCGCCAGCGCGCGTTTCGTAAAGCGGCTCGGCAGCCACAGGAACGGCCCGGTAACGAGCAGGAACAGGAACGCGACGTTCACGGCGCCCGTGATCGCGCGGGCGCGCCGCACCGACCCGCTCGGCACGGCGAACCAGCGGTGGAGGTCGTGGACGGCGGTGAAGAAGCGCTCGAGGGCGCCGGGGCCGTGGCCGAGCACCTCGCCGCGATACGGGTCGACGTAGACGTGCAGTTCGCGGCCCGCGTCGACGCGCACGGGGGCACGGGGGTGCGACCGGTAGCGCAGGGAGGTCGCCGTGAGGGGGGTTCCCTGCCCCGCGCCCCACGCCTCAGCCGCCTGCACGAGGGCGGCGGGGGGGAGGGGGGGTGTTTCCGCCGCCGCGACGAAGTGGCGCCGCTCGGCCAGCCCGGTGACCGTCCCTTCCAGCGAGAGGATCACCCCGGTCGCGGCCAGCATGAGGACGACCGCCCCGATAGCCGCCGCAACCGACAGGTGAAGCCTGAAGACGATCTTCCGGATCATTTGCAGGTCACAGTGCCGGGCGACATTCACTCATGAGCGAACCCGGCCCCACCACGCACGAAATGCGCCCGGGCAACCGCCGCCACCGCCCGCCGACCCTTAGTTCAGCGTGACGTACCGCTCCAGACGCGCGACTTCCCCCTCGTCGACGTACTTGCCGATCTCGCGGCGGAACTGGTCGAGGTCGGTGTACGGGCGGTATTCCTCGAACTCGTGCACCATCCGGTCGGTCATGCCGGGGATCATCATGATTTCGTCGCTGGTGGCCGTGTTCAGGTCGATCGGCAGGTAGACGTACTGCTCGAGCCGGGCGACCTCGTCCTCGTCGACGTACTTGCCGATCTCACGCCGGAACTCGTCCATGTCCTCGTACGGCCGGTACTCCTCGAACTCGTGCGCCATCCGGTCGCCGACGCCCGGAATCAGGAGGACCTCGTCGTTGGTGACATCGTTGAGGTTGATCCGCAGCCACAGGTGCTCGTAGGACGCCAGCGCAGCCTCCTCACCCACAGCGTCCATGAGGACCGCGTGCAGCTCGGCGGCCCGAAGGTACGGCCGGCCCTCGACGATCGCGCCGACCGCATCACCGAGCCCGGTCACCGCACCGAGCTCCTCCTCGCTGGCAAGGTTGGGGTTGAGGAGGCCGGACATCGTGGCCGGGGCGGCGGCCGTCATCGTGGCCATGGGCTGTGCGCCCTCTTCGGCTGCGGATTCGGCGTCCGCGGAGTCCGACTGGTCGCCGCCGCAGGCCAGGGCCAGTAGCGGAAGAAGGGAAAGTGCAACGGGGGTGCGGCTGTGGATCCGGGACATCGTGCTCTCCGTTTCGGGAAAGGTACAACGGGGGGGCGAACGACCACGCCCCCAACACGCGAAACATAGGCTGCCCCCATCCGGCATGCCAGCCGGAGACAGCCAGCCCGTTCCCCGCCTGCACCGGTGGCTCTCCGGGGACACTCCCGCTATCCTCCCAAGGGTCATTCGGCCGCGCCGCCGGGAGCCTTTCCTGCCTGCTTGCCACGGCCAACGAAGCCCGTGCCACAGGTGTCTTTCTCCGGTAGGGCACCTTTTAATCTCTGAATCCGCGGGGACGCGGGGCGGAAGAGGATGACGAGAAAACGCAGCCGTTTCAAATGTGGTCCGAGTGGCCGTCTCGCCGGACAGGGGCCGGTCCCCCACGGAAGCCCGACCCTCCCGATCGTGTGCGGGCTGGCGGCGGCCGCCGCGCTGCTGGCTCCCTCCGCCAGCGGCGTCGCGCAACAGGCCAACGGCGACAACGGCGCCCCACCGGTCGTCGAAGCGCTCCCGATCCCCTCTTCCGCCTCCATCGACCTGGACGGACGAATCCTCGAGGACGTCTGGCAGTCCGCCACGCCGATCACCGACTTCACCCAGCAGGAACCCGTCGAGGGCGGCACCCCGTCGGAACGCACGGAGATCCGGGTCATCTTCGACTCCGACCATCTGTACATCGGCGCCATCCTCTACGACGACCCGGACGGGATCCTGGCCTACCAGCGCCAGCGGGACGCGGGCCTCAACACCGACGACCGCTTCATGTGGATCCTCGACACCTTCCTCGACGGCCGTACCGGCTACTTCTTCGAGATCAACCCCGCAGGGCTGATGGGTGATGGGCTCCTGGGGGGTGGCGGGGGAAGAGGCGGCGGGGGTGGCGGCGTCAGCAAGGCGTGGGACGGCATCTGGGAGGCGCGCACCGCGCGGCGCGAGGACGGCTGGTCCGCCGAGATTCGCATCCCCTTCCGCACGCTCAACTTCAACCCGAACATCGACACCTGGGGGATCAACTTCCAGCGCACGATCCGGCGGCGGAACGAGGAGATCCTCTGGCGCGGATTCCGCCGCAACGAAGGGCTCTGGCGGCCGGTCTACGCAGGGCGCCTCTCCGGCTTGAGAAATCTTTCACAAGGCCTGGGGCTGGAGGCCCGGCCCTCGGCGGTCACGACCTGGAAGAACGTCCCTGAGAACGACGATCCGACCACGTTCCCGCGCGACATCAGTCTGGATGTCAACTACAGCGTCACCTCCAGCCTGCGCGCGTCGGCCAGCATCAACACCGACTTCGCGGAGGTGGAGAGCGACCAGAGGCGCGTCAACCTGACCCGTTTTCCCCAGCGTTTTCCCGAACGCCGGGACTTCTTCCTGGAGGGATCGGGCGTCTTCAGCTTCGCCCCCAGAAGCGGCCCGTCGCCTTTCTTCTCGCGGAGAATCGGCCTGCGGTCGGGTCAGCAGGTCCCGATCCAGTACGGCACCCGCCTGACCGGCCAGGCAGGCCGATACGAGCTCGGCTTCTACCAGATCGGCACGGCGGAGCACACCTACCACGTCGAGGGCACCACGACCGACGTGACGATTCCCAGGGAGATGTTCACCGTCGCGCGGGTCAAGCGTTCGATCTTCGAGCAGTCCAGCATCGGTGCCATCTACACGCGCCGGGCCGCTTCGCCCGGCCCCGGCAGCGAACCGGTCAGCGATGGCCACACCGCCGGGATCGACCTGCAGTTCAACACCCGCCACTTCATGGGGAACAATCGCATGGAGCTGGAGGCGTTCTTCGTCTGGAACTCCAACCCCGACCCCTCGGTGGACCACTCCCTGAACGACCTCACCGCGCGGGGTCTCCGCCTCAACTTCCCCAACGACATCTGGTCGGGACACATCTCCTACCGCGAATTCGGAGACCACTACAGTCCGTCGCTCGGCTTCGTCGCCCGCAACGGCTTCCGCAGGGTGGAGCCGCGGATCGGCTGGGCACCCAGGCCGGCCAACATCGACTGGATCCGGCAACTCGACTTCGGGGTCCAGTTCCGGCACCTCGAGCACCTGCACACCGGGGTCGTCGAGGAGCGCGAGTGGAGTTTCGACCTCCTCGGCATCGACTTCGAGAGCGGCGACAACATCGAGATCGAGGCCACCCGCACCATGGAGTTCCTCGACTTCGGGTACGAGGTCAGCGACGGCATCGACATCCTGGCGGGCGAATACACGACCTGGGAGTGGGGTCTCCAGGCACGCACCGCCGGTCACCGCCGGGTGTCCGGTCGTGCCAGCTTCAACCGGGGTGGCTTCTGGGACGGCGACCGGACACGCATGAACGCGCGCATCTCCTTCAGGCCGAACCCGGGCGTAAGCGTCTCGACCAACTTCGAGCACAACGAGGTCACGCTCCCGCGCGGCGACTTCACCGCCGATGTGTACGAAGTCGAGGGCGAGTGGAACGCGAACCAGTGGGTCAGCGTCACCAACCAGGTCCGCTACGACAACGACAGCGAGATCGTGGGGCTATTCGCGCGGATGCGCTGGATCGTGCGGCCCGGCAACGACGTCTTCCTGGTCTACACTCACAATTGGCGCAACCTGGGCGCCGACATCCTGAACGAGCGCGACCTGATCACGCTGTCGCGGGGCGGCGCGGTGAAGGCGAGCTATACGTACCGGTTCTAGTCGCCGGACGACGGGCTCCGGTCCAGCGCAAACAGGACGACGAACGGCACACCGAGTTCGTCGCGGCGCAGCCCGAGCACGTGGTCCGCGCCAATCTCGAAGATGTGGAGACCGGGCGGTGCAGCCACCTCACCAAGCCACACACCTTCGTCATTGAACACGTACCAGGCCGTGTCCTCTTCCCAGGAGGGCGAGAAGCGTTCGGCCCAGACATTGCCCTCCGCGTCCGCCAGCAGCCGTTGGAACAGGGGCATCCGCTCGGGGAAGGGAATCTCTTGCACGTAGCGTGCCCACGCGGCGGGATTGTACCCCTGGGGCGCGGCGGAATTGGCCTCGCGCCACCGTCTTCTGTCGTCCCGGGAAACGCGACGTTCCTGAACCGACCACCGAAATACGTGGGACAGCTCACCGTCGCTCTTCCATCGCTGGATGCCGGCCTCGGTTCCCTCTGCGGCGTACACGTGGTTCCCGCTCGCCGCAAACAGGGGCAGTCCCAGGGAAAAGGGCAGGTAAAGTCCCGGAGGGAGCCCCGTGATGCCGTGTTCCCACCTGGGAGACTCCTGCACGTAGACGATCTCGTTCATGAACCGGCCGGCCCGGGAATACCGGTCGAGCCTCCAGACCGCTCCGGGGATCACGTCTCCGTCGCCGAGGCGAACGCCGCCGGACGGCGGGTTCAGGACCAGGATGGCTGCGTCGGCGAATTGAGTGTGCGGCGACCGGTACCCTCCCCTTCCCTGCGCCACTTCGACCCGAATGGTCTCCAGCACGTCCCCCCCTCGTCCGAAGACGGAAACCCGGCTCTGGAAGCTGTCGGAAGCCAGAATCGTGTCACCCCGCGCCCAGACCTCGCTAAGCATCGCGAACTCGCCCGGACCCTCGCCGCTACGACCGAGATTCCGGAGGAACACACCGGCTGCGTCGAAAAGCCGAAGTTGTTTCGGGCCGCGGTCCGCCACGACGATGGTTCCGTCCTCAAGGCGAAGCGCGTGGGAGACCCGTTCGAGGATGTAGTCCAGATCGCCCGAGACCTCCCCGATGGTCAGGATCGGGTCGGTGCCAATCCGCCATCCTGCGCCGGCGGGCCAGGCCGGCACGCTGCTCTCGACAATGCGAACTCCTGCGCTGTCGGTAACGGAGACTGATTCCTGGGGCGACAGGTGCGGGGCATGCGCGACTGTGGCCACGGTGGTGGTCAGCAGGATCGTGGGGATTCTCATGGGGGCGGCGTTACCTCAGCTCTTCAGTCAGTCTCTTCACGACAACGGTGGGCACATCCAGCTCGTCAACTTCCCAGTAGGCGACCAGCCCGTCGGGGCCGAAAGCGTCGGGCATCGTGGCTGTGCCGGCCGAAAGGGTGCCGAGGTATTGCCGATCAGAGCCGAAGACATCGATCGGGCCCCGGTCGTCCCAGGGCTGATCGCCCGGACGCCGAATCCACAGCCCCCCCTGCCAGGTAGATTTGAGCTCTCGAATGACGGCGACTTCGGGGTAGAAGCCGCGCTCTTCGATCCTCTCCCGGAACTCGTCGGGCATGCCGCCCTGATCTTCGAGCAATTCCGTGTATCTGTCGATCTCCCGCTCGATCGCGGCCGACCGGAGGCGATCGGTGACGGCGTCGGGCGGAATCGGTCGCAACAGCACTTCGACTTCCGGCCCGCCGGGCGTGACGATCCTGATGGCGTAGGCCGAGGAATCGGCGTAGGCGATATTGCCGTCCGGCAGAACGTCCCAGCGCAGCGCAGGCTCGAAGAACACTCCCTCGAGGGCTCCGCCCATCATCAGCATCCGCGCTGCGGAAACGTTCCCGGAGCTGTCCAGAAAGTCGTCCGCGGATACGTCCTCGGGGGGCTCTTCGCGGGGTGCGCGCCATGCCCGCAGCACGAGGGCGGAGACGACTTCGTCACCGGAAAGGTCGATGCGACCGATGCTGAAGTCGTCCATTCCGTCGCCTGGCCCCGATGACCCCTGGGCGTAGAGGGCGTCAGCGCTCGGATCCGGCCTTATGAGCTCGGGAAGCGTGCCCGCCCCCACGGAACGATCGAAGTCTCCGCCGGGGCCGAATACGTGAATCGTGCCGCGCGCGATGTCCGATACGGCCAGGCGACCATCGCGCCAGACCGCGAGGTGGTAGGGGAAGCGGAACTCTCCGGGACCCTCGCCCGCCTGGCCAATTGTCCTGGCCAGCCGGCCCTGCGGATCTATGACGACCACCTGTGAGGCAAACGGGTCCAGGACGTAGAGGTTGCCTGAACCGTCGAAGCCAACCGGAACCCGGCGGGTGAACTGCGCCCAGTCGGGGGCGTCCGACCCGCCCGCGCGGTAGACCTCGGTGAAGTCCGCGGTTAGAGGCCGGTCCCCGGCGTCTCGGTCGGCCGACCCGGCATCGTAGCCGCAAGCTGCGAGGGTGAGAATGCACGTGGTGGGGAGCATCGGGGGGACTCGCATTGCGACTAGCCTTCCGGGGGGTTCGGTCAGCGCACCCCGGCCGGCAGTCGTTTCACCACCACGTAGGGCACGTCGAGGTCGTCCGTCTCAACGAAAGCTATCAGCCCATCGGGACCGAAGGCGCGCGGCAGCCCGGTGGTGTCCGGCGCAAACGTGCCCAGGTAGCGCCCGTCCGCCGTGATTAGATCGATGGGGCTCCCCCCCGCCCCCTCCTCCCCGCGCCGACGGACCCAGATGGTACCCTCCCAGCTCGTTCTCAGGCCGAGGACCACCGGGATCTCGTGGAAGAACTCCATTTCCATGATGTGGTTGCGCTCCCATTCGTTCATCGCCTCACGGAACGGGTCGCCGCCGGCGTCGACGATCGCGTCCAATCGGCGCTCGATCTCGCCGTCCTTGATGCGGTCCGTCACCGGCCTGGGCTCGAACGGACGGGTCAGGATCCGCGTCACCGGGCCACCGGGCGTGGCGAACTTGATTGCGTACGCGGAGGAGTCCGTGTACACGATCTCCCCGCTTGGCAACACGTCTCCCATGAGCCTCGGCCGAAAGGCCGCGTCCGGATGGACGGGAGGCCACCAGCCGGCCACTACCGAGTCGATGGCGACTTCGTCGACGGTCAGATCGTAGCTCAGGAGATAGCGGAAGGGAGCCGGCGCATCGTCATCGGTACCCGGCTCACCCATGCTCAGGTAGCCAACCTCGGTTGTAGACAGAAACCGATCCCGTCCCGGGAAGGCCTGAAGGTTGAAGATGAGCGCGTAGTGCGTGTGCGCTCCTGGCAGGGGCGCGGTGCGGTCGAATTCGCCATTCGCATCGAAGAGCGCGAATCCCATGCGGTTCGGGTCGAAAACGGTCACCCCCCCATCCGTCATGACACCGAATCCCAGCGCGCTCGGCTCCCCGAATTCACCAGGGCCTTCCCCTTCTCCGATGAACTGTCGCACCAGGTTGCCTTGGCGGTCGACGACGTAGATCCTCACCGCCCCCCTGTCGAGGATGTAGAGGTTGCCGGCCTCGTCGAAGCCGAGATCCGGAACCTGGCCGAAGGCGTCCCAGCCGTCACCCATGCGCGAACCCAGCCGGTAGACTTCTGCGAAGCCGGCTTCCAGGGGCCGGTCTTCTGCTGGCAGCCGGATGACCTCCTGACCGGCGGGAGATTGCGTCGTCCCGCCCGGTTGATTCCGCGGATGGCTTGTGCCCGGCGATCCCGCCAGCACCGTGTCGTCTCGCTGGCCGTTCTCATTCGTCTTCCCCACCGCTTGCGCTCGTGACCAAGCGGCCGGGGCCGCTTCGTAGACAATGTGCTCGCCTGGGTCGGTGGCTCCGGTTGCGGGCTCCGAGTGTATACGGGGATGACGCCATTGGCGGCCTCGTCGCCGTAGGCCCTCGGTCGCCTCCAAGCCCTTGATCACATGGATGAGCAGAATGCCTCTGGGAGTAACGGACTGCATCAATGTTCCAGTTGCCACTGCGCCGGGATCCTCGACCCGCGCCCCGTCCACGAGCACCAGGGGCTGGGGACCCGCAGTCCGCAGATCCGCCCGCACGTCGGTGTTGAGCACATCCGCCATCACCTCATCGAACGCCTCATCCAACTCCGTCGGCGCGGGCAGGTCGCATGCGATACCCAATGCGAGCAATGCTGTGGCCGCCAGCAGCGCGCCATGCGCCGCGGCCAGTTTCTTCCTCTTCTCACTCATGGTTCTCGATCTCCGTTCGAGGATGCTTGTTGGTTGGCCCATCGCCGCGGAGAATCTCGCCGGCCCCCAAGCCGCCGAGTACGCAAGCCGCACGTCCAAGAATTGCGCGGGCTCAGCGGTGCCGCTCTAAGCTCCAGACGTCCACATAGTCGAGGTCGAGACTATCCTGGCGGATCGTCACGAGTTGGTCAGGACCGAAGGCGGGCACGACACCTTCCTTGCGCGGGGGTGCAGAAACGCTCCCCAAGAGCCTGCCGCCCACATCGTAGATCTCCCAGAGGTTGCCGGCTGCGCGGAAGATCTCGACCCAGAGCTTGCCGTCCGTGGCGACGTACATCCCCCGGATGAATGGTTTCGCATTCGGTCGGCTTGGTCGGTCCGGGTCGCAGGAGGCGTTCGCTCGCTCGGAGAACTCCCAGAACTCTTCCAGTTCGCTATCCCACTCCGAATCCGAGACAAACTCGGGCGACAGCGGGCGCTCGATCACGCGCAGGGTATCGGATCTGCTCCGGATGACGGAGATCCGGTAGACATCTGTCTTCGCCGTGTACATTACCCCGCCTGGCCCGGGTACCTGCAAGGACTCGGCCACGAAGGGGATGGGGAACAGGGTCATCCCCTCTTCGTTCTGGCACACTATGATCGCGCGGGGCGTCGGGCGGCCTGTAGTCCAGCGAATGGTGTCGCGCGTTGCTCCACGGCTGTCGTGGCCTACGAAGATCGTCCCAGCCCCACCCTTTGTAACAAAGACTGGTCCCTCCCGACCGCGCTGCTGGGCATCCAACGCATGCAAGAACGTCTCATCAGGGCCGACGGGGTAGAACCGCACGGTGGCGAGCGGACCGAAGGTCCCACCCGGGATCCGTCGCGAGCCCAGCACAGCGCCGTCGACCGAAAACTCAATGATGCGACCCTGGGCGGGGTCCAACGTCAGGAGCCGGTCCCCGACCCAAACGAGGGAATACAAGTCGCCGAATTCGCCGGGCCCTCCGCCCTGTCGGCCGAACGTACGGCGGTGAGAGCCGTCCAGCCCGAAGACCCGCACCTCGAAGTTGCGGCCATCGGCCACGAAGACCTCCCCGTCCGGCCCGAGCGCCACGCTGTTCACGCCGCCGAACTCCTCCGGCGATCCCGTGTCCGCAAGGGTCCTGGGCCCGATGGACACCACTGGGACAAGGCGGGCCTGCGGTGGGGTGCCGGCGTTGGTGACGTGGATTACGCCGTTGATCGTGTCGTAGGTGGTGACCACATCGCCGCTGGGTGCATCGGTATCTGGACCGCATGCGCTCACGAGGATCAACGGGAGGATAAGGGCCGACCCTAGTGACGTGCGCTGGACTGTCATTTCGCTCAGAACTCCGGATCAATCCTTGCCGTGACAACGAGAATGAGCACGGGTTCGTCCGCGGTTCGTGGGGCCGACCCCAGCACCACCCGCTGACCATCGCGCATGTTGACCGTTATCCGCAGCAGATGAGACGGATTCATCGGGCGCGATTGATTCACGTAACTGGTGATGTCGGTGAGCGTCACCGTGCCCCGAACAGTTCCGGACCCGCGCGCCGCACGGAGGCTCGCGCTCACCTCCAGCGTCATTTCGGAATTCTCCACGACGATTCGTTGGGTTCCACTGCCGCGCAGGGGTTCGATGTCATCGTCCGACAGATACATGCCCACGTTGAACAACGAAGTCGAAAGGAGCCGGTATCCCTCGAAGTTGAAGTACTTCCTGAGTTCGGTCACCACGTCGCTGATCTCGGGATCGTCATCGGTGAAGCCATCCGCCTGCACCAGGTGAAAGGTGAGCAGCACGTTCTGGATGTCCTGGCGACCCTCCTGTGCCTTCACGGCACCCGGCAGCGACGCCAGGGCCAACCCGGCGATCAGCGCGCGCCGCATGGTTCTCTTCATCGTTTCAATCATCATTCGCTCTCCTCCAGGTTGAGTAGCCACACCACGGCCATGTCGGGATCGCTCGTGGGGAATGCCGCGAAGGGCCTGTCGGCCTCGATGTCCATCTCGCTTACCATGCTGGGCGCGGCAGCCACAAGCCGCACACCGCCCTCTTCAACTTCGTCGCCACGGATGAGGATCAGCGCCGCGACTGCGGCGGCGGCCGCGAGCGGCACCAGAATCCGGCGGCCCCGCGCGAACCGGCGGCGCAAGGGCACGACCCGCCGGTCAGCCGTGTCCGGCAGCCCCTCACCCACCCGCTCCGCCATCGCAGCCAGAACCGCGTTCATGTTCCGCACGTCCTGCGCGATCCGCTCAGCGTCCCGGCGCCCCTCAGGACGCAGCTCGGAAACCGCCTCGAGATCCTCCTCCAGGATCCCTTCTGGCCTGTCGTCCCGATTATCCATGATCCCTTCCCTCCTGTGTCATGTAAACATGACATCTTGTCATGTTGTCTTTACATTTCAGGCTCATCCACCGGCTCCCCGCGCCAGCATCTCCGTGCGCATCCTGCGCCTCGCCCGCATCAGCTGCACCCGCAACGTGCTCGGGTTCATCTCCAGCACCTTGGCCGCCTCCACCGGCTTCAGCCCCTGCAGATCCACCAGGTCGAACACCTCCCGCTGCTTTGCGGGCAACTCCGTCAGAAAGGTCCGAATCAATCGCAGAGTCCGCTCCATCTCGATCTCGTCGAGCGGGTCCCCGAGCCGGGGTGCCGACGCCTGGCCCAACTCCTCCACCCTCTCGGCCAGCCGCTGGTGCCGCTGCTTCCCCCGCTGGTGGTCCAGACTGGCGTTCCTGGTGATCCGGTAGAGCCAGCTGGTGACCTTTGAGCGACCATCGAATCCCCCGATCGATGCCAGCATCTTCATCATGACGAGCTGCGCTACGTCCTCCGCGTCGTCGGGATCGCCGGTCATGACCAGGGCCCAGCGGCACACGAGCGGCCGGACGGCACCCGCAAGCCCGTCCAGCGCCTCTCGTTCTCCCCCCCTTGCCCTTTCGGCCAGCTCCAGGATCTCTCGGTCGGAGAGCATGCGCTCCTCGTTCGGTTTCGAGAGTGAGACGCCGAGAGGGGGAGGACCGTTTACATGGAGTGGAGCCAACCGGGATCGAACCGGTGACCTCTGGCTTGCAAAGCCAGCGCTCTCCCAGCTGAGCTATGGCCCCGAAATCCGGCGGGACCCGGGATCGGACCCGCCAGTGGGAATGAAGATAGCCTGGCCAGCCCTGGGCCGGGAGCCTGTGCGCCCGACGCCGGTCCATCGAATCCGCTACCTTTGTCCATGAAGAATCTCCTTCGGTTCATGCTTGTCGTCGCGTTTGTCCCGGCCTGCGAAGCCGACGGCGGTTCGTCCGCGGGCACGGCCGATTCCCCCGGCAGCGGACAGCCCGTTTCGGAGCCCGTGGTCGAAGTCGCGCCGCCCGCCGATCGCGCATTCGACGCCACGCCGCCCGCCGATCCCGGGGCAGACGCCCAACTCGAGCCGGAAGCGGCGAATCCCCCGGACGCCGACATTCCGCCTGACGGGGGCGCACCACAACCCACCACCAATCCGGATCCCCCCGAGCGTGGTTTCTTCGTCTTCGAGCGTCCGGAGAACGTGCGCGGCCTGTACGTAAACTCCTGGTCCGCGGGGTCGCGGCGGCGGCTGGCGGCGCTCATCGCGCTGGCCGACAGCACCGAGGTCAACAGCTTCGTCATCGACATCAAGGACGCGAGCGGGTACGTCAGCCACCCCAGCCAGGTGCAGCTCGCCCGGGACATCGGCGCCACCGGCGAGATCCGCATTCCGAGCCTGTCCTACCTTCTCGGCAAGCTGGAGGAGGCGGGGATCTACCCGATCGCGCGGATCGTGATCGTGAAGGACCCGCTCCTCGCCGCGGCCCGGCCGGATCTGGCCGTCCAGGACACGGCCGGGGGCGTGTGGGTCGACGGCAAGGGGATCGTGTGGATGAACCCGTACCAGCGCGAGATCTGGGACTACCACGTCGCGCTGGCCCGCGAGGTCGCGTCGTGGGGCTTTCCGGAGATCCAGTGGGACTACGTGCGGTTCCCGGATGCCCCGGCCTCGGAGATCGGACGGACGCACTTTCCCGGCGAAAACGGTCAGCCCAAGACCGAAGCCATACGTGACTTCCTGGCCTACAGCCGGGACGGGCTCGCGGACATGGGCGTCCGCGTGACCGCCGATGTCTTCGGTGTCACCACTTCCGCCACCGGCGACGTGGGGATCGGGCAGGTCTGGGAGTCGTTCATCGACGTGGTGGACGTGGCGCTGCCGATGGTGTACCCGAGCCACTACTGGAAGGGCAGCTTCGGTATCGACACCCCGAACGCCTACCCCTACGAGATCGTGCGCTCGGCTCTGGAGGAGGCGCTGAAACGGTCCGCCGAGATGCCCGGCGCGGGCACTACCCGCCCCTGGCTGCAGGACTTCACCCTCGGGAAGCCCCCCTACGGCGCCGCGGAGGTGCGCGCCCAGATTCAGGCGACCTACGACGTGGGAATCGACGAATGGATCCTCTGGAACCCGGGGAGCCGTTACACGGCGGAGGCGCTGGAGCCGCTGGGTGGGTTCGCGGAAGAGCCGCTGGTACGGATCGCGAACGAGTTGATCCCGGTGTCGCGACGCTACGAGTTGTACGACACGACCACCGTCATTGTGGGCGAGGATCCGCCGGGGGGGTCGGGAGCGGCCGCCGGGAAGGTCGGAAAGCCGGCGGGCGGCTGAGCCAAGCTATCCGTCGGACGGGGATGGAGGCAGTCAGATCTCGTAGCCCGACGCTACTGGCGCTGCCGGGACGCAAAGGGAGCGGCCCTGAAGTCGTTTTCGCGCAGATTGGTGAGCGCGGCTGAGTTGGGTACGCACTGTACCGTACGCTGGGCAGGTCAGGCTACAGTGTCGGGCCCAAGTGGCCTATCCCGACAGCGAGTCGGGCAAGATCCTCGTCACTAAGGTCCTCGGCCAACTGCCCAAAGAACTGGTCGCGGAACGCGGGACTATCCATTTCGGGTGGCACGTAAACATCCACCACAACAAAGGCGAGTTCCTCGCCATCGTCATCGTTGACGCGTTCGACCTCCGGGACACTGAATCGGACGCGTGATACAGACGTGCGGGCCAAAGCCTTCATCCGGTCGACGGCCAGGCGCATGCCATCCATACCCTGCTCGGCGTACCACGGCTTGACCACAGGCTGAAGCTGGGACGAATCTTCGGTGTTCCCGCCCGGTCTCGTCTGGAAGCCAGCGACCCAGAATTCGCTCCACTGCCCGGTTCGTTCCGGCTCGATCGAGAAGCGGCCGATCACATTCCAGTCGTCTCCGGTCTCGGCCGAGCTTGTCGGTGAAGGTGTCGGGATAGGCGCCAAACCGGTCATGGCCAACTCCTCCGGTGAGCCATCTTCTGGAAGATCAGGGCAACGATCGTGGCCCCGGTCTGCACGGTGTGGTTTCCCCTCAGGAAGTCGGCACGTTCGATTGGCTCCTCCGTCAGGTTGGTTCCCAAGGTCACCCGCAAAGGACACTTCGTCTGGGCCCCCGACTCATCCAGCTCGAATTCAACTGAATGCCCGATGGCTTGATCGTGGAGCGCCAAGCTCAAGTCGTAGACAAAGCTGGCTCGTTCGTCCTCATCCAGGGACCGGAGGATCGCCTGGTGCTCTTCCGAGACCGAAACGGTGGCCTGAATCGCCAAGTAGTTGAACGCGGCCCGTCGCTGAGCCACGATGGTCTGGAAGGCTTGGCCACTCACAACCAGTCCCCATTCGTAGCCCGTGTCGTCCTCCAGGGGATGGGGGTGGTACCGTAGCCCGAACCCCTCAACCCAACCCTCCACCGATTCGCTCGTGATACGATCTGCCATCTCAGGTCAGCCTCGCCTCCGAGGGGAAAGACACCCAGCGACAGGAAGCTCGGCTCCCACAGCCCTGGCCTTCCTGCCCGTCCACTCAGTGTCCATTCTCTTCCTTTTCCTGGCCAGCAAGCGTGATCGAAACCAACGGCTGCGACGATGCGGACACCAGTCCAGGCCGGTTCGGTTCGCGATTCAAGGGGGTTTTTCCCGGAAGAACCGTTCCAGCGCCGCCGCGTACCTGCGGACCACTTCACCCGCAGGCACGACCTCCGAGATCCCGGCCACGCTCTTTCCCGCCTGCCAAAGCTCCGTGTCCTCACGGGTCAGCGACCGCTTCAGCTGCCAGAAGGACTTCACCGAGTAGAGCAGCCGCATCCAGTGCCTGCTGCGGTTGCTACGCAGCAGCCGCTTCGCGATCGGACCCGCCTTGAGCCCCATTCGCCGGATGTAGGGCGTGTTCAGCACGGAGACCGGCACGCCGGTGAGGCGTTCGGACAGCACAACGTCTTCCTCGCGGGCGTCCAGGATCGCGCGCTTGTACGCATCCGAAGCGGTGCACTCCCGAGTGGCGATGAAGCGGGTCCCCAGCTGCACCCCGGCGTACCCGAGCGAGAGCGCACGGGCGAACTCGGCCGGCGTCCCCACCCCCCCTGCGCACACGACCGGAACCCCCAGGTCCCCCACCTCCCCCAGCAGCTCCTCCACCCCCCGCGGCCCCGCATGCCCCCCCGCCCTGCGGTTCACGGCGATGAGCCCGTCCACCCCCGACTCCAGCCCCTTGAGCGCCCACTTCCGCTCCGTCACGTCGTGGTACACCACCCCCCCGTGCGGCGACACGCGGTCCACCACCCACCGCGGCTTGCCCAGCGAGGTCACGAAGAAGCGGACCCCCTCCTCAAGCGCGATGTCGATCCACTCCGACATCCGTTCGTGGTACTTCCGGGACGCCCTCTCGATGAGCGCGTTCATCCCGATCGGTCGCGAAGTCAGCCGCTTCATGTAGCGCAGCCCCTCGCGGAAGTCGTAGCCGTGCACGTAGGTGAGGCTCAGGGGCTGCAGAATCCCGATCCCGCCGGCCGCGGACGCCGCCGCCACCAGCTCGGGGTTGCTGCAGGGGTACATCGCGCCGCAGATCAGTGGAATCTCGATACCGGCGTGGGCGGTCAAGGCGGTTGCGGGAACACCCACGTCAGCGCAGCTCTCCAGACGGTCTCCGCCGCTGCGTGCCTGGACTGTCCATTCGGCTGCCTGCCACCCCTATATTGAAAACGCTACCGGACGCTCGCGCCTGCCGCCAAAGATATCCGGGACCACCCTTCGCCCGAAACGACATGTCATCGGACCCACGCACCGCGATCCGCCGGTACAGCGACAAGGAGGTGACCCGCCTCCTGACGAAGGCCGCGGAGATCCAGGAAGAGGAAGCCGGGCACGAACTGGAGGGCAGGGGCATGACGCTGACGGAACTCCAGGAGGTCGCGGCCGAGGCCGGCATCCACCCGCGTTACCTTCAGCAGGCGGCGGCCCGGATCGACCATCCCGGAAAATCGGGCCTCGGCGCCGCGCTGGCCGGGACGCCGTTGACGATCACCGTGGAGCGGGAGGTGCCGGGCACGCTGCTGGACGAAGACTTCGAGCGGGCGGTGATGGACATCCAGCGCGCGTTCAGCGGTACCGGCGCCGCCTCGATGGTGGGCCGCACGCTGATGTGGAAGTCGGAAGGGATGGATCACGAAACGTCTCTCCAGGTTACCGTGACCTCTCGCGGCGGCGAGACGCGCATCCTGGCCGAGGAGAGGTTCCACAACCTGGCGGCGGTCCTCCACTTCGGGGTGGTCGTGGGCGCGGGGACAGGGATCGGGCTGGGGGTCGGCATGTCGGTCGGGATGGCCGTTCTCGCATCTCCGCTCTTCGCCGCCCTGTTCCCCGTGGGAGTCATCGGCGGGCTCTACACCAGCGTGCGCCACTGGCTGAAGAAGAAGGGAATCAGGCGACGTCGCGAACTCGAGCAGCTGGTTGACCGGATCGCCGCCTACGCCCAGACCGGCGCGCTGGAGCCCGGTGGCTCGGGGACGGAACCCCTGCCCCAGGGAGCCGAGGGCCTACCAGGAGGACTTGCGCACCCCCGGGATCAGCCCGTGGAGTGACATTTCGCGCAGGGCGATCCTGGAGATGCCGAACTTGCGGATGAACCCGCGGGGGCGGCCCGTCATCTGACAGCGGTTGCGGTACCGAACGGCAGCGGAATCGCGGGGAAGCGCCTGGAGTCTGGCCATCGCCACGCGCTTCTCGTCGAGCGTGGCGTCGGGATCCTTCATGACGCTCCTGAGCTGCGCGCGCGTCTCGGCGTACTTTTCGATCAGGCGGGCTCGCCGCTCGTTCTTCTGGAGTTTGCCCTTCTTCGCCATTCCGTGACTCTTCGCAGGTTGTCGCAAGCTGTGCCGGAAACCCGTGTCGGAACCCGGCGGGCGGCGGGCCCGCTGTGAGGCCGCCTAGCCCTTAATGCTCGCGGATTGGCGATCGCAAGTCAATGGCCCTGGCGCTCGTGCGGCCGGTGCGCCGCCACTCGCGACGGATCCGTCTCCAGATACGGCCCCCCGATCAGATCCACACAGTCCGGCACCGCCGCGAACACGGCGTCCAGGCACTCGCGCACCGCTTTGGGCGAGCCCGGCAGGTTGACGATCAGCGCCGATCCGCGCACCCCCGCCGTCTGGCGCGACAGGACGGCGGTCGGCACGTGGGGACGCGACACCGCCCGCATCGCCTCCCCGAACCCGGGCAGCTCCTTGTCCAGCACGGCGGCCGTCGCTTCCGGGGTCACGTCACGGGGCGCGGGCCCGGTCCCTCCCGTCGTGATGACGAGACAGCACCCGGCTTCGTCCGCGAGCTCGATCAGCGTGTCCCGAATCACGGCCACCTCGTCGGGAATCACCCGCGCGATCCCCTCCCACGGCGTCGACAGCACCTCCTCCAGGTACGCGTGCACCGCCGGCCCGCCCCGGTCCTGGTAGATTCCGCGGTACGCGCGGTCCGACACCGACACGATGCCGACGCGCACCGGGCCGGCGGATGAGTCCCTCCTGGAATCGGTCATGTTCGACAATATGGGCGCTTTCCGGCATTTTTCCACTGGGCCCGGTTTCGAGACACCGGCGGCACCCCCGCGAGCCACATGCACGGCCCGCAACACCGGCCCGCCAACCGCAACCCCCAGCGCAACCATGCCCCACGATATACAACACGATCCCGCCGGCAAGCTGCTGCCGGATTCCTACGACGGCCTTCGGAAGCTTCAGGACGAGTTCCACCGCTACCAGGAGGCCGCCTTCCCCGAGCGCCCGCCCAGGTTCTTCGCACTGGAACTCGCCGGCGAAACCGGCGAGCTTGCGAACCTGGAGAAGAAGGTCTGGAAGGGACGGCAGGTGGCGGCGGACGACTTCGAGGACGAATCCGCCGACGTCTGCATCGCCCTGCTCAACTACGCGAACAGCCGCGGAATCGACCTGGCGCGCGCCGTGGAGGAGAAGATGCGTCGAATAGACACGAGACGCCTGGCCGAGCCGGAAGCACCCGGCGAACCGGAAGAACGATGATCGAAACCGTCGAGACAGCACCGCTCGCGGACGTACAGGCCAACCCGGACGGACGCAGGGTCCCGATCAGCCGCGTGGGCGTCAAGAACATCCGCTTCCCGATTGCGGTGAAGGACCGGCGGAAGGACGCGCAGCACACGGTCGGCACGATCGACATGTCGGTGGACCTGCCCCACCACTTCAAGGGGACTCACATGAGCCGCTTCATGGAGATCCTCAACTCCCACGACGGGGTAATCTCGGTGGGGGCGCTTCCCGCAATCCTGCGTACGATGCGCGAACGCCTGTCCGCCGAGACGGCTCACCTGCGCATCACCTTCCCGTACTTCATGGCCAAGGAGGCTCCCGTCACCGGCTCGGAGGGGCTGCTCTCCTACGACTGCGCCTTCGACGCATCGAGCGGGGCGGAGGATGACTTCGTGCTCACGGTGAAGGTCCCCGTCACGACGCTCTGCCCCTGCTCGCGCGAGATCAGCGCCCGGGGGGCCCACAACCAGCGCAGCATGGTCACGGTGCGGGCCCGTTTCACGGGGGAACTCTGGATCGAGGAACTGGTCGCACTGGTGGACGAGTCCGCGTCCTGCGACCTATACCCGGTGCTGAAGCGCTCCGACGAGAAGTGGGTCACCGAGCGGGCCTACGACAATCCCCGCTTCGTGGAGGATCTCGTGCGGGAGGTCACGCTGCGGCTGCGCTCAATGCCGCAGGTCACCTGGTTCAGGGTGCACGTGGTGAACTTCGAGTCCATCCACGAGCACGACGCCTACGCGCAGGTGGAGGAGCCGGCCGAGGGGTAGCGGCCGCGGCAGGCGGCTCCCCGTCAATCGCGCTGAAGACCGTAGCGGCGCTGGAAGCGCTCCACCCGGCCCGCGCTGTCGAGCAGGCGCTGGGTGCCCGTGTAGAAGGGGTGGGACGAGGAGGAGATCTCGAGGGTGACGAGGGGGTACTCCTTGCCGTCCTCCCACTTGGTGGTGCGCTTGGTCTCGATCGTGGAGCGTGTCAGGAAGGCGTAGCCCGTGGAGACGTCCTGAAAGACGACGGGCCTGTATTTCGGGTGAATGTCTTTCTTCACTTGCCGGGTTCCGGGTTCTCGCACCCCGCCGGACTCGCCGCGCGCAGCCTGGAGCGGCGGTCTACAGGGATCGTGACAGGGGAGCACTAATTCTATTCCATCTGGACGTTCGCGGTCAACGGGCTATCTTATCTTGTTGCGTCCCCCCCGGGGCGTGCGTCCGGCCGGAGGGCCGGCGGAGGCCGGCGGGGCAAAGCAGAACCGAGGAGAGTCATGGCGAAGAAGTCGGGCAAGGGTCCCCGCGTGACCATCAAGATGTCCAGTACCGAGAGTCCCTACCGCTTCACCACCACGAAGAACAAGCGGAATCATCCCCAGCGCCTCGAGCTCAGGCGGTACGACCCCGTCCTGCGCCGGCACGTCCTCTTCAAGGAGGAGAAGTAACCGATGTCCCGCAAATGCGACATCACCGGGAAGCGGCCCCTCAGCGGGAACAACGTCTCCCACGCTCACAACAAGACCAGGAAGCGGCAGCTGCCCAACCTGCAGACGAAGCGCATCTTCGTCCCGGAACTGGGCAGGCCGATCCGGATCAAGGTCGCCACGTCCGCCTTGCGGTCGATCGACAAGATGGGGCTGAGGGCATTCCTGCGGAAGAACGGACTCTCGCTGAGCGACGTGACCTGACCCGGCGCTGCCGGGCCGCCGCCACATTTTTCATCCCCTTCTGTGCCCTTCTTGCGGGTGCGGGTGCAGCCCGGACACAGGAGTTCGACGACCCCGCCTCGCTCGCCCTTGTGCGGATGGCGCGCGACTACCGGCGTCTCCCGCCATCCGAGAACCCCTTCCCCGCCTACAGGGCCTCGGCCGAAGGACACGTCTACTTCTTCCTCGACCGCGATGACGGGGGCGAGCCGATCCCGATGCGGGTCGATCAGGTGGTGGTCGACCTCTATCAGAACTCCGAGGGCCGGCGGCGCCAGGACGTCCGCGGACTACGGAAGAAACACTTGCTTCCGATCCGCGAATTCCACTACTACATCGACCGGCTGACCGCGGTACAGAACGGATTCGGGGACTTCATCGAGATCGGGGAGGGGCTGGACGTCAGCGATGTCCCCCACCCGCTCGGCAGCGACGGGGAGTCGCACTACCACTACCGGCTCGTGGACTCGGTCAGCATCAGCCCGCAGGGCTTCGACATGCCGGTTCGCGTTCACGAGGTCGAGGTGCAGCCCCGCCGGGAGGACCGGCCCGCCTTCGTGGGCAGCGTTTTCCTGGACGCGGCGACCGGCGCCCTGGTGAGCATGAGCTTCAGCTTCACGCCCGCCTCCTACGTGGACCCACGGGTCGACAGGATCACGGTGCGGCTCGAGCACCGCCGGTGGGAGAGCGGCCACTATCTCCCGCATCGGCAGGTGGTGGAGGTGCGGCGCGAGATGCCCGAGTTCGATCTCCCGGTTGGCTCGGTCATCCGGGCGACCCTGCGGGTGACCGACTACGAATTCGACCCGGACCTGCCGGCGTGGCGCTTCCGCGGCCCCCCCGTGACCGTGGTTCCCTACGGGATAGCGGATTCGACGCTGTTCGAGGTCGGACTGATGGAGCGGATGGCCGACGAGGGACTCTCCCCGGTCAGCCTGGAGCGAATCCGGGAGGAAGCGCGGCGGGTGGCACGCGAGCAGGTGGTAAGCGGACTGCCCCGGCTGCGCTTCTACACCGACCGCTTCTCCTCGCTGCTGAGAGCGAATCGCGCCGAGGGGCTCCGGGTGGGGCTCGGTGCGTCCTACTCCCCCCGGCCGACGCTGAAGCTGGACGGCGGGGCGGGTCTCGCGACGGGGAGCCGCACCGCCGACGCGACCGTGCGCGGCCGCTGGACGCTCCCCGGATCCCCCGCGGCCACCACCCTGGAACTGTACGCCAGGGAGTTGCGTGACTCGGGCCCTCGCTCCGGTGCATCGAGCGCCGTGAACACGCTGTCGACCCTCATTCGCAATCTGGACTACAGTGATCCCCACTTCGCGACCGGGGTGCGGGTGGGGCTGGAACGGCGGCTCGGGGAGTCGGCCGGAATCGAGATCGGTGGCGCGCTCGAGGAACATTCGGGGGCCTCGGAGGTGTGGACGGCCGGGTGGGGTCCGGAAGCGCTCATGCGCCCTCTGAACGCCCCGGAGGAGGGGGTGTACGCGCGGGCCCGGGCCGCGGTGGTGCGGCGGTGGGGCGGGCTGGGAGACTGGAGCGCGGAGGCGGCGGTCGCCGGGACGGCGGGGCGGTGGGAGGGAAGGGGGAACGCGTCGCTGACCACGCGTCTGGAGGGCCGGACGGCGTCCGCGGACCTGACCCGCCACGCCAGGGTTTCGCTCGAGGCGGGAGCCGCGTGGGGCCAGACGCCGCCGCAGCTGCTCTTCCTGCTGGGAGGACGGGGGACGCTGCCGGGCCACCCGTACCGCGCCTGGGGCGGGAGCCGGTTTGTGCTGGCCCGCGGGGAGACGGCCTTCCAGGTCGTGCCCGGGTGGGTGACGGGGCGCCTTCTCGGGGGGGTGGGGGCGGTGGGGAACACGCCGGACTCGCTGGCTCAGGGCTGGGGGGTGGGGCCGTCACCGGGACTGCGTGGCTACGTGGGCGCGGGGGTCGCGCTGTTTCACGATCTTCTGCGGCTCGATACCGCATGGGGCGTCCCGGGGGGCTCGCCGGAGGTGATCCTCTCGGTGGATCCGCGACTCTGGCCGTATCTTTAGCCTTCCGCCGCTCGAATGCAGCGGGGGTGTTGTCCACGGTCTGCCGTCCGGGACCGACGGCCCCCGGCCGTAGCGCGGGTCGAACCTGCTCAAGGAGGGCAAATGAAGAGGAGCGCAACGATGCCGCTGGTGCTGGTGGCGTGCATCCTTCCTCCGGTCGGCGGCGGCGTGTCGGCGGCGTTGTCGGCCCAGGAGGAGGTCCTGTCCATGGGAACCCGCCTGCGCATCACCGGGGCCACCGTCCTGCGGGGCGGACCGGAGTCCCCACCCATCCTGGCACCGATCCCGCTGGAGGGGAACGCGGTGGGCTTGCGCGGCGACACCCTGCTCTTCGACATCGGGGCCGACGACCCGGTCCTGTGGATCCCGCTTGGCCACGCGCCGCTGGTCGAACGGCAGGCCCGGGTCCGCGACCTGACACGCTCTCTGATCGTGGGCACCTCGGTCTTCGGCGCCGCGGGCGCGACCTTCGCCTGGGCGCTCAAGGGAGAGTGCACCCCGAACGAGGCGGCAGTGGAACTGGGGCTCGCGGACCCGTGCGAGGAACAGGAAAGCGATGCTGCGGTCGCGCTTCGCGGCTTGGCGGCAGGCGTTGGGGTCGGCGCAGTCGCGGGCCTCGTGATCAGTCGCTTCGCCAAACGCCAGGCGTGGGTACCCGTAGCTCTGGAAGGGCTCCGTTTCAGTGGCGAGACGGTCGGAGGGACGGGGATTGGGCTGACGATCCGCGTCCCCTTGCCCCGGATTGCGGGATTCAGGTAGTTGGTGGAACAAGTCCCCGCAGCATTCGGGACGCGGGGCCGCGCGACCCCGGGCGGTCCCGTGGAACAGGTCCGCAGACCTGCTAGCAGACCGACTTCTCGTAGGTGTACAGGAAGTTGGTGAAGCCCCGGTCGTAGTCGGAGAGTCCGTTCTGCCCGGTCATCTTCATCCGGGTGTCGTACAGCTCCTTCATGGCGTTCGTCACGGCGCCCGTCCGCTGATCCGGCGGCCGGAGGCGGCGAAAGTCCTCCAGCACCTCGTCCGCCAGCGGCGTTGCGTCCAGCAATTCCCCGTATCGCTCGGGGTCGTCGCCGTCCAGGACGCGCAGGTTGCGGTAGACGCGCTCGGCGAGGGCGGACTGGCGAAGCTGCGGGTCCCGGGAGCTGGACAGCGACAGGTAGGCCAGCGCCTGGGCCTCCAGCTCCTTGAGGTATCCCTTCCGATGACAGAATTCATGCGCCAGGATGTGCGGCTCGAAGACGCCGGTGGGGCGGAAGACCGCGATATCCCCTGAAAGGATGTCACAGCTCCCGGACGCAAAGGGCATCATGAAGCGCGCGAGGGTGACGTTGCGGATCGCGCTGCTGGTCTCCACGCGCTGGCCGGTGATCCCGGCCATGTAAGAGGTAAGGCGTTCGTTCACGTCGGCGGCGAGGATGTCCCGCTTGCGGGTCACCGGTGTGTAGATGTCCATGAGTTCCTCCGAGAACCGGCGGACATCTTCATGGCGCTGCGACTCGGGCGTCTCCTCCATGTTCTGGACATCGGACGAAAAAGTCTCGAGGAAGTCGATCTTGCGGACCCCTCGCCGGCTGGCCCAGTCGCCCACCACGCTACCGACGTAGGCGCCCGCGGCGGCCAGCTGCAGGATGCGTCCCGGAAGCGTCGCGCCGATCAGCAGCCGCGATGCCAGCGGCGCCGCAAAGATCAGGTCGGTGAGCGCGACGGGAGAGTAGGTCGCGCTATTGGGAATGCGTATCGTCTCCATATCTTATCCTATCAGTCCTCGGCTGAATTCGCGCCTGCACCACCCTTGGCCGGCACGGGGATGCCGCCCCGGGGGGCTACCACACCTTCACCGGAAACCGATCCGTCATGTCCGCTCCGCAGTTGCCCCCCGCGCCGCTCGCCGGGATCCGCTTGCTGGACTTCTCCCAGAACCTCGCGGGACCCTTCGCAACACAGATCCTGGGGGACCTGGGGGCGGATGTGGTGAAGGTCGAGCCGCCGGGAGGCGACCCTGCGAGGCAGTGGGGACCGCCGTTCGTGGGGGGGCAAAGTACGCTCTTCCAGGTCGTGAATCGCAACAAGCGCAGCGTGATCCTGGACCTGAAGGAGCAGGCCGGCCGCGACCGGGCCCGGCGGCTGGCGGCGGAGGCCGATGTTGTGGTCCAGGCGTTGCGCCACGGTGCTGCCGACCGGCTCGGCATCGGATACGAGCGTGTGAAGGCGGGCAATCCAGCGGTGATCTACGTGTCGGTCACGGCCTACGGAAACGAGGGTCCGTTGCGGGACGACCCCGGATACGATCCGCTCATGCAGGCGCGCTCCGGGCTGATGTCCGTGACCGGCGATCCCGGCGGCAATCCAGCCCGTGTGGGAACGTCCATCGTGGACCTCGGCACGGGGATGTGGACGGCGATCGCCGTGATGGCCGCCCTCACGGACCGGCAGCGAACCGGACAGGGCTGTCATGTGACCACCTCGCTTCTCGATACCTCGCTTGCGTGGATGTCCTATCATCTGACCGGCTACCTCGCCACCGGGGTCCTGCCGCAACCGATGGGCACCTCGATCGGCATGATCGCGCCGTACCAGGCGTTCCCCTGCACCGACGGGGCGGTGATGATCGCCGCCGGTAACGACGACATCTTCCGCCGGCTGTGCTCTGCTCTGAGGCTCAACCTCTCCGGCCTTCCCGACTACGCGGACAATGCGTCGCGGGTTGCGAACAGTGCACGGCTGGCCGAACGCATCGCGGAGCGGACCCGCGAGCACGCAGTCGATGCCCTGCTGGACCTTCTCAGCGGCCACCGGGTGCCCGCGGCCCCGATTCACACGGTGGCTTCGGCGCTGGAGGATCCCCAGACCGCCGCCACCGGTATGGTCCGGAAGCGCGACCACCCGGACATCGCAGGGTATGTCGACGTGCCGATGCCGGTGCGGTGGGACGGCCGCCGGGCGACGCTGCGGCGTGTTCCTCCGGCCGCCGGGGAGCATCAGGGCGAATTCTTGCCAGACAACGAAACCTTGTGGCCGCGTCGTCGGTAAGGTATGCATGATCGATCCGCGCGAACCGGTCAGGATCGCGCGTGTGGCGTGAGGCGGGTACGGCGTTCGAGGAGCGAAGCGGGATGAAGCTGTCCAGGACACGAGGCGGCAAGGAGCCGCAGAAGGCGCGAACCGAACGGCATACGGTCATGTGCAGGCGCGGTGCCTTGCGCCTCGCGACGCTGGCGGCAGCGGTGGCGCTGGACGCCTACCTGATCTGGCCGGCTGGGGCACCTGCCGGCGCAGGACTGCCGGCCCTGCTGGACTACCAGGACCTCGCCGCCGCCATCTCGGTGCAGGAGCGTCACAACCCGGAACTGCTGGCCATGCCCGGCGTGGCCGGCACTGCCGTGGGCTTCGGCCCGGCCGGTCTGCCGGTGGTGAAGGTGTATCTGGACCACGAGGACGTGGCCGGGATACCCGCCAGCCTGGATGGTCACCGCCTCGTTACCGAGGTCACGGGTCCCTTCGAGGCGCGGGGTCCCTTGCCCGCGAATCCGGAAGAGGCAGCGGCCGACGACACCGACCCGAAACGGTCCTTCGCGCGCCCCGTGCCGATCGGCGTTTCCACCGGCCAGGTGGACGTCACTGCCGGCACCATCGGCGCCCGCGTCATCTCCGGCTCCGACGTTTTCGCGCTCAGCAACAACCACGTCTACGCGAACCGCAACCAGGCCAACTTGGGCGACCACATCCTGCAGCCCGGCTCGGTCGACGGTGGCGTCAACCCGACCGACGCGATAGGCACGCTGCACGACTTCAAGCCCATCCGCTTCTGCAACCCCTTCCCCGTCTGTCCCGCCAACCAGATCGACGCCGCCATCGCCGCCACCACGACCGACAATCTCGGCAACAGCACCCCCTCCAACGGCTACGGCACCCCGCGGAGCGAAGTTCTGGCCGCGAAGCTGGGGATGGAGGTACAGAAGTACGGACGCACCACCGGTCATACGCACGGCAAGATCAGCGGCCTGAACGCGACCCTCAACGTCGGTTTCCGCGACAACACGGCGCGCTTCTCCGGCCAGATCGTCATCACGGGCAACGGGTTTTCGGCTCCCGGAGACTCCGGTTCCCTCATCGTCGCAGGGGGGAGCGGTCCGGACAGCCGGCGCCCGGTCGGCCTCCTCTTCGCCGGCAGCAACAACAGCACCATCGCCAATCCAATCGGCCTGGTGTTGGACCACTTCGACATCAGGATCGATGGCAACTGACCCGTGAGCGGCTCAATCGAAGAGGCGCTCGACCGCGTCACCCGCAGGGTCATCGGGATGAAGGGTGTGGCCGGCACCGCCATCGGCATGCGTCGGGGCAGGCCATGCATCAAGATCTACGTGGAGAGGGACGACCCGGGTCTGCTGTCCCGGCTGCCGCGCCGGGCGGGGGGATTCCCGGTGGACGTCGAGGTTACGGGCAGGGTGCGGCGCTTCAAGGGCTAGCAGCCCGTGAAATAAGTCCCACGTCGCCGCAGTGAAGGCGGCGAAGCACCGCCGACCGCAGCCGTCACAGAAGGGCGTTTGCCAGCCAGGCTCCCGCGTAGGCCAGGGCGAGCATGTACGCAAACTGAATCGCCGGCCAACGCCAGCCTCCCGTCTCGCGGCGCATCACCGCCACCGTGGACATGCACTGCAGCGCGAAGACGAAGAAGATCAGGAGGGCCACCGCGGAACCCAGGTCGAGGTCCTGCTGCAACGCCGCCTGCAGCTCGAAGTCGGCCCCGCCTTCGTTCTCGACACCGTAGATGGTGCCCAGGGTACCGACGATCACCTCCCTGGCCGCCAGTGAGGTCACCAGCCCGATGCCGATGCGCCAGTCGAAGTCCAGCGGCTCGATCACGGGCTCGATCACCTGCCCGATCTGCCCCAATGCGCTGGTTCCGATCTCGGGTGCTCCGCCTCCCGCGGCCCTCGGCACCTGGGTGAGCACCCAGAGCACCACCGTCACCATCAGAATGATCTTGCCCGCGCGGCGCAGGAAGATCTTCGTGCGGTCGAGGAGGCGGTTTGTGATCGAGCGCCAGCTGGGCAGGCGATACGGGGGCAGTTCCATCACGAAGGGCGCGGAGCGGCCGCCCAGCAGCGTGCCCTTGAGGATGGCCGCCGTGACCAGCGCCGCCACGAGTCCGAGCGCGTAGAGGCCGATCAGTACTGCCGCGCGCCGGCCCAGCGGACCGATCAGGGCGCCCGCGGGGATGAAGGCGGCGATGAGGAGCGCGTAGACGGGAAGCCGCGCCGAGCAGGTCATGAACGGGGCCACGAAGATCGTGGCGATGCGGTCGCGCTCGTCCTCCACCGTGCGGGCTGCCATCACCGCGGGCACCGCACATGCGTAGGCCGACAGGAGCGGCAGGAACGACCGCCCCTGCAGCCCGACCCGGTGCATCACCCGGTCGGCGATCACCGCCGCGCGCGCCATGTAGCCCGAATCCTCCAGCATTGCGATGAAGAAGAACAGGATGAGGATCTGGGGGAGGAAGACGAGTACCGATCCCACCCCCGCCCACACCCCGTCGATGAGCAGCGCGCGGAACCAGCTGTCGGGGAGTAGCGCGGCGACGAACGCCCCCGACGCCCCGATCGCCGTTTCGGTGGCGTCCATCAGCGGGATCGCCCACGAGAAGATGGCTTCGAAGACGAGCGCCACGACGACCACGAAGAGAAGCGGCCCCCAAAACCTGTGCAGCACCACCGCGTCGAGCCGCTGTGTGAAGCGGGACGGGCGGGGATCGCGGAAGTCGGCCGAACGGCCCAGCGCACGCGCCCGCTTGCGCCGCTCGGCGAAGAGGTCGACCACCGGGAGGGGGCGGCCCGGGTGGTGCTCGGCGGCAGCGGCGTCCGCCACCGCGATCGCGGGACAGGCGCGCACTTCTTCGCCCCCGGTATGCAACGCGCTGAGGAATCGCCGGACGGTCACGAGCGTCGACGGATCGCGCGCGTTGACCAGCGCCACCTCGACGCCCAGTTCGGCGGCGAGCGCCCCAGGGTCCACCGCGCCGTCGCGCCTGTCGAGCTCGTCGGCCATCGTCAGCACGATCAGGGCCGGGATCCCCAGTCCGAGTACGGGATCCGCCAGCATCAGATGAGACCGCAGGCGGGTGGCGTCCAGCACCAGAATCATCGCGTCCGGTTGCCGGCCGTCTTCCAGGTTGCCCATCAGCACATCGCGGGTCACCATCTGGTCCAGGCTGCGCGGCGACAGCCCGTGCACCCCGGGAAGATCGATCACTTCCACCGATCCAACGGGCTCGTCGACTACGCCGGACCTGCGCTCGACGGTCACCCCGGGGTAGTTGGCGACCCGCTGCTTCATCCCGGTCAGGGTATTGAAGAGGGTGGACTTGCCCGCGTTGGGCGGGCCCACCAGTGCCACAAGCGGATCTGTACCGGTCAAGTGGCGTCCACAACCCCCGCGGGCTTCGGCGCCTTCCGGCCGGGTCGTTCGCGGCCTTCCAGCGTTGAGCCGCGGGCTGCCAGAGCGTTGCGCACGCAGAGACACGAGGCGGTGTCCTTCCGGAGGGCGATCAGGTCGCCGTCGACTCGATAGACGGTCGGCCCGCCAGCGGGCGCATGCCGCACGGGACAGAGCTTGCACCCCGGCACGATGCCCCTTTCCAGGAGCGCCTCGATGTCCTCCCCGGCCACATCCATGCGGACCAGCACCACTTCCTCGTCGAGGGGAACATCGGCGAGCATGCGCTCGGCACGCGTCGATCCCGTATCTTCAGTGCTTCGCCGACCGTCGTCCACGCGAACGCCCTTCTTTGGTCTATCGGGTGCCTGAGTGGCACTGTTGAGATTGAGACCGATTCTCAATCAGCAACGTGAGCGTATTAGAGTAAGGAGACAGGCACGAAATGGAAAGTCCCGGCGCGGGCGCCGCGCCTGCACTGCGACAGTCCCATGCCATGAGTGACACGTGACAACCGGCTTGAGCCGGACCCGGGGCGCGGACCAGCCGTATCCCGTGCCCGCCAGTACCGTACAGGTGCAGGAAGTGATCCGGCGGAGCCGCTTCATCACCGTACTGGGCCGGGCGGAAAGCCGCGCCGACGCGTCGCGCCTTGTGAAGGAGGTGCGGGAGACGTACTCCGGCGCCACCCACTATTGCTGGGCGTTCAACGCCGGACCGCCAGGTTCGACGGCCCACGTGGGTATGAGCGATGCGGGCGAGCCCCGCGGAACGGCCGGAAGGCCGATGCTGAACGCACTCCTCCATTCCGGGCTGGGAGAGGTGGTGGTCGTGTGCGCCCGCTACTACGGCGGCGTCAAGCTGGGGACCGGCGGCCTCGTGCGCGCCTACGGAGGCGGGGCCCGGAAAGCCGCGCAGGTTTGCCCGGCAGTGACCAGAATCGCACAGACTACCATTCTGGTGCACGTCTCGTACGAGATGGCACCGCGGGTACAACGCATCCTGCGGACGATCGGTGCCGAGATCGAAGAACAGGCCTTCGAGTCGGAGGTCCGGCTTCGGGTGCTTGTGGCCGCGGAGCGGCGCACGGAACTGGAATCCGCGATCGCCGAGGCCACCGGCGGCCAGAGCGTGATCGCCGACCCCGGCGACTGACAGTGCACTTCGAGGGTGGACCGCGCGCCGACCTGGCCGGCGGGCCAACCCCGGGTTCGACGCGGGGTCAGACCTCTGCCGCGCCGAGCCGAACGACGTTCTCCGCCGCCGGTCCCTTGGCTCCGTCCACCACTTCGAACTCCACCTGCTCTCCCTCGGTCAGGGTCCTGAAGCCCTCACCCTGAATGGCGGAAAAGTGGACGAAGCAGTCCTTGCCGTTGTCGGCCCTGGAGATGAAGCCGAATCCCTTCTGGTCATTGAACCACTTGACGGTTCCCTGTGTACGCACGCTTTCTCTTCTCCTGATGTGTGGGGAAGCCCTCCGGCAGTCGGTTGCTTCGCGGCCCGGGCCGGCCGGATTGGAGTCGGTCCAAACGTCCGCGGAAACAAAACGACGGGCTCCCCGTCATGGGTTCGGGGCCCGTCGTCCAAAGTTCGAATGGTCCTGACTGCGCAGATATACTCCCGTTGATGCTGTGAGAAAGCTGACCCGAAAAACCGCCGGGGTCAACGGCAGGCCACTCGACCGTCCCCTTTGCAGGGAGAGCGTGGACGCCTTTCCGGGCCGGTTCATCCGGTCCCGACCCATGGCTTGTGGAGCATACCGGGTACGGTCTTGCGAGACTGCCCGAATTGGCTGATCGTCATCTCGGAACGGGTGTGGGCGGACTGGGCAACTACAATCTGGACACCGGTCGGGACGAGTCGGCGTGCCGGGACCACGAAACGACGAGGATGTCCTGCAGATGTTGGGATGGGCAGCCTGATGAGCCGTCGACGTAGGCGGTACGGGATGCGGTCTGCCGGCCGCGCCGACTCGGGATCCGTGTGTGTAGTGATCCCGACGCTCAACGAGGAAGACCACTTGCCGGGCGCAGTGGATTCGCTCGCGGCCCAGACGCTGTCCCCCGAGCAGGTGATCGTTGCCGATGGCGGCTCCACCGACCGGACCGCCGAAATCGCGCTCGCGCGGGAGTGCCGGGTGGTCCGGGGCGGACTCCCCGGGGTTGGGCGAAACAGTGGCGCGCGCGAGGCCCGAGGCAGATGGCTCCTCTTCCTCGACGCCGATGTGGTTGTGCCGCCCGCCGCGCTGGAGCAGGCCGTCGGGATTGCCGAGGCGGGAGGGATCGACGCGCTCAGTTGCTGGTTCGTCCCGGACTCCGCCGGATGGCGGGTGCGGCTGATGCACTGGATCACAGCCGGATACTTCTGGTTGAGTACCCGATTGCGGTGGCCACATTCGATCGGCGGATTCATCCTCGTCCGCCGGGAAATACACGAGGCCGTGGGCGGCTTCGACGAGTCGGTGATCGTCGCGGAAGACCAGGATTATGCCCGTCGCATCAGCCGCGTGGGAAGGTACGCGTTCGTGCGTAGGCCCCGTGTGGTGATCTCGACTCGGCGCTTTCGGAGCGATGGTTTCCTACGCGGATCCGCGCGCTGGGTCGGCATCGAACTCCACCGGATTCTGCGGGGCGAGGTCCGCAGACCGCTCTTCCGCTACTTCGATGGCGCATCCGGCCAACAGAGCGACGCCCAGGGGTGATTCGGTTGCAGGCCGGTTACGTCGCCGACGCGCCAACGTTGCCAAGGGTCCGCCATATTACTAGCATTGTCACCCGTTTGGACCATACAGGGGGAAACCGTAGTGGCTAGCTGGAACGTTCGGCTGGGCGGAGTCGATCAGCGGCTCTTCCTGGCTCTCCTGTCGCGTAGACGTCCCTGGATGGACCGGATGATGCGCGCCGTGACCGTGCTGGCGGAGCCGCCTGTAGTCGTTGCCGTAGCGCTCGTCCTGGCCTCCGGAGCCTTGCCGGGCCTGGCAAGCGCCGGGTTGGAGGCGCTCGTGGTCCTGACCCTTTCCCACGGCATGGTGCAGATCATCAAGCGCCTGGCCATCCGTCCCCGTCCCCGTCTTCCGGTGGGAGTCCGGTCGATCGTTCAGGCACCGGACCGGTTCTCGTTCCCATCCGGGCATGCCACGGCCGCGCTGGCCGTCGCCCTCCCCCTCGCCGGGGTGCTCTCCGCGGGTGTCGCCGCACTGGTCCTCGGTGTGGCTGTGGCCATCGGAGTTTCCAGGTGCTATCTGGGCATCCACTACCCTGGCGATGTAGTCTCCGGATGGGGCCTGGCGACGATCACCTGGGCCGTCGGTCACTTCGCCTGGTTTGCCTGACGCGATACGAGTCGGTGTCTTTTCCGAAGTCGGACGCCCCGGCTCCGGCAACAGCCATTTCAGCGGCGTAAGCAACTTCCTCTCCTACAACATCCGGTACTGCAAGCAGCGCGGCGTGCAGATGGATCTGCACAGCTACGCCGACGACGACCGGATCGACGAGGACGGCTCGGTCCACCTCTTCGGCTGGCGGCCCCGCGTGCCGGTCCGGGTCGATCCAACCATCCCGCAGGACCTGCGCCACATCGTGCCCGACCAACGGATCCTGCGCGCGGCCGCGGCTCGCTGCTACGATGTCATCAACGTGATCGCGCCGGGCACCATGGGGATGCAGGGCGTGTGGGTAGCCCGGCGCCTGGGCATTCCGGTGGTGGCGATGTATACCACCAGCATCGCTGAGTACGCCGGCAAGCGGGCGGCCGAGGTGCTCGGTTCGCTGGAGGCGGTGAAGGCGCCTACGGTCTCCGCGACGGAGGCGGTCGGGTGGTGGATCATGCGCCGGTTCTACTCCAGGCGCAACGGGATCGAGGCCGTTCTGGCGCCCACTCGCCGAACGCTCGAAGCCATCGGACCCCGGCTGGACGCGCCGCTCTCGATTCTGGGGCGAGGCGTGGATACGGAGCTGTTCCGACCGGCCGACGACGAATCGTCCGGAGCCGGGGATGCCGGGGATCGGGACGTTGGCGCCGCGAACACCGGACCCCTGATCCTCTATTCCGGAAGACTTCACCGCGGTGACAAGGACCTCGACCGCTTCGTCGAGATCCTCGACGCCGTTCCGGAGGCGCGGCTCCTGGTGGTCGGGGATGGTCCGCACCGCGAGGGACTGGAGGCCGATCTTGGCGTTCGCGCGGAGTTCACCGGCAAACTGGCGGGCGAAGAGCTCGCGGCGGCCTACCGCCGGTGCGACTTCTTCGTCTTTCCGAGCAAACACGACACCTTCGGCCAGGTCGTCATGGAGGCCATGGCATCCGGGCTGCCCGTGGTCGTGACGAACCGGGGTGGGCCGCAGGAGCTGGTGGACGACGGTGTGACCGGCTTCGTAGCGGATGACGATCGGTTTGTGGACCGGGTGCGCAAGCTCGCGGCGTCTCCGGAGTTGCGACGCAGGATGGGGCGCGATGCGAGGCAGGCCGCGGAAGCCAGAAGCTGGACACGTATCTTTGATGAACTCATGGGACATTACCGCCGCCTTGCGGCGGCCAGGGAGGGGTCAGAGTGATGGACAGCGACAAGCCGAAGCGGGCCGCGCGGATCCTCGTCGTCGAGGACGAGGACGAGATCGCCGCCCTGGTCGCCTACCAGCTCACTCGCGAGGGGTACCGGGTGGAAACCGTTGCCAACGGCACCGCGGCGCTGGATGCGCTCCACCGGGAAAGGCCGGATCTCCTGGTCCTCGACCGGATGCTGCCCGAGGTATCCGGGGATGAGGTGCTCCAGGCGGTTCGCTCCGACCCCGCAACGCTGGCCCTGCCCGTGCTGGTGCTGACTGCCAGGCGCGAGCAGCAGGACCGGATCGCCGGGTTGGAACTCGGTGCCGACGACTATCTGACGAAGCCGTTCAGCCCCCGGGAACTGGTGCTTCGCGTCGATGCAATCCTCAGGCGAGCCCAAGGCGAACTCAAGCCGGTCGCGGGTGGCGGACGGATCCTTCGCGCGGGTCCGCTCAGGGTCGATGTGGCTGCCCATCTCGTTACCCTCGACGGCGAGGAAATCAACCTCACGCCCACGGAGTTCCGGCTCCTGTGCACACTTATGGAACGGCGGGGCCGCACCCAGACCCGTTGGCAGCTGCTCACCGAAGCGTGGCAGATAGAGTCCTCCATGGCCAACCGTCTACGCACGCGAACGGTGGATATGCACGTGCGGCGGCTGCGCAGCAAGATGGGAGCCGCAGGCACATGGATCGAGACCGTGAGGGGATTCGGCTACCGGTTTCAGGAGAGTGCGGACGCCCAGCCGCTGCGCTCACGTCAGAGTTCGTCGTAGTTCAACATCTTCCACCCGCTGGCGTGCTCGACGAACACGTCCACGGACGACAGCGTACCTGTCTCGCCCGTCTCCAGGCGCCGCACCACGACTTCTGCACGGGAATGGAGGTGGCCGCTGCCGTGCTGATGCTGGTCCAGTCTAATCGCAGCGTCCCCCTCCTCTGCCGGACTGCCCGCCAATCGGATCCCCGGCGGGTAGTCGGAGCAAGGGCCCCGGCGTGGTGTTTTCGATCCTGGCCTGCCACCGCCTTATGTCGGCTGCGACCAGCCACTGGTGCGGCGCGGGATTCACCATGGCCTCGAGCCGGCCCGCAAGATCATTGAGTCTGTCCGACAGGATCGCGCGCACCTCCGTCATGGTGCCCGCGCTGCCGGCCTGCTGCATCATGCGGTCCACCACCGCCCGCTGGATGGCGTGCTGCACCCTTGCGCGGTACTCGCCGGACTCCTCGGCAGCGCCCCATGTCGCCTCCAACAGGCGGTCCACCACCTCCTCCAGACCGGGATAGTCGCCCATGCTGCCGTACACGACCAACCGCGCCATCCGCTGCGGATGCAGGACCTCGCCCACCGTGAAGTCCGCGGCGGCCTCGGCCGCGCCGAGCGGGTCGAAGAGCAGCTCGGTGTGACCCGCGAAGACCTCGCCTTCGTCATGCCGGAAGGCGGGTGGCGGGATCATGAGCGCCACCTCCTCCGGCAGCGCCAGGAAGTCCACCGTAAGCGCCGACAGGATCGTCTCGAGCGCGTCCCTCTGCTCCTCATCCGGGACGATCTCCACCGGGGTCTGACCATCCCCCTTGACGGTATAGCGGTAGTCGGCCCCGCCGAGGCTCTGCGCGGCCGAACGCAACTGGAAGCGGTGATGCATGTAGAGCGGCAGGAGCACGTATTCCAGGTCGGAGAGCGGTCTGCCGGTGCGGATCATGTCCTCGCCGAAGCCCTGGAGTCCGATATTTCGGACGCGGATCTCGTGCTTGAGGTGGTCCACCAGGTTGGCTCCGTTGTCCCACACGCTCGCGTAGGGGTGTCCCGCGCCGATGAAGTTGTTGTTGGTGTGGGCCATGAAGATGAGGCCGTCGCGCATGCCCTGCCGGACGATCTCCTCGAGGGCGGCCGTCTCGTCGGTGCCCGTGGGGAATTCGCGGTAGAGCCAGTTCACCGAGAGCTTGTCGTACTCTCCGATCCTCTGTACGTACGCGTTCGAAAGGTCGAGTTGGCCATTCTCATCGATCTCGACGTACGGCGCCGGATAGTCCATCACGCTCTCACGGCCGTAGGTGCTGGCGAGGTAGTTGTGGGGGAAGCCGATCGTATGGCCGACTTCGTGAGCGGAGAGCTGGCGGACCCGGGCAAGCGCCATCTCGACCGCATCCGCGCTTTGCGCGACTTCGGCGAGGTACTCGAACCCGGGCGCGAAGGCGAGTTCACAGTACATCGAGTGCGCGAAGGCGGAAGCCCCGCCGCCGAAGGGCACGTCGCCCTCCGCACCGCCTCCCACGGTTCCCGCGAACGGCGCAACCATCCCCTTGCCCAGCAGGTAGTCCTGCCGCAGCCGCAGGCTCCCCAGGTTGACCACGCCGCGGATGATCTCGCCGGTGCGCGGGTCGATCACGGTGTTGCCGTAGGAGTAGCCCCGCGTCCGCCGGTGGGTCCAGTGGATCATGTTGTAGCGGATGTCCTGCGGATCGACTCCCTCGGGCAGCACCTCCACGCGGTAGGCGTCGATGAATCCCGCCGCTTCGAAGGCCTCTTCCCACCATGCGGCGCCCTCGATCAGTGCGCTCCGGATGGGCTCGGGCGTCCCCGGATCGACGTAGTAGACGATCGGCTCGACCGGCTCGGACGGGGCCGGACCGGGATCGCGCTTCTGCAGACGGTGGCGGGCGGCAAGGCGGACGCGGAGGTCTTCGTCGATGGGGGTGGCATAGTCGAAGATGGTCGGGCCGTTGACTCCGATGCGGGGGTCCGCGAGACGCGGGCGGTAGCCGTCGTCCGGCAGCTTGATGAACGAATGGTGCTGGCGTAGCGTCACCGCCTGGGGATTGACCGCGACGCCCTGGACGAGACCACCCGGATCGTTGCTGGTGAAGGTCAGCAGCGCTTCGACTTCCGTGTTCTCCGGGAACGACCGGGTCGCGGGCATGTGGATGGCGGAACGGGACGCGCTGAGCTGGAAGTTCCCCTCGCCGCGCTGCGCGATCTGCCCGATCACGTTCCGCGCGTCACGGATGAAGAAGGGAGTGGCATCGACCAGCACCCGGTCCCCCGTCCGGGCAACGATATCGAAGCCCCAGTACACGGAGGGCGCGAAGGCGTCGCGCACCGCCTGGACCTCGGTGGCATTGTCACTGCGTGCCTGGAACATGTAGTTGGGCTCCATCAGGAGGACGCGCGGCCCCACCTGCACGGGCTCCAGGACATGCGTTCCGCGCAGCTGCCCGCGATCGATGCCCACCGGATTGGACCCGAGCCCCGAACCCATCGAGATCTGGTAGAGGAATTCCCCCATCGACAGGTCGAGTTCCCAGTACAGAGCGCCCTCGCCGTCGTCCCAGTAGAGGTTGAAGAACCCCTCCATGGCGGTGGCACCCTCGGTGCTGGCGGCGATGGAGGGCAGCGCCTCCTGGGCCGCGACGCGAGACGGAGCGGTTGCGGCGGCGAAGGAAAGGGCGATTGCGAGGATGAAGCAGGTTGTTCTTGGAGCGGATCGCGATGAGGTGCGTGCAGGGAACATTTCGGTGCCTTACCCGGATGAGACTCCGGCGCAAAGGGGTCCTGAGGCCGCCCCGCCATCGCTCGGACGGATGTCGGCACGGCTCCGTGATTCCGACCCGGTGAGACTGGAATCGTCAGCTACCCAACGCAAGCTGCGGGCGGTAGCAGCTGACGGAAAAGCCGGTGCTACCCTGCTGAAGCCGTCTTCGGGCGGGGGTCCAGGAACGCCTTTTCCTCCAGGAATCGAATGCGCACGTCCAAGCGCGCGAACCCATCGCGCATCTCCGCGCGAAGCGACCCCAGATCGTCGCGCATCTCCGCGCGAAACCCTCCCAGATCGTCGCGCATCTCCGCGCGAAGCGACCCCAGATCGTCGCGAAGCCCTCCCAGATCGCCGCGCATCTCCGCGCGAAACCCTCCCAGATCGTCGCGCATCTGGGCGCGAAACCCTCCCAGATCGCCGCGCATCTCCGCGCGAAACCCTCCCAGATCGTCGCGCATCTGGGCGCGAAGCGACCCGACATCCTGTCGCAACTCCCCGCGCAGAGCCCGCATGTCCGCCTGGGTAACCGAGTGCAGCTTCCCCATGTCACCCCGCAGTGCGGTCATCTCGCCCCGAAGCTTGCCCTCCAGCGCGCCCAGATCTGTACTCAGACGCGTACGCAACGCGGCGATTTCGCCCCGAAGCACGCTACTCACCCTGAGCTGGAGGCTGGCGAGCGCCACACCAATGCCGAGCATTGCAATCAGTTCGCCGCTCATCTTTCCCCCAGTTCCATCTTGCCCTGTCTCATCCTGTGCTGTCCTCCACTGTCGTCCCCGAATTCGTCCGTGCAACCGGACAAGATCCCGATTGTCCTTTCCGATCGCGCCTCGAAGCAAAGGCACGTGCCATAACAGTGTGCCCTTGCGGGGGGCAGTGGAATGTCTGGTTGGGCGCAGGCAATTACGGAATCTAGTGAACCCTGGTGCGATCCCGCCAGTCGGCCAGCCTTCAATAGCCTTGGCAACGACCATTTCCGACTCCCGATGGCACTCATCCGAAACTGCCCCCGGATCGGCCCCTATCCCGGCCCCTCCGTCAGCACCGGCGCGACTCGCGCCAGAGTCGCCTGCTCCAGGTCGAAAGCGTAGGACAGAAGCTCCGCGTCGCTCCAGAGGTCGCCGATGAAGGCCAGCACGAAGGGCGTCCCGTCATCGTAGTAGGCGAACGGAACCGTAACGGTCGGCAGGCCGATGTCGTTGATGATGTTGCTTGGCAGCTCGGCGTGGTTGTTGGGACGGTACTCGGGGCGCTCCGGATCCTCGACCAGGGGACGGATGGGTTCGCCCGCCTGCGGAAAGAAGAGCCCGTCGAGCTGGTGCTCCTCCACCACGGCACGGAAGAGTTCCCGCATCTGCTTGCGCCAGGCCTGGAAGGCGTCGCCCTCCTCGGTCGCTGTCGGCGCGACCGGAGGCCTCTGGCGGCCACCCCGAAAGTCCCGCCCTGCCAGCGCCTCCCACTCCTCGACGCTCCTGAAGGCAGCCGACGGGCCAAGGCCCTGCAGGTACACCGCCATGTCGTGGCTGCCCGACGGAGGCCGGGGGCTCTCCCAGTAGAGTTCGACCCAGCCGCTTCCCGCGAACGGATCCTCGACGACCTCCGCGCCCTCCGCCTCCAGCACGCGCACCGCATCCTCGTAGAGCGCCGCAGTTTTCGGTGCCAGCGGAAGAAAGGAATCGCGCCAACCCGGGCCGACGAGCCCGAAGCGCTTCCCCGCCAGCGCGGTGGTGGTGAGGCCCGCCGCAAAACCCTGTTCAGGGATGTGCTCCGCCCCTGCGTAGGAGGCGAAGTCCTCCGGGCTCGGGCCCGCGATCACGTCCAGGGTCAGCGCCGCGTCGCGCACGGTGCGGGCGAGCGGGCCGACGACGTCGCGGTAGGTCGCGTCCATGGGGACCACCCCTTCGAGGGGAACGAGGCCGAATGTGGGCTTGACCCCGACCAGCGCCTGTGCGGCCGCCGGGTTCTGGATCGACCCGCCGGTCTCGGTGCCGAGTCCCAGGACGGCGAAGCTCGCGTTCACAGCGGTCGCGGTCCCCCCGCTGGACCCTCCAGGCACCCGGTCCACCGCGTACGGGTTGAGCGTCTCCCCGGCAACGCTGCTGCGGGTGCGGGTGCCGTGCCCGGCGAAGTCCGGCATGTTGGTCTTGCCGAGGATGATCGCGCCCGCCCCCCTGAGCCGCTCCACCGCCACCGCATCGTCCCCGGGGACCATGTCCACGCCACCCGTCGCGGCGCTGAAGCCGTCGAAACCGGCCGTCGTCACCAATCCCCCGTAGTCGAGGTTGTCCTTGATGACGACCGGAACACCGTGGAGCGGGCCACGCGGACCCGTGGTGGCGAGTTCTGCATCGAGTGCTGCCGCAATCTGCAGCACCTCCGGATTCATGGAGATGAACGCGTTGTAGTGGTCCTCGTACCGCGCGATCCGGTCCAGGAAGGCCTGGGTGAGCTCCGTGACGGTGTACCTGGACGCGAGGAGATCCTCGTGGACCTGGACGGCGGTGAGTTCGACGACGTCAATGTTGGCACGCGCTCCCGATGAAGGGAGGTCACCGGGCGTTACCGCCACGACCGCGGTCACAAGGATCGGCCGGGCGATCAATCGGATCCCGCTTCTTGTTCGTGGTGGATCGGTCATGGGTCGAACCGCCGTGCTACCTCACTAAGGTCCATGGACGTGAACTACGTACCGGTCGGCGGGACGGTAAAGGCAAATGGCACCCGATCTCCCCTTTTTCGAGTCGGTGGTGCTCCCGCAGACCGGATTCAGCCTGTCGGCAAGCTACCGGCGCGCTGCCGGTGTTCGAAAGGTAACCCGGCCTCGTTAGCTTTGACTGAGCGGCTATTCCGTCCACTGAATGATCCCCCCCATGCCCGACCCGACCGAATCCCTCATCGCGCTGCTCGACCTCGAACCGATCGAGCGGAACATCTACCGCGGCGAAAACCGCGACATCGGCTCGGGGCGGATCTTCGGCGGGCAGGTGCTGGCCCAGGCGCTGGTGGCGGCGCGCCGAACGATCCCTGAGGAAGACCGGGAGGCGCACTCGCTGCACGGCTACTTCATCCTGGAAGGGGACCTGAGCATCCCGGTGGTCTACTTCGTCGACCGCACGCGGGACGGGAGGAGCTTCACCACGCGCCGCGTGACCGCGATTCAGCACGGCCGCGCGATCTTCACCCTGTCCGCGTCATTCCACCGGACCGAGCCGGGGCTGTCGCACCAGTCCGGCATGCCCGCGGTGGCGCCCCCGGAAGGTCTGCCGTCGGAACTCGAAATCCTGCGGGACCAGTCGGACAGGATCCCCGAGGAGCTGCGGTCGATCCTGACCCAGGACCGTCCCCTCGAATTCCGGCCGGTGGAGCCCTACGTCCCCTTCGACCGCACCCGGCGTCCCGCCGTCCGCCACATCTGGCTCAGGGCCACCGAAGCGCTGGGCGACAATCCCGTCCACCACCAGGCGGCCATCGCGTACGCTTCCGACTACGGGATTCTGTCGACGGCGCTGCAGCCGCACGGCCGCACCGTGCGGGACAAGGACCTGATGGCCGCCTCGCTGGACCATTCGCTGTGGTTCCATCGTCCCTTCCGCGCCGACGAGTGGCTCCTCTACCGCATCCAGAGTCCGGTCGCCCATGGCGCCCGCGGGTTCGGGAGGGGAAGTTTCCATACCCGCGACGGGAAGCTGGTGGCATCGGCGGCGCAGGAGGGGTTGCTGCGGACCGGGATCAAGCCCCGGCCCAAGCGGACGCCGCGCGTCGACTCCGCGCAGTGACCCGAGCGCTTGTTATCACTTCAGTTATCACTGTTTCACCCCCGACGAGACCCCCGCCCCATATGCGAGACCGATTCGAATCCGCCCTCACCTTCCCCGACTACCTCGAAACCGTCCGGAAGAACGAAGAACTCTGGCGCGGCGTATACCAGCGGGTGCGACTGCCTGCCGGGGCAGTGACTGAGGGCCCCACAATCACAGGGACCTGGCATCTGCTCGCGTTGAGCGAGGACTGGTGTGGGGACGCCGTCAACATCCTGCCAGTTGTCTCGCGCCTGGTGGACGAGCTGCCCAACGTCGACCTGCGCGTACTGGTCAGGGACGAGAACCTGGACATCATGGATGCCCACCTCACCAACGGACGCAGCCGGTCGATTCCCATCGTGATCGTCTACGACGACGACTTCCGGGAGCGCGGCTGGTGGGGCCCGAGGCCCAGCGAACTCCAGGAGTGGGTGATGACGGAGGGGATGAAGATGGAACCCGGGCCGCGCTATGCGCAGACTCGCCGCTTCTACGCGCGTGACAGGGGCAACGCGATCGTCGCCGAGATCCTGGATCTGCTGCGATTGGCGGCCACCGGCCCGGCATCGACCACCACACAGCCCGGCAAAGCCTCATGACGACTATGGCCCTCACACAGCTTGCGCCCCGCGCGGACCGGCTCTGTCGCCGCGCGGTCCCCGGCACGGCACGGCGTCGCGGCCCCTTCCGCACCGTCCTCGCGGCCGCCATCCTCGCCCTGACCACGGCCACCCTCCCCTCCCCCACTCTCCACGCCCAGGCGCGCGACTACGACCCCGCGCGCCCCTTCGGCACCCTGCGCGAGCAGGCCCGCACACAGCAGGCGTGGCTGCAGGAGCGGCTCGAGACGAACCTCCCCATGCTGATGCGCAAGCACGGTGTGGACATGTGGGTCGTCACGATGCGCGAATACAACGAGGACCCCGTCTTCCGCGCGCTGGTGTCGCCCACCACCTTCGCCGCGCGGCGCCGCACGATCTACATCTTCCACGATCGCGGCCCGGAAGCGGGGGTGGAGCGGCTCGCGCTGGGCGGCTCCTCGCAAGGGGGCGTCTACGAAGCCGTGCGCGCCACCGTGACCGCGCCGGACGGCCGCGCGGCGGAGCTATGGGGCAAGGACCAGTGGGATCTCTTCGCGGACATGGTGCGCGAGCGCAACCCCGAGCGCATCGCGGTGAACATCTCGCACGACCACAACTTCGCCGACGGCCTCAGCGCGGGCGAATGGGAGCAGATGCGGGAAGCTCTCGGCCCCGAACTGACCGGACGCATCGTGCGGGAGCCGCTGCTGGCGATCGAATACCTGGCCATGCGCGTCCCCGCGATGACCCCCGTCTACCGCAAGATGCAGACGATCGTCCACGAGATCATCGCGACCGCTTTCTCGGATGTCGTGATCGTGCCGGGGCAGACCACCACCGCCGACGTGGTGTGGTGGATGCGCCAACGGGTCCACGACCTGGGGTTGGGTTCGTGGTTCCAGCCGTCGGTGTCGGCGCAGCGGCGGGGCGTGGAGATGCGGGATTCGGTCGCTCCGGTCATCGAGCGCGGCGACGTGCTCCACTGCGATTTCGGGCTCGTCGCGCTGGGCCTCACGACCGACACCCAGCACATGGCGTACGTTCTGCGCGAGGGCGAGATGGACGCGCCCGAGGGGCTGCGCAATGCGCTCGCCAACTCGAACCGCCTGCAGGACATCCTGCTGGAGGAGACGAAGGTCGGCCGCACCGGCAACGAGATCCTCGCCATCGTGCTGGAACGGATGCATGCCGAGGGGCTAAACGGGACGATGTACACCCATCCGATCGGCGACCACGGCCACGGCGCCGGCCCGCTCATCGGCCTCTGGGACTACCAGACGGGCGTCCCGGGACGCGGCGATCCCCCGGTCATCCCCGGCATGTGGTTCTCGACGGAGCTTCAGGTCACCACACCCGTGCCCGAGTGGGACGGCCAGCCGGTGCGGATGGCCCAGGAGGAGGAGGCCGAGGTGACTCTGGACGGGGAGATCCGCTGGATGCTGAGACGGCAGACGGAGCTGCATCTGGTGCGGTAGGGGGGAGCTGTGCGGCAAAACCAGAATCCAAGGGGTGTAGCGAACGACGGGTGGGAAGATCCGGACGCGTCACGGTCTGGACTCGGCATTCAGGCTGGACTCGGGGCAACTTGGTCACCGACCCCGACACCGTGGGTGTAGTGCGATGACCCGCCGTCCGTGACAACGCTGCGACTTGCCTCGACCACAACCGTGATGTAGCGTGTACCGGAAGTGGTCGTGATCTTGTCGCAGAGGAGGCGCGGATGTCAGTCAAGTTGGCTTTCCGGGAGCTGCCCCGATTTACACCCGTCTGTCTGATCGGCGCACTTTTCATTGGCGCCTGCGACTCCACCCCTCTTCAGCCGGTCTCCGAGCCCAATGCCGAGGACCTTGAGACGTGGCTGGCAAGTGCTTTGGCAGTCGCGGCCGCCGGCGCCAGTTGCGAACGGGGGCTGCGAGATGGCCGATCCGGTTGGCTCTGTCGAGTCGATGTAGCCACCCCATGCCGATCTCAAAGATGCCGGCAAATGCCAGCGGTGCCGATGGCGATGGTGAGGTCGCAGATGGCACCACGATTTGCTGGTATTGGGTGGTAATCGTTCGGGACACTCGAACGGGTCGAATCCTCTACTATCACGAAACTCTGCTCTTTTGCGAAGAGGTCGGCGGAGGCAGTTGCACCGCCGACCAAATCGCGATCGCAGCCGAATACGAGGAATCGTCCGACTACCCCGACTGGCCGTGTCACAAGTTCACTACGACCGACGGCATCAACCTGAGCGACACGGGTGTGCACGGTCATGAGAGCGGCTACCTGGACCCGGCATACACGACCGGTCGCGACTTCGTGTTCGCGCAAATGCAGGCCCGGCACAACGTTGCAGTCTACCTCAACGCGACATGGCGATGCCCCGAGGGACACCTGGATGTCCTCGAAGAGTACGGAGGCAGCAACACGTTCAGTCAGCATGTGCTGGGATTGGCCGGCGACTTCGACGCGGACGGTTTCGACAGGGATATGTGGGAGCAGTTCAGCGAGATCGCGCGCGAAACGGGCGCGGACGAAGGCATTTCCGGCTACGGGAGCGGAGACGAATGCGGCTGGTGCTACACGACGAGGATTCACATCGACTGGAGGTGATCATGTCATACTGTACCACCATGGGACGATTCGTTCTGGCGGCTGCATTCGCTGTCCTGGTTGTCCCGAACGCGGTCGCTGCCCAGAAGGACTCCGTGTCGGCGCGGATGACCGAAGCCGAGGCCGTGCGCGCGCTTTCGACCGGTGATCTGACGTCGGAGCGCAACCTTGCAGTGATGCTGGCAACCGAACTGGGTCCGCAAGCCGGTCCGGCCCTGCGCTCGGCGATGCTGCGGGAAGCCTGGGCGGAGTTGCGGGGCGAGCGCGGCCGCCCGCTGGACGAGCACATCTCCGCCTACATATACGCTGTTGCGCAGCTTCGCGACCCGGCGTCGGTGCCGTTTCTGGTCGAAACCATGCGCTACAGCTCTTCGGCCGCGAATGCACTGGCCGACATCGGCGTGGTGGTTCTCCCTCCAGTGCTGGCGGCCGTCGACGACCCGCAGACAGACCAAGCGGGTGTGCGTAGCGGGTTCACGGTCCTTCGCTGGTTGATCGAGGAGGGGAATCTGGACGCCGGGCAGACCGAGAAGATCGGCGAGGCGGCGCTTCGGCGGCTGACGAGCGGACCCCAGGAGACACTCGCCATCTTCGGAGCCCTTCACGTCGCTGTGGTCTTGCGCGAGCCCGATCTGTTGAAGGCTGCGGAGGCGCTGGCGCATGAACCCGGTGCATTGGAGGCCCTGGCAGCGTCGCAGTCGCAGGTCGGCTGGATCCGCCAGGAGGCCCGCGACCTGCTCAGCGGGGCCCGAAAGCCATTCCCCGAACGGCGGTCCCGCCGGGAGGGGTAGGCGGAGCCCATTGCAGGTGGCCGTGGCGGGCGACTGGTGGGCCGGGTCGGCACCGCAAGTGAGCCGCGAGAGGAATGACTCTTGACACCCCTTCCCGCTTTGCATGAATACACCCCACCCCGTAATATGATCGTCAGGAACGAAGCTCGCCCCCTTGACACGGGTATGCAATGTCCACCACCCGCTTGCTCACCTGCTCAGCGGCCGCACTCCTCACCGGCCTGGCGCTGCCGGATCCGTCCGCCGCCCAGGTCCCCCTCGGCATCCGCACCGCCTCCGGCCTGACCGTCACTCCGGCCTACGAGGGCTGGTACGAGAACGCCGACGGCACCTTCAGCCTCTCCTTCGGCTACTACAACCGGAACTTCGAAGAGATCGTCGAGATCCCCGTCGGGGTCGGCAACCACATCTCGCCCGCCAGCTTGGACGGCGGCCAGCCCACCCGCTTCCACCCGCGCCGCCACTGGGGCGTGTTCACGGTGGTGGTCCCGGCGGACTTCGGGGACGAGGCCGTCGTGTGGACGATCGACTTCCGGGGCGAGGAGTACGCGATCCCGGGAACGCTCCACATTGACTGGCAGATCGACGCGCTCGAGGGCGAGGCGGGGTCCGGCAACACGCCGCCGGTGCTCGCCTTCTCGGAGGGCGGGGCGGAGGGGGCCGGGCCGGGCGGCATATGGGGAGAGCCGATCAAGGCCATGGCGGGGGCACCCGTTGCCCTTGCGGTGTGGGCGCGCGACGATGGTCGCGGGGCATTCACACGGAACGAGGAGGGTCCGCAGGTCGCCCTGAGGTGGTTCAAGCACCAGGGCCCGGGCGAGGTCACCTTCACCGAAGCCTCGGGTGAGGTCCCGATCGCCGGCGGAATGATGATGACCACCGCCACCTTCGCGGAGCCGGGGCAGTACGTGCTGCGCGTTCGCGCCAACGACGCATCGGGAGTCTCCGGAGCCGGACACGCCCAGTGCTGCTGGACCAATGCATTCTTGCGAGTAACCGTCACCAACTGACGACCAGGAGGAAAACATGCGCAGAGAGAGAATCGCCCGCGGGACGGCCATCGTCTGCCTCGCGATCACCTGCGCCATCGTCGCCTGGCCCGCGCCGGCCGGCGCCCAGGACCAGCCAACCTACGCCCGCGATATCGCGCCCATCATCCAGGGGAACTGTCAGGTGTGCCACCAGCCCGGGTCGATCGCGCCGATGTCGCTGATGACCTACGAGGCGGTGAAGCGCTACGCGTCCCGGATCCGGGAGAAGGTCACGGCCCGCCTGATGCCGCCCTGGCACATCGACCGGTCGGTCGGCATCCAGGAGTTCAAGAACGACATGGCCCTGACGGACGAGGAGCTCGAGACGCTGGTTGCCTGGCTGGACAGCGACATGCCCCTTGGAGACGAGGCCGACATGCCGCCGCCCGCCGTGTTCCCCGACCCGTCGGCATGGCAGTTCGAGGAGACCTTCGGCCGGCCGCCCGACCTGGTCGTCCCCTCCGAGCCCTACACGCTGGCCGCGAAGACCCAGGACAAGTGGTTCACGCCCACGGTCCCGACCGGGCTCACCGAGGAGCGCTGGGTGAAGGCGATCGAGATTCGGCCGTCGTGGCCGGACGGGCCCAAGATCGTACACCACGCGCTCGCGTTCCTCATCCAGCAGGAGGATCCCGACGAGATGACCGCGGAAACCGCTTCGCTCGCCACCAGCAGCCGTGCGATGGGCGGGGCGGGTCTCTTCATGGAGTGGGCGGTCGGGAAGGTCGGCGAGATCTTCCCCGACGGTGCCGGCAAGCTCATGCTGCCGGGGTCGCGGGTCCGGTGGGAAGTGCACTACCACGCGATCGGCAGGGAGGTCAAGGACAGCTACGTGGAGCTGGGGATCTGGCTTTACCCCAAGGGCTACGTCCCCCAGAACCGCACCCGGCTGCGCATGTTCAACGCCACCGGCGACGGGCTCGACATCCCGCCGGGCAGGGTCGCGGTCACCCAGGACACCTACACGCTGAGGTGGCCGGCGCGCCTGGAGAACTTCCAGCCGCACATGCACATGCGGGGCAAGGCGATGTCGATGTCGGCCATCTACCCGGACGGCCGCAAGGAGCTGCTCAGCCAGGTCACGAATTTCCAGTGGAACTGGCACGTCAACTACATCTACGCGGACCACGCGGCACCGCTGCTTCCAGCGGGCACCACGCTCGTCTTCACCGCGTGGCACGACAACACCCCCGAAAACCCCAACAACCCCGACCACACGCAGTGGGTCGGCTGGGGTGACCGCACCGTCGACGAGATGGCGCACGCGTGGGTCGACGTCACGTACCTGACCGACGAGCAGTACGCGGCGGCGGTCGCGGAGCGCGAGGCGAGGGCGGCCGAGCAGAACGAGAACGAAAACCGGGAGGGATCGAACCGGTAGCCGCCCACCCACCAGGCGCGGCCCCTGAAGAACGGAGAATGCCGGAACTGCACAACATCCTTGCGAAAAGCCCGAAGCCGGTCGTCGTCGATGTCGAGACGACCGGCTTCGGTGCGTCAGACCGGGTGGTCGAGATCGCGATCATCACCCTCGACCCCGAGACCTGGGAAACACAGGACGAATTCGACACGCTGGTCAACCCGGAAAGGGATGTCGGCCCCACCGGTGTTCACGGAGTCACCGCTGGAATGGTGGAACTTGCTCCGGTGTTCGAAGAACTTCTCCCACCGGTAGCCCAACGCCTGCGGGGAACCGTATTGGTCGCGCACAACCTTCCGTTCGATACCCGGATGCTGCGTTACGAGTTCGAGCGGTATGGAGTGCCCATCGATTTCGGCCACGGCTGGTGCACTCTCAGTGCAACAGGCGCGAAGTTGGGAGTGGCCTGTGAACGCGAGGGAATCCGCCTGACCAATGCTCATCGGGCACTGGCCGACGCCCGAGCCACAGCCGAACTGGCGCGAAGACTGCGAATAGCGGAGCTGAGACGAGACACGCGGCCCGTCCAGGTCGATGCCCTGGACCCGACAGCAAATGCGCGCACCCATCGCCGAGGGCTGGCGGATGCCGGAACGAGTCCCATGCATCGGGTGGTTTGCAGATCGACCTATCCCCACGGAGACGAGGCGATGGCCCAGTACCTCGACGCCCTGGACTGGGTCCTCGACGACGGAGTCATCGATCGAACCGAATGGACAGCGATGAACGATCTCGCGAGGGAATGGGGGCTCTCGCCAAAACGGCAGCGGGAGGCCCACCACGCGTACCTGGAATGCATGGTTGGCGCAGCCGAAAGGGACGGCTTCGTCAGCAGGGCTGAGCACAACATCCTCAGGAGAATCGCCGACCAACTCCAGGTCGATGCCAGGATACCCGAGCCAACGCCGGTAAGGCGGGCCGATCTGGCTCCCGGGATGCGTATCTGCTTTACTGGTGAGGCCGTAGCAGAGGGTCGCATGTGGAAGCGTGCCGACCTCTGGCAGATTGCACGAGCGAACGATTGTGAACCCGTCAGCAACGTCACTAAGAAGGAATGTGACATGCTCGTGGCTGCCGATGTCTCCAGCGCATCCGGCAAGGCGAAGAAGGCGCGGGCCTACGGAAAGCCCATCATTTCGGTCGCCAGATTCCTTGAGCAGTGTCGGAGTGGGGACAGCACCTTGCCCCACCGATGAGCACTCCCGCCGAGCGAGGCGCGCCGTCCGGCCCCCAGATCATCGTCGAGGGCCTGTATGCCCTACTCGCCGTCGGCACGGTCATCCTCTTCGGGCTGCGCGAGACGGGTTCCCTGACGCCCGAGGCCGCCCACCTCGCCGAGCTGGTGGATCTGGTGGTCTGCGGGCTCTTCTGGGTGAAGGCGGCCTGGGATATCTACCGGGCGCCCTCGGTTTCCGGATGGCTGCGCTGGGGCTGGGCCGATCTGGCGGCAGCCATCCCCGCCGTGGGCGTTCTCCGGCCGCTTCGCGCCCTTCGGCTGCTCATGATGGTGCGGGTGATCCGCTCGACCACCCGCGGAATGCACGGGATGGCCACCTATTTCAACGTGGACCGGTCGCGCTCCGTGGCCGCCACCGTATTCGCGCTAATCGTCATCTCCGTGCTCACGACCAGCTTCGTTGTGCTGGGGGTCGAAAGCGGGGCGCCGGACGCCAACATACTGACCGCCGAAGACGCCCTTTGGTGGGCGGTGTCGACGCTATTCGGGGCGGAGATGGCGGGGTTCGGTGAGCACTACACGGTTACCACAGCGGGGCGGTTCATGTCGCTGTGGCTCGTAATCCTCTCACTGGGCCTGATCGGTTCGCTCGCGGGCATCATTTCCGCGTGGATCGAGGAAGAGCCCAATCCAGGCGAAGACAACTAGTCCATGGCCGTCGAAAAACACACTTCTCCAAAGGGACGGGCCATCGGTCTGTGGCTCGGCCTGTCCGCTTTCGTCCTGCTGCTCATCTTCCCGGTCGACCCGGAGAACGTGCCCGCCAGCCGCCTGGCCGCGGTCGCGCTGCTGATGGCGATCTGGTGGGTCACCGACGCGATCCCCCTCTTCGCCACGGCGCTGCTCCCCCTCGTCCTCTACCCGCTCCTGGGCATAATGTCCGGGCACGATACCGCGCCGATCTACTTCAACAGCACCATCGTGCTCTTCCTCGGCGGGTTCATGATCGCGCTCACGATGGAGAAGTGGAACCTTCACCGGCGCATCGCGCTCAACATCATCCACGCGGTGGGGGGCGGGCCCGCGCGCATCGTGCTGGGGTTCATGATCGCGGCCGCCTTCCTCTCGATGTGGATCTCGAACACGGCCACCGCGGTGATGATGGTCCCGATCGGGCTCGCGATCATCCTGCAGATCGAGGGCGAGTTCGGCCGCGACGAGGCGCGCCACCTCTCGGTGGGACTCATGCTCGGGATCGCGTACGGCGCCACCGTGGGCGGGCTCACCACCCTTGTGGGCACGCCGCCCAACCTCTCCTTCGTGCGGATCTTCCAGATCCTCTTCCCCGAGGCGCCGCCGATCGCCTTCGGGCACTGGATCGTGATGGCCTTTCCGGTGGGGTTGATCATGCTGGTCGCGGCCTGGCTGATGATCACGAAGGTCTTCCACCGGGTGCCCGACAGCGTCAACGTCGACCAGGAGGTCGTGAAGGTCGAGCGCGGCCGTCTCGGCAGGATCGCCTTCGAGGAGCGCGCGGTGATGGGGGTCTTCGTCACGACCGCGCTGCTGTGGGTCTTCCGGGTCGACCTGGAGCTCGGCTTCCTCACCATCCCGGGCTGGTCCCGCATCCTCCCCGATCCGGGGATGATCGACGACGGCACGATCGCCATCACCCTCGCGTCCATCCTCTTCTTCATCCCGGCGCGGAACCGCGAGAGCGGCGCAACCCGCGTCATGGGACCGGACGTCATCCCCCGCCTGCCGTGGAACATCGTGCTGCTCTTCGGCGGCGGCTTCGCGCTGGCGGCCGGCTTTCAGGACACCGGGCTCGCCCAGCTCATCGGCAACCAGTTCGAGGTCCTCGGCAACCTGCCGGTCTTCCTGCTGATCCTGATCGTCTGCGTGGCGCTCACCTTCCTCACCGAGTTCACGAGCAACACCGCCACCACCGAGATGATCCTGCCGATCCTTGCGTCGGTGGCGGTCGTGACGGGCACCCATCCCCTCGTGCTGATGATCCCGGCGACGCTGTCCGCCTCCTGCGCCTTCATGATGCCGGTCGCCACGCCGCCCAACGCGATCGTCTTCGGCAGCGACCGCATCACCGTGGGCGAGATGGCCCGCACGGGGATCCTGCTGAACCTCATAGGCGTGCTGGTGATCGCGACCATCGTGTTCACCGTGGGGCTGACGGTCTTCGACATCGATCCTTCGGTGGTGCCGGAGTGGGCGACGAGTCTGGCCGGCGAGCCGTGATGCAGCCGTGGCTCAGCGTGACGGCCAGGGGCGGCGACGCGCGATGCTACGGGTCCGACGCAGCCCGCGGCAACGTGCTTCCCTCCTGCGGATCGAGCAGTTTCGGAGGCCGGTGCTGAACCTCAAGAGCCCGCTGCGAGCCCGGGATCGGCGCCACCTCTTTCCACCACCCCCGGAGCCGCAGCTGGAATACTGCACCGTCGTTGCAGACGACATAGTTGGCTCCCTCGCCTACCGAGACTCCGACGGGGTGGCGCAACCGGGCTGAATCAGGTTTGCTCATGACGCTCAGCGTTGTGGGGAGATCCGGGCGGGGTTCCAACAGTACCGCCATGCCCGGATCGGCGCTATCCGGGCTGCCCCACTGGAGCCGGTCCACGCCACGGCGCGCAGGGTGGCCGGCATCCCGCCGTCCCCCTCCTTGACACCGCGCGACCTGTCTCCGCACTTTGTTCGGCGACCGAACAAAGTCTGACGGGGCGGATTCGGCGTGCCGCGACAACCGCACGTTCGCGCCCAGGATTCAACGCGGGAAGGTAGAGGATGACTGCGAGCACCGCGCGCCGGCCATCGGGTAGCGGACCCCGGTCGCGGCGCGGTCCATTCCGGCTGCGGGAACGCCCGATCCGGCCATCGGGACCCGGCTCCCGAGCCTGGAGCGTCGCCCTCCTCCCGCTCGCCTTCGCCACCGCCTGCGAACGCGATCTGACCGAACTCGACCCGGCGGCCTTCCCGCCCGACCCGGGAGTCTTCTACGACGACTTCGCGCCGGGGCTCCACTACGGGGCCTTCGGGGGATCCAAGGTCGACGCCCTCGATATCGAGCGCGACCTGGTGTACCGCGGGACCGCGGCGTTGAAGTTCACCGTTCCGGCACCAAACGACCCGACGGGCGGCTACGCCGGAGGCGCCTTCTTCTCGACCGTGCCGCGCGACCTCTCGGGGTTTGACGCCCTGACCTTCTGGGCCCGCGCGAGCACGGCCGCGACGCTGGACCGGGTTGGTTTCGGGGACGACAACACCGGCACCTCCCGCTTCCCGGCCACGCTCGACAACCTGTCGCTCTCGACTCGCTGGACGAAGTACGCGGTCCCCCTGCCGCTGCCCTCCCTGCTGACCGAAGAGCCGGGCCTCTTCCTCGTCGCGGACGCTTCCGAGTATCCGGTCGGCTACGAGCTCTACTTCGACGACGTGCAGTTCGAGCGCCTCGGCACGATCATCAATCCGCAGCCGGTGATCGACACACGGACGGTCAGCAGCGAGGTGGGCGGCACCCTGGCGGTCGGCGGCACGCGCGTGACCTTCGACGTCAACGGGGCCGACGTGACCGTGGGCGCCGCATCCGCGTACTTCACCTTCACCTCTTCGGACCCGGGCGTCGCGTCGGTGGAAGCCGATGGCACCATCACGCTGGTCCGCCCCGGCACCGCCACGATAACGGCGACGCTGGGACCGACCCCCGCCGCGGGAGCGCTCACCGTCAACGTCGAGACGCCGCCCGAAGACGCGCCCCCGGTGCCGATGGTGCCAGCCGAAGATGTCATCTCCCTCTTCAGCAACGCCTACGAGGACGTGAACGTCGACACCTGGTCGGCCGAGTGGGACCAGGCCGACGTGGACGACGTGGTGGTCGCCGGGAATCCGGTCAAGAAGTACACCAATCTGTCCTTTGCGGGCGTCGAGTTCACCTCGTCGCTGATCGACGCCACTTCCATGACGCACCTCCACGTCGACCTCTGGACCAACGACGCGACGACCTTCCGCATCAAGCTTGTGGACTTCGGCGCGAATGGCGTCTTCGGCGGGGGGGACGACAGCGAACACGAAGTCACATTCACTCCGGTGTCGCCGACGCCGATCGCGCCCGGAACGTGGAACGTCCTGGACATTCCGCTCTCGGCCTTCAGCGGGCTGGCGGGCCGCGGCCATCTCGCCCAGCTGATCATCTCGGGGTCGAGCCGGACCGTCTACCTGGACAACATCTACTTCTTTCGGGGCGAGACCCCCGTCGATCCGACCGGTCCACCGGACCCCGCGCCTACCCCGCAGGACCCGGCGGCGAACGTGATCTCGCTCTTCAGCGACGCTTATGACGACGCGACGGTCGACACCTGGTCGGCGGAGTGGGACCAGGCCGACGTGGAGGACGTGGCAATCGGGGGGAACGGAGCGAAGAAGTACACGAACCTGTCGTTTGCGGGAATCGAGTTCACTTCGCAGACCCTGAACGTCAGAGGCATGACGCACTTCCGGATGGACATCTGGACTCCGGACGAGACTGCGGCCGCGGGCTTCAAGGTGAAGCTGGTGGACTTCGGTGCGGATGGAGGGTTCGGCGGGGGGGACGACAGCGAACACGAGGTCACGATCACGGCCGCCGGAGGGCTGGCGACCGGAGCGTGGGTGTCGTTGAATCTCCCGCTCGCGGATTTCGCCAACCTCACGGGGAGGGAACACCTCGCCCAGCTGATCATCTCGGGGGATCTGAACACCGTTTACGTCGACAACATCTATTTCCGGCGGCCAGCAGCAGGGCCTGCACAAATGTCGCCCGCGCAATTCAACAGTAGCAATCCAATCGGAGACAACCCATGACGTCGCTCAGCCACCGCTCAGTCCCGGGCCGGCTCTCGCCCGGATCTTCCCCCCGCCGCCTCTCATACCCACGGGGCAGGGTCGGCGCGCTCGCCGCGCTCCTTGTGTGCGGAATGCTGGCCTGCGGCGACGATCCCGTCGAGCCGCCCGTGGCCACGACGGTCACGATTGCCCCCGCCACGGCTTCGCTTTCATCGCTGGGCGAGACCGTCTTGCTCGGCGCCACGGTCCGCGACCAGAACGGGGAGGTGATGGCCGGTGCGTCGGTATCCTGGAGCTCGAGCGACAACGCGGTCGCGTCGGTGAACACAACGGGGCTCGTCACCGCGGCGGGCAACGGCACGGCGACGATTACGGCGACCTCGGGCACAGCGAGCGGTACGGCGTCCGTCAGCGTGGCGCAGGCTGCGACGGCGGTGTCGGTCACACCCGGGTCGGTGACTCTCTCTGCCGTCGGAGAGACGGCCCAGTTCACGGCCGAGGTGCAGGATGCGAACGGGAACGCGATCTCCGGCGCCTCGGTGAGCTGGTCCTCCGGGGACGAGGCGGTGGCCACGGTCGACGCCGACGGGCTCGTCACCGCGGTCGCCAACGGCACGGCGACGATCACCGCGACGTCGGGCAGCCTGAGCGGAACCGGAACCGTCACGGTCGAGCAGGAAGCCGCGGCTGTCACGGTCGCGCCCGACTCGGTGCACCTCATCGTAGCCGGCGAGACGGCGCAGCTCGCGGCTGAGGTGGCCGACGCGAACGGGAACGTGATCGACGGGGCGACGGTGAGCTGGGCCTCGGCGGACGAGGCGGTTGCGACGGTGGATGCGAACGGGCTGGTCACCGCGGTCGCGGACGGGGCGACGACGGTCACCGCGACATCGGGAAGCGCGAGCGCGGGCGCGGCGGTCACGGTCATGCTGCAGGCCGCGCCCACCTCGGGGCCGCCGGCGCCGACCCACGCGGCCGAGGACGTCACCTCGCTCTTCAGCGACGCCTACGAAGACGTGACGGTGGACACCTGGTCCGCCGATTGGGATCAGGCCGACGTCGCGGACGTGGAGATCGCGGGGAACGCGGCAAAGAGATACACGAACCTGACCTTTGCAGGCGTCGAGTTCACCTCGCAGACCGTGGACGCGACGCACGCGACCCACTTCCGGATGGACATCTGGACGCCGGACGAGACGGCGGCCGCAGCGTTCAGAGTGAAGCTCGTGGACTTCGGCGCGGACGGCACGTTCGGGGGCGGCGACGACAGTGAGCACGAGGTTGTCCTCAACACGGACGACGGGCTCTCGACGGAAGAGTGGGTGCAGCTGGACCTGCCCTTCACGGACTTCCCCGGGCTCGCGGCGAGGGAACACCTGGCGCAGCTGATCATCTCGGGCGACCCGAACACGGTCTACGTGGACAACGTCTACTTCCGGCGCGGCGAGGCGCCGCCTCCGGAGCCCGTGCCGACCGAGGCGGCCCCGGCGCCCGGCGACGCGGCCGACGACGTGATTTCGCTCTACAGCGACGCATACGACGACGTGACGGTGGACACCTGGTCGGCGGACTGGGATGTGGCGACCGTCGAGGACGTGGAGGTCGCGGGCAACGCCACCAAGAAGTACACCGGCCTGGTGTTCGCCGGGATCGAATTCACCTCGGCGACCGTCAACGCAGCCGACATGACGCACTTCCGCATGGACATCTGGACGCCGGACGAGACGGTGAACGCGGCGTTCAAGGTCAAGCTGGTGGACTTCGGCGCAAACGGCGTCTGGGACGGGGGCGGCGACGACACCGAGCACGAAGTCACCATAACGGCCGCCGACGGCCTGGTGTCGGAGCAATGGGTGCAACTGGACCTGGCGCTCGCGGACTTCACGGGCCTCGCCGAAACGGAACACCTGGCGCAGCTGATCATTTCAGGCGACCCGAATACGCTCTACGTCGACAACGTGTACTTCCGGAAGGGGGCGGCGCCGGCAGCACCGAGCGCGCCCGCTCCGACCCCGACGCACGCGGCGGACGCCGTGATCTCGCTCTTCAGCGGCCCGTACACCGACGCCGCGGTGGACACCTGGTCCGCGTCGTGGGACCAGGCCGACGTCGAGGACGTGGTGATCGAGGCTGACACCGTGAAGAAGTACACGAATCTCGTCTTCGCGGGCATCGAGTTCACGTCCGCGCCCATCGACGCCGCCGGGATGACCCACTTCCACATGGACATCTGGACGCCCGACGAGACGGTGAACGCGGCGTTCAAGGTCAAGCTGGTCGATTTCGGGGCCGACGGCGCGTTCGCCGGAGGCGACGACACGGAGCACGAGGTCACGCTTACCGCCGCCTCCGATCCCGCGCTGGCCACCGGCCAGTGGGTCAGCTACGACCTGGCGTTCGCCGACATGACCAACCTGGCTGCCCGCGAACACCTCGCCCAGCTGATCATCTCCGGCGACCCGAACACGGTGTTCCTGGACAATGTCTACTTCTATGCGGTGTCTCCGAGCGAGCCTTCCGAGGCGGCGCCCACCCCGTCGCACCACGCGGACAGCGTAATCTCCTTCTTCAGCGACGCCTACACCGACGTGACGGTCGACACCTGGTCCGCCTCGTGGGACCAGGCCGATGTCGAGGATGTGCAGATCGCCGGAAACGCCACCAGGAAGTACACGAACCTCGTCTTCGCGGGTATCGAGTTCACCTCGAATACCGTCGACGCCACCGGGATGACCCATTTCCGCATCGACATCTGGACCCCCGACCCCACTGCCGCCCCCGCCGCCTTCAAGGTCAAGCTGGTCGACTTCGGTGCCGATGGCGCGTTCGGCGGAGGCGACGACACCGAACATGAGATCTCGCTGACCGCAAGTTCGGACCCGGCGCTCGCGACCGGCCAGTGGCTAAGCTACGATATCCCGCTATCGGACTTCACGGCACTCACGGCGCGGGGACATCTCGCGCAACTGATCCTCTCGGGCGACCCCAATACCGTGTTCGTCGACAACGTTTACCTGCGCAAATGATGCCGCGCGAGGCGGTTGCGCCGCCGGACGACGACTTGGCCAGGACGGTCCTCAACCTCGTCTGGCGCCGACGGGAGGTTTCGCGCGCCGAGATCGCGCGCAACACCGGGAGGTCCCGCTCCACCATCTCGGAGGTGGTGGGGCGGCTCCTCGGCACTGGGCTGGTGGCGGAGGTGGGCGCCGGCGAGAGCCGTGGAGGCCGGCGTCCCATTCTGGTGGGGTTCCAGGACGATGCGGGCGTGATCCTGGGGGTGGACGTGGGAGCCACGCACATTTCGGTGATCCTCACGGACCTGCGGGGGCGGACGCTGGCCTGGCGGGAACGCGCCCACCCCGTGCGCAGTGATCCCAAGGGCGCCGAGGCGCTGATCACCGGACTGGGCGAGGTTTGTCTGGCCGAGTGGAACGGGGACCGGTCGCGGCTCATGGGAATCGGCGTGGCCGTGCCCAGCCCGGTCGATCCCGGGTCGCCGGACCGGGTGCTGGAACGGGTTCTCCCCGCATGGCGTGGGCACGGCGTGCTGGACCGTCTCAACAGCGTATTCGGGATACCCGTCTTCGTGGACAACGACGCCAATCTGGGGGCGGTGGCGGAGCGGTGGTGGGGGGAGGCGGTGGGAATCGACGATTTCGTGTACCTGAAGGTCGCCACCGGGGTGGGGGCGGGGATCATGATCGGCGGGGAGATCTACCGTGGGGCCACGGGGGTCGCGGGCGAAATCGGTCACGTGGCGATCGATCCGAGCGGGCCCAAGTGCGTGTGCGGGAACCGCGGCTGCCTGGCGACCTTCGTGGGCACGCGCCAGCTCGTCGACCGGGCCAGGAGCCTCATGAGCCGCTTCCCCGACAGCGCCCTGGCCGGAACCGAGCCCGAAATCCGCGCGATCGAGGACGCCGCCCTCGCCGACGACCCGCTCGCGCTGGAGGTCGTCAACGAGGCCGCGGTACGTCTGGGAATCGTGGTCGCCGGGGTGCTGAACCTCCTGAACCCCGGATCGGTGATCCTTGGAGGGAGCCTGGCACGGGCGGGCGACCGGCTGGTCAACCCGCTGCGCGAAGCCGTCGCCACCCGCACGCTCGTGGCCTCCGCAGCCGCTTCTGACATCCGCACCAGCGACCTGGGCGAGCGCGCGGTAGCTCTGGGCGCCGCCACGCACGTCCTGGTCGCTGCCCTGGCCAATCCCCGGCTGTTTCCCGGTGTGATTGCGGCATGACCGGCGTGTGCCGCCGGCTTATCCTCGCCCTGACTGCCCGTGGACAGGGGCGCCGCGGCATTCGAAGGGCTCGGTGCTCGCGAGAGCTCGTCCCCGGGATGCTTCCGCTGATCCTCCTGTCCCTGGCATGCGACAGCTTCGGCGCCGAGCCCGAGCCCGACTGGACATTGGTCTGGAGCGACGAATTCGACGGCCCGGCCGGACAGCTTCCCAATCCCGCCAACTGGACCTTCGACATCGGCACCGACTGGGGCAACAGGCAGCTGGAGTACGACACCGACCGTCCCGAAAACGTGTCACTCGACGGCAACGGCAACCTGGCGATCACAGCTCGCCGCGAATCCTACCAGGGGAGCGCCTACACGTCGGGTCGCATCAAGACCGAGGGGCTTTTCGAGCAGGCGTATGGCCGCTTCGAAGCGCGCATCCGGCTGCCCAGCGGGCAGGGCATCTGGCCCGCCTTCTGGATGCTCGGCAGCGACTTCGGCACCGTGGGTTGGCCGGATTGCGGAGAGATCGACATCATGGAGTACCGCGGCCAGGAGCCGACGATCGTACACGGAACCGTTCACGGGCCCAGGTATTCCGGTGGCGGCGGAATCGGCGCACGCTACGCGCTCACCGGTGCCCGTTTCGACACCGGATTCCACGAGTTCGCGATCGAATGGACGGAGGAGCGCATCGTCTGGTTCATGGACGGAGAGCGCTACCACGCCGTGGACCGGGACGATCCGCCCGGCCGGTGGGTCTTTGACCACCCCTTCTTCCTGCTCCTGAACGTCGCCGTGGGCGGCACCTTCGTCGGACCACCGAACGCGTCCACGACCTTCCCACAGACCATGCTCGTCGACTGGGTGCGCGTCTACCGCGCCGAGTGACCCGGTGAGCAAGCGGACCGCTCCCGAAGACCGGGTATCGTTCCCACACAAGATTATCTACGGGATCGGCGGGTTCACGAACAATCTGCTGGGCCAGGGCATCGGCAACATGATGGCCGTACTGACCCTGGCGCTCGGCGTCGACTTCCGGGCCGTCGGCCTGCTCGGCGGCCTGCCGCGCTTCTTCGACGCACTCACCGATCCGCTCGTCGGCTTCGTGTCGGACAAGACGAAGTCGCGCTGGGGGCGGCGGCGCCCGTTCCTCTTCGCGGGCGCGATTTCGGCGGGGGTCATCTTCCTGCTGCTGTGGCAGATGCCGGCGCCGACACAGCTGCGGCTCAAGCTGGTCGACCACGGCGCCGACGGGGTCTACAGCGGCGAGACGGACGAACCCGTGGGCTGGCTGCGGGCCGCAGGCGATGCGCTGAGGGAGATCTTCACGGTGGAGGTGGTCGACGATGTCGAGGACGAGGTCGCCGTCCTGCCCCCCACGCTGGTGACGGGCGCATGGGTGAGCGTGGACGTGCCGCTGAGCGACTTCGACGGGCTCGCCACGCGCGAACACCTGGCGCAGATGGTGATCTCGGGCGACCTGACCGAGGTCTATGTCGACAACGTGTATTTCTACCGCCTGGGCGGCGCGGCGGTGGGCGCACTCCCGGCGTCGGCATCTCCCAACCAGGGCGTCGAGGGCGTCGGCCCGGCCGCAGCCGGTCTCCAGACGGCGGTGCCTCCCGCCCAGGACATCGAGGGCGCCACCGTCCCTGTCACCGGAGCACCGGCCCCCGGGGTCCCGCCCGAGGACGTGATCTCCCTCTTCAGCGCCGCTTACGACGATGTGCCGGTCGGATCGTGGTCCGCCGGGCCGGACGTTGCCGAAGTAGCCGATGCCCGGGCCGGCGGAGACGAAGTCAAGCACTACACCAACCTTCGCGTCGCGACAATCGACTTCGGCAGCAACCCGGTCGACGCCAGTGCGATGACGCACCTCCACATCGACATCTGGACTCCGGACGAAACGGGAGAGGGCTGGAGCCAGCGGGCCTACTTCTGGTACTTCCTCATCGGGTCGCTGGTGTTCTTCCTGGCCTACACGATCTTCGCGACGCCGTGGGTGGCGCTCGGCTACGAACTCACCCCCGACTACAACGAGCGCACCCGCCTGATGGGCGTGCAGAACTTCGTGTCCAACACAGTGTTCGTCATCGGGCCCTGGTTCCTGGTCATCGCGACCAACCCGGTGTGGTTCCGGAACCAGATGGACGGCGCCCGTTTCGTCGCACTCGCGATCTGCGTGGCGACGATCGTGCTGGGCGTGCTGCCGGCGATTTTTCTGCGGGAGCGCGTGATCGGGGGAAGCGCCGCGGCCGAAGCGGGCCGGGACCGCCGAGGCTCCCGGGCAGGCGGCGCGGATCAACGCGCGGGCGGGCGTGGCCCCGGGAGACGACGTGCGGATGGGCGTACGGAAGGTGGGGCTTCCGGGTCGCGAGGCACGGATGAGCGTACGATAGCCCACGGCATTGAGCAGAGCGCCCTGGAGTTTCTGCGCGGCCTGTGGCAGACGCTCAGGACCGGCCCCTTCCTGATGCTCTGCATCGCAACCTTCCTGATGTTCAACAGCTTCATCATGATCTCCCAATTCCAGTTCTGGGTGTTCGCCTTTTACATCACAGGCGGCAACGTCCCGGAGGGGGCGGCGCTCGCGGGCGTGGTCGGCACGCTCGGCACCGTCACGGGGTTCCTGGTGATCGCGCTCGTCACCTGGCTCGGCACCAGAATCGGCAAGAAGAACGCGTTTTTCGTGTCGACGGGCATCTCGATGCTCGGATACGCGCTCAAGTGGTTCTGTTACACGCCCGACCAGCCCCTGCTGGCGCTGCTGCCGGCCCCGTTCCTGGCCTTCGGGCTCGGCGGCCTCTTTACCCTGATGGGCTCGATGATCGCCGATGTGGTGGACCTGGACGAGATAACCACCGGTGAGCGGCGCGAAGGCATGTTCGGATCGGTGTTCTGGTGGATGGTGAAACTCGGCCAGAGCGGCGCGATCGTGCTCGGCGGCTTCCTGCTCTACTCGACCGGACTCGACGCCTCCCTGGGCGCGAATCAGCCCGAAGGGACGATCTTCTGGCTGCGCTTCTACGACGCCTTCGTGCCGCTGATCGCGTCGGGGATCGCGATCTACGCCGTGTACCGGTACCCGATCACGGAGGAGAGCGCGGGCAAGGTGAGGGCGGAGCTGGAGCGGCGGCGGGGTCGGGGCAAGACGCTGAGGTAGGAGCCCCGAGGCGTTCTTCGTCCTCGGGGCTTCTGAGTTTCAGGAACCGTTTCCCACACGACCTGGACGGCGATGCCGTCGACGTGGACTATCTGGACTATCACTGAAGGAGAGGACCAGCCATGGCCATGCACGATCCACCGCACCCGGGCGGCATCGTTCGGCGGCAATGCCTGGAACCGCTGGGTCTTACGGTGACTCGGGCTGCCGAGGGATTGGGCGTCGCGCGTCAGGCGCTTTCGGAATTGCTGAACGGGCGCGCGGGGGTCTCGGTGGAGATGGCGATCCGGCTGTCGAAGGCCTTCGGCTCGACCCCCGAGACGTGGCTGGGGATGCAGATGGCTTACGATCTCTGGCAGGCACGCACTCGGGCCGCGGGAATCGCAGTTGAGCGGTTCGCGAGGGGGTGAGGGGGGTTCGGCCGAAGATTCGCGTGAGGGATCGCGAGACCGCCGGACCGCAGTTTGGCAAGGGCTATGTCCAGGGCGTCGTCGTTCGATGGATTCACGTGTTCAGCGCCGACATCACTTGATAATGGCCTCGGCTTGAGCGCGGAAGCCGGTCACTCCCTTGTAGAGTACCGCTGGCAGCGGCGAGTGTGCCCTCAGCGTCGCCGCCAGGTCCAGGTTGATCCAGGCTACGGTCTCGAGGATCTCCTGATGGCTTCGGTTGAGCTTCCGGTCCCACACGGCCTCATGGTGAGAAATGCGGTTACGGAGGTCTCGGAGCCGATCCAAGGAGTGGAATAGCTGGCTGCGTGTGCGCTTGGCCTTGGGTAGATGCGGGAATCCCCTTCTCGCCATATCAGGCCAGAGGCGCGGTCCGCTGGTGCGGCCCTGCTCATATGGCCTCTTACACAGACTCACCCAGAAACCAAAGCCCAAGACCGAGACCAGCCGTCCCTCAGTCATCGGACTTCCCCGCATCTTGAGCGTGGCTTTCGCCTGCTCGACGTTCTGTCGCTCGCGATCAACGAGGAGCGAGGGTCGAGCATCGAGCCAACATGGAACCTTGTCGAAACTCAGCGTGGTCTCATCTACGATCCTTCTCGAGGTCTTGAAGAGGTGGTTCCGGACGGTGACCTCAAGGGTGTGAAGGGCCGGTTGGAGAGCGCTGCACAGCGCCAGATTCCACAGGTACCTAGCCACGCTGTCGACCTCGTCGGTGTCGGTGGGCAGGGCGTAGGCGCCTAGCCGCTCCGCCGAAAGAGCGCTTCGAAGGCTTCCGATGGACAGCATAGCGGCTCCGCGAGAGACTGAGAGTTGCGTTTCGGATAGGAAAGGACGATAGTTCAAGTGTAATTCCTCAGGTCGTCCTCTACTGCACACGCCTTCGGGCGCAGCAAGACGCTGAGGTAGGAGCCCCGAGGCGGTCTTCGTCCTCGGGGCTTCTGCGTTTCAGGCACCGTTCGCCACACAACGTGGACGGCGACGGCGTCGACGTGGACTACGTCAGCGTGCCAAGTCCGTGCTCCGTCCCACCATGGCGTCGTCCCGCGAGGCTCGTCACCTTTCGCAGCATGTACTCACGATCGGATTGGCAGATTGGCCAAGGGTATTGCGTGATCCGGGTCAGTCTGGACGACCATAGCGACCGCACCGTCCCCGTGGGTGTCGTCGCATGGCAGACGAGCAACCCGTGGTACGGATGGCGGTGGCTGGCACAGGATGAAGAGGTGCGTGGTGTCGATCCCACGAGCCGGAGGCTCATGCGCATTGTGAGAGATCAGATCCGGCGTTGGGCCAAGGCACGGAAGGTTCCCTACGAGCCGGAGCCTGCGGAACCGACAACGGACCGTTTCTGGAAGGCTGTCTCCGAGATCCTCACGACCGGGGTCCGAATCGACCCTCCCAAGGCGATGGATCGGATGGATGAACCCGAGGAGGGAATCGAAGCGCTATTCGAGGCGGTGGTTCAGCCTGGGCAGACACGCAAGTGGAAAGCCAAGCGGATCGACTCCGCGATCAATCCTGGCCCCGGGTGACCGGGCCGAGCGGATTCCCCCGAGGCAGAGCGTGTCTGCGTTCAAGGGTGCCAGAGAGAGGATCCAGGCTCGATGATGTCGCCTTCTGATGATGTCGCCTTCTCTTTACATTTGGTAAAGCCTACATTACTGTGCGATCCGTTTGAGCGGAGCGGTTCCCTCTGGATGAGGCAAGGCGTCGATCAGAACGCTGGTGCCAAGTACGACCCTGTCAGCTCTCTTCGGTGAACAGGGACTCCAACGCCGCAGGCGTCAGGCCTTTGGCGGCTGCCTCCCGGCTCATGGCGTCCATCGCCGCGGCCAACCGGTCCCACGCGGTTCCGCGCAGGCGTTCGAACTGCTCCACCGACAGCATCACGCCCACCGGCGTCCCGTTCCGGGTGACGCGCACGGGTCCCTGCTGGGCGGACCGGAGGAGCTGGCCGAACCGGTTCTTGGCTTCCTTGGCAGTGATTTCTCGCATGGGACCACAGCTATCCTCGGCACAGCCTATACGGCGACCTCGATTTCTCGAAGCACGGTGCCCGCAGCGTTCTCCACCGCCACCTCCAGGTATTCCCGGAGCGCGGCCGCGATGTTCTCCAGAGCTTCCTCCTCCGTATCCCCTTGCGACACGCACCCCGGCAGACCAGGGACCCAGACGCAATAGCCCTCGTCAGACTCCTCAAGCGCCACGCGGTACTTCATTCGGCACCTCCATGGTTGGCGATCCGCTACACATCCAACCTGATATGGGCGGACCCACTGTCAAGGTGGGGTTGCGTCGTCTCTCATCGTCCGGGAACGTATCCCCCTTGCAACCGACTCAGATCACCCGTTTTCCGCACGCTCACCATGCCCACACTCGCACAGACTCTGAAGCGGATCAGGGAAGCCGGAGCAGCCAGGCGCGACCCTGCCATCACAAGAACACTCGTACGCGGAACCGCCGACCTGAAGGCGTCGGGAATCCTCGACGGCGTTGTGCAGGCCGGCGACGGGGCCCCCTTCTTCGCCCGGCCCAATCTGAGTCACGACACGATCCGGCTCGCGCGGGCCCTGCGGCGAGGCCCTGTGGTTGTCAGCTTCTTTCGCGGCCGCTGGTGACCCTACTGCCGCGCGGAGCAGGCTGCTCTCCAGTCACTTCTGCCCGATTTCACGGCGCGCGGCGCAACCGTGCTGACCCTGTCGCCTCAGCTGCACGACTTCGCGGCTGCGTGGGCGCGGGAAGACGGGATCGGGTTCGACGTCCTCATGGACAGCGGCAACGGGGTCGCACGCTCGTACGGGCTGGTCTTCCGGATGCCCGATGCGCTGCAGGACATCTATCGGGATCACCTGCGGATCGACCTCGCCCGGTTCAATGGCGATACGACGTGGGAACTGCCCATTCCGGCGACGTACGTGGTCGGGCAGGACGGGACCGTGGCGTGGGGGGGGGTCGACGTGGACTATACGGCACGGCCGGAGCCCGAGGGATTGCTGGAGGTGCTGGACGGAATGGGTTGAGGGGGGGTGGGGGCTTCGGCGGCGGCGTCAGTGCGGTACGCTTGTCAACTGGTTCGCAGCCATCGTCCTGTTGGGCGGGACGGCCCTACTACCCCGACCAGCGCATCGATCCCTACGAACTCGCGCTGACGGATCTCCAGACCAGGGCCCGGCGCGCCTGGTCGGCCCGCGTACTTGCTCAATTGAAGCGTCGGGTGCCGTCGATGCGTGGCAGGCTGATCGAGATCCACGCCGGCGCGACCTACATCGACCATGGGCTGGAAGAAGGGTTGCGCGATGCCGGGGCCGCGGTTCACCGGCCACTCGCCGGCATCGCGGGAATCGGAAGCCAGCAGGCCTGGTATCGGGAGAGGTTGCACGTCCACGGAAAGGCGGATCAACCCCGCTCCCCCGCTCGCTCCCATGCCGCCAGACTCGCGAAGCTGATCGCGGACGACTTCTACGGAGGTAGCCTCGACCTGGCCTCGCGCAACATGGCTCCGGGCCAACCCTGGCACGACTACATGCCGGAGGTCGCGGTCGTACGTCAGCTGCGGAGCTCCCGAGCGGTGCTCGACGCCGAAAACGATTCGACCCTCTCGCACAGCGTTCGCACCACAAAGCAAGCCCGCTCCCCTAGGGCTTCCGACCGCGCCGTCCGCCTCTTCCTCACCTTCATTGCCGCGATGGACCGGGCGCGGAACGCCACCCAGCTCTGGAACGCGGGGGGACGCCTCTTCGAGAGATCACCCGAGAGCTTCGATCCGCATCATGTGGCGGGGCTTGAGGTCGGCGCGCTGGCCGGGGTGTTGAACGCCGCGCGTGTCAGCCAGAGGCACGGTCCCGACTCGGATGCGTGGCACCGGATCGCAAGGAGCCTGTCCTCCGGCCACAAGTCTCCCGTGAGCCGCGTGATCGACCACGGCAGCGGCGAAGCCCGGGAGCTGCTCAGCGATCTCAAGTCCCCCGACGACAACGGGCGCGCCCGCTTTCCGATGCTGCGCGGCCCGAAGATCGGACCGATGTGGGTCCGGATGATGGCCAATCCGGGTCGGGCGGTGATTGATCGCATCGAAATCATTCCGGTCGCGGTCGATGTTCATGTGCGCAGGGCTACCGAGAATCTGGGCGTGACCGCGACGCGGGGGCGCACGCTCGCGAAGGCCAAGCCCATCATCCAGGAGACCTGGACGAATGGCGTATCGGAGGCGGATATCGCAGGACCGGCCGGAATCGAGGGCACATGCGCGGCCCTGGACCCGGCCCTGTGGTTCTTCGGCCGGCACGGTTGCGGCCATTGCAGGAAGGCGAACGAGAAAGTCCGTTTCGGGCGCGCCTGCGACTCCTGCGTCCGGGTTGACCGTGGCAGGCCGGAATGACACCTTATATCGCAATTGCGACACAGGAGGTCTTCCGATGAAGACACACAGTTCGATGCTCCACGTCCGCATGGACACGGAGATGAAGCGGAAGGCGATGGCGGCGCTCGCGGCGATGGGGTTGACGGCCTCGGAGGCTGTGCGGCTGTTCTTCCACCGAATCGCGGTCGATCAGGCTTTCCCCCTGGAACTCAAGGTGCCGAACGCCCGGACCCGACAGGCGATGGCCGAGTCGGAGGAGATGATGAGACGGGGGACGGCCCGATTCGCCAACGCTGACGAGATGTTCGCGGAGCTTGAAGAAGCCCGCGACCAGTAAGAGGGCACGCCCGCCGCGGCGCGTGGACTTCACTCGGGGCTTCCTCAAGGACTGGGAACGCCTTTCGCGTTCGGGTCGATACGACATGAATCGGCTCAAGGCGATCATGCTCCACCTCATCGCCAACGAGGCTCCGCTCGGTCCCGAACGGAGGGACCACGCGCTGAAGGGCGCGTGGGCGAATCACCGGGAATGCCATGTCGGCGGGGACTTCCTTCTGATCTACCAGGTCGATGATTCACCGAAACCCGGCGGTTCGATCAACTTCGTACGTGCCGGAACTCACGCGGAGCTATTCAAGTAGCTTCCGCCAAGGGCATACCGGGACCCGACCGACCTGGAGCAATGACGGGCCTCCACCGGGACAACTCGATGAAGGGCACGCTGACGGAGCTGGGCAGGCTGCGGAAGATCGCGGGGGACACGGGCGACAGGCTGGACAGGCTGCTGGCGGACTGTATCGGGGCATGGCTAGTTTCGGAAGGGCGGATCACAGAGGAACAGAGCGGAATGGCGACGACGATGGCACAGGTGATGACGGAGTACGAGCGGAGCCTTGAGGAGTTCGGGAGCCGGCGCAATCGCGAGGGGCGGGCCGCGCTGCTCGTCCGTCAGACCCGCAGGAGATTCGGCGCGGAGGCTGGGGACCGGCTGGCCGGTCTGTTCGGTAAGCCCGCAGATGCCGGGCGGCTCGCGAGCGCAGAGGCGGCGGTCATCGAGTGTGCCACGGCGGAGGAGTTGCTGCGGCGGGTGGAGGGTTCTGGGGGCGGCTGACGGAGAAGAGCTCCCGGCACGTCGGAACGCTTGAGCGGACCTGTCTCTTCGCCATCGAGGTCGAGGGGGGCGGACGGACGCAGCCACACACGCCGCGACGAGACTGGAGTCCGCCAAGGAAGTCCGGCCCGGCGGCGCGACGCGTTGACGCCGAAGTGCGTGGGGGGCGGCAGGCGAGAGACTATGGGTCGCCCATACCAATCAATATGGGTGATATGGGTCGCGACCGGATGCGGACGGGGAGCGCGGTGGTGGCGCAGGTGACTCGTACGATTCGCGCCATACCACCCCTCCCAACCCAGGCCGAGTGCTAATTCCCTTCAATCTGCGGAACGCCATGCCCGTGGGTCTCGAACTCAAAGGCGAGACTGCACTGCACGGGTTCCTGCGGCATCGGCCCGCCTACCGCCTTGACGGACCATTCCGCGCGGGTAAAGGCCCCCATGAGCTCCATGAAGACGTGCATCACCGTGTCTCGGCCAGCCACGCCCGTCACGTTGAGGTTCTTCAGATTGGCATTCGATTTCCCCCACGCATCCATCGCCAGCTGCGTCGCTCCGTCGACCCCGGGGATTGGCTCGGCATCGCATCGGGTGATTTCAGTGTCCAGCGCCAGGCGCACCGTAACAGGATGGATGTGCCGCTTTATCCCACCACCAGCAGTAGCTTCGATGGTGATCACGGCAGTGCCCGGTGTGTGACCGGTGAGGACGAGTATGTTGTCTTCGTACGGTGCCGATCCGGTATCCGGGATCTTGTTGGTCACGGTAACGACCGACGTATCAGAACTGTGCCCGCGGTGGCGGGCACCGGGGGCGTCCCAAGCGTACTGGTGATCGAAGCACGAGAGGTATGTCATCGAATGCTGGCTGATCGCCCAGATCGGCCGAGGGTCACCGCAGAGTGGCGGCGTTTCGTCGGGATCGATGACATCGGAACAACCCGCTATCGCCAACATCGCAAGCGCGATTCCACGGAACATGAGCCCATCCGAGGTCATTCCCAGATGCTCCTCTGTTTGATCGACCGGCGCATTGAGTGCGAATCCATACTCGCCCCAAAGCCCCCCCCGGGCAACTCGGCCCGGGAGGGGGCTTGCGGAGAGAGGCCGCGCATTCGACCGGGCGCTACCTCTTGACCGTCTCGTCCGGCGGGTCGCCGGGAAGGGTGGGAGTGGGGGCCTTGCTGCCGCCGGGATCGGTCGGCAGCGGGTCGATGCAGGCCGAGGCCAGGAGAACGAGCGCGATCACGCCCGCGGTGGTGAGTCGTGTGAGTGCCGTCTTCATCAGGGGTGCCTCCGTTCGGTTGGCTCTTTGCGGAATCAGCGTCGCCAGACGGGCCAGCCGCTTCTGTGCCCGCTACCTAATAGGACGCGTGTCGCCGGGTGCGATCTGAGGGGGAAAACCCTGGAATTTTGCGGGGGTTTGCCTGCGGTCCTGCTGAGGGGAGATTCCCGTCAGCCAGCAACCGCCCCCTTACTCCTCGTCTTCAGCCCGCAGGAGTCCGGCCTCGAGGGCGAAGCGCACGATGTCGCGACGGCTTGACAGTCCCAGCTTCGTCCTAGCGCGCGCGAGGTAGCCCTCCACGGTCTTCGGACTGAGAAACATGCTCTCGCCCGCCTCCCGGGCCGAGAACCCCTTGGCGTACAACTCGATCGCAGTACGCTCGCGCTCCGACAGCACCTCAAGCCCCGGTTTGCCGCCCGGGCGGTCGCCACGCGCTCGCAATCGTGCCAGCAGCGCAGCCGCGCGCCGGGGCAGATAGGAGTGGCCGCGCGCGATCGCCTCGATGGCGCCCATGAGATCGGTGTCGGCGACCGACTTGTTCAGAAAGCCCGCTGCGCCGGCATCAAGGGCCGGAACGAGGAACTCGTCCTCGTCGTGGATCGTGAGCACCAGGATCCTCGTCTCGAGCTCGAGGGCGGCAATCCGCCGAGTGGCCTGAATGCCGTCCATCCCGGGCATCGCCAGGTCCATGATGACGATATCCGGCTCCAGGGTCCGGGCCCTCTCCACCGCCTCCGCACCGGACGACGCCTCGCCCACGATGTCCACTCGTCCGGTGGATTCGAGCAACGCCCTCAGACCGGCTCGCACCACCTTGTGGTCGTCGACCAGCAGGATCCTCATCATGTTTCCCGCCCCGGGCTCACCATGGGCACTGTGGCCCGCACTGTGGTTCCCTTGCCCGGCGAGGTCCGTACGGTCAGGCTTCCCCCGGCCAACTCCGCCCTCTCACGCATTCCGGCGAGCCCGGCGTGGCCATCGTCCCGGGCCACTACGGGATCGGTCAACTCGAACCCGCATCCCTGGTCGCGGATCTCCGCTGCGATCAACCCGTCCTCCGATCTGACAGTCACGTCAGCCTCGCTCACCCCTGCGTGCGTCGCTGCATTGGTTACGGCCGCCTGTACGATCCGGTACAGGGCCAGGACGGCGACCGGATCCAGCTCGTCGGCCACCCAGTCGAGGTTTACGCTGGCGCGGATCTTGACCCCATGAACCTTACGGGTATCACGAAACAGGGTGGCGAGCGCGGAAACAAGACCCTGCCGTTCGAGTTTCGGAGACCCCAGTCCCCGAATCATCTGCTTCACCCCCTGGATCGCGCCCAGGATCTCGTCGGCGATCACCGCCCACGCGCGTTCCCTTTCCTTCCGGTCCGTCTCGTCCACCAGGAGCTTCCCCCTGAGCTTGAACGCCACGAGGAACTGGAGAAACTCGTCGTGCAGTTCGCGGGAAAGGTGCTTTCGCTCGTTCTCGGCCGCCTTCAGCTTCATTCTGGACAGCCACCGCATCCGCTTCCAGCTCGTGATGTCCCGGATCGTGCAGATCACGTGTTCCAGCCCCGAAGCCAGTTTGCCGGGGCTCAGGCTGATCTCCACCGGGAACGTCGTGCCGTCCTTGCGCACGGCCTGCAGCTCGAGTCCCTGCCCCATCGGCCGCGCACGTGGTGCCTCCGCGTAGCGCCGACGGTGACGCTTGTGCCGGCTCCGGCTGGCGGCGGGAACCAGCCGATCCACTCCCGAGCCTTCCATCTCTTCGCGGCTCCATCCGAACATCGAAAGAGCCTGCGGGTTGAGATCCCGGATCACGCCGCCGGAATCCACGATCAACATCGCGTCCGGCGATGCCTCGAACACGGCTCGGTAGTCCCTGTCGCTGAGCAACGGCACCTCCATCCATTTCGCTGGAACGAATTGACATCACGCACCTACGAGAAGCGCCCGGTCGGACAAAAGTCAACTCCCGCTGGCTTCAGCGTTGCGGCCGGGATGTGGCCGCCAGCAGTTCCGCGCGACGGGAGGTTGCAGCGAAACGCTGCGTTCGGCGATAGCGCAGGCCCCATAGGGTGGTGAGCACCAACCCCAGGCCAACCCCGAACACGACCGGCCCGATCCCTGCTCGCGCGCCGGTGGCCTGTTTCCGCTCAGGCATCCTGTGCCATCCCTTGCCAACTCGTTCGGGCGGCCGTCGCGCCAAGCCGTCCCAGCCGGGCGGACTCGCGTACAGGTCTTCGCTCGTCGAACGGAACCGCGTCCGGGCTCATGCTCACTGTTGCCAGCACCCTGCCGCAGGATGTCCACGCTGTCGCTCGGTGGGGTTCGTGCCGGACCCTCGCGTAGTGCCGCGCCGTGGCGGCGAGTTCCGCTAAGAGCTCGTTGATGGTCACCACCTCGACGAGCCGCACGGATTCGTACGCACCGTCCGATGGCAACTGCCGGACTCGGATTGCCACAATCATTCCAGCCTCCTTCCGTTTGGGGCCGGACCGGCGCGTTCCGGACCGGCAGGTTCAATGTCGGCAACCCATGTCAGCCTTTCATAGAGGGAAAACCCGGCAATTTGTGAGGGGGGGATTACGCCACGCGCTGGGGGGAGAATCCCCGCAAGCTCCCCGGGCCGAACCGACTCCCGACGCCGGACGCCCTCGGTCGTGAGCTAACGGACCTCCCCGCACATGTCCTCCAGGCTGACCGCTTCGACGCCGCCGCGCAGCGCGTAGCTCTCGTCGCCACCGTGGACGACGAGCTGTCGGGTCGGCTGAAGGTCCTGGCAGGCGCTGCGGAAGCCTCGCGAGACGCTGGGGGCTGTGCTTCGCTTGATCTCGACCGCCCAGGTCTCGCCGCCGCCCATTTCGAGAATCAGGTCGATTTCCGCTCCACCCGCGGTACGGTAGTACCCACATGCCACGTGCGCCGGGAGGCCGCTCATGATGTTCTCGATCACGAACCCCTCCCAGCTGCCTCCGGCGACGGGATGGCCGAGCAGCGTGTCGAAGGTGCCGATTCCGAGGAGGGCGTGGCAGACTCCGCTGTCCCGCAGGTAGGTCTTCGGTGCCTTGACCAGGCGCCGACCCACGTTGCTCCGCCAGGAGACGAGGCGGCGCACCAGCAGCAGGTCCACCATCAGGTCAAGATAGCGCCCGACGGTCGCCCCGGTCAGCCCGAGGGATCCGGCCAACCGCGACGCGTTGAAGGACTGCCCCTGACTATGGGCAAGCATCGTCCAGAAGCGTCGAAGCGTTTCGCCGGGAATGCGGGGACCCAGCGCCGGCATGTCCCGTTCGAGGTACGTCCTGATGAAATCGAACCGCCATTCGAAGCTGTTCGCATCGTCGGCCGCCAGGAGGCTCTCCGGGAAGCCGCCCCGGTGCCAGAGATCGCCGGAATCCCGACCTGCCGTCTCGCGAACGGTGAGCGGCTGCATTTCACAGAACGCCACGCGTCCGGCCAGAGTCTCGCCCGACTGCCGCAGAAGCTCCATTGAAGCGGACCCGAGGAATAGAAAGTGGCCGAGCCGCCGACCCTCCCGGCGCCGCCGGTCGATAATGCCCCTCAGCGGCTCGAACAGACCCGGCACCCGGTGGATCTCGTCGAAGACGACCAGCCGGTCGGCATTGCGCTCACAGTATTGTTCGACATCCGACAGCTTCGCACGATCACGCGGCCGCTCCAGATCCAGGTAGGCGGAGCCTCGCTGCCGGGCCAGCTCCAATGCGACGGTCGTCTTGCCGACCTGGCGCGGGCCCGTTAGCACGACGGCGGGCGCGCGCGACAACAGGTGCTCAATTCGGGCTCGAGCTTCGCGGGGAATCATCGGAGGCTGGGTCATAACCATGCAAACCTAATACGGCATAAAAGATTTGCATAGTTTCGATTTACGATCCGTCCGACACGGAGGACCGCTCCGATTCTACCCTCTTGTCCCATCCATCGAATGCTGTCATAGTATGACATCGTATGAATGCTATTATATGGAGTCGTCTGATGAAAGCAATCACACTCCGTAACATCCCATCCGATCTCGCGGCGGCCCTCGACCGGGAGAAGCGCAGGCGGGGACAGTCGCTCAATCGCACCGCGATCGACCTTCTCAAACAGGGCCTCGGAGTCGGGGCACCCCGCTCCAACGGGCTTGCCCGCCTGGCCGGGGGATGGAGCGACGAACAGGTGCGCGAGCTGGAGGAGGCGCTGGCGCCGTTCGGCGAGATCGATCCCGAGATGTGGAAGTGATGCGCTACTGCCTCGACACATCGGCGTACATCCGTTTCCTGCGGGATGACGCGGAGACCGTTGCCGCGATTGACGGGGCGAGCTGGATCGGCTTTCCCGTCATCGCCCTGGGAGAACTGTACACGGGCTATGCCCTGACCCGGAACCGCCCTGCGGATCTGGAAGGACTGAGGGAGTTTCTTGTCCACCCGGTGGTGGAGATCATCCCCGTGGACGACGGAGTCGCGCGCGCCTACGGGCGGATCGTGGCTGAACTGCGAAGCGCCGGCACGCCGTTGCCGACGAATGACGTCTGGATCGCGGCCTGTGCCGTGCGAACATCCAGTGTCGTTCTCACGCAGGACCGCCGCTTCACCCGCATTGACCGCATCGGGTGCGAGCTGCTCGGAAGCGACTCGGAAGCAGCCGCTTCAGACCCCGCTTCCGAGTAGCCGCATTCCGTATCCCCTTGGGAAGAGCACGTCGTCCCCCCCACCCGGCCACCCCATCGGCAACCGCCCCACGAAGTCGTGGTCCCCGAAGAGCACGTCGGCCACGCCCGCGCCCTCCGAGCCCGGCAGCCACGCGGCCACGAAGGCCGACGATGCGGCCAGCTCCGCGCTCACCATCATCGGCCGCCCGGATACCAGCACCGTCACCACCGGGATACCCTGCTCCGCCAGCGCCCGCACGGTCCGCAGGGACTCCGGGTGCAGCGCGGCAAGTTCCAGCGTGTCTCCATACGGCCGAAGCACGCCCGGGCCTGCGGGCAGGTGGTTCGTCCCCGGCCGGACCGGGCCCGGCTCTCGGATGTCCCCCATCCCTTCGGCGTAGGGGCGCTCGCCGATGACGATGATCGCCACGTCGAAACGGCGCGCCGCGTCGTCCGGCGCTTCGGCCTGCGCTCCATCGCCTGCGTCCCCCTCCCCCCCACCCCCCAACACCGCCCCCGGCGCGACGGCACGGATCCCTTCCCAGATCGAGGTCCCCCCCACGATCGCCTCATTGCCCGTCACCCCCTGCCACTCGACGGTGAAGCCTCCGCACTGCCTCCCGCGGTCGTGCGCGGCCGGGCCCGTCACCAGGATCCGCGCGCCCTTGTCGAGCGGCAGTACCCCTCCCTCGTTCTTGAGCAGCACCAGCGACTTCCGCACCGCCTCCCTCGCCACCTCGCGGTGCTCGCGCGACCCGAACCCCACCCCGTTCGACCCCCGCCGCGCTGCCGGCCGCCCCCGCTCGAACAGCCCACTCGCCACCTTCACGCGCAGAATCCTTGCGACCGCGTCGTCGATCCGCCCAATCGGCACGACCCCACGCTCCACCTGACGCTTCAGCCCGGCGATGAAATCCCGCCACCTCTCCGGCACCATCACCATGTCGATGCCGGCGTTCACCGCGGCTGCCGCCGCCTCACCGTAGTCGTCGGCCAGCGGATCGACGCCGTTCCAGTCCGACAGCACGAAGCCGCCGAACCCCATCTCCCGCTTCAGCACGTCACGGATCAGGTACCGGTGCGCGTGACACTGCTTCCCGTTCCAGCTGCTCAGCGACACCATCACCGTCAGCACCCCGGCCTCAAGCGCCGGCGCGTACGGCGCGATATGCGCCCTCCGCAACTCCGCCTCGTCCACCACCGTGTCGCCCTGGTCCACGCCGGCGCGCGTCCCCCCGTCCCCCACCCAGTGCTTGGCGCAGGCGACGATGTCCCCCTCCTGCAACCCCCCCACAATCCGCCCCGCATACTCGGCCACGATCCCCGGATCCTCCGAGTAGCTCTCGTACGTCCGCCCCCAGCGCGGATCCTGCGCCACGGCCAGCGTCGGCGCAAAGGTCCAGTCCACCCCCGCCGCCCGCACCTCCCGCGCGGTCACGCGCCCGATCCGCTCGACCAGCCCGGGATCGCGCGCGGCCCCCAGCCCGATGTTGTGCGGGAAGACGGTCGCGCCATGCACGTTCGCATTCCCGTGGATCGCGTCGACCCCGTAGAGGACCGGGATCGCCAGGTGGCCCGCGTCCTCCTCCATCGACGCCTCCCAGTACGCGTCGTTCATCGCGACCCAGTCGGCCGGACGGTTGTCGCCGGGGCAGGAACCGCCGCCGCTCAGCACCGAGCCGATGTGGTACCGCTTCACCTGGGCGGGCGTGACGTGGAGCCGCTCCGGCTGCGTCATCTGCCCGATCTTCTGGTCGAGCGTCATGCGGGCGAGGAGTTCGCGCACGCGCCGCTCGGTGGCCGCGCCGACGAGAGGGGCCACCGCCCCTACATCCCGATGTGCAGGTACGTCCGGATCTCCCACTCGCGCCCCGGGTCCCCGCCGATGCCCGGGTTGCACTCCATCCTCCCGAAATCGTCGGGCGTCCGTGCCGGACAGTAGCGCGGCGAGTACTCGTTCAGCGTCCGCATGGTCGCGCGCACCCCGACGCGGGTCTGTGGCAGGTCGAACCAGTCCGGCGGCCCGAGCGAATACGAGATGTCGCCCATCAGCTGCAGCGGGAAGGTGAGGTTGAAGTCGCGGTGGTAGTCGTAGGGCCCCCAGTCGTTTTGGCTCGCGATGCCGTGGAACTTGACCGAGCCGTGGATGACGCGGAGGTCGATGCCGGCGCGGCTGACCACGCGGTCGTCGTCCCCGTTGGGCTCGCCGGTCCCCGCGAAGATGTTCGCGATCAGTCCGGGCCCCGCCCGCCGCTTCGACACGATCCGCGCCTTGACCTCCCAGAGGTTGCGCGCGGGCGGCGCGCCGGGAAACGCGAAGGTGGAGCGGCCGTCGGCGAAGATCCCGATCCCGGCGTCCTGGGTGGTGGGAAAGCTGAAGTACACGAACCCCACCGAGGCGGCCAGCACCGCGTCCTCGCGCCGGTCGCTGTCCCAGTTGTACATCCAGGTGGCGGGCGTGGGGTCGTAGGTGACGAGGAGCTCGGCCGCGCGGGTCTCGCGGTTGCCGCGCACCGCGAAGGGGTCGTCCAGAATGTTCCGGGGACGTCCCGGGGCGGGGATGCTGGCCGGGACCGGACCCACCAGGGGCTTGCGCCAGAGCACGTTGGGGGCGATCTGCCAGTCGCCCGCCAGCCAGGTGAGGCCGGTGATCAGGTTGCGCTGGTTGCCGCTGCCGGTGTCCTTCAGCGTCCAGCCGGTGAAGGTCTGCGTCTGTGTGGGACCGCCGTCGGCCACGAGGCCCATCGCCGCGCCCTGCAGGTACCAGTTGAGGCGTCCCCTGGTGAGGCTGACCTTGGCCTTCGCGCCGAACGCGTCCGAGGTCCGGATCTCGTCCTGCAGTACGCCGTGGGCACCCGGCTCCCCGTCGACCAGCTGGAACATCTGGCCGGCCTTCGTGCTTCCCGACATGATCCCGCCGACCTCCCAGGTCAGTCCGCCGCGAACGCCGGTCAGGTGCACCGTCGCCTTGCGGGTGGGCGGCAGCGGAATGGCGAACGAACTCGACGCCTGCCCCGCCTCGGCCAGATCCTCCTGGTAGATGACGGTGCCCTGGACGGGGCCGAGGCTGGCCTGCTGCTTGACGAGCACCGCGGGGTTCGCTCCCCACCACAGTTCGGGACCGATCGCGACCTTGAGCCCGTTCAGCGACCGCTTCCCGGTGATCTCCATCCCGACAGGCGCGAGCCCGTTGTAGGTGTCGATGTTGGGCCCGTAGTTGGCCTCCTGGTAGAGTCCGAAGAAGTCGCCTTCGTATCCCCAGTGGTAATGGCCGGACCGGTAGAAGCCCTCGAGCTGGAACCACCGGTCGTCCCACGACACGCTGGCGCTGTAGACCTTGAGCCGCTCGATGTCCTGCAGCGTCACGTTCCCGCCCTGGCCGCGCACGTCGCGCGGACGGCCCCGGTTCTCGTAGAAGATCTCGTCGATCGGGTTCGTGGGAACGTCGCCGAGCATGTTGAACGACACGGTCGCGAGCATGTTTGCGGTCGGCTGCGCCGTCAGGTCGGCGTAGAAGGACTGCATCTGGTCGAAGCCGCGGAAGCTCGGGTAGGTGGGATTCGTCTCGGGCGGATCTTCGGGCGTGCTGATCAGGGAGCCGCCGGTGTTGAAGGTCTCCAGCTCGATGCGAATGCCGCTCACGCGCACGCGGTCGAGCGCCGTGGCGAGGAGCGCGGCCCGGTCGCCCTGCGCCCGCAGTCCCATGTCGGCCGGCTCGATGCGGGCGAAGTGCTCCCGGATTGCGGCGAGGTCGGTCCCCGGCGCGTACGGGTCGAGGGCGTAGGCAGCCTGGAGCGCGTAGTAGGCGGCGCGCGGGTAGAGCTCGTAGAGGTTGTTGGGGTCGGTGGGGCCCTTGGCGACGATCCCCCACCACTCCTCGTTCATGTTGTTGTCGCCCTCGACGAAGTCCTCGACGTAGCCGCCGTTCGCCCACGACGCGTTCGTGTCCTGGATGTCGAGCCGGTCCTCCTGGCCGAACTTCCACCAGCCGTCGGTCCACTGGAAGGTGGCGCCCCCGATCGAGTTGCCGACCAGGCCCTTCCCCGCCGACTGCTCGTAGATCTCCCGCCACTGGCCCATGAGGTACCGGGCCTGCACGACCTGGTCCTCGTGCATGTTCTTCGCGTTCCAGGCGTCGGCGCCGAACTCGGTGAACATCACGGGGCGGTTCAGCACGTCGCGGACCTCCTGGAAGAGATCCCCGAACGAGACGCCCCGGTAGACGTTGGTGCCGAAGATGTCCAGGTCGGGCACCTCCTCGGCGATGATGTCGAGGTACTGGAGGTCGCCGTTGGCCATCGCGACGGGGCGGGTGGGGTCGATCTCCTTGATGCGCCGCGCCACCTCGCCGAAGAGCGAATACATGTGGCGCGCGCGGACCGTGTTGGCCTCCTCCTCGGGCAGATCCTCGGTCTCCGCCGAACTCCACACCAGCCCGTAGTTGTTCTCGTTGCCGAGAAGCCACATGAGGACGCCGGGCGTGTCCCTGAACTCGCTCACCAGCTCCTCTACCTCGGCCATGAGCACGGCGCGGGCGCGGGGGTCCGAGTAGTCCGTGTTGGCCTGGTAGACGCCGTCGGCCGTCACGCCGTAGCGGCCCAGCGCGTGGTTCAGGATCGTGTAGATCCCGTAGCGCTCGTAGATGTGCCGCACCCACCGCGGCGTGATCCCCACGTAGGTGCGGATCGCGTTGCCGCCCATCGCCTTGAGGAGCGACATCTCGCGGTCGAGCGCCGCCTCAATCACGTGGTCGGGCTCGGTCCAGAAGTTGTAGTTGTAGGTCGTGCCGCGCGGGAAGTAGTCCCAGTTGACGCCCTGCACCATCATGTCGGTGCCGTCGACCCGGAGGCGCGTGCCGGTGGCGTCCGTGACGAGCTCGATGACGGGCAGCGCGGGGGGGGTGGCCTGGGCGGCGGCGGGGGTGGGGGGGGTGAGGGACAGCAGGGCGAGGAGGGGCAGAATCGGCGCGCGCGGCCGGTGGCGGAGCGTCGCGCGGGCGCGGGGCCCGGTCAGGCCCACGGTGGCCACGCGTGCGGTGTCAGCCCGCATTGAACTCATGCTCGTGTCCCCTCCCGAGGCGTCCCGGTCAGACTTTGTTCGGTCGCCGAACAAAATGCGGGAGCGGGCGGGTCGCTGTCAAGAAGGGGGCGGTGGGGACGGGAGTCGCGGGCCGATGGTGGGTCCAAGCTCGCAGTCATCCGGCTCCTCCGCCAACCTGGACCGGCCTTCTCCGCTCGACACGAATTGCCGCAACGCATCCGGAGTGCCCGGGTCCGGCCATGCTTCGGCGCCCCACTCGTCGGCCAGCGCGAGCGCCAGTTTGTTGTAGGCACCAAGGGGCAGAGGCCTGACGGAAGTCGGGGACCTTCCCACCAGAAGCGGCGCCGTCAGAAGCAGAATCGCCTGGGCGTTGGGGCTGAGTTCGCCGTTCATCAGCTACGTCCCAGCGTCGAGGGCACCACCCCCGCCACTGACGGTTGCCGACCGCATGCAACAGCTACCCCGACGCTATTCCGCCTCGCAAACGTGATCGAAGATCGCGACGGACACCCTGCTACAAGCAGCCTTCACACTGTCCCAGTCCTGCCACTGGGGTGCCAGGTCCCGGTACTCGGCAAGATCCAGTTCGTCGAGATCGTAGGGAAGCGGATTGGACAACTGGGCCTGGAGTTGCTGGAGCGCGGACTCGCCGCTCTCCTGGGGATAGAGCCGGTCGAAGGAGCGCAGTGCCTCGCCGGTCGCGTCGGTACCCAAGTGAGTCGCCAGGGCGACGAAGTCAAGGTAGTCCCTCGTGGCATTCCGTCGCAGAATCAGGACACCCTTGATCCGCAGAATCTCCGCTTCGGTAGGGATTGTCAGGCCCCCTCCCCCCACATCGAGCGTAGTCGTCTCAAGCGGCTCCGAGCGGATCAGTTGCCGTACTCCGGTCTCGATTCCGTCCAGGCTGCCGAGGATCTGAACGGGCCGCGCCAAACGCGCGGTCTTCCAGCCCGCCACGGATTCCAATTGCGAAGGAACCTCAGCGCCCGGCACGATCTGCTGCAGGCGCGCCGCCGACGACAACAGTCGCTCCCACTCAGGAAGGCTTCCGGGCTTCTCTCGCATACCGCATCCAGAAGTGATGGCGCTGGGCCAGGGGATCGTGGACCTGCCCGGCGCACACTCGTTCGATCCTCTCCAGGACGGCCGGGTCCCGGCGGGCCGAGTGCCGGAGGTCGGCCCAGTGGCGCCACTGTCCGCGCGCGATGATGTCGTCGATCGCGGCCAGTGTCAGGCGGCTGTGATTGAGGTGGCGGTGGCGCATGGTCCTCGGGAGGCCGGGAGGGTGGCCAGTCGTCGGATCGAAATCTAACGCCGTGCCCGGCGGCAGCGACCCGCCGCCCCGCTTCAGAACGCCTTCAGATACGTCAGCTTCACCACGCCCGTCCTTCGCTGCCACCGCTCGGTCCGCGGATCCAGCAGATCGCCCGTCAGGTAGCCCGTGTCGAACACGACGAAGAGGTCGCTGCCGGGCGTGTGGATCCAGTCGATGCGCACGTTGGCCTGGACGACGTTCGAGACATCGTCGTACTGGATGAGGGCGTTGGCGAAGAGCGCGCGGCTGACCGCGCCCAGGATGGACACGCCGAGGAGCCGGGTGGTGAAGTCGCCGTCGTCGGCGGGCAGGCTGACGTCGTTCCAGCTGTAGTCGCCACTGACCGTAAGGTGGGGGCCGGTTTTCCACATTAGCCCGCCCGACAGCTGCGTCCGCGTGCCACCCCAGAACTGGCCCGCCACGATGCCTCCGCGCGCCGAGAACTCGCGGCTGTCATTGGTGTTGAAGCGGACTTCGGTGCCGGTGAAGTCGTACTCGCCGGCCGCCAGCCTGCGTCCCTGGATGTGCGTGGGCCAGGCCAGCCACTCGCCCCGGCGCACGACCGCAATCGAGGCGCGGTCGCCGGTCTGGAAGCTGAGCAGGTTGCTGAAAGCCAGCGCGGTGCTCTGCCTGGTGCCGTCCATCCCGGCGATGTAGTCGCCCCGCAGCGTGGTGACGAGCTGCCTCGCCCACGTGCTCTGTTCGAAACGCGGGTGTGCCCCGACCGAGCCCGTGAAGCGTTGCATGTCATTGCGAAGCACGAAGCCCAGCGCGGGATCGAACCCGATGGGGATCCGCCGGTATCCGGCTCCGGCCGCCAGAAGGCTGCTCCGCAGGTCGGTCTGGAGGGCGCCGGCGATGGGTGAGCCCGAGTCGACATCGGCGTTGGCGCTCGCGGCCTCCCGCTGCGCACTGACGTCCACCCCGCCTTCCCACGAGCGCGCAAGCCATCCCCGCACGGAACTTGACCCGCCGAAACGCACCTGGAAGTCACCGCCCAGAACCCGGTTGAACCCGCCGTCCGCGTCCATCGACGTGATGATCCCTCCCACGGTGGTCCTCGGCAGCGGGTCGGCACGCAGCCGCAGGACCGAGTTCAGGCCGCCCGGGGCCGCGTAGTATTCCCTGTCCCCCTGTGCGTCCTCGGTCCACAGGCTCAGCGCCCCGATCGAGAGCGGCCCCGCCTGCCCGGTCAGCCGTGCGCCGCCCGCAATGTCGTTGCCGATTCCGATCCGGCGGCTGAAGAAGACGACCGTCTCCTCGGCGTCGCCGAAGTCGAACAGCCCGGCACGTTCAAGGAAGAACTCCCGCTTTTCGGGGAAGAAGAGGCTGAAACGCGTCAGGTTGATCTGGACGTTGTCCGCCTCCACCTGGGCGAAGTCGGGATTGACGGTCGCATCGAGGGTCAGGTTAGAGGTGATCGAATATTTGAAGTCGAGGCCGATCTCGCTGAGGGTCTCGGTCTCGGGGTCGAGGTCGCCGCGCCGGCCTGCGGCCGACCGCCCCGCGATCGCGAAGGGTTTGGCCTCCATGTAGCGTCCGCGCCGCAGCCCCTCGAGGCCGGTCAGGGTGGCGTACTGGGAGACCTGGGTGAGGCCTTGCCGGAACTCCTGTCCGATGTGGGGGAAGTACACCATTTCGTTCTTTCGCCGGATGGTGCGCTCCATGAGGATCCCCATCTCGGGCGCATCGGTGTCGGCAAAGCGGATGGTGGTGAACGGGATCGCCGCCTCGACGACCCATCCGTCCTCCGTGACGCGGCCCTCGCTCTCGTAGACCCCCTCCCAGTTCCAGTCCGACAGCGTCATGGACTCGTCGGTGATCAGCGCGTCGCCCTGGGTGCCGAAGGGATTGATCTCGAAGATGTACGCATTGCGCTTGTCGTTGTAGGTGTCCAGCCCGATGCGGATGTTGTCGTCCTGGTCGATGCGGCCCTCGCGGTGCAGAATGCTGCGCCGGATGCCCTTCGGGTCCGAGTCGTGGAGGACGATCGCGAAATAGAGGTGATTGTCGTCGAATGCGACGCGGAGTTCGGTGCGTTCCGAAGCGGGCGCGCCGTCGACGGGAACGCGCTGGCGGAAGTCGGTGATTGGCTCGATTTCGCTCCAGAAGGGCTCGTCGAGGATCGCGTCAATGGTCGGGGGACGGTCGGTGCGGACGGCGCGGATGGTCTGGCCGGGGCCGGTCTGGCTGTGCGCCCTGGCGGGCATCCCGGCGGCAAGGCCCGTCAGGGCGATGAGAATCGGTCCGCGGATCGCCGCCCGAATGCAGCGGCGGCCTGTTTCAGGGACCGCAGAACCCCGGCGGAGCTTCAAGTCAGGAGTCGTCAGCCTCGGCTTCGACTTCAGCCTCTTCGGCGACCTCGGCCTCTTCCACGACTTCGGCCTCCACGACTTCCGCCTCTGCCACGACCTCGGCCTCTTTCACGACTTCGGCCTCGACTTCGATGTCGGCCCGTGCCTCGGCCTCGACATCGTCTTCCGCGCCCATGTCACAAGCGCGCCCGCCATTGCAGCAGCACTTGCCGCAGGCGCAACCGCACTCCCTCCGGCAGCAGCAGTACCAGCCCCATCTGCCCCACCTGCCGGGCCTGCCGGCCCACCGGCCGCGTGATCCGCCCCATGTCCAGCAGCAGCGCTTGTCGTCGGACTTGTCGCCGCACTTGCGACAGCGCGGTCGCCGCAGGCATATGAGGATCAGGATGAGAAGAAGGATCTGGGGAAGCCCGAGCCGCAGGGCCGTGCCCCAGAAGTCGACGAGCGCCCCGAAGTACCAGCTGAAGAATTCGCCTATCATGATGGACTTCCCCGTTTCTGTTGATTCGCCGTGGACCGTTCAAGTGTGGTACGGTCGCCGTGGGACTGATGTTTCGTCCCGCGCAGCCCTGAGTGCGGAAGAGCCCGGCGGTCGCACTACCGTTGGTAGCCGGCCCAGCCGAAAACGGTCCGCGGGTGCCCCTATATCAAGGAATCGGACCTCAGGCGGTAGATGGCAAGGCCCACCCATGCGCCGATGAGGGCGGCACCGACCGTGACCCAGGGTGTGGCCGGTACGATGAGCCCGGTCAGGGCCAGGGCGCCGAGGGCCACTGCGCCGGCAACGCAGTAGATCGCGAGGATGCGGAATTCGCGGCGTCGGTCGCTCATCGGGACCTCACAATTGCGATTGCGTTGCCGTCGGGGCTGACGGCGATTCGGGAAATGTCGCCGGACGGCCCGGTCCCCGCCACCTCGGTCCATCCATCCGCCGCCGCCCAGGCGTAGAGCGCGGCACCGTCTCCCATGAGGATCTCGCCGCCGGGTGTCCAGGCGTAGTCCTCACGGCCGGGCAGCGTGCGCACGATGCGCTCGGTCTCGCCTGTGGCCGGGTCGAGCCCTTCGATCCACCACTCGTCCTCCGTGACCTTGCGCACGAAGGAGATGGCGGCCGTGCCGGGGATGCGGTGGATGGAGCGGCCAGGGTTCTCGGCCACCGTGCGCACCTCGCCGGAGAGCGCATCGCCGACCTGCAGGGTGGGCGGATCGCCGAGCACGAACATCGCCGCGGTGCGCTCGTCGGCCCACGCGTGATAGCCTACCGGCTCGACGGTCGCGAAGATGGCGCCCCGGTCGGTCCCGTCGGTGCCGTAACGCCAGAGGTACTGCGCGCCGCGCTCCTCGTGGATGGCGGAGAGGGCGTCCTGGCCGGGGATCACGGTGGGGGAGAACTCGCTGGCGCCGGGGGTGCGGGTGATCTGCTGCGCGGTGCCGTCCTCAAGGCGGTACCGGAAGATCTCCGTCTGGGTGGAGTCCACCGCCGAGGTGTAGTAGAGGGCCGCGCCCGCCGGCCCGAAGGAGGGCTGGTTGTCGTAGCCGTCGCGGTCGGTGGCGTTGGCGAGACCGGTGACGATGAGGGTGCCGTCTTCGTCGCGCTCGAGGCGGCCGATCCAGATGTCGGTCGAGGGGGCACCCGCGGCAGTGGGGCGGTAGTCGTCCGGGGCCGGGCCGATCTCGGGGGCCGGTCCATCGGCGGGGGTGGCCGCGAAGGGGTCGTCGGCAGCAGGCTCGCCGGGGGCCGAATCCGCGGTGCAGGAGAGGGCAAACGTTGCGGAAAGTAAACTAAACATGACATTCTGTAATGTTTTGTTTACATATGGCTTCTTGGGGCGGAGCAATCCGGCACGGCTCCATCGCCGACCGACGGGAGAAGGTTCATTCATCGGTCGCCAGGGCAGCCGCGAGGGCGTCCTTCCTCATCCCCCAGCCTTCCAGCACGCGGCGTGACTTGTCGTCGCCCGCCTTCGCGACGCCGACCAGAAGGTGTGCGCTGGCGGTCGGCTTCCCGGGCCCGGCCGATTCGATCGCGGCCGCCAGAACCTCGTGGGCGTCCGGCGTGAAGGGCAGGTGCCCGCCGTACACCTCGGGAGCGTCGCGCAGATGTTCGGGCAGGGCGTCCAGGACGAGGGCGAGTTCGTCCAGGGCTTCGATGAGTCCCGGGTCGCGCTGGGAGATGGTCCCCGCGAGGATATGCCCAGGGGCAATTGCCTCCTTGTCCTCGCGCGCGGCTGCGGCGGCAGCCCGATTCAGTGCGTGGACGGCGTCTTCGGTCAGGTTGATGGCCATGGTGGAATCTGGGTCGAGGGTCGGCGGGCTTTCAAGGCCGGTGGGCTACCCGCCCGCGGTCAGGAACCACGCCACCACCCGCGCGCCAAAGTCGTCCGGATCGAATCCTGGAACGTGCTGCCCGTTCTCGATGGTCCAGAGTTCCACTCTCAGCCCGTCCTCGCACCCGGCGTGGTACCGTGTCACGTCCGTCTCCTCGTCGGGCAGCACCTCGACCAGATCCATGGAGGGCATGGTTTCGGCCGCCTCCATGTCGCATCCGGCCCGGCCGGCCCACCGGTGGACGCTCTCTTCCGCGCCGGGATAGCTCGCGCCGCGACGCCCACCGCCTCCGGCGTAGCGGATGACGCGGTCCGCGGTGCCGTGGATGTGGAGGACCGAAACCGGCCGGGCGCCTTCGCACCTCGCGGGGTCGGAGAAGGTGGCGCCGGCGACGGGCGCGATCGCACGGAGGCCCGGCATCGACTCGCAAGCCATTCGGTAGGACATGAATCCGCCGTTGGACAGGCCGATCAGGTAGACGCCGTCGACCGTCATGTGTTCGCCCGCGTCAGCGACAAGTCCGTTCAAGTATCCGACATCGTCAACACCGCTGCCGTCCTGGTCGCAGCAGTAGTCGGTGGCGTTCCAGAACGGCTCGTCGTTTTCGTTGCGGGTGCCATTGGGCAGAATGACGGCGATCTGGTCCGGTTCGATTCGCTGCGAGATCCCGAAGTAGCGGTTGGTCCACCCCGCGTTGCCGGTGTAGCCGTGCAGGACGATCACCAGCGGGATGGGCGTGCTGCCGTCGTAGCCGTTGGGAAGCGTCAGCGTTGCGGGTCGGTCGCCGCCGATAGTGCGGACGGGGTCGTTGACCGGGTCGGTCGCCTGCGGCTCTTCCCTGCAGGCCGCCGTCGCGGCGAGCACCAGGGCGGCCGGTGCGATGAGTGTCCACCATCTCTTCACGAATCTTCCTCCTCCATGCCATACTCCCGTGCTGCGGCTTCCGCGGTAACATACCCGTCGAGCACATCCTCGCGCACCTTCTCGCGGGCCCGGCGGCGCGGGTCCCCCAGCCCCCCGCCCCCCGGCGTCGCCATCACGATCCGGTGTCCTGGCGGCACCACCTCGCGGCCCTTCACGCGCAGCTCCCCCGCGCCCGGGACGTGGACCCGCCCGGGAGCGCCCGCCCCACCCCCCTCCCTGCCCCGCGCGGCGTTGCGCACCCGCTCGAACATCTTGGAGACGGCGAAGGCCGCCCCTTCAGCGTGCGCAACCTCCATCACCTGACCCAGACCGCCCCGGTGCTCGCCCGGCCCGCCCGAGTCCGGGATGTACTCCTTTCGCCAGAAGATGAGCGGCGCGACCGTCTCGGTGATCTCGATCGGCGTCGAGCGCACGCCCGACGGGAACGCGGTCGCGGAGAGGCCGTCCTTGCCCGGCCGGGCCCCGGTGCCGCCGGTGTGGAACGGGTTGACCACAAAGGGCTCCGCGTCGCCATACCCGTAGGAACCGGCCAGCCCCGGGCCTCCCATGATCACCGGGTTCCAGAGGCAGGACGCGCCCTCGGCAGGGACGGAGCCGGGGGGCATGGCCTGGCCGAGCGCGCCGAGCACCACATCCGGCAGCATCTGGCCGATCGAGTGGCGCGCCGAAACCGCGGCCGGCGGCGGCGCGTTGAGAAGGCAACCGTGCGGAGCAGTGACGGTGATCGCGCTCAGGGAGCCCGCGTTGTTGGGGACTTCCGAGCCGACCACGCAGCGGACGCCGAAGGACGCGTAGGCGCGCGTGTAGGTCTCCGGCACGTTGATGCCGTACGGAGACATCGGCGAGGTGCCCTCCCAGTCGATGCGGATGCCGTCGGGCGTGACGGTCAGCGCGCAGACCAGTTCGAGGTCCTTGTCGTAGCCGTCGATGGTCATGCGGTGGCGGTAGGTGCCGGGGCGCAGGGCGCGAATGCGGTCGAGCATGGCGCGCCGCGAGGCGGTGACGATCATCTCGGCGAGGTCGTCAAGCGAATCGAGGCCGAATTCGGTCATCATGGCGACGAGGCGCTCGCACCCGGTCTCGTTGCAGGCCGCGAGGGAGTACAGGTCGCCCTGGGCGACATCGGGCTCGCGCACGTTCGCGCGGACCATCCGCATCAGGGTCTCGTCGACCTCGCCGGCGCGGATGAGGTAGCCGATCGGGATGCGGATGCCCTCCTCGAAGACCTGGTTGGCGTCGGCGCCGAAGCCGCGGCCGCCCACGTCGGCGATGTGGCTGGTGGCCGCGAAGAGCGCGACCAGGTCGCCGTGCAGGAAGGCCGGGGTGACGACCGTGAAGTCGTTGAGGTGGCCGGTGCCCTCCCAGGGGTCGTTGGTGACGAGGACGTCGCCCTCGCGCAGGGTGTGAACGGGGTGGTCGCGCAGGAAACACCCCACCGAGGCGGCCATCGCGTTGACGTGCCCGGGTGTCCCCGTGACCGCCTGGGCCAGCATGCGGCCCTTGAGATCGAAGACGCCGGCGGAGAGGTCGCCCGCTTCCCGGACCGGGGTCGAGAAGGCGGTACGGACGAGAGTCCTGGCCTGTTCCTCGACTACCGACAGCAGCCGGCTCCACATGATCTGGTCCTCCAGGGCGGAGACGCCGGTGCGGGCGGCCCGGCGGACACGGCGTTCGACGAGGAGGTGACCGCCGGGGAGGACGAGGGCTTCCCAGCCTTCCGGGACGACGGTGGTGGTTTGCTCCTCGGCGATGAGGGCGGGGCCGGGGATGGCGGCGGTTTCAGGCAGATCGGGGCGATGGTAAACGGCGGCTTTCACGTGGCCTTGCGCGGTACCTGCAAAGAGTCTTGAGAAGGTGGAGGGTTTGGGGTGGGACTCAGGCTGGGAGGGGCTGGACGTTTCAGCTGAAACGTCGGGATTCCCCGGAGAAGGGCCGGGAGTTGCAGCTGAAACGCCGGGACTCCCGGCCGGGGCCGCGGACGCGTCGGCTGCGACACCGGCTGCTTCGGCCGGGACCCCGAACTCCCCGGTGGAGCGCGGCGGCACGCGGGAAGCGCCGGCTCCCGGCGGCCGGCCACCCGCAGGCGCCGACACCACCAGCGTCCAGCTCAGCACCTCGATGTCCAGCCCCGGAATCGTGCGCCCGTAAACAGCTTCGTACGCCCGGTCGAAAGCCGCCTTGAGCGCCGCAACGGCCTTCGAGTCTTCTTCCCCGTCCACCTTCAAGTCGCCCCCCAACCCCCCTGCTCCACCCTCCACCACCTCCCGCGGCAGCTCCACCCCGATCTCGTGCCCCTGTCCCACGTAGCGCATGTACGCATGCGCCCGCTCGCTCGTCGCGGCGCCCGGAGCCCCGCTCCCCACCACCGCTGCCGCCTCCCCCCTCATCCCGGCGAGCACCTCGCGCACCAGCTCCGGATCGAAGCCGGAGAGACGCATGTAGCGGCTCCGCACGACCTCATACGAGATCGGCGCCAGCAGGAACCCCACCGCCGAGCCCACCCCCGCGTGTCCCGGCACGAGGAAGCGGTCCAGCTCCAGCTTGTCGGCGACGCGAGCCGCGTGAATCGGCGCCGATCCCCCAAACGCAACCACGGTGCGCCCCAGCAGACCCTTCCCCCACTCGATCGCGTGGGTGCGCGCGGCGTTGGACATGTTCTCGTCCACCATCTCGCTGACCCCCAGCGCGGCCACCTCCAACTCCATCCCCAGCCTGTCCCCCACACGGCGCGCGATCGCCGCCTCGGCCCGGCCCCGGTCCAGCCCGATCGCCCCCCCCGCGAACAGCTCCGTATCAATGCGCCCCAGCACCACGTCCGCGTCGGTGACGGTCGGCTCTTCCCCGCCCCGCCCATACGCCGCCGGACCCGGCTCCGACCCCGCGCTCTCGGGCCCCACATGGATGCGGCCGAGTTCGTCCACCCCCGCGACCGACCCGCCCCCGGCCCCGATCTCCACCATCTCGATCACGGGGATCCGCACGGGCAGCCCGCTGCCCTGCTTGAAGCGGTAGCTGCGCGCCACCTCGAAGGTGCGCGAGTGGAGCGGCTCGCCGCCGTCGATCACGCAGAGCTTGGCGGTGGTGCCCCCCATATCGAAGGAGAGCACGTCGCCCAGCCGGAGATCCCGGGCAAGGTGGCTGGCCAGGATGGCGCCGCCGGCCGGGCCGGATTCCACCAGCCGGATCGGGGCGGCGACGGCGGTTTCGAGGGTGGTCAGGCCCCCGCCGGAGGTCATCAGCAGGAAGGGGCAGTCCAGCTCCGCGTCGCGCAACGATGCCGCCAGACCGTTCAGGTAGCGCGCCATCCGCGGCCGCACGTACGCGTTGGCGCAGGCGGTGGACAGGCGCTCGTACTCGCGGATCTCCGGGCAGACGTCCGACGCCAGCGTGATCGACAGACCGGGCCGCTCGGCGGCCAGGATTGCGGCGATGCGGCGTTCGTGGGCTGGGTTGGCGTAGCCGTGAATCAGCCCGATCGCGACGGACTCGGCGCCGTGCTCGTCGAGAACCGGAAGGACGGCCCGAACGGAGCCCTCGTCGAGCGGGATGAGGACGCGGCCGCGACGGTCGACCCGCTCGGTTACCGGAAGTCGCAGGTGGCGCGGAACCAGCGGCGGCGGCCGGTCGACACCGACATCGTACTGCTCGAAGCGGTTCTCCTGGGCCATCTCCAGGGCGTCGCGATGCCCCCTGGTCACGATCAGCGCGGTCCTCGCCCCCTTGCGCTCGATGATCGCGTTGGTGGCCAGCGTCGTGCCGTGGATGACCAGCCGCACCGAGGAGGGCGGGACCGCGCCGATGTCGAGGACCTTGCGCACGCCCTGAAGAACGCCCCGCTCGGGAGCCGCGTGGGTGGTGAGGACCTTGGTGGTGACGAGGCGGCCGCCGGCCTCCAGGGCCACATCGGTGAAGGTGCCGCCGATGTCGACGGCGAGGCGGGCCCCGTCAGTCATCTTCCCGCAAGGGAACGGTGTAGTTCAGCGACAGCCGCCCCCCGTCGGGAAAGATCGTTTCGCCGGTCAGATAGGACGCGTAGTCCGAGGCCAGAAAGACCGCGACCGTCGCCACCTCGGAAGGGTCGCCGGGGCGGCCCAGCGGCGTGCGCGACATGATCGTGCGGCGCGCCCTCTCGTCGTTCATCGTCACCCTGGCCATCCTGGTCCGGATCGTCCCCGGCCCGATCGCGTTGACGCGGATATCGTGCGCGGCCAGCGCCATCGCCATCACCCGCGTGAGCTGCTGGATCCCTCCCTTGGACACCGCGTAGGGCAGCTGGTCGGGGATCGCCACCACCGAATTCGTCGAGGACATGTGGATGATGGTGCCCTTGATGCCCCGTTCCACCATGTGCCGCGCCACCAGCCGGCTCAGCAGGAAGGGTCCGCGCAGGTTCACGGCCAGCACCCGATCGAAATCCTCCACGGTGCCGTCCAGGATCGAGCCCGGCGCGATGATCCCGGCGTTGTTGAGGAGGATGTCACACGCCCCGAAGCGGTCCAGGCACGCTTCGAGCACCGCGGCACAGTCCTCCTCGCGGCTGACGTCGGCGCGAATGGCGGCGGTCGCCTCTCCCGTTTCCTCCGCAATCCGGCCGGCTGTCTCGCGGCACTCCTCCTCCAGCACGTCCGCAAGTGCCACACGTGCACCGTGCTCGGCGAACGCCCGTGCGCACGCGGCCCCGATCCCGCGCGCCGCGCCGGTCACGATGGCGGTCCTGCCCGCGAGCGAGATCATCTCAGCTGTATGGCATCTTCGGCGTCTTGCCCATCAGCCGGGCATAGACCGTGAGCGCGCCCCTGTGGTGGGCCGAGTGGTCGGAGATGGAGTTCACGATCGCGTACCGCGGGGCGCCTCCCATGATGCGCTTGTCCGGGATCGAGGCGAGCAGTTCCTCCTCGGAAGCCGACTCGATGGCCGCAATCGCGGCCTCATAGGCGCGCTCGAGCCATGCGTTGGCTGCGTCGAGCGAAATCACGGCCTTCGCGATGGCGATCAACTCCTCGAAGTCCATGTTCCAGCCCTCGCCGAAGGCGCCTTCAACGAACCAGTCCACCGAGTCCGCCGCGTGCGCGACATGCCCGGCCACGGTGTAGAGTTCGGGCTGGGGAGCGAAGCCGGAATCCTCCTCGGTGAAGGTGGACGCCGTGGCCTGGAAGTACTTGAGCGAAGAGCGAAGCTGGGGAACGAGTGTTTGCTGAAGGTTCACGGATCTTCCTTGCGGCAGGTGCCTTGCGGGGTTTCCACGAAGGGGTGGCAGGGCATAGACTTGAATTGGGGCAACTCCAAGTCTAGCCCACGAAAGCGTTCACCTCCACCCCGACGCCAATGTTGCCTGCAATACGCATGACGACGGTCATCTTCCTGGCCCAGCTTTCCGCCGTCGCGGCTGCTGCGCAGGAACTCCCCCGTGTCGATCCCGCTGACGCCGGCTTCATTCCCGAGCGCCTCGATCGCGTCGGCGCCCTCCTCGACGATTACACGTCGAACGGCAGCCTCAGCGGCGCGGTGGTCGCGATCCTGCGGGACGGCGCGGTCGTCTACGAGAAGGCGGCCGGACACCGCGACGTGGAGTCCGGGGACCGGATGCGCGCGAACACCATCTTCCGCATCGCATCCCAGAGCAAGGCGATCGTGAGCGTGGCCGTGATGATCCTCCAGGAGGACGGCGCACTCCTGATCTCGGACCCCGTCTCCCGGTACCTTCCAGCCTTCGCGCGCACCACGGTGGCCGTGCCCAGGACCGACACGGCCGGATACGACGTCGTCGGCGCCAACCGGCGCATCACGATCCGCGACCTCCTCACCCACACGGCGGGCGTCGCCTACGGCGGCGGGCCCGGCGGCGACCAGTGGCGGGAGGCGGATATCACCGGGTGGTACTTCGCGCACCGCGACGAGCCGATCAGGGCGACCGTCGACCGCATGGCGGAACTGCCCTTCCAGGCCCAGCCGGGGGCACGCTTCGTCTACGGCTACTCCACCGACATCCTCGGCGCCCTCGTAGAAGAGGTGTCGGGAATGAACCTGGACGAGTTCCTCTACCGCCGGATCTTCGAGCCCCTGGGCATGGAGGACACGTTCTTCTACCTGCCCCCCGACAGGATCCGGCGTCTGGCGACGGTCTACGGCCACGACGGCGACGGCAACCTCGTTCGCTCCCCGGACGGCCCCGGGATGAACACGCAGGGCCAGTACACCTCGGGTCCGCGGACCAGCTTCTCCGGCGGCGCGGGGCTGCTCTCGACCGCCCGCGACTACGCCCGCTTCCTTCAGATGATGCTGAACGGCGGCACGCTGGGAGACGCCCGCATCCTGTCACCTTCGACTGTGGCCCTGATGACCTCCAACCACATCGGCGACCTCATGGGCAACGGCGTCGGGTTCGGGTTGGGCTTCCAGGTCCGCCTCGACCTCGGTGCGGCCGGGGCGCCCGGCTCCATCGGCGACTACGGCTGGGGCGGCGCGTATCACACCACCTTCTGGGTCGATCCCGCCGAGCGGCTGGTTGTCGTCTATTTCACCCAGCTCAGGAGCTTCCGGCCTGTCGACGACCACGGGAAGCTGCGGGCCCTGGTATACGGGGCACTGGCACCGCAATGATACTCATCGACCGGCATACGCGGGCCGGCAAAGGCCCCTTCCACGCCACGCTTCGGATCAAGCCCGCCGCGCGCATCCAGCTCACCGACGTGCGCGGCGAGCTGCTCGACGAATTCGGCGACGAATTCACGAAGTACACCCGGTCGTTCTACATCTCGAACCACACGACCGCCGGCTATCTGGACCAGCGTCTGGCCGAACTGCTCGAACACGACGGAAGCGGCATCCAGGGCTATCTGCAGCTCTTCCGCGAACTCTTTCCCCCGGGGGCCGGGTACGTTCACGACAAGATGCATCTGCGGACCGAGCTCTCGGATGAGCAGCGCGCGAGCGAACCGGAGAACGCGGACTCGCACCTGACGTTCATCGGGGCGGGCCTGCGCAACTCGGCGTCCTACGAGCTGGGCGGCGCGGAGCCCGTCTGGTTCGTCGAACTCGACGGCGTGCACCTGGGTGGCACACGTCACCGCCGCACCTCGGTGATCGCGTACGACGGCGAAGAGGAGGTCGAACGGAAGGTGATCGACGTGAGGTCCTCGCCCCACGCGATCGACGCCCAGAACCTGCGCGACCCGGAACTCGGATTTCTCGGCACGCTCGAAGAGATGGTGGAGCGGCATGAGGTGGCGTTCGGCCGCTTCGACGTGACGCTCGCCGAGGGGGAGGACGACGCGGGCCTCACGGTGAACGAGTACGAAACGCTACTGATGAACTACGACCTGCGCGAGGCGGTCCGGAATCCCTTCCGCTTCATGAAGCAGACCGGGAAGGACGTGCGGGACGTGCTCCGCGACCCCCGCACGATCCCGGCCAAGGCGATCAACTTCGCCCAGTTCGACGCCGTCCAGGTGATGAATCAGGTGATCGACCGGATCGGGCTGCGCGACTCGGTGGTCGAGCGCGTCGTGAACCGGGCGGTGGCCCTGCCCGTCTCGCACTTCCTGCGGATGAAGCGCGGCTTCAGCCTCCCCGTTCTCGACCGCAGCGGCGACGGAACCGGCGAGATCGGCTGGGGCACCTACCAGAGCCCGATCCTGGTGCAGTGGAAGGGATCGGGGAAGGACACCCGCGCCCTGGAAGTGAGGCTGGTCCGGTTCGTGTGAGGGGGGGCGGCCGCCCGCCCGCACGTTTCCCGTGAGCTCTGCACTACAATCGTGGGGGATTCGTCGGTCCCTGTGTAAGAGGCCTCACACCAGCGACCGCCCCTGCGCCCCGTCCACCGCGATGCACGCCCCGGTGATCAGGCTCGCCCGCTCCGACGCCAGAAACGCCACCACGTCCCCCACCTCCTCCCCCCGCCCGAACCTCCCGAGCGGCAGGTTGGCCTTCACGAAGGCACGCATTCCTTCCGGGTCGGCCTGCACGCGCTTGTCCCAGCTGCCACCCGGAAACTGGATCGACCCCGGCGCCACGCAGTTCACGCGGATGCCCTCCGGCGCGAGCTCCAGCGCCATGATCCCGGCGGCCGAGATCAGCGCCGATTTGGTCGTGTTGTAGATCGAGAGTCCCGGTCCGCCCTTCTCGCGCCCAAAGACCGATGAGACGAAGACGATCGAGCCGCCGCCGCGCTCGCGCATCATCGGGATGGCCAGCCGGGCGGCCCGGAACCCCGACAGCACGTTCAGCTGGATGATGTCCAGCCAGTCCCGGTCGCTGGTCTCCTCGAAACGGCCTCGCCGGTTGCCCCCAACGTTGTTGACCAGCACGTCGAGGGCCCCGAAGCGCTCCCGCACGGCCTCGATCAGCGCGCCGGCCCCACTCTCTTCGGCGACATCGCAGCACACGGCCAGCACCTCGGCGCCATCCGCCCGCAACGTCTCGGCGGCCGCCCCCAGCCCCTCCTCCCCCCTCGCGCAGATCGCGATCCTCGCACCCTCGGCGGCCAGCGCCCGCGCGCTGTAGAAGCCGAGGCCGCGGCTCCCGCCCGTGACAGCCGCGACCTTGCCCGCAAGTTCCAGATCCATGGCTCTACCGGCGTATGAGCATATGAGTATATGAGTAGGGTCTGCCGCCGGCGCCCGCTCCGCCCGGGGGCCGCCGTGCCCATCCGAGCATGTAGGCGCCCGCCGCCCGCCACGCCCGCGCCACCGCAGCTTCCCCGGCCGCACCGGCCGGTTCTGCCGCCGCGCCGGCCGCGCCCGCCCCCACACCAACCCCGTCCCCCGCGTCGACCGCCCCAGCGCCCGCCCCCCCATCCGAGATATTCGCCCTGAGCAGCCTCTCCAGCGTCCGCACATGCCCCTGCAGGGCCGTATTCAGCTGATCGTACCGCCGCACCGCGTCCTCGCCCGGCTCCTGGTCGGCGCGGGTCAGGTTGCCGTACAGGTACTGCAGCTGACCGACCAGCATCGGTCGCGAGTAGCGGCGCGGCTCGGTGACCAGTTCCTTCTCCACCGCCACGATCTCGTCGGCGAGTTCGCCGCCCCCACGCTGCCGCGCCTCGTTGATGCGCTGCACGGCCAGCCTCGCCTCGCTGAGCGCGTCCCGCACCTGGAGCGCGAACTCGACCTGGCGCTCGACCAGATCCGCACCGATCCCCTCGGCCGCGACGCGCGGGTCGAGCATGACCTCGAAGGTGTGGCTCGCGCTCCAGTCCCCGGCCGACAACCGCGCCGTGTACGTCCCCGGCGGCACCATCGGGCCACCGCGCCCCGCGGCTCCCGGGTTGGGGGACCAGGGACCGGGGTGCGACAGATCCCACGTAAAGCGGTGCGTACCCGCGGACGCATCCAGCCGCGGCGTCCCGAAGCGCTCCAGCCGCCACTCCCGCATGCCGGGCTCGGCCGGCACCGTGTACTCCCCGGGCCCCTCGTTCGAGAACGACCGCACCAGGTTGCCGTCGGCGTCCATGATGTCGAGCGTGAGCGTGCCGTCCACGTCCTGGGCGAGCATGTAGTCGATGTTGGCCCCCGCGGGCGGGTAGCTCGGGCGTGCCTCTGACCCGGCTCCGCGCCCCCCGAATCCCCCTCCGTACCGCAGCCTGTACGTGTCCTCGATCCCGTAGAAGTGTGCTCCCGCGCCGGCCACCTGCTCGTCCAGCTCATGCAGCGGCGTGACGTTGTCCATGATCCAGAATCCCCGGCCCATGGTCGACAGCACCAGGTCCCCGTGCACGAGCTTCATGTCCGTGATGGGCGTCACCGGGAGGTTGAGCTGGAAGGGCTGCCAGGAGCCGCCGTCGTCGAAGGAGACGAACATCCCGAACTCGGTGCCGAGGTAGAGCAGCCCCTCGCGGTCCGGGTCCTCGCGCACGACGCGCACCGGATGGTTGCCCGGCACGCCGTTCTCGCCGGTCGTGATGCGCGTCCAGGTCGCGCCGTAGTCCTCTGTGCGGTACGTGTGCGGCGAGAAGTCGCCCATCATGTACCTGAGGATGGCCACATAGGCCTTCGCCGGGTCGTGATGGGACACCTCGATCGTCTGCACCCGACCGTACGGACCGATCCCCGGGGGCGTCACGTCGGTCCAGTTGGCCCCCCCGTCGCGCGTCACATGCACCGGCCCGTCGTTGGCGCCCGCCCAGATCACTCCCGGTTCAAGCACCGATTCCTGAATGTCGTAGAGCACCGCGAAGTGCTCCTCCCCGGTCACGTCGATGGTGATCGGGTACCCCGAAATAACCTGCGTCTCCGCGGTGAACGCGGTCAGATCCGGCGAGATCGTCTCCCACAGCTGCCCGCCGTTGGTAGAGACGTGCACGAACTGAGAGCCGTGGTAGACCTTGTCGGGATCGTGGGGCGAAACATGCACCGGCACGACGCGCTGGAAGCGGAACTCCAGGTCGCGCGGATTGTGCCCGTAGAGGTTCCCGAAGCCGACGTAGTACTGCTGCTCCTGTCCCGTTCTGCGGTTGTAGAGCCCGAAACGGCCCTTGCAGTTGGCGTAGACGATGTCCGGATCGCCGGGCTTGGGCACCACCGGGCCGGTTTCGCATCCCCCGTGGGCCTCCCAGGCGGATTGGGCGCCGCCGGGCTCGGAACGCTCCGGCAGGCTGGGCACCGAGATGGTCGAATTGTCCTGCTGGCCCGCGTAGAGCCGGTAGGGGAAGTCGTCCGAGACGTCCACCTGATACAGCTCGGCGGTGGGCTGGTTCAGCTGGGTCGACCAGTTCTGGCCGCCGTCGATCGAGACGTTGGCGCCCCCGTCGTTCGACTGAATCATGATGTCCGGGTTGTCCGGGTTGATCCACAGGTCGTGGTTGTCGCCGTGAGGGGTGCGCTGCGACTGCCAGCTCACGCCGCCGTCGGTGCTCATCCAGTGGCCCTCGGCCATCCCCCAGAGGATGTCCGGATCGGTCGGATGACCCTCCAGATTCATGTAGTAGAAGGGCCGGTTGAGGATCGGCTGGAAGCTGGTGACCTGACGCCAGGTGGCGCCGCGGTCGTCGGAACGGTAGACGCCGCCGGTGTCGGGGGGCGCCTCGATCATTGCGTACACGCGGTCCGGGTCGGCCGCGCTGACCGCCAGATCCGACTTGCCGCGCAGCCCGGTCGGAAGCCCCGCCGTGGCCTGCTCCCAGCTGTCGCCGCCGTCGCGCGAGATGTAGACGCCGCCCTCCAGCCCGCCCGAGATGATCGTCCAGGGCTTGCGTTCGGCCCGCCACATGCTCGCGTAGATGGTGTTCGGGTCGTCGGGGGCGAACTCCAGGTCGACCGCGCCGGTGCTGTCCGTGACGAAGAGGACGTTCTCCCAGTTGGCGCCCCCGTCGCGGCTGCGGTAGACCCCCCGCTCGGGGTTCGGCGCGAAGGGATTGCCGATCGCGGCCACGTAGACCAGGTCGGGGTTGTCGGGGTGGATGAGGATCGCCCCGCTGTTCCCGGTGAGCTCCAGCCCGAGGTGCTGCCAGGTCTCCCCGGCGTCGGTGGATTTGTAGACCCCGTCGCCGATGATCACGTTGCTGCGCAGCCCGTCGGAGCCGGTCGAAACGTACACGACGTTCGGGTCGGAGTCCGCGACCCGGATCGCGCCGATCGAGCCCGTCCCGAAGTAGCCGTCGGAGATGTTGCGCCAGTTGTGGCCCCGGTCGGTGGTCTTCCACACGCCGCCGCCCGTGGCGCCCATGTAGAAGGTGGACGGGTGGGAGCGGTGTCCCGCCACGGCGGTGACGCGCCCGCCGCGCGAGGGGCCGACGTACCGGTAGCGCAGGCTGCCGAAGAGGTCTTCGGAGAAGCGCTGGCCGCCGTTCTGGGCTTGGGCGGGGGCGGGTGGGGCGAGCGCGGCGGCGGTGGCGAGCACCGCCAGCGCGGCGAAGGCGACCGGAGATAGGTGCGTCCTGGTCATGCGTGCATCTCTTCCTGTCTCGGGGTGATGTCCGGTGCGTGAGCGCGCCCGTTGGCGCGACCGGGTGTCAAGGTACAGTGCCGGGGGGAAGTGGAACAGCGAAAGCGACGGGAGGTCCTACAGAAACGGATCCACGGTCTCAACCCCCTGGCGCCAGCAGACGCATGCCGAACCACAGTTCGCCAGGCACCACCGGATTCACCGCGATCTCCACGCTCGTGGGCGCGCAGCCACTCGATCACACCAGGCGCAGGCCTTGGCCTCGTCGGCTCCGAGAGGACGTTGGTGTCAACCAGGTACCGGATCGCTCGGCTCCTCGAACCCGGGATCCCCGAGGTCCGCCGTCGACTCGGAGGGAATCGGGACGAACCATCCCTTCTCGGGACAGGCCAGCAGCAGGTCCGCCAGCCCCTCGGTCGCCGGTGCCCCGGTGCGCTCCAGGCGATAGACACCGGGCCCGAGCCGGTCGATCGGGGTGGCGCGTCGCCGCCAACCCGTCAGATCGCCACCGTCATTCCCAGCGCACCAGCGGCCTCCCGAAGCGCTGGGGTGTCGCGCGAAATCACCTCCGGTTCACCGAAATGCAGACCACGCCGCACCCGCTCCGTGAAGAGCACAAGGCCGTGCCAATCGCCCCAAAAGCTCGACCACCAGCGCAGGCCCGCGTGACCGCCGTCCCAGGCAGAAGCTGCGATGGGCTGTGTGGTCCGGCGGTGGCGCGAAGCGATTCGGTTGGGCTTCAGGCGGTGGCGGTGCAATGTGCGCGGATCGCACAGGTCCAGCAGCCTCGACGATTCGTCCGGCTCCAGATGGACACCGACCAGCGCCAGGGGACGTCCCGCCCGCAGCAGGTGTGGATCCCGCAGGGGGCGATTGCGCCACGGCTGAATGGCCTCGGCGATCGCGTGCTCCGGTGACTCCGCCACGTAGAGCACGGGGGAACAGGCGACTGGCAGGTCGAAACGGCCGCGCCCCGTCGTTGGGGGGATGTAGGACGGAGAAAACAGGTTGCCCTCGTTGACGTCGGGGTCCCAGGGGAAGACGCGCCAGTAGAGGGCCACGGTCAGCGGTACTGCCCTGAGCAGTCCGCGCAACAGGTCCCCGCTGCATTCGCGCGGGGGCTGCTCACGGCACAGTCAGGCGAAGACACCGGTCTTCATCGCCTCCACCGCACCGACCACCTCCGCCAGGCGGCTGTGCTGGATAAAGTACGAAGGCGTGGCGCCGTCGAGGTGGGCGTTCGCTCCGGTAAGCCACTCCTCGACGATGTCGGCGTCCAGCCAACGCAGCAGCATTTCGACCACCAGGGCCAGTCCGGCCAGCCGGTCGGCGTTCGCCCGGTCGGGGCGCTGGCCCTGACGCCAGCGCGACACCTGCGAATGTGCGACTCCCAGGACGTCAGCGATGCCACGGTCGGAGCGCACCCCGGCACGAATCATCTTGAGATGACTCTGGGCCCTGGCGGTGCGGCGATCCGGTGTCTGCATGGTGGTGGGGGCCGGTTGGCTCATGAGGGAAACGTAGCGGTGCTCAGCGGGAGCGCGCAATGAAAAACGGTGCGCAGCGTCAGATAGATCCCCTCCCAGGCACTCTACGCACCAGAATCTGGTGCGCGTGCCTAATTCTGCCGGATGGCTCTACGTCACCGCAACTCTGGGCGCCCCCTACGAAATCGGCCTCCTACCCCGATACCTCACCACGAACAACCCCTCTCCCCCCGACGTCACCACGACGATCCCCGACTTGAAGAAGGGGTAGTTGCTCCACGACCCGTTCATCGACGGGAAGTCCTCCCCCGGAACGGTGTCGAAGAAGCCCGCCGGGCGCGGGTTCTCGCGGTCCGTGATGTCGAACACGCGCAGGCCGCTGTTGTAGTTCGACTGGTACATCAGGTCGCCCACGATGTACAGGTTGTGATCGCTGGAGGTGTTGTCGGAGAAGTACTCCTTGACCAGGATCGGATCGTCGAGGTCCGCGACGTCGTAGATGAGGGTGCGGGTGTTGGAGACCAGCTCGCCCGTCTCGTCGAGCTCGTCGTTCATGTAGAACCAGGCGTGGTCTTCTGTCAGCCACCCCTGGTGCGTGTAGCCGGCATTGGGGTATTCCGCCACCGCGAGCGCGACCGGGTTGTCCTTGTCGGTGACATCGGCGATGCTCAGCCCCGTCTCGTTGGAGCCGAAGCAGATCTCCTTGCCCTGGTGCTCGGTATCCGGTCCGCGGTAGATGACGCACTGCGCGTCGTGCGAATACCCCGTGCCCTCCCTGCCCGTCCTCTCGTCGGCGAAGCAGCCCGCGAAGGCCGGATTCTTCGGGTCGCGGATGTCGATCATATGGAGGCCGCCGCCGCAGCTCTCGCCGCCGCTGCCCGAACCGACGGCGTAGGCGAAGCCGGTCTCCTCGTTGATCACGATGTTGTGCACGGCGCTGACGAGGTCGTAGTGGGCGTCCTCGGTGAGCGCGAGCGGCTCCCCGTCGTACTCCCTGAGCCTCGTCAGGTCCAGGACCTGCATGCCGTGTTCGGGAGCGCCATCGGAAACCACGAAGACATGGTCGTTGTAGACCTTCATGTCCCGCCAGCTCGAGGTCGGCGCGCCCTCCGTCCTCGGGAGATTCCCGACGAGGAACGGGTTGGGCGGATCGGTGACGTCGACGAACGAGGTGCCGTCGCTCCGGCCCACGATGGCGTAGTCCCGGTTGGTCTCCGGGTCGGTCCAGCCCCAGATGTCGTTGACGCGCACCCCGCGCCCACCGCCCAGCTGCGACACCGGCATGTAGGCCACGAGATCCACCTCGTTGCAGCCGAAGACGGTGGCTTCGCCGTCGGCGCAGTCGATCTGGCCACCCAGTACCGGTTCGATCTCGATCACGTCCTTGAAAAACGTGGATCCTTCGGACCAGCTGCCCGGGCCGCCGTCCAGGATCACCGCGTTGCCCAGGCCGCCGTCGGCGCCGGGGTTGCCGGCGACGAGTACGCCATCGTCGTAGGCGAGAGTCGACACCGTGCGGGTCACGACGGAGGGGCCATCCGGCCGTTCCCCGCCGTCCGACCCGCCACGAACTCCCTGGACCGGCCCCATGCCCGAATCGTCCAGGGCGATCTCGTAGATCGCGCCCTGTTGTCCGTCCACACCTGCCGTGCCTACCCAAACGGTGGCGCCATCGGTGGCGAGGGCGGTGCCGAACCGGTCCTGGGGAGCGCCATCAGGCGCCTGCACACGCCCGCTTTCGGTCCACGCGCCGCCGTCGCGCTCGAAGGCGACGACCCGCCCGGGCTGTGTCGTCGGGTTGCCCGCCGAGACGAGGATGCGGTCACCCGCAACCGCCACGGCGGCACCGAAGAAGGAGGCCGGACCGTCGGCGTTGGGCAGTTCGCCGGTCACGCTCCAGCCATCCGGACCGGGCTCATAGACGAAGACCGCACCCGCAAGCGCCCCGGCCCGGGACGCGCCAACCACCAGCATCTCGTCGCCCAGGGCGAGCGAGCCCCCGAAGCGTGACCGCCGGTTGAAGGGAGACTCCAGCATGGCTTCCTGCGCCCAACCATCTCCCGTGTCGCGGAAGACCAGAACCGCGCCGTCGCCCGGGGGCGCGGGCGGCTCCCGGGGTATCGAGACGGCTGCCGCGGCCAGTTCCCCGCTGAAGACCACGCCCTGCAACAGCGCGCCCTCCGGCAGGCCTTCCGGGACGATCATGCCCTCCGGGGCCCAGCCATCCGCCGTCCTGGAGAAGACATGGATCCGCCCGGCTTCCCCGTCGTTCGGATTCGCCGCAACCACCAGCAGCCGCCCCCCCGCAGCGGCCAGGCTTCTGCCGAACCCGTCGCCGGCCGAGGCATCCGGACTGATGACGGCCCCCGTCTCCGTCCACTCCCCACCGGTCTTGGTGTAGGTGTAGACACAGCCCCCGGTCGCGCCGCCACAGTTCGGAAACCCGACCACCACCTCGCCTCCGACAACCGCAACCGCGCCTCCGTAGCCCTGCGCGTGTGAGTTCGCCGGGCCCAGGCCAGCGAGGGCAAGAGCAAGAAAAACACCGCCGAATACGGTCTTCATATCGTTCACCTGGTTCATTCTGCACGCGCTCCTTGTCGCACGGGTTCTGTTTGGCAGGGTCGTTGGCGCGGACCTCTCGTCAGTTCACCAGCCGCAGCTTCGAGGGTCCGGCCATGGTCATGGACATCGACATGCCCATCATCGACATGGATCCGTCCATGGTGCGGACGAGGTCCACGGCGACAACCAGTCCGCGCTCGGCGTCCCATAGAATGATCCCGTCCACGGTGCTGCTCATGTCCACGGGCATCGTCTGGCCAGCCTCATCCACCGAGGTTTGTACGCTCACGACATTGCTCAGCGTGATCTTCCGGAGCGTACGGCCATCGACCAGGGTGTCTCCCAGGAGTGTGTAGTTGTAGATGGTGGTGTCTTCCTCCATACCGGCAACAGGAAGCGGCAAGCCGAGCGCCCCCAGGTCCAACGATTCGATGACCGTGTCGGCCCACATGTCGCCGGGTTGCAAGCGGCGGTCGGGAAAACGCGGGAACATTTCCTGAGCGTTGAACTGGAAGGGTATTGGCATCGGGAGGTCGGCACCCGTGACCTCGGGCGTCGATATCATCTCCACATCGCCGAGCGGGCCGACTACAAACACGAGATCGCCGGATATGTCCACCCCACTCATGTCCACGTTACCCAGCATGGTGCTGGCCATGCTCGACGAATAGTCCGACACCGTGCCGGTGGCGCGCACGCCGCCGGAATCCGCCGCGAAGGTCAATTCAACCGTGCTGGCGGATGACATGGCCATATCCATTTCGCCGTCGGGCGTGCCAATGATCATGGTGGTGGTGTCGGCCAGCCGGTATATGGCCGTGGGGGGTGTCGGGACATCGTACCTGTACGAATCGCCGGCCGTTGCGGATTCGTCGAGGGAGGGCCCTCCGGAGGCGCATGCGGCGAGGAGTGTTGCGGCGGCGGCAAGGAAAGTTCGGTTCGACACGGATGGTTCCTTTCAGTTTCGGTTGTCGTTGGCGGGAGATGCATCGTCCCCCTTCACTGCTGCGATCGTCCCGCCGTGGATCGACTCCACGAAGGCCCGCACCTCGGCCTCACGGTCCGGATCCCGGCGAATGACGGCCTGGACCCGGGGATCGGCCAGGATGTGCCCGCCCGGGTAGCGCCGCCGCAGCTCCACGCGGACGCCCGAGAACCCCGCGGCGGCCAGGTCCGCCTCGTACTCCCGCACCGTCACGGGAAGGCAGCCGACCAGCGAGTCGGGCGACGCGGCGACGAAGTCCGGCACCTCCTGCTCGGACACCAGATCCGAGATCATCACGCGGCCGCCCGGCTTCAGCACACGCATCACTTCGGCGAGTACGCGCGGGCGGTTGGCCGAGAGGTTCAGCACGCAGTTCGAGATGACGATATCCACCACCCCGTCGGGCACCGGCAGCGCCTCGATCTCGCCCAGGCGGAACTCCACGTTCCCGTACCCGCCCTTGCGCGCGTTGTGGCGGGCCCGCTCCAGCATCTCCGGGGTCATGTCGACTCCGATCACACGCCCCTCGGGTCCCACTCGGGCGGCGGCGAGGAAGCAGTCGAAGCCCGCGCCGGAGCCGAGGTCGAGCACGGTCTCGCCGGGGGCCAGCGAGGCAAGTGCAACCGGGTTGCCGCAGCCGAGACCCAGGTTCGACCCCTCCGGGACGCTGGCCAGCTCCGTTTCGTCGTATCCGACGGCGCAGCCGAGCTCGGCGGCGGATGAGCGGCCGGCGTCCTCGGTAGCGCTTGCATCGGCATGGACCCCGCCGGTGCCAGCCGAGCCATTCGACGGAACTCCGCAATCCGACGGTCCGCAGCAGCCCTCGCCTTTGGTCGCGGCTCTCGCGTATCGTTCACGGACGGCGGTGCGCCGTTCGGTTGTGTTCATGGTCGTCGTCTGCCGTGGGTTCGGTACATGGAATCTACGCAGTCTTCGCGGGCGCCTTCGGATCCACCACCCGCTGAAGCAGGATCAGCCCGATCAGGAAGAGCGCGGTGAGCACCAGGAAACCGGGGCGCTGGTTGCCCCCGGCCCAGAGCACGGCCAACCCGAAGAGGAACGGTCCGAGCACGGAAGACGATCTTCCGCAGAGGGCGTAGAAACCGAACATCTGTGCTTCCCTGCCGTCGGGAATGAGGGACGCCATGAACGCACGGCTGGCGGACTGGACCGTCCCCAGACCAATGCCGGCGATGATGGCCAGCACATAGAACTCCATCTGGCTCCGGATGAAGTATGCCGCGATGCCCGCGGCCACCCACATGATCAGCACCCCGGTCAGCACCTTCTTCGGCCCCAGCCGGTCCGTCGGCCTCGCCATGGCAAGCGCCCCCGCCATCGCCGAGAACTGCACGATGAGGAAGAGGATGATCACGCCGTCCGTGGTGAAGCCGAAGGTCTCCCTCGCGATCACGCCGGCCATCGCGATGATCGTCAGCACGCCGTCGATAAAGAAGAAGTAGGCGATGAGGAACTTTCGCATGTTCGGAATCCGCCACACTTCGGCCGCGAGCGCCTTCACCCTCCTGATCCCGTGGATGGCGGCCTGGCCGACCCGCATCTGCCCGGGGCCGTCCGCCGGAAGCACCCGGAATGCGGGGATCGAGAACAGAATGAAGAAGGCGACCACGGTGGGCCAGATCAGGTGGTACTGTTCCTGCATGCCGAAGGGCAGCACCAGCAGCAGACCCAGCGCCGACCCCAGGTATCCCCAGCCGAATCCCCTCCCCGACACCTCCCCGAGCCGTTCGGGGGGTGCGATGTCCGGAAGGTATGCGTTGTAGAACACGACGGCGCTCTCGAAGCCGACGTTCGCGATCACGAAGAAGAGGAAGCCCGCGATGACCATGCCCGGCTGCAGCGTCGTCATCAGCGCCACGCCGATGAGGCACACCGCGACGTAGAAGGCGAAGAACTTCTTGCGGACGCCGCTCCGGTCCGCGATCGCGCCGAGCAGCGGGGACGAGAAGGCCACCAGGAGCGCCGAGAGCGAAACCGCCAGACCCCACCAGAACTCGCCCCGTCCTCCCTGGTCGTCCACGACAACGCCGACATAGAAGAGCGGATAGACCGCCGTCGTGATCACCGCCGGGTAGATGGAGTTCGCGAAGTCGTACAGCACCCACGACCGAACGGTGCGCTTGTCGTAGCTCACGGGCAGGCTTCCTGGGGCGAGAAGATTATCACGGGGTCAACTGGACGCGCGTAGTCTAATCCCCGCCCACGCAATCCGCACGTCGCCGTCGACTCGCTGGCGATGTTGCTTCTGCCCTACTGCCCCCGCGCCTTCTTGACGCCGACGGCGACGCCGCTGCCGACCCCCAGTCCCACGATCACCGCGGGGAGCACCGGCACAGCCACGAAGGGAAGCACCCCCAGGGCTCCGACCGCTACGGCCGTCGCCCCGCCGGATGCCAGCCCCAGCGCTGTGGCCGGCTTCTCGACGATGCTCGTGTAGCGAAGCTTGCGGCTCACCCAATTCTTCGACTTGACGTGTCCGAAGAGCCCCGCGGCTCCCGCGACGCCCAATCCGATCAATGACATTTTCTTCTGATCCTTTCCCGGGACTAGATCCCGCGTCGTTTGGGCGCCCCTACGCCACTTTGCGCCCGAACGTTTCCTGCGCAGCCTGCAAGCGGGCCCGTTTCGCCGCCCTCACGTCGGCTGCTCCATCTCCGCCCAGGCCCGGCTGACCTGGGTGGACACGTCCTGAAGCGCGAAGATCGACGCCGCGTCCAGCTTGCGGCTGATCTCGGGGCCGACCAGGTGCTTCAGGAATCGCAGCGGTTCCTGGAAGTCCGCGTCGAAGAGCGGGTCGGGACCCCGGTTCAGGTTCTCCATGATCCGCAGTGCAAGGTAGGTGTCGTCGAGGAGCCCGGCCATTCCCTTGGTCATCTCGGGAATCAGGTCGACCGGGTTGACGAAATAGCGCGCGGCGTGCTCCAGCAGCGGCATGACTACCACGGTGAGCCCGCGCTCCTCGGCGGCCTGGGCGGCGCGCGCCAGCAGGAGCGGGACGGTCTCGACCACCTCGACGGCCACGGACGCCGCCTCCTCCACCTCCTGGTCGGTCGATCCCGGCCAGGTCGCACGCACGAACTCCTCCAGTTCGCCGCGGTCCCGCACCTTCGCGCTCTCGATGACGGCGCGAACGTCGGCGAGGTTCACCCGGCACCCCCCACGCGCCGGTAGAAGACGAGGCCGCCGCCTACCCCGCCCGCCAGGAGGTCGAGATCGCCGTCGCCGTCCAGGTCGGCGAACGCCGGGGTGGCGAAGGCGGGCACCGGGACGGGGATCGGGTCCGTTTCCACGAAGACCGGCTCCCGGGGCGACCCCTCGTTGAGGAAGATGCGCACCCCCTCTATCTCGTAGCCGACGGCGAGATCGAGGTCGCCGTCGGCGTCCAGATCAACCAGTCTGGGGACGCTACGGCGCCCGAGGTCGATGTCCTGGTACTCGTCCGAGACGAGCTCGAAGGCAGGGGCGCCGGGGCCGCCGTCGTTCCGGTAGTAGTTCAGCGCGCCGGACGACTCGCCGACGAGCAGGTCGAGGTCGCCGTCGGCGTCGAGGTCTCCCAGCGTCGGGGTGGTGTAGCGCCCCCGGGAGAGTGTGGCGGCGGCGGAATCGACGAGCGTCCACCGCGGCAGGATCCCGCCCGCGCCGCCCCCGGGCCCGTCGTTGCGGTAGTAGGCCATCCGGTCGCTCCAGCTGCCCATCACGACATCCTCGTCTCCGTCGCCGTCCAGGTCGCCGAAGGCCGGCGCATAGTGGTACTGGTCGGCGAGCCCCGGGACCGCGCCCCGCGCCGTGAAGGCGGGAGCGGTGGCCGAGCCCGTGTTCTCCAGGACGTAGAGGTGCCCCCTGCGGTTGTTCACGGTGTCGATCTTGTTGGAGATCAGGAGGTCGAGGTCGCCGTCGGCGTCCAGGTCGGTGAGCGCCGGGAACGACTCGCTGCCCACGTCCACGGTGCGGATCAGCCGCGAGGTCACCACCCGGAACCCCCCGTCCGCGCCCTGTTCGAACTGGTAGAGGTTCTCCACCCCCGAGGTCTTGGGGTCGAAGGCGCCGCCCAGGACGCCCATGACGAGGTCCATGTCGCCGTCGCGGTCGATGTCGCCGAGGGCGGGAGCATTGTAGCCGGAGGTGCCGACCGGGTCGCCGAGCGGGAAGGGGCGCGGCGTGCCCCGCAGCACGGGGGTCGCGCAGGTGCCGGTGTTCTCGATGAGGAGGAGGCCGGGTTCGAAGAAGTCGCCCCAGAAGAGGTCGTGGTCGCCGTCCTGGTCCACGTCCTCGAGCGCCATCGTGTTCGCGCCGTGCAGGCTCCCCTGGAAGGCGCCGATGATCTCGATGTCCTCGAAGGAATCGGTGATGTGACGAAAGCGCGGCACGCCGTCGCCGTCCACGGTTTCGGCCTCGTAGCGCGTGATGGTGCCCGTGAGGCGGCCGATGAGCAGGTCGAGGAAGCCGTCGCAGTCGATGTCGGCGGCGTTGGGGATGTTCTGGCGGTCCGAGAAGATGGCCTCGCCGGCCACGTCGCGCAGGGTGTCGGTGGCGAGCACGTAGGAGGCCGGCCCCGACCCGCCGTCGTTGCGGTAGTAGCGGATGTAGCTGTAGGGCTCCTCGGTAAGGAGGTCGAGGTCGCCGTCCAGATCCACGTCCACGAAGCGGAACCACTCGCCGACCGGGAGGTCCTCGTAGCTATCGGTCACCCACCGGTAGTCGGGGGCGCCCCCGGTGGAGACGTTGCGGAAGAACATCACCCGGTCGGAGCGCTCCTGGAGGAAGAGGTCGAGGTCGCCGTCCCCGTCCGCGTCGGCAAGCTGGGGGCGCGGCAGGTTGAAGCCGCCGAGGAAGGGGTGGCCGATCAACTCGCCGCCCTCGTCCCGGAATTCGATGCCGTACACGACGCGCTCCCAGGCGCCGGGGTCTCCGACGCCAGGGCCGGCCGACTGGGGGTGGGCGGGGGTGGGGGTGAACGCCAGAAGGCCGGCGGCGAATCCCACGGTGAAGCGAAGCGCCCGGCGCGGATGCATCGCCGCTCGAATGCCGTGGGGATTCTGTCCACGGGCTGCCGGTGTGGCGCGCACGGCGAAGGCGGCCTGCCACCCGGCCCGCCGACGCTTCGTCCCCCACGCTGCGGTCCGACGCGAGCCGCCGCGCCCAGGGAGGACCGCATTCATCGCCCGCCCCACTATCCCGCGGGCCCGATCGAGATGCCGGCCGGATAGGTGCCTACCTCGATCACCTTCACGACCTCGAAGGTCTCCAGATCGATCTTCACCACCGTGCCGACATCGGCGTTGTTCTCGACCTCGGCCATGGGCGTGTACGTCCCCTTGAGGTTGCGGTTCGACACGAACAGGTATCGCCCGTCGGCGGTGACCGCGGCGCCGTGCGGCTCCACGATCCCTTCGCCACTGAGGCGCCTGCTCACCGTCCACCCCGCGGTCTCCACCTCGACAATCTCGTCGTCGTCCTTCGCGCCGAAGTAGACATGCGCGCCATCGGGTGCGAACACCGGGTGCCACGGCTGCGTCCCCACGTCCACCTCCGCGACCAGCGCGAGGTCGGGGCTCGCCGCGTCGAAAACCAGGAGCTTCCCGGTAAGCTGCGTGGTCGCGACGAGGTGGGCGCGGTCGGGGGACAGCGCGAACTGCACGAGCGTGTGCGGCGGGCCGTCCACGCCGGCCAGCTCGGGATCGCCGGACTCGCCGTCCACCACCGCGATGCTGTTCTCTACCAGCGACGCCGAAAAGACCCGGTTCGCCACCGGGTCCACCATCAGGGCATGTGGCCGCGCGAAGAAGACATCCAGCTCCTCGATGCTCATGTCCGCGGGGTCGATGGCGCCGATCCGCTGTGGGGGGTTCACCGCCATCATCGAGCGCCCGACGTAGAGCAGGTTGGCCGCCGGATCGAACGAGAGCAGGCCGGGCGTCTCGAAGGGCGCCTGCGAGACGAGCTCGAAGTCCGAATTGAACCGCAGGACGTTCCCGCCACCGATCAGCGACACGTACCAGTGTTCCCCGTCGGGGTCGGGCGCGGTGTGGTGCGGGCGGCTGTTCATGTCGAAGCCGAGCGCGGTCACGTCCACCGTGTGGATTACTTCACCCGACGCAGCGTCGATCACCGACACGCTCGCCGACGACTGGTTCGCCACGTAGACGCGCTCGCCCCCGGGGGGGGCGGCCTGCTCCGTGCACGCCCAGGATGTCGCGCCGGCCATGGCCAGCGCCAGACCCGAGGCGAATCGTCCTGTAAGGTTTGCTTTACGAAATGTCATGTTCACCATACTTTTTCCGCGCGCGCGGCCATCGCGAAGCCTGGAAGCCTGCCCCGTCCGCGGGTTGAAAGTCATGTCAGGAAATCGGCATCCTCGCTCTGTGCTTCACCACGAAGAGCCCCTCGCGCCCGGAGGTAACCACGACGATGCCCGACTCGAAGAACGGGTAGTTGCTCCACGAGCCGTTCATCGACGGTGAGTCCGGGCCCGGAACCGTGTCGAAGAAGGCGATCTCGCGAGGGTTGTCCATGTCCGTGATGTCCAGGACGCGCAGGCCGCTGTTGTAGTTCGACTGGAACATCAGGTTGCCCCTGATGTAGAGGTTGTGGTCGCTGGCCGTGTTCTCGGACACGTGTTCCTTGACCAGGACCGGCTCGTCGAGGTCCGTGACGTCCCAGATCATCGTCCGCGTCCCGTTTGTCAGGCCGCGCACCTCGTCGAGTTCGTCGTTCATGTAGAAGTACCTGTGGTCCTCGGTCAGCCACCCCTGATGGCTGTAGCCGTAATTCGGATACGTCTCCATCGACAGCGCGACCGGGTTCTCCTTGTCGGTCACGTCGGCGATGCTGAGCGCATTCTCGTTGGATCCCAGGCAGATCTCCTTGCCCACATGCTCCTCGTCCGGACCCCGGTAGACCACGCATTGCGCGTCGTGGGAATAACCGGTTTCGCTCCGGCCGGTCCTCGCGTCCGCGAAGCAACCCGCGAAGGTCGGATTCTTCGGGTCGCGGATGTCGATCATGTGGAGGCCGCCGCCGCAGGTCTCGCCACCCCGACTCGACCCGACGGCATAGGCGAAGCCGGTCTCCTCGTTGATCACGATATTGTGGACGCTGTTGATGCGGTCGTAGTGGGCGTCCTGGTCGAAGGTGAGCAGCTCGCCCGAGAACTCCCTCAGGCGCGTCAGGTCGAACACCTGCATGCCGTGGTTTGCGGCGCCGTCGGACACCACAAAGACGTGGTTCATGTAGACCTTCATGTCCCGCCAGGTGGAGCCGGGCGCCCAGTCCGGCTTGGGCAGGTTGCCGACGACGACGGGGTTCGGCGCATCGGTCACGTCCACGAAGGAGGTGCCGTCGGTGCGGCCCACGATCGCGTAGTCGCGGTTCGTCTCCGGGTCCGTCCAGCCCCATATGTCGTTGACGCGCACGCCGCGATTGCCCCCCAGATCCTTCGTCGGGATGAACGCCACCAGGTCCACGTCGCCGCACCCGAACACATGCGCCTCGCCATCGGCACAGTCGACCTGCTCGCCGAGCACCGGCGCGATCCCCTCGACCTCGCGGTAGACGGTGTGGCCCTCCGACCAGCCGCCGGAGCCCCCGTTGAAGATCATCGCAGTGCCGAGTCCGTAGTCGTCGCGCGGCATCCCCGAGACGAGAATGCCATCGCCATGAGCCAGCAGGGTGCCCATCCATTCCCCCAGCAGCCGGTGCCCGCCGAGCCTGGTGGCCGAACCCCAGCGGCCATCGTCCATCGTGAATTCATAGATCGCGCCTCTGCCGCGCCCGGCGCCCGGCGCGCCGACCCATACGGTGCTCCCGTCCGAAGTCATCGCCGCGCCGAACTGGTCGCCCACGGAGCCGTCGAACGCCCTCAGCCGGCCGCTCTCGCTCCATCCGTCACCACCGCGCGCGAAGGCGAAGATCTGCCCATGCGCCTGCTGCGAATGCCCCGCGGCCACCAGGATGTTGTCTCCCGCCGCCAGCACCGCCGCGCCGAAGAACGATCCCGCTCCTTCGCCGCTGGCCAGTTCGCCCGTCATCGTCCATCCGCCCTCACCCGACTCATACACGAATGCGGCGCCGGCCAACGAGTCGGTCTGCGGGGCCCCCACGACCAGCACCTCGCCGGATAGTGCGATAGACGTCCCGAACGCGGTGACCTCGCCGGGCCGCGGGGAATCGAGCACCGCCTCCTGCACCCATGCACCGCCCTGATTGCGGAACAGGACGACCATTCCGTCGGCGCGAAAAACCGCGTTGCCCGGCCCCCGCCGGGGCGGCCCTGCCACCGCAACGGCCGCCAGGTCCACGCTGGTGGCCACCGCCCCCAATCTTGCCCCTTCGGGAAGTCCCTCCGGCGTGAGCATTCCGGCGGAGGTCCACCTCGTCCCCGCCCGCTCGAAGACGTAGACGTGCCCGGGTGCCGGCGGTCCAGCACCCCCTCCACCGCGCCCACCGGGCCCGCGCCCGCCACCACCCGGCGTGGATGCGACCAGCAGACGTCCCCCCGAAACCGCCAGCCCGGTCGCGAAGCCATCCCCCGGGGCCGGTTCGGGGCTCACAATGCTGCCCGACTCCACCCATTCCCCGCCAACCATCGTGTAGATGTACACTGCCCCCCCGTCCGGACCGCGGGACTGTGCCACAAGCACCTGGTCACCGGCGACGGCGACTGCTCCTCCGAAACCCTGCGCAAACGCCGCGTGCGGCACGAGCCAAGCAACGGCGAGCCCCAGAAGCGCAACGACAGACACTCTCTTCATGTTCCTCTTCCTTGGCCAACAGCTGAACGAACTGACGATTCATGTAGGCTGGCATCTTTGGGCCCCCGGGACAAGACTGGAACAGGTCGTGGGCTGTCGGGGGCGGCGCTTCAGGTGCCGGGGCTCCGCCTCACGTGCCAGGGTCTTCCTTCCCCAGCTTGTCCAGCAACCAGGCGGCCTCGGCCAGCCGCTGGGCCACCTCGTTCGCACCGCGCCGAAGGTCGGTCCGGACGAAGGGGAGCCGGGGGGATTCGGTCTCGATCAACTCCTCCAGCTCATGGATCCCTGCCAGCCGCGGGATCGGGGTGCGGGGCGTCGCCGGGTCCTGCTCGAACCGGGCCCGCTCGGTGTAGCCCAGCGGGACCAGGAGTCTGCCGGCCCTCAGGAGGAGGTCGTTCGCCGCTTCGGCCGGAATCTCGCCGTCCTCGATCCTCTGGTACAGGCCCTCCAGGCGTTCGGCGACCGCATCCAGTCCCGAGCGTATGGCGCTCAGATCGAACTTCTTGACGGCCTTGGCCTCATAGTCCTCCAGCGACTCGTTCAGCTCGGCGACGGTCTCGCGATAGTCGAGCGGGATGACCTCGTCGTCCACGAAGCGCCCGATCGCGGTCAGGTAAACCTTCAGGTCGCGCTCCAGGTTGGCGCGGTCGGCGATCTCGATCCTGTCCTTCTCGGTGTGCCAGGCGATGTCGCCCCCGCACCCGCCCACCGGATAGAAGCCGCGGCGCTCCCGCTCCTCCTGCGGGATGTTGGACAGAAGCATGTAGAATGAGCTGATCCCGAGGTGATTGAAGGAATAGTCTCCCGCCCTCAGCGGACGCTGCCGGGTGGGCTCGACACCCGCCACGGCCACGACGGACGAGCGCGCCACTTCGCCGGCTTCGGCCATCCAGGCGACCTCGTCGTAGTCGGTCGCCCCACGGCACCCCGGGGAATCGATGTTTACCGCGGCCACACAGTGCCTGAGCAGATCGAGCGCGAAGTTGTCGGCATACCAGGTCGATCCCGCGTAGCGGCCCGTCGAGTGGCCCGGCCACCAGGCGATCCTCACGGACCGCCGCAGCTCCTCGCGATTGCCGTGGAGGATGCGGGCGAGCTCGAGCAGCGTCGCATCGCCCACGGCGTTGTCGCCGATGCCGATGTCCCACGAGTCGTAGTGCCCGTGCACGAGCACGAAGTCCTCTTCCTGTCCGTCAATGCGCGCAACGGGAAGCGGGCAGGAGAACCAGCCTTCGTCCAGTTCCGTTGAGATCGTCAGGTGGTCCAGCCCGCCCTCGATCGCCTCGATGACCCGGTCGCCGTCCGGCCGGTTGATCGCAACGACCGGAGTGGACGGCTTCCGGGAGATTTGCGCCTCCCCGGGGGCGCCCCAGATCGGCGTGCAGATGCCCCAGTGAATCCGGACGCCCGGGTTGATGTAAACCTGTCCGGCCGCGCCGGCCGCCTCAAGCCGCCTGACCGACGCAGGCATGGGATAGCCTTCGGTGACGACGATCTTCCCGGCGACATCCGGGATGTCCTCTCCGTAAGCCGCCTTGAAGAGTTCGGACGCCCCCTCGATCGGAGCCGCCGGTAGGTGGACCGGTGCCGCGGAGAGCCCTTTCGGCCCCGTCGATAGCGAAAAGGAGGGGGCCTTGGCGGCGAGAGTGGCCCCATCGAGGTCGACCGAGGCACTGCGCGGGATCGACAGGTACAGATCCGGCTCGTGAAGCTCGAACGGGACCCCCAGCACTTCCAGCCGGGATGTGATGAAGTGCGCGGCGGCCCGCTCGTCGAGCGAGCCCGACTCCCTCACCAGGACCGCGAACCGCTCGATCAGGCTCCAGCCCAGGTCAAAGGAGATGTCGGCCAGCAGGTTGTCCACAAGCCTCATGAGGCACCCGTGGTGCGAGGCGGCATTTGGTCGTCCTTACGTGATTAATCGCGAAGGATTTTTAGTATAACCCCGCTGACAAGGGGGTCGGGAAAGCCGTAAATGTAAACCAGACATTACACTTTGTAATGTATGGATTACAGTCCGCTCAGCCCCTCCAGGACCGCGAGAATGTCCTCGTTGGCGGGACGCACCCGGTAGTCCGTTTCCACGAACCGGTACCGCACGATCCCCTCCTTGTCGATCACGTAGGTCGCGGGGTGGGGCAGCGGACGGTTCGGCGGCGAGTCCTCCTTGAAGAGGCCGTAGCGGTCGATCACGCGGTGGTCCGGGTCGGAGAGCATGACGAAGTCGGGCGCGACGCCGTCGGTGCCGGTCACGCCGTCGATCATCCGCTGCATGCCATCCCTGTCATCGACCGAAACGGTGACGATCTCGGTGTCGTCCTGCAGTGCGTCGGGGAGAAGGGCTCTCAGCTCCACGAGCTGACGGGTGCAGTACGGTCACCAATGTCCCCGGTAGAACACCAGGACCACGTTCTTGTCGCCGCGGAAGCCGGCCAGCTCCACGGGTCCCCGGTCGAAGGACTCCAGGGTGAAGAGGGGGGCCTCGGTGCCGACCATGACCCGTTCCAGATCGGAGCCGGGAAGGTCATGCCCGTCCGCGGGTCCAAGGGTCTGGGCGCCGGCGGGGGCCGCGGCAAGGAGGAAGGCGGCGAGGAGCGCGAAGGGAAGCGCGCCCGCGCGGGAGGGGATCGGAGTTGTCATGGTGAGCAGCCTGTGGCCGGGGAGCGGTCGCGCCCGAGGTCCCGGGCCGAACCGGCATTACAGCGGGGAGCCGGAAGTTCCCGGTACACGGACGTTTGGTCGTGGGTCTATCTTAACCGCATGTGCTCGGTCCTCGCCATCCTCGATATCGATCCCGCCGATCCGCCTGCGCGCGAACGGGTCCTCGCGCTGTCGAAGCTCCAGCGGCACCGCGGACCCGACTGGTCCGGCATTTTCGTGCACGACCGCGCCGTGCTGGCGCACAACCGGCTGTCGATCGTGGATGTCGAACACGGCGCGCAGCCGCTGCTGAACGCGGCGGAGACGCACGTTCTCGCGGTGAACGGCGAGATCTACAATCATCGGGAGATCGCGGCCCAACTCGACTCCTTCAACCCCCGCACGGCAAGCGACTGCGAAGTCATCCTGGGTCTCTACGCCGAGGAGGGCGGCGCCTTCCCGGATCGCCTCAACGGCATCTTCGCCTTCGTCCTGTACGACCTCGACCTCGACCGCTACATCATCGCGCGCGACCACCTCGGCATTGTCCCCCTCTACACGGGACGCGACGACGAGGGCCGCCTCTACGTCGCGTCGGAGATGAAGGCGCTGACCCCCGTCTGCCGCACCGTTTCCGAGTTCCCCCCCGGCCACGTGCTCGATTCGGCGGACGGCACGGCACGCCCCTACTACCAACGCAGCTGGCGCGACCACGCGGCCGCCACCGGCGATCCCGACCCGGCCCGCATCCGGGAAGCGCTCGAAGCCGCCGTCCACCGCCAGCTCATGTCGGACGTGCCGTACGGCGTCCTGCTCTCGGGGGGGCTGGATTCGTCGATCATCTCGGCCGTGACCCGGCGCTTCGCGCGTAACCGCATCGAGGACGACGACCGCACGGAGGCCTGGTGGCCCCGCCTGCACTCCTTCTGCATCGGTCTGGAGGGGTCGCCCGACCTTGCCAGCGCCAGGACGGTCGCCAGCCACATCGGCACCGTGCACCACGAATTCCGCTTCACCGTGCAGGAGGGGCTCGACGCGCTCTCCGACGTCATCCACCACCTCGAGACCTACGACGTGACCACCGTTCGGGCGGCCACCCCGATGTACCTGATGGCGCGCCGCATCCGCACGCTGGGGATCAAGATGGTGCTGTCGGGCGAAGGGGCCGACGAGGTCTTCGGCGGCTACCTCTACTTCCACCGCGCGCCCGACCCCCGGTCCTTCCACGAGGAGACGGTGCGCAAGCTCGACCGGTTGCACCAGTTCGACTGTCTGCGGGCCAACAAGGCAATGGCCGCGTGGGGGATCGAGGCCCGCGTGCCCTTCCTCGACAAGGAGTTCCTCGACGTGGCCATGTCGATCGATCCGGCGGCCAAGATGCCGGCGGGCGGGATCGAGAAGCGGATCCTGCGCGAGGCTTTCGCCGACTATCTGCCGCCCGAGATCCTGTGGCGGCAGAAGGAGCAGTTCTCCGACGGCGTGGGGTATTCCTGGATCGACGCGCTGAGGGACCACGCGGAGGCGTCCGTCACCGACCGGCAACTCGCCAACGCGTCCTACCGCTTCCCCTGGAACCCTCCTGCGGACAAGGAGGCTTACCTGTACCGGCGGATCTTCGAGTCGCACTTTCCCCTGCCCGCCGCGGCGGCTTGTGTGCCGGGCGGGCCCAGCGTCGCATGCTCGACCCCCGAGGCGCTGGCGTGGGACGCGGAGCTGTCGAAGACGATCGACCCGTCGGGGAGGGCGGTGGCGGGGGTGCACCGGGCGGCGTACTGAGGCAACGGTGGCGGGTACGGCGCACCTCTTAGTGTACTACAACAATAGTTGACTTCCGACAGTACCGGTCCGTACGTTCGGCCATTGCTCCAGCTCGTGAGCCGTGCTCGAAGTGGATTCCGGCAGGGAGGCTCGCCGATGACGCCGCAGATTGTCGCAACGTGGATCAGCGACCTGGCCCCCCGCGACCGTTCCAACGGTCCGCGACGGGCCTTCGGATTGCCGGGATCGTGCCTGGTGGCCATCCTCGCCGTGGGCTGCTCCGAAGCACCGCAGGAACCTCCACCCCCCACGTTCACCGTCACCGACAGCGCAGGGGTGCGGATGGTCGTGAACTCGGGCCAGCAGTGGGGGGAGGGCTGGAGGGTGACCGCCGAGCCCGTGGCGACCCTGGGGGTCAGGGACTATCCGCTTGAACAGCAATTCGAGCGGCTGGGCGAGGCTACGCGGTTGAGCGACGGCACGATCGTCATTCTCGAGCTGCGCAACATGGAACTCAGGGCCTTCGACGCCTCCGGAACCCTTCTGTGGAGCGCCGGAGGAATCGGGGACGGTCCCGGGGAGACGAGGCCGTACCCCGATACGCGCGGGGTCCTCACGCGGCTCCCGGGCGATACCCTGCAGCTGCAGAACGGCCAGGACCGCGTGCGCTACACCCCCGCTGGCGACGTGCACGAGCACCGGAAGGTCGACTACGCGCGATTCCGCCGGTGGGGACGCATCTTCCTCCAATACTGCCCGTTCGAACCCTATTTCGTGCAGGATCAGATCGTGGTCTGCCACACCGTGATGCCCGATCCGAGGCCCGAAGTCTTCACTCGCGACCAGACGATCATGCGGACCACCTGGGACCTGGAGAGACTCGACACGCTCGGTGCCTTTTTCGAGACGGCCTGGACGGTGGATGACAACCGCTGGCGCTCACCGATTCGCTCACCGCTGGGGTTGAAGGGAATCTACAGGGTCACCGGCCGTCCCCGGCCCACGCTTCTGTTCGCCCGCAACGACAACTACCGGATCGAGTTCTGGGACATCGCGGCCGGCTCGCTGACGATGGTGGTGGAGCGGCAGACTCCGCGCCGCGCCCGCACGGCGGAAGAGGCCGACTTCCTCGTGAAATGGTCAGTGCCTGCGGTCCTCGGCGCGGACCGCTCCGGAAGGGATCCGCACGATGACCGCTGGTCCGCACTCGATTCGCTGTCGATCGCCGATGGCTTCCTGCTGGACGAACTCGGCTATCTGTGGGTCCGGCGGGGGCCAGCCCCGACCGAGGGCGACGAGGGGATGTTTCGCGAGATCACAACGCCGGACGGTGAGGAATGGGCCATCCCGGTTCCTACGGGAATGCACGATGTCTTTCGCCCCGACGGGGTGTACCTCGGGACCGTGCAGCTGCCCGCCGACCTTCTGATCAGCGAGATCGGCGCGGACTACATCCTGGGGATCGTCCGCGACGAGGTGGATATCCAGTACGTGTGGATGTACGGGCTGGACCGGGGTGGGGGGGGACCCGGATGAGCCGCTGGCAGTGCAATGCCCCGAAGTCGACCTGGGCGCGCCGGAATCCGGCCTGCCTGCTGGCCATCCTCGCCATGGCGTGCTCCGAAGCACCGCAGGAACCTCCACCCCCCACGTTCACCGTCACCGACAGCGCAGGCGTGCGGATCGTCGTCAATTCGGGACCGCAGTGGGCTGAAGGGGAGGGGTGGCAGGTCACCGCCGGGCCCGTCGTCACCCTGGGAGTCAGAGACTATCCCGTCGAGCAGCAGTTCGTGCGCCTTGGCGAGGCGACGCGGCTGGGCGATGGCACGATCGTCGTGCTCGAGATCGAGGATATGCAACTCCGCGCCTTCGATGCCTCAGGAGGCCTGCTGTGGACGGCCGGTGGAGTCGGCGATGGTCCCGGGGAGACGAGGCCGTACCCCGATACGCGCCCGGTCCTTACCAAGCTCCCGGGCGACACGCTGCAATTGCAGAACGGCCAGGACCGCATCCGCTTCAACTCGGTCGGTGAGCTGATCGAGCAGCGCAAGGTCGATTACACACGCTTCCGCCGGTGGGGGCAGATCTTCCTGCAATACTGCCCGTTCGCCGCCTATTTCCTGCACGATGCGATCGTGTTTTGCGAGGACACGCGGGAATCGCCGTCCGGCACCGACCGTTGGACGCGCGTGGAGACGATCATGCGGACCGACTGGTCGTTGGACAGGCTCGATACTCTGGGCACGTTCTTCGAAGCGGCGGGGGCGTCGGTGGAAATGGACTTTTCAGCGGTTCTCGCGGACCCCAAATACGACCTGGTCAGGGAGCACTTCGGGGTGCGGCGGAACATGAGTGTCTCTTCTCGGTTCGGCCCGAAAGGGAGTTTCCGGGTCGGCGGGCATGACCGGTCCAGGTTCCTCTACGCCCGCAACGACAGATACCGGATCGAGGTGTGGGACATCGCGACCGGCGCGCTGTCCATGGTGGTCGAGCGGCGAACTCCGCGGAGAGCCTGGACGGAGGAGGAAGTCGCCTATGAGAATCAGCGCGGATTGTTCGTGCCAATCGGCACTGAACCACCCCCGGTGGATTGGTCCGACGACCGCTGGTCGCCGCTGGATTCGGTGTCCATCGCCGAGGACTTCCTGCTCGACGACCTCGGTTTCCTCTGGGTCCGGCGAGGCCCGTCCCCGGCGGAAGGCGACGAGGGAATGCTTCGAGAGTTCACCACGCCCGACGGCGTGGAGTGGGCGATACCGTCTTCTTCGGGCATGCACGACGTTTTCCGGCCGGACGGCGTGTACCTGGGTACGGTGAAGCTGCCACATGACCTCAGCATCACCGAGATCGGCCCGGACTACATCCTCGGCATCGTCCGGGACGAGGTAGACATCCAGTACGTGTGGATGTACGGGCTGGATCGAAGTGAGGGAGGATCCGAATGAGCCTCAGACCACGAACCGCTCCGAATTCCACCTGGGGACGCTTGCATCTGGCGTGCATGCCGGTTGTGCTCGCCGCCGCCTGCTCCGAGACCCCTGCCGAACCCCCACCCCCCGCATTCACCGTCACCGACAGCGCCGGCGTACGCATGGTCGTGAACTCCGGCCGGCAGTGGGGCGAGGAAGAGGGATGGCAGGTGACCGCCGAGCCCGTCGTGACGCTGGGAGTGATGGACTTCCCGGTGGAGCAACAGTTCCAGGACATCGTCGGCGCGACGCGGCTCAGTGACGGGACCATCGTCCTGGTCGAACTGGCAGACTTCGGGCTTCGGGCCTTCAATCCCTCCGGAGACCTTCTGTGGACGGCAGGCGGAGTCGGGGACGGTCCCGGGGAGATGAGGAGCTATCCCGACACGCGGCCGGTTCTGTCGAGACTCGACGGCGACGTCCTTCAGCTTCAGAACGGGCTCGACCGCATCCGCTACAGCTCCGGCGGCGAGGTGATCGAACACGTCAAGCTGGACTACGGGCGATTCCGCCGGTGGGGGCGCATCTTCATCCAATACTGTCCCTTCGAAGGATACTTCCTGCAGGACGACATCGTGTTCTGCCACCGTCCGCAACCTGAATCGCCTCCCGATTCCTGGACCATTAATCACAAGATCATGCGGACCACATGGGATCTGGACGCTCTCGACACGCTGGGAGGGGACTTTCTCGAGGAGAGCTACTTCCTGCAGAGCGGATTTCCTCTTGCCATCCGATCCCCCCTGGCTGCCCGGGGCATCTTCGGGATCGGCGCCGCGCCGGAGCCCAAACTACTGTACGCCCGGAACGACGAATACCGGATCGAGGTGTGGGACATCCTGGCCGGAAGCCTTGCGATGGTGGTGGAGAGGCAGGTCCCCCGGCGGGCGCGGACGGACGAGGAGGCCGACTTCCTGGTGCAAAGCGGCGATGTCCGCTACGCTCGCGACTACGTCGACATCGGCGAGAGTGTGGACAAGGCCCATTCGCAGGCGATCGATTCCGTCTCCCTCGCCGAGGCGCTCTTCCTCGACGAACTCGGGTACATGTGGGTCCGGCGCGGCCCCTCCGGGCTGGATGGCGAACACGCCCGGGTGCGGGGAATCACCGGGCGCGACGGCAGGCAGTGGACAGTACCGGCTCCCTCGGGCCTCCACGACGTCTTCCGCCCCGACGGCGTGTACCTCGGGACCGTGAAGCTGCCCCACGACCTGCGCATCACAGAGATCGGGGCCGACCACATCCTTGGTATCGTGCGAGACGAGATGGACGTGCAGTACGTATGGATGTACGGGCTGGACCGGGGTGGGGGGGAACCGGGATGACCGGACGGGCTGTCGCCCGCGAGATGTTCGCTGCCTGCTGGCTGGCGCTCGGTGCAGTCGCCTGCACGGTTGGGGAAGAAGCCCCCGCCACAACCGGACCAACAATCACCGACAGCGCAGGTGTGCGCATGGTGGTGAACTCCGACCCGCTCTGGATTGCCGGCGAGGGTTGGCGGGTCACGCCCGAGCCGACGCTGATCCTGGGTACGCGGGACACTCCACTCGAGCAGCAGTTCCACAACGTCGGTGGCGCGACCCGGCTGAGTGACGGGACGATCGTCGTGCTGAACCGGGGAAGTTCGGAACTGCGGGCCTTCGATTCGTCCGGCCGCCATCTGTGGAGCCGAGGAGGCGCCGGCGACGGTCCCGGGGAGATGAAGGCGTACGCCGATGCGTTTCCGCAGCTCCTCCGGCTTGCGGGTGACACCCTGCAGGTGCAGAACGGCTGGGACCGCATCCGCTTCGATCCCGCCGGAGAGCTCGTCGCCCACGAGACGCTCGGCGTCGGGGGGCTTCGGTCCCTGGGCCCCTATTACCTCTACGCCTGCCCCTTCGGGCTCTACTTCCTGGCCGATCTGGTCCTGGCCTGCGACGACGACGAGCGTCCTCCGAGTTCCGCGGAAACGTGGGCCAGTCACGTAACGGTCGTGGCAACCACCTGGGCCCTGGACCGGCTCGACACCCTTGCCACCTTCTTCGAGACGGACTGGGGCCGGGACGACAATCCCTGGCGCACACTCACCCCTTCGCCGTTCGGCCGCAACGGGCTGTTCCGAGTCTCCAGCGAGCCCCGGCCCACCCTTCTATACGCTACAAACGACGCCTACCGGATCGAGGCCTGGGACATCGCGAACGCCACGCTGTCGCTGGTGGTCGAGCGGAGAACGGCGCTCCGGGCCCGCGCGGAGCGTGAAACCAACTATCCGTCGAAGCACGGCCCGCTCTTTCCGATCACGGAGGGGATGGATCCGCGCGACAAGCGGTGGTCGCCGGTCGATTCGCTGTCGATTGCCCGCAGCTTCCGTCAGGACGCGCTCGGATACCTGTGGGTCCGCCGGTCTCCTTCTCCGGCGGAGGGTGACGAGGGAGTGCGGCTGGAGGTGTCGGCCGCCGACGGCACTCGCCTGGTGTTCACGCGCCCCTCGGGTCTCCACGATATCTTCCGGCCGGACGGCGTGTACCTGGGGACCGTGAAGCTGCCACACGGCCTGGGGATCATGGAGATCGGCGCCGACTATGTGCTGGGCGTGGCTACTGACGACCTCGACATCCAATTCGTTCACCTATACGGGCTCGACCGGGGGTTGGGGGGGACGGTGGCACGATGAGACGTGGTCCATCGCGGTCACGGCCCCGGAGGCCGGCCTGGTCCATCGCGGCCCCTGCCCGGAGGCCGACCTGATCAATCGCGGTCCCTGCCCGGAGGCAGGCCTGGTCGATAGCGGCCCCTACCGCGACGCCGGCCGCCCCGCGTTGAGGTAGTCCAGCAGCAGGTTCGACATCGCGCGGATGCCCACCGGGACGGCCGAGTTGTCGGCCTGGAAGTCGGGCGTGTGGTGCCCGCCGGACGTCCCGCCGGGGATGACCTGCCCAAGGCGGAAGTAGAATCCGGGAATCTCGTTCGCGAAGTACGCGAAGTCCTCGCCGCCCATCGTCGGTTCGAGTTCGATGACGTTCTCGGCGCCCACGACGCGCTCCAGGGTGGGGAGCATCTGCTCGCCGAGCGCGGGGTCGTTGATGGTGGCGGGGGTGCCGCGGTCGTAGTCAAGTTCGTAGGTGCCGCCGCCGGCCGCGGTGATGCCGGCCAGGATCTCGTCCATGCGCCGCTCGACCGCGTCGCGCACATCGGGGTTGTAGGTGCGCACGGTGCCCTCCAGTTCGACCTCGTTGGGGATGATGTTGAAGCGGGTGCCGCCGCGGAAGATCCCCACCGTGACCACGCTGGGCTCGAGCGGGGGAAGGTTGCGCGACCGGATGGTCTGAAAGGCGGTCACGGCCTGCGAGGCCATCACGACCGGGTCGATGCCCAGGTGCGGCGCCGCCCCGTGCGACTGCTGCCCGATGATGCGGACCTTGAAATGGTCGACCGCGGCGAGCGCGGGCCCCGATGTGAATCCCACCTTCCCCACCTCCATCTCGGCGAAGCTGTGGAGCCCGAAGATCGCGCTCGGGGCGGGATCCTGCAGCACCCCCTCCCTCACCATCAGGTCCGCGCCCCCCTCCTCGCCCGGCGGCGGCCCCTCCTCGGCCGGCTGGAAGATGAACTTGACCGTCCCGGGGAGTTCGTCGCGCATACCCGCCAGCACCGACGCCACGCCGAGCTGCACGGCCACGTGGATGTCGTGCCCGCAGGCGTGCGACACCCCCACCTCCTGGCCCAGGTAGGTGGTCCGCACGGTCGACCGGAACGGGTACGGGGTGTCCTCGGTGACGGGGAGCGCGTCCATGTCGGCCCGCACGGCCACCACCGGCCCCGGGCGGCCGCCGCGCAGGATCCCCACCACGCCCGTGTGCGCGATCCCCGTCCGGACCTCGTCGAAGCCGAGCGCGCGCAGGTGGTTCGCGACCAGCTCGGCGGTCTTGAATTCGCGATTGCCGAGTTCCGGGTGCTGGTGGATGTGTTCCCGCAGTCGGATGATCGAGTCCTGCACCCGGGCCACCGCCGCGTCGATGTCGGGGTTTTGGGCGCGGAGGGGGGTGGTGGGGGCCAGGGTGAGGGCCGCGACGGCGGACAGAGCGGTCAAAACGCGGACGGTCATGGTTCGATTCCGATCATGTTATGGGTTGGCGTCACGGTGCAACATGGGGACTCTCGGCCGAGTATGCCTTCGCCCGCCGCCCGAGTTCCGTCAGACGATATCTCTGGTTCGCCGCGCTGGGCGCATCCGGACGCGTCATTTCGATGTACCCCCGCTTCAGAGCCGGAAGCAGGTAGCGCTGCCTGAGCGACTTGCGGTCCCGCAGGCCGAGCGCGGCCTGGATCTCCCGCCGCGACATCGCGCCCTGGAGCACGGACAGCAATCGCGCGACCTGGGGGGTTGCCTGGGGGGTTGCCTGGGGGGTCTGCAGCGCCGCCAGGATGGCGTCGAGCATGAACTCGATGAACCTTGTGCTTTCGCCCGCGGCCGAACTCTCACGAATCGCCCGATAGTAGTCGTCCTGCCCGGCGTGAATCAGGCTTTCCACGGGGACGCCGGTGAACAGGTGGTTCCAGCGGGTCAGGATCAGTGTCTGCCACAGGCGCCCCATCCTCCCGTTGCCGTCTTCGAAGGGATGGATGAACTCGAATTCGTAGTGAAAGACCGAACTTGAGATCAGCGGATGCTCGTCGGTCGTCCCCAGCCACTCGAGAAGGTCGGCCACGAGGCCGGGGACCCGGTTCGCCGGTGGGCCGATGTGCTGAACCTCTTCGCCGCCCATCACAACCACGGGAGACGAACGATATCGTCCGGGGCCGTCCAGGAGCGCGCGCATGAGGATCTCGTGGGCGCGGAGCAGGTGGGATTCGTTCGCGGGATCCCATTCCTGGTAGCGATCGTAGACCTCGATGGCGTTGCGCGCCTCCTGGATGTCACGCAGCGGGCCGACCACGGGCTTGCCATCGAGGATCGTGGCGATCTGGTCCTCGGATAGACGATTGCCTTCGATCGCGAGCGATCCGCGGATGGTGCGGACACGGTTGATGCGCCGGAGCTGCAGATCCTGCCCCACGGCCGCGGCTTCGGCCCGGCCGATCGCCTCGCCGATCTCCTCGACCCGGCCGAGGATGGCCGACGTGATCGCGTAGGGTGGTGTGCGCACCGTCATTTTCCGCGAAGCTCCTTCATGAGGTGGCGAGTTGCGGCCCGCGGGGTCCCAAACAACCTCCTACGAACCGGCCAGACTCGCGTACACCGCGCGCACGAATCGCTCCGAATTGGCGCCCCAGACTTCGTCCAGATCCGCAGTGGGCGCGGCCGCCACCACTTCGTCGGCCGTCCGGCCGGCCGCCACCATGCCCGCGACCCGCAGGCGCACCGTCTCCAGCATGTCGCGGTAGGCGCGCAGGTCTGCGGGCGAGGCGAGGTCGCCGTGGCCCGGGATGATCCGTGTGGCGTCGTCCGAACGCTCCAGCACGAAGTTCGCGGCGGCGATCACCCCATCGACCCCGCCCCCGCTGTCGATGTCGATGAACGGGTAGCGGCCGTTGAAGAAGGTGTCACCCATGTGGAAGACGTTCGCGCGCGGGAAGTGCACGATCGCGTCGCCGTCGGTGTGCGCGGTCCCGATGTGCGTGACGCGGATGTGGCGGCTGTTCCAGTGGAAGGTCACGGCGTTGTCGAAGGTGACCACGGGAAGCGCGGCGCGGGGGGCCTGGGCGGAGCGCCCGATCAGGTCCGCGAACTCGGCGGGGTTCATCCGCCGGTAGACGTTCTCGTGCGCGACGATCATCGCGCCCGCCTCGCCCAGATTCTCGTTGCTTCCGGTGTGGTCGCCGTGCCAGTGGGTGTTCAGCACCCAGCGGACCGGCTGGTCGCTCACTGCGGCCACCGCGGCGACGATCTTCTCCGTCAGCGGAGCGAACTGGTCGTCGATCAGGAAAGCCCCGTCGTCCCCCACGCTCAGCCCGATGTTGCCGCCCCGGCCGACGAGCATGAAGAGGTCGCTCTCCAGCTCGATCGTCTCGATCCGGACGTTGTCCATGTTCTGCTGGGCGGTGACGGGGACCGCCGATGCGGTGGCGCAGAAAAGCAGCACAGCAGCCGGGAACCGTCTCGAATAGGTCATACTCCAAACTCCGTGGTTGTGGGAGACCGCGCTATCGGACGCGGCAGGCCCCGGTGTTCCGCCGACCCACAGGGAACCATGCCCGACCCGGGGAATCCCCACCCGGCCCGCGCTTGTGAAATGATTCACATACCGGCAGGCAGGCCCGGGACCGTTCGCGCCGGAGTCACTATATCATTAATTATTGGGGATCGAAAACCTGAAGCGGAGGATACCCGCAATGCGTCCGTCAGCCCGGATCCGGTCGTTCCCCACCACACTCATCGTGCTGTCCCTTCTCGCCTCGGCCTGTGCCGACTCCGGCGACGGCACCAACTCCGACGCCGTCGACGACGCGACCGCCACATCCGACCCTGCGCAGGACCTGCCGTCAGCCATCACCGGCAACGGCGGCGAGCTGGACGGCTCCGATCTGCAGTACGTCGAGGGCGACGCCCAAACCACCGGCTACCTTGCCGTCCCCGACGGCGACGGTCCCTTCCCCGCCCTGGTCATCATCCACGAATGGAACGGGTTGCAGGACCGCGTGCGCCAGCTCGCCGACGACTTCGCCGGCGAGGGGTACGTGACGCTCGCCGCGGACCTCTTCAAGGGGCGCACCGGCAGCAACCGGCAGGAGAACATGGCGCTGGTCACTGAGGCGCGGGCCGACCAGCCCGCCATGATCGCCAACCTGAACGCCGCCGTGGCTTACCTGAAGGGCCGGTCCGACGTGACGGGACGGGTCGGGGCGATGGGATGGTGCTTCGGCGGGGGAGTCGCGCTCTCGTTCGGGCTGGACGGAGACAACCACGACGCCACCGCCATATTCTACGGCCAGCTGGTGGACGACCCCGAGGTCGTCGCCCGCCTCGACCACGAGGTCTACGGCACCTTCGCGGCGCTGGACAACGGCCCCTCGCCCGAATCGGTGGCCGCCTTCGAGGCCGTTCTGCGGGAGGCCGGGATCGAACACGACCTGCACATCTACGACGACGTCAACCACGGGTTCTGGCTCCGCGTGGACCAGGATCCGGAGGTACGCACGGCCCCGGCTGCCGACGCCTGGCAGCGTCTGAAGGCATATCTGCAGAGGACGCTGGGATGATGGGGAGCGGTATCGACGGTGGCCGTGGTTCCTGGCGGCAGGATGCGCGGCGACGCCAGAGCGCCGCTGTCCGAATCCGGCGACGCGGTGTCCTCTGGCGGCTTCATGCGGTCGCTCGGGAAGGCAAAAAACGCCGTCATTCTGCGCTGAATGCTCCGGCACATCTCTTGCGGTGATTATGCAGACCTGACACGAGAACACATCTGGGGGCGCCCATGAACAGACTGACGAAACATCGACCTGGACTGAGCCTTCCGGTCGTTACCGGGCTGGCGCTGCTTGTGACCGCAGGTGCGTCTCCCACCGCAGCCCAGCAGAGCGCGGACTTTCTCCTCGGCGCGCCCAAGGTGGCGCTCACGATCAAGGCGGGCTTCGCCCAGCCGCGAGCCGGGAGCGGCGGAGACACGGAGAGCCTGTGGGACTTCACGCGGAAACAGTTGACGGTCGACACCCGGGACCTCGGCGGCACGACCATCGCGGGAGAACTCGCCATCCGGGCTGCCGAACGCCTGGACGTGACCGTCTCGTTCGGATACACCCTCAGCGCGACCAGATCGGAGTTCCGCGACTGGGTGGATATGGACGACCTGCCGATCGAGCAGACCACCGAGTTTGTGACCTTTCCGCTGACCGTCGGGGTGAAGGCATACCTGCGGGACCGCGGGCGCTCGCTGGGGCGCTTCGCCTACATCCCGCGCACCTGGAACCCCTACGTGGGGGTGGCCGGCGGAGCCGTCTGGTATCGTTTCGAGCAGCACGGCGACTTCGTGGACTTCGAGACGCTGGACATCTTCGACGCCAGACTCCTTTCGACAGGAGCGGGCCCGACGGTACATTTCCTCGGGGGCATGGACATGTCGATCAGCAATCATGTGGTGCTGACCGGCGAAGGGCGTTACGCTCTCGCCAGCGGGCGCATCAGCGGCAGGGACTTCGTAGGGTTCCCGAACCTCGACCTCGCGGGTTTCCAGGTCACGGTCGGGCTCTCGTTCAGGTACTAGGAGGAGGGGAATGAACATGGTCAGGAAGAATGTGAACTTCGGTGTAGTGGCCGGCCTCGGCGCGGCCCTCGCACTCGGCGGACTCCCGGGCGGCGCGGACGGACAGGCCCCGAACACCCGCATGGGCTGGCAACCCCTCCTGGGATGCTGGCAGGCGGACGGTGCCGACGAGGCCCTGGGAATCCTCTGCTTCGCGGCGGTCGGCGACCAGGTCCAGATGCTGACGATCTCGGACGGAATGATCACGCACCGCGAGCCCTTCCCGGCGGACGGGCAGACCCGCGAGATCGAGCAGGACGGCTGCGTCGGGACCGAATCGGCCCGCTTCTCGGACGATCAGCGCCGGATCTACACGGTTTCGCAGGTCGCCTGCCAGGATCAGCCACCCCGCACCGGGAGTGGAATCATCTTCATGCCGAGCGCCGGCGAGTGGGTGGACGTGCGTTCGTCGCAGGCCGAGGGCGAGGAAGCCACCGTGTGGGTTCAGTGGTACGTACGCACCGACGAGAACCAGCTCAACGAGCTCGGCATCCAGAGCGGACGGGCCACGGGGCCGCTGGCGGTGAGGGGCGTTGCCTCGTTCACCATGGCACCGATCACCATCGACGATGTGGTCGACGCCTCGGAGAACGTGGACGACAAGGCCGTCGAGGCCTGGATCGCCGAAGTGGGCCAGCAGTTCGCGGGACTGGATGCGGATGACCTCCTGACGCTCGATGGCGCCGGAGTGTCCGGAGACGTGATCGATGTCGTCGTCGCGGTTTCCTTCCCGGAGCGGTTCGCGGTCAGCGAAGAGGGCCCGGGCCGTGAGGCCGGGTACGTGGGCATGCGCCCGCTGTGGGCGGATCCGTACTACTACGGCTACAGCCGGTACGGGTACAGCCGCTATGGGTACGGCGGGTGGTTTTCCCCCTACGGCTGGAGCAACTACGGGGGCTACTACTACCCCTATCGGACGGTGGTCGTGGATGTGACGCCCGTGCCCAGGAACACCGGGGGGCGTGCGATCGCCGGAAAAGGGTACAGCCGGGGCTACACCGGACCGCCGAGTGTCGGTTCCAGCGGGAGAGGGTACGTCGGCTCGTCGAGTATCGGCTCTTCGTCGAGGGGCGGGAGCGGGAGCTCCTCGGTGGGCACGTCGTCGAGCGGGAGCTCCCGGAGCAGCACCGGACGGACGGCGAAGCGGCGCGGCGGAAGCGGCAGCAATTGACCCGGGTCGCCCGGGACCGAATGCGGTGACGAATTGATCGATCCGTACGTGCAGCTCGGCGATACGGGAGGACTTTCGGAAGCGCTGGCAGCGAACCCGCTGCTGGCGCTTGTCCTTTTGTTCGGGGGCGGCGTCGCGATCAGCCTGACGCCGTGCGTCTACCCGATGATCCCGATCACGGCTTCGGTGATCTCGGGGACGGCGCAGGAGGGGCAGCCGTGGCGGCGGACGCTGGGGCTCACCATGACCTACGTGGTGGGGATGGCGATGCTGTACGCCTTCCTCGGCATGCTGGCCGGGCTCACCGGCACGCTCTTCGGAACGGTGAGCGCGAGTCCGTGGGCGCTGTTGGCGATCGGCAACCTGCTCCTGCTCTTCGCGCTGGCCATGTTTGATGTGATCCCGGTGCGGGTGCCTCAGCGGCTCATTGCGTGGGCAGGGTCGCGCGGGGGTGGATCGTACGGGGCCGTCTTCCTGCTGGGGGCGACATCGGGGATCGTGGCAGCGCCGTGCGGCGCCCCGGCATTCGCGGCCGTACTGGCCTGGGTGGCGGCCACCCGGGCGGGATTGATGGGATTCGTGTACCTTTTCGTGTTCTCCCTGGGGATGACCGCGCTGCTCGTCGTGGTGGGACTCTTCTCGGGTTCGCTGTCGCGCCTGCCGAAGTCCGGCAAGTGGATGGTGACCGTGAAGCGGGTGGCCGCGGTGATCATGCTGGGGGTCGCGCAGTATTATTTCATTCAGGCGGGCTACAACCTGTGAGGTTCATGGTGAAAGCATCACGCACGATATCGGTCGCTGCCCTTTGGGCCGTGTTCGCGCTGGCGGCAGCAGGCCGCGCGGCCGCCCAGGAGGGGGACACCCAGCTGGGACTGCCCCCCGGGACTACCGCCCCGGACGCGCAGGTCGAGGACCTGGAGGGGAACCAGGTGTCGCTGCTGGAGGTGGTGGGCGGCGGTCCAGCGCTGATCGAGTTCTGGGCGTCGTGGTGCGAGCAGTGCGAGTTGCTCCAACCCGAGATCGACGCCGTGCAGGAGCGGTTCGGGGAGAAGATCAAGGTAGTGGCGGTCGCGGTCGCCGTTTCGCAGTCGGTGCGGCGGGTGCGGCGTCACGTCGACCGGCACGAGCCCGGGTACACCTTCGTGTATGATGCAAAGGGCGAGGCCGTGAGAGCCTACGAAGCCCTCACGACCTCGATCGTCGTGCTGGTGGACGGCGAGGGGCGCGTCGTCTCCACCGGCGTGGGGCCGAAGCAGGGCCTCGTGGAGGCGGTGGAGGCGATGCTGGGAGATGGCGTCTCGCCCGGCTGAGGGCCCTACGCCGGAGTCCGTGACGGACCGGCCCACACCCGACGCCCCCCCGACGGCCCTACCCCTCTTCCGGCTCCGGCGTCACCTCGTCGATGATGGCGCCCAGCTCCTCGTAGGCGGTCGGGTCCGTCTGCCTGAACTGCGGGATCACCCCGGCGACGCGGCCGTCCGGACCGATCACGATCACGGCGCGGCTTCCCACCATCCCGTTGTCCCGCATCGATCCGCCGAACGCTGCGAAGGTGTCGGCGTCGGTGCCGAACAGGTAGGGGAAGTCCTCGTCCATCAGCCATGACGCGCCCTCTTCCGGCGAGTCGTTCGAGATCGCCATGAGCACGACGTTGCGGCCTTCGTTGAACAGCTCTGCGTACTGATCACGGTACGCTCTCATTTGAACCGTTCAGCCACGCGTCCTGACTCTGAAGAAGAACGCGAGGACCACCGTCTCGCCGCGGTAGTCGCTCAGCCGGATCGGGTCCCGGAGGACGCCGTGCCGGGTCGCGCCCGTCAGCTCGAAGTCCGGGGCCATCGCCCCGACCTCGATGAGGCCGTCGCCGGGTTCCTGGGCCGCCGCCCCGGTCGGTGCGGCAAGCCCGACCGTGGCGACCAGCGCCGCCGCCATCAGAAGTTTGCGCATTCGTCTGCTATCTCCGGTTGTCCCCGGCCCGCGGTCCGGATGCCCCGTGCGTCCGGTGCCCGGCCGAAAGATGTGCATGTGTGCATTTGTGCAGCTACTGCCCCGAGCTGCCGGAGTCCTGCCCCATGATCGCCGCCTGGATCGCCTCCACCGTGCGGTCCACACGGAATTGCAAGAGCTTCCTGCCGATCTCGATGGTGGCTTCCCTGTCCTCGATGCTGACCCCGTTGATCGACGCCTTCCCGGCCGCCACCCGCTGCGCGTGCCGCACCGACTCCGGATCCTCGGTCATCATGATCGACGTGATCACGAAGTCGTCGTGGATGCCGTCGTTGGTCGGCTCGGTGATCCCGAGTTCGGTCTCCATGTACTCGAAGACCTCGCGGTAGCGGTAGAACTCCGGGACGAAGTGCGCCCGGGCGCTGCCGCGCCAGCGCTCGTTGAGCGCGGTCGCCACGGCCGCCATCCCTCCCTGGTTGCCGCCGCTGTCGCCGATGAAGACGATGTCGGTGAAGCCGTGCGCCCTGAGGCTGCTGGCCACGTCGTCGAGGACGGCGCGGAAGGTCTCCTCGCGGAGGCTGATCGTGCCCGGGTAGCGCATATGACCCGAGGGGTTGTCGATGTTACCCTCCGGGACCAGCTTGACGACGGGCGCGCAAAGGGCGTTGCCCAGCTTGCGCGCGATTCCCTCGCAGGCACCCGCCAGCACGTAGTTGTGCTTGCCGGTGGCCAGGTAGGGGCCGTTCTGCTCGATGCCGCCCGTCGAGATGATCGCTGTGGTCTTCCCGTCGCGGAGCGCGTCGCGCACCTCCATCCAGGTCAGCTCCTCGATCCAGACCGAGTTGAGCGCCTCGATCGGCCGCTCGGTCTGCATGTCGGCGAGGTGGGCCTGCGCCTGCTGCACCGCCATCTGCGCACGCCGCTCCGCGCTCATGCCGCGGCGGCCCTGCTGCGCCTGGCTCGCCATCGGCACCAGAAGCGCCAGCGCGGCCGCGATCAGGATGCATCTCCGGTATCTCATTTCGTCAGACCTCCGTTGTGAGGGTTCCTCATCGTCGCGGGTGGGTCAGGCGCCCACGACATGGCAGGATCAGGTCAGTCGCCATCGGGGCGTTCCGCGCATCATTGTAGCGCCGGAGCGTCGGGAAGGCGACTTTTTCCGGCGTTCTGCCCTCACCTGGGCGCGAAACTCGCGGGCGGCCAGTCGCGAGGGGGACTCATTCCACAGACCGGGAGGCCCGATCATGAAAACTGCACCCGCTCGTGCCGTCCCGCTGGCGGCACTCCTCGCCGCCCTCGCCTGCGCCGCCCCCGCCACCCACGACCCCATCCGCACGGCAGACCCCTACGCCCGCGGCTACACCGACGACGACTTCCCGCGCGTCCAGGAGCTCGCGCCCGGGGTCTATTCCTACGAACAGCTGCGTTCCGCGGGTGAGGAGCGCTTCACCACGGTGAGCATGTTCGTCGTCACCGACGCCGGCGTTCTCGTCGCCGACGGCCAGGGCAGCCCGGAGGAGACGCGGCGCATGGTGGAAACGATCGCCGGTATCACCGACCAGCCGATCACACACGTCGTAGTCTGTTCCGACCACGGCGACCACACCGCCGGCAACTCCGAGTTCCCCGCCGACGCCCGCTTCTACGCGCATCCCACCTCTCACGCCGTGCTGCAGGCGACCGCCGACAACCCCATCCGCCCCGCCACCGCCCCGCCCGTCGTCGTCCCCACCGAGCTGGTCGAGACCTCCGAGACGCTCCACCTCGGCGGCCGCGAGATCCGCATCCTCTTCCTGGGGCGCGCCCACACCGGCGGCGACCTCGTCGTCCACCTCCGCGCGGAGAGGATCCTCTTCATGAGCGAGGCGTACCTCAACCGCGTCTTCCCGGCGATGCGCTCCGCCTACCCGTCGGAGTGGGTCGCGATGATCGAGGCCGCGCAGGCGATGGACATCGACACGTACGTGCCGGGGCACGGGTTCGTCGATTCGCCCGAGGTGCTGGCCGAGGAGCTGGAGACGTACCGCCGGGCGATGGTCCAGGTGATCGAGGAGGCCACGCGGCTGCACGCGGCCGGAGTCGCGCTGGAAGACGCGGTCGAGCAGGCCGAATTCGGGGAGCTGGAGACCTGGTCGCTGCGCTCCAGCCAAGGGGCCCGCGCGATCGGCCGAGTGTACATGGAGCTGAACGGGGAGCTGCCGCCGGGGTGAGTGGGCGCGGGCAGCGCATGCCGGCGCGCAGACCCCGGCGCCTTGCAGACCCGGTGTCACGCGGGAATCGTCCGCGGCCACGCCCGCCGCCTGCCGTCGGCCTGCCCACACTGGCCGAAGCGCCGCCGCCGGGGTATTCTGTTCCGGCGCACGCTACGAGGGCTCCGGAATCCCTTGGCGAGCGCGCACATCGAACGATCCGAAAACAGGACCCACCCGGAGGGACATGTGAAACCGACGACCCGGACCCTCACCGCAGCCGCTCTGCTCGCGGCCGCCTTCGCCCTGGCGGCCCCAGCCACCACGTCCGCCCAGGAGAGCGAGTGGCGCTACTGGGGCGCCGACGCCGCCAGCACCCGCTACTCGCCGCTCGACCAGATCGATGCCTCGAACTTCGAGAACCTCGAGGTGGCCTGGATCTGGAGAGCCGACAACTTCAACGGGCCGTCAGGGGGCACAATGTTGCGGGCCACGCCCATCTACGTGGACGGCACCCTCTACTCCGTCGCCGGCAACCGCCGCACCGCCGTGGCCATCGACCCCGCCACCGGGGAGACGCTCTGGACCTTCCGCGAACCGACCACCAAGCGGTGGGAGGACTCCATGCGGAAGGACTACGGGAAGGGCGTCGCCTACGCCGAGGTCAACGGCCGCCCGATGATCTACCTCGTCACCCCCGCGTTCTTCCTCCATGCGCTGGACCCGATGACCGGGCGGCCCATCACCTCCTTCGGCGATGGCGGGACCGTGGATCTGCTGGGCGACCTCGGCCACTGGGATCACCACCCCACGGAGGGGATTCCATCGGAAGTCGGCTACATCACCAACTCGTCCCCGCCGATCGTGGTCAACGGCGTGGTCGTGGTCGGCAATTCCCACGAGCAGGGCTACACCCAGACCCGCAAGGAGAATGTGCCGGGGAACATCCTCGCGTACGACGCCGGGACGGGGAAGCACCTCTGGACCTTCAACGTGATCCCCCAGGAAGGTGAGTTCGGCCACGACACCTGGGAGAACGACGCATGGAAGTGGACCGGCAACGTTTCGGCCTGGGCACCCCTTTCGGCCGATCCCGAGCTTGGGCTCGTCTATGTGGTGACCGACCCGCCGCCGATCGACTACTACGGCGGCTTCCATCCGGGCGACAACCTCTTCTCGACCAGCATTCTGGCCCTCGACGTGCAGACCGGCGAGCGCCGCTGGCACTTCCAGACGGTGCACCACGATGTGTGGAACTACGACAACCCCACCGCCCCCAACCTGGTCGATATCACCGTGGACGGACGGGATATCAAGGCCCTCGTGCAGACGACCAAGCAGGGCTGGGCGTACGTCCTCGACCGTGAGACCGGCGAGCCCGTCTGGCCGATCGAGGAGCGGCCGGTCCCGCAGTCCGACGTGCCGGGCGAGCAGTTGTCCCCTACTCAGCCTTTCGTCACCCGCCCCGCTCCCTTCGAGATGCAGGGGATCGGCGAGGACGACCTCATCGACTTCACCCCCGAGCTGCGCGCCCTGGCGCTGGAGATCGTCAGCAACTACCGCATGGGCCCGCTCTTCAATCCGCCCTCGCGGGAGAACGGCCCCGGCGGTCCCGCCATCCACTGTCCCGGCGCGAACGGCGGGGCCAACATCCCGGGCGGCGCGGCAGTCGACCCCGAGACCGGGATCCTGTATGTCGCGTCGACCCGCGGCTGCAGCGCGCCCCGCCTCGAGCCGGGCATGGACGTGGACCCCGACTCGAACGTCGACTGGGTGAGCGTCGGCCCCGGCGGCGTCCGCGGCCCTCAGGGCCTCCCCCTCGCCAAACCCCCCTACGGCACCATCACCGCGATCGACCTCAACACCGGCGACCACGTCTGGCAGATCCCCAACGGCACCACGCCGGCCCGCATCCGCAACCATCCTGCGCTGGAAGGCATCGACATCGGCAACACCGGCGTCGGTTCCCACGCGACCAAGCTGGTCACGAAGACGCTTCTCATGTACGGCGAGGGACGGACCGGAGCACCGGTATTCCGCGCGGTCGACAAGATGACCGGCGAGGAACTGGGCGCCATCGACCTGCCCGGTTCCACGTTCACCGCGCCGATGACGTACATGCACGAAGGGCAGCAGTACGTGGTCGTGGCGGCGCGCCTGCAGGGCGCAGCTTATGGCCTAGTGGCGTTGCGGTTGCCGGAGTAGGCGACGCTCGATCGGTCACGCGACAGCGATTGGTAATGTTTACATGACTTTATGTAAAGTAAACCTTACATGGGATTCAGGACGATGATCCGAGCAACCGTCGCATTGCCCACGCTCACCGCCGCCCTTCTGGCCGCGGCATGCCTGCAGGATGTCCCTCCACCCGACCACACCGCCGTCTTCACCGGCGGCGCGGGCGAGTGGATCGACCTCTCGCACGCCTTCGGGCCGTCCACGATCTACTGGCCCACCGACACGGCGGGCTTCCAGCTCACCGAACTGGCCTATGGCCACACGGAGGGCGGGTACTTCTACGCGTCGTACGCCTTCGCGTCGGCCGAGCACGGCGGCACCCACCTGGACGCGCCGATCCACTTCGCCGAGGGGCGCATGACGGCGGACGAGATCCCGCTGTCGAGCCTGATCACCATGGCGTCCGTGGTCGACGTCTCGGCCGCGGCCGACGCCGATCCGGACTACCAGCTCGCGGTCGAGGATCTCACCGCGTGGGAGGCCGAGCACGGGGAGCTCACCGACGGTACCGCGCTGCTGGTGCGCACGGGTTGGTCGTCACGCTGGGGTGACCGCACCGCCTACCTGGGCACGGATCTCACCGGGCCGGAGGCGGTGCCGGAGCTGCACTTTCCGGGGATCGGCCCCGAGGCCGCGCAGTGGCTCGTCGACAACCGCAACGTCGCGGCCGTGGGGCTCGACACGCCCAGCATCGACTACGGCCAGTCGACCGACTTTCGCGCCCACGTGATCCTCTACAGCGCGAACATCGTCGGGTTCGAGAACCTGACGAACCTGGACCGGCTGCCGGCGACGGGGGCCGGAATCGTGGCGTTGCCGATGAAGATCGAGGGGGGGAGCGGGGGGCCGCTGCGGGTGGTGGGGTGGGTGGGGGGATCTTCATGACGAGCCCGCCGTCATGACCCGGACCCGCGCAACCCGCACGATCGACGCCCCGGTCGGCGCCGTCTTCGACCTCATCGCCGATCCCGTCAACTACACCAGGGCCGTGCCCGAGATCACGAAGGTCGAGTTTCTCACCGACCAGAGGACCGGCGTCGGCACCCGTTTCCGTGAGACGCGTGAGATGCGAGGTCGGGAGGCCGCCACGGAACTCGAAGTCACCGAGTACGTGAAGGATGAACATGTGCGCATGGTCTCGGACGCCGGCCGGACCGTCTGGGACTCCATCTTCACGGTGACGCCGACCGGGGATGGGCGTGGGACGCGGCTCGACCTGGTCATGGAGGCGAGGCCTTACCGCCTGCTGGCGAGGGTTTTCGTCCCAATCACCAAGGGGATCGTGGCGAAGGCCATCGCTGGAGACATGGACGCGGTCAAGGCATACCTCGAGAGTGCCCGATAGCGCGACGCCGGCTGGCCATTCCGAGCCCGCCGTCACGGCCAGCTGAGGCGTTGCAGCGGGCCCGGCCCAGCGTTGCTCCCGAAAACAGGGGGGAAAAACGACAACAAATAGGGCGAAAGACGACATTCCCGACCGAACCCCGGGCGCCATCTTGTGATGCAGCGGCGGAGATGCCGCGGGACGAAGCCATTCGGCTTCCACCATACCCCATCCCAGGAGGACACCATGTTCGCAACGGCAAAGCGCACCCTGACCAAGCTCTTCCCATTGGGATACTACCTTGGTAAGCGCATACCACCCACCACCCGGAGCCTCGCTTCCATCATTCCAACGGCCATGGCTGCGCTTCTCGTCGTGGCCGCCGTATCCGCCTCTGCCCCGGATGGAACAGTTCGGAACCATGCAGGGACGACCGCCCCACCCGCATCTTCGATTGAGAAGGCCCTGGAAGATTTGCTCGCCCACACGTGCTATATGTGCGTCGGGTGTGGGGATGACGGCCACGAGATACTGAACAGAAGACCCCCGCCCGATGGCGGCAACCTCGCATTCCACCCTCATCCATGCCAGGAACGTGCCGGTCCTTGCGACCTCGACCCGAAGAGGGGCGGGCACCCGCCGTACGGGGGCGTGGGTATTCTTGTCGCGGGTTCGAGCGATGTCATCCAAACCTTGAAACGGAGCACTCCAGCCCAGTTGGCCGCTCTGTTGGAGAGCGCTCCGCATCGTCTCCGGATCAACAGATCACGCAACGCACTGCAGCTCATCGGGTGCTGGAATGAAGTGGTGGCCAGCTATTCGGTCAAGTCGATTCCCGCGTTGGAAGCATTGATCACCTGACGGAGGCCACGAGCATGGAGACGCAGCGTTTGCGGACCAATCCCATACAGAGCATCGCCCGAATCACCCGGGCAGCTTGTCTGGCGAGCCTTCTCGTTCCGGCCAGCACCACCGCCCAGCAGCCGGAACGTTTTTCCCTGGGTTCCTGTCGGGACAGTTGCGGACTTTCTCTGGTCCTCGAGGCCGAGTTGGGCGGACGATATGACGAATTCGTCGAAGTAGTCGACCTGCGAACCAACAGGGTGGTCGGGAGCCAGCGCTTCGACTTCGAACTCACCCACTTTCTCGAGCCCGGGCTGATCGGCAGAGTCCATATCACGGAGAGTGCCTCCGTCCGCTTTCGGGTGTACAGGGTGGTTCCGGAGGCGGACCCTCGGCGGTAGCCAGCCGGCACGCCCCCGGTGTCGGGCCACAACAAACCCCGGCGAGCCCTTCCGAGCCCGCCGGGGTCTGTTCACTTCACGCGATGCGGCCAGCCGTCACCGTCCAGCTGGCTTGGCGCGTTTCTCTACCGAGTCGCCCACAGCCAGTCATAACTCAACCGCAGGTAGTAGTACCCGCCGTTGAAGCCGTAGGGAGTGCTCTCCGGGTAGAGCGCACCGACGCCCCCCGAGTTGGGATTCTCGTCGGGGTAGGTGTTGAAGAGATTGTTGGCGCCGAGCGCGATCGTCGCGTTGTCCGCCAGGGGCATCGAGACCTCGGCGTCGACGAGGACGCGCGCGCCGTACCGCAGGTCGGGGTCGCTGAGTTCGGAATCGTAGAAGCCGTCGTAGTAGGTCCCCCGGACCAGGGCGTCCAGCCGTCCCAGCTGCTGCGACAGGCTGAGCACGCCGCGGTAGCGCGGGAGCGCACGCTCGAGCTGGTCCACGCGCGCGTCGTTCACGACCTCCGGGTTGCGCTCGGTGACCTCGGTGCCGGTGTAGTTGAAGAGCAGGCTCACGGTGGTCGCTTCGGCGGGCGTGTAGTTCGCCACCAGATCGATGCCCTGGGTCAGGGTCGCGAAGTCGTTGGTGAAGAAGCGGAACTCCGCGAGGTTCGCGGCGCTCGTCACGCCCTCGGAGACCAGCTGCGTCACCTCGTGGGGCTCGAGCTTGAAGGTCCTGGTCTGCGCGAACCGGTCCGAGATCGCGATGCGGAAGTAGTCGGCCGTGAGCCGGAATGCGCCCGCTTCGTACATGATTCCGCCGGTCAGGCTGACCGAGCTCTCGGGCTCCAGCTGCTTGCCGCCCTTGGTCGCCGCCACCGCCGAGGTGGAGGGAATGGTGCCGCGATTGACGAGGTCGCCGAGGTCGATGTCGAAGACCGTCGACACGTTGAAGGCGTTCTGCTGCCCTGGCGTGGGGGCGCGGAAGCCGGTGTTGGCGTTGGCGCGAAACGCGATCTGGTCGGTGGCCTGGATTCGGAAGGAGACCTTTCCGGTCGCCTTGCCCCCGAAGTCGGAGAAGTTCTCGTAGCGTCCCGCGATCCCCAGGGCCCAGGCGTCGTCGGGCCTGCCCAGATTGAGGTCGGCGTAGAGCGCGGTGTTGCTGCGGGTCCAGTCGCCGGCGGCCAGCGGGCTGAAGCCGGGGAAGCCGTTCGACGAGGAGCTGAAGCCCTGCGCCGCATACGGACCGATCTTCCAGGACTCGTCCTGGCCCTGCCCGATCTCGAAGCGCTCCTCGCGCTGCTCGAATCCGGCGGCCACGTTGGCCATCTCGTTGACCTGGTACGAGAGATCGAGGTTGAGGTTGATCTCTTCCTGGTTGTAGAGGCCGGGGTCGAAGTCGGTGGGGGTGTCGGGACCGAGCGCCGCATTCACCGTGTTGTAGATGAAGAAGTCGGCCTGGTTCCTGCCCCAGCTCGTGCTGGCGTCCCAGTTGATGCCGCCGTCGGTGCGGCCCTTGACCCCACCGACGATCGAGGCGTCGAAGACCTCGCCGCCGAACTGCGGCGTGAAGCCCCCGGGGAACATTTCCTGGTAGGAGAAGCAGTTCGGGTCGTCGAACACCTGCTGGAGCGCGACCGGATCGGGGACGTTGTTGGTGATCGTCACGACCGGGCAGTCGGCCGATCCGAGGCCCTTCGCCTGCAGCACGTCACCGATCAGCAGCGTTTCCCCGCCATCGCCCGAGAAGACGCCGCCGCGTGTGTTCGGATTCCGGAAGAAGAAGCCGCCGTCCACCCGCTTGGTGGCGACGTTGCCGAAGGCGTAGACCTGCTCGTTGTCGTCGAAGTTGTAGCCGGTGTTGAGCCAGACCTTGAGGTCGTCGGTGACCTTGGGCGAGCCCCACACCTGCGCGGTCGGCGTCCGCACGGCCGTGTTCCCCGCGTTGACGAGCGCGGCCGCGTCGGTCCGCTGGATGGCACGGTCCGTCGGCTCCTGGTTGCCGTACTCCACGCTGACGTTGGCGAATCCGAAGTCGCCGAGCGGTACCCCGAAATTGGTCGCCACAGCAACCGCTTTCCCGTGACCGGCCCAGCTGCGCTCCGCGCCATCGACGAACTCGTCGCCGTCGAAGTGCTGGCCCTGCTTGACCTGGACCGAGCCGCCGGAGCGGTCGTTCTTCAGCTGGAAGTTCAGCACGCCCGCGATGGCGTCCGAGCCGTATTGCGCCGAGGCGCCGTCGCGCAGCACCTCGACCTGCCGGAGCGCGATGCCCGGGATGGACCCTATGTCGGGCCCCTGCGCGCCATCGGAGAGGCCCGCGCCCAGCCAGGTTATGACCGCGCCCCGGTGGCGCCGCTTGCCGTTGATGAGCACCAGCGTGTGGTCCGACGCGAGGCCGCGCAGGTTGGCCGGCCGCGTGATCGTTGCCGCGTCGCTGATCGGCTGGATGTTCACGTTGTAGGACGGAACCACGTTCCTCAGCAGGAAGTCGATGTTGGTCTCCGCCTGGCGGGCGATCTCCCCGACGGGAATCACGTCCACCGGCACCATCGATTCCGTGACGGTTCTGGGCCGCGTGCGGCTCCCGACGATGACAAGCTCTTCGAGGGCAAAGGCGGCCACGTCGAGCGACAGTTCGAGGTTGGTGGTCCCGCCGCTGGAAACCGTGACCTCCTGGGTGAGCACCGCGTAGCCGATAAGCCGGACTTCCAGGGTGTGCGTGCCCGCGGCGACGCCGGACATGGAGAAGGCTCCGGCGGGATTGGTGAAGGTGACGACATCGAGCGCGGGGATCGCGACCCGGGCGGTGCCGAGTCCGAGTCCGCTCTCGGCGCTGCGAACGACTCCTTCGATAGTGCCCTGGGCGAGTGCCGTGGAAGGCATCGCCGCCAGGGCCAGAATCAGTAGTCCTCTTCTTAACATTTGTTGCTCCTGGGGTGATTTCGGTGTGAAGAATCGCGCCGGGCGCCTGAATGGCTCATCAGCGCAGTGATTGCCCAACCGCAACTCGGCCTCGTGTGCGACATGAAATCGACCATGCCGATGCCCGATCCCCGGGCGAAGCACGAGAGATCCACAGACTTTGTCGACGGGGGAGAGGACAATCGTGTGTGACAAGAGATGGCGGGAGTTCTGCACGTTCGGGCGGGTTTCGGCCCGGACGCGCGGTGGCGCGGCCCGGACAGGCTAGCGCGCCACGTGTCGTAATGTAGCTCATACCCGCGGGCTTCGATACTGTCGCCGTCTCTCGCCCGTCCAGGTTGTCGCGAAGCGAATCCGTCCCTAGCGTCACCTGAGTCAAACGGGAGTCTCCCCTGCCACCCATCGCAAACCAAAGCCTAGGGAGAAGAGGCATGAACGGTACCGGATCCCCGCAACGAACCACAGGACTTGTTGCAGCATTGGCCGTCTTGCTGCCGCTTGCCTCGGTGGCACCGGCGTCCACCCCCGAATCCCGGCTTGAGAGGCAGGACCCCTGCCCCCGCAGCGCCCCCCGCGATTCTCCGCCGGGAAGCGTGATGGAGATCGAGGATCGGGAGCCTCCCTGCCGTCTCGTTTTCCGCCCGACGGGTGTGCGGCTGGAGGCGACGGTGGACGGCTCGAGGCCGGACCCGGGCCCGACCGTAGTCATGGACAGACGCGGGCGCTTCTACTCGACGAACGCGAGCGGATTCGTGTCGATCATCAGTGTATGGGACCCGCAGGGCAACTACCTGACGTCCTTCGGCGGAGTGGGCGAAGGCCCGGGCGAACTACGGCGGCAACCGGGCATACGCATGTTCGTGGGCGGTGAGGACCGGCTGCACGTCTGGGAGAGCCGCGCCCAGTGGTCGACCTTCTCGGCGGATCATGAATTCATCGGCCGCAGTACGCTTCGGAGCGAGAACGCGCGCCTCGATCCGAGGATGACCGTGTTCCTCGACAACGGCGAGGTGTTGACCGGTGACGCGTACCAGTCGGACAGGCGCAACTTCTTCCGCGTGTTCGGTGCGGACGGCACCCTCGCGCGGTCCTTCGGGCCGGTCGACGAGGAGATGGCCGGGAATCCGCAGTGGCCGCTCTTTCGGGTGATCGCCTACAACGGCGGCGACAGCTTCTGGGCGACCCCGGTCGCCGATGGAGACGAGGAGTATCTGATCGAGGAGTGGGGCACGGACGGCGAGCTGCGGCGCGCGGTGCGCGGCCAGGCTCCCTGGTTCGTGTGGAGCGAAGACGGGGTGCCGTTTGGAGGGATCCTCCAGTTCAACGTCGATGACGGAGAGGGCCTTCTCTACATCATCTACCAGCGGCTGACGGACGAGGGCGAGCGGATCATGAGGCGGGCAATGGCGGCCGGCGATCCGTTCCCGCGCGACAAGAGGTACACGGAGACCGAGGTCGTCATCCAGATGATCGACCTGCGTGCGGGTGAACTCCTGGCTTCGGAGGTCCACCGAACCTCGGAAGCCATGGGATTCCTGCCTCAGGCGCTCTTCCCCGGCGTGATGAAGGGGCCACGCACCGGGGAGGGACCGGACGGCCTGCCCTTCGTGAAAATCGTGGCCGTGGATCTGGAGGCGAAGTAGCGAAGAGCGGGACCCGGCTCCGGGCCCGGCCAGGGGACTGGATTCGCGCCCCGCCCCCGATAGATTACTGTAGTCACACAACCCGAGGTGCCGAAGAACAATGAAGACCGCTGTCGCGGGCGCGACCAGGCCCGCAACCGATATCGAGCGGCCGCCCTTCAAGGTGGCCGACCTTTCCCTGGCCGAGTGGGGCCGCAACGAGATCCGCCTGGCCGAGCACGAGATGCCCGGGCTGATGGCGATCCGGCGCGAGCTGCATGCCAGCCAACCGCTTGCCGGCGCCCGGATCATGGGATCGCTGCACATGACGGTGCAGACCGCCGTGCTGATCGAGACCCTGCTCGACCTCGGAGCCTCGGTGCGCTGGGCGTCGTGCAACATCTTTTCGACGCAGGACCGCGCTGCGGCGGCGGTGGTGGTCGGGCCGGACGGGAGCCCCGAAGATCCGCAGGGCCCCGCAGTCTTCGCCTGGAAGGGCGAGACGCTGGAGGAGTACTGGTGGTGCACGGAGCAGGCGCTGTCGTGGCCGCGGGGATTCGGTCCCACGATGATCCTCGACGACGGCGGCGACGCCACGCTGCTGGTCCACAGGGGCGCCGAGTTCGAGCGGCTGGGGCGAGTGCCCGACTTCGATCCCGACACCGACAGCGAAGAGTACGGTGTTATCCTCGATCTGCTCCGCGCCCACCAGCGGATCGACGACGGCCGCTGGCAGCGCATCGCCGCCGACATCCGCGGCGTGTCGGAGGAGACCACGACCGGCGTCCACCGACTCTACGAGATGGCGAAGAACGGCACGCTTCTCTTCCCCGCAATCAACGTCAACGACTCTGTGACCAAGTCCAAGTTCGACAACATCTACGGATGCCGTCACTCGGTGATCGACGGGCTCAACCGCGCCTCCGACGTGATGCTCTCGGCGAAGGTGGCGGTGGTGATGGGGTACGGCGAGGTCGGCAAGGGGTGCGCGCAGGCGCTGCGGGGACAGGGCGCGCGGGTGATCGTCACCGAGATCGACCCGATCTGCGCGCTGCAGGCGGCGATGGAGGGGTTCCAGGTCACGCGCCTCGACGATGTGGTGGAGACCGCCGACATCTTCATCACCGCGACCGGCAACCGCGACGTGGTGACGATCGACGACATGCGCCGCATGAAGGACAAGGCGATCGTCGGCAACATCGGCCACTTCGACAACGAGATCGACATGGCCGGGCTGGAGGGGTCCGAAGCCGTGCGCAACACGATCAAGCCACAGTTCGACGAGTGGACCTTCCCGGGCGGGCGAAGCATCCTCGTGCTGGCCGAGGGGCGCCTGATGAACCTGGGGTGCGCGACGGGCCACCCGAGCTTCGTGATGTCGGCGAGCTTCTCGAATCAGGTGCTGGCGCAGATCGAGCTGCACCGGCGGGCGGAGGAGTACGAATTGGGCGTGCACATGCTGCCCAAGGCGCTGGACGAGAAGGTGGCGCGGCTGCACCTGGATCACCTGGGCGTGCGGCTGACGGAGCTGACCGATGAGCAGGCGGACTACATCAACGTTGCGGTTGACGGTCCGTACAAGCCGGAGCACTACCGGTACTAGGCGCGTTTCGTGGATCGTCCCCGCATTTTGCCCGCCCCGGTCGCGGTCCTCGCCGCGTGCCTGCTCGTTGCACCCCAGCCCTCCTGCGCCGGGTCAAGCAACCCACTCCTGGGCGAATGGGTGTCGGTGGGCTCCGAAGATACCCGGATGACCTACATCTTCGAGGATGGCGGACGCGCGCGCTGGATCCTCGGGTTGAGCGAGGGCCCGGACACCTTCGAAGTCGCGTACGTGGTCCGGCATAACTCGACCCCCATCGAACTCGACGTGGGACCATGGAGGAGTGGACCGCTGGCCGGCCAGACCCTCTACGGGATCGTGGAACTGCAGGGGCCGGACCGCTTCCGGGTGGACTTCGAGCCGGCGAACCCGGACGGCGACGGTTCCGAGCGGCCCGCCACCTTCTCCGAACAGGCGGTGACCTTCGTGAGGCGGGTCAACTGAAAGGGCCGGATTGACGCGGGGCCGGGTGCGGCTGTCATCGCCACCCCCGGCCCCGTTGTCCGGCCCGTCAGGGCACCGTCGCCGGTCGCCGGGCATCCGCCGCGCGTGTCACGCGTTCGGCCCCGACCCGGTTCAGCGGCTAGTTGCGTCGGCTGACTTCGATCCTGCGGCTGAGCGCCTCGTCGGCCTTCGGCAAGCGGACGTTCAGCAGGCCACCTCGTCGGCAAAACCGATGGTTCGCCCACGATCCGCGCCCGGTGAGGTCCAGGCAGCGACAACCGGTTGGTGGCAAGCCTCGCGGCGACCAAAGGAGCGACCAACTCGCCGGACCGGTCGACCAGGATCCGCAGATCGTTGAATGTGAGGTCGGCGATGAAGAGATTTCCGGCCACGTCAAAGGCCACTCCCGTGACATCGACTAGGGCCTCCCACTCCGGGCCTCCCTTGCCAATGCGCATCACCTCCTCGAGGCCTGCGGTGAGAAAGCGATCTTCGGCGGGCAGCTCCAGGACTTGCTGGGCGTCTGCTGTGGGGCAGGCGAGGGCCGCGGCCATTGCCAGAACGAACGACAGGCGGGTCATCTGGGATCGCCCGATGAGTGTTGCTTGAGGAAGGCAAGGATGGTGCAGGCAACGGTTCCGAGGATTGCCATGACGCCATATGCCGCCATGATCGCTGCCGCCACGAACGTCACCACTGTCGCCACCGTGCCAGTGATGGAAGATGGGTCTACGGATACCATGACGACTCCGCCCGTAACCAGGGCGCCTACGACTCCGCCAGCGAAGAAGCGGCTAAACAGGACTTTGTCAAGCCTACTGAACATTTGACTTGGTTCCTCCTCTCGAAGCGGTTGCGGAGGCTCCCCGGTTCGTCCGGGGAATCCAGGGTGGGGATTCAGCAGCCGTCGTTGGATGTGCATTCCTGCAATTCCCAAAGCGCGTCGAGTAGATCGACGTTGCCCATAGATGCTCCTTTGCCTCTCTTCGTATCCGTATCGGGTATTCTATCCTACTTTAGTGACGATTACTACGCGATAATGGAATCCCGTGACATGAGATTATCGTGATCAGCGGACATCTGGGAGGCTGCCAGAATGGCGGTTTGCGGGAAAGCGGCCGTGGGCCCCACCCAAGGAGTCAGGCGATCCAGTCTCTCATCCGCAAAGGCGGCACCAACCGGGATTGAGCCGCGCGCTGGTCGTGTATCCGCCGACTCGCACCAGGTTCGGTCTCGACGGGACGATTTGGGTGGAACTGCGCCCTACGGAACGTGGCACGCCTGTGGTCGCGATCAGCGAAGGAGACCCGATCGGTTCTCTGCTTCTGCCAACGCGATCGAGCATCCAACAGGCCAGCATGACGCACCTGTTGGTGACGGAAAGAGACTTGTTCGGTCTCGCAGGTGTGGTTCGCTACCGGTGATTCGGCCCAACCGGGCGATCCGGGTTCCAATAGCGAGGACGAGCGTCAAAGTGTAGTGCGGACCGCTTTCAGCAGCGCACCGCGCTCGGGCACGACAGGCTCGGGATGCACGTCGCACCCCAGGTCGAGGGCGATCCCTCTCACGGCTTCCATCAACACGCCATTGTCGGCGATCAGCCCGCCCACCATCGCCACGGCGGGGCGGCCCTCCCAGTCCGGCAACAGCTGTTGCGCGGCGGCCATCTCCGGCCCGGCCACCCCCTCCGGCGCGGCACGTTCCACCGCTTCCGCCCTCTCGCGCCCGGCCACCCCCTCCAGCGCGGCCACCAGATGCTCGCGGATCGCGCCCAGCGCGCGGTGGATTACCCGGGCCGCGACCCCGTCCCCCGCGCGGGCCTCCCGCGCCACCGGCACCGACAGCGCCGCGATCTCGCCCTTGGACGCGCGCGCCGCCCATCCCACCAGATCACGCGGATCGTCTTCGCCCGTGGCCTCCAGCAGCACACGGGTCAGCGTCGTGCGCGGCTCCCTTCCGTCGCACGCACGCACCACCCCCCGCAGCCCATCCAGCCCGATCCGGTAGCCGCTCCCTTCATCTCCCAGTAGCTGCCCCCACCCCCCCACCGTCACCACCCCCCCGCCCGGCCCCACCGCGCGGGCCACCGACCCGGTGCCTACCACCAGCAGGATCCCGGCGCCGTCCCCGAACGCGTCCGCGTGCGCGGCCTCGACATCGGTGCCCACGGCGACCCGCTCGGCGAGCCCGGCGTCCCGCAGCCCGGCCTCGACCGCCACTCGCGCTGCCTCCTGCCCCGCCCCGGCCAGTCCCGCCCACATCCCCCTCACCGGCAGTGCCACCTGTGCGGCCGCCGCCGCCCGGCGCACCACATCGGTCACCGCGCGGACCGCCCGCCCCGGATCGGCGGGATCGATCAGTCCGGGGCCGCCATCCGCCGCCGCCAGCTCGCGCCCGTCCGCGTTACCGACGAGCGCGCGGGAGCGGGTCCCCCCGCCATCCACACCGATCCAGCGACCGCTCTCGGTCATCGGCTGGCGCGGCGCGCGAGGCGGGCGGAGCTCCGGCGTCCCGGGTCCAGCATCGCCGCTCGAATGCCGCGGGGGTCTTGTCCACGGGCTGCCAGACCCCGAGCCGGCGCCGGTTTCACTGCCGGCGCCGGAACAACAGCCCCACCACCACCGTCACGACCAGCCCGATGAAGACGAACCAGGGCCACGCGACCGCGGTGCGGGCAGCTGCCCAGATCACCACCACCGTGCCCACTCCGGCGGTCATTCCCGCAATGGCACCTGTCTGGTTGACCCGCCGAAAGAGGACCCCCAGGGCGAACCCGCCGAGCAGCCCGCCGTACGCCATCGACGCGGCGGCCAGCGCGACCTCCACCGCGGCCGTGCCCCGCGAAAGCGGGATGAAGATGATCGCACCCGCGATCAACAGACCCGCCCACACGAGCGTGAAGACCTTGCCGGCAAGCATCGCCGAGCGGTCGTCGGGGGCGGCGCCGGACCCGTTTTCGGAGCCGCCCCGTGCGCCATCGCCGGAACCGTTGTCAACGCCCGCATTGGCGCCCCCGCCCCCCCGCCCCACCAGCGGCCGCCAGAAGTCATACGTCGTCGCCGACGCCAGCGAATTGATCGACGACGACAGCGAAGACATCGCCGCCGCGAACACCCCCGCGATCAGCAGGCCGCGCAGCCCGGTGGGCATCTCGTCGATGATGAAGCTGGCGAAGATCGCGTCGGAGCTGTCGAAGGCGCGCCCGTCGAAGAACGCCCACAGGCCGAGGCCGACAAACAGGAAGAGCGCGAACTGGAGGATCACCGCGAATCCGCTGCCGATGAGCGCGCGCTGGCTCTGGCGCACGTCCCGGCAGGTCAGGAGCCGCTGCACGATGAGCTGGTCGGTTCCGTGCGACGCCATCGACAGGAATCCGCCACCGACCAGGCCCGCCCAGAAGGTGTACGCGACCGCGGGCGAGGTGGAGAAGTCGAGCACCTGCAGCTTGCCCGCCGCACTGGCGCGCTCAATGATCGCGGGCCAGCCGCCCTCAACCGCGCCCTGCAGGAGCATCAGCGCGATCAGCCCGCCGCAGACGTAGAGCAGCATCTGCAGCGCGTCCACCCACACCACCGCCTTGATGCCGCCGAAGTAGGTGTAGACGAGGGTGAAGGCGCCGATCACCAGGATCGAGACCGGGTAGGACCACCCGGTGATCAGCGCGAGGGGGATCGCGGTGGCGAAGAGGCGGACCGAGTCGGCGAGCAGGCGCGTCACCATGAAGATCCCGGACGCGTAGCGGCGCGCGCCGGTGCCGAAGCGGGTCTCGAGGAGCGCGTACGCGGTGGAGAGTTCGCCCCGGTAGTAGGCGGGCAGCAGCACGCGCGCGACCACGATGCGGCCGACCAGGTATCCCAGCGCGAGCTGGAGGAAGGCCATCGTGCCGAGGTAGGCGACCCCGGGGATCGAGAGGAAGGTGAGCGTGCTGGTTTCGGTCGCGACGACCGAGAGCATCACCGCCCACCAGGGCAGGTTGCGGCTGCCGAGGAAGTAGTCGCTGCCGCCCTTGTTGGCGCGGCCGAGCCAGGCGCCCCACGCGGTGACCCCGGCCATGTAGAGGAGGAGGACGGCGAGGTCGGGGGCGCCGAAGGCGGTCATTCGGGCGGGGGCTCCCGCAGGCCCGGCGGCGTGTCGGTGATCGCGCGGGCGACGCGGTCATGCACGCCGCGCCTCAGCGGGATGTGTCTGCCGTTTTCGCGGGTGGGATTGACCCTGTTGGTGAGCAGGACGACGGCAAGCTCCTGCGTGGGATCGACCCAGATCGAGGTGCCGGTGTAGCCGGTGTGGCCGAAGGAGCGGGCGGAGAAGTAGTCACCGGCGGACGAGCGCCGCGAGGGGGTGTCCCAGCCGAGCGCGCGGCTGGATTCGTCGGACTGGCGGCGCGTCATGCGGTCCACCTGGCCCGGGGCGAAGATCGAGACGGGGCCGAAGCGGGGCCGGTGGCAGGGGAGCCCGGAGACCCGGTCAGCCCGGCAGGGTCCGGCGACGCCGCGGTCGAGCATCATCTGCACGAAGACGGCGAGGTCGCGGGCCGAGCTGAAGAGCCCCGCGTGGCCGGCCACGCCGCCGATGGCGTGGGCGTTCTCGTCGTGCACGACGCCGTGGACGTGGTAGCCGCGGTAGTCCTCGTCGACTTCGGTGGTGGCGACGCGGTGCCACTGGGAGGGCGCCGGTTTGAAGCCCGTGTCCGCCATGCCGAGGGGGCGCCAGAGTTCGTCCTGCAGGAAGGCGTCGAAGTCGCGGCCGGTGACCTGCTCGACGATGAAGGCAAGGGTCATCAGGCCGATGTCGGAGTAGACGGTGCTCTCGCCGGGCGGCTGGTCGAGGGGGAGCGCGCCGATCGCGGCCTCGTATGCGTCGCGGCCCTCCATCTCGAGGAAGAAGCGGCGGAAGGGGACCAGGCCCGCGCGGTGCACAAGCAGTTGCCGGATGGTGACGCGGGATTTCGCCGGATCGCCCTCGCCCCACCAGGGGAGGTGGTCGACGACCAGGTCGTCGAGCGTGATGGCGCCCCGCTGGACGAGGATCATGGCGGCCGAGGTGGTCGCGACGACCTTGGTGAGCGAGGCCATGTCGAAGATCGAGGCGGGGGTGACCGGGGGGGCGGCGGGGTCCCAGTCGAGCCGCCCGTAGCCGCGCAGCCGCACGATCTGGCCGCGGCGGACGACCGCCAGCGCCGCGCCCGAGGCGGCGGAATCGGCCAGGGCGGCCAGGATGAAGTCGTCCAGGGCGGCGAGGGAGTCGGCGCTGAGGCCTGCCCGGGCGGGGTCGACCTCGCGGGGGGAGACGATGGTGGGACCCTGGCGGCAGAAGGTGGAAGCGAGGTCGGGGGTGGGGGGGGTGGGGGCGGGCTCGGCGAGGGCGGCGGCCGGGCTCCAGTCCTCGCATTCCGGCAGCGGGTCGGCGGGGCGCCACCTGCCGGGCCCGCCGGTGGGGGTGTCGGCGCCCGTGCCTGGTCCGCCCGCGCCTGCTTCCGCTCCGGGGATGAAGCCAGCCTCCTGGAGCGGGTCGATGGGGGCGCTGGGGCCCTCGGCGACGGTTTGGGCGCCCACGGCCAGGTCGAGTCCGTCGCCGAGCTGGTGGAGCGGCGGGATGGAGACGGGAAGGCGTCCGGTGATGGGCGCGACTCCGGCGACTGCGCGCGCGGCCGCGTTCTGCGAGACCTCCCAGCCACCCCACGCGGCCAGATAGGTTCCCGCACCGGGGAACGCCGAGAGCAGGTAGGGGTTTCCGAACGAAATCACCGCGGTACCGGTGCCGTCTATCCGGTTCAGGCTCTCGACGAATGTGCGGAACGTCGCGGGCACGCCCACCGAGCCCACACCGGAGCGGGGCGGCACATAGGCCCCGACGATGACCGCGTCCATGTCGCGCGCGGCGTAAAGGAGAGAATCGTAGACCGGCCAAGGGGTGTCGGGGCCGATTCGGGCGGTGTGCAGGACGCCGTGCGGGCGCTGGCCGACCGTGCCGGGGATCGCCTCGCCGGTGGCACCGGGGCCGGGGCGCACCACCACGCCTCGCAACGTCACGTTGAAGGTCCTCCCGGCCAGCAGATCGTCACTGCGGGCGTAGGTGACGCTCAGCACACGGGAACCGGGCGCGAGCGGAAGGACTTTGTTCGCGTCCCGAACCAGGTTCATCGACGCTGCGGCTGCACGGTCGGCCGCGGCGCGGTTGGCCGCCGTTCCCACACGGGTCGCGACCGCCGCGGGGTCGACCAGCGCGCCCTCGTGCAACCCGAGCCGAGCCTTCGCCTCGAGGAGGCGGCGCACCGACAGGTCGATCCTCTCGCGGCTCACCCGGCCCGACTCCACCGCCTCCGTAACGGCATCCACCGTGACGCCGATGCCGTCGGGCGCGAGCACCACATCCGACCCCGCCTCCAGCGCGAGGACGGCCGCCTCGCCCGCGCCGTAGCCGTCGGTGATCGCGCCCATGCGCAGCGCGTCGGTGAAGAGGATGCCGCCGAACCCCATCTCGCCGCGCAGCACGTCGGTCATGAAGTGCGGCGAGAGGGTCGCCGGGCGGTTGTCGCCGAGCACGCCGGGCACCGCCACGTGTGCGGTCATCACCGCGTCCACGCCTGCGTCGACCGCCATGCGGAAGGGGAGGAGTTCCACCCGGTCGAGGCGGTCCTGGTCGGCGGCGATCACGGGCAGCTCGATATGCGAATCGGTCTGGGTGTCGCCGTGCCCGGGGAAGTGCTTCGCGGTGGTGAGCGCCCCGCCCGCCCGCGCGCCCCGGATGAACGCGGCGCCCAGCCGTCCCACCGCCTCCGGATCCTCCCCGAAAGAGCGCGTGTTGATGACCGGGTTGTCCGGGTTGCTGTTCACGTCGAGCACCGGCGCGAAGAGCCAGTGGACGCCGACCGAGCGTGCCTCCTCGGCGGTGATGCGGCCGTATTCGAAGGCGAGCTCCTCGTCCCCCGCGGCGCCGAAGGCCATCGTCGGCGGGAAGCTCGTCCCCCCGCCCTGCGGGAGCAGCGACGGCAGCGCGTAGCTGTGGTTGATTCGCATCCCTGGGCCGCCGTTCTCGAAGTCGGCGGTGACAAGCAGCGGCACAAGCGCACGCGACTGGAGCCGGTTGAGCTTGGCGACGTAAGCGTCCGGGACCCCGATCGAGATCGAGACGCCGCCCAGTCCCTCCTCCACCCAACCCAGGAGTTCCTCGAAGTCCGCGTCGCTGGCGGAGGCGTAGCCGCCGGGGATCCAGGGAATGACCAGCTGCGCGACAGCCTGACGCAACGTCAGGGTTGAGAGCGTCTCGTCTACCCATTGTCGCGCCCGGGCGTCCAGGGCATTGGGGGGGACGACGGGGGAGGGGGCGGTGGGCGGACCAGGGGCGCGGCCGTAGTCCGGGGACAGAGCACCGGGGCCGGATGAAGGGCCGGTGGTACAGGATCCGAGGAGGATCGCGAGGGAGATCGCGCAGAGGAAAGCCGCGGGCGGACGCGACAGCCGCCTCAACGCGACCCCGCGTCGGCCTTCGCCGGAATCTGGACGCCGTCCCCGATCCGGAAATCCCCGATCCGCGTCGGGGTCCGCCCGGTGACGTCGATCCTGCCGAGGATTGCGTCGACGGCGGCGCGCTCGGAGACCGGCACGCCCGACCACGCCGTCAGGTAGGTCCCCACCTCAGGAAACTCGGTCAGGAGGTACGGATTCCCGAAGGCCACGACGATGTGCGGGCGGCCCGACCGCGCGAGCTGTCCCACGAAGTCGACCGCGGGCTCCGGGAGCGCGACCGAGCCCGACGCCGTCCGCACACCCACGTGCAGCGACACCACCGTCAGCGCCATCCCCCGCGCACGGCTCAGGATGCGGTCGTACTCCGCCTCGTCCGTCCCCTGATCCACATTGACCGTGCGAAGCCGCCGGTAGGTCTGCCTCAGGCGGGAGTTGAAGGCCCGGCCCGCCCGCAGGTCGGTCGCCCGGCTGTAGGTGACCGAATAGACATTGGCGGTTGGGGTCCCGAGCAGCGGCAGCAGATCCCGTTCGTCCTTCAGGACGGTGACCGACTGTTCGGCCACCCTGCGCGCCACGGCCAGGTGCGGCTCGATCCCGACGACATCGCGAACCCGCCCGATGTCCACGGTGCGCTGGCGGTTCAGCCCCAGCTTCTCCTTCGCGCGGAGGATTCGCAGCACCGACCGGTCGACGCGCTCCTCGGGCAGCCGCCCCGACAGCACCGCCGCGATGATGCCCTGGCGCGCCGCGGCAAGATTCGGCGGCATGAGGATGACGTCGGCCCCCGCCTCCAGCGCCCGCACCGCCGCTTCGCCGCGGTCGAACATGCGGTCCACGGCGCCCATGTCCATCGCGTCGGTGAAGACGAGGCCCCGGAACCGCATCTCGTCGCGCAGAAGGTCCGAGAGGACGGCGGGCGCCAGCGTGGCGGGGATGCTCGCCCCGGTGATCTCGGGCACGGTGATGTGCGCGGTCATGACGGCGCCCAGCCCGGCGTCGACGGCGCGGCGGAAGGGGAGCAGCTCCACCGAGTCCATGCGCTCGCGGTTCACGCGGATCACCGGGAGCGAGATGTGCGAGTCGATTTCGGTGTCGCCGTGGCCGGGGAAATGCTTGGCGGTGGCGATCGCGCCGTGATCCTGGACACCCCTCACGAAGGCGGCGCCCAGCACGGCCACCTGTGCCGGATCCTCGCCGATCGCGCGCACGTTGATGACGGGGTTTTCCGGGTTGTTGTTGACGTCGAGGACCGGTGCGAAGGGCACATGGACCCCGATCGCGCGCCCCTCCAGCGCGGTCACGCGGCCCATCTCGTAGGCCATCCCGGGGTCGCCCGAGGCGCCGAGCGCCATGAAGGAGGGGAAGCGGGTCGCGCCGCCGAGCCAGATGCTGGTGGGCACGTGCAACACCCCGTCGAAGCGGAAGCCCGCGCCGGCCTCCAGGTCGGAGGCGATGAGCAGGGGCAGTTCCGAGAGCTCCTGGAGCCAGTTGAGCTTCGCGGCGACCTCGATGGGCGAGCCCACCGAGATGATGATGCCCCCGACCTGGTGCTCCTCGACAAGGGCCCGCGCGCGCCGCCCGGCGGCCGATCCGCTCGGCGTGAAGTCGCCGAGGAGGATGGGCATCATCAGCTGGGCGACCTTCTCCTCGAGGCTGAGGGATTCCAGCGTCCGTTCCGCCCAGCTGCGGCCATCGTACCAGGCGTCGCCGGGGGGGTCGAGGCGGTAGGGGGGCGGGACGGGGGGGGTGGCGGGGGTGATCGTCGCCGCGCCGGGGGTGGGGTCGGGGGTGGGGGGGTCGGGGGTTCCTGCCGGGAGGCTGCAGGAAGTGAGCGTGAGGGTGAGGGCCGCGAGGAGGGGGAGCGGGGCCGGGCCTGAGTTCGGTGGGGTCAAGGGATCACTTGCGCGCATGTCGTGGGTGTCACCCGCCATGGATACAAGATAACGATCCCTGGCGGTTCGCGTGCATCGCGATTCGGGCAATCCGTTGACCGTCCCGCGATTGACAGATACGAGCAGTCCTACAGACCGAGTTCGGCATGGGACCCCAGGCGCACCAGGCGCAGGATGTCGGCCCCGGACTTCTGGTAGATCAGTAAGAGGTCCGGCTTCACATGGCAGTCGCGGAAGTCTCTCCAATCGCCGCTCAATGCGTGGTCGTGATGCCGGGGCTCGAGCGGTCGGTCGTTGGCCAGGGCCTCCACGACGGGAACCAGGATGGAGTCGAGGTATGCCCGGTGGCGACCCCGGGACTCGCGCTTGTAGTCACGCTTGAAACGCCTCGTTCGCTCAATCGTCCGCATGCAGGTCGTCGAAGAGATCCTCGACGCTGTCGAACCGCGGCAGGTTGCCCCGGCGGGCTTCGCGCATTGCCTCGATGGTAGCGGTGTTGGGAACCAGCGGCGCGAACGGCAGCGCTTTCTCGTGCGCAACCTTGGTCAGCAGCAGCCGGAACGCACCGGAGATAGTCAGGCCCATGGCCGCCAGCACCGCGGCCGCCTCTTCAGTCACGGCTCTGTCGATGCGAGCCTGGACGAGCTTGTTTGGCATTGATCCATACATCCCTTTTCGGGGTTGACATACAATATCATGCAGAAGGGCGAACCGTGGGTCAAGACGATCAGCGCCTCCCACCTGTCTTGACCCAGACGCCGCCAAGGGACTCAATTGGGACCCATGGCTCGTCCCCGCTCCCGGCGCCTTCTGCCGGCTTCCCACCCTCTGGCCATCATACTTGGCCTCCTCACGGCCGCCGCCTGTGCCCCCGCCGGAGACTCCAACGGTGAGATGGCCGCGACCGCCAGCGGCACCCCCCAGTCGCAAACCCCCCAGCTCGGCGTTGTCCGCCCCGGCATCGAAGTTCTCCTGACCGACTCCCTCTCCCTGGTGCGCGGCCGTCGCGCGGGGCTGATCACCAACCACACGGGACGCGACCGTAGCGGCACCCCCTCGATCGACCTGCTCGCCGACCACCCCGATGTCGAGCTCGTCGCACTCTTCTCCCCCGAGCACGGCATCCGGGGCAGCGCCGAGGCGGGCGTGCGGATCGAAGGCGGCGTGGACGAGCGCACCGGGCTGCCCATCCACTCCCTCTACGGCGAGACCCGGGCCCCCACGCCCGAGATGCTGGACGGCATCGACGTCCTCCTCTTCGACATCCAGGACATCGGCACCCGCTACTACACCTACCTGTCGACCATGGCGCTGGCCATGGAGGCAGCCGGGAAGCACGGCATCTCCTTCGTGGTCCTCGACCGGCCCAATCCGATCGGCGGCGACCCCGTGCACGGCAACATCCTCGACCCCGCCTTCTCCAGCTTCGTAGGCCTCTACCCCATCCCGATGCGGCACGGCCTGACCGCCGGCGAGTTCGCGCGCATGGCCGTGGGCGAGTTCGGGGTGCAGGCCGACCTCGGCGTCGCGGCCCTGGACGGCTGGAGCCGCACGATGCCCTACGGCGACACCAGCATCCCCTGGATCGCGCCGTCGCCCAACATGCCGTCGGTGGAGAGCGCGCTGCACTACCCCGGCACCTGCCTCTTCGAGGGGACGCCGATTTCGGTGGGACGCGGGACGGACATTGCATTTCAGCAATTGGGCGCTCCGTGGCTCGATGGGGAGGCGCTGGCGGCGCGCTTGAACGCGCTCGGCGTGCCGGACGCCCGCTTCATCCCCGTCCGCTTCACGCCGTCCAGTCCCGGAGACGGCAAGTTCGGCGGCACCGAGGTCGGTGGCGTGCGCCTGGAGTCGGCGGGGCCGGACTACGACCCGACGCTGGCCGCCCTGGCGCTCCTCGTCGAGATCAAGGCGATGTCGGGTGACCGGTGGAGCTGGCGAACCGGCCACTTCGACCGGCTGGCCGGAACGGACGCGCTGCGGACGGCGCTCGATGCGGGGGCGACGTACGCGGAGCTGGCGGAGGGGTGGGGAGACGGGCTGGCAGACTACCTGGCACACCGGGAGGAGTACCTGCTGTACCGCTGACGGGGGCGGGCTGTCCTACTTCCAGAGCCGGATTATGAATTCGTGCTCCCGATCTTCGAGATCCGGTTCCGTGCCGTTGTGTGCCCGCATCCCCGGAATGATCTTGTTCCGCACTCCCATCCCTCTGGCGTCAACGTACCCGTAGTCCCGCATGACGTTTACCAGGGTCTGGTTGCGGGCGTAGCGCATTCCCGACTTCATTCCTTCCGGCGTCACGGTGTTGGGCAACCGGCCCGGGCTTCCGATTTCCAATCGATTGGAGAAGATATTGAGCGTGATGTCGGTGCCGGCAATGCTGTAGTCACGGTGTACCAGGGCGTTGGTCACCGCTTCCCTGATCACACTCTGGGGATACTCCCAGCGGTCCACCCGGCGAAGCCCTTCCAGGTGCGCCGTTGGCGTAGTGTTTCGCCGGACGAAGTCCCAGGCCTGGTCAACCAGACCCGGTTCCACCAATGATCCGGCGCGGTCGCGCAGAGGGACGAGCGGTCCCCGCAGGTCTTCGTCGGCTCGGGTGGCGTAGTCGGGCTCGTCACCCGGATAGCAGATGGCCCGAATGCCCGATTGCGGTACGAAACGCTTCGGGTTGTTGCCGAAGAGCAGGACTCCGGCCACTGTAGGCGCCGCTCTTCGGTGCGTCCTCACCGCCAGATCCAGGTTGACGAGCTGCGTTGTCCACTCGTCGGACTCCGGATCGCCAGATACCTCCCACTGCAGCTCGCGCTCGAAGTAGTCGTGCAGCCGCCGATGGTCCAGAATCGTCGCTTCCGCGCCCGGCACAGGTTTGAGGCCATACTCGATCCGCCCGGACTGCTGATATAGCCGTGCCTCTTCCTCTCGGGTCGCATCGCGCGTGGTGGTCCCCACTCTCACCTTGGTGACCCAGGCCGAACCCTTCTTCGCCTTGTACGGCTTGTCAGGCGCATCTTCGGACAGCGACACGATGCCGACGACCGCCCGACCATCCCACCGAATTGTCTCCCAGTACGGAATGATTGCCGACTGGATGTGCGTGCGAGCAACTTCCATCACCCACTCTTCGGCTTTGCTCGGATCCGGCGTCAACCCGCTCACCCGCTGATCGTCCTCTACCCCCAACAGAACGTGGCCACCCCTCAGATTGAGAAGGGCGACCATCTCCGCAGCCAGCTTGACGCCGCGACATCGTCCCGCTTGAACTCCAGCCCCGAGTTCTCGTCATTGCGGATCAGTTCGGCGAGTTCGGCCCTGGTCATCTGTGCGCCCGGACCCCAAGCTCGCGGAACAAGTCCCCGCTGCATCCGGGAGGCGATGCATCCGCTGGACTGCGGTGCTCACGCGGTCGGAATGTCAAGAGAACATTACGTTTTGTCATGTCCACTTCACTTTCAGTTTCGCTGAAGCACCACGTTGCGTTGGACTTCAGGTTCCTTTTCCATGCTGTATTGTAGCCCACCGGCACCGCTAGCGGGACCGATTCCCTAGTAGCCCCTACCACCACCTCCCCGGCACCACCTCGTCATCCCTCTCGAAGAAGCTCGGCGCCGGCTCGAGTTCGTCCTCCGGATAGTCGAGCGGCTCCCCGGTCGTCTCGTCGATCCCCAGCGTCACCCCGCTGTTCCAGTCCGGCGGCTCGACGCCCAGCAGCCACTTCACGAAGTAGTCGTCGCGGCGCTGCCGGAACTGTCCGCCCACCCCGTGACCACCGCCCGGCTGCACGTAGAGGTCGAACTGCCGGTCGGCGTCGATCAGCGCCTTCACCAGCTGCATCGTCGACGACGGGTCCACGTTGCGGTCGTGCTCGCCCACCGCCAGCAGCAGCCGGCCCGTCAGCCGGTGCGCGTTCACCATGTTCGAGGACGCCTCGTAGTGGGGCCCGAGCGGCCAGCCCATCCAGTGCTCGTTCCACCAGATCTTGTCCATCCGGTTGTCGTGGCAGCCGGCGCTCGACACGGCGACCTTGTAGAAGTCCCCGTGGAAGAGCAGCGCGCCCGTCGAGTTCTGGCCCCCGGCCGACCCCCCGGTGATCCCGACGCGGGAGATGTCGTACCACGGGTACTGCTCGGCGACGGCCCTGTGCCAGAGGATGCGGTCGGGGAAGCCGGCGTCGCCCAGGTTCTGCCAGGCCACGTCGTGGAAGGCCTTGGAGCGGTTGCTCGTGCCCATTCCGTCGATCTGCACCACGACGAAGCCGAGTTCGGCCATCGACTGCATGTTCGAGACCGGGCTCCAGTCCTTCGGCACGTGGGAGCCGTGCGGACCTGCGTAGATGTTCTCGATGACCGCGTACCGGCGGGCCGGGTCGAAGTTGGTCGGCCGCACGATGATGCCCCAGATGTCGGTGACGCCGTCGCGGCCCTTCGCCACGAAGACCTCGGGCGGCCGCCAGCCGGTGGCGAGCTGCGCGGACATGTCCCCCTTTTCGAGCTCGGCGAGGAGCCGCTGGTCTCTGCCGCGCCGCAGCTCCAGCACGGGAGGCATGTCGACGCGCGAGTAGCGGTCCACGTAGAAGCGCCGGTCCGGCGACCAATGGATGGCGTGATTGCCGTCGGCCTCGGTGTACTGCACCAGGTTCGACCCGTCGAAGTCGATGCGGTAGTGGTGGATGAAGTACGGGTCCTGGCCGGGGATCATCCCGCTCGCCTCGAACCAGATCCGGCGGTTGACCACGTCCACGCTGTCGACGGCGCGCACCACCCATTCGCCCTTCGTGATCTGGTTCTTCACCTCGCCGGTGACGCCGTCGTACAGGTAGAGGTGGTTCCAGCCGTCCCGTTCCGACATCCAGATGACCTCCCGCCCGTCGTCGATGTCGTGGCGGAACTGCTTCCCGGAGTCGCGGGTGTTGGTGCGCATCCGGCGGTAGTTGAAGAAGGTGGGCACCTCCTCGGAGATGACGGCCCGGGCTGCGCCTGTCTCCGCGTCCACCTCGATCACGCGGTAGACCTGATGCCCGCGCTCGTTGTACTCGAAGGTGAAGGCGCGTCCGTCCTCCCTCCAATCCACCGACGAGATCCGGTAGGCGTTCGGGAAGAGGTCGTCGTCGATCTGGACCCCCGTCGCACTCTCGATGTCGAAGAGTACCGGCCGGTTGAGGTCGAGCACGTCGCCGGGCTTGCGGTAGAACATCGAGTCCAGCTTCGGCTGCAGCTGGTCCTCGGGGGATGACAGCACGAAGTAGACGGTGCGGTGGTATCCGGGCCGTTGGCGGTAGGCGACCAGCCTCTTCGAGTCGGGGGACCAGCGGATCGACTGCAGCTGGTAGGAGTCGCCCTCGGAGCCGTCGTAGCTGAGCATGGTGTGGGATGGGTCGCGGCGGCCCGCGCCTGGGCGCTGCCCGGTGTCCGCGCCGCCGGCATCCGCTTCGCCGCGCACCGGCCGGATCGCGACATTGTAGTTGTGGATGAACGCCTCGGTCAGGCCGTCCGGAGAAACGCGGGGCGGGCCGCTGTTGCGGTCGACGGGGAAGCTCCCGAAGCCGCCACCACCCCCGCCCCGTCCTCCGCCGCCGCCCTCCTCCTCGACGGCCTCGCAGGCAAAGTCGGCAAGCGAGCAGCGCCAATCGTTCCCGGCGGCCCCGACTTCGACGGCCTGCCCGTCCTGCACGTATTCGAAGGATCGGAACGGCAGCGTCACCGCGGTGTATTCCCTGCCGGTGGCGGCCGAAAGGCCCTCCGCCAGCGCGGCATGATCGAAGGCGGGAGTCTTCTGCTGCGTCTCCGCGTCAACCAGGACGAACTCGTGGCCACCGGCAACCGACAGCCGGTACCAGAAGCGGCTGGTGCCGTCGATCCAGTTGGGCGCGTCGGGCACTCCGACGGTCAGGCCATTCAAGCGCTGGCGAACGGTCGCGGCGCTGCGGTAGTCCTCAAGGGTCCCCTGGGCGGCCGCGGGCGGGGCAGCCGGGAGAACGGTCAGTGCCAGAGCGGCACCCTGGATGATTGTGCGGACTCGCATGGTTCCCTCCTTGGGGCGTAACCTGGGCGTCAGCCGGACGGACACCTCGGCCGCCAGTCCCGGTTTCCCATGAAGCGCTCGATGATGGTCGAGAGGAGCGGATCGTATTCCTTCAGTCCGGCCCTCGTGTCCACGTGGTTGTGAATGCCGGCCTGCGGTTGCTGGTTGGCGTCGAACCAGGACTGAACCCCCTCGGCCCAGTACTCGAGGGGGTTCGAGCCGGCATAGGTATCGCGCCACAGCCCCAGCGCCAGGACGGACGCGTGCAGGTTTCGCAGCTCCGAGTGGATCTGAGGCTCGACCAGGTCGATTCCGATGAGGTGGATGGCGTGCGCGAACTCGTGGACAAGGATGTTCTCCCCCCGGTAGCGGTCGGCGACCAGGCACAGGAGGTTCTCCTCGCCAGCCGTTGTGATGGGGAGTTGCGGAGTGCCGCCGAGACCGCGGGCCCTCTCGTCCCAGTCGACATCGGGGTCGTTGGCGAGATGGGCGTGCTCGGGAATGTCCGTGGTCACCTCGTCGCGGGACATGATTCCGACGTAGGCGCCGCGCGTCCGCATCGCGGCGAGCACGTCGGGGCGGTGGGCCAGCATCTCCTCGACGATCTCCCTGGCGAGGAGAAGCGCCCGGTCCTGCGCCTTTTCGGAGCTGATCACCGGGATTCCGCCGGCATCCACGTACTTCCGGTAGAACGGGTGGTAGCCCAGTGATTCCAGGGTGGACCGGTCACACAGCTGGGTCCGGCAAACAGGGCCCGTCGGGACAACGACTTCCCCGCCTTCGCCGCACGCGACGAGCAGGAGAAGTCCACAGAATGTAAACAAAACTTTACACAATGTCATGTTTGCTTCACATTATCCACCCGACTCCGCCGGACACTCGACCGGCCGAATCCGCTTCCCGTGGTAGATGTCCATGGGGATGTGGTGCGTGTTGAAGACTCGGCCGATCAGTTCGAAGAGCACGGGGTCGTAGGCCCCGAACTCCTCGGGCGACTCCACCTTGACATCCCCCGCGAAGCACTCTCCGTAGTTGGAGAAGAACCACCACTGGACGCCCTCGGCCCAGTACTCGTTCGCGTTGGTGGTCGCATAGTGCCGGCGCCCGTCCGGATGGCGATACTTGTCCGCGCTCATCGCGGCGTCGTACGCGTCGCTGATCTCCTGCGCCATTTCGGGATCGACATCGCGGATGGCCCGGTGGATGGCGTGCGCGAACTCGTGCACGAAGATGTGCTCGCCCCAGTACCGCGTTCCGGGGTATCCGAGGATGTTCTCTTCCGCCCCGGTCGTGGGATTGCCGCCCAGTCCGCGGGAGCGGTTGGCGTGGTAGTCGCGGTCCGACTGCATGATCGGCTCGTCGCGAGGGGCTTCCGGGCGCTTCATGTTCCCGTATTCGGGGATGTCCATGGTCATTTCGACCTCGGCGATCACGCCCGTCCGCCAGTTCCGCTCGATCATCGACGCGCGCAGGTCCGAGCGCGCCACCAGCATCGTGTTGATGATGTCGCGTACGACCAGCAGGGCGATGTCGGGGACCTTGGTGGACGCGAGCACCGGGATGCCCCCCGCATCCACGTACTTCTGGTAGAAGGGATCGACCCCGAGCGATTCCGGGACCGGGCCGACCGTGGCAGCCACATAGTCGTGGATGACGGCGACCGGCTGGCCGGTCTCGGCCTCCTGTCTCGCCCGTTCCGCCCGGTTGCGCTCGGCGGCGGCCCGGGCTTCGGCTTCGGTCCGTTGGCGCCGCTCCTGCGCCAGCGCCGCGTCCGTCACGGTGCCGGCCATCACGACGGCCGCCGTGCAGGCCAGCAGTCCGCGGGTTGCAGGATTCCATCTCTTCATGGTCACACCCTCCTTCCAGCATGTTCCATCGGCAGCTCGCGGCTTCGCCACAGCCGTTTCGTGTCATTACAATACGTCCCGGCCACCCACCCCGCACCGGCCAGCTGCGAGCCCCGATGCCCCTTCCACGCGATCTGCTCCCCTTCCCGCTGCTCCTCGCGGCTGTCCTGGGAGGTTGCGGCCCGCCCGGCGCGGACGATGCACGCGGCCCGGACGGAGCAGGCCGGGCCGACGGCCGAACGGGTGCGCGCACGGGAGGTGACGGCTCCGAACGGCTCTTCACACTCATGCCTTCCACTGAGACGGGCATCACCTTCGCCAACCGCCTGCCGGAGACGGCCGCGAGGAACGGGCTGGCCTACCAGTACTATTACAACGGCGCTGGGGTGGCTGTCGGAGACCTGAACGGGGACGATCTCCCCGACCTCTATTTCACGGCCAACATCGGTCCCAACCGGCTGTATCTCAACCGGGGCGGGCTGCGTTTCGAGGACGTCACGGAGCGCGCGGGGGTCACGGGCCCGTCCGACGGATGGGCCACCGGAGTGACCCTGGCCGACGTCAACGCCGACGGCCGACTCGACATCTACGTCAGCCAGTCGGGACCGTTCGGGGAGGACGACCTGCGGCGCAACGTGCTCTACATCAACCAGGGACAGCAGGACGGTGTTCCCGTCTTCACCGAGCAGGCCGCCGCCTACGGCCTGGACGACCCGGCGTACTCGACGCAGGCGGCATTCTTCGACAGCGACGGCGACGGCGACCTCGACATGTACCTCATGAACCACGGGATCCCCGCCTACCGAACGTTGCTCGAGCTCGGAACCGGCCGCTCCCCCCTCGAAGTCGACAAGCTGTACAGGAATGACGCAGGGCGCTTCACGGACGTGTCGTCCGAGGCCGGGCTCATCGACACCAACCTCGGCTTCGGCCTCGGCCTGAGCGTGGGGGACCTGAACAACGACGGCATCCCCGATATCCACGTCGCCAACGACTACTCCGGCCCCGACTATCTCTACCTCGGCCGGGCGGACGGCACCTTCCGCAACGTGATCGAGCGGTCGATGGGGCACACGCCGCTCTCTTCGATGGGTTCGGACATCGCCGACATCGATGGCGATGGCTGGCTGGACCTGGCCGTGGTCGAGATGGAGTTGCCGACACACTTCGGCCGCAAGACCAGGGAGATGGGCACCGAGCAGGAGCGCTTCGCCCTCATGGCCCGCGAGGGGCTGCACTACCAGTACATGGCCAACGCGCTCCAGTGGAACCGGGGGACACCGGACGGCATGGTGCCGGTGTTCTCCGAAGTCGCGCACCTGGCCGGCGTCGCGCGCACCGACTGGAGCTGGGCGGCGCTGTTCGCCGATCTGGACAACGACTCGCGCCAGGACCTGTTCGTGACCAACGGGATGGCCGGCGTGAGCATCAACCCGGATTTCGACGCCTACATGTCCCGCCGTCTCGCCGAGGTGGAGGCGGCGACGGGAGGAACAACCGCGGCAGTCATCCTCGAGCTGATCGGGAACATGCCCCGCCGCAGGACGCCGAACCACGTCTTCCGGAACGCCGGGCACCTCAACTTCAGCGATCGAACAGCCGATTGGGGACTGGACCAGCCGGCGTACTCCACCGGAGCGGCGTACGCCGACCTGGACCGCGACGGGGATCTCGACCTGGTCGTGAGCAATGTCCTCGAAGAGGCGTTCCTCTACCGCAACAACGCCCGTGAGACCACCGGGGCGCACTACGTCGCGATTCGCCTGCGGGGTCCGTCGCCCAATCCGTTCGGGATCGGTACGCGCGTGTGGCTGACGGCTGGCGGGACACGGCAGATGCAGGAGATGCACCTGACCCGTGGATACCAGTCGTCGGTCGAGCCCGTGCTGCATTTCGGACTCGGGGAGTGGGCGACGGTGGATACGATCGATGTCCGCTGGCCGGACGGGTTCACCGAGACGCGCACGAGGCTCGCCGCGGACGCCATCCTGACCTTCGACCATGGGGACGCGCGGCCCGCGTCGCCGGACGCCCGGCCCGCGTCGCCGGGCAGACTGACGCCGGCCGCAACCCCGTCCGCAACCCCACCCCTCTTCACTGACGCTCGCTCGACGCTGCTCCCCGTACCCCTCCACACGGCCAGCCTGTCCATCCCGGACGCGCCGCTGCTGCCCTATCCGTCCCGCCGGGAAGAGGTCGCGCTGGCCGCAGGCGACCTCAACGGCGACGGGTTCGACGACTTCGTCTTCGGCGGCAGCGCCAACGCGCCCACGACCGTCTACATCCAGCGCGAGGACGGCACCTTCCACGCCGACGCCCGGCTCCCTGCCGACGCGACCCTGTCCGAGACGACCGCAGCCGCGATCTTCGACGTCAACGGCGACGGCCGCAACGACATCTGGACGGTTTCCAGCCACCCCGCGGCGCTGAACCGTCCCGAGCATCGGCACCGGCTATTCCTGAACGCCGGGGACGGCACCTTCGGCGAGTCGCCGGACGTCTCCCTGCAGCAGGGTGGGGACCGCGTCGTCCTCGCCCCCGGAGACTACAACGGCGATGGCCGCGCCGACCTCTTCGTGGGCAGCCACACCGTGCCGGGCAGCGGGCACGACTCAGGAAGCCGCCTGCTCCGAAACGATGGCGGAACGTTCGTGGACGCGACCGGCGAGACGGCGCCCGCGCTGGCCCGGCTCACGACCGTGACCGACGCCGCGTGGGCGGGCATCGACGGAAACGGAACCGCCGACCTGCTCGTCGCCGGCGAGTGGATAGCCCCGACGCTGCTCGTCAACGAAGGCGGCCGGCTCACCGACGCCACCGCCGGCGCCGGGCTCGAAGGCCTCACCGGATGGTGGCAGTCGCTGGCCGTTGCGGACTTCGACCGCGACGGCGATCCGGATGTCGTCGCCGGCAACCTGGGCCTCAACTATCCGTACCACCCCTCACCCGACGCGCCCTTCGAGTTGTACGTCGCCGACTTCAACCGCGACGGACGGGACGAGACCATCCCCGCATATCACGAGGCAGGCGCGCTGTTTCCCTGGTTCGGCCGGGACCGGCTGGCGTCCATGCTGCCGTGGATCTCGGAGCGCTACCCCACCCTGGACGCATTTGCGCGCGCCACCGTGAGCGAAGTCCTGAACCCGGAGGGGACAGCCGGGGCAACGAGGCTCGACGTTCGCACCCTCAGCACGACCTACCTGGAGAACATGGGAGACGGCCGGCTCCACCCCCGCCCCCTGCCACGCGCGGCGCAGATCTCGGCAGTGGTGGGCGCGGTGCCGGCCGACCTCGATGGTGACGGCAACCTGGACCTGGTCATCGCCGGCAACCTGCACCCCTTCGACCACAGCGTCCCCCGGCTCGATGGGGGTGTCGGCCTCTACCTGCGAGGCGACGGAGCGGGTGGCTTCGCGCCCGTGCAACCGACTTCCAGCGGCCTCTGGCTGCAAGGTGAGGTGCGTGAACTCACGATGCTGCGCCTTGGCCCGGGCAGCCCTCCGGCCATCATCGCCGCCGTGGCCGGAGGGGAAGCGCTGCTCGTGCGGGCCTACCGACCCGCTACCGCCGGATGATCTCGATGACCCCCCGCGGATTCCCCATTCCAAAGCGGGCCCCGGCCTCGCCGGGCGGCCAGTACCGGAGCTCTGCCACTTCCGTGACGTAGACCTCTCTGAGGTGGTCCAGGTCACCCATGCGCGTACCGTTCATGTATACGTTCGGGCGCGCCTCGGACGCATCCGTCAATGAGACGGGTCCGCGCCCTCTCAGCCATTCGGGCCTGACGAGCTCCAGAGCCTCGTACACCATCTGGCTGTTGGTGGCGGCCAGCTCTTCGCCGCTCAGCCGGTTCCTGTCCGCGGACGTGCCGCTGCCGGGTGTCGTCGCGCACCCGGTCAACAGGATTGCCGCGGCCGTGGAGACCGCGCAGAGAAGAAGAGCCCTGATCTTCATGATGTTCACCTCTTATCAAGGGATCCGCCCGATGGGGATGCGAATCAGCGTCATCCCCGCGGGAGGCGGGTTGTCGCGGTCGGCCCCCGGGGGCCGGTTGGGATCCTCCTGAAGAAAGATCTGATCCACCAGAAACGCAAACACGATGGCGGCACCGCCCAGAGCGACGGCCGTGCGTTGCGGCGACAGCTCGCGCAGGTGCAGGTCCTGTACCTCGGTCGCAGGAAACACGATCGTCTCGCGCACGTCCTCGAATTGCGTCCCCGCGTAGTTCCGGCCCAGCCAAACGATCACCGCGACCGAATCCGCCGGGCGCGGTTGCACATCCGCATCCAGTTCCGTCGCAATCCGCCCCAGGTGGCGGGCGGCCCGCACAGCCCCCTCGTCGGTAAGCCGCACCCTCACGTCCTCGCCCGCCGCCGCGCGCTCAAGATCGACGTTGACATACCTTATGCACGCCGACGCAGAGAGAGAGGCAACCACCAGCAACACACCCGTGCGCGCCAATGGCCGGATCCGGCGGGCCGTCTCGCCGCTTCCGCTGCAGACGTGCGCCGTGCCGCCCGGAACCAGGCCCCGGCGACGCTGGTTGCCAGCGTCGCCGGGGCCTGGCCGGCGGAACTCCACCTAGTTCCCCCTGGTCACGCTGGCCGGGGGCGATCCACCCCACCACACCGACGGCCCCGAGAACAGCATGCCCCTGAGCCCGGGGTCGACCCCCGTAGCGTCGACATTCGCGCGGTTGCTCGCCAACTCCGATTCCGGCGTGCGGATTCGCACCGGGATCGACGGCAGGAAGGCCCCCGGAACCGGGTCGATCCGGGGATATCCCGTACGGCGCCAGTCGTTCCAGGGCTCGATCGTCAGGTAGTTGGCAATCCACTTCTCCCTGATGATCTCCTCGAGCGGGTTGGCCACCGACGCCAGCGACGGCCGTTCGGCCAGATACGCGTCGATGTCGGCGGCGTCCACGCCCCACTTCTGCATGATCGCCCGGATGCCTTCCCGGTATGGACCGTCGGCCGCGCCGGGTCCGCTCACGATCAGCCGGGCCTCCGCCTCCGTGAACTTCGCGTCGGCGAAGGTGCCCACGTTCAGCGGCGCATCCTCGGCGGTAAAGAAGTGCCCGACCTCGGATATCGTCGAGTCGTCCTCCGTGTCCACGTGGTTGTAGTGGCCACGATAGACGACCTCCCCGTTCTCCATATCCTTGATCGCCGGCTCCACCATGATCGGGAGCCTGGGGTCGTTGCGTTCCATCAGCATTTCGACCGTCAGTCCGCTCGCAGTAAAGAGCAGGCCGCGGTCGACATACCGCCAAAGCGGGTTCCGCGAACCAGGTCCTCCCGGATACTCGAAGACGGCGTCGTCGGCGTTGCTCGTGAAGCCCTCGGAGAGCGAGGCCAGCGCCGCCTGTGCGCGTTCCTGCGCGTTCTCTCCGGGGGCATACGCCAGGCGCAGCTGGTGCCGGGCCTGGACCGTCCGCGCCAGCTTGATCCAGCGGGACATGTCCCCGCCGAAGAGCAGGTCGCTCGCGCCCGGCTTCCTCAGGCTCGGCTGCCTCATGGTTCCCACCGCCTCGTCCATCATCGCCAGCGCCTGCCCATAGATGGTCGGAAGCTGGTCATCGTAGGGCGGGGTCGGCTGGGCGGGGTCCAGGGCATCCGCAAAGGGCACCGGCCCCCACAGATCCGTCGTGTAGGCCCACATCCAGCCCGTCAGGAACTGCACCAGGCCGGCGTAGGCGGCCTCCGCTTCGGGATCGACCTCCTCAGCCATCAGCTTGAGTTCGTTGAGCATGGTGGCGTAGTGGAAGTTCCACGCCCCGTTTGCCGAGTTGTCCTGCACCTCGTACAGCTGGATCTCGTCATAGCCACGCGAGTCCCTGTTGTACGAGGTCTGTTGCATCCACTCGACGGTCCACTGCCCCGGGTCGCCGTAGTAGACGGTATGCACCATCCCGGTGACGATCGCCGGCAGACGGACGTCCACGCGCGCATTCACCGGCGCGTTGGGGTCCGTATTGACGTCGAGAAAGCTCTCGCAGCCGCCCACCAGCACGACCAGGAGCGCAACCGAAACGGACCGGGTGATCCACGATCTCTTCATATTAAACACGGTTCTCCTCCTTTCTCTCGGGTGCCGATGGTCAGAAGCTGGTCCGGATGCCGAAGGTGAGGCCCCGGGTCTGAGGCGCAGGGAAGTGGCGGTAGTACTGCCACGCGCTGTTCACGCCCCCGGAGATGTCGCCTTCGGGGTCGCCCATCGAGAAGTCCGACCAGACCCCCAGGTTCCGCCCGATCATGTACACGGTCGCGCGGTCCACGCCTATGCGGTCCAGCGCGTACCTCGGGATGTCGTACGAAAGCGTCACCTCGCGCAGCTTGACGAAGCCGCCGGGCTCGATCTGGCCCTCGTGCTTGTCGTAGCCGTGCACGAGTTCGTAGTACGTCGGATCCTTGATGCGCGGGTGGGTGTTCGGCTGGCCCGTGGTCTGGTTTATTCCCTCCATCACCACTTCCTGGTAGCGGTCGTTCGTCAGGATGTGCCGTCCGTTCCGGCCCGTCGTGTACTGGATCTCGAAGTTGAGGATCTGGCTTCCCTTGCGGATGTCCCAGAGACTCGACAGCCCGACGCCCTTGTAACGGAAGACGCTCCTGAAGTTGGCGAGCCAGTCCGGCAGCGCGCTCCCGAGGGGCAACTGCCGCTGCGTGCGAATGGGCAGGCCGTGGCAGTCGCCTGCCCGGTTGAAGCGAACGCTCGCACAGTTCTCGTCACCGAGGATGAGCGCGCCCTTCGGCTGGTCCGGGAAGCAGTAGTCGCCCGTTTCCGGCATGCAGTTGCGCTGGTAGCCGTAGCCCCAGATCACCCCATAGGGGAGCCCCTCCATGATGCGGATGCTGGGCCATGAGTAGCCCGCCAGGTGCAGGTTGTCGATGCCCGGCGCAAGCTCGATGACCGAGTTTTCGTTGCGCGTCCAGTTGGCGCTCAGGTCCCAGGTGAAGTCGCGCGTCTGAATCGGCCGTCCGCGAACGGAAACCTCCCAGCCCTCGTTGCGAAGGTCGCCGGCGTTCCGGACGATGGAGGTGTAGCCGCTCGACGCGGAGGACGGAACCCGGAAGATCTGGTCGTAGCTCTTCTTGCTGTAGTAGGACAGGTCCAGGCTGGCGCGATTGTTCAACCCGCGCAGCTCCAGTCCGACTTCGGTCTCCGTCGTCGACTCGGGCCGGATGAGCGGGTTCCCGAGCTGGGTGCCCTGCACGAATCCGACCTGCCCGCGGAAGGGGAAGGTGATCGTCGTCGGGTCGAACTGGTAGCTCCCCTGGTGCACCCCCGGAGCGCTCGCCGAGAAATACCGCGACGACAGGCTGTAGGGCGGCGCGTCATTCCCCACCTTGGCGTACGACAGACGTACCTTGCCGTATTGCAGCCAGCTCGGGTGCCAGTTGAGCGCGTCCGTGAAGATGACGCCGACGCTCGCGGACGGATAGAAGTAGCTGTTCGCGTCCTTCGGGAGCGTCGAGCTCCAGTCGTTCCGTCCGGTCAGGGTGAAGTAGGACCAGCCCTTGTAGTCGAGTGTAACCTGGCCGTACAGCCCGAGCAGCCGCCGCTTCTCCGGCAGGGCCGCGAAGACCCGCTGGTCCTCGAAGTTCTCGACGTTGTAGTAGTCCGGGATGACGATGGTGCTGCCCCGCCCCGTGATGCGGCTGGTCTCCGTCATCCAGATGTTGCCGCCCACCAAGCCGCTGATGCTGAAGTCCTCGGCGAGCCGCGTCTCATCCAGGCTGACCACCAGGTCGTTGTTCATCTGCGTGCGGTTGAGCTTCTCCTGCTGTGTGTAGCCGGAGTTGAGCCCCTGTTCGGTTCGCCACGGCCGCTCGTTCTGGAAGGTGCGGCGCTCGTCGAGGTAGCTGTCCAGCCCGACCGTATTCGTTAGCCGAATCCCCGACACGACGTTGGCCGTAAAGCGCTGTGACACGATCCAGCGGTTGACGTTGCTGTCCCTGTACTCGTTCTCGGCCACCCATTGGTAGTGCGGGCTGTTCGAGCCCCACATCACCGGCGTTCCGTCTTCGTTCCATGCCGTGCGGATGTCGACGTTGGGCGGAATGTGGAGCAGGTTGTGATGGACACTGACCCAGGAGTCGTGGGGCCAGGGGTTGCGGGTATTGATCCGCTGAACGCTGGTGGTCGACGTAAGCCTGTCGGACATCTGCAGGCTGACGTTCGCGGTCGCGTTGAGCCGCTCGAGCTTCCCCGTCGGGGTGATGTCACCCTGGTTCAGGTGCGAGATCCCGAAGGTGAACGACCCCGCGCTTCCCAGGCTTCCCGTGGCCCGCAACGAGTTGTCCAGCGTCTGCGCCGTCTGGTAGAACTGGCTGCGCGAGTCCTCGAAGACGACCTCGCCGAGCGCGGAGATCACCTCGGCCGGGATGCTGTCCTTGTGCGGACCCCAGCCCGGATAGCTCGAACTCGTGATGGTGCGGGTCTCGAAGCCCGTGTTGGTGGGGTACCCGGACTGGCAGTAGCCACCGTCAGCCTGCCGGATCCCGTTGCACAGAAGGCGGTCACGCCCGGCGGCCCAGTCGGTCACGTAGCCCTCGATGAGCGGGCTGTCCATGCGGTAGGAGGTCGAGTATTCGAACCGCATCGGCTGGCCGGGGGTTCCCTGCTTGGTCGTGATGACGACCGCGCCCGCGGACGCCCGCGATCCGTACAGTGCGGTGGCGGCGGCGCCCCGCAGCACCGAGATCTCCTCGATGTTCGTGAGGTCGAAATCCATGCCCCGGTTGCCTGCTTGCCCGCGCCCGTAGATGCTGCCTCCGGATTCCGCGTCCAGATCGATGCTCACCGGTATGCCGTCGATGATGAACAGCGGCTGGCTCGACCCCGTGAACGTCGATTGTCCGCGAATCTGGATGGTCGACGACGCCCCGGGGCGGCCGCTCGACTGAATGACCTGGATGCCGGCCGACTGTCCCTGCAGCGCCTGAACGAGGTTGACCTCGGGCGTCCGCTCCAGAATGTCCGATTTCACGGTCTGGACCGGGTATGTGAGGGCGCGTTCCTCCCGCTCGAGGCCCAGGGCAGTGACCACCAGGCTCTCGATTTCGATCGCCTGTTGCGTGAGCGCGAAGTCCACTGTGTGGGTCCCCTCAGCGGTGACCGTTACCTCCTGTTCGGCGGGCGCGTAGCCCAGGATCCGCACGCGCACCGTGTAGGTGCCTGGCGGAACGTTCAGTATGATGTACCGTCCCTCCGCGTTACTGAGGTTGCCGCGGGTCGTTCCATCGAGACTGATCTGGGCGTTGAGGAGCGGCTCCGTGCTCAAGGCGTCGGTGACCCTCCCCATCACGGTGCCGCCCTCCTGGGCCGACACCGTGGATGCTACAACCAGGGCAAGCAACCCCGGGCAGAGCGTTAACAACATCCTCTTGGTCATGAGACACCTCCTTGAAGCAGGACCCTGCAGGAGCGGGCCCACCCGGACCCGCCAAGGACGCGAACGCGCAGGGCGACTGGATAGGAAGGGCGGGGACGGCCACACCCGCCAAGTCGCCAAGCCGGCTGCCTTCGCACGTTCGGTCACCCGATGAGGGTAGATGGACTACGTTACGCAAGAATACGGGCCGCCGTGCCGTCAGGCAAGAAATGACAGCAGGAAATGTCGTGATCCGACTACGCTCCGTCGCATCCGGACCCCGGTCTGTCGCGGCGGCAACCCCTATTCTTAGGTTTTGGACGCCTGTCCGCCGAAAAGGGTTTCACAGCTTATGCCGGAGCGAACTCTGAACAGTAGCGCCCCGAGCGGGGCACGGCGGCCGCTGGCTTCCCTGCTTCCGGCGGCGTTGCGGCGACTGCTTGCGGTCGCGGTCGGGCTCGCCGGATTCATGCTTGCGGACACCCTCTACCTGCTTCTTGTGCGCTTGGCGGACCGGGTCGGCCTCGAGCCCTTCGCGCTGGGCGCGGCGAGCCTTCCACGCTTCTACCAGGTGCTTCTCCTGGCCCACACCGGCGCGGGGCTGGTCCTCGCCGTCCTGATGGCGGCGTTCCTTGTCGCGCACCTGCCGCGGGTATGGCGGCGGTATCACCACTCGGCCGCGTTGACCGGCGCGCCCTATGTCGCCGCCGGCGCCGCACTCGTCGTGACCGGGCTTTTCGTCTTCTCGGAGGCGGCCAGCGAGGGGAACAGCCTGGTGTGGTGGCTCCACGGAGCGGCTGCGGCGCTGGCGCTCGCCGGCTACGGGGCGCACCGGGCGGTGAGCCATACGCGCCCGCCCAGGACCCGGTTGGGGCGCTTTCTGGGTGCTTCCGCGGCAGCCAGCCTGATGCTGTTCGTCGTGCACGGGGCTCTGGCGATGGGGGGCGGCGAACGCGGCGCTGTTGCCCGGGGTGCGGGAGCGGAGGTCCCAGGCGGTGTTGAGCGCGACGCCGCGCGCATGCTGCGCGGGGACTTCGGGCCTTCCGGATGGGTGCCGGCCGGCGCGGTCCCGCCAGGGAGCCCCTTCTTCCCTTCCCCGGCGACGACCACGACCGGTGGGTTCCTCGACGCGAGCATTCTGGCGCCAGATGACAGCGGTGGGCCGGTGAATGCGGCTGAGGACGCGGTCCGGCCCGGCGCAGGTGCGGGCGTCATCGCGATTGGCGTCGAAGCCCGGGAGCGTGGGTTCGTCAGCGACACCCGCATCGGCAGTGGCAGCTGCGAGCGCTGCCATCCGGATGTCGTGGACCAGTGGGCCGCTTCCGCACACCGCTTTGCGTCGTTCAACAATCCGTTCTACGAGGCGACGATCAATGCGATGCGTGCCGACCCCCGCGAGTCCAACCGCTGGATCGACCGCCATCTGGCAACTCCCGGGGTCGCCACCACGGGCGTGGGCCGGGCTGCCGGCAAGTGGTGCAGCGGGTGCCACGACCCCGTGCTCCTCTTCGCCGGAGAGATGGGGGGCGAGATCGACCGCACCTCGCGCGAGGCGCAGGCGGGGCTGACCTGCCTCTCCTGCCATGCGATCGACCGCATTCACGACCGGACCGGGAACGGGAACTACAACATCGCGGACGCCGCGGCCAGCCCATACATCTTCGCGGACGCGCCCGCGGGGTCGTTGCGGGGCTTCCTGCACGACGCCGCGGTCAGGTCGCGGCCGGCCGTGCACTCCGCCCGCATGCTCAAGCCGTTCTTCCGCGAGAGCGGCTACTGCGCGACCTGCCACAAGGTCGGCCTCACCGAGCCGGTCAACAACTACCGCTGGCTGCGCGGCCAGAACGAGTTCGACAACTGGGACGACAGCGGCGTGTCGCTGAACGCGGCACGCACCTTCTACCTGCCGGCGGCGAGGCAGGTGTGCCAGGACTGCCACATGCCCCTCGAGCCCGCGCCGCGCGGGGATATGGCGGCGGCGAACGGGATGGTACGCTCGCACCGGTTCCTCGGAGCCAACACCGCGCTACCGTACCTGAGGGGGGACACCGCCACGCTGCAGCGGATCGAGGATTTCCTGCGGGCCGAGAAGCTGCGGGTGGATGTGTTCGCGGTGCGGGTCGGCGGGTTCGGCGAGGCGGGCGCGACGGGACGGGAGGAGGACGGGCGTACGGGGACTGCGCGGGTGCTCGCGGATCGCGGATCCGAGGTCCCGGCGGGCGTGCCCGCCACATTCGATGTCGTCGTCAGGAACCTGGGTGTCGGGCACACCTTCCCGGGGGGAACCAACGACTCGAACGAGGGGTGGATCGAGTTCACCGTCACGGATGCGGACGGGCGGCGGCTTGCGGCGAGCGGACTGCTGGCGGAGGACGGGCACCTCGATCCCTTCGCGCACACCTTCAAGGCGGTGATGGTCGACCGCGACGGCAACGCGATCCACAGGCGCAACGCGCAGGATATTCATGCCACCGTCTACGCGAACGTGATCGGACCCGGGTCCGCCGATGTCGCGCACTACGAGCTCACGCTGCCGGCGGATCTGGCCGGGTCGGAGGTATTGGTGAGCGCACGGCTCCTGTGGCGGAAGTTCGACCGCGCGTACACCGAGTTCGCGTTCGAAACGAACCCGGCGGGGTTCGCGGACTTCGACGCGGTGCCGGACTTGCCGGTTACGGAGATCGCGGCGGACTCGGTGCGGGTTCGGGTCGTTCCGGCCGGCGGGGGGATAGCGGGCGGGATTGCGGGGGTGGCCGGCAGAGAACGGGCGGACGACAGGCTGGCGGAAGAGGCTCGCGCGGAGCCCGGTAGCCAAACGGACTGGACGCGCCACAACGACTACGGCATCGCGCTGCTCCTGGAGGGCGATTACAGGAGGGCCGCCGCGGCGTTTTCCCGCGTGGAGATGCTGGAGCCCGGGCGAATCGACGGTCCGCTGAACCTGGCGCGCACCGCGTTCGCGGAGGGCAATCTGGGGCTCGCCTACGAGGCGCTCGCCCGGGTGGAGGCGATCGATGCCGGCAATGCGCGCGCCGCGTGGGTGTGGGGACAGGTGCTCCAGGAGGATGGCCGCTACGACGAGGCCGCGCGGGCGCTTCGCCGGGTGCTCGAGGTGTTCCCGGGCGACCGGGCGGCGTGGCGCGCCCTCGGGCGGACGTCCTTCCTCGACGGGGGGTACGAGGACGCGCTGGACGCGCTGGACAGGGTGCTGGCGATCGACCCCGAAGACCGCGTCGCCCACTACCACCGGATGCTGTCACTGCGGGCGCTGGGGCGGGACGACGAGGCCGCGCAGGCCGAGGCCGCCTACCTCTACTACGGGATCGACGAGGCCGCTCAGGAGATCACCCGAGCCTACCGGGCCCGCGACCCGGGTGCCAACATCATGGCGCAGCAGATCCCGGTGCACCGGCTCGAGGTCATCCGGTGAGGGCGCAGATGGCCGCCAGGACGGGCAGGTCGTCAGGCACGGGTGGGGTTACGCATGAGCCCAGGACGTGCGCCTGCGGGCCGTGGAAGGCCTCTGGCGTGCCTGTGGCGGTGTTCGCGGGCGCTGTCGTGCTATCGTTCGCCGCCTGCGAGCGCGGTGAATCCGACGCGGAGGGACCCGGATACTCCGAGCCGTCCCATGCGGCGGATCCGGACCCACCCCCCGAGACCGGGATCCGCTTCACGGAGATCGCGGCCGAGGCCGGCATCGACTTCGAGCACGAGAACGGTGCCTTCGGCGAAAAGTGGATGCCCGAAACGCTCGGGAGCGGGGCCGCTTTCCTGGACTACGACGGCGACGGCACACCCGACCTGCTTCTCGTCAACTCCGACTGGTGGCCCGGGCACGAAGGCCCGGGGCGGCGCCCGACACATCGCCTCTACCGCAACCTGGGAGACGGCAGCTTCGAGGACCGGACCGTCGCGGCGGGACTCGACCTGTCCCTCTACGGGATGGGTGCGGCCGTGGCCGACTACGACGCCGACGGTGACCCGGACATCTACCTCACAGCGGTCGGCCGGAACCGCCTGCTGCGCAACGAAGGCGGCGCCTTCACCGACGTGACCGCCCGCATGGCGGTGGCGGGCGATCCGCCGGGGGGGCCTCCGGCCTGGTCGACGGCGGCCGCCTGGGTCGACACGGATCTCGACGGATGGCTCGACCTGTTCGTGTGCAACTACGTGCGCTGGACACCCGCGACCGATCTCTTCACCACCATCGACGGCACGACGAAATCGTACGCGACGCCCCAGCAGTACGAGGGAGAGTCCTGCCGGCTCTACCGGAACGAGGGGGGCGGGGCGCCCTTCACGGACATCACGGAGGAGGCGGGCGTCCACAACCCGGAGGGGAAGTCGCTGGGCGTCGCGGTGACGGATTTCAACGGGGACGGTTGGCCGGACCTGGCAGTCGCGAACGACACGCAGCGCAACTTCCTGTATCGGAACGAGGGAAACGGCACCTTCACCGACATCGCCGTGCGGGCGGGCGTCGCATTTGACGAAGCCGGGCGTGCGCGCGCGGGGATGGGCATCGATGTCGCGGACCTGAGCGGGGACGGGCGATGGGCCATCGTGATCGGGAACTTCGCGCACGAGCCCCTGGCCCTCTTCACCCGGATCGGCGAGGACCTTTTCCAGGACCGGGCGGGGGCCGCGCGCCTTTCGCGCCCCACGCTGGTGCCTCTGACCTTCGGTGTGGCATTCGCCGACTTCAACCTCGACGGTGCGCTGGACATCGTGGCTGCAAACGGACATATCGAGCCGGGGATCAACGCCGTGAGGCGGGAGCAGACTTTCGCGCAGCGCCCGCAGCTGTTTCTGGGGATGGGCGGGGGCGACTTTGCCGACGCCAGTGACGCGGTTGGGGCCGACTTCCGGGAGGCGCTGGTGGGACGGGGCATCGCTACCGCCGACATCGACGGTGATGGCGATCTCGACCTGTTGGTGACTGTCAACGGGGATCGGCCGAGGCTGTTCCGCAATGATCTGGAGGGGGCGGCCGGGATCCGTGTGCGCCTGGAGGGGGCCGCGCCCAATCGCGACGCGCTGGGGGCGCTTGTCACCGTTCACGCGGGCGGGCTGGTGCAGCGGCGTTTCGTGGCCACCGGCTCGTCGTATCTTTCGCAATCGTCTCTCTCGCCGCTCATCTTCGGGATCGGAGAGGGACGCGCGAGCGACAGCGTGCTGGTGCGCTGGCCGGGGACCGGGAGGGTGACGCGAATCGGCCCGGTGGCGGCCGGCGCGGTGGTGACCGTGAGGGAAGGTCCGGGATAGCGGCTGGCCGGGTTTCTTGAACAGGTCCGCGAGAGAGGACGAGCGTCTGGTAGCCGCGGTATGTAAAGACAACATGACATATTGTAAAGCATACACTACACTTTCCTTCGGTTTGTGGGGCCGCCGGGCGCAAGCGCATCCCCGGTCGGCGTCCGCGCGCCGTGTGGCGGGGATCGCCATGTCGCTCCTGGGCGCGGGGTTGGCGGCGTGCGGGGACGCGGGTCCGGATCCCGTGGAGCTCCAGACGATCCGGGCGGTGGGGCTCGCCCATCTGGAGGAGAACCGCCTGGAGGAGGCCGCGGCCGAGTTCGGGCGCCTGGTGGAGATGGCCCCGCGCGAGGCGGCCGGCCATGCCAATCTGGGACTGGCGTACCTGCGGATGGGACGCCTGGACGAGGCCGGGACATCGGTCCGCCGGGCACTCGATCTCGATCCGGGCGACCCAGATGTGCGCCTGATCATGGCGGACATCCTGCTGGCGGCGGAACGTCCGGCCGAAGCGCGGACGGAGTTGGAGGAGGCGCTGTCAGCGGATCCGGGGCACGCCAGGGCACTGTACGCGCTCGCGGCCCTTGACGCGGATTCGACCGGGGCGGAGGCGGTCGCCCGGCGGGCCGCCACGCTGGGCGTGCTCGCGACGCGCCATCCGGGCAACGTCGCCGCGCGCGTCGAGCACGTGCAGGCGCTGCTGGCGGCCGGCGGGGCCGCCTCCGCCGCCGCCGGGCTGGAGGACCTGCGCCAGCTGGTGCCGGTGTTCCCGGTCGAGGGCCAGGACCTCTTCGACGAAGCCCTGCGGGCCGCGAGGAACGGAGACGCCGCCGGGGCGTTCGCCGCCGTGCGTCCCTTTCACAACGTCATGCGGACGACGCCGGGCTACCAGCGCGGTCTGCGCGATCTCCGCGGATCGGGCGGGGTCCTGGCCGGGCTGCCGGTGGTCACGCTCGGGGAGGTGGTCGGGGGCGGGGCGCGCGATGCGGGAGCCGTGCTCGCCGCCCTTCGCTTCACGGACGTGACGGAGCTGGTGGGGATCGTGCCGCGCCGGGGGGGGATGGGGGGTGGGGGCGGGGGGCTCGCGGCCGTGGACTTCGACGGGGATGGAGACACGGATGTCTACGCTGGAGGGCGGTTGCTGCGCAGCGATCCGGGCGGGTTTGTGGACGTGACCGAGGAGGCCGGACTCGCCGGGCGGGAGCCGGACGCCGCGGCCTTCGCCGACTTCGACAACGACGGCGCGCTCGACCTGTATCTGTCGCTCGGCGTGGCGGGCGCGCTGTTTCGCAGCCGGGGCGACGGCACCTTCGCCGACGTGACCGCTTCCCTGGGCATTGCGCTCCCGCCGGGCTCGCCGCTCTTTCTCGACTACGACCACGACGGCGATCTCGACCTCGCGCTCGCCGGGCCGGAGGGCACGGAGTCGATGCTGCGCAACAATCTCGACGGCACGTTCAGCGACGTGACCGCGTTGGCGGGGATGGGGTTGGGGGATGCCGTGGCGGGGAATGCCACGGGCGGAGACGACCCGGGCGCCGAACGCGGGTCCCAGGCTTTCGGTGCGGCCGCAGCCGCCCTCGGATCCGCCGCCTTCGGCGACTTCGACGACGACGACGACCTCGACTTTGTCGTTGCGGACCCCGCCGGCCCGCTCCGGCTCTACGACAACGAACGCGCGGGCCGTCTCACAGAGCGGAGTGCCGAACGCGGGGCAGCCGCCGAGCGCCAGGGCATCGTCGCCGTGGGCGACTACAACAACGACGGGGTGCTGGACCTCCTGGCCGCGCCGCGGGGCGGTGCCGGAGTCGGGCTCTGGCTCGGCGGAAGCGGGGGCTCCTTCGAATCCGACGAGCGCCCCGGGAATCTCCTCGCCGAGGCCGGTCGCTTCACCATTCACGACGCGATCTTCCTCGACTTCGACAACGACGGATGGCTCGACATCGCGCTCGCGGGGGAATCCCCGGCGAACGAGGGTGCCCTCCGTCTGTACCACAACGCCGGCCCGGGACGGTTCGAGGACATCTCGCACATCCTTCCGCGGGTGCCGCCGCTGCGCCGCATCGCGGCCGCCGACTTCGGCTCGGACGGCGATCTCGACCTCTTCGCCTCCACCCCGGATGGATCGGTGAGGCTGCTGCGCAACGACGGCGGCAACGGGAACCGCTACCTGAACATGCACCTGGTCGGCCTTTCCACCGGGAGCGGCAAGAACAACCACTTCGGCATCGGCTCGAAGGTCGAGGTTCGGGCGGGCGCGCTCTACCGGACGCTCGTCGTCACCGGTCCGGAGATTCATGTCGGCCTCGGGCAGCGGGCGCAGGCCGACGTCATCCGGGTGCGGTGGCCCAACGGGGTGCCGCAGAACATTCTCTACAGCGACGCCAACCAGTCGATCGTCGAGGAGCAGATCCTCAAGGGTTCCTGCCCGACGCTCTTCGCATGGAACGGCGAGCGTTTCGAATTCGTCACCGACATTCTCTGGAAGAGCGCCCTGGGGATGCCGGTCGGGCTCATGGCACGCGGCGACGCGCTCTACGCCCCCCCGCATGCGTCGCAGGAGTACCTCCGCATCCCGCCCGGCGCGCTCCGGGAACGGGACGGAAGCTACGAACTGCGCATCACCGACGAACTCTGGGAGGTCTTCTACATCGACGAGGTGGACCTGATCGCGGTCGATCATCCCGATTCCGTGGACATCTTCCTCGATGAGCGCTTCATTCCCCCAGGGCCACCAACCCTTCTGCGGCTTCACCAGACCGCGCACCGCAGGCGGCCCCTCTCCGCCACCGACCACCTGGGGCGCGACGCGCTGCCCGCCTTGTCGGCCTTGGACGACATCTACGTCGGCGACTTCGAACCGCTCCGCTACCAGGGCATGAGCGAGCTGCACGACCTCGTCCTCGACCTGGGCGACTTCGACCCTGCGCGGCCGGTACACCTGTACCTGCGCGGATGGATCTTCCCGACCGACGCGAGTATCAACGTCGCGCTCTCGCAGTCCTCCGCGCCGGCCACCGTCATGCCGCACCTTCAGGTCATCGGCACGGACGGCGAGTGGGAGACCGCGGTCGCCGAGCTCAGCTTCCCGTCGGGGAAGAACAAGACGATCGTGCAGGATTTGACCGGGCTCTTCCCCACCGACGACCACCGCGTGCGCATCCGCACGAACATGAACATCTACTGGGACGAGGTCTTCTTCTCGGTGGGCACGCCCACGGCCCCGACGCGGCTGACCGTGCTTGAGCCCGCCGCTGCCGACCTCCGCTACCGCGGCTTCTCCCGGGAATACCGGAAGGGTGGACGCTCGGGCCCGCCCTGGTTCGACTACGGCACCGTGTCGGAGGAACCGCGCTGGCGTCCGATCGTCGGGCGCTTCACCCGCTACGGCGACGTGCTCACGTTGGTCGGGGAGGCCGACGACCGCTACCCGATCATGGCTCCCGGCGACGAGTTGGCCCTCCGCTTCGAAGCAGGCGAACTGCCGGATCTGCCCGACGGGTGGACGCGGGACTTCGTCATCTACACGGAAGGGTGGCTCAAGGACGCCGACATGAACACCGCAGCCGGGTGGAAGGTGGGGCCCCTGCCCTTCCACGGGATGAGCCGGTATCCCTACGGCGAGGGCGAACAGGCCGGGGGTGGGGCCCGGCGCGCGGGTGGCGATGCCCGGCCAACCGGCGAGGCCGACCAGGCCCGTTCCGGTGCCGCATACCCCTACCCGGAGATCGTCGAAGCCTGGCACACCAGGGTGGTTCGAAGGCGGTAAGGGCGCAGACGGGGGCGACGCAGAGCCGAACGCCCGCTTGCCCGGGGGACTCGGCGCGTCCTATGGTACACCGCTCTGGTCACCGGGCACACCGCTCTGGCCCGAAGGAATTCGACATGATCGGGAACCGCGCAGCCGCAGTTCTTCTGGCAGCCTCCCTGGGTCTCGCCTCGGCAGGTTGTCAGCCCCAACCCGGCGCTCCTTCCACCGCCACCGCCACCGGCCCGAACCCCCTTGTCGGCGACGGAGCGGTCCTTGCCGGCCTCGCCTGGCGCGAGATCGGCCCCGCCATGTTCTCGGGAAGGATCTCGGATGTCGCCGGCATCCCGGACAACCGCAACATCCTGTACGTCGGCTCCTCGTCCTCAGGGCTCTTCAAGTCCACGAACGGCGGCACCACCTTCGAGCCGGTCTTCGAGGACGGCGGCACGCTGTCGATCGGCGCGATCGCGGTGCGCCCGGACGACCCGGACGTGGTCTTTGTGGGGACCGGGGAGGGCGCGGTGCGCAACAGCATCTCGATCGGCGACGGCATCTACCGGAGCACCGACGGCGGGGCGACCTGGACGCATCTCGGGCTCACCGACACGGAACGTTTCTCGCGCATCGTCATCCATCCCCGCAATCCCCGGATCGTCTTCGCGGCGGCCATGGGCCACGCATGGGGACCGAACGAGGAGCGCGGCCTCTTCCGCAGCAGCGACGGCGGCGACACGTGGGAACGCGTCCTCTACATGAACGAGACCACCGGCGCGAGCGACGTCGCCATCGACCCCCGCAATCCCGGCATCGTCTACGCCGGCATGTACGACTACCTGCGGCGGCCCTGGCACTTCCGCAGCGGCGGCCCGGGCAGCGGCCTCTTCCGCTCCACCGACGGCGGCACGACCTGGACCCGCCTCACCGACCCCGCGCTCGCGAACGGCCTGCCCGGAACCGGCGTCATCGGGCGAGTGGGCGTCAGCGTGCACGCGGCGGACCCGAGCCGCGTCTACGCGCTGATCGAGTCCCAGGAGGAGGGGGAACTCTGGCGCTCCGACGACCGCGGGATCACCTGGCGAATGGTCAGCGCCGAGCGCCGCCTCAACAACCGTCCCTTCTACTACACCCAGGTGCGCGCCGACCCGGTGGACCCGGACCGCGTGTACACTCTCGCCGGCCGGTTCAGCGTCTCGACAGACGGGGGGCTCACCTTCGGCGGGCACGGCGGGAGCATGTTCGGGGACCACCACGCGCTCTGGATCGACCCGACGGACCCGGCGCGGCTGCTGTCCGGCACCGACGGAGGCTTCTGGATCTCCAACGACTTCGGCGACAACTGGGACTTCCTGAACAACATGCCGATGGCGCAGGCGTACCACCTCGGGCTCGACATGGCCGAGCCGTACAACGTCCTCGGCGGCTTCCAGGACCACGAGATCTGGCGCGGACCGAACGAGAAGTGGAACCGCGTCGGCGTGCGCGAGGGCGACTGGGTTCGGCTGCGCTACATGGCCGACGGGATGTACACGATCGCGGACCCGCGCGACCCCGAGATCATCTACTACAACGGGCACTTCGGCGACATCACGCGGATCGACATGCGCACCCGCGAGGAGCGCTACATCCAGCCGTATCCGCCCGGCCCGGCCGGCGGCGGCGCCGAGCTGGAGGAGTACCGCTTCAACTGGAACTCGCCGATCCACATGTCGCCGAGTGACCCCGACGTGATCTACTACGGCGGCAACGTCCTCTTCCGCACCCGCGACGCCGGGGAGAACTGGGACATCATCAGCCCGGACCTGACCACCGACGACCCGGAAAAGCAGCGGCTCTCCGGCGGGCCGATCTCGCCCGACAACACACGCGCCGAGTACCACAGCACGATCCTGTCGATCTCGGAGAGCGCGCTGGACCCGGAGGTGATCTGGGTGGGGACCGATGACGGGAACGTGCAGGTTACGCGGGACGGGGGGAAGAGCTGGACGAACGTGGCCCCGAACATTGAGGGCGCGCCGGCGAACTCGTGGGTCGCGAGCGTCCAGGCGTCCCGCGCCGTGCCGGGACGCGCGTATGTCGCGATCGACCAGCACCGCATGGACGACTTCGAGTCCTACGTCTTCGCGACCGAGGACTTCGGGGCCACCTGGCGGCGCATCAGCGACGGGCTGCGCAGCTATGTGCATGTGGTCGACGAGGACCTGCGCTCGCCGAGGCTGCTCTATGCCGGCACCGAACTCGGGATCTTCGCCTCCTTCGACGGCGGGAACCGGTGGGTGGACCTGCGGCTCGGGCTGCCTCCGGTGGCGGTGCGCGATCTCGAGGTGCACCCGCGCGACAACGATCTGGTGATCGCCACGCACTCGCGGGGGTTCTACATCCTGGACGACGTGACCGCGCTGCAGCGGCTGGCCGAGGTCGGCGTGGCGGAGGCGGAGGGCGTGCCGGAGGAGCAAGGCGTGCGGGCGGCGGATGGCATGCTGGAAATCGAGGGCGGCGCACTCGGGCGGCTGGAGCTGTTCGAGCCGATGCCGGCCGTGCGCTACACCCGGGCGGCCGATGTGAGCGCCCTGGGGAACCGGGTCTGGGTGGCGCCGAACCAGCCGTACGGGGCGCTGCTGACGTACTGGGTGGATCCCGCATGGGGGCCGGGGGGGCGGGTGCGCGTGGATGTCAGCGACGAGGACGGGCGACTTGTTCGCTCGCTGACGGGGCCGGCGGAGGCCGGGTTGAACCGGGTGGCCTGGGATCTGTCCGAGCGGTCCGCGTGCGTGGCGGAGGGGGAGGACGCCGTGCCGGTGGCGGGGGGCGGGGGGCGGGGGGGCGGCACCTGGGTGCGCGCGATTCCGGGGACGTATTCGGTGCGGCTCACGCTGGAGGACGAGACGAGTGAACGGCCGGTCGTGGTTCGCATGGACCCGCGGGTGGCCGCGTCGGCGGCGGATATGAAGGAGTGGTACCGGGCGGCGACGACGATCGAGCGGGCCGAGTGTTCGGTGCGCCACGCGCTGGCCGTGCTGCAGCCGATGGACGGTCTGCTGCAAGTGGTGGAGCGGACTACGGAGGACACCGCGATCCAGGCGGAAGTCTCCGAACTCCGCGAGGCGATGCGGCCGATCCTGCTCGGCTTCGCCGGCGATGTCCGGGACCCCGGGCATGTGAATCTCGCAGGGCGCCTCAACTGGTTCACGATTCAGGTCGGCAACTACAGCGGGCGGCCGACCGCGGCCCAGTGGGAGTGGATCGAACGGTACGCGCGTCAGGTCACGGAATACTCCCTCATGCTGCCACCCATTGTGGAGGCGGCGGGAGAGTTGGAGCGGAAGCTGCGAGACGGGGGAGCGTGATGGGGACGGGTGCGTCGGCCGGGCCGGGGGGTTCCGGGGAGCGTTCGGCGACGGCGCGGCGGCGACAGGCCATTGACCGCCGACTGTTCCTGCACACGGCCGGCGGCGCCACCCTCCTCCCCTTCACCAGCGCACTCCAGCGACTCGCCGGAGACCCGGACGGCCAACCCGGCCCGTACGCCGGACTCGACGCCTCCCCACTGTCCCCCGTCGCCGCCGACTACCCATTGCGCCCGGTCCGGTCCGCCCAGGTGCAGATCACGGACGAGTTCTGGCGGCCGCGGATGGACGCGAACCGGGCGGTCTCCCTTCCCTACTGCTTCGATCGGTTCGGGGACGGGGGATTCAGCCTCTCCAAGCTCATAGAGGCGGCGGCCTACATGATCGAGGAGCGGCCGGACCCCGAGCTGGAGGCATACGCCGACGAGCGCATCGACAGGATGCTGGCCGAGCTGGAGCGGAGCATCGACACGCCGGAGCAATCGGTCCGCGTCTCGGGCCACGTGCTGGAAGCGGCGACAGCCTACGCCGCAGCGACGGGCAAGTCCAACCTCCTGGACGCGGTGGTGCGGCTCGCCGACCAGATGGACTCGGTCTACGGCCCCGGGAAAGAGACGTACATCTCCGGGCACCAGGGGCTGAAGATCGGACTGGTCGCGCTCTACCGTGCCACCGGCGACGAGCGCTACTGGAGGCTGGCGAGATTCTTCGCCGATGAGCGGGGCCGCGACGACTACGAACGCACCGGCGAGTACGCGATCGACCGCACCTACGCCCAGGACCACAAGCCCGTCGTGGAGCAGGCCGAGGCGGTCGGGCACGCGGTGCGGGCGACCTTCCTGTACATCGCGATGACCGACATCGCGGCGCTTTCCGGAGACGCCGCCTACACGGAAGCCGTCCACCGCATCTGGGAGGACCAGACCCACCTGAAGACGTACCTCACCGGCGGGATCGGGTCGACCCGCTTCCACGAGAAGTACGGCGAGCCACACGAGCTGCCCAACCTCAGCGCCTGGAACGAAACCTGCGCCGCGTACGGCAGTGCGGTGTGGTGCCACCGACTGGCGCTGCTCAACCGCGACGCTCGCTATGTGGATGTGATGGAGCGGGTGTTGTACAACGCCCTGCTCGTCGGCGTGTCGCTCCGGGGGGATCGCTTCTTCTACCAGAATCCGCTCAAGTCCTTCGGCGACTACGAGCGCTTCGACTGGATCAACGTTCCCTGCTGCCCACCGAACGTCATCCGCATGGTCGCTTCGATCGGCAGCTACGTGTATGCGGCCGATCCGTCGTCGGGGGGCCTGTATGTGAATCTTTTCACAAACTCGGACGTCAGCGTCGAAGTCGCCGGGGTTCCGGTGCGCGTGCGCCAGGAGACACGCTACCCGTGGGAAGGGCACATCCGCATCCTCATAGATCCGGAACCCGAGGCCACCTTCCCGCTGCACGTGCGCATCCCCGGGTGGGCGCGCGGCGAGGTCATGCCGGGAGAGCTGTACCGCTTCGCGGATGCGGATCCGGAACTGCCGACGCTGCGGGTGGGGGGGCGCGATCTGCCGCTGGAGAGCGTTGCCGCACGACCGGTGGGCAGCGGGGAGGACGAGCGTGGAGGCCCGGAACGAGCCGGCCGGGAGCGCGGCGATGCCTCGGCGGACAGATACACGCTGGAGGGCGGATACGTGCGCATCGACCGCACCTGGTGGCCCGGCGATGTCGTCGAACTCGAACTCCCTATGCCGGTCCGGCGGGTGCTCGCCCACGACTCGATAGTGGACGACCGCGGGCGCGTCGCCCTGCAACGCGGGCCCATGGTCTACTGCGCGGAGTGGCCGGACAACGGCGGGCGGGCGCTCAACATCGTCGTGCCGGACGGCGCCACCTTCGACTCCCGGTTCGCGCCGGACCTGCTGGGCGGGGTTCAGGTCCTGCAGGGCGATGTGGAGGTGATCCGGGAGGACAGCCGCGGCGAGGGCGCCCCGACCGCCCCGCACCGGCTAACCGCGATCCCATACTACGCGTGGGCCAACCGGGGGATGGGAGAGATGGCCGTCTGGATGGCGAGAGAGCCCGCAGCGGCCTGGCTCCCGCCCGCGCTCCCCGCCCCCATCGCCGCGGTGCGCACCTCGGGCGGTGTCGAGAAGGGCTGGACCGGGTACAACGACCAGAACGACGACCTTGCGGCGATCCACGACGGGCGCGAGCCCATCAACTCGGCCGACCAGTCGCACCGCTTCTTCCGGATGCGGCCCCCGGTGGGCGAACGCGCCTGGGTGGAGTACGAGTTCGAGGCGCCGGTGCGCGTGTCTTTCTCGCGCGTCTACTTCTTCGACGACAAGCGCTTCTGCAACTTTCCCGAATCGTGGCGGGTGCTCTGGCGGGACGGCGGCGGGTGGCGGCCGGTGGCGGCCGATGGCGCCTTCACGGTCGCGGAGGACGCGTGGAGCATCATCGAGTTCGAACCGGTTGTGACCCGTGCACTGCGGCTGGAGGTCGAACCCCGCACGGTGTCGTACCAGGCCGGGCAGATCGGCCCGCCCGCGGCGATGTTCATCGACGAGGACATCGAGTGGCGGGAGTTCGGGGTCATCGAATGGCAGGTGGGCTGACGCGCAGCCAACCGTCGGTCCCGAAGACGAGGGTCAGCATCGAATGTCATGTCGGCTTTCCGTTTTGTAAAGCCTACTTGTCATCTTCACTACTTGTCATTCCCATTCTGCCATGTATTCGCCCCGGCGTCCGTGCGACTATGCGCGCAAGGGGCGGTGCGCTTCGGTCGCGCAGGGGATTCCCGGCCACTGCCCCGCCCCACGACGACCTCAAAACGCCGGAGGCCACGATTGTCCCGAAGACACGATCAGTCCTACAAGCTGCTGTTCTCCCTTCCCCTGACCATCGAGCACCTCGTCCGCGGCTTCATCGATGGCGACCTCGCCCGCGAACTCGACTTCGACCGAGTCGAGTACCTTGCCACCGAGCGGACCGGCTCCGGCCTGACCCGCTCGCTGGCCGACCATGTCTGCCGGATCCACTTCCGCGGAAGCTCCCGCTACCTGCTGTTCGCGGCGGAGTTTCAGTCAGCCGTCGACCGCTACATGGCCCTGCGGGCGCTCGCCTACGTCGCCGACGCCTACCGCGGGCTCGCGGGTTCGAAGCGGCGCGGCCGAAAACTGGGTCCGGACGGCCTGCTGCCCCCAGTGCTCACCGTGACCATCTACAACGGGCGCCGGCCCTGGACTGCCCCGAAGGACATCTTCGACCTCATCGAGCCCGCGCAGGGCTGGCTCGCCGGCCGACAGCCGAGGATGCACCACCAGGTGCTTGACCTGCGGGTGCTGGCACGCCAACGTCCACCGGAGGCGAACGTGGTGTCGTGGGTTGCGAGCCTGGAGCTGGATCCGTCACCGGGAAACGTCGCCCGCGTGGTGCGCGAGGTGCTCGAGGCGTATCCCGCGCCGGAGCGCGCGCGGCTCCGCGCCGCGTTCCGGGAATGGGTGCTGGGAGCGGCGGAATCCTGGGGACTTGATGGAGACACATTGGAGCGGGTGAATTCGTTGAAGGAGGCGGAGATGATCTATGCAGGGATCGAAGAGCTGAAGGAACAGTACCGCGAGGAGGCCGAAAGGGCCCGGACAGAAGGCCGTGCGGAGGGTGGCGGCTCCGTGGTCCGCCGCCAGACGAGGTTGAAGTTCGGTGTCGGTACGGCAGAGGAACTATCCAGGCTGGTGGGGGGGATCGCCGACCCGGAGCGCATCGCCCGGATCGGCGATCTGGTCATCGAATGCGAGACGGGGGCGGAGCTGCTGGAGCGCGCCGGCGAGGAGTGCCGGGTGTAGCCGGACCGCGCTCGGGCGGCTGCCCGGAGTTGCTGACGCTGAACCTCGCGGCCGACTACAGGGCGTCCTACCTTGGGGCGATCACCCACTCCCCGACCGGTTGGCGGATGGCAATGTTCGAACTTCGCCGAACAACAACCTCAAGACGCTGGCTATCGTGGGAAGCTTGCCGATTGAGCAACGATGCCGCCCCGTAGCGCCATGAACCGCCGGGAGTTCGTCCGCCGCGTTTCGGCCGGCTCGGCCGCGCTTGCGGGCCCCGCCGTCCTCGGCGGCCTGGCCGGTTGCGCTGGGCCGTCCCGCGCCGGCGCCCCCCGTCCCAACGTCGTCCTGATCTTCGCCGACGACCTCGGCTTTTCCGACATCGGTTGCTACGGCGGAGAGCTTCTCACGCCCAACCTGGACGCCCTGGGGATGGGCGGACTGCGCTTCACCAACTTCATCAACGCGGCCCGCTGCTGTCCATCCAGGGCGTGCATTCTGACCGGTCTCTACCCGCACCAGGCCGGGGTGGGCGGAATGATGAACGACCGGGGCGTGCCAGGCTACCGGGGAGACCTGGGCCGCGACTGCGTCACCCTCGCGGAGGTGCTTCGGGATGCAGGCTACGGCACGTACGCCACCGGCAAGTGGCATGTCACGCGCTTCATCGAGGCGGACGGGCCGAAGCACAACTGGCCGCTTCAGCGCGGCTTCGACCGCTACTTCGGCACCATCACCGGCGCGGGCAGCTACTTCGAACCCCAGACACTGACCCTGGACAATGACCCCGTCGACGATCTGGGCGAAGGCTTCTACTATACCGACGCCATCGGCGACCGATCCGTGCAGTTCATCGAAGACCACCTGGACCGCACGCCCGCCGCACCGTTCCTCCTCTACCAGTCGTTCACGGCGCCCCATTGGCCGCTTCACGCGACCGAGGCAGACATCGCCCTCGCGCAGGGGCGCTTCGACGTCGGCTGGGACCTTCTCCGGCTGGAGCGCCACGAGCGGATGCTGGCGGCGGGGATCGTCGACCCCCGCTGGACGCTACCCGAGCGGGAGGCCGAAGCCCCCCCCTGGGACGAGGCGCGGAACCGGGACTGGCACCTCCGGCGGATGGAGGTCTACGCGGCCCAGGTCGAGTCGATGGACCGCGCGGTCGGACGCCTGGTCGAGACGCTGCGGCGGCGGGGCGTGTTGGACGACACGCTGATCCTCTTCCTCTCCGACAACGGCGGGTGCGCCGAGGAGATCAACACGCAGGGGTGGTACGACTACATCCTACGCGGCGGCGAGCGCGTGAGCCGTGAATCCACCCTGGACGGACGGCCGATCCAGGTCGGAAACGACCCTTCCGTGATGCCCGGCCCCGACGACACCTACCAGAGCTACGGCCTGCCCTGGGCCAACCTCTCGAACACGCCCTTCCGGCTCTACAAGGCCCTGACCCACACCGGCGGGGTCGCGACGCCCCTCATCGCGCACTGGCCGGCGGGCATCTCCGCAGCCGGCGAACTGCGGGACCAGCCCGGCCACCTCATCGACATCATGCCGACGCTCGCCGAGCTCGCCGGGGCCGCGTACCCAACCGAGTACGGCGGCGAAGCGATCCAGCCCATGGAAGGTGTGAGCCTGGTGCCGGCGTTTGCGGACGACCGCCCCCTGGACCGGGACGCGATCTACGTCGAGCACGAGGGGAGCCGGGCCGTGATGGATGGCACCTGGAAGGCGGTGGCGAGGGGCAGCGCCGGCCCGTGGGAGCTCTACGACACGCAGCTCGACCGGACGGAGACGCAGGATCTGGCCGCGCGCCAACCCGGCGAGCTGGCCCGGCTGGCGGCGATGTGGGACGAATGGGCGAACCGGGTGAGGGTGTTCCCGCGGCCGGGGTAGGGGTCATCGGCCTGCCCGGCGGGCACCCGGGTTAGGTGCCTGCATTGAGTCCAACTGTAATGCGAACCTTACAATATGTAATGTTTTCTGGACCTTCTTGGCCTGCAAAGGGCTCCCGGGAAGTCATGCGACGCTCCGCGGCACCTCGATCGGCCTGTGGGCCGACGCACCGCGTACTGTTATCGCTGATCGCCGCCATCGTGGGGTGCGGCGACGAAGCGACGGCCGGCCTACCGGCTTTCGTGGGCACTGATGTATGCGCTACCTGCCACTTGGCCGAGGCGGAACAGTGGCGCGGCTCGCATCACGACCTCGCAATGCAGCATGCGACTCCCGAGACGGTCCTTGGCGACTTCGGGGGCACGCGCCATGAGAGTACGGGGGCGGCATGGACGCTCTCGCGCACCGACGGCGCGTACTTCGCTCGTGCGGAGGGAACGGGGCGCGCGCCGGACGCGCACCAAGCGCCGCTGGATCACCTCGTTTCTTACACCTTCGGGGTCTTCCCGCTCCAGCAGTACCTGGTCCGATTACCGGGCGGACGTTACCAGATGTTGCCGATCGCGTGGGACTCGCGCCCGGCCGCGGACGGGGGACAGCGCTGGTTCGATGTCCGGACCGAGGAAGACGCGCAGCATCGGTTCGCTGCCGATGACCGTGCGGACCCCCCCGCCGCCGATCCGGCACAGCACTGGACCGGCCCCGACCTGACATGGAACTCGATGTGTGCGGAGTGTCATTCGACGGGGCTGATGAAGAACTACTCGCCCGCCACGGACAGCTTCTCGACCGAGTGGGCCGAGCTGGATGTGTCGTGCGAGGCGTGCCATGGACCGGGCTCGGAGCATGTGAGGTGGGCAGAAGCCGTCGGCGCGGACTCTTCCCTCCCCCCCGCGCCTGAGGGCGCGCGGGACCGCGGGCTCCTCGTCCACTTCGAGCCGCACGATCCCACAGCCTGGACGCTGGACCCCTCGACGGGCACCGCCCCACCGCGCGACGAGCCCGACCGCGACGGACAGCTGGACGCCTGCGGCCGCTGCCACTCCCGCCGCACGGCCATCACCACGCGGTACCGGCACGGCGAACCGCTACTGGACACCCACCAGCCGGCGCTGCTGGAGGACGGGCTCTACTTCGCGGACGGCCAGATCCGGGAGGAGGTCTACGTCTGGGGCTCGTTCGTGCAGAGTGCGATGTACCGGGCCGGCGTATCCTGCAACGACTGTCACGACGCGCACTCGCTGGAAGTGCGGGGCGAAGGCAATGCCGTCTGCACGGGGTGCCACGCACCCGCGCGGTTCGACGCCCCTGAGCACCACTTCCACGAGGCGGGCACGGAAGGCGCGCTTTGCGTGTCCTGTCACATGCCGGCGCGCACCTACATGGGCGTGGATGCGCGGCGGGACCACTCCTTCCGCGTACCGGACCCCGCGGTGGCCGAGGCGGTGGGTGCGCCGGACCCGTGCACGACGTGCCACGCGGGGATGACTGGCGCGGAGGCGGCCGCCGAGATCGCCAGTCGGTTGGACGGCGTCCCGATCCGGCGTACGGAGCATCACGCGGAGGCCATCGCTGCCGCCCGGCAGGGTGACCCGCGGAGTCTCCCGGTTCTGTACGCGGCGCTACGGGACCCGAGGGCGCCTGCGATCACCAGGGCGACGGCATTGACGCTCCTTGGGGCCGATCTGAACCCGGAACGTGCCGCGGCGGTGCAGAGAGGCGTTCGCGATCCCGACCCGCTCGTGCGGATCGGAGCGCTACGGGGCATCCGGCTGGCGCCGACGCCGGAACTCGCGGCCATCGCCGTTACGCTTCTGGAAGATTCGGTGCGTACCGTGCGGCTTGCCGCCGTCGAGGCGGTGCCGATGTCCGCGCTCCGGTCGGCTGCCATCGCCGGGAAGGCCACGGGGGGGGCCAATTCGGGTGCCGACCCGGGCACCAACTCGGAAAGCCCGCTCCGAGCGGAGGGCAGGAGTCCGGTCGCGGAATACCGCGAAGCCCAGCTCGCCAGCGCCGAACGCCCGGAAACGCAACTCAACCTGGCGTGGCTGACCTTGGCCCTGGGCGCACCTGCAGAAGCGGAAGAGGCCCTCGAAACGGCGATCGCCCTCGACCCCGCCTTCGTGCCGGCGTATGTCAATCTGGCGGACCTCTATTTCCGCACCGGCCGCGACCCGGACGGCGAGTTGCTGCTGCGGTCGGCGATTGAGCTTTCCCCCGGTTCGGCGGATGCGCGCCATGCGCTGGGATTGCTCCTGATTCGCAACGGTCGCACCGACGAGGCAATGCCCCTGCTGCAGCGCGCCGCCGAACTGGAAGCCCCGGGCACCCGCTACGCCTACGTCTACGCGGTAGCCCTCCAGTCGGCCGGCGACACCGCGACGGCCCGCGCCGTCCTGGAACGTACCCTGGAACGTCGCCCGCTGGACCGCGATGTCCTTCTGGCGATGGCTGTTCTGCACCGCGACGGAGGCCGCACGGCCGAAGCACTTCGCTACGCCCGGGCGCTGGCAAACGCCCACCCCTTCGACCCGGCCGGCCCGGCGCTGATCGCGGAACTGGAACGCTGACCGCAGGGCCGCGGCCGGGCGTCGCTTGCGGTCAGCCGGCTATCACCCGGCGCATGTCGCCGCGAAGTCCCGCCAGCCCATCCGTCGTCACCTCCCCCCAACCCCCCTCGCCGCCTCCGCCTCCAGAATCGGCTCCAGCCACCGTGCCAGCGCCGCCACGGTGTCCGCATATGCCGGATCGGCCACCAGGTTCACCCGCTCCTCCGGGTCGTTCGCGTGGTCGTACAGCTCCCCGCTGCCGTCGCGGTAGCGGATGTAGCGCCACCGGTCGGTGCGCACGGTGTGCTGGCCGCTGGCGAACGTCGAGATGGCCGGGCGGTCCAGGGCGCGCTCCGGATTGCGGAACCACGGCATCAGGCTGCCGCCCTCGAACTCGTGGTCCGGTGCCGGCACACCGGTCAGCTCCACCAGCGTGGGGTAGATGTCCAGCAGGTCGACCGCCCGTGCCGACCGCGCCCCCGGTTCCACCTGTCCCGGCGCCACGACGAAAAACGGCACCCTGGTGGATTCCTCCCAGAGGGTGAACTTCTCCCACGTTTCGCGCTCGCCCAGGTGGAAGCCGTGGTCGGACCAGAGCACGATGATCGTCTCGTCCGCCCGGCCGCTCGCTTCCAGTGCATCGAGCAGCCGCCCCACCTGCGCGTCGGCAAAGCTGATCGACGCGAGGTATCCCTGCACAGCCCGCGGCCACTCGCCGTTGGCCTCGATCCAGCGATGCCACTCCCTGCGCTCCGCACCCATCCTCTGACCGGCCTCGGGCAGGCCCTCGCGCCAGTTCCCCGGTTCGGGCAAGCGGACATCCTCCAGCGGGTAAAGGTCGAAGAACGGCTCCGGCACGAACCACGGGATGTGCGGCCGGAAGATCCCCACGGCCAGGAAGAACGGCTGTTCGTGGTCACGGTCCAACTGGTCCACCGCCCAGTCGGTGACCTGCTCGTCCGGGAACGGTTCGCCCTCCGGGAAGGGCGCCCAGTCCATGAAGTACGGCACGTCGATCCCGGGAAGTTCGCCGACCCCGGCCGCGACCCGCTCCCACTCGTACCGCCAGAACCCCTGCTCGTCGACCGTTCTGACCGTCCCCTCGGGGAAGCGCGCATCGGGCATCTGCTGGTCGAGCGACGGGTGGAACTCGTCCCAGGCGTTCCGGTCGTTCTGGTCCACCCCGTAGTCGCCGTTCAGCCACGAGAGGGCGTGGAAGATCTTCCCCGTGCCCAGCGTGCGGTAGCCGTTCGCGCGGAAGTGCGCGGGCAGCGTGGCGACCCCCTGGAGCGCCGGCGCGTCGTACCAGAGCGTCCGCAGGTCGTAGACGCCGGAGGTGGAGGGACGCAGCCCGGTCAGCACCGCGATCCGCGACGGGTTACAGGAGACAGCGGGCACGTGCGCGTTGGTGAAGGTCATGCCCTGTTGCGCGAGGCGCTCCAGGTTCGGCGTGTGGACGGTGCCGGGGTAGCCGCCCAGCGGGCCGATCCAGTCGTTCATGTCGTCGATGGCGATGAAGAGGACATTGGGGGGGCCGGGGGAGGCCGAAGGGCGGGAGTCGGGGCCGGTGCAGGCGTGGATGGCCAGTGAGAGGGCCGACGCCAGCACGACAGCGGCCATCAGTCGGCGGGGACGAGCGTGGCGGGTCATCATCGCCCCACCACGGAAAACGCCGGCGGCCACACCGGTGAAAACTCCCGGATCCGCTCCGACAACTCTTCGCGCACGTCCCCGTAGTCCCCGTCCTCGAACCGGTTGATCAGCTCGAACGGATCGTCATCCAGATCGTAGAGGTCACCTTCGCCGTCGTGCGGGTATAGCCCCAGCTTCCAGCGGTCCGTCACGATCGAGACATTGCCGCGGACCTCGATGAAGACTTCGTCCTGCACCGAGGCCTCGGCATTCCTTAGCAGCGCGGTGAGGTCGCGGCCCTCCATCGCTTCGGGCAGGGGCGCGCCGGCCAGGGACAGGATGGTCGGCATGAGGTCGACGTGGGCGCTGAAGCCGTCCCGCACTCCCGGCGGGATGCTCGCAGGGTGGCGGACGACGAGCGGCACGCGCGCCGAGAGGTCGTAGTGCGTGCCCTTGTGGATGAGGTCGTGGTCGCCGAGGTGGGAGCCGTGGTCGCTGGTCCACAGCACGATGGTGTCGTCGAGCTCGCCGCGACGCTCCAGCGCCCCGATCACGCGGCCCATCTGTTCGTCGATGAACGACAGGTTTCCGTAGTGGCCCGCGCGGATGGCGTGGATGATCTGGTCGCGCCGCCGGTAGTCGGAGTCGATCAGACGCGGGATGTCGCCGGTGTAGTTGAAGCGCAGGCGCGTGTGGTCGGTGGGCTTGGTGTCGAGCTCGCCGGGGAAGGTGTGCCCGAGCGGCAGCTCCATCTCCTTGTAGGGCGCCGAGCAGCGGGCCGGTGGATCCCACGGATTGTGGGGACCGTTGAAGGATACCCAGAGGAACCAGGGTTCCCGCAACTCGCCGCGCTCAACGATCTCCAAGGCGCGCGCGCCCACGTAATGGTCGATGTGCCAGGACTCGTCCCATGGCCAGTCGTAGACGTGGGGCGTCGGCGCCTCGACCCCCATCCGCAGGTAGTCGTCGCGCACGAGTCCGTGCTCCGCCAGGAAGGCGGCGTAGTCGTCCTGCTGGCCGGCGGCTCCGAAGTTGCCCTTGCGGTCGGCCGAGACCCAGCGGTCGAATCCTCCCAGCGGCTCGTCGTCGGGGAAGCCCAGGTGAAGCTTGCCGACCGCGGTCGTCTGATAGCCGTGCGCGCCCAGTTCGGCCATGAGCACCGGGCTCGTCTCCGGCACCCATCCTCCGACGTTCTCCCACTTGCCGTGGGTGTGGGGATACTGTCCGGTGATCCATGTGTTGCGCGCCGGGATACAGATGGGCGCCGTCGAATAGTGGCGGCGGAACACCGCGCCTTCGCGGGAGAGACGGTCGAGCGCGGGCATGTCGAGGAAGCGGTGGCCGATCGCGGGAACGTCCATGCCGCTCTGGTAGTCGGTCGTGACCAGGAGGATGTTTGGGCGGCCGGGGGTTTGGCCGGATCGAGTGCCGGACTGCGGACTCCCCGGGGCGTCGGAGGTGCACTGGGCGAGCGAGAGGGCCAGGGCGCCGAGGCCGGCCTGATGCAAGAAGGCGCGCCGCGATGTCAAGGGATCCATGCGCAGGTCCACCCTGTTGGTTGAATCCGTCTCCAGCCATCAGCCTATCGCCGCCCGCCTCCCGGCGACAGTCCGAGTGGCGCCTGGACCGAATCCCACCGTAACATGTAGCCCAGTGGCAATCCCCCACGTCGGAGCATGGAGGCCCCCATGACGATCTCTCGTCGCACTGCCCTCAAGGTCGGCCTCGGCGCCGGCGCGCTTCCCCTGCTTGGCTGCTCCCGTCTCGGCGCCGGTGCGGGTGCTCGCGCCGCCATCCTCGCTGCCACCACGGCGGGGATCATCAAGGCGCGCCCCATTCCCCTGAGCGCCGTCCGCCTCACCGGCGGCCCCCTCAAACACGCCCAGGACCTCAACGGCAACTACCTCCTCGATCTGGAGCCCGACCGCATGCTCGCGTACTACCGCGACCGGGCGGGCCTCACGCCGAAGGGCGAGCCGTACGGCGGCTGGGACGGCGACGGCCGCAACCTGACGGGCCACATCGCGGGTCACCACCTCACCGCGGTGAGCCTCATGTGGGCCGCCACCGGCGACGAGCGCTACCGGGACCGCGCCGACTACCTCGTCACCGAGCTCAAGGAGGTGCAGGATGCCCACGGCGATGGCTACCTCAGCGCACTGGCCGGGCTGCGGAACGCCTTCGGCGAGCTGGCCCGGGGCGAGATCCGCTCGGCGTCCTTCGACCTGAATGGTGAGTGGGCGCCCTGGTACACGCTGCACAAGACCTTCGGCGGCCTCCGCGACGCCTACCGCCTCACCGGAAACGAGATGGCGCTGGAGATGGAAATCGCCTTCGCGGAGTGGGCCGAGGGGATCCTCGCCGGACTCTCCGACGCCCAGCTCCAGCACATGATGAACACCGAGTTCGGCGGCATGAACGAGATCATGGTCGACCTCTACGCCGATACCGCCGACGAGCGCTGGCTGGACCTGTCGTACAAGTTCGAGCACCGTGCCTTCATCGAGCCGCTCCAGCGCCACCAGGACATCCTCGCAGGCAAGCACGGGAACACCGCCGTGCCCAAGCTCATCGGCTCGGCCGACCGCTTCGCCTTGACCGGCAACCCCTCCGACCTCATGGGTGCGAGCTTCTTCTGGGACCGCGTGGTCCAGTATCACACCTTCTCCAGCGGCGGCCACGGCAAGGACGAGTACTTCGGTCCGCCCGGCCAGCTCAGCGACCGCATCGACGGGCGCACGGCCGAGACGTGCAACATCTACAACATGCTCAAGCTCACCCGCCTGCTCTTTGCGCTGCGGCCGGACCCGCACTACGCCGACTTCCACGAGCGCGCGCTCTTCAACCACATCCTGTCGTCGATCGACCCGGAGGACGGGCGCACCTGCTACATGGTGCCGGTGGGCCGCGGAGTGCAGCGCGAGTACCAGGACATGCAGCGCAGCTTCACCTGCTGCGTGGGGTCGGGGATGGAGAGCCACGCGCTCCACGGCGACGGGATCTACTACGAGGACGGGGACAAGCTGTGGGTGAACCTCTACGCGCCGTCGACCGCGGAGTGGGCGGACGCGGGGGTCAGGCTGGCGATGGAGACGGGGTTCCCGGAGGGGGAGACCGCGACGCTCCGCGTGGAGGCACGTCAGCCGCGCGAGTTCACGCTGATGCTGCGGCAGCCCTTCTGGGCGGGGGATGGCTTCGGCGTGCGGGTCAATGGCGAGATGGTGGCGCCGGACGCGCGGCCCGACGGCCTCGAGTTCACCGGCCGCAGCCAGTACGGGTGGCTCGAGTACGACGCCAGCTCGTACCGGGAGTTGCGGCGGACGTGGCGGAGCGGCGACGTGGTCGAGGTGGATCTGCCGAAGCCGCTTCGTCTGGAGGGGCTGCCGGACAATCCGCGCCGCGCGTCGATCATGTGGGGACCGATCGTGCTGGCCGGCGATCTGGGGCTGGAGCGCGAGCGCGGGGCCGAGAGCTCGGAGGGGCGGGAGCCGCCGAAGGTGCCGGTATTCGTCGCGGCCGAGGAGCCGGTGGCGTCCTGGGTGCGGGCGGTGGACGCAGGGGCCGGCCACTTCCGCACCGATGGCGCCGGCCGCGAGCCGGATTCCGCCGGGCGGGCTACGGATGTGGACCTTCGGCCATTCTTCCGTCTGCACCGGCGCACGTATTCGACGTACTGGGATCTGTTCACGCCGGGAGAATGGGAGGCGCAGAAGGCCGAGTACGCTGCCGAAGCGGAACGGCTGCGGAGGCTGGAGGGGGCGACGGTGGCCTATCTCGAGCCCGGCGAGCGCGTCTTCGAGGACGCGTTCAACTACCAGGGGAGCGAGGAAACGGTCACGCAACGGATGCTGGGCCGGCCAGGGCGGCGTGGCGGAGGCTGGTTCTCCTTCGACATCCCGGTGGCGCCGGACCACCCCATGACGCTCATCGCGACGTACTACAGCGATGACCGGCGGGGAACGCCCGCGTCGTTCGAGATCCTGGTGGACGGGACCCGGGTTGCCGAGCCCGAGGTGGACCGCAGCGAGCCGCCGCGCTTCTACGACGTGGAGTATCCGATCCCGGCCGGGCTGGTCGCGGGGAAGGAACAGGTGACCGTGCGAATTCAGGCGAAGCCGGAGAGCCAGATCGCGACGGTCTTCGGGCTGCGGATGGTGCGCGCGGACGAGTTGCGGTGAGCGGCGCCGGGCACACAGGCGCGTGATCGACTATTCTCCGCTCGAAGCCTGGTTCTTCACGGGCAGCCAGCACCTCTACGGGCCCGAGGCACTGGAGGAGGTGCACGCCAACTCGGAGGAGGTCGTGGCGGGCCTCAACGGAGCGGGTGGGCTGCCGGTCCGGGTCGTCTTCAAGGGTGTGCTGACGACTCCGGAGGAGATCTCGGCAGCCCTGCGCGAGGCGGACGGGGCGCCGAACTGCATCGGCGTCATCGCGTGGATGCACACCTTCAGCCCGGGCAAGATGTGGATCGGGGGACTAAGGGGACTGCGGCGGCCGCTGTGTCACCTGCACACCCAGATGGAACGCGGCATCCCCTGGTCCACCATCGACATGGACTTCATGAACCTGAACCAGTCGGCGCACGGCGGGCGTGAGTTCGGCTACATCTGCACCCGGCTGGGCATCGAGCGCAAGGTGGTTGTGGGGCACTGGCGGGAGGCGTCCGTGCAGGAGCGCGTCGCGGTCTGGCTGCGCGCCGCGGCAGCGTGGCACGACAGCCAGGGGATGAGGATCGCGCGCATCGGCGACAACATGCGGCAGGTGGCCGTGACCGAGGGGGACAAGGTCGAGGCCGAGCTGCGGTTCGGGTACGCGGTGAACGGGTATGGGCCGGGGGACCTGGTGGCACATGTCGAGGCCGCGGGGGAAGGGGCGGTCGACGCGCTGTGCGAGGAATACGCGGATTCGTACGTGATGATGGACGGGCTGCTGCCGGGCGGCGCGCACCACGAGTCGTTGCGCGAAGCCGCGCGGATCGAGCTCGGGCTGCGTTCCTTCCTCACCGACGGCGGCTTCCACGCCTTCACGGACACCTTCGAGAACCTGCACGGCCTGCGCCAGCTCCCCGGGATCGCCGCGCAGCGTCTCATGGCCGACGGCTACGGCTTCGGCGCCGAGGGGGACTGGAAACACGCCGCGCTGGTGCGCTCCATGAAGGTGATGGCCCACGGCCTCCCGGGCGGCACCAGCTTCATGGAGGACTACACCTACCACCTCGAAACCGGGGCGCAGGCAGTCCTGGGCGCCCACATGCTGGAGATCTGCCCGACGATCGCCGCGCACACGCCTTCGTGCGAGGTGCACCCGCTCGGGATCGGGGGCCGCGAGGACCCGGTGCGGCTGGTGTTCGACGCGGCCGCCGGGCCGGCCGTGAACGTGACCGTGGTGGACCTGGGCGACCGGTTCAGGATGGTCGTCAGCGAGGTGGAGGCGGTCGAGCCGCTCCCGCTGCCGAAGCTCCCCGTAGCGCGCGCGCTGTGGGAGCCGCGCCCGGATCTGGAGACGGCGGCGGCGGCGTGGATCCACGCAGGCGGGGCGCATCACACCGGGTTCTCGCTCGCGCTCACGGCGGAGCACCTTGAGGACTTTGCGGCGATGGCGGGGGTGGAGTGCGTGTTTATTGATGGGGAGACGGAGTTGCGGCGGTTTCGGCGGGAGCTGCGGGGCCGCGATGACTCATGATGGCCTCCATCAATCGCGCCTCCATTTCCTTCCTGTCCTGGCGCGCCCTGTCAAACCGTTCGCCAATCCGCTTCTCCATTCTATCCAGCCGCTTGTCGAGACCGTCCATGCGTCCGTCGAGACCGTCCACGCGTCCGTCAAGACCGTCCATACGCCCGTCGAGGCGTTCTCCAAGTGCCTGCAGGCTGTCTTCCATGTGACGGAAGTCGTTCTTCTTGAGTCGTTCGTACAGGTTGTCACTTGCGTCCCTGGCGACGTTCTCTGCGAGGGGACGCAACAGCCGCATCAGCGCCCAGCATACACCCGCCACCGATCCTCCGAAGCCCGTGAGCATTGCGATGGAGGGTAGAATGTCACCCCAGCCCGGCCAGGTCATCCCTTTCGAGTCTCCTCTTTGCGATTACAGATGAAGTTGTGGCGGCCGGGCGTCCCACAAGCCAACGGCAGCCCCGGTGGATGGCAGAAGCCAAATATACCTGATTGTCGGACATAGTGCAAGGGTTGTGATTCAGAAAGTAAGGTAAACATGACATTTGGTGATGTCCTCTTTACACTCCAGTGCTTGAGCACCGCGGTTCGGCGCGGACGAATCGCTGACCGAATGCAACGGGATTTGTTCCACGGACTCCCGGGCGCACGCCACGCTGGCCTCCGGTCCGGCGACCGTCTACTATGTCCGCAACCCCACAGCAGTTGGGAACGGCGGCCAGAGGCCAGGAGAACACCATCATGACCCGAGCCAGATTCGGCCCCCTGCCGGGCCCGGCGTTCACCCTCGCGCTCCCCCTCCTCCTCCCCCTCCTCCCCGCCTGCGCCTCCGACGCCCCCGACGCCCCCCCCACCCCCATGCGCAGCATCGCCACCGCCCCATTCGGCACGACCTCAGCCGGCGATCCCGTCACGCTCTACACCATGACCAACCCTGCCGGCATCGAAGTGCGCGCCATCACCTACGGCGGCATCATCACCTCGCTCAAGACCCCCGACCGGGACGGCAACCTCGACGACATCGTGCTCGGCTTCGACTCGCTCGCGCCCTACGACGCGGGCTCGCCCTACTTCGGCTCGATCATCGGGCGGTACGGAAACCGCATCGCGCGGGGGCAGTTCACACTCGACGGCGAGACCTTCGCGCTCGCCACCAACAACGGCGCCAACCACCTGCACGGCGGCGATGTCGGCTTCGACAAGGTGGTGTGGGCGGGCGAGCCCTTCGAGCGCGAGGACGCGGTCGGGGTCGTCTTCACCTACACCAGCCCGGATGGCGAGGAGGGCTACCCCGGGACGCTCGCGGTCCGCGTCACCTACACCCTCACCGACGCGGGCGAGCTCATCTTCGACTACCACGCCACCACCGACCGCGCCACCCCCGTCAACCTTACCCAGCACAGCTACTTCAACCTCGCGGGGACCGCCGCGGACGACATCCTCGGCCACGAGCTCACCATCGACGCCAGCCGCTACACCCCCGTCGACACCACGCTCATCCCCACCGGCGAACTCGCGCCCGTCGAGGGCACCCCCTTCGACTTCCTGAGCTCCACGGCGATCGGCGCGCGCATCGACGACGACCACCCCCAGCTCGCGGCCGGCCTGGGCTACGATCACAACTATGTGCTCGACCGCAACCCTAACGTAACGTCAGGGTCAGGCGCGGACCGCGGCGAAGGCGCCCTGCACCGCGCCGCGTTCGTCTACGAGCCGGTCACCGGCCGCACCCTCGAGATCCGCACCGAGGAGCCCGGCATCCAGTTCTACTCCGGCAACTTCCTCGACGGCACGATCACCGGCAAGGGCGGGCGCCTCTACGGGCACCGGAGCGGCTTCTGCCTCGAGACGCAGCACTACCCCGACTCGCCCAACCAGCCCGGCTTCCCGTCGACGATCCTCCGCCCCGGCGAGGAGTACAGCACCCGCACCGTCCTGATCTTCGGCGTCGGGAGGTAGCGTGCGGCGCGACAACCCTGTCCGGGGCGGCCCGGCCCGGCGGCCTTACCCCCCTGCCTGACGGAAAGGGACCCCATGGCGACCCTCGACTGGCTGATCATCCTCGCGTACCTCGGCCTGGTGGGCGGACTCGCGGGCTGGGTCTTCCGCAGGCGCAAGGACACACCCGACGACTACTTCCTCGCCAACCGCAACCTGGGCTGGTTCATCGTCGGCGCCTCGATCTTCGCGTCGAACATCGGCTCCGAGCACCTGGTGGGGCTGGCCGGGTCGGGGGCGACGGACGGGGTCGCGCTGGCACACTACGAGCTGCACGCGTGGTGCCTGCTGATCCTGGCCTGGGTGTTCGTCCCCTTCTTCATGCGCTCGCGCGTCTACACGATGCCCGAGTTCCTGGAGCGGCGCTTCTCGCCGGCCGCGCGCTGGGTGCTGTCGCTGATCTCGCTGGTGAGCTACGTGCTGACCAAGATCGCGGTGGGGATCTTCGCGGGCGGGGTGGTCTTCGCGACGCTCCTGCCCGACGTGCAGCTGCAGCTCGGGGCGTGGACGCTGAACAGCTTCTGGGTGGGATCGCTGGTGGTGATCGTGCTCACCGGGATCTACACGGTCGCGGGGGGGATGCGCGCGGTCGCATACACCGAGGCGCTGCAGACGCTGGTGCTGGTGCTGGGGTCGGGGTTGCTGACGTGGTTCGGGCTGAGCGCGCTGGGGGGCTGGGGGGGACTGAGGGAGGCGCTCGATCCGGACATGTTCAACCTGTGGAAGCCGATCATCCCGGAGGGGATGGACGGGACGTGGGCGCCGGTGATGGAGCCGAACCGGATCGCGTGGTACTTCAACGGGAACTTCCCGTGGCCGGGGATGCTGCTGTGCGCGCCGATCATCGGGCTGTGGTACTGGTGCACCGACCAGTACATCGTGCAGCGGGCGCTCGGCGCGCGGAACGAGACGGAGGCGCGCCGCGGGAGCATCTTCGCGGGGATGCTCAAGCTGCTGCCCGTCTTCATCTTCATCATCCCGGGGATGATCGCGCTGGCGCTCGCCCGCACGGGGGAATACGGGGCGCTGAACCAGATGGTCGACGCGGACGGGAACGTGATCCCCGGCACCGCGCAGGCCGCCTTCCCGCTTCTCGTGACGAGCATCCTGCCGGTCGGGGTGCGGGGGCTGGTGGTGGCGGGCCTGCTCGCCGCGCTGATGAGCTCGCTGGCGGGCGTTTTCAACGCTTCGTCCACCCTCTTTACGATGGACCTGTACCAGAAGTGGCGGCCGGAGGCGTCGAAGCAGCGGCTGGTGTGGGTGGGACGGATGGCCACCACGACGATGGTCGTGATCGGGCTGCTCTGGATCCCGGTCATCCAGGGATCGCGCGGCCTCTACCAGTACCTGCAGGGCGTGCAGGGCTACCTGGCGCCCCCGATCTTCGTCGTCTTCTTCCTGGGCGTGTTCATGAAGCGGCTGAACGCGAAGGGATGCCTGGCCGCGCTCGTCGTCGGGTTCGTGCTGGGGGCCTTCCGCCTGGCGGTCGACACCCCGGTCTCGATGGGGATGGCGGGCTTCGAGGCCGGCTACGCCCCCGGCTCGTTCCTGTGGATCGTCAACAACATCTACTTCCAGTACTACAGCCTCTTCATCTTCACGGTCTCGGTGGCGGTGATGGTCGTGGTGAGCTACCTGACCGAGGCGCCGTCGTACGGGCGGATTCCGGGGCTGACGTATGCGACGGTGACCGACGAGCACCGGGCGGCGTCGCGGAGGAGCTGGGACCGGCGGGACGTGGTGGGGTCGGCGGTGGTGCTGGTGATGATCCTGCTGGCGTATCTGTATTTTCGGGGGTGAGGGGGGGGCTGGGGCGGTGGATAGTCTGCGTGAGCACCGCGAGCGGCACCGTCCAAGCCTCCTTTACCTCGCTCCAGACCCCTGCCTCAGTTCCGGATGATCCGCACCACCGTGCCGACTGAATCGACGACCACGACCGGGAGCTCGATGATCGAGTCGGTGAACTCGATAGCCTGCACACCAGCTCCATCCGACACCGTGCCGGCCGCAGTCTGGCCCGGTACGGTCACCTTGAACGAATCCGCCTTGCTCACATTCACGATGTAGCCCTGGTCGGCCAGAGCCTGCAAAGTGATCGCGCTCAGTGATTCCCCAGCCCACCCACCTACCATGATCTCGCCAACCATGGCCGGATTCCGCCAGTGGAATCTGTCGTGCAAAGGTACCTTCCTCCCCTGGTATTCCGTTCCACCCGCCGCGTCGAATGCCGCGACCGCCAACGGTCCCGCGTAGTGCGGGTCGGTCGCGTCACCGCCCGACCACCGCGCATACTGGCCCCAGGCACGTCCGGCACCGATGCCGACGACATGACCGATCTCGTGCAGCACCGTTCGATAGAACACGGTCATTGATCCTCCGAGGCGGTGGCTTCCGTACCAAGTGCCGCCGTGGAAAGTCAGCGCGGGTTGTTCGCGTTGACCACAAATGCCTGCGAAGGCCAAGTATGGAAGGCCAAGTGTGTTCGAATGCATCTCGATCACCAGATCGTCGATCGTTCCGACCAGCCGGAGTCCACTGTGTTCTCCGCAACCGCCCAGGTAGTTATCGATCGGAACGTCGGGCAGGTCGCCTACCAGCACCCCCTCCCATCGCTCGACCGCCTGCCATACCATCTCCTTGTGCCGCTCGGTGAACCCGGGCCCGAAGATCACCTCGATATCGAAACGGTCCGGGTTCGGCGCCGGGGCTACCTGCAGCGCCATCCGCTGCGATGCCATCAAGCCTCCGGGGTCGGCAGCGGTCACCTCAAGCATGGCCTCACCCTCGGCCCGGGGCTCCATCCACAATACCCCGCCGTCGATCCGGCCGACCGCCACCCGCTCGTCGCTTTCCTCCACAGCGTAGACTAGCGAGTCGCCATCCGCATCCCTGAAATACGGCGCGAGTTCCAGCGGCACCGCCGCGCCGCCCGCCTGCATCCAGTAGGCTGGCAGCGGCTCCCGGAACTCCGGCGTGCGGTTATCCGCCTCGGCAAAGAGCGCGATCTGCCCGCCCGGCACTACCTCAAGGCCCGTGTAGGTGTGTGGCAGCCCGGGCGGCTGGCCGAAGCTCAGATAGACCGGCCGCGCGCCGCCGGAAGGCTGCGAGACCACCACCGCCGTGCTCACCGTGTCACCCGCAGCCACCTCGAACCACGCCGCCGAGGCTGTGCCCCGCTGCACCGAGACCGGCATGCGGAGGTCGAACGGTGTCCCGGCCGGTAGCCGCATCACCACCTGCGCCGGACCCGCCGCCAGCGGATCGTCCGCATCGGTCCGCTCGAACTCGAGCCCGACGGGAAACGGTTCGCCCGGGTTGGCACGCGCATGAAGCTCCTCCAGATTGTGTAGCCCCGCGAAGATGCGCGGCGGAAACGCCTCGAGCCTGTTGTTTTGCAAGCCCAGCTTCAGGAGGCTCGCCAGGTCGGCAAAGACACCCGCCCGCAGCGCCAAAAGACTGTTTTGGCCTATCCGAAGCTCGCTCAGGCTCGACAATCCGGCGAAGACACCCGGCGGCAGGTCAGGCAAACGGTTGTTGTCGATCCGAAGCCATTCCAGCCGCGTCAGTCCTGCAAACACCCCCTCCGGCAATACCACCAGACGGTTGCCGTGCAGGAACAGCCACTCCAGGCTCTGCAGATCGGCGAAGATGCCCGGTGGCAACTGCGAGAGCTCGTTGTCCTGAAGCCTCAGATCTCGAAGATTACGGAGACCCGCGAAGACCCCGGGAGGCAACTCCACCAAGCCGCTACGAATGACCGAAAGCCGTTGCAAAGCCGAAAGGTCGTCGAAGAGGCCCGGTGTCAGATCCGACAACCGGCCGTACCCCAAAACCAGAACCTCCAACTGCTGCAGCTCAGAAAAGATACCTGGCGGAAGCTCTTCGAATTCGTTGCCCAACAGCCAAAGCTGTTCCAGGCCTCGCAGCCCGCGGAACACATCCGCCGGCAGCATTGCCAATCGGGTCCGATTCAACAGCAACGTCCGTAGGTTGAACAGCCCCTCGAAGTCGCCACTCCTCAATCTGCGGATGTTCTGATCTGAAAGATTGAGAGTGCCGTCCATCCCCGCCAGATCCTGCTCGGTCACTGCCGCGCACCCCGTCGCCCCCACCGCCCTAACGATTGCCTTCGCCACCATCGGCGTCCGCGCACAAACGCCCTCGTGGCTCTGCGCCGTCGCCCGAATCTCCACGGCCGCCGAGAGCCCCGAGCGCGCCACCAGCGTCTGGGGACCCGGTGCCTCGCCCAGCGTCCATCTCGTCCACGCCAGTCCGTCGATGTCGCTCCGCGTCTCGGACGGATCCGCCGTCCCGCTCTCCACCGACGGCTCGAACCGCACCCGAGCACCCGGTACCCGCCCGCCCAGCGAGTCTAGCACTGCCACCACCACCGGCTCCGCCAACGGCTCACCAGCCGGTCCCATCTGCCCACCTCCGGTGTGCAGAGCCAGCGCCGACACCACGGAGTTCGGCACCAGCGCCACCGCCCTGATCTCCACGCTCCATCCTGCCACCCCCACGTCCAGCGCCTGCGGCCCCGTCTCCGACCCCAGCGTCCACACCGTCCGAGCTTCGTCCCCCAGGGCACGGACCTCCGCCGGATGCACCCGTCCACCACTAGCGGACGCGTCGAAGCGGACCAACGGACGGTAGCGCACAAACAGGCTTCCTCCCGCATCCAGCATCCGAACGCCCACCCGCTCTGGCAGCGACTGGCCGGCTCCCGCCCGCTGGCCGTCCCCCACCACCTCCAGCGCTCCGATCACCTGTCGCATCCGAACCCACGCCGTGTCCCGTAACGTCCCCAGCTCCCCCACCACCCACGCCTCTCCGTTGCCCACCGCCGTCACCTCCCCGTCCGCGTCCACCGTTGCGACCGACGTGTCCGTGCTCGTCCACTTCACCACCGTTCCCGCCGGTGGCTCCGGGCGAGCCGACGCAATCACCCGCACCGTTTCCCCAAAGTACGTCAGTTGCACCGTGTCTGGAATGATTGACAGAAACTGCGGCGGGCCAGGGCCCGGGTCCACCGGGGGCACGGGGTCCCCACAGGCTGCCAGAAACAGCACCAGCAGGGGCAAGGCGGTGCGGCAAAGCCGACGGGGGAGTGATCGCGGGCGACGCCCCGGCGCGGGCCGCAAGGCGTGGTGTGCCGTCCCGGCAAGTGCGTCGACGCGGGAATGTTCATGTCTCACAGCCGGCTCTCTAGCGCCAAGAATCTACCTAGCGGACGACAAAAGGGTATGCCGAACTAAGGTACGGCGCCATCCCGGATAGGCGCGTCAGCTTCCCTGTGTTCAGCACCACGGTTTTGCAGGCTGAGGCACAAGCCGTTACCGTCGCCGTGTCTGCTCGGCGGTTCCGAACTCACGAACGGGCTTATCCTACGTCAAGGTGTAAAGAAAACATGACATTTTGTAAAGCAGACACTACAGAATGGCCGCGCGGCCGGACCGTTTCTACGTTGACCCCTCGCTACGCCAGCGCGGTGCAGGGCTGTTCATGCTCCAGATGAAGCCGGCATACGCCATCGGCCTCGACTACGGCACGAACTCGGTCCGCGCGGTCGTGGTCTCCTGCACGGACGGTCGCACCACGGGCACCCACGTCTTCGACTACCCGTCCGGGGAGCGCGGGGTCATCGTGGACACCGGCGATCCCCACCTCGCCCGCCAGAACCCGGCCGACTACGTGGAGGGGTTGCGGGTGGCGACGGCGGGTGCGCTGGCCGACGCGGCTGCGGACCCCGCCTTCTCCCGCGACCAGGTCGTCGGCATCGGCGTCGACACAACCGGGTCCACACCGATCCCGATCGACGCGCGGTGTCGGCCCTTGGCATTCGACCCGAAATGGCGCGCCAACCCCGCCGCCCACGCGTGGCTGTGGAAGGATCACACCGCTGCCGAAGAGGCCGCGTCCATCACCGAAGTCGCGCGCGAACACGCGCCGGAGTATCTGGCCCCCATCGGCGGCACGTATTCCTCCGAATGGTTCTGGTCGAAGGTCTGGCACTGCCTGAACGTGGCGCCGGACGTTTTCGAGGCGGCAGCCACCTGGGTGGAGCTGGCGGACTTCGTGCCGGCCGTGCTCGCCGGCGTCACCGACCCGCGCAGCATTCTTCGGTGCGTGTGCGCCGCGGGCCACAAGGCGATGTACTCGCGCGAGTGGGGCGGCCTCCCTTCGGAGGACTTCCTGGTTCGCCTCGACCCGCGCCTGGCCGAGCTGCGGGGCCGCCTCTACGACGAGGCGCATCCCCCGCACCTGCCCGCCGGGAGGCTATCGCCGGAGTGGGCGGACCGGCTCGGTCTCCGGGCCGGGATCCCGGTGGCCATGGGCGGGTTCGACGCGCATTACGGGGCGGTGGGAGCGGGGGTCGCGCCGGGCACGCTGGTGAAGATAATCGGCACCTCGACGTGCGACATCACGGTCGCGCCCACGAGCGAACCGATCGGGAACGTGCCGGGGATCTGCGGGATCGTGGACGGCTCGGTGATGACCGGCTACTACGGGATCGAAGCCGGCCAGTCGGCGGTCGGCGACCTGCTGCACTGGTGGGTGGACTCGGTGTGCGAGGGCGATGACACCCTGCACGGCGCGCTCTCGGACGAGGCGGCGCGCATTCCGCCCGGCGCGTCAGGGCTCCTCGCGCTCGACTGGAACAACGGGAACCGCACGGTGCTGGTGGACCCGCGCCTGACCGGGCTGATCCTGGGACAGACGCTGCATACGAGCCGCGCCGAGGTATACCGCGCGCTCATCGAATCGACCGCCTTCGGTGCGCGCGTGATCGTCGAGCGGCTCGCCGAGTGCGGCGTCCCCATCGACCGGATCGTCTGTTGCGGGGGGATCGCGGCGAAGAACGACCTCTTAATGCAGATCTACGCGGACGTGCTCGGGCGACCGATGCTGCTCGCGGGCTCGACCCAGACCCCGGCGCTCGGCGCGGCGATCTCGGCGGCCGTTGCGGCGGGAGCCGACGCGGGCGGATACGCGACGTTCGAGGAGGCCCAGGCGCGGATGACTTCGCTGCGCGACGGGCGCTTCGACCCGGATCCGGGGGCGCAGGCCGTCTACGACGAGCTCTTCGCGATGTACCGGGAGCTGCACGATTCGTTCGGCGGCGTTGCGGACGCGCGGGCCGACTTCCCGTCGCTGATGAAGCGGCTGCTGGCGCTGCGCGAGCGGGCCGCCGGGGAGGGTGCGCCATGAGCCACCCGCAACTCTGCGCGCTCCCCAGAGCCACCGGGCCCGCCCCCCGGACCGGGAGGCACCCGTGAGCCCCCGCATCCGTGCCCTCAGGGAGTCCGTCTGGGCGGCGAACCTCGAGCTCGCCGACAGCGGCCTCGTCACCGGCACCTTCGGCAACGTGTCGGGCGCCGACCGCGAAGCCGGCCTCTTCGCGATCAAGCCCAGCGGCGTGCCCTACGCCGAGCTCACCCCGGATCACATGGTCCTGGTCTCACTGGAAACCGGCGAGGTGGCCGGGGGCGACCTGCGCCCGTCCTCCGACACCCCCACGCACCTCGAACTCTATCGCGCGTTCCCCTGCGGCGGCATCGCCCACACGCACTCCGAGTTCGCGACCGCGCTCGCGCAGGCGCGGCTTCCCATCCGCTGCATGGGGACCACCCACGCCGACCACTTCCGGGGCGACGTGCCGGTCACGCGCGAGATGACGGAGGCCGAGGTCGCGGGCGAGTACGAGCGCAACACCGGGCTGGTCATCGTGGAGGCGTTCGCGGACGCCGGCATCTCTCCCGAGGACGTGGCGGCCGTCCTGGTCGCGAACCACGGGCCGTTCACCTGGGGCGCGGACGGCCACGAGGCTGTTGCACGCTCCGAGATGGTGGAGCTTCTCGCGCGTATGGAGTGCACGATCCGGGCGGTCGCGCCAGACGCGCCGCACCCGGCCCCCCACCTCATCGACCGGCACTTCCTCCGCAAGCACGGCAGGGACGCGTACTACGGGCAGGAGTGACACGCCCGCTTCAAGCGGTGACCCTCCGCGGGAATGCGGTTTACAGGACCCTGAACCCCTCGCGGCGCGCGGCGGCGGAGAGACGATCATCGCTGCTCACCATATCCAGCCGCTCTGGATCTTCGCCCGCAGCCGTCAGAGCCGCCGCCAATTGCAACGCGTCGGCTGCGCGCAACGGATGCAACCGAAGCAGCCTGATCGCGCGACGGCGCACCTGTTCCAAAGGCTCTATCTCGACCCAACTTGCGGCCAACAGCCCCAGTTGGTCCATCGACCGGTCAAAGCCGTCCCCCTCGAACCGGTGACCACGCTCCAAGCGGTTCAGAGCCGATACGCATTCGATCCGGCTTCCCCACCACGTCACGATCACGGAATCCCGGCGTATGGTTGCGCGGCGCTCGGCGCTACGCGGCTCCTCCACGAAGAGCCCCACCAGTGCCGAGGAGTCCCAGTACTTCAATCGCGCACGCGCCGCTCGGCCACGATGACTTCGCTGGCCCTTGCGCCCTCCGTTAGCCGAGCGACGGGCACGCCCAGGAACCGATCGACATCAAGCGGAGCACGAGGCGGGACCGCAACGCCCCGTCGCAGGATCTCGGCCATCGCATGCTCGGCACCGGGACCTTCAACATGGCAGGGTTCGATCCGAGCCACGGGCTGGCCGCGGTGCGTGATCAGCACCGCCTCCCCGCGCCGAACCTCGCTCAGCAATCCGCTGAGTCCGTTCTTCGCCTCGCTCACACTGGCCCGTTTCATCTAGCCATTATGGCCATGTGGGTGTGGCCTGTCAAGCCGACCGCTTGCCCCAGTGTTATCATATACCCCATTCGCCATCCGCAGTCGCCAGAGGAGGGTCCAGAAGCCGTGTCCAGCAGCTCCAACGGTGCTTGCGCAGGCGCGGCTTCCCGTCCGCTGCATGGGGACGGGCCGTTCACCTGGGGCGCACGGACGGCCGGGAGGCCGTGGCACGCTCCGAGATGCTGGAGCTTCTCGCGCGTATGGAGTGCACGCTCCGGGCGACGTTTCCCGCTACCGAACGGTGGGATCATGAAGAGTTGGACCGAGACCCTCACCTTAGCCGCGTTGGCCGCCGTGCTCGCGCTGGGCGGCTGCACATCGGGTGACAGCAGCGTCAACCTCGAGGTTGACGAAGAGGCCGTTGCGGAGGTGCTTGCGGAGCTCAATGAAATGCGGGTTGCGCGTCTTTCGCTCGTGCGGCCCGGACTTCCACAGCCGCTTCCAGGCGAATCCCGAAAGCTCGACCCCAACCAGGACGAAGAATGGATCCGGGAATATGCCACGGGCAGAAGGAAGGCAGGGGAATCCGGCCGTCCGGTCATACTGAATGAGGCCGAGACCGACCTTCTGCTGGATCTGATGAAGGCGTCTGAGGACGATACGCCAAGGGAGGCACCCAAATGAGAGACTTATGTTCTTGGTTGGAACTGATTTGACGCTACATGTCGCGCGTGATTTGCGTGACAGACGGGTGCGGTGGGGAGAAGGGGGAGTGTTGCGTGGCAACGGAGTTGGCGGGTGCCGGGTACCGGATCTTGTAGCACGCCGGTCACCGGCACTACCTTTGCTCGCATGTTGAGGACGCGCCACGCACTCCGGAAAGCTGCCGCCGTTGCGCTCTTGTTGCAGCTTGCGGTGATCTCCTGGTTGTCCGCCGTCGAGGCGTCCCACAACCACTTCGAGCCGCATACCGCCCAGTGGCACGGCGAAACCGATGACCACCCGGGCGAAGGTCAGTCCGCTCACGCCCAGTGCACGCTGTGCGGCCATGGCGGTACGTGCATGGCGGTCGTGAATTGCGCTTGTGTCCTTCATGCGCAGGCCGTCCACGGTGTCCGAGTTCACCTTCAGCCGCGCTCCCGCCTCGCCGCGGTTGACGCCGGCTTCTCGACTCGGTCCAGGGCTCCTCCGGGTCACCTGATCTAGTCAGAGCCCGAGCCCGGCCGGCGTCCAGCCGCCGGGCCATCCTCACCGACGCGGTCATCCTGGCCGAGACCACACTCCGGCCTGTGACGACTTGTCCGGAACCCCGGGGTCCCGCAGCAGTCTCGGGGACAGGAATCCGACACCATGAAAAACTCTCTCGCAATCATCCCGTCGAACAGGTATCTGGCTTCCGGATCGCGGCTGGCGGCGTGCGCCGCGATCTGGTGTGGCCTGCACTGCGCGCTGACACCCTTCCTGGCGCTGGCGGCACCTGCGCTGGCGCTCTCCGAAGGCGTCGAACGAGCCGTTTGGGGTGGAACCGTCTCCCTCGGCGCAGTGATGCTCGTCATGGGCCCGGCGCGCAGGAGCGCGACCCTCATCCTCACCTTTGCGGGCGGAGCCGTGCTCTGGGCAGCCTCGCTCGCCGGTTGGCTCAATCCGCTGCCGGAGAACCTGACGTCGGCGGCCGGCAGTCTGATCCTCGCCGGCGCTCTGGTGCAGAGTGCCCGTGTCTGCAAGGCCGGCTCGTGCTCGGTGTGCGCCGACGAGGAGCAAGCGGACCAATCGCCCCCACAGTTCTGAACGATCGGTCCTGGCAATGCGCGGCTTCCCTGGCGTCTCGCAGCAGTCTCGCGGGCAGGAATCCGACATCGTGACCAGACTCGCCCGCAGCCGTTCGCCGTGGTTGCGCCACCAGCGGCCGCGGTGGTGCATCATCGTACTCGGCGCGCTCGCAGCGTCCTTCCTTCCATCCGCCGGCAGTGCACAGGAAGTCCCGGTCGCCCACGCATCACGAGCGGCCGGTGCGCTCGAGGTCGACGGGCATCTCGAAGACGACGCGTGGGATGCAGCGCGCGGAATCGGCCCCTTCGTCCAGGTCGATCCTGCGGCCGGCGCCCCGAGCCGCGCCCCGACGGATGTGCGCCTCCTGTGGGACGGAGCGGGGCTCTACGTCGGGGCCGAGATGACCGAGCCGGACGCCCGCACGGCCACGCGGGCGGAAGGGCTGCGCCGCGACTTCACCTACGAGACCAGTGACGTGTTCGGCGTCCTGCTCGACGGCTTCGGCGACGGCCGCTTCGCCATGGCGTTCATGACGACCCCCGACGGGGTGCAGCGCGACCTGCTGGTCTTCGACGGGCGGGACGCGGACGGGTCGTGGAACGGGATCTGGCGCGTGCGCACGGCCCGTACCGAAAGAGGATGGACCGTGGAGATGTTCATCCCGTGGAAGACGCTCCGCTATGCGGGCGGCGAGGGATGGCGGGTGAACTTCATCCGGGAGGCGCGCGCCATACAGGAGACCAGCGGCTGGTCTCCCTGGCATCGCGGCGTCGAACCGTGGGACATGGCCTTCGCCGGGCGCCTCGAAGGGATTGCGCCGCCACCGCCCGGCGTGAACGCGCAGATCCAGCCGTACATGGTGGGGCGCACGGCGTCGACCGGAAGCGCCTTGTTCAGCGACGATACGTCCACTGGCGACGTAGGCGTCGACGTGAAGTGGGCGGCGACGCCCAACACGGTGCTCGACCTGACCTACAACATGGATTTCGCACAGGCCGAGGTGGACCGGCAGGTGGTCAACCTCGACCGTTTTCCGGTCTTTTTCCCCGAGCGGCGCACCTTCTTCCTGGAGAGCGCGGGCCTCTTCCACACGGGCCTCGACCTCATCTCGCCCTTCTACAGCCGCCGCATCGGACTCGACGGCGAGGGGCGGCCGGTTCCGGTCACGGCCGGAGCGCGCGTTACGCACCGGTCGACGAGGTCCAGCGCCGGCGCGCTCCTCGTGCGTCAGGAAGGCGTCGGGCCGGTCGACGGCAGCGTCTTCGGCGTGGGGCGCTACGTGCGGAACATCGGCGCGATGGGGCGGCTGGGGGGGCTGGTCACGACCCGGCACGACCAGGGCCTGCCGGCCGGCGCCTCCGCGCTCAACACCGTCGCCGCCGCCGATTGGTTCTTCCGCCCCACGACGAGCCTCGTCGCGCGGGGGATGGTCTCGCGCTCGTTCACCGAGGGAAGCGGCGGCGATGGCTGGGCCGCGCACGCGCTGGTGGGGAACTACGCGCCCTGGGGATACGTCGGCTGGCTCCAGGAGTACGTCGGCCCGCAGTGGGAGCCGCGCTCCGGCTTCCGCTTCGCGAACGACGTCATCCTGACGGGTCCGGCCTTCTACCTCGACCTGCGTCCGGCGTGGTTGCCGGAGTGGGTCCGGTCGTACGCGCCGGGCGCGATCTTCTACTTCTTCAACGAGGCGTCTTCGGGTGACTTCTTCTCCGGATACGGAAACGTGCGGCCGTTCACCTTCCTCCTGGAGAACGGGGGCGAGGTGGCCGTCTCCCTGCGGCCGGAGTGGCAGCGCTTCGAGCGGCCCTTCCGGCCCATCCCGGGGCTCGTCGTGCCCCCCGGCCACTACAGCTTCACCCGGTGGATTGTGGCCGCCTCTTACGACCCCTCCGCGAACGTGACCGGTAGCGCGCGCTTCACGACCGGACCCTTCTACGACGGCTCGCTCGACAAGAGCGAACTCTCGGCGAAGGTCGTCCTCTCCCCGCATGTCGTCGGTTTCGCTTCCTGGGAGCGCAACCGGTTCCGCGGCGTCGGCGGCTCGGACGGCACCACCCACCTCATCACGCCCGAACTCCGCCTGGCTCCGAACCCCCGCTTCGAGGTCTCCGGCATCTGGCAGTACAACACCGCGGTCGAGGCTTCCAGCCTGAACGCGCGCCTTTCGTGGGAGTTCCGGCCGCTCTCGTTCCTCTACGTCGTCTACAACGAGAACGCCTCGCACGACGGGGCTCTCGAGCCTTTCCCGGCCCGCCGCCAGCTGATCGTCAAGGGGACCTGGCTGTGGCAGCCGTAGCGGGCCGTCGATAGCCCGGGCGTCGCCCCAGGTACGGCCGCGGCACCCCGGGTCAGTCCGCGCCCCGCACCCGACCGAGTCCAGCCCCCGCGGCTGCGCCCACCAACACTAGAAGTCCGCCCAGGACCGCCAGCGGAACAGCCGCGCGGCGCGCAACGTCGCCGGGTCCCTCGTCCGCGAGACTGAACCTGGGCACATCGGGAAGTACACTGGCGTCCATCTGTTCGCCAGCGAGGATGGCGGGCACGAAAAACTCCCGCCATCGCTCCGCGAACGCGCGCACCTGCGACTGGAAGCTGCCGTAGCGCGCGTCGCCGGTCCCCGCGGCGTCGACGAGCACCTCCTGGGCCAGGAGCGCCGGCGACAGGAACCGGTAGCGGCGTACCAGCGCGATCTGCTCGGCGCGGCGCGCATCGTGTTCCCCCGTGACCTCCTCCAGGCGGCGGTTCACGGCGTCAGTGGCAGCCCAGGCGAGCGCGCCCAGACCGGGTTCGTCGGCCACCACGCCCTCCGCCATCTCCGGGTGGTCCTCCAGGTACCGGGCGAGGAGTTCGCTGCGGCGGTTCACGGCGTCGTTCGAGGCCTCTCGCTGGGCGGTGACCATCTGGACGCGGGACGGCAGCGGGTGCAGCAGCCCCGACGCGATGTTGATGGCGGCCGGAAGGACCACCACCAGGACCAGCCACGCGCCCACCAGAACCGTGGCGTTCCAGGCGGAGGAGCGGCGCAGGCTGTTCACCCACGCCGCGAGCACGAACCAAACGAGTGCGTAGATGACGACCGTTGTGCACCACAGAAGCAGGCCGGGCGAGCCGAAGCCCCCCGTGGCCAGAGCGCCGAGCAGCGAGGCCGACAGCACCATGCCCACGACCAGAAGCGCCCGGAACGCCAGCTTCGCCAATACCACGCCGCGGGCCGACACCGGCTGTGAGAGCGTCAGCGCCAGCGTCCCCTGCTCGCGCTCCTCCGAAAGGACGTTGTAGCTGAGCGCGAGCACGAGGAGCGGCAGCAGGCAGACGACCACGAAGGCCAGGTCGAAGCGTCCGACCATCAGGTTGAGCGGATTCTCGACCTCGCCGTTCTGCTGGAACGACGACTCGTTGGTGTAGATGTTGACGTCGTAGTAGTAGGGCAGCAGATCGCTTTGGCCGACCGCCAGGGCCGTCAGCGGACCCGGTGTCAGGACTGCGGTGTGGCTGCCGCGGGCCCCGCCCAGCACGTTGGGGGCCCGGGGATCGGAGAAGCGCGAAGCCGGCTCGGCACCGTTTTCGATCGCGGCCAGCTCCTGCTCGATGGCGCGTGCGCGCTCGACGTTGCCGGTCTGCACGGTATCGACGATCCCCTCCTGAAACCGCATCCAGACCACGCCGTTGGCCAGCGCGTAGATGAGCAGGACGGCGAAGAGCCCGAGCACGATGCGGAGCGCCCGGTCGGCCATGAGCAGACGCCACTCGTTCCGGAGGACGGTGCTTTCGATCATCCTACGCTACCTCCGCACGCCGGACGCGCGCCGCGGCCACCATGATCGTCCCGGCCAGCCATGCCCCCAGAACCAGCAGCGACAGGACGCGGTTGCCCAGCACCCAGCCCAGCGTCGGGGCGGCGTATTGCAGCGGTGGCACCGATTCCCAAAGCTCGGCGTCGGCGGCGTACGAGAAGTCGCCCGTTCGGGAATTCTCGGCCATGTCGCCGTTCATCCGCCGCATCAGGTCCCGGCGGTAGGTCTCGGCGGCGGTGGCGAAGTGCCTGTGCTGCTCGACATCCGTCCCGGCCAGTCCCATCGACAGCGTGCGCACCGCAAGCAGCGGCGCCGCCAGCGCCAGCGTCTCGTGCACGACGCCCTGGCGCTCGAAGGTGTCCCACAACGCGCTGTAGTTCCGGTCGAAGATCCGGTTGCCGAACTCCTCGCTCTCCTGCAGGTAAACGCCCACCGCGTTTATCGGCAGGTCCTCGACCCGCTCGACTCCGTATTCGGCCAGCAGGCGTTCGGTCGACGCATCCCGGTTCGGACGAGAGATCTCTTCCACGCCGGACGCCATCTCGCTCTCCATGGTGCGGGCGAACTCGATCGCTGAGGGCGTCGGGTGCAGCCACTTCGACAGATCCACTGCGACGCGCGGCGCCACCAGCCCGTTCACCACCCACACGCCCAGCAGGACCACCAGCGCGGTGCGCGCCGAGCGGGCCCACGCCGACACGGCCAGGGAAAGCGCGAGGAAGACGGTGAAGTAGGCCAGGTAGACCCCGGCCAGGACCACGCCCCGGGCCAGGGGGGGTGCCGCCGGGCCGGGACTCCCGACCACCAGGGCCGCCGCCCCCACCAGAGCAGCCGGCACCAGCAACAACGCCAGCGCCCCGCCAACGCCCAGCGCCTTGCCCATGGCCAGCTCCCGTCGGCCGATCCCGCTTGCCAGCAGTTGGCGCAGCGTGCCCCGCTCCCGCTCGCCGGCGAAGGCGCCGAAGGTGAGCAGGATGATGAGCAGGGGCACGAGATGCTGCAGCACCTGCGCCGCGGTCAGCACCCCGATCCGCTGGGCCGCCGTCGCGTCCTGGGCCGGGCGCAGCAGGAAGTCGTTCTGCCGATGGGCCTCCAGCCAGACCGACGTCCCGGTGTACGGATCGACGCCCTCGTCGACAAAGGACAGGGCCAGGCGGGGCTTGAACGCGTAAATGCCGTAGTGCGCCGCCGAATGCGGATTCTTCTCGCCCTGCGTCTCCCAGTGCTCGCGGGCGGTGGCCTGCGCGGCCGCGTGCTCCTGCTGGGCGTTTCGCGCCTGAACCCACCCGTGGCCGAGCGAGACCAGCAGCAACGCCCCCACCAGGATCGAGCACCAGCGGAAGCGACCGTCCCGAACGATGTCGGTGAACTCCTTGCGGACTATGTATCTGATCATCGTTCTCCCTTAGTCGTGCATGTGTTCCAGGTAGATGCGCTCCAGATCGGCGTGGCCGATCTCGTCCGTGCTCAGCTCCGTGACGAGGCGTCCGTATCGCATGATGCCCACACGGGTCCCGGTGTCCTTGGCGCGGAACAGGTCGTGAGTCGCCATGAGCACTGCGACGCCCCGTTTCCTGAGCCGCTCGACCAGGGCCGAGAATTCGTTCGAGGCCTTGGGATCGAGGCCGGACGTCGGCTCGTCCAGCAGCAGCGCGGCGGCTTCCTTGGCCATGGCGATCGCGATGCCGACCTTCTGCCGCATCCCCTTCGAGTACTGCGATACGCGACGGTCGACCGCGTCGCGCTCCAGCCCGGCCTCGACCAGGATGTCGGCCAGCCGCTCCCGGCCCAGCGATCCCCGCCCGCCCAGGGCGGCGAAGTACTCCAGGTTTTCGAGTCCGCTGAGATTGCGGTACAGCATCACCTGTTCGGGTATGTAGGCGAGCTGTTGCTTCGTCTCGCGGTCGTGCGACGATACGTCCAGGCCGGAAACGAGGGCCTGGCCACCCGAAGGCGCCACAAATCCGAGGAAGAGGTTGATGGTGGTGGTCTTCCCCGCGCCGTTGGGGCCGAGGAGGCAATAGACCTCGCCCGGCGCTATAGCCAGGTCGAGGGAGTCAAGGGCTCGGGTGTCACCGTAGTCCTTGCTGAGTCCGCGGGCCTCGAGAAGGGGCGCGTGCCCCGCCCGCGATTCGGCGGTCTGCATGTGTTTCCATCTCTCGCGTTGGGTGCGCCGTTATCGACGCAACCGGTGGACCGGTCTGCTGCCGGCGCCCGGGCCGGCAGCGGGGCTCATCGCTACAGAGAGATGGGTTGCGGCGGAGCGCGACTTCGATGAGCGGAGAGATGGACGATTCCGGATGCCGGCGGGTGTCCGGGAAGCGCCGGGCCCTGCAACACGCCCGGTTCGACGATGACCGTCGTGCCCGTCGAGGTTGTAGGCGCACCCTGGTGACCGAGCTCGCAGACGGAACACACGGCCGGCAGGTCGGACTCCGCGTGCGAGTGGGACCCCTCGACGGCGGTGACGATGAGCAGCGAAAGCGCGACGGCCGTTCCCACCGCCGCGCGCATGACCGCCCGAGGTCCTAGAAGACCGGTCAGGTGGGCCATGTTGCGCTCTCCCTTGTCCCGCGGAACGATACCCGGTCTGGCGAGACCGGCGCCGACAGGGATGGTACGGTGAGTCGGGTGCCCGATCAAGGCGGGTATGCCCGCGGTCAGTCCCCCCGAGCCGCCAAACCAAACGGCTCCCGCGCAAAAACCCGCCGCACCATCGGCTCGAAGAACTCCAGCGGCAGCGAATCGTAATCGGGATCGAAGGCGCACTGGTCCCAGCGGTGACAGAAGTCGACGGCGTCCTGATACCAGGGATGGTCGCGGAACCGGTCGCGCGCGTTGCGGTCGCCGCCGACGTGGTGGCCGTAATAGTAGTACTGGAACAGGCCGTGGTGCCGGACGATCCAGTGCGTTCGCTCGGTCACATAGGGGCGCAGCAGCAGGGCGGCAAGCTCGCCGTGACTGTGCGGGGCCAGCAGGTCGTCGATGTCGTGCAGGAGCGCCGCCACCACCATCTCCTCGTCCGCGTCGTCGCGGTAGGCGCGGGTCGCCGTCTGCAGGGAATGCTCCAGCCGGTCGACCTGGTAGCCGGCCAGTGAACCCGACAGCTCGCGGAGGTGCGCCAGGACCCGGTCGGCGGTGTCGGCCGCGAACTCCTCCTCCAGGCGTTCGAGCAGCTCGTAGTCCTCGCGGGTGCCGTCGGCCATGGCCGTGAAGCTCACGGTGGGAACGGTCGGCTTTGGCGGCATTCCCTTCATCGGCCCACCGACCAGGGATCGATCACATTCAGTCCCGCACCCTCGAAATCCCGAACGTTGCGCGTAACCAGAGCCGCTCCGCGCGAGCGGGAGATTGCGGCGATCTGGCAGTCGGCCTCGCCGATTGGCCGGCCCATCCGACGGCGTTCGGCAGCGATCTCCGCGTAGGCTCGAGCCGCGTCGCTGTCGAACGGCAGGATCCGTCCCCTGAAACCGCGATCCAGCCAGCGGGTCATCGCAGCCTCAAGCGCGTTACGCCGCTTGCCGGTGGGCATGATCGCCACTCCGTAGAGCAGTTCCGCTTCGCTCACGGCTGTCAGATACATGTCCTGCGCGTCGCGATCAGCGATCCAGGCCGCTACTGCGACCATCGGTTCAGGCCGCATCAGTTCCGACGCGACATTCGTGTCCAGGACGAACATCGAACCGCTCACGAGAAGTCCGGCGGCTCGCGCATCGAGCCCCGCGGGGGGAGTTCGAGCTCGATGCCGCCAATCGACGCAAAACACTTGCGCGTGAACGTCACGAGATTCCGGGGGCTGGCACGACGGCCGGTCACGGCGTCACGCAGGATTATGCGCACTTCCTCCTCCATCGAACGGTGGTGCTCGGCGGCGCGCACGCGAAGGCGCGTCTTTACGTCGTCGTCGAGATTGCGGATCGTGATGCTCGCCATTGGCCGTGTCTCCTGATTGTACGGAGTAATGCAAAGAAGCTACCGCGTGATTGCAGTGCAATCAAGGCCGATGAACAGTGTCAAGACGCCTCAACGGACTCGGGGGCGGGTGCGGATGTCGCTTCCGCCCCCGGCCCCCGTTGTCCGGCCATCACCGGCGCGTCGCCGGATCGGCTGCATTCGCGCGCGCCGAACCCGGCCCGCGTCGCGTGCTAGCTCCTCCGGCTGACCTCGATCCGCCGGCTGAGCGCCTCGTCGGCCTTCGGCAGCCGGACGTTCAGCAGGCCGTTGTCGAACTCGGCCGTGATCCCCTCGGCGCGGATCGTGCGCGGGAGGGTGAAGGACCGGCGGAACGACCCGAAGCTGCGCTCGACGAGGTGCAGCTTGCCGCCCTCCGCGCCCTCCTCGCGGGAATCGTGCTTCTCTCCCGAGATGGTCAGCACGTTGTTCTCCAGGCTGATCTCCACCTGCTCCTCGGTCATGCCCGGAAGCTCGGCGGTCAGCAGAATCTCGTCGTTCCGCTCTTCCACGCTCACCGGGGGCACCCAGTCGGAGGCGTAGGTCAGGTTGCCGAAGTCCGAGTCACCGAAGATGCGGTTCATGCGGTTCGCAAGCGCATCCAGGTGGTTCCAGGAAACCGGCCGGTAGGTGTGCTTGGTCAGTGCCATTTTCTGTGTCCTTTCTCTGATGCTGGTGACAATGAACGGCCCACTGAGTGGCCGCGCACCTGGCATTGCAGGCTGCGTGCCAGCGCGGATCTGCCACTTTGGCAGGAATAGAACACGCGGACGGCGGAGAATCTGCCAGAATGGCAGACCCCGTCACGAGCCCTGCCAAAACGGCAGGATCGGGCTGCCGAAATGGCAGGTTGGGACTGCCAAAATGACAGGGCGCAACTGCCAAAATGGCAGGGCCACCGTGGTGTGAATCGCGGCGAGAAGGGCGCGAACGCAGCCCCCGCTGATCGGGACGAAGCGGCCAACGTGGAGGCCGGCCCGGCAGCCGCAAGTACCGGCAGGTACGCCACCGGTCTTCCAGTTGCGCCAGAGACTGTTGCCGCGTCTCTGGCGTCCTGATCCCCGCCCAACCACGTTCTCATCCGAGTCAGCCACAATCTCGTTCAATCTGGAAACGGAGAGCCATGAAAGCCTGCCGCCCCCTTCTCATCGTCGCTTTCGTCAACGTCACCGCCGCAGCCGCCTGCGCCGGGCCCGCCCCCGAAGCGACGCGGTCCCCCGATCCTCCGGCAAGCATCGAGTCGGCGCTCCTGCCCACCTTCACCGTCCGCGGCGAGCCGCAGCCCCGGCGTTCGCTCGCCACTCGGATGGCGGAACTCGGCGTGCCGGGGGTGAGCGTTGCCGTGCTGATCGATGGCGAGATCGGATGGGCGCGCGGGTACGGCTTTGCCGATGTCGAATCGCGCCGGCCGGTCACTGCGAACACGCTCTTCCAGGCGGCGTCGATCTCCAAGCCCGTCGCCGCGCTCGCGGCGCTGCAACTGGTGGCAGAGGGGCACGTCGACCTCGACGCCGACGTCAACACCTATCTGAAGAGCTGGCGCGTGCCCGCCAACGATCTGATGGCCGAGTCGCCCGTCACGTTGCGCGGCCTCCTCACGCACCGGGCCGGGCTCAGCGTCTCGGGGTTTCCCGGGTACGGGCCGGACGCGGCCGTCCCGGATGCGCCGGGCGTGCTGGATGGCCGGGGCAACACCGATCCCGTGCGCGTCGTCATGACCCCTGGCGAGCGCCGGCGGTATTCGGGGGGCGGGTACACCGTGATGCAGCAACTGGTCGCCGACGTGCGCGGCGAGCCGTTCGCCGCTGTCCTGCGCAAGCATGTGCTGGACCCGATCGGCATGATCCGCTCGACCTACGAACAGCCTATCCCCGATGGCCGGCAGGACGACATCGCGAAGGGGTACCGGCCCGATGGCGAACCGGTCATCGGCGGATGGCACACCTACCCCGAGCAGGCTGCGGCCGGGCTGTGGACGACGCCCAGCGAGCTGGCCCTGTACGCCAGGGAGGTGCAACGGGCGAGGAGGGGAGAGTCGGCGCTCGTGCTCACCGAGGCGCTGGCGCGCGAGATGCTGACGCCGGACGAGGACAACTGGGGTCTGGGTCCCGGAATCTCCGAGGACGGAGAGCGCTTTCGCCACGGCGGTTCGAACCAGGGGTTCCGTTCCACGTTCGCGGCATACATCGACGGTGACGACGGAGTCTTCGTAATGACGAACTCCGATTCCGGGTCCGAACTGGCGCGGGAAATCGCGATCACGGTGGCGGACATGTACGGCTGGTCCGGACCCCGGCCGCGCGAACTGGTGCCGGTCGATCTGGCCGCCGAAGTGCGAGGGCGATACGTGGGAACGTATGTGGCCGCCGGGCGGAGAATCGAGTTCGAGGTGGCGCTCGAGGAGCGTGGCCTGAAGCTTTCGTGGCCGGGCGATCGCGCGGTGCTGTGGGCGCTGAACGACTCGACGTATTTCGATGTCGAGGATGGGCGGGAGGTGCGGTTTGCGACGGGCGGAGACGGGATCGAGCTGGTGCTTGGGACTCTCAGGGCGCCGCGGGCGGGGCCTGGGCAGCCGCGATGACGACGAATGCCGGTTTGGGTGCCTTGCTTGCAACGCAAGCATGCGTCTAGCTTTGTTGCCCGCACAAGGAGGCACGCCATGGCAAGCATCACGATCCGCAACCTCGACGAAGACATACGGACCCGCCTGCGGGTGCGGGCGGCCGGCAACGGGCATTCCATGGAGGAAGAAGTGAGACAGATCCTTCGCAAGGCTGTCGGGCGCGCGAAGAGGTCCCGGGACCTGGCGAGCATTGTCCGATCCCATTTCGGGCCGGAAAACGGGGTGGACCTGGAGTTGCCCGAACGCGATTCGGCACGAGAGCCGCCCAACTTCGAGTAGGGCCGAAAGCATGGCCACGCTGCTCGACACCAACGTCGTCTCGGAGCTGATGCGCGTGTCACCCGAACCCGCCGTCGCACGCTGGGTCTTCGGCCATCCGGTGGAGGACCTGTTCCTGTCGGCCGTGAGCGAAGGGGAATTGCGCTACGGTGCCGCCATCCTCCCGATGGGCCGGCGCCGAGAGACGCTCCTCTACAGGATCGAGGCGATGTTGAGAGACGCCTTCGAGGACCGGGTGCTCCCGTTCGACAGCGATGCCGCTCGTGCTTACGGCCCCATCGCCGCCTTGCGACGTTCCGCGGGGCGTCCCGTGGCCTCGGCGGATTGCCAGATTGCAGCCATCGCGGCGGCTCGCCGCATGAGGCTCGCGACGCGCAACGTTCGCGATTTCGAGGACATGGGAATCGAGATCGTGGACCCCTGGGCAGGGGCATAGGCGCCAGGAGACGCACACCCCCCATGACCTTCGAGATCGTATTCGTCCTCGCCCTGACCCTCGCGGCCCTGGTCCTCTTCGCCCTCGACCGGCTGCGGATCGACCAGGTCGCCATGGCGGTCCCGGTCGTGCTCCTCCTGAGCGGCATCCTCACGCCGGCCGAAGCGGTTTCGGGCCTTTCGAGCCGCGCGACCGTGACGGTCGGCTCGATGCTCGTGCTCGGGCTGGGGCTGCGCAAGACCGGCCTGGTATCCGCCATCGGGGCGTGGGCGCGAACCGCCCCCCTCGGCGGCAAGTACACGCGCCTCTTCGTGCTCTGCCTCGTCTGCGCGTTCCTCTCCCCGTTTCTCATGACCACCGCCGTCGTGATGGTGTTCATCCCCGTCTTCATCGCGCTTGCCGAGCAGGCCGGGGAGCCGCCTTCGAGGTATCTCATGCCGCTCTCCTTCGTCTCGATCCTCGGCGGCACCGTCACCCTGATGGGGACCTCCACCAACCTGGTCGTGCACGGCGAAGCGATGAGCCGGGGGTTCGACGAACTCCGCATGTTCTCGATCACGCCGCTGGGCCTGATCTGTCTCGCCGTGGGGCTGCTGTATCTCTTCACCGCCGGGAGGGTGCTCCTGCCGCGGCGCATCCGACCGCCGGATCTGGCCGGCAAGTACGATGTTCGCCGCTTCATCGCGGAGCTGCACGTCCCGGAGGATTCGCCCGCGAACGGCCGCACGCTGGCCGAGCTGGGGTGGGGCGAGCGGTACGGGGTCACAGTGCTGGACATCGAACGGGATGAGCGGGAGATCACCGCGCCGCACGGGGACCGGCACATCCGCCCGGGCGACATCCTGTACGTTCAGGGCTCCGCCGAGCGACTCCTCGAACTCGCGCGCCGGCAGCGCCTCAGGACCCCACGGGAAGGGGAAGAGCACGACCTCGACCTGACGACCGGGCGCGGCCGGATGGTCGAGGTTCTAGTGGCGCCCGGCTCAAGTCTCGCGGGCCGGACGCTCCGCGATCTGGGATTCGCACGACGGTACGATGCGCAGGTGCTGGCGATACAGCAGCAAGGCGTAACCGTAAATGAACGGCTGGCAGAACTCTCGCTGCGCGTCGGCGACCTGCTCCTGGTACACGGAACTACGAACGCGCTGCAGCGTCTCGCCGACGACCCCGGGTTCATCCCCATGGCCGAGGTGAAGACGCCGGCCGGGGGCAGGCCACGGGCTGGCGTTGCAGCGGCAATCATGGTGGGCGTCGTGCTCAGCGCCAGCCTCGGCATCCTCGACATCATGACGGCCGCGCTCACCGGCGTCGGCCTGATGGTCTTCACCCGCTGCGTGCATGTGGAGGAGATCTACGCCGAGGTGGAGTGGCTGGTCATCTTCGTGCTGGCCGGCCTGATTCCGCTCGGCGTGGCGCTCGAGACCACCGGGGCGGCGGAGTTGCTCGCGGGTTGGGTGGTGACCCTGACGGCACCCCTGGGAGAGTCCGGACTCATCGCGGCGTTCTACCTGTTGACCGCCATCATGACCGCCATCGTGTCCAACGCGGCGACGGCCGTGATGCTGACCCCCGTCGCCATCCTCGCGGCCACGCAGGCCGGCGTGAACCCGTACGCGCTCCTCGTCGCCGTGATGTTCGGGGCATCGGCCTCCTTCGTCACGCCTTTCGGCTATCAGACCAACGTCATGATCTACGGGCCGGGCGGATACCGCTTCTCGGACTTCGTGAAGGTGGGCGGCCTGCTCAACCTCATCCTGCTCATCACGGCCAGCCTCTTCATTCCGCTGTTCTGGCCCAGTTAGTTGACATCCACGACACCGTGTCGTTACGATTAGTTGTCGTGTTACCGGACCGGGACTTCCGCACCTGAACCCAAGGAGGCAAGAACGATGCTTCCCCTGCCCAACGCCGAGCTGGCGGTCATGGATTTGCTTTGGAGACGGGGTCGCCTGACGTCCCGCGACATCATCGACGAGCTGTATCCGGACGCCACCAGGCCCCAACACGGCACCGTCCAGCGGCTCCTGCAGCGGCTGGAGGACAAGGGATACGTCGTGCGGGACCGCGACCTGGGCGTGAACGCCTTCACCCCGACACTCTCCAGGGCCGGCTACGCGACCGGCCAACTGGAGGTGCTCGCGAAACGGCTCACCGGAGGCTCGCTGGCGCCGATGCTCACGCGCCTGGTCGAGCACAACAAGCTGCCGCGCGCCGAGATCGAGCGGCTCCGGAAGATCCTGGAGGACCACGATGAGTGACGTTCTGCTTCAGATCGGCGCGACCAAACTGGTCCTCTCGACCGTGCTCGCCTGCGCGGCGTGGATGGTGCACCGGCGCGCTCGGCTGCCGGGCGTCGCCTACCCGATGTGGCTGCTGGTGCTGGCGATCCTGCTGGTACCCGCGTTCATGCCGATATCGGTATTCCCAGCCGCGGCGACCGCAGATGCCGGGTTGGAGCTGGCGACGGCCGGATCCGCCGAGCCCGCGCGAGGCCCCGCGTCCTACCTGACAGCCGTGGGATCCTGGTTCGATTCGATCGACAAGCGGGGACTGGTGATGGTGTGGCTTTTCGGTACTGCCGCACTGCTGGGCTGGTCGCTCTGGCGGGCAGTGCGCTTCCGACGGACCCTCACGCAGGCGCTGGAGCCCGCCCCGCCGGAGCTGCAGCGTCAGGCCGCCCGGATCGGCCGACGACTGGGCCTGGGCCGAGTCCCCGAAATCCACACGACGCCCGCGCGGATCTCGCCCATGGTCTGGTGGACGGGCGGCCGCGTCCGCGTGCTCATCCCCCACTTCCTGCTGGCCGAATTGAGCGACGAGGAGGTCCGTTCGATCCTGGCCCACGAACTCGCCCATGTGCGGCGGCGGGACTACCTGGTGCGGTGGCTGGAATGCGCCGCCTGCTCGGTGTTCTGGTGGAATCCGGCGGCGTGGTGGTCGAGTCGCCGGCTCCGCGCCGCCGAGGAAGCCTGCTGCGACGCTCTCGTACCGGCCGCCGCCCAATCCAGTCCCAGGTCCTATGCGAGCGCGCTGCTGCGCGTCGTCGATGCCGCATCCGAATCACCCATCCTCCGCACGCCGGTTATCGGGAGTCCGGCTGGAGGGTTGGGACAATCCAGGACTCTCGAGAGGAGACTCAGGATGATTACCGAAGGAAACACAACAACCGCCCCGAGGTGGATGCGGACAGCGGCCGGAATCGCAGCGATCTGCGCGCTGCCGCTCGGAATCGTGTACTGCGGTCAGCCCGACACGCCCGCCACGCCCGACGGGGAGGCGACGGAAGCGGCCGCCATCGATGCGAACGACGACGCCCAGGCCGGCGACGGTGACGACGCGTCTCGGACGCGCGGGACGGCGAGGATGAACCAGTTCCTCCGCGAACTTCGCGCCAGCGTGGCCGCGGGCGAAATCACTGCAGAGCAGGCTCGCCAGCGGGCCTCCCGAGCCCGTCAGCGCATGGAAGCGGCCGTGGGCGCGGCGGCCGGCGACCGGGCGTCCTCGGATCGGCCATCCGAGGGGGATCGGTCGGAGAGGATCAATCAGGCCCTCCGCGAACTGCGCACCATGCTTGAGGCGGGCGAAATCACCGAGGAGCAGTACCGCGAGCGTCTTGCCGGGATCCAGCGGCGGATAGAAGCGATGGAAGCGGCCCGGGGGCGAGACGGGCGGTGACCGGGTGCAGGCGAAGGACAAGGTGGGAGCTGGGGACAAGGTGGGAGCGGGGGATGCCTGACCTGTGCACGATGTAAAGACAACCTTACAATGTGTCATGTCTACTATACATCGGTAGGCTCCAAAGCTCCGCTGGGCGTGGCTCATCGGGTAGACGGCTCCGATATTGGCCCCTCGTCGCGCCTTGCCAGCCCGGCGCCTCGCCGCTCTCGGTGCCCAGGCGGCTTTCTCCGCGGAATGCTCATCCATAAACTTCAAGCGGCAGCACTACTTCTCCTCGGCCTCGCCCCCGCCCCTCTCCCCGCCCAGCAACCCGCCCCGGACGCCCGTCCCGACATCTTTCTGGATTGCGAGGGCGACCTCTGCGACCCGGACTACTTCCGCACGGAGATCCCCTGGGTGAACTGGGTGCGGCAGCGCCAGGACGCCGATGTGCACCTGATCATGACCAGCGAGGAGACGGGCGGGGGTGGACGGGTCTACCGGATCGACCTCCTGGGCACGGCGGACTCCGGCTACGAGGACCAGCTCGTCCACACGGCCGGGTCCACGGACACGGATCGCGAGACGCTGGACGGGATCGCGCACACGATCGGCATCGCTCTGCTGCGCTTCGCCAGCCAGAGCGGATTTGGACAGCTGGTCGAGTTCGTGGACAGGGGCGGCCCGGAGGCGGATCCCGCGGCGCGCGTCGTCTCCGGGACGGAGGTGGACGATCCCTGGAACTTCTGGGTTTTCAGCCTCAACGGCACTCCGCGCATCACCGGCGAGAAGACCCGCAGCGTCAGGCGCGTGAACCTGAATGCCAGCGCCTCGCGAGTGACGCGGGACTGGAAGACCAGCATCAGCATCTGGACGGTCATGATCCGAACGGAGATCGATCTTCCGGACGGTGACGTCTACCTTGACGACTTCCGCGCATACGGGACCGACCATTTCCTGGGGTATGCGCTCGCGGACCACTGGTCCGTCGGCGTGCAGAGCCAGGTCCGCACGCACCGGCGCCTCAACCAGGAAGTGCGGGCGCAAATCTCCCCCGCCCTGGAGTACAGCTTCTTCCCCTACGAGGAAGCTACGCGGCGCGCCCTTACCGTTCTGTACCAGATCGGTCCCTCGTTCCAGCGCTACAACGAGGAGACCATCTACGGAGAGACTTCCGAGGTCCGGTGGAAGCAGTTGATGGAAGTCGAACTCTCGCAGAGGCAGCCCTGGGGGAACACCTCCGTGACGCTGTCCGGATCCAGCTACCTTCACGACAGCGAACTCCGCCGGCTCTCAGTGAGCGGGAGCGCGGCCCTCAGGGTCGCCCGGGGGCTGGAGGTACGCAGCGACGGACGCATCGCCTGGGTCCAGGACCAGATCTACCTTTCCGCCAAGGGCCTCACCGAAGCCGAGGCCCTCCTCAACATCAAGGAGCGGGCCCAGAGTTTCAACTACACCCTGGGGATCACCCTCGCCGTCAACTTCGGCTCGATCTACAACAACGTCGTCAACAACAGGTTGCGGCTGGGGCCCCTCTCCTTCAACTGAGCCGCGCGAATGCGCCGGCAAGCTGTTCCGCGGGCTCCCGGCGGGCTCCCGGTGCTTGACACACGCACGATGCCCGCACTCAGATACTCACTACCATGCCTCACTCGATCAGCAGTGTCACCCGGAATGCCGACGCCCTGTCCGCGCTCTGGAGCGGTGGCGAACGTACCGACCTTCCCTACCTCTGGCTGCGCGACAACTGCGGGTGCGGCGAGTGCCGGGTCGTGCAGACTTCCGAGAAGCGCTTCCATCTGTTCAAGGTCCCCAGTGACCTGAAGCCGCGCCGCGTCAGCATCGAGCACGCCGGATCCGGGGACGAGGCGATCTCCATCGACTGGCCGGACGGACACCGTACCCGCTACCGGTCGAGCGAGATCCGAGGCTTTCTGTGCCTGCCCCGTCTCGAACCGCACTACTGGGACGGCCGGTTCGAGCCGCGGAGATTGGACTACCGGCGGTTCCTGGAGAGCGACCACGCGGCGGCGGAGCTGATCGAGGAGTTCCTGCGGACCGGGGTCTGCGTGCTTGTCGACGCCCCCACCGAACCGGATTCGTCGGAACAGCTCGCAAGCCGGCTGGGCCCGATCCGCGAGGTGCTTTTCGAGCGCATCCACAACGTGAAGGTGGATCCGAAGGGATACAACATCGCGCACACGGGCCTGGCGGTCGCGCCGCACAACGACTTCACCAGCTACAGCTGGCCACCGAACGTGCAGGCGCTGCACATGCTGGTGAACGAGTGCGAAGGCGGCGAATCGGTTGTCGTGGACGGGTTCGGGCTGCTCAGGGAGCTGCGCCGCGATCACCCCGGGAAGTTCGACGTGCTGTGCGCGGTTCCGGTGCCGTTCCGGATCTTCAGCGAGGAACACGAGTGTTACGCGGTCAAGCCGATGGTCGGGCTGGACAGCGACGGGGAGATCAGGCTGGTGCGCTTCAACACCGCGCAGATGCAGGCCGTCCCCCTGTCGGAGCCCCGGCTGGGGGACTTCTACGCCGCCTATCACGAGCTCTCCAGTCGCGTCAATTCCCCCGGCGCCCAGGTCACCTTCCGGCTGGAGGGCGGACAGATTCTGCTGTGTGACGGGCACCGGGTGCTGCACGGCCGCACTGCCCTTCGCTCGGACGGAGCGCGGCATCTGCAGGACGCCTACTTCGAGCACGACAACGTGCGCAATCACTTGAGGTGGCTGCGGCTCAGCGGCCGGGTGTGAGGGCGCCGCGAACCCCGGGGACGCACCTCTTCGCGCCGACGCTCGCGCCGCAGGAGCCTGAAGAAGGCTCGACGAGTCACTTGTATCATCTCATGTGATCCTATATCATATACGATGAGATTAGTCCTCGACACCAACATCGTTGTGGCTGCCCTCCGAAGTCCGTCGGGAGCCTCTGCCGCGTTGCTGGAGCGAGGGCTGGACCGTCGGTTCACGCTGCTTCTTTCCGTGCCGCTCGCGCTCGAGTACGAAGCGGTCTGCAGCGATCCGGCCCAGAGAATCGTTTCCGGTCTCAGCGAGGCGGAGGTTGGAAGGGTCGTCTCGGCGCTGTGTGGCGTGGCTGAACCGGTGGAGGGCTGGTTCCTGTGGCGGCCGCAGCTGCGTGATCCTGGGGACGAGATGGTACTGGAAGCGGCGGCCAACGGCCGGGCCGACACTCTGGTCACCTTCAACAAACGAGACTTTGCGGATGCCGGCAGCGCCTTCGGCATTGAGGTGCTGTCGCCCCAGCAGGCTCTGCGGAGGACAATGAAATGACGAAGCGACGGAAGCAGACCAGCGTCTATCCACTCCGTCTGCCGACTTCGCTGAAGACGGCGGTGAGAGAGGTCAGCCGGAGAGACGGCACCAGCATCAACCAGTTCGTGACGACAGCGGTCGCCGAAAAGCTCTCCGCCATGCGCACTGCGGACTTCTTCGCCGAGCATCGCGCCCAGGCGGACATCGAAGAGGCACGGCGCATTCTGCGTCGGCCCGGCGGTCAGCCTCCCGGCCCGGCGGATCAGCCGACCGATCATGGCAGCCGGCCTCCCGACCCCGAAGACCGGCGGAGCCGATGAATCATCTCTGGCCGGTGGAACTCCGCGCCTCGCCGCTCTCTGGGTGCTAATTGGCCTGACCACGGACTGTCAGCGCTGGTGCGGCAGGACCCCGCGTCTCATGTTGACAGTCGGTGGATGAAGGGAGGTCTACCCTGAAGTTGGAACGACCCGGTGAGGGGAATTGCGGCGCCGTTCGACCGAAGGGCAACGCAGGACAGAGATTCGGAGACTCGGACTGTATGGTAAACACGACATTTGGTAAAGTTTACTTTACATCACAGCTCGCCCGGCGCGCCCGTTCGGCGGTCTTGCTGTTGGCGCTGGCCACAGGCGTCGTACACGACGACGCTGCGGCCCAGGAACGTCGCCGTCCTGCGGACACCATCCCCACCCTCGGCCTCGACCAGGGAGTGCAGACCGTGAACGCGGGCGCGATGCGCCTCGACTTGGTGAGCTCCTCGCAGACCGTGGCCGCGCTCCGGCCCGGGGGCGCGATTCAGGGCCAAGATGCGGCGCAGGCCCAGGGCGCGCCGCAAGCCCAAGGCACACAGCCGTCCGACGGCACAGTCGCCTTCGACTTCACCCCCGCCGACTGGCTGGAGCGCCGCGCGGCCGACGGGTACTTCCACCTCGGCGACCTCACGCTGCGCCTCCGCTGGGAAGGCTCAGACGGCTGGCTGCACTACTCCACCGCCGCGGCCCGGCAACCCGTCCAACCCCTCCCCACCCAACCCCCCGCCCTCGCGGCCGCCGACCTGGCCCCCACCCTCCCCCCGGACCTCCCCCTTCGCGTCCGCCGCTACTGGGAGTCCACCGGCGGCCACCTCGCGCTCCGCTTCGAGCTGCGCAACCCGGGCACAACGCCTGTGGAGATCGGCGCGCTCGGCATCCCGATGATCTTCAACAACATCCTCACTGGGCGCACTCTCGACGAGGCGCACGCGGTCGCATCCTTCCACGATCCGTACATCGGGGCGGACGCCGGTTACCTCCAGGTCACGCGTCTCAGCGGCCATGGGCCCACCCTGCTCGTCGTGCCGCTCGGCGACACCCCCTTCGAGGCGTACAACCCTCTGCTCAGCGACCCGACTCAGCGCAGCGTCACCTTCGAGGGCTTCTACGAATGGCTGGCGCACAGCCGCGCCTACGCCGAGGACGAGTGGAGCGAAGCCGACCCGTGGAATCCGCCGACCTCGGCCAGCCTGGCGCCCGGCGAGACCCGCTCCTATGGCGTCAGGTTCCTCCTGGCCGACCAGATCCGCGCGATCGAGCCCACCCTGCTCGCGGATGGCCGCCCGGTGGCGGTCGGGGCGCCCGGCTACGTGGTGCCGATGGACATCGAGGCGCGGCTTTTCCTTAAGCACGCTGCCGAGGTACGGTCGCTGCAGGTGGAGCCCCCCGGAGCGCTCACGATCATGCCCTCGGCTGAGCCTGCAGGCGCGCTCGCAGTCGCAGCCGCCGACCCGGCCGACTCCGGCTGGAGCGCCTACGACGTGCGCGGCCGCTCTTGGGGACGCGCCCGCCTCACGGTGACGTACGAGGACGGGCTGGAGCAGACCATACACTATAAGGTCATCAAGCCGGCCGCGGCGGCGGTCGCCGACCTGGGCCGCTTCCTTACCACCGAGCAGTGGTTCGAGGTCCCCGACGATCCGTTCGGGCGTAGTCCGTCGGTCATCAGCTACGACTACGACGAGCGGCGGCAGGTCACCGAGGACAACCGGGCCTGGATTGCGGGCATCGGGGACGAGGGCGGGTCCGGATCGTGGCTGGCGGCGATCATGAAGCAGCTGGTGCAGCCCGACCCGGGCGAACTCGCGAAGATGCAGCGCTTCGTGGACGAGGTCTTGTGGGGCGGGCTCCAGTACGCCGAGGGCGAGCTCGCCTACGGGGTCCGCAAGAGCATGTTCTACTATCAGCCGGACGAGATGCCCGAGGGGACGTACAGCGAGGATGTCCGCTACGGCGGCTGGTCGAGCTGGGACCGCGAGCACGCCATGACGGTCGTCCGTTCTTACAACTACCCGCACGTCGCCGCGCTGCATTGGGTCCTGTACCGGCTGGCCCGCGATCAACGGGGTCTCGTCACCAATCACCCCTGGGAATGGTACCTCGACCGGGCCTGGCGAACCGGCGAGGCGATGGTCGAGCACGCCGGGCACTACTCGCAGTTCGGCCAGATGGGCGGGACGGTGTTCCTTCTGATCCTGCTCGACCTCCAGCGCGAGGGGTGGACCGAACAGGCCGCGGCGCTCGAGGAGACGATGCGGGCGCGCGCCGAGGTGTGGCGCGAACTCGGCTACCCCTACGGCAGCGAAATGCCGTGGGACTCCACCGGGCAGGAGGAGGTCTACGCCTGGTGCCGGTACTTCGGCTTCGACGAGAAGGCCCTCGTGACGCTGAACGCGATCCTCGCCTACACGCCGGCGGTCCCGCACTGGGGGTACAACGGGAGCGCGCGCCGGTACTGGGACTTTCAGTACGCGGGCAAGCTCCGCCGCGTCGAGCGCCAGCTGCACCACTACGGCTCGGCGCTGAACACGATCCCCGTGCTGTCGGAGTACCGCGCCCACCCCGATGACCTCTACCTGCTGCGCGTCGGTTACGCGGGCATGATGGGCGGGATCGCGAACATCACCCGGGACGGCTTCGGGCCAAGTGCTTTTCACGCCTATCCCTCGACGCTGCGGATCGACGGGTACTCGGGAGACTATGGACCCGGGTTCCTGGGGCATGCGATCAATACGGGGACGTATGTCGTGAACGACCCGGAGTTCGGGTGGCTGGCCTTTGGGGGGAATCTGAGGGGGGGCGCTACGCCGGATGGCGATGCGGCCCGCGCGGGCGCTAACCGCGACGCCGCGTCCCAGGACGCCATCCGCGTGACTCCGCTCGACGCCGCCCGCTCCCGCGTGTATCTGGCTCCGTTGGGCCTGTGGCTGACGCTTGACGCAGGCACCTTCGAGGCCGTGGAGTTTGCGGGCGACGGGGTCCGGGTGACGCTCTCGCCTGCGACGGCGGCAGCGCCGACTGCGCGGCTGCGCGTGGAGCAGCCCGCGGCGGTGGACGGTGTCGGGCGGATCGCGCCGACGGGCTCGTACGAGATGGAACGGGGCGCATACGTTGTGCCGCTTGGCGATGGCCCGACCGTTGTCGTGCTGGGCGGCGTCACGCCAGGCTGACCCCGTGTTGCTGCGCCCCGGGAAACTCGTCGCGACTGCGGTGCTTTCGCTCACGGCGCCGAACGGGGCGGCGCTCGCGGAACCGCTACCTGCGAGGTCCGCCCCACAGGACGTCGGCTGCATGCAGTCCGTCCGGACGGTCGCCCAGCTGGACTCGGCGGTGCAGGCGACCCTGGGCCTGCTGGCGGAAGAGCCCGGGTCACCCGCCCGCCTCTGCCGGATGGCGGCGCTTCGCATGCAGGGTGGGCACTTCGAGGAAGCCGATTCGATCCTGGCAGGGCTGCTCGCCGTGGATCCCGGCCACTTCGACGCACTCCTGACGCAGGCGGTCCTCAGGCGCCGCCAGTACCGGTTCGGGGACGCAGGCCGGATCTTGGACCGGGCCGCCGAGCTGGATGGAGCCGATCCGGAGCCGACCGATCTGTTAGGGGCAGAGCCGACAGCGGCCGAACGAGCGACAGCCGAATCGGCACTGGCGAGCGCCGACCTCCACCTCCTCCGCGGCCGGCTGGCCCTCGACGCGATGGACATCGCCAGAGCCGATTCGATCTACACCGGCCTCCTCCAGAGCGACCCCAATTCGGCGAAGGCCCGGCTCGGCGCGGCCGAGATCGCCTTCTGGCAGCACCGGAGCGAGGACGCGCGGGACTTCCTGCAGAGCGCGCTCACCCTCGACCCGCACCTTGCCTCCGCCCACCTGCTGGCGGCGCGGATCCACCGGGAGGCGCAGGAGAATGCCGAGTGGAGGACATCCGTGCACCGCGCCGTCGAGGTCGATTCGCTCTCCGCCAACGCGCACGCCCAACTGGCCACGGTATTCCGGAACGACAGCGCGATCGCGGAGGCCTACCATCACGCCCACTTCGCCATCGCGCTCGACCCGTACGCCCAAGGTGCGCACAGCTACCTGGGCAACGGCGGCTCGCTCCTCGGCTACGACTCGGTGCCGGCGGACCCCGCCGAGTTCGACGGCCGCATCGGCGAGCTCCTGGCCATGGGCGACGAACACCTTCTGGCCCGGCGGTACGAGGAAGCGATCGAGCCGTTCCGGGAGGTTCTGGCGGCGGACCCCGGCAACGTCGTCGCGCTCATGGGGATCGGCACGGCGCACTACCAGATGGGCGACTACGAGTCCGCGCTGGAGTGGTTCGAGCGCATCCTGGCCGATCATCCCGGGTACGGCCTCGCGCACTACGGCGTCGCCATGTCGCTCGGCCGCATGCGGGACCGGGTGATCGTGGGGCTGGACGAGATGCGGGAGGTCTTCGCCCGGCGCGACGCGCCCGAGCCGGAGGGACTGCGCGAGGTATTCCCCGACTACGAGCGACTCGACGAAGAACTCCAAAAGATCGTGCGCCTGTCGGTGGAGCCGTTCAGCAACTTCCTGCCGGTGCTCGCCGCTCAGGGGGCCACCTTTCATCTGCTGCCGTTCCACAAGCTGCTCTGGCAGTCGCCGCACAAGGAGTTCAACCGGGGGAGGCATACCTTCGACCTGCGCCTGTGGGACGACGTGAAGGGACAGGGTGGTTTTCACGCGGTCGGCGGCGAGGAATGGGTGCGGGGCGTGCGCTACCAGCGCTGGAACGTCATCACGCACGAGTTCACGCACCAGGTGCACCAGATGCTGCCCGAGGAGATGCGCGAGGAGATCTCCCGGCTCTTCGCGGTGGCGAAGCGGGAGCGGCGCACGCTGGACTACTACGCCGACTTCAACGAGATGGAGTACTTCGCGCAGGCCGCCGAGGCCTTCATCTCCGAGGTCAAGTTCATCGATCAGCGGGGAACTTCCGGACACACCCGGGCTCTGCTCGCAGAGAAGGACCCCGCACTCTACGAATTCCTCAGCCGGGTGAACGAGCGGCTGGCGGGGGAGCGGCGTCATGAGCAACGCAGATAGCAACGGGAGCGACGCCATGGGCGACGCAGGCAACAGCGCCCCAAGCCGGCGGCAGTTTCTCCGGGCGACTGGCCTGGCTGCTCTGGGTACGACCCTGGGGGCGCCGGAGGCTTCGGCGGCCGCGCACCCCGAGACGGCCCCTGCGCATCGGCGCGGCGCGGCCCCCGCCCCCACCTCCGCCACCCGCTTCGCGGTCACCTTCGACGACGGCACGATCACCAGCCTGCGCTGCGCGGACGACACCGTCGACACCGAGTACGTGGCGCCGGACACCCGCCTCGGCGAGGTCATCCTCCGCTACCGCGCGGGGGACGCCGCACGCGCGGCAGGCGCCGCACAGCCCGCGGACCCGCCCCCGCCGGAACCCCGCCCCTGGCGCCGCTTCGACACCGGCCAGGAATCGGCCCGTCGCGACTGGACGATGGGCCCGGACGGCCGGGAGCAACGCACGGCCGTAACGCTAGCGCCGCAGCTTGCTGCGCCCGAAGTCGAGCTCGGCTTCTCGGTGGCCGACGAATCGCTCCGCTGGACGATCACCGTCCGCAACCGCACCGACGCGCCCATCGAGATCGGCGACCTCGCGCTCCCCTTCCCCATCCACGCGAACCGCCCGGAAAGCGGCACTCCGTCCCCTCCCATCCTCAAGCACACCCTGGTCGCGGGGCACGGCTCCTGCCTCCTCTGGTCACGCGCAAACAGCGTCGGCCCCTACCTGCTGATCACCCCCGACGACCACACCCATCTCGAGTACTGGGAGGCCGACGGCGGCTACCGCGCCTTCATCCACTCGGCGGCGGCGGGAGCCGTGGCGGCGGAGCGCGGGTGCAACTGGCGCCAGCCCAACACCTCGCTGGTGCTCGCGCCCGGTGAGGAGCAGTCGTACTCGCTGACGATGCGGTGGGCGGAGGACTACCACCACGCGCGGGACGTCCTCGTCGAGCAGGGCCTGGTGGATGTGCATGTCGTGCCGGGGATGACGGTCCCCATAGACCTCCGGGCCCGCTTTGCGCTCCGCTCCAACGAGCCGGTCCACGGGGTGGACGCGGAATACCCGGACGAGACCCAACTCCGCCGGGTGGGCACGAACGGCGACTTCGAGATCCACGAGGCCGCCTTCTCGCGGCTCGGCGAGAATCGTCTCACGGTCCGCTTCGGCGACGACCGTCACATGCACCTCGAGTTCTTCGCGACCGAGCCGCTTGAGACGCTCATCGCGAAGCGCGGGGCCTTCATCGCCGCTCACCAGCACCGCGACCCCGCGCTGTGGTACGACGGGCTGCTGGCCGAATGGGCCATGGACACGCACGTCCTGCTGGGACCCGACAACTACGACCGCATCATCGGCTGGCGCATCTACGAAGTCACCTGCGACGACCCCGGGCTGAGCAAGCCGGCCTTCCTCGCGTCGAAGAACGCCGAGTTCCCCGTCCAGGAGGAGGTCGAGGCGCTCGACTACTACATCGAGAACTTCGTCTGGGGCGGACTGCAGCGGACCACTGAGGAGACCTTCGCCTACGGGATCTACGGTATCCCCGACTGGAAGACGAACCGCGAGAGCGACGACCCCGGGCGGGCGGGCCGGCAGCACCTCTGGCGGATCTACGACTACCCGCATATCACGCTGATGTACCTGAGCATGTACAAGGTCGCGCGAAACCACCCGCAAATCCGCACGGCAATGACCGCCGAGGACTACCTGCGCCGTGCGTACGGCACCGCGCTGGCCCTCTTCACGATCCCGTGGGAGACCACGCGCTGGCCGGCGTACGGGACCGGGCTGATGAACGGGCTGGTCGTCGAGGACGTCGTCGCCGCGCTCTTCGCCGAGGGAATGACGGAACAGGCGGAGCGCCTGCTGCCGCACTGGGAGCGCAAGGTTCGGACTTTCGTGAACGACCGCCCCGACCTTTTCCAGTCCGAATACTCCTTCGACACCACCGGCTTCGAGGAGACGCACGCGCTGGCCAAGTACGCGCTCAGGATCGCCGACCCGGGGCCGCCGGAGGAGCCGCGCGAGGTCCGCGTGGGGTGGGTCGACTTTCCGCCGTCGGAGCGCATCCCGCTCGATGCCGCCGAGGAGTTCATGGAGGTCCAGATGGCCGCGAACATCTTCTGCCGCGGCTGGCTGGAGAATGCGTACTACCTGCTGGGAAGCGACATCCGCACAACCGGCGGGAACTCCTACACCCTCTCCTACATGTCGCAGATGGGCGGCTGGAGCGTGCTCGACTACGCGCTACACCACACCGCGGACCCCTGGGCGTACCTGCGGCTCGGCTACGCGTCCTTCCTGAGCGCCTGGGCGCTGATGAACACCGGCACCCCCCAGTCCGACCACGGCTACTGGTATCCGGGGCCGGAGAACGACGGGGGCGCGGGCGGCGGCTTCGAACCCGGCCCGTACGGCGAGACCTGGCTCGACCAGCCCCATTCGCGCGGGTCCTGGTACTACTCGTGCGAGATCGACCTGGGGTTCTGCGGGGGGTTGAGGTGCGCGCGTACTGTCGTCGCCGACGATCCGATCTTCGGTCGGTTCTGTTTTGGCGGGGAGTGGCGGGGGGTGGGGGAACGCCCCGGCGACGGCGATGGCGGCGCGGTCCCAGCCGGCGTCGAGGTGGTGCCCCGGGACGGAGTGCGGCGGCGTTTCCACGCGATGCTCGGGGACGAGCGACTGCACATCGAGACGGAGGTGGACCGCTTCGCGGCAGGGCGGCCGATCTTCGTGGCGGAGGATCTGTCGCTGGTGCGCTTCGAGCTGGAGAGCGACAACCCGGCGGCGCACCGGAATGCGGTGCGGGTGGCCGGGTTGCCGTCGGGCGGGTACCGCGTGCTGCGTGGGGAGGTGGAAGTCGCGACGTTCGAGGTGATGGACGGGGGCGCGGTGCGCTTCGAGGTGCCGATGGGGGGGACTGCGGGGTCGGGGGTGGTGACGGTGGTGGGGGGGTGAGGGGGCCGGCCCTGTCGGCCGGACCTGGGGGTTGCGCACCATTCCCGCCACCCGTGTCAGGAGTTTTCCCGATCGGGAAGATTCTCGTGACGCAAGCCGTTTGCTGGACATAACGGGGCTTTAGCGGCCAAGAAACCGGAAATGTAAGGTTTATTTTACATAATGACAACTCTGGTTTACACGACTCCATCACTCGCCGACTGCCGCTGACCACGCCAGACGGTCCATTCGCTCCGCCAATGCAGAGCCCAAGCGACATTGATGAGATCCCCCCATCAATCTCTTAGCTTGATTCTGCGAAACGGGCCTCAACGGAGCGACTGCCGTGTCGGTGCATCTCACACAGGAGAGATTCCAAAAGCCCTCTCGCAGGGGGAAGGGCAGTTCCGCGAATTCAAGTCGGCCTGGGACCGCCGTTCAGATTCGCCCAGGAAGCTCAATTGGAAGACCTTTCGGGTCGGCGCTCAGATCCAGCGTGAGCCGCAGGAGTTGATCAACCAGAGAAAGCAGGCTTTGCGCGTGGTAGGGTATGAGCAGCGGTTCCGGGCAGAGGCCACCCTCGATGACCTGGACCTGGAGCTTGCGAAGCGATTCCTGGACCGGACACCGGTGGGCGAGAGGCCCGTCGAGGAAGCACTGGAATACTACGGTCTGATCGACAGACATCTCGGCCAGTGGAAGATCACGAATGCCGCGGTCCTGCTCTTCGCTCGCCGTCCGGCGCTCAAGTGGCACCCGAGGGCGGGCGTGAGAGTGTTCCGGGTTGCTGGACGGAAACGACTCCACGGACGGCGCCGCAACGTGACTCAGGTCGGTCGGGCTGATCCACCGCTGGCAATGGCCCTGGAGGAAGCCAGGACGCTCTGTGGGGCTCAGGTGCGCCAAAGCGAGCGGCTCAACGGGCTCTACTTCGAGCGGGTGCCAGAGTATCCGGAGTTCGCGTGGCAGGAGGCGCTGGTCAACGCCATCGCCCATCGTGACTATGAGGTCACCAGCCGCGAGACCGAAGTCTGGTTTTTCGACGACCGGGTCGAGATCTCCAATCCAGGGAACCTGATCGCACCGGTGACACTCGAACGCCTGCGACAGGGCGGTCCCGCGCCCGGAACGAGGAACCCGATGCTCGTCAGGGTGTTGGCGGACACCGGGGCCATGAGAGACGAGGGTGAAGGGGTGGCACGCATCTTCGACGAGATGGCGGACCGCCAGCTACCGGAACCGGACATCGAGTGCGAGGGTGGTCTGTTTACCATCAGGCTCTTCGGAGAGGATAACCTCACCGCGTGAGTGAGCCCCTACAGCGGCTCGAAGGCCCACCCCCTCAGAAGTAGAAGTTCGTCGACAGGTACACCACCCGCGGCACCGCGCCGAACTCCGAGCCCAGCCTCGGCACAACCCCGTCCCGCGTCACCCCTTCCCCGACCCCCACGAACGCCCCGAACCGCACGCTGACGCTTTCCGTCGCCGAGTAGCCGAGCCCTGGCCCGAGCAGGAACGACCCGTCGCGCAGGCTGGCCAGGGTGATGTTGCTGGCCGAAAGGAGGGGGTGGAGCTGGTACGCGAGCTGTAGCGCGCCAACGTCCCGGCCGAGCACCTGCATCTCTCCCTGGGCGAAGGCACGGCTGGTGGCGACGGCGAGCAGGTCTTCCGATGTGGAGGCGCCCAGGCCGTCGTGCTGGTACTCGATCACGAGGTACATCTCGCGTCCGGCCGCCGAGAAGGTGCGGTCGAAGCCGGCGCTGGCCCGCACGGCCGTCCGGTCGTCGATGCGCCGCGCCACGACCTCGGCGCGCGCCGCCCACAGTCCCACCGCCCCGGTCAGGAAGGCGGCCGCGCCGAAGGTGTCGTGGACGGTGCCCGCCCACGCGCCGAGGTCCCAGCCGCCGTGGTTGGTCGTGGCACGAGCCAGGAGGGAGAACGCGCGTTCGCCCCCCGGGCCGACAAGGGCGGGACGTGCCACGAACTCGAACTGGGTGAACGCGCCCGCGTAGTACCGCAGCCGCGCCGCGTCGACGCCGATCCGGTACTCGCGGAAGGGGTCCGCGGGGTCGAAGGGCGAGAACGGGTCGGCGGGTGTGAGAACGAGGGTGGTCGCCCAGGAGATGGGCTGGCGCCCGATGACCAGGTCGGCGTCCGGGCCGAGATCGAAGCGTACGCTCAGCCGGTCGAACCGGTGCCGCCAGAGGACGCCCTCACCGGCGTCGATTTCACCGTCCAACGTCAGCCAGTCGCCGCCCGACGCGGATCCGGCCGCTGCGGTCAGGAGCTGCGCGCCGAGCGTCCCCGGTTTGCGAAAGGTGAGGGCGTGTTCATACGCGATGTCCACCAGCGCGGACCCGGAGTCGGCGTCCCACATGAGGCGCATTCGCTGGAAGGCCGAGCCGTTCGACGGGCCGCCGAGCGGACTGCTGCCAACCCGGGTCCAGAGGTTGAGGTAGTAGCCTGACAACCCGGACTGCTGGGCCGCGGCCGGAAGCGGTAGGAGGCCTGGCAGGAGCGTGGTCGCGAGCGAGAGAACAGCCGCGAGCAGAGTCTCGCGGCGGTGCGGGCGCAGTCTCCAGGGCTGGACCCGGAACTGGTCTCCGCGCGGCCGGGTCAGAATCCCCACGACAGACCCCCGGTGATCCTCAAGCCCCACCTCGCATCGCGTCGCCCTCGATCCGGCCATCCACGAGGCGTACCAGCCTCCCGGCCCGCTCCATCACCCTGGGGTCGTGGGTCGAGAAGACGAATGTGGTCCCCCGTGTCCGGTTGAGCTGCTCCATCACGTCGAGCAGGGACTCCGCGGTAGTCGAATCCAGATTGGCGGTGGGCTCGTCGGCCAGGACGAGGTCGGGCTCGCCCAGCACGGCGCGCGCGACCGCCACCCGCTGCTGCTGGCCGCCGGAGAGCTTGAGGGGGAACCGGTCTTCCAACCCCTCCAGACCGATCTCGGCAAAGAGCTTCCCCACACGTTCCCGGCGCTCCCGGCGCGGCACGCCCTGGAGCACAAGCGTGAACTCGGCGTTCTCCCTCGCGGTCAGCATCGGCAGCAGGTTGTACGACTGGAAGACGAACCCGATCCGGTTGAGCCTGACCCGCGCCAGCTCCCGGTCGGAGAGGGCCGTGATCTCCTGTCCGCCGATTTGGACTGTCCCCTCGGTCGGAGCGGTGAGTCCGCCGAGCAGGTTCAGTACGGTCGTCTTCCCCGAACCCGACGGACCCGCCATGGCGACGAACTCGCCGTTCTGCAACACCAGGTCGACGCCCCGCACCGCCTCCACCGGACGCGGCTCCTGGGGATAGATCTTCCAGAGGTTCGATGTGCGGACCGCGGGCTCCATGCCGGAGATCCCGGCCTCGGCCGCCTGGGCCGCGGGCCCCGTCCCCGGCCCCGGTGCTCCATTCGGGTTCTCTCCCATCATTCCACCTTGACCGATTCGGCGGGGTCCAGGCGCCCCGCCTGCCAGGCCGGGTATGCGGACGCGAACAGGCCGATCGCCGCCGTCATGATCACACTCTGGACCACATGCTTGACTTCGATGACCGGATACAGGACCGGATCGAACGCCACGCCCCCCACGTTGAAGTCCTCGGGCCACAATCCCGAGAGGTCCAATCCGTCCCGGAAGAATATCCACACCACCACAAGGCCCAGCGCCACCCCGGCGATCCCGCTGGCCATGGTCAGCAGAACGCCTTCGGTAAACACGACCAGCCCCGTTTCGCGTCCGCTAAGCCCGAGGGCCCGGAGCAGACCCATCTCGCGCTGCCGGTGCAGCACCGACATGAAGACCGCGTTGAGGATCGCGAGCGCGACGATCGCGAAGAGGATCATATGGAAGGCCCAGTCGCCCCCGTCGTCGAGCTTCAGCGCCGAGTAGAGGTCCGGTTGGGTCACGGGCCATCCCACCACCTCGGTGCCGGCCGGATCCACCCCGCCCCGCACACCCTCCACCACCGCGTCCGTGAACGACGAGTGGGTCAGGAGCACGGCCACGGTGGTGGCCCCCTCCACCCCCAGCCACGACCGCGCGGTGCCCAGCGGGATATGGACGAACGACTGGTCGAGCGCGTCCACGCCCGTGCGGTAGATCCCGACGACGCGCACCAATTGCCCCTCGATGTCGCCCGACACGGCCTGCGCCGTCAGCACCATGCGCGATCCCGTCCGCACGCCGAGCCGCTCCGCCATCCCGGCGCCGATGTAGGCGTGGAGCCGGTCGCCTTCTTCCAGGTAGCGCCCGTCCACCACCTCGTCACCCAGCTTCGAGAACGCCAGCTCCACCTCGGGATCCACCCCGGCGATCAACGCCGGCAGCGCCCCCTCGGGCGACGACGCCAGCCCCCGCGTGGTCACCCGCACGGAGGCCAGCGGAGGATCGGGCGTCGGAGCGTCGGCGATGGCGGCCAGCGACGCCCGCAGCTGGGCGGGCGAGAGGCGGTCGTCCAGGCTCCGGCTGTCCCGGTAACCGGGGGCGTTGATGCTGACGTGTCCCGCGCCGAGCCTCACGCCAGCGTCGATCCAGTCCTCGTGGGCACCGTCGGCCAGCGTGCGCGACAGGATCAGAAGTGCGAGCCCGATGGCCATCGCGGCGGCGGTCAGGGCGCTCCGGCGCAACTCACGCCCCAGGTTGCGCAGGGCGAGCCAGACGAGGGTGCGGAGGCGGACCATCTAGCGGTCGTCCATGGGCTAACGGTTGGCGAGCGAGTCGGCGGGCGGCACGCGAACGGCTCGCCAGGCCGGAAGAAGTGCCGCGACGATGCCGGTAATCACCAGGGCGATCGCACTGACCAGGGGTCCCACCACGGAATACTCGACGGTCAGATGGGGACGGACCGCGGAGCCGCCTAAGGACCAGGTGTCGACGAACCGGCTGAGGTCGATCGGGTTTTCGTGGATGAAGATCATGAGCGGGATCGCGAGGACCAGCCCGGCGCCCAGCGACAACAGCCCCAGGAGGATCCCTTCGAAGACGACGATCCGGCCCACGGAACGACCCGACGTCCCCAGCGCCCGCGCGACCCCGAACTCCCGGCGGCGCTCGAAGGTCGCCAGCAGCATCGCATTCGCGACCCCGAAGGCCGCCATCCCGAAGATGAACGCGGCCACGACCCAGTTCATCGAGTCGGCGTAGGTGACGATGAAGAAGAGCTGCGGCTGCAGGACCGACCACGGCTCGGTGCGCAGTCCCGGCGCGATCGCGGCCGCGGCCTCCCTGATCCGGTCCGCGGCCACCTCCGACTCACGGACGCGATCCACGGACACCGCCACCTCGTGGATGCGCCCGGGATCCATCGCCATGAGCTCCGCGAGCGTCCCCAGCTCGAGGAGCGCGTAGCTGTCGTCGAACGCCCCGACGCCCACGCTGAAGATCCCCGACACGGTGAAGAGACCGTTCCCCGTCGACCCGTCCGCCGCGGGAGCCACCAGCACCACCTCGTCGCCCACCTCCGCCGCGACCGTTTCAGCCATTGCATCGCCCAGCGCAATCTCGCCCGGTCTCGGCATCCGCCCGGCAACCAAGGAGCTCCCAAAGCGGCTGACCTCCGCTTCGCGCACCGGGTCGATCCCCATCAGGATGCCCCCCACCGTCTCATCACCGGAGCTGACCAGCCCGCCCCCGTACAGCCTCGGCGCCGCCCCCGCCACCCCATCCTGCCCCTCCACGGCGGCCAGCAGGGCCCCCACGTCCAGCCCCTCCCGGCCCCCGAGCGTGCGGTGAATGCTCCGCTCGGGCTCGTAGTCCTCGGCGTGGATCTGCACCTGCCCGGTCGCCACGCGCGTCCCGTTGGAGACGAGCTCCTCCATCATCCCGTCCATGTACCCGATCATCAGGACGGAGGCCACGAACCCGAAGGTGAGCGCCGACGCCGTCAGCGCCGTGCGGCGGCGGTTGCGCCCCAGGTTCCGCCAGGCGATCCGCCACCACATGCGGTGGGTCATGGGGCCCAATCCGATGCCCGGGCGTCCGCCGCGCCGGAGCGGCCGTCCCAATCCGGCATCCCGGCGCCCGCCGCCCACCCGCGGCCGTCCCAATCCGACATCGGCGCGCCCACCGCCCGCGCGCGCCCGTCCCGCCGGGTCATCTCCGCGCCCGAAGATTGCGCAGGCTGAAGAAGTCCGCCTCCAGCCCCACGTCGAACTCCAGCTCCAGGTAGGTCACGACCGTGCGCTCCTCGCTGTCGGCGGGCTGAATCACCGTGCGCGTGGGGACCAGGCGCCCGCCCAGGGTAGCGAAGTCCGAGAAGTTGATGGTGCGCGAGACCGTCCCGTCCTCGTCGTAGTAGCGCGCCCAGAGCGGCATGCGGTCGCGCTTGCGGATCTGCTGCACGATCCGGCCCCAGATCACCGGAGCCTCGGGCTTGGGCGTCATCGTGAATTCCCAGACCTCCTCGCCGTCGCGGTCGCCCTCGAACGAGATGACGATGTCGTAGTCCTCGATGATCCGGCTCTCCTTGACGAGGTCGTCGTTGGTGAAGTGCGAGCCCATCCAGGCGCCGAGCATCATCGATGGCGGAATCTTGATCGTGCGGTCGGCGCGCGGAAGGTAGTTCCAGACCTCGTTTTCGACCTTCAGGGTGGCGGTTCCGGCCTCCCGCGCGGGGCTGTCCACGCGCACCAGCGAATACTCCGTCCCCAGCGACCACACCCGCATCTCCAGCGTGCGCGACCAGTTCTCCGTGTCGATCTCCATCCGCATGCGGCCGGTGCTGGACTCGCCGCGCATGAGGCGGTCGACCTCGTCGATGATCTCGAGGACCCTGGGGTCGGTCTGGGCGGACGCCGGGGCCGGATGGGCGGCCGCGGCAGCCGCGCCGAGAAAGAGCGCCAGCGGGAATCGCGCAAAGCCAGGAAGGCCCCGTCGCCCAGGCTCCCAACGACGAATGTATGGTAAACATGACATATTGTAAAGTACTCCTTACATTGTGGTTACTTCGCGCAGACGATCGGGATCCGTACGCATTGCACTGCTTCGTTTCGGCGTCAGCCAACGCCGTCAGCCCCGTGTAACTGGCCCCCGATCCCCTGCCACACTATTGTGCCGAGTCGGCGCGGGCCAGTCCCGACCGGATCGCCGGGGGCACAGTCCGGCGCAGATCGCCACCGGCCGGCCCCAGGCCCATCGCGACGGGCCTGTCCCGGACGGACCACCAGGGGCAAGGCCCCGAACGCAACCTCACACCTGCAACGCCGGACCATCCACGCCATGGTAACCCTTTCCGCCCTCTGGGCACCCGTCCTGATCGCCGGCGGCGCCGTGTTCATCGTCAGCGCCATTGTCTGGATGCTGATGCCGCACCACAAGAACGACTTCTCTCCCCCGGACGACCAGGACGCCCTGATGGACGCCGTTCGGCGGACCACGTCCGGACCGGGGATGTACTACTTCCCCTGGGCCGGCCCCGAAGGGGAACAATCCGATGCCTACAAGGCGCGGGTGCACACGGGCCCGGTCGGCATCCTGCGCGTGCGCGACTCCAGGGCCGTGCTCGACATGCGGTCATCGATCCTGAAGTCGCTGGTTCTGCACCTCGTCGTTGCCCTGTTCGTCGGCTACCTCGCGTCCGCGGTGCTGCCGGTCGGCACCGATTTCCTGAAGGTCTTCCAGGTTACCGGCACGGCGGCGTTCATGGCGCACGGGTTCATCGGCTTCCAGGAGTGCATCTGGTTCGGCCTCCCCGCGCGCGTCGCCTTCCACCACGCCGCCGACGGACTCGCCTACGCGCTGCTCACGGCCGGCATCTTCGGCTGGCTGTGGCCCGGCTGAGCGCACTCCCGGTGAACCCCCCACCTTCACCCGTCGCGCGGGCCCTCCTCACGCGGCACTCGAACGGAGCAATCCCCACATGAGCGACATCGTCTACGAAGCGGACATCCGGATCGAACGCGTCCGCGGCCCCAACCGGCTCGCCTGGCTCCCGGCCCACGAAGGGCCCGTCGCTTTCGGCGTGCACGGCGCCATCGCGGAGCACTACGGCGTCCGCCTCAAGACCGAGACCACCACCACCCTCGACTACGTGATCGCCGCGACCGGCGGCTGACTCGTCGGCACCTTCGGAGGCGTGCTGGAGGCACGCGGGATCGACGCGTCGGACGGAAGGCTGGCCGCGGAGGTGAAGGGAGGGGTCGGCAAGGAGGAGGGGGTGCTGGTTGTCCGCCGAATTCACGTCAGGTACCAGCTGCGTGCGGCGGGGGCGGACGAGGAAGCGATCAAACGGGCTTACGATCTGCACCCCATGCGCTGTCCGGTGTACCGGACGCTACACAAATGCATCGAGATCACGACGGAGTTGGCGATTCTTTAGGCGCGCGGCGCACCGGGCGAGCACGCGAAATGAACCGCCGCCGCTGGCTGGGGCTGACGGCCAGTGCGCTGGCGGGCGGGCTGGCGGCCGGGTGCGCGTCTGTCGCGGGCGGCCGGCGATGGGAAGACATCTTCGCCGCGATCCGGCCCGCGCGCATTTCGCGGGACGGGGTCATCCGGGTAGACGTGGGGCTCCGGCCATACCGGTCCGAGGGGTTCGTCGTGCGGGCCGAGTCGTTCGCGGGCAAGCTGCTCGTGCACAACTACGGGCACGGAGGCGGTGGGGTCACGCTTTCCTGGGGAACGGCCGACATGGCTGCCGACCTGGTGACGGGCGGCGGGCCCGTGGGGGGCGGGAGCGTGGTTGCCGGGCGGGAAGGGGACGTGGCAGTCATCGGCGCCGGCGCTGTAGGGCTGGCTACTGCGCGTCTGCTGCAACGCCGCGGCCGCGCGGTCACCATCTACGCCCGAGATCTGCCGCCGAACACGACATCGAACATCGCCGGCGCGCAGTGGTCCCCCACCTCCGTTTCGGACTCCCTGGACGGCCCCTTCGGCATCCAGTTCGAGGAAGCCTCGCGGCGCGCCCACCGCCACTTCCAGACCCTCGTCAGCCCCGACTACGGCGTGCGCTGGATCGACAACTACTTCCTCTCGGAACGTCGGCTCGGCATCCCCGGCTACATGGCGCGCATCCGTGACCTCTACCCCGAGCTGGAGGACCTCGAGGGGGACGAGCACCCCTTCCCCACCCGCTTCGCCCGCCGCGTGGTGACCATGTTCATCGAGCCGCCCCGCTACCTGCGCGCGCTGATGCGGGACTTCCGGGTTGCGGGGGGACGCGTGGTGGTACGGAAGATCGCCGACCGCCGACAGCTGGCCGGGCTGGCCGAACCGGTGATCGCCAACTGTACGGGCCTCGGCGCCCGCGATCTCTTCGGAGACGACGGTCTGGTGCCCGTGAAGGGACAGCTCGTGGTCCTGCGTCCCCAGCCGGAGCTCGACTATCTGACCATCGGAGGCGGGCGCTTCTCGCGCGGCGGCAGCCAGTACATGTTCCCGCGCGCCGATGGCGTGCTGCTTGGGGGCACCTTCGGCCGCGGCGACGAGACCCTGCAACCCGACGCCCGGCAGACGGGTCGCATTCTTCAGGTGCACGGCGCGTTCTTCGATGCGATGGCGCGGAAGGTCGGTTGACAGCAGCAGCGTCCTGGCCCGCGGCTGGCTTGAGTCGGCCCGGCGCTGCACCTGCGGGTTCGCCGGCCGTTGCTCCGCAACTTTTGACGCGATGCCCCTCGTAGGCCCATTAATTGATATGGGGCCCGGAACCCGGAGCCCCGCCTGGAAGAACCGAAACCGAAGGGACGGACCCCATGGCAAATATCCTCAAGCGCGTCGTGCGCTTCATCCTCGACTGGCTGCGGTCCAAGATCTGACGTAGTATACCCGGCGTCCACCGGCTCGGCGGAGCCGGCAAGGGCTGAGCCGAAACCATTCCGGGAGCGTGATGAGGGGATCAGCGTCGGGCCAATTCACACCGGCCGTCGCTTCGACGGCTTCGTCCCTCCGGTTGAGCGCGTTCGCGCTCGGGGCCCTGCAGCTCTGCTTCGCCGCCCCTGCATCCGCCCAGCTTCCCTACGCGGTCAACGGCGCCGACCTGGCCGACGCTTCCGGCGAGGCCATCTACGCCAACTCCTGCGCCAACTGCCATGGCCTCGATGGCACCGGGGTCGAGCCCTCCCTGTTGGCCTTCGAGGAGGAGATGCCCGACTTCACCGACTGCGACTTCGCGGCCCGCGAGCCCGACGGGGACTGGATCGCGGTGGCCCACGAGGGTGGGCCGGTGCGCGGCTTCAGCGAGATGATGCCGGCGTTTCGCGGCGCGCTCACCGTGGAGCAGCTCGAGCGCACGATGGGCTACATCCGCAGCCTCTGCACCGACGACAACTGGCCGCGCGGGGAGCTCAACCTGCCGCGCCCGCTCCTAACCACGAAAGCGTATCCGGAGGACGAGTGGGTGGTGGAGGCGGGTGTGGATCTGGAGGGGGACGGGGCCGCGATGGGGGCGTACGTCTACGAGCGGCGCTACGGTCCCCGCAGCCAGGTCGAGGTGCTGATACCGTATGGGTGGGTGGGGGCGCACACCGGTCCGGACGGTCACGGTCACGACCACAACGGGGCGGCGGGGGAAGGCGGGGGCCACGGCCTGGGCGACATCGTGCTGGGCGTGAAGCACGCGCTGTACCACAGTGCCTCGTCGGGCACGATCTTCTCGCTCGGCGGCGAGGTGTTCGTGGCCACGGGCGACGAGGAGGCGGGGCTGGGCGCGCCCGGAAACAAGCTGGAGGCGTACGCGTCCTTCGGACAGATCCTTCCCAGCGACGCTTTCATCCAGGCCCAGGGGGGATTTGAAGCGCCGCTCTACGAGGACGCCGCCAACGAGGTGTTCGGGCGCTTCGTGCTGGGGGCGACCTTCACGGAGGGAGAGTGGGGGCGGGCCTGGACCCCGATGGTGGAGGTGCAGGCGAAGCACCACCTCGAATCGGGGGCGGAGACGGAGTTCGACCTCATCCCACAGGTGCAGATCGCGCTGAATACCCGGCAGCATGTGCTGGGGAACATCGGCGTGCTCGTGCCGGTCGGGAGTGGCGCGGATGAATACGCGCGGCCCATGCGGCTGGTCGCTTATGTGCTGCTGGACTGGTTCGACGGCGGCTTCTTCGAGGGGTGGTAAGGATGAGGAAGAGGAATCGGGCATCCGCGGGGATGAGGTTCACCGCGGCGTGCGGTATCGTCCTGGCGGGTAGTGTACTGATCGCGGGGGGAGCGCCGTCGGTGGCGCCCTCAATGGCGCCCCTGGTAGCGCCGCCTTCAATGGCGGGAACGTTGGCCGCAGACGCGACCGGCGAGCCATCGCCCCTCGCCCAGCTTTCCCGCCCGGTCGAATCCGCGCCCCACGCGACCGTCCTTCCGGCCGCCGCAGACCCCGCCGACAACTTCCACACCGCCGACCGCTGCATCGCCTGCCACAAGGGCGTCGCGGCCGAGGACGGCACCGACGTGTCGATCGGCTTCGACTGGCGCGCCTCGATGATGGCGAACAGCGCGCGCGACCCGTACTTCCACGCGGCTGTGCGGCGCGAGATCATGGACCACCCGGAGGCGGCGGCCGCGATCGAAGGCGAGTGCGCCCGCTGCCACATGCCGATGGCCACCGTGGCCGCGATCCAGGACGGGGGCTCCGGCCAGGTCTTCGCGAACCTGCCGGTCGGCGACGCCGAGGGACCGTACGCCGCGCTGGCGGCCGACGGCGTCTCCTGCGCGCTCTGCCACCAGATCCAGCCCGACGGTCTCGGCACCGAGGAGACCTTCACCGCCCGCTTCGAGATCTCCCCCGAGACGCCGCCTGAGGGCCGCCCCGTCTTCGGCCCCTTCGAGCCCGACGAGGGCGGCGTCGGCATCATGCACTCGGCCACCGGCTTCCGCCCCACGCTCGGCGAGCACGTCACGTCGTCCGGACTCTGCGCATCCTGTCATACCGTAATCACCCACGCGGTACAAGCCGACGGATCCGGCCCCCCCTTCCCCGAGCAGGCCCCCTTCCTCGAATGGCAGGCGAGCGCCTACGCCGACGGCGCCGAGCGCGAGCACAGCTGCCAGGACTGCCACATGCCCGAGGTCGGCGAAGACGTCCCCGTCACGCGCGTGCTCGGCCAGGCCCGCCCCGAAGTCTCCCGGCACGTCTTCCGCGGCGGCAACTTCTTCATGCTGCGGATGCTGAACCGCTACCGGGCCGAACTCGGCGTCACCGCGCTCCCACAGGAGTTGGAGCTGGCCGCCGAGCGCACCGCGGAGCACCTCCGCACGGCCACCGCCACCGTCGAGATCGGCGACCCGGTCGTGCGGGACGGCCGCCTCACCGCCACCGTGACCGTGCGCAACCAGGCCGGCCACAAGTTCCCCACAGCCTATCCGTCGCGGCGCGCCTGGCTGCGCGTCGCCGTGACCGACGCCGCCGGCCGCGTCGTCTTCGAATCCGGCGCGCTCAACGCCGATGGCAGCGTCACCGGCGACGACCACGACGAGAACGGCGCCGGCTACGAGCCGCACCACACCACCATCGACTCGCCCAGCCAGGTCCAGGTCTACCAGGGCGTGATGGTCGATGCGGCAGGCACCGTCACCACCGGCCTCATGTCGGCGGCGCGCTGGGTGAAGGACAACCGCATCCTGCCGGACGGCTTCGACGCGGCGCGCGCCGACGCACGCGTGCAGCCGATCGGCGCCGCCACCTCGGACCCCGACTTCGCCGCCGGCTCCGACCAGGTGCGCTACACGGTGGCCGTCAATCCGGCCGCTGGCCCCTTCACCATCGTCGCCGAACTCTGGTTCCAGCCGATCGGCTACCGCTGGGCGGAGAACCTGGCGCCGTACGACGCGCCGGAGACGCGGCGGTTCGTGGCATACTACCGGGAGATGTCGGAGTCGTCGGCGCTGATGCTGGCGTCGGACGAGGCGGTGGGGGGGTCGGGGCAGTAGCGACCCTCGCTACCGCCTGCTTCGGTACTCCACCCCTTCCATCCCCTCGAAGTCGGCATCCTGCGTCCACAGCATCGCTTCCTGGGCACGCGCGGTCGCCAGGATGACCGAATCGACCAGCGGGAGTCCGGTGTCGGCGCTCAGTTCAGCAGCAGCCACGGCAAGGTCGGCGCCCAGCTCCACCACGCGCCCGCGCCGCATCTGGGCCACGGCATAAAGCGCCGATGCCAGGTCGCGCTGAACCCGGATCCGCTTGAAGACCTCGAAGAGGGTGATCGTCGGCACGACCAGTTGCTCGATGTCCGCGATCGGCTCCGCGAATTCCCCCGCGTTGGGTCCGTCGGCGAAGTATTCCAGCCAGGCTGATGAATCGACGAGGTTCATACCCGGTCGCCATCGCGCGGCACCGAAGTATCCAGACCGCGCACGAACCCGCGCGCTCTCTCGATCGGTCCCAGCGGAATCAGCTCCACGCGCCCCTTGAAGGGCAGCGCCTGCAGCTTCTGTCCCGGCTTCAGCTCCAGGCGCTCCCGAACATCCCGTGGGATCACGACCTGATAGCGGGTGGAAATGGTGACGATAGACACGATCTGCCCTCCCTGGAGCGTAGCGCAAGACGAGTTGAGGAACGAACAGCGTATCGTAAGACGGTACTACAATCGAACACGATTTCGCAAGACGGCCATTTCATCGAGCAGGATATCGCAAGACGAGTGCAAACGAGCGGCCCGGCAGCCCGTGGAACCCCGGCCCGGACTTACCGGTCGGAGTCGCCCACAGGCCGCCAGGCCGATAGACGGTGCTGGCGGACGGGTTCCAGGTCGTTCCAGCTAGCTGATCACCCGCATCCTCTGCATCAGCTTCGTCATGTACTTCTCGAAGAAGAACTTCTGGATGTCCATCATGTCGAGTTCGCGGCCCTGGATGTAGGCCTGCTCGATCTCGCTGGTCATGTCCAGGGGGGTTCCCGTCGTGATCAGCAGGGTGGCCTGCTTGCCGGGCTCCAGCGAGCCGACCCGGTCGTCGATCCCCATGAACTGGGCCGCGTTGATGGTCACCGCCTTGAGCGCCTCCTCCTCGGGGAGCCCGAAGGCCACCGCGACGCCCGCCTCCCAGGGCAGCCGGTTCGAGTAGAGCGAGCCGGAGCCGCCGGAGATGGCGAAACGCACCCCCGCTTCGTGCAGCCGCGCGGGCATCGTGTAGGCGCCGTCGTACCCCTCGTACTGCCGGCTGGGCCCGGACATCGTAGAGGTCAGGATGACCGGGATGTCGTTGGCCACCAGGCGGTCGGCGACGTGGATGGCGTCGCGCCCGCCGCGAATCACGATCCTGAGTCCCTCCTCCTGGCCCCAGGTGATCGCGTCGTTGATCTGGGCCGCGCTCTCGGCCGAAACCACCACGGGGATCTCCGCGTTCAGCGCCGGAATCATCGCCAGGTAGCGGGAGTCGCTGAGCACCTCCTCACCGGCCGCAAGCGCGTCGCGGTAGGCGCGCGCCTCGGCGAAGAAGTCCTTCAGCTCCTGCACCTGTCCCTCGTAGGTCGGCCTCTCCGGCATCTCGAAACCGGGGGGAAGGTTGGGCGGCCTGCCGCCCCCGAATCCGCGGAACCTGCCGCCGCGCGGATTGGGCCAGTTCACGTTCAGCGCCGCGGCCGATTCCATCGACATCTCCTCCCAGCTCCACCCCTCCAGGTTCATCGCCGACGACATCCCCGAGACCATGCCTCCGCCCGGGGTCGTGAGCGTTACCAGCACGCCCGCGGAACGCGTCGTCCCGATGTGCCGGCTCTCGGCGTTGACCGCGACGTCGGCGTGCACGTTGGGGTTGAAGTCGCCGATCTCGTTGAGGTCGTTGGAGACGTCGACCGCGCCGATCTCGGCGATCCCGACCGCGCTGTAGGCGTCGATCAGGCCGGGGTAGATGTGCTTGCCCGTGGCGTCCACCACCCGCGCGCCCGCCGGGATCTCGACATCGGTCCCGATTGCGGTGATCACCCCGTTCTCGAAGACGATCGTGCCGTTCTCGATCACCCCCTGCGTGACCGTGTGAATCGTCGCGCCCTGCAGCGCCACGGCCTGGGTCTGGGGGGGCACCGTCATGCGCACCTGGGCGTCCGCCGGGGCGGGCGTGAGTGTGCCGGCGGCGGCCACGGCCAGCGTGAGCGCGGCCGTGCCGCCAAACCGGGACAGGATGCCGTTCATCGTGGCTCCTCGCTTCGTCGTTCTCATGATCGTTTATCTCCCTCCGGCCGAAAGGACGGCCTGTATGAGCTGGTTGCGTTCACTTTCGATCCGGTCCCGCATGACTGCGTCCTCCTCCAGGGAGAAGTAGCGCCGTCCGTCGACCCAGGTCTGCTCGGCGCGGGTGAACTGGGACAGCGGATTGCCGTTCCAGATGACGAAGTCGCCGTCCTTGCCCGGCTCCAGCGAGCCCACCCGGTCGTCGATGGCGATGGCCTTCGCCGCGCCGTTGGTCACCGTCGACAGGGCCTGTTCCTCGGTCAGTCCGGTGCGCAGCAGCTTGCCCGCCTCCCAGTTCATGCGGCTGGCGATCTGGCTGTTGTCGGAGTGCAGCGACGTCGTCACTCCGGCCTCGATGAGGATGCGCGCGTTATACGCGGTGGCGTCGTAGGCTTCCAGCTTGAAGGCGCCCCAGTCGCTCCACACGACCGCAGCGACGTTCGATTCGGCCAGCTCGGGCGCGATCTTGTACGCCTCGACCCCGTGCTGGAGCGTCTGCACCCGGAAGCCGAACTCCTCGGCGAGCCTCACCAGCGCGAGGAACTCGTCCGCGCGGTAGCCGTGCGACGAGATCAGAAGCTCCTGGCCCAGAATGTCGAGGATCGCCTCCATGCGCAGGTCGCGCCGCGGCGGGATCCCCTCGCCGTTCTCCTCCCAGCGCTGCCACTCGCGCTCGTAGTCGCGGGCGGCCATGAAGTGGTCGCGGATGATCTCCTGCGTCCCCATGCGCGTGTCGGGATACCGCCCCTGGCGGCGCTTCGGGTTCTCGCCGAGCGCGAACTTCACCGTGCGGGGCGAGCTTTCGAGCTTCAGGTCTTCGGGCAGCGCGCCCCAGCGCATCTTCACGATCACGTTCTCGCCCCCGATCGGGTTGGCGGAACCGTGCTTGATGTGGGCGCTCGTCAGCCCGCCGGCGAGCTGCCGGTACATCCAGATGTTGTTGTGGGTGACCACGTCGCCCATCTGCACCTCGGGGACGATGGCGAACCCGCTCTCGTTCACGGAGCTGACGCCCGAGTGGATATGCGGGTCGATGAGGCCCGGCGTCACGTGCTTGCCCGTGGCGTCGATCTCGACCGCGCCCCGGGGAGCCTGCAGGTCCTGCCCCACCGCAACCACCTTCCCGGCCTCGACCAGGAGGTCGGCGTTCTCCATGCGCCCGTCCGCGCCCTGCGTCCACACGGTGGCGTTGCGCACGACCACCGCCGCGGGCTGCTCCGGCAGCGAGGGCCGGCCGTAGTCCATCATGGGCCGGATGAAGGGGAGGTCGATTTCAGGGACCTCCATCGCCGCCGTGCTGCGTTCCGAGCCCTCGAAGGGCTCGACGCGCGTGCCCTGGAAGGCCGGATCCGCCCCGTTCGGGAGCGACGCCCAGCCGTAGAACTCGTCCCCGCGGATCGAACCCGACAGCAGCGCCGTTCCCTGGTAGCCGAGCGCGTTGCCGTCGAAGCGCGCGTCGATCCGGCCGGTCTCCGCGACCGCCGTGGCCGACACGAGGTCAACCCGCGCGCCGCCCGGAAGATCAGGCCCGGTGCTCGCCACGTCGAGGTAGCCGCGCAGGCGGTTCATCGTTCCCTCCAGGACGAGCATGGCGTCGAATCCCCACTCGTCCTCCGAAGCGATCTCCCAGCTGCCGCGCACATCGATCTGGGTCGGGCGGGTAATCCCGTAGACCCTCCCCTGCACCCACACGTCCCGAACCGTGGCCTCCTCGGTGAAGAGGTCGCCCTCGGTGACCACGAGGTTCGCAACCTTGCCATCGGCGATGGTCCCGTGGGTGCGGTCGATCCCGAGCCAGGACGCCGGCGTGGTGGTGAGCGCCGCCAGGGCGTCGTCCGCCGACAGACCGCGCGCCACCGCGACCCGCAGATTGGGCAGGAACTCGTTCAGCGACGAGAGCCCGTCCGCGGTGATGGCGAAGGGGACACCGGCCTCGGCCAGCTGGGCCGGGCTGGTCGGCGCCAGGTACCAGTGGCGAAGCTGGGCGAGCGATGCGTCGAGCGCCTCCGCCGGCGTGCCCACATCGGGCGCATCCGGGAAGTCGAGCGGTATGATGAGGGGCTCGCCGCGACCGCGCAGCACGTCGATCAGGCGGTATTCCAGGCCACTGCCCCGGAACCAGGGGTCGAGCCCGAACTCGGTGGACATCTTGTGGGCCCGCAGGTAGTCCTCCTCGCTGTTCGCCTCGAAGAGGACGGGCTGGGCGCCCTGTGCGGCTTCCTGGAGTGCTGCGAGCGCCTCGCTCGTCTCGGGCGGAAGGAAGGCGCGCCCGCTCGATTCATACGCGTCCCACGCCCGGGCGTACCACTCGGTGTCCATCCACGTCTGCTTCATGAGGGCGATCACCCCCATGGCGGAGTTCGGATAGGACCCGCCGAGCTGGAAGGAGCGCTGGAAGCCGACCGACTGCGCGATGTCGGGACGCAGCACCCGCTCCCGGACCCCCTCCTCACCCAAGTTCACCACCGAGGCGGTCCCCCGGAAGATCCCCTGCCTCGGAACCGCGAGCGCCGTGCCGAAGCCCTGCGAGCGCAGCGCGGACCGGCGGCCCTCGTCGTCCTGCAGGTTGGAGGTCGTGCTGAACCAGGCCCGCACCTGGGGATTCCAGTGGGTCGGCCCCACGTCGCCCCCTTCGGGTACGTCGTCCATTCCGAGGTCGGCGTGGGCGTCGATGAAACCGGGATAGACCGTGAGGCCGGTCATGTCCCAGACCCGGGCGCCCGCGGGCGCGTCCCCGCCCCGGCCCACCCGCTGGATGAGCCCGTCGCGGATCACGATCGTGGCGTTTTCCATGACCTGGCCCGGCCCCGTCACCACCCGGGCGCCGACCAGGGCGTGATACCCCGTGCCGTTGTCCCGGATGCCGGTCACCGGCTCGGTGCGTGACGCCTGCTGGGCGTCGGCGCCGGCGGCCAGTGCAAGGGTGAGGCCAAGCAGCCCGAGGCCGCGGGCTGCCGGTGCGGCGAGAAGTGGTCTCATGGATGTCTCTCCTGATGAAGAGTGGTGCGTGCGTGCGCGCAGCGGTGCTCGCGTGGGCGCGCGCGTTCCTGTTAATTCGGCGGTACTACAGGGACAATTGGGGGGTGAGGGGCGTTGAGGGGCAAGGGCTGGCGGGCCGTGGATCCCGACAGGCCCCTGTCACCCTTTTGCAAGGATTCCCGCCCGGGTGTATGGTCAAGCCGCTGACATGCCCGCTGCCCGGGTCCGCCGACAGCTCATTCATTCCAAAGGGAAAAACACCTGTCATGACGATCCGAAGGGCGTGCCCGTTGCAGTTCGTGGCCGTGCCTCGGGCGGTACTCGCGCTGCTGGTCGGAGTCCTCGCCGCCGCATGCGACGATCCGCCTTCGCGGTCGGCCGCTCCGGCTCCGCTGGACGAGTGGCACAGCGAGCCGCACCACAGGATCGGCGACGCCCTAAGTGGAGACGCCCTCTTCGGCATCGTGCCCTACCTGCGGGTGAACCCCGGCGACGGACGCGTGTTCGTCCTGGAGGCGTACGACAGCCACCTGTCGGTCTGGACGCCTTCAGGTGAACATCTGTTCAGCCTGGGACGCTCGGGCGAGGGTCCGGGGGACTTCATGATGCCGTATCGCGTGCACTTCGAGGACTCCCGGTTCTACGTTCGCGACCAATCGAGGTTCACCTACTTCTCGAACTCCGGAACCCTGCTGGAAACGGTGCCTGGCCCGCCCACTTCGGTCAGCTACCAGGGATTCCCTCTCAGGATCGACGCGCTGACGGCGGACGGAAGCTTCCTGGGCCGTCCGACCATGGGAGCGCATGTGGAGTTGGGGATGCACGGACATGATCCCATCGACAGCCTGCCGGTGTTCAGCGTTCGCGAATCCGCCGGGGGCTGGGTGCGCGATGTGGTCTATTGGCACGACATCCGAACCCGCGACTTCGCGCTCTACTACGGAAACTGGCTGACTTTTCCGGGGCAACCGTTCTCGGTCGCGGACCAGTACCGGTTGGATCCGGGTGCCGGAACCGTTTTGGTCGCCCGGGTTGCCGGCGAGCACCTGGGGCCGGGGGAAGCGGAACTGATCGAGCTGTCGGCGGTGGCCGATGGCGTGCGGTCGGTGGGCGACACCGTGTGGCACCGCCGGTTGGCGTTCGAGCCCATCCCGTTGACCCCGGCGTTGGTGGAGGCCGAGATCGATCGCATGTTGGAGTGGCTGGTCGCCCCAGAGGACCCCGTGGACGAGGGCGAGGACCCCGTTGCCGTGCGAGAGTCGGCACGCGGCAACATCCGCAAGTCGATCCATGTACCTGAGCACCTGCCGGCCGTCAGGAGGCTCTCCATGGCCTCTTCCGGACAGGTGTGGCTGCTGAGCCACGAAACCGTGGACACCCTGAACGTCTGGTACTCGGTGGAGCGCGGTGACATCGAATCGCCGCCCCGGCGTGTACTCCTTCCCGATTGGCTCGTGTTGCTGGATGCAACGGACACACATGTTTGGGGCGTATGGAGGGACGAACTGGACATCAACTACGTCGTGGGACGGAGGCTGGTGCCCCGACCGTAGCAGCGCGACCACCAGCTCCACGACACCGAACGGCTGAATGACGTGAAGACGCGCACCGACCCGGACGAAGCGGGACAGGACGATTTCGAGCGGCGGATGGCCGATGTGGACCGGCTCCCGGAGCGAGAGCGCCTGGCCGAGGAGACGGTCGTCAGGGAGGTTGTGGGCGCCCGTCGGCCCCGCGGCAGAGGAAGTGAGCCCGGTTCCGCGCCCGGACGGATCCGGATCGGCGCGCTCGACGGGCTGAACCGCCGTCAGGCGGTCGCGCTGCGTCGCGGCGGGATTGCGATCGACGCCCGGCTGGACCTGCACGGATTCACGCGCAGGGATGCCGCGCGGAAGGTCGCGGCATTCCTGGCCCAGTCCGCCCACCGGGGCCTGCGTTGCGTTCTGGTGATCACCGGTCAGGGAAGGAGCGACCCGCTCGCCGACGCCCGGGGCGTGCTGCGCAGTGCGCTTGAAGACTGGCTGAACGAGCCCGCGACCCGCCCGTTTGTGCTGGCGTGCGTGCCCGCGCGGGGCAGGCATGGGGGCCAGGGGGCGTTTTATGTGCTGTTGCGGCGGGGTGGTGGGCGGTGACGTCGGCTCCCCTGTCATCGCCGATACACTTCGCGGCGGTGGCCGATCGTGGCGACGAGCACCGTGCGAGTGGCGTCCTCGACAGTGTAGATGATCCGGTAGTCACCGGTGCGGATGCGCAAGAGCGATGCGGAACCCTGAATCCTCACGGCCTGGGGCGGTCGTGCGGTCGTGGCGAGCCCGTCGATCGCACGGGCGATGCGGCGGCAGGCGGTCGATCTACCATCTTCCTGATTGCCCGTTCCGCCGCAGGCTTGAGGTAGACTGTGTATCGCGGAGGGTCCGTCAAACCCCGGTGTCGTCCATCAGAGCGAGCTCCGCCCTGATTTCGTCCCAACTCCGGCGACCGGGCTCGCTCAGCGCCTTCCGGGCCGCCTCGAGGTCCATCCGGGTTTCGATCGCTTCGAGCAGCTCAAGGTCCTCCGGGCTGACGAGGGCGGCCACCGGCTTTCCGTACCGCTCGACCGCAACCCGCTCGCCACGATGGACCACGCGGTCGAGGAGGTCCGATATCGTGGTTCGGAGTTTGGTGGCGGAAACTCTGGTCATCACCCACCCCCCTCCCCCACCCCCCTGAACCACTCCAGCGCCTCCGGGTTCGCCAGCGCCTCCACGTTCCTCACCGGCTCCCCGTGTACCACCGCCCGGACCGCCAGCTCCACGATCTTGCCGCTCCGCGTCCGCGGAATATCCGGCACCTGAACCACCTTGGCGGGTACGTGCCGCGGGCTCGCCTGCGTCCTCAGCACGGCCCGGATCCGGCCCTCGAGCTCGTCGTCGAGCCGCACCTCGGGGGCCAGCCGCACGAAGAGCACCATGCGCTCGGTGGCTCCCATCAACTGTGCGATCGAGAGCGCCTCCGCCACCTCGTCCATCGCCTCGACCGGGCGGTACACCTCCGCCGTGCCGATCCGCACCCCGTGCACGTTCAGCGTCGCGTCCGAGCGCCCGTGGATGATGTAGCCGCCCGACGCCGTCTTTTCGGCGTAGTCCCCGTGGTGCCACACGCCCGGGAAGCGGTCGAAGTAGGTGGCGCGGTAGCGGGAGCCGTCGTCGTCGCCCACGAACCCCAAAGGCAGCGACGGGAAGGGCCGGGTGCAGACCAGTTCGCCCTTGCCCGCGGCGAGCGGGGTGCCGTCGTCGGCGAAGACATCGGTGGCCATTCCGAGGACGGGGCCCTGGATCTCGCCGGCGCGGACGGGCCGCGTCGGGATGCCGCCCACGAAGCAGGCGCACAGGTCGGTGCCGCCGGAGACGGACGCGAGGTGGACATCCGGCTTGACGTGCTCGTAGACGTACTCGAAGCCCTCCGACGAGAGGGGCGAGCCGGTGGAGATGACCGTTCGCAGCGACGATAGATCGTGGGACTCGCCGGGGCGGAAGCCGGACTTGCGCAGCGCGTCCAGGTAGCCGGGCGAGGTGCCGAGCAGGGTCATGCCGGCGGCTTCGGCGAAGTCGAAGAGCGCGCCGTTGCCGGGGTGGACGGGGGAGCCGTCGTAGAGGAGGATGGTGGCTTCCGACGCCGGCGCCGAGACCAGCCAGTTCCACATCATCCAGCCCAGGGTGGTGTAGTAGAAGACGCGGTCGCCCGGCCGGATGTCGCAGTGGAGCCGGTGCTCCTTGAGGTGCTGAAGGAGGACGCCGCCCGCGCGGTGGACGATGCACTTCGGCACGCCGGTGGTGCCGGATGAGAAGAGGATGCAGAGGGGGTGGTCGAAGGGGAGGCGGGCGAAGGGGATCGGGGCCGCTTCGTAGGGGGCGATGAAGTCGTTGAGGGGGATGGTGCCGGCGATGGCGGCTGGCGCGCCGCCCGGATTCGGCACCACCACCGTCCGCTCCACCGTGGGAAGCCCTTCGAGGATGCGCGGCACCCGTTCCAGTGTCTCATACCGCTTCCCGCGGTAGCTGTATCCGTCCGAAACGAAGAGCAGCCGCGGCTCGACCTGGCCGAAGCGGTCGATCACGCCCCGAACGCCGAAGTCGGGGGACGCGGTCGAGAGGACCGCGCCGATCGAGGCAGCGGCGAGCAGGATCACGATGGCCTCGGGCACGTTGGGCAGCAGCGCGGCGACGCGGTCGCCGGGGCCGAGTCCCGCGGCGCGCATGGACTGGGCGACGCGCGAGGTGAGGTCGTGCAGCTCCCGCCAGGTCACCACCCGGCGCGCGCCGGCCTCCGACCAGGCGATGATGGCGGGGTCGTCGGTGCGGCGGCGCAGGAGGTTTTCGGCGAAGTTGAGCCGCGCGTCCGGGAAGTAGCGGGCGCCGGGCATCCGGTCGCAGTCCACGAGGACCCGGCCGCCGCGCTCGCCGACGACGCCGCACCACTCCCACAGCGCGGCCCAGAAGGCCGACTGTTCGGTGATCGACCAGTGCCAGAGGGCGGAGTAGTGGGGGCCAGCCGGGCCCGGCCCCTCCCCACGCTCCGCCACCCAGGCCGCAAACTTCGTCAGGTTCGTGACGCGCGAACGGTCCGTGGGCGGCGTCCAGAGCGGCGGGGGCGCGCTCGCCGGCATCGGGCTACCCCGAACCGTTCCACGGATCGCCCGGCAGGAGGGCGATGACCCGCTCAAGGACCGTGTTGATGGCCGCGTCTACGTCCCATGCGAGCCCCGGGCGAAGCAGCGGACCCATGTCCTCGCGGAAGTCGGGCAGCCTGCGCTTCCCTTCCAGGCTCTTCTCGAATTGGGCACGCGTCGCGGAGTGGCCGCCTTCAGCCATGTAGCGCCGGAAGCAAGCAATGACCCGGTGCACATCGGCGCGCCCCGTGTCCAGGGCGTGCCACAGGTCGAACAGGTCTCGGCCCTTCTTCCGCAGGTAGAGCGCCCTGAGTTTGGTTCCGAGGAGTTCATCGAGCGCGAACGTGCTGACTGCCGCGGACCCGCTGAACCACCGACTGTCGACCTCGAGCGGAATCCTCTGGAGCCCAAGCTCCGTGAAGTGCTCGTGGGTGTGGATCTCGATCTTCAGGCGGAGCATGAGCGGAGGCTGGTCCTCCGACTCGAATCGGTACACGAGGTTGACGCGTCCCTCCTTGAGCGTCCGGCGGGGACGCCCCAGCCACGGATCGAGCACCGACCGCATCCGGTCCAGCGTATCCCCGATCGGCTCCGCGCGAATCTGCACGAGATCGATGTCCTCCGAGTATCGGGGAGGTGGCGTCAGATGCAGCTTGTACAGCGCCGTGCCCCCGCGAAATGCGAGCGCCCCGGCCAGATCGGGCACTCCAAACAGCTCGACAAGCGCCCGGCTGACGACGAGATCCTGCTCGACCTGCGCGTCGGTTGCCCAGGGCGCGTGGAGCCGCCAGGACGTGACGTAGTCCCTGGGGATCATTCGTCCGGTTCGATGTCGACGTTCACGATGAGCTTCCAGGTCGCGTCTCGCCCGGCTCCTGCGTTCGGAGCCGCGCGACGTAACGGCGTGTAGCTTTGAGCCTGTTCCTCAACGAAGGGCATCAGCGCTTCAGCCAGGTCCGACTCGGCGAAGCGCTCGAGCAGGTGTCCCAGGCGCTGCGACCAGCTCACGGGCGAGAGACGTGCGGCCCCGGCCAGAGCGTCCGCATTCATCTCAGGCGCAAGATCGCGCAGGACCGTTGCGACGTTCGCGATTCCGCCAGCGTGATTCGGGTAGCCGACCAGCTCCAGCGCGGTTACCTCGGGGGTCGAATAGCGAGCTACACCCCGAGGCGTATTGACTTCGTTGACGGACATCCGATCGAGGTCATGGCGAGCGATGAACTGAACCCGCACCTGCCCGCATACGATTGCCGCGCGGTTCCTCTGGACCATCACCTGAACAACTTGCGGACGCTGGTGCGCCGCCCCGTATCTCTCCGCTGCGCTGAGCAGGGCGAAGTAGTATCGCTCGCCGGCAAGACTCATCAACTGCGGAATGAACTGCTCCGCAGGCAGACAGGCGCGACTCCTGTACTCCGCCGGGACAATCATGTTGAAGCCCCGCACCGGCTCGGCGATGACGCCACGGGCCTTCAGCCGCCGCAGCTGTCCTTGAACGGCGCTCCTGGTGCTCCGGATCGCGCCAACGGCCTCGTCGGTCGTGAAGTGATACCGTCCATGCGCCGCCAGGTCGGCGACGTAGTCGCGAGCAAGCATGGCAATACGATTATCTGTAGATATGGTGAGAGAGGTGATTGCCCCCAAGAATTGTAGCGTCTTGTAAGGACGATGATTTGTCAGACTAACCTATTCTGGTATATCCGACAAGTATCGTAGTGCAGCCCAACAACCGACCGTTAGCCCGACATCCACCGGGGCCACAGGAACAGCCCAGGCTTGTCGGGGTATCGCAAGAAGCCACATCTTGCGTCCCCCACAACCCTGCCGACGGAGCCCGGACGATGACGAAGCCCCTTCCCGTGCCACTCCCGCTCCGGCACTTGGCGGCTGCGTCGCTGGTAGCTCTGCCGCTGTCCCTGACCACGGCTTCCAAGGTCGCCGCACAAGAACCCAACTGCGACGAGGACCAGCCCCACATCGTCGGGTTTGTCATCGACGCCGGCACCGAGTCGCCGCTTGCGAGCGTCCTGGTGTGGGTTGAGACATCGGAGCAGGCGTCCCTCACCACCGACAATGGTCGCTTTCTGCTCTGCGACGTCCGGTCCGGAAGCCATCTCGTCAAGGCGGCAAGGCTGGGCTACGACACGCTGATGGTTCGAGTCGAGGCCGATCCGTCCATCGACCCGGTCCGCCTTCGCATGGAGCCCGATCCGATCGTCCTGGAAGGTCTCGAAATCGTCACGGACCGGTTCGAACGCCGACGGCGGGCCGTCGCGGTCCCGGTTCGGACCTTCGACCAGGAGGCGCTCGCGAGGAGCAACTACTGGTCGGCTGCCGACTTCGTCGACATGCAGGCAGGAGCTGTCACGGTCCGTTGCAGTATCAGAACGTCTATTACCGAAACGTGCGTCTATGATCGGGGACGAATCGTCAGGCCCAGGATCTTTCTCGACGAGGCACCGCTGCTGGGCGGCTGGGATGAGCTCGTGTCATTGCCGACCAGCCACCTGTACATGATCGAAGTGTACCGCAGGGGAGCGCACATCAGGGCGTACACCCATCACTTCATGGCGCGGGCCGCGAAGACGCGGCTGGCGCCGTTGCCGCTCTGGTTCTAGCTCGGTGCGGGCCAGGCTGCCGTAGTCGCCACGTCGTCGGGATCATCGCGAACTCGGCGTAGTGGGCGTCCTGAAGCCGGGTGCTGAGGCGTGCAAACTCTCGTGCTCCATCGCGAGCAACATACTCCCGCGCGAGATCTGCCGGATCAGTATACCCGGACGTTGCCGGATCTCAGGCACTCCCCACTGTATTCAGTCACCTTGCACCTCCCCCACCCGACGCCGCCGCCCTCGCCTTCTTCTGCTCCTCCACCATCCGCGCCACGTCCTCGAGCAGCTGCCGCGCGTCGTAGACGATTCCGTCCTTGATCGTGTACCTGATCCCTCCGATGCGCTCCTTCACGCCCGTCTCGGGATTCAGCCGCTCGTGCCCCGTCCCGTACAGCACCTTCAGGTTGTCGATCGGGTTCTCCGGCACGATCACCAGGTCCGCCAGCAGCCCTTCGCGCACAATCCCGAACTCGATCGGCTGCCCCTTCGGTTCGAAGAGCGCCTCGGCGCCGTGCATCGTCGCGCCGCGGATGACCTCCAGCGGATGGAAGCCGGCCTCCTGGAACAGCTCCATCTCCTCGATCGTCGAGAAGCCGTAGAGGTTGTAGATGAAGCCGGCGTCGGAGCTCACGGTGACGCGGCCGCCCATGTCCTTGTAGTCGTCGATGAGGTCCATCCAGACGCGGTAGAAGTTCTTCCAGCGGATCTCGTCGTGGGTGGTCCAGTCGTAGTAGTAGGAGCCGTGGTTTTCGCGGCTGGGCTCGTAGAAGTCCCAGAGGCTGGGGAGCGTGTAGCGCTCGTGCCATTCGGCGGTGCGTGCGCGCATCACGTCGCGGCTGGCGAGGTAGGCGGTCATGGTGGGGTCGAGGATGACGTCGTACGAAAGCAGCTCCTCGAGCATCGCGTTCCACTCGTCGCTTCCCTGCGGGTGGATCAGGTCCCACTGGGCCGCAACCTGGCCGAAGCGGTGCTGTTCGTTGGCGTAGTTCATGTCGGACGGCCAGGGCTGCACGTCGTGGTCGTCGTAGAGCGCCTCGAAGAGGCCGTAGAAATGCGTGACGGTGCCGAGGCCGAGACGAGCGGCGTCGACCGCGTTCATCTGCGCGACGCCGAGCTGGGCGAGGTGCGCCACGGTCCCCAGTCCCAGCTTGCCGGCCTCGTCGAGCAGCGCCTCCATGATCTCCGGCGGGTATGCGACGAACTTGATCCCGTCCATGCCCTGCTCGGCCCCCCAGCGGACCCATTCGCGCGCCTGCTCGGGGGTTCGCACGGGCCCGCGGTCCCACCCCTGCCCCGGACGCTGGTAGACGAACATGCGCGGCGCGGTGATCTCGTTGTTGTTGGCGCGTTCGCGTTCCGAGAGCGAGAAGTCCATCGGCCCGTATTCGATGCCCCGCCCCGAGGTCACGCCGTGCGCCATCCAGAGCTTGTAGACGTACTCGGCCTGCGGGGTCTTCGGCAGGCCGCCGGTGTGGAGGTGCAGGTCGACGAAGCCGGGCAGGACGTACATGCCGTGCGCGTCGATCTCGTGGGTGCCGGGGGCCGGGCGCCGGGACGCGTCGATGGGAAGGCCCGGGTAGCCGACCCCCGCGATGCGCGTGATGCGGTTGCCCTCGATGACGATGTCGACGGGGCCGCGGGGCGGGGCGCCCGTGCCGTCGATGACGATCGCACCGCGGATGACCAGCCGGTCGAAGGGACCTTCGCCTTCCGCGCGGTCGGGTGCGGGCGCGACGAACTGGGGGGTGGCGGGGGCGGGGAGCAGGGCGAGGATCGCGGCGGCGGCGCCGATTGCGTGCCGTGCGGGGGAGGCGGGAGTCGCTGGTCGGCGAATCATGGCGCGGGCTCCGGTCGCTGGGCGTCTTGATGGTCGGGCGGTAGCCAGAAGCTGCGTGGCGGCGGCGATGTGCCGCAAGTCGATTGGGGTGCCGACGGGCTTGCTTGCCGTCCCGGCGTGACCTCCCGGGACCACCGCCCGAAGACCGCCGTACAACCGGTCGTGAAACCCTCCATGCCCCCGGTGGCGTCCCACCTTGTGGAAGCCATGCTTCCGCGGCCCGTTAGGGTTAATGGCCATAGGACACACCCCCACCGCCCCTCCAGCCACCGAAGGGAATCCCGCCCATGCGCTTCGCACTCGCCACACTACTCATGTTCACGCTCGCTGCGCCCGCGCATGCGCAGCTTGGCCTCCATGTCCTTGGCGGCGCTGGCAGCTCTACCGTGCTCCTCGAGGACGAGGACGCCGAAGATGCCGGCCACAAGTTCGGCTACCACGCCGGCGCCGGGTTGACGATGCCGTTCTGGAAGGGTGTCGGCCTGCGCGTGGATGCCTTGTACGTGCAGAAGGGAGCGGTGCTGGACGCCAGCCAGCCGGGCGTGACGATCGAGGCGGATATCGACCTGGCCTACTTCGAGTTCGCCCCGTCCGTCACGTTCGGCGACGAGTACGTCTATGCGATGGGCGGGGCGTGGTTCGCGTACAAGGCAAGCTGCGACATCAGCATCACGGCCGTAGGAATGACGCGCGAGGAGGAGTGCGGTGACGACACGCTCGACTTCAAGGACACCGACTACGGCGTTGCCGGCGGGCTGGGGATGATGGTCCCGCTTGCCGCGGGCCTGACGCTTGGCATCGAGGGGATCTACTCGGCCGGGCTGGCGAACGCATCGGCCGACGACGGCGACGGTGGGAGGCACCACTCGCTGCGAGGCCGCGCCGTTATCTCGCTGCCGCTCCGCTGGTAGGTCCGGCCTCTGGCAGCAAACGCAGCACCACGTGCGCGCAATCTCCACCCGCTACCGACGGATTCCGGCTCCGACACTTGACATGCACGACGTCACGTCTTAACATAACGACACGACGTCGTGTACTCTGCGGCAAGGTGGGCTCGCGGGTGCCGATGATCACCCGCCTGGTCGCGGACAACAAGCTGTCGCAGGACGAGAGCGAGAAGCTGCACCGCATTCTGGAGGAAGAGACATGACCGGCCTGCTGCTTCAGATCGGCGCGACCAAGCTGGCGGTCTCGGTCGTTCTTGCGGGTGCCGTGTGGATGGTGCACCGGCGCGTGGGCCGGCCAGCCGTCTCCCACCCGCTGTGGCTGCTGGTGCTGGTGACCTTGCTGATGCCGGCAGTCGTTTCGCTCCCGGTCCTCCCAGAGGAGCTGTTGGCGCCGTCAACCACAGGGAGTGCCGGCGCTCCCGAACTCATGCTGGCCGAGGGGACTTCGTACCAGTCGACCGGCCCGCCGCTCGGCGCGGTCGCCCCACCGGCCCTGGCATTCCTGTGGCTCGTGGGCACGGCGGGGTTCCTGGGATGGACGCTCGCGCGAACGATCCGCTTTCGGCGCACGTTGGCCCGGGCGTCCCGCCGGGCACCGGCGTCGCTCCAACGCCAGGCCGCCGCCATCGGCCGCGACTTCGGTCTGGCCCGCATACCGGAGGTGCACACCACGAATGCCCGCGTGATGCCCATGGTCTGGTGGACCGGCGGGAAGGTCCGCGTGCTGATTCCCGCCTTCCTTCCGACCGGCCTCAGCCGAGAGGAACTGCGGTCCATCCTGGCCCACGAGCTGGCCCACGTCCGCCGCCGCGACCACCTGGTGCGCTGGCTGGAGTGGCTGGTCTGCTCCGCCTTCTGGTGGAACCCGGTGACCTGGTGGGCCCGCCACCAGCTCCGAATCGCCGAGGAAGCGTGCTGCGACCGGCTCGCGCTGGACACCGCGGGATCCTGTCCCAGGACGTATGCCAACGCGCTGCTGCGGGCCGTCACCAGTACATCGGCCGCGCCCGGCTTCCGCCCACCGCTCCCTGCGAGCGCGGCCGGAGGAGTCGGACGCACCAGGGAACTCGAAAGGAGACTCCGAATGATCGTTTCAACCGACACCCGCTCCCCCGCTCCCCGCTGGCTGCGCGCGGCGACCTGGGTGGCGGTGCTGTGCGCACTGCCGTTCGGGCTCATCTACTGCGACCGGCCCGAAGCGGCGACGGAACCCGAGGAGGAGACCGCTGCCGACCTGGTGGTGCTGGACGCTCCGCAGGAGTCGCCTGAGCCGGCCGAATCCGACCTCGATGCGGTCCTCTCGAACCGCGAAGAGGAGATCAACCAGGGCATCCTGCAAGAGGTGGAGTCGGGCGCACTCGGCGCGGTTCAGGGCCGCGAGATCAGCGCGTACGTCGCCGGCGCCAAGGCGGGGCTTCTGATCTCCTACGGGGACCGCGATCTCTCCCTGCCGGAGAAGCAGCGACTCGCCGACAGGCTCTCCGCGAGCGTCGACCGGAAGCGTCTGCCCGGCGGGGTTGCGATGCGGGATACGTCATTGCAACGGGAACTCATTCAGTCGGTGCTGAGCGACCATGTCGAGCTCATTCGGCGTGTATCGCAGCGGTTGGTACGGGTCCCGCCGATTGTGAGGAGACCGGCGCCTCCGGTAATCAAGAGGCCGCTTCCCCTACTCCCCAAGAGATCCCCGGTCGGGGACTCAAAGATGGCAGAAGTAATGTGAACACGACATTCTGTAAAGCATACTTTACAATGCGACCGGGTCGTGGCACCCCGGTGAAGACATTCCCGGCGCTCGCCGTCCCCGCACTCCTTGCCCTCGCCGTCGCCTGCGCCCCGGATGACGCCCCGGTCGACGAGTCCATCTTCACGCCCGATGCAATCGGCACCGCCGTCCTGCCGCTGAGTGAGAGCCACCAGGTCGCGCTGCTCGCGGACGAGCGCGTCGCGTGCGTAGTCGATTCCTACGAGACCCGGGTCCGCTGCGTGGACGCGGAGGGCGCCGTTGTGGGAGTCTTCGGCCGGGTTGGGGAGGGTCCCGGCGAGTTTGGCAGGAGCGGCTCCGACGACCTCATCAACGTCGACCTCGTGCGCGGCGAGGCAGGTACGGTTGGGGTCTATGACAAGGTGCTGATCCGCTTCACCGTCTTCGAGCCATCGGGCGCCTACGTATCGCAGGTGCGGGCGCCGTTCCTGGATCCGCTCCCGTCGTTCGACAAAGTCCTCTCGGGTGTGGTGTGGCGCGGCTGGATCCCCGATACGCTAATGATCCGATACGACGTAGACGTCGCCACCAGGGAGGTCGTGCGGGAGCAAGCGTCGCCGAGCAGGCCCGGAGACATCGAGTGCGGGGAAGGAGAAGGCATCCATGGCATCCCGGATCGGGCGGGGGGATGGGTCTTCGTGGCCTGCGGAGGTCATCTGGTCTTCGTCGGCGACACCGGCGACGCCACGGTGCTGCAAACTCCGACCTACCCCCCGGACGAGCGGGACGTGGCACGGGAGGAAGAACGGCTTTCGGTTGCCCAGGGGAGATTGGGCCCCCAGGAAATGTCCAGGGTTCTCCAGTTCAGTCCGGACGGCACCTACCGCTCGGTCGTCGAGGAAAGGTTGGCAAACTTTCGAACCACGCCCAAGCCCTACGATCTGGGCACCGACCATCAGTTGTTGGACAGCGACAACCGCTACTGGATCGCCACGCAGCGCGACACGCACGAATGGTCCTATCTGGACGTGTACGAGAATGCCGAATACGTCCGGTCCGTAAGGGTCAGGGACCGCCTCCGGGCCTTTGACCTCCTCGGGTCGACCCTGGTGGTTCTGGTCGACCGGCAGCTCGGCCCGGACGACCCCGACGGCATTCCGGACCGGGCGCTCGACTGGTACGACGTGGGAGACCTGAGGTTGGGCCGGTGACGATGTCCCACTCGGACCGCCATTTCAGTGGCAGGATGATGCCTTTCACGCTCGCGACCCTGATCGCCGGCACGGCATGCGCAGACGACGCGGCTCCCGTCCCGCAGGACGAGAGCGCAAGCTGGCGCCTCACCGAGGAGCCCACCGTCGTCATCGGCGGCGCGGACGAGCGCGAGGGCTACCTTCTGCACTGGGTTACCGGAGCGACACGTCTCGGCGACAGCCGCATCGTGGTCGCAAACGAAAGCACCTCGGAGCTGAAGTACTACGACCCGGAGGGGACGCACCTCTTCGACACCGGGGGCGAGGGCGGAGGTCCGGGCGAATTCGCAGGCTCGATCGAGCGCCTGGCCCGCCTGCCCGGTGACTCCGTCCTGGTGCTCTCCTCACGGTCACGAATCACCCGATTCGGGCCCGATGGCCGGTACGCGAGCTCGGATCGATACAACCTGCCGCCGTCCGGACATTGCAGGACGATCGAGGGTCGCCAACGCCTGCTTCCCGATGGTTCGATCGTGCTGGGTTACGGACTCTTCATCGGTCGCGGCGGGGAATGCCCGCCCCCGGGCCCCGGCGAGGCGCGTCAACCCATGGTGGTCGGGCGATTCGTCCCGGCAACCGAAGACTTCGATACGATCGCTTGGCTGCCCGCATTTGAGAGGACCTCGGATCCCGAGACCATGCACGCGTATCCGAGGAACCGGGTCTACGGGATCGGGTACGACCGCATCTATCTCGGCGACACCGGCTCGGACTCGATCCTCGCGATGAACTTCAGCGGCGAGCGAATCGGGACCCTTCCCGTTCCCTTCGAACCGGCTCCGGTCCCCGCCGACGCCAGGGAAGCGCTGGTCCGCGAGATGGAGCTCACACAATCAGGCACGGGGCAGCGCATGACCATGAGCTGGACGCTGGTCTATCCGGATTACTATCCGCGCTACGGCCGGCTTGTCGCGGCTCCGGATGACCAGGTCTGGGTGATGGCCTACCCGCCGTGGAAGGAACCGGTCGTGTTCGCGGACGAGGTGATCCATCCGAGGATTCACCACCGCCTGGACGGTGGCGCGCTGTGGAAGGTTGTCGATCGCGACGCGACCCCGATCGCCGAGTTGCAGACGCCCCCGGGGTTCTTTCTCCTCGAAGTGGGCGACGACTACGTCCTCGGGATCCACAAGGACGAGTTCGGACGTGAGAGTGTGCGCCTCCACGGGCTGATGCGGTAGGCAGCCGAAACCGGAGCTTCCCGACGGAAACTGCCGAGCGTCCACCGCTCGTAGTGAGCCGGAGATCCAGAACCCCGAAATCGGGAGCACCCCATGTCGAAATCCGTCACCCATCACTGGAGCGCGATCCCCTTGGCGCTCCTCATCGCCTGCGCGCCCGAAGATTCGGGGCCCCCCGTCGCCTTCGCCGAAGGCTGCGTCCTCAACACCGCCAACGCCTGCGACGACTGCATCGTGCTGGAACACGAGTTCCAGATCGGGTCCGTCGCCGGGCCCGGCTTCATCTCGGGCCGAGGAGGGGAGGACCAGATCGTACGGGACGGATCCGGCAACTACTGGCTCGGCCAGCGCGAACACATGAACGTCTACGGTCCCGGCGGAGAGTTCATCCGGACCGTGGGGCGGGAGGGCGAGGGGCCCATGGAGTTCCAGTACGCCTACCCGTTCCACGCCGACGCCGCCGGCAACGTGCACGTCTGGGATCCCCTCAATCTCAGGGTGACGATCATCTCGCCGGACTTCGCGCTCGTGGACGAGAAGCCGCTCTCGGGACAGCAGATCAACGACCTGATCGCCATCGACGACGGCAGCCTGTACGTCATGCAGAGCTGGAGCAGCGACGCCGCGAGCCTGGGCCAGCCGCTCCACATCGTCGACGGGCGTGAGGTGCTCGTGTCGTTCGGCGCCGAATACGGCCCCGCCGACGACCCCTCCGGCTTCAATCCCCTCGACCTGAGGTTTGCCGCGGCTGCCCCCGACGGCTCCGTCCTGGCCGCGCACCGGGAGGAGTACCGGATCGAGGCGTGGTCCCGGGACGGCCGGCTCCTGGGAAGCCTGACCGGCCCGGATCTGGAGAACACTCCCTTCGAACCCGGTATGGTCACCCCGGAGAACCCGCTTCCCAATCACGTGTCGGACATGTATGTCGACGCTTCCGGCAGGGCGTGGGTGTCGCTGTGGCTCCGCCGCCCGGATTGGGTGGAGAATTCGGAGGAGGATCCGGAGGGCGGCCTCATGCCCGTCGACATGGATCTCCTCAATTGGTTCCAGAGCCGGATCGATGTTGTCGATGTCGCGACGTGCACCCTGCTCGCCTCGCACCAGCAGGACCCCTTCTTCCTGGATTTCATCGAGGATGGACTGGTAGCGGACGTCGAGTTCTCATCCGAGGGGGCCCCGCTCGTCAACGTCAAGCGGATAGGATTGCGGGGCGAGGCGGGTGCGCCCGACGGGGGAACGCAACGGATGGGTGCGGCCGAGCCAATCGAAATCCCGCGTACAACGGCAGGGTTTGGGATGACGGCAGCACCGGACGAGACGGGCGCACAGGCGGAACCGGATGCTACAGCCGCCGGCGAGACGGGCGCCGCCGAATGGACCGTGGAGCTCTACATCGATGAAGGGGACCTCAGGGACACTACGCGCTATGCCTATTCTCCGTGGGCTGAGGAGCCCGCGGCTCTTCGCTCCTCGGACGCCGACCTCCGCAGCAGGATCCTGTACAGGTGCCTCGACGCACAGGAAAGGGAGATCGGCAATGTGGACGTGCCACTCCGGGTGACGTTCGGGGCGCCGCCCCGTCTTGTGGGCGGAGAGGAGCCGGTACCTGGCGGGGCCTCCGAGCGTCTGGCGGTGTCCACGCACTGGGGCGACGAGACGGTTGAGATGAATGCGTATGCCGTGCCTCGCGGCTGGATCATCTACCTCGAAGACGAGGATGCCGGCGAGCGTGAAACGGGCGAGAGTTCGCACGCCGAGTTCCTGCGGCGGCTGCTGGAGAGCGGCTCCGCCGGGCCCGCCGCGATGGTGATCCAGATGGACTGGGAAGAAGTGGGACCGGTGAGCTACACCTACTCGCTCGAAGGCGCGGCCGCCGCGATTCGCGAGGCGGGGAGGCCCTGCGAGCTGGGTTGAGCCTCGGCAGTCATCGTTCGCCGCGATTTGCCACGAAGAGTCTCGTTGACATCCGGCCCTGGACACCCTACTATTTATTACGAAGATTTTCGTGAATGAATCGTGAGGTCGCAGCACCAGCACCCGCGACGCCGGCCCGACGGAGCGACAGACAACCCGGGGAGAAGAACAAATGGTGATGTGGATGGCCTACGCAGCCGGCGTTGCTTGCCTCCTGGCCGCCGGAGCCCTTGCGCTGGACAAGCTCTGTGAGCGAGTCGGTTTCCCCCGCCGCTTTGCCTGGTTGGCGGGACTGACGCTGGCGCTGCTGGTTCCCCTTACGGCGTCGCCCCCCGAGCCCGAGGGCAGTGCGAACCCGGTGGCCGGGGCGGGCCCGATTGCAACGGATGTCGCACCAAACAGCATCGATCCCGCCCGGCCCGGCAGCCTAATCGACAGGACTCTGGGCGGTCCGGAGCCCGCGACGGCCGGCGAGCCCAGGCCAGCCGGCCCAAGCCCCACGGACAGGGCGGCGATCACTCTGTGGGGCTTCGCGTCACTGGCCGCGTTGATCCTCATCGGCACAGTGCTGGTCGCGGCGGCGCTCGCCCGGAGACGCTGGGACCAGCGCAGGATCGCCGGCGAGGACGTATACGTCTCGCGCAGATTCGGGCCGGCGCTGGTCGGGGTGGTCAAGCCCTCCATCGTCGTTCCCCGCTGGGTGCTCAGGTACGGGGACGTCGCCGGAGCCATGGTGGTGCGGCACGAACGGGAGCACGCGCGGGCGCGGGATCACCTGGCCCTGCTGTACTCGGCGCTCGTCGTGGCCGCCATGCCCTGGAATCCGGCCGTCTGGTGGATGTGGCTGCGCCTTCGCACCTCCGTGGAGATCGACTGCGACCGCCGCGTCCTCGCGTCCGGGATTCCCGCCACCGAATACGGAGATCTTCTTCTGGACATCGGGTCCGGCCGTCCGGCCCAGTCCATTTTCGCGACCACACTGGTGGGCCCGCAGAGCATGCTCGAACGGAGGTTGAAAGCAATGAGAAATCGAGGAATCAGAGTACGGAAATCCGCCATGCTGCTATTCGGATGCACAGCGGTGGCCACTACAGCGGTCGCTTGCGGGGTCCCGGCGCCGCAGGGAATCGCCCCGGCGGTGAAAGAGGCTCTGGAAGACCCGGCCGAGGCTGTCGCCGAGACCCCGCCGTCCCTACCCGTGGACCAGGAGGGCCGCGTTGTCATCCGCGGCATCAAAAAGGCGCCCGTCGTGTCCCTTGACGCCGATATCGTCGCCACGGATCCGCTGGTTCTCGTCGATGGCTTTCTGCTCGACGGAGGGCTGGCGGAGTTGCTCGCCGGCGAACCGCTGGACATCCAGTGGGTCGGATTCTCCCGGGACCCGGAGCTATTCCCGGAACTGGGCGAAGAGTCGTCAATACGCGGAACGGTCGCCATCGGCACCCCGGATTGGGAGAGGGAGGGGGAGCGGGCGGTGTCACTGGACGTGTGGCGTCGGATTCACAACGAGTCGGCAGTTCATCGGGTATCAACCTGGCCCCCCGGGGTGAAGCTTCAGCTGACGCGCAATCCCGTCAAGCGGCTCTAGATGCCAAGGCTGACGAAGAGCGGAGACTTGAGGATCTGAATTGTAAAGAGAACATGACATTCTGCCAAGTGAACATTACAGTGCAGCCACGTGGGCGGAGCGCTCCAACGCGGGTGCATCGCGGCGCGAACGCCGAGGGGGTTTTGTCCACGGGCCAGAGTCGAGTCATGCGGAACCATCCCGTATCACGCATGCTGCTCACCTTGGTCCTCGCGGCCGCAGTCTCGTCGTGCGTGACGGAATCCGCCGGACCCCCCGCTCTGCGTGAAACGCTGCCGAACGGCGCGCTCCTCGTACGGTATCCCGGCCTGCCCGCCGTCGACTCCGTCGGCCCCGGCGTCACCGAACCCCATGTGGATCTGAAGTTCGGAAGCCTCGAAGGAGACGACCCCAATCTCCTCTTCGGGGACATCCGGGGCATTCAGGCCACCGCCGACGGCACCATCTACGTGCTGGACTTCCAGGCCACGGAGGTTCGCGTCTTTGACGGCGACGGCCGGTACCTGCGGACCATCGTGCGGCGGGGCGAGGGCCCGGGCGAGATCACCGCGGCCAACGGGATCGTTCTCTCGGGCGACACCCTGCTGTGGATCCACGATCACGGCCAGTGGAGGATCATAGGCGTGGACCCGGCCGGACGGGAGTTGCGCCGGTTCAACAAGCCGGTGTTGAGCTACGGTTTCAGGTGGACGGGGCCGTTCGACGACCGGGGGCGCTACTGGTCGCTCACCTCCCATTCGGACGAGGGACCGCGCTACCCGCCCCCACCGGGCCTGAGTTCAATGACCGTCCGTGGCTACTACAAGTCCTACGACCTGGCCACGGAGGCCGTCGACTCGGTCTTCCTCGGTGAACGCAGTCTTCGTTCATACTACTACGAGGATGCGAACGGGCTCTGGCAGTTGCAGCCGTCCCGCTTCGAGGCATACGAGCCGATCGTCGTCAACCCGTCAGGCGGATTCTGGCGCGCCAACACTGCGGCGTACCGTATTGCGCGAACCGGCGAGAGCGGGGACACGCTGGTCGTTATCGAGGTCGGACTGCCCGCGCTACCGGTAACGGACGAAGACCGTGCGGCCTACATCGAGGAGTATGTCGAGGACAGCCCCGAAGCGGGCCGCGCGGCCGAAGAGGTCGCGGCCCTCATGCCGGACGTCAAGCCCATTCTGGCGCGCGTGTTCGTGGACGACGAAGGCCGGCTGTGGGTGCAAAGGGTCACCCCGGCGGACGCTCCCGCGTTCTACGACACGTTCAGCGAAGACGGTGACTACCTGGGCTCCGTCCGCTTCGCGTTTACCCCCGCACCATACAGCGATTTCTGGGTCCAGCACGGCAACATCTACACCTGGGTCGTGGACGAAATGGATGTGCCGTACGTGGTGAGGGCGCCCCTGTACTGAAGCGGCGGGTGCGTTTCGCGCGACTCAGTGCGCCCACCCCAGCCCCTCCCGCAACTCGCCCACAAAGCTACGGAGTCCACGCCGGACAATCGAACGGAGGAAGAGTCCGGCAAGGAGAACGAGGCTGACCTGTTGCAGGATGCTGGGAGTCTCTTCCATGAGCGCCGCCAGCGACGGAACGGAGAGGGCACCGAAGGCGGCGTTGATCGCGACGCCGGCCGTGACCGCAAACGTGACCATGACCGCGGCAAACGCGATCGCGGCCTTCCTGCCGTGCAGGCTGCTCACCAGTCCCAGCGTGGAGATGTTGGTGGCCGGACCCGTGATGAGGAAGGCGATGCCGGCGCCCGGCGAAAGACCCGTCGCGAGGAACGCGGCGACCAGGGGGGTAGCCGAGGCGGCGCAGACGTAGGTCGGGAAGCCCAGCAGGGCGAAGATGAAGACATCGGCGACCGGGGGGAGGCCGCCCAGCCAGCCGCTCTCCAGGAGCGGCGTGACAAGGGCCGCCACGCCCAGTCCCAGGATGATCCAGGGCGCGGTGTGGTCGACGACCTCGCCGGTTCCGGTGCGCAACGCGATGCCGAGGCGTGTCGCCACGGACGGCGCGTAACTCGACGGGGCGATCTGCTCTTCGGCGCGAAGGGCCGCCTTGATCCTGCCGCCGACCAGCCAGCCCACCAGGAGTGCGACGAGCGCCGCCGTGGCCAGGCGCAGAATCGTGACCTGCGGACCGAGGAGCGGAATGGAGAGCAGTACGGCGTCGAGCCCGAGCTCCGGCGTCGCCACCAGGAACGCCATCGCCGCGGCAGGCGGAGCCCCGCGCTGTATCAGGCTGCGGTACAGCGGCACGACCCCGCAGGAACAGATCGGGAACGGGAGGCCGATCAGCATTCCGCGTCCCGCCTGGGAGACCGCCCCACCCCGCTCCATCCAGCGGATCGACCGCTGAGGCAGAAACGCGCTCAGCAGGCCGGCACACAGGTAGGCCAGCAGAAGCGCCGGGGCGCTCTCGGCCGCCAAGACCCAGAGCCGCGACAGGAATCCCGCCGGCCCGTGCGACGGCGAATCGGCGCCCGCGACGAATACGCCCAGAAGCAGCGCGAGACCCAGCACCGCCCCCCACCCTTCGCGGCGCCGTTCCCCGGCGCTACTCGGATCCGCCCTCTGGTGCACCACGACATGGATGAGCGACCCGCCCACGGCGGCCTGATAGAGCGTCAGCGCCCCCGAATCCGGTGCGAGCCGCACGAGCGCTCCCCCGCCCAGATATCCCCCCACGGTCGCGAGCGCGAGTGCGGCCAGCGCGGCGATCCCGGCCCGCCGGTCGATCTCGCGCGCGACCAGCAACCACACGGCGAGCCCCACCGGCAGCCGGTGGAGGACAACCGCCAGCGGGAACGACGGGGGCGCGCCGGCCGTCAGGGTGGCCAGCGCCGCTCCATCGAGCGCGGCGTGAACGACGAGCCCGGAGAGGCCGAAGTAGAGCGCCCACCGATGGGTACGCGCACCCCACCGGCGCGATCCCCGCTCCACGACGACGGGAATCAGCAGCCCGGCCAGCAGGGCGACCAGGACCGCCCAGTCGCCATCTCCTATCGCCGCGGGCACGAATTCGAGGAGAATCAGGCCCGGAATGGCCATCAGGACCAGTCCGTCGAGGACAAGGCCGGTTCGGTGGCCGCGGGTCGGAGCGACGCCGGTTCCGGGTTTGGGCGGAGTGCCGGCTTCCCTGGCAAGCAGCGGTCCGGCCGCAAGCGCCGCGATCGCCGCGATCAGGTAAAGCATGTGTCAAGTCTGGAGTACATCCACGAGTCCCTCGTCCCGGTGGATCTCAATACTCGGCGCGCCCGGGCCATCCGTGAAGAGCACCGCGTCCATGCAATCCGCCCGCGCGCTCGGAACAAGCAGTCCGCCGAACTCCAGGAAGCGGGCTGCCTCGGCGATCTCCTGCAGACGCGTGTTTTCCTGGTCTCTCCGGGCGTATGCGAGCGCGCCATACCTACCGACATCGACGCCAACGTAGGCGAGCGCGGCCAGATCGGGAAGCCGCAGCGCTCGGTCGATCGCCACGTTCAGCCTGTAAAGGCGAAGGGATATCCGCGATGGTGGAACGGACTGGCCCCTGGTCAGATGGTAGCGCATTTCACTCAACGCCCCGCCCTTCTCCAGCGACGAATACAGAACGGGGACTCCAGGCGGGTTCCACCGTCCGCATGCCACTCCGGGTTCCCGCGGGTCACGCCCGTCGACGACAATTCGCCAGACCTGTCCGCTGAAGCTGACCGAACCGATCGCCTCGATCGCGCGCAGCAGCGCAGGCTCGCGAATCAGGGGCACGAGCAGCCCGCGGGATCGGTCACCACTGGATTGGGGCGGCGCTGCATTCGGGCTGCACTACAGGAAGACGCCGGCTTCCAACCGGTCGATAATGTCCAGAACCTCCTCCGAGCGGCCCTGGCTGATCGCTTCGATGGGGCGCCCCCCGTCAAGTTGCGGATGCCGGGCGAAAAGCCACGCCAGGATCTCTTCCGGCTTGTAGTAGTCGCCCAGGCGAATCACCACGTAGCGAAGGTCGGACAGGATCAGTTGCGTTCGCGAGTGTGGAGTCGACCGGCCCGTCGACCACCGCGAAACGGTCGCCTGGGAGACGTTCGCGATGTTGGCGACATCAACACCTCGCAGGCCCCCGACCCGCCTGAGGTCATTCAGATAGCCCGCTACGACGGTCCGCATGGCTCCTCCCGGTTGATGATTTCGTTGCAGAATATATTGATGTGAAAATAAAACATCAATTCCGCTGGTGCGATTGAATCGCCGCCGCGGATCCCCCGCTTCCCAGGCAGCCCGCGGACAGAATCCCCCCGGCAGTCGAGCTGGACTTGTCCAAGGGACTGCTCGCCATTCGTATCCCCGCTCCCTTGCCAAGGGGTGCCCCATTGTGGGACGATTATCCTTGTCATCCTCGCCCGGTCGGGCGCCCACTCCAGGAGAGCCGTCACCGATGCCGAAACCGACCAACGAACCCATCGCGATCATCGGGATGGCGTGCCGCTTTCCCGGCGCGAACGACATCGAATCCTTCTGGCGGCTGCTGGAAGAGGGCCGGAATGCCGTCAGCGAGGGGGTTCCCGGTTCGGGCGAGGGGCGCTGGGGGCTGATCTTCGGCGACGACGCGGTCGAGAGCGAGGGCTGCCGCTACGGCGCCTTCGTCGATGACATCGAGCTGTTCGACGACACGTTCTTCCGCATTTCGCCGGTTGAGGCGGAGCTGCTGGACCCGCAGCAGCGCATGATGCTGGAGGTCGGCTGGCAGGCTCTCGAGGACGCAGGCATCAACCCGGACCGGCTCAAGGAAAGCCGCACCGGCGTCTACACCGGGATCAGCAACGACGAGTACCGCATGCTGGTCGTGGAGTCGGAGAAGCCGGCCGAGGCGGCCTCATGCCTCTACGCGCTGAGCGGCACCAACCTGAACGGCACCGCAGGGCGGGTCTCCTTCGTTCTGGGACTCAGGGGACCGGCGAAGGCCGTCGACGCCGCCTGCGCTTCGGCGATGGTCGCGATCAACGACGCGGTGGTGGACCTGCAATACGGCAAGGCCGATCTGGCGATCGCGGGCGGGGTGCAGGCCATCCTCAACGGCCGCATCTACGAGCTTCGCGCCGAGGCGATGATGCTGTCGCCGGACGGGCAGTGCAAGACCTTCGACGAGGCGGCGAACGGATACGTGCGCGGCGAAGGCTGCGGGGTCGTCATCCTGAAGCGCCTGAGCGAGGCGGAAGCGGACGGCGACCGGATCTGGGCCGTGATCAAGGGGTCTGCGGTGAACAACGGCGGGACCGGCGTCGGGCTGACCGTGCCGAACACGCCGGCGCTCGAGCAGGTAATGGCCGACGCACTGGCGGACGCGGGAGTCTCGCCACAGGAGGTGGACTACATCGAGGCGCACGGTACCGGAACGACCGTCGGCGATCCGATCGAGGCCGACGCCGTGGCCCACGTCTACGGCAGGGAGCGCGAGGCCGGCCGGCCGCTGCTGATCGGGTCGGTCAAGACCAACATCGGCCACCTGGAATCGGCGGCGGGGGTGGCCGGGCTGATCAAGGCGGCGCTCGTCGTGAAGCGGGGCGTGATTCCCAAGCACCTGCACTTCCACACACCCAACACGAGCATCGACTGGGAGAACATGCCGCTCAAGGTGACCTCGTCGATGATGGAGTGGCCGGACCGGGATGGGCGGCCGCGGATTGCGGGGGTGAACTGCTTCGGGATTTCGGGAACGAACGCGCATCTGGTGGTGGAGGAGTATCGGGGGGCGGATGGACGGCCGGAGCCGTCGGCCGCGCCGCGCGGAACCCGGCTTCTGCCGCTCTCGGGCAAGTCGGAGGAGGCGTTGCGGGAGCTGGCGGGACGTTACCTGGCCTGGCTCGATGAGCGAGGCGGGGAGCTGGGCGGGGGGGGTGGCGCCCAGGAGCGGTCCGGGGGAGGGGGGGCCGAGGGGTTGGCCGGGGAAGAGAGCGCCGCGGACCCGGTGCTTTCGGACATGGCCTGGACGGCCGGGGTGGGGCGGAGCCACTTCGGTTATCGCACGGGGGTTGTCTTTGACGATGCCGGGTCACTGCGGGAGCGGCTGCGGGAACTGGCGGGTTCGCCGGGGGTACGGGCGGGCGGTTCGCCGACCAGCGTGGCCTTCGCGTATACCGGCCAGGGCAGCCAGTGGGTCGGGATGGGCGCGGCGCTCCATGCCGGCGAGCCCGTGGCGCGCGCCGTCCTGGACCGGTGCGAGGCGGTGTTCAGGGAGGTGAGGGGGACTTCGCTGCTGGACGTGATGTTCGGCCGGGCGGGCGCGGACGGTGGCGGCGACCTGGGCGACACGGCCTGGGAGCAGCCCGCGCTCTACGCGCTGGAATGCGCGCTGGCGGCGCTGTGGGAGAGCGTGGGCGTCCGTCCCGTGGCGGTCGTGGGGCACAGCGTCGGGGAGCTGGCCGCGGCGCACGCGGCGGGCGTGTTCAGCCTGGAAGACGGGATGCGGTTCGCATGTGCGCGGGGCGCGCTGATGTCGGAGATGGAGCCGGGCGCGATGGCGGCCGTCTTCGCGGCGCCGGAGAGGGTGGCGGGGGTGGTGGAGGAGGCGAACGCGGCCTCGGCCGGGGTGGGCGTGAGCGTCTCGGCGGACAACGGGACGCACCAGGTGGTGAGTGGCCCGGCCGACGAGATCGCCGCGATCTCGGAACGCCTCGAAGCGGAGGGCATCCGTGTGAGGCGGCTGAACACGACCAAGGCGTTCCACAGCGCCCTGGTGGAGCCGGTGCTCGGGGCGCTGGAGGCGGCGCTCGATGACGTGACGGTGGCGCCGCCCTCGCTGACCGTGGTGAGCAACCTGACGGGTGAGGTGGTGGGGCGGGGGGAGCCGCTGGACGGGCGGTACTGGAGACGGCACGCGCGCGAGGCGGTGGCCTTTGCCCGCGGCGTAAGCACGCTGGCCGGACTGGGCGTGGATCTGGTGATCGAGATCGGTCCCCGGACGGTGCTGGGCCCGATGGCGCTGTCGGCGTGGCCAGAGTCGGTGGGGACGCCGGTGCCGACCGTGCTGTCGAGCATGCGGGTGCCGGAGCGTGGGCCGTCGGCGGGGGGCGGAAGCGGACGGGCTTCCGCAGACAGCGGCGGCGCCGATGGCTTCGTGGACGCGGTCGCACAGGCGTATGAAGCGGGGCTCCCCATCCGTTTCGAGGGGCTCTTCGCGGGTGAGTCGCGGCGGCGCATCTCGCTGCCGGGCTACCCGTTCCAGCGGACTCACCACTGGCTGGCGGCGCCGAGGTCGCGCCGTGGGGGCGCGGGCCACCCACTGCTGGGTGAGCGGCACGAATCGGCCCGCGGCGAGACCACCCACGAAACCGGGATCTTCCCCTCGGACCCGCCCTGGCTGGAGGACCACAAGGTCTTCGAGCGCGTCATCGCCCCGGGCGCGATGTACGGGGCGATGGCCGCGACGGCGTCGCTCGCCGAGGGGAGCGGTCCGGTGGCCGTGGAGGATGTGCAGCTCCACAACGCGCTGGTCTTCGCGGAGGGCGGCTCGGAGGACGCGCCGGGCGAGGGGGGGCGCAAGTTGCAGCTCGTGCTGGACACCGCCGAGGAGGGGTCGTCGCGCCGCTTCCAGATCTTCAGCCGGGGGGTGGAGGGGGCGGAAGAGCCGTGGACCCTGCACGTGGAGGGGAGTGTTTCGCGGGGAGCTCCAGTGCCGGAATCCGGCTCAAGAGTCGATCTGGTCGGACTGAGGGCCGGCATGTCGCCAGTGGACCCGGCTGGCTACTACCGAGCCAGAGCGGAGACAGGCGTCGATCTCGGTCCCTCTTTCCGCACCCTCGGCCGGGCCTGGGCCCGCCAGGGCGAGGCGCTGGCGGAAGTCTCGTTCCCCGCAGGCCTCGGCCGCAACGCCCTGGAAATCCATCCACTCCTCCTGGACGGCTGCTTCCAGGTCGTCGGAGCGGCGCGCAACCTGGACGGACCTCACGGTTCGGTCACCTATCTGCCCTTCGGCTGGGAGCGCATGTGGCTGACGGACGGGCGGCTGCCGGACCGGGTCGTCTGTCACGTCCGCCTGAGCGAGGGGTCCCGCGGCGCGGATTCGGAGGAAGGAGAGGCGCCGGAGGTCCTCAGCGGCGAACTGCGCATCTACGATCCGGACGGGGAACTGCTCGGCGGATTCTCCGGATACACGATCAAGCGCGCGACGCGGGCGGCGCTGCTTTCGGCGATCGAAGGGGTGAAGGACCTGCTCTACGAGGTCGTGTGGCGGGAGCGCGCCCTTCCGCCGGGGATGCCGGATGCGGATTTCTTCCCGAGTCCGGCGGAGGTCAAGGCCGGTGCCCAGCTCTTCACGGAATACCTGACCGAGGCCGGAGTCTCGCCCGACGGCCGGAACGCCCTGCTCGCGGATCTCGAGCATTGGTCGTGGTCCTACGCCGTCGCGACCCTGGGCCGGCTCGGCTGGGACCGAAAGGCGGGCGCGGTGGTGCCGGCCGAGGAGTTGCGGGAGGAACTCGGGGTTCAGCCGGAACACCGCAAGCTCTTCCGCCGCATCCTGGAAATGGCGTCCAAGGCTGGAGTTTTGAAGGAAACGGACGGCGGTTTCGTAGTCTTAAAGGGACCCGATGATCCGTTGCCCGGGAACCTGCCGCCCGATCCCGACGCACACGCCGCCGTGATGGCCGGGCGGTACTCCCACGGCCAGACCGAAGTCGGGCTCTTTCGCCGGTCCGGCGGCGCGCTTCCCGATGTCCTGCGCGGCCAGGAGGATCCGCTGACCCTTCTGTTCAGCAGCGGAGAACCCACCGCAGCCGATCTCTACCTCAAAGCGCCGGTGGCACGCGCCGCGAACCGCATGCTCGAAGTGGCGGTCCAGGCCCTTGTCGACGCACTGCCCAAGGGCCGCCGCCTGCGCGTGATCGAGGTCGGCGCGGGGACGGGGTCGGCCACCGCTTCGGTGTTGCCGGTGCTCCCGGAGGGCCAGTTCGACTACGTGTACACCGACATCTCCGCCGGCTTCTTCGCCGAGGCGGAGGCGCGGTTCGGCGACGGGGGCGGGTGCATCGAATACCGTCCGCTCGACATCGAGAAGGACCCTGTCGAGCAGGGCTTCGACGCGCATGGCTACGACCTGATCATCGCGTCCAACGTCCTTCACGCGACCCGCTATCTGGAAGAAACGCTCACGCATTGCACGAAACTCATGGCGCCGTCGGGCCAGCTGGTCGCACTCGAGAACCTGAGCGGTCTCGGCTGGATGGATCTGACCTTCGGGCAACTGGACGGCTGGTGGCGCTTCGCCGACGACTACCGCCCGCACCACGCACTGGCGAGTCCGGCCATCTGGCGCCGCGCACTCGGCGACGCCGGCTTCGACGCGGTCGAGGTGCTGGGGGTGGACGAGTCGGACACGACCCGGATCTTCGACAAGGGCGTGATCGTGGCCCGCGGGCCCGCCGAGGTGCGCGAGCCGCCGGGGGTCTGGGTCCTGGCTGCCGACGAGGGTGGGCTGGCCGCAAAGCTGGCGGACGAACTGGCTGCGCGGAACCAGACGGTGGTGTTGTCGGGTGGCGACTCGGCGGCGGAGGGCGGCCAGTCGGCGGAGCGCGGCGGATCGGCCCAGGGAAGCGAACCGATTGCCGAGGGCCACGGGGTATTCGCCGCCGTCGTCCAGCCGGACGACCGCGACTCCTGGCGCGCACTGGCGGAGAGGCTGCCCGGAGACGTTCCCTTCGCTGGCGCCGTCCACTTCGGCGCACTGGATGGCCACGGCGAAAAAGCCACAACCGAACAGATGGCCGAGGACGTGAGGCGCGTCGGGGCGAGTGCGCTTGCCATGGTGCAGGGTCTCGCCGATGCCGACCTGACTCCCGAAAAGGGCGTTTGGTTCATCACACGCGGGGCCCAGGTCCTCGAGCGGGAGCGGGGCGGTGAACTCGCAGGGGCAGCTTTGTGGGGCTTCGGCAAGGGCGTGGAGCGGGAGGCCGCGCATCTGCAGCCGCGGATGGTCGATCTGGACCCGGGGCGGATGGCCTCCCTGCCCGATCTCGCGAACGAGTTCCTTTACCCCGATCCGGAGAATCACATCGTGTACCGGGCCGAACGCCGCCAGGTGGCGCGGCTGGTCCGCGGGGAGTCCGGGCCCGAGCGTCTGGCCCTTCCGGAGGGATTCAACTGGGTCCTGGCGCCCGATCCGGCCGGCGTCTTCGACCGTCCGTTCGTTCAGCAGCTGCCGGAGCGCGCGCTGGAGCCGCACGAGGTCCGCGTCGCAGTGGAGGCCGCCGGGCTCAACTTCTGGGATGTCTTCCGGTCGCTCGGCTTCATCGAGGAAGGGCTCCTGGGCCGGGAGATGTGCGGTCACATCGTGGAGGTGGGCGAGGACGTGTCGAACGTCTCCGTCGGCGACCACGTGGTGGGGATGGGGTTCGGGGCGTTCGGACCCGACATGATCACGCACGAGGAGCTGGTTGCGAAGGCCCCGGACGGGTTCTCCACAACCGGGCTGGCGACGATCCCGAGCGCGTTCGTGTCGGCAGCGCTCTCCTTCGAGTACTCGGGGCTGGAGGCCGGCGAACGCGTGCTGGTTCACGCGGGGGCAGGCGGCGTGGGTCTGGCAGCCATCCAGCTTGTGCAGGCCGCCGGGGCTGAAGTCTTCGCCACCGCCAGCGCGCCCAAGCAGGCGTATCTCCGGTCGCTCGGCGTGAGGCGCGTCTTCGACAGCCGCCAGACGGCGTTCGGCGAGGAAATCCTCGAAGCGACCGACGGCGAGGGTGTGGACGTGGTGCTCAACAGCCTGACCGGAGAGGGCTTCATCGACGCCAGTCTGGACTGCCTCAGGCAGGGGGGCCGCTTCGTCGAGATGGCCCGGCGGGACATCCTGACAGAGGAAGAGATGGCGGCTGTGCGCCCCGACGTGGCCTACGACATTCTCGAACTGGATGTCCTGAAGAAGACCGAGCCGGCATGGGTGGGAAGGGTGCTGCGGGGCGTGATGGACGGAATCGCCGGGGGAGAGCTGAAGCCGATCGTGCACAGCCGCTGGCCGCTGGCCGAGGCCGGTGCCGCGCTGAGTTTCATGAGGTCGGCGCGTCATCTGGGCAAGATCGTCGTGACGACGCCGCCGCTGACCGGTGGGCGCTTGCGTGAGGACCGCACATACCTCGTGACCGGCGGACTGGGCGGAATCGGTTGCGCGGTCGCTGAATGGCTCGCGGACAACGGCGCGGGAGCGATTGTGCTGAACGGCCGCCGCGATCCGGATGCCGACGCCGAAGAGACGATCCGCTCGCTGCAGGACCGGGGGGTCACGGTGCAGGTGGAGCTGGCGGACATGACCGACGCGGGTGCGGTCGACGAGATGCTCGTGCGGGTCGACCGCGACCTGCCGCCGCTAGCGGGCGTGATCCACAGCGTCGGGGTGCTCTCCGACGGGGCGCTGACCAACCAGAGCTGGGAGCGGTTCGAGAGGGTGCTCTGGCCCAAGGTGCTGGGAGCCTGGCACCTGCACCGCGCGACTCTGGACCACGACCTGGACATGTTCGTCCTCTTCACCAGCCGGGTGGGCGTGATGGGCAATCCGGGACAGGCCAACCACGCGTCGGCCAACGCCTTCCTGGACCAGCTCGCCGGCCACCGGCGGGCGCTGGGCCTTGCCGGGCAGGCCATCGCCTGGGGGGCGTGGTCGGAGATCGGCGAGGCGGCAGAGCAGCGGGACCGCATCGACCAGCGGCGGTCGGCGCTCGGCGGCCGCTGGTTCACGCCGGAGCAGGGCATTCGGGCCTTCGATCGTCTCGTTCGGCAGGACGCGACCACCTCGGTCGTGATGGCGATGGACTGGGCGGTGTTCGCAGAGGCCGTGGAAGAGCGCCCGCCCCTGCTGGAGGAGCTGCTCACGTCGACTTCGGAGGAACAGGAGGATTCCGCGGCTTCTTCGAAGGATGTGCTTGCGCGTCTGTCCGAGGCCCCCTCCGCCGAGCGCGAAAACGTGCTGGTGTCCTTCCTGCAGGGCGAGGTTCAGGCCGTGCTGCGGCTGCCCTCGGCCCCGGCCCCTACCGTGGGCTTCTTCGATCTGGGGATGGATTCGCTGATGGCCGTGGAGCTGCGCAACCGGCTCAACCGGGCCCTCTCCGGAGCCTACACCGCGCCCAACACCCTCGTCTTCGACTATCCGGACATTTCGGCGCTCGCTGCCCACCTGGCCGGCGAGCTCGTCGATGGCGCGGCGATGCCGGCCGCGACGGGCACGTCGGCGCCCGCAGCGCCCACACCGGCGTCCGCCCCGGCGACCACGCCCACACCCGCGCCCCCGGCCCGGGACGACGACGACGGAATCGCGATCGTGGGGATGGCGTGCCGGTTCCCCGGTGCTCCGGATCTTGCCGCCTTCTGGCAGCTGCTCGAGGCCGGTGCGGACATGGTAACGGACGGGCGACGCGACGCAGGCCCCTGGCACGGCGTTGCGGGAGATCCCGCCGGCACCGACGATGTGGTCCGGCGCGGCGCCTTCCTCGACGACATCGACAAGTTCGACGCGCGGTTTTTCCGGATCCCGCCGATCGAGGCACGCACGATGGATCCCCGCCAGCGGTTGCTGCTCGAGACCACTTGGCACGCCCTCGAAGACGCAGGCGTGGACCCCGGACAGCTGAAGGGCAGCCGCACGGGCGTGTACGCGGGGGTCGGAAACGGGGACTATCGGGAGCTGGCCGCGGCCCGTGGAGAGTCACACGGGTATCTCGGCACGACGATGAGCGTCACGGCCGGGCGGGTTTCCTTCTTCCTGGGCCTCACCGGCCCTGCCGTGCCGCTGGACATGGCGTGCGCTTCTTCGCTGGTCGCCGTGCACCAGGCCGCGGCCGCGTTGCGCCAGGATGAAGTGGAGATGGCAATCGTCGGAGGCGTCAACGCGATCCTGGCGCCGGAGATCACGACCTTCATGAACGAAGTGGGGATGCTCTCCAGGAAGGGGCGCTGCAGCGCCTTCGACGCGGCGGGCGACGGGTTCGTGCGGGGCGAGGGGTGCGGCGTGGTGGTCCTGAAGCGGCTGAGCGACGCACGCGCGGACGGCGACCGGATCTGGGTCGTGATCAAGGGATCGGCGGTGAACCAGAACGGGACCAGTGCCGCCCTGACCGTCCCGAACGGACCCGCACAGGAACGGGTAATCGAGGACGCGCTCGCCGGTACCGGGATTGTTCCCGCAGAGGTGGACTATCTGGAGGCGCACGGCGGCGGCTCCGACCTGGGTGATCCGATCGAGGTGCAGGCCGCTTCCGCCGTGTACGGACGAGGGCGGACACCGGAGCGTCCCCTTCTCATCGGCTCGGTGAAGACCAACATCGGCCATCTGGAGTGTGCGGCGGGCGTGGCGAGCCTGATCAAGGCCGTCCTGGCCATGAACGAGGGGTGGATTCCGAAGCAGCTGCACTTCGATAGTCCCAACCCCCACCTGGAGTGGGACCGGCTCCTTGTCAGGGTGACGTCCGAGCGCACCGATTGGCCGCGGCACCCCGGGCGGCCGCCGCGGGCCGGCGTGAGTTCCTTCGGCATTTCGGGGACGAACGCGCACGTGGTCGTCGAGGGCTTCGCCGGGCCGGACGGAGCCCCATCCGGGCCCGCCCGCCGGAACTGGCCATTGGGAACCGCGCAGCCGGTGCCGGTCCTGCTGCCAGGGCGGGTTGCCGGCTTGTCCGCGCCCGCCGAACCATCCGACCCGCGTCGACAGCGGATCCTGCCCCTCTCGGCCAGGTCGCCGCAGGCACTGGCCCAACTAGCACGGCGCTATCTCCGGTGGGCGGCCGGCCACGCCGGAGCCGAGAACGGAAGCGGCCCGCTTGCGGATCCGCTGCTGGCGGATCTGGCATGGACCGCTGGTGTGGGACGAAGCCACTTTGCCTGCCGCGCCGGCGTCGTCTTCGACGACACGCAGTCCCTCCGCGCAGGGCTCGATGCGGTCGCGCAGGCCGAAGCGCTGCACGGGCACAGCGGGTCCGGCGAATCGGGCACTCCGCCGAAGGTCGCCTTCGCATACGCCGGCGCCGGAAGTGCCCACGCCGGCATGGGCAGGCGACTCTACGGCCGGGAGCCCGTGGTGCGTGCCGTGCTGGACCGATGTGAGGAGGTGTTCCGGCAGGTGCGCGGCGGTGCCTCGCTGCTCGACGTGATGTTCGACCGGGAGGGTACCGGTGGACGGCTGCGGGACCCCGAGTGGGCTCAACCGGCCACCTACGCCTTCCAGTGCGCGCTCACGTCGCTGTGGGAGAGCGTGGGCGTCCGTCCCGGTGTGGCGGCGGGCGACGGCACCGGAGAACTCGCCGCGGCATGGGCCGCCGGAGTTTTCACCCTCGAAGACGGACTTCGCTTCGCTGCGGCCCGGGGAGCGGCGATGGCCCGGCCGCAGGTGCGGGTGGCGGCCGCCGTGCCCACCGGCCAGGTCTCCGGGGAGGACCAGGATCCGTCGGCCGAACTCGACACGGCCTTCAAGCGGGTCGACATCTCGCCACCCTCGATATCGCTCCTCAGCCAGGGGACGGGCCAGGTCCTGGACCTGGGCCAGGTTTCGAGCGGAGCCTACTGGCGTGAGCAGGCCCGGACGCGCGCGTCCTCCGAACGCCGCGCCCGCGGCCTCAAGGATCTCGGGGTGAACCTCGTCCTGGCCGTGGACCCCCGGCGAACAGCGGCACCGGCGGCACTGTCAGCGTGGCCGGCCGCGCCGGGCACACCCGCCGGACAGACGTTCGTCGAGGCCGTGGCTGCAGCCTACGAGGCCGGACTGCCAGTCTCGTTCGCGGGCCTGTTCGCGGGCGAGACACGACGCCGGATATCGCTGCCGGGCTATCCGTTCCAACGCGAGCGCTACTGGATCGAGACCGCCTCTTGAGCGCCGGGCACGCCGACGCCGGTCCGGCGCTCCGTTACGAGCCCCACGAGCAGCCATCACGCGGGCTGACCCTGGGGGTCGGGGTTCAGCTCGCAGTACTCAATATCGCCGCGGTGATGTTGATCCCCATGGTCGTGATGCGTGCCGCCGGCGCAGGCGACACCTACCTGACGTGGGCCGTGCTGGCCTCGCTGATGATATGCGGTGTGACCACCATCCTTCAGTCTCTCCGCGCCGGCCGCATCGGGGCCGGCCACGTCATGGTGATGGGCACGTCCGGCGCCTTCATCCCGGCCTCCATCCTGGCCCTCACCGAGGGGGGACCCGCGCTGCTGGCCACCCTCGTCGCCGTCTCGTCGCTGGTCCCCTTCCTCCTCTCCTGGCGGCTCTCGCTCCTGCAGCGCATCCTGACCCCGGCCGTCTCGGGCACGGTAATCATGCTCATCCCGATCACGGTGATGCCGTTCGTCTCCGGGCTCCTCTCCGGCGCCCCCGGGACGCCCGCCACTCCGGGCACCCCCCTCAGCTTCTTCCTGACGATCCTGGTCATCGGCGGGCTCGCCCTCAAGGCGACCGGTGCGCTCCGACTCTGGGCGCCCGTCATCGGTGTGCTCGTGGGCGCCGCGGTCGCAGGTTCCTACGGCCTGTACGACCTTGAGCGCGTTGCCGCCGCCCCATGGATCGCCCTGCCGCACGTCCAGGCACCCGGCTTCGACCTCACCTTCGCTCCGGCCTTCCAGACGCTGCTTCCCTCGTTCCTCCTCGTCGCCGCGATCGCCTCCATCCGCACAATGAGCAGCGCCGTCGCGGTGCAGCGCGTGTCGTGGCGGCGCAAGACCCGTCCGACCGACTTCCGCGCGGTCCAGGGCGCGATGACCGTGGACGGCATCGGCAACCTGCTGGCCGGAGTGGCGGGCACGGTCCCGGGCAGCGCGACCACCACGAGCGTCCCGCTCACCCAGCTCACCGGCGTGGCGGCCCGCGCGGTGGGGATCGTCGCGGGTACGACCTTTCTCGCCTTTGCACTGTTGCCGAAGGCATTCGCCGCCGTTCTGGCCATCCCGGATCCGGTCTTCGCCGGGTATCTGGTCGTCCTGCTGGCCATGCTCTTCGCGATCGGCATGAAGATCGTGCTTCAGGACGGGCTCGGATACCGCGAGGGCATGATCGTCGGCATCGCCTTCCTTGTCGGCGTGGCCTTCGAATACGGCCTGGTCTTCCCGGATCAGGTGTCCCGTTTCGCGGGCGGCCTGCTGGAGAACGGGATGAACGCGGGTGGCTTTGCCGCCATCCTCATGACGCTCTTCCTGCGCCTGACCGACCCCCGCCCCGCCCGGCTCGAGACCCCGCTCGACCCGTCCGAATGGCCCGCGATTCGAGGTTTTCTCGGCGACTTCGCGTTGCGCAGCGGCTGGAACGAGGAGATGGCCGACCGCCTCGCAGCCGCCACCGAAGAGGCGCTCCTGCTGCTCGCCGGAGAGGACGGTTCAGCTCCCGAATCCCCACGCCGCCTGCTCCTGGTCGCCCACAGGGAATCGGGCGGTGCGCGCCTGGAGCTGTTCGTCGCGCCCCGGGGCGAGAACCTGCAGGACCGCGTCGCGGTGCTCTCGGAGGCCGAGGAGGAGGCCCCCATGGAGCACCAGGTCTCGCTACGCCTCCTCAGGCATCTCGCCTCCTCGGTCAGGCACCGGCAATACCACGATACCGACATCGTCACGGTCCGGGTGCAAATCCCGGCAACGCCAGGGTGACGACTGCTGCGTGCGGACACCCCGTGACCCGGCCGGGGACCTATTCCACGGCCCGCCAAGCTAGAGGAGACCGAGCTCTCCCACGAACACCCCGAGCGCCTCCGCGCACTCCGCCGGCTTCTCCATCAGGAGAAAGTGGGTCGCCTCCGGGATGAAGTCGTACTCGATGGTCCCGATGTGACTCAGGTCGAAGGTCGGCAGGTATGCGTACGGCAGCGTGGGATCGGATCCGATGACCTTCGTGGGACAGGGCAGATCCCCGAAGTTGACCAGAAAGGCGAACGTCCTGACATACGCAATGATCTGTGCCTCATAGTCGCGCGGGCAGCGGAGCTCGTACCCTTCGCCCTCCGCGGATTCGCGGATAATCGTTCGGGACATCAGCTCCGACGCCCCGGGTACCGCCCTGAGCAGCAGGGGCATGAAGCGGAGAAGCTCGGTGAACTCATTCCTGTTCTGAAACCGGTGTGCGCGTCGCTGGGCCATTCCGGCAGCCTTCGCGGCCACCTCATCGAAGTCCGGGTCTTCCGGGCCGGGCCGGTAAAGGGGGGGATCCAGAAGGAACCACCCGGCGAGTTTCCCGCTTAGTCCGGTGCCGAGGGCGGGTGAAAGAAGTGCGACAAGCGCCGAGAGGGAGTGAAATACGCCGACCGTCGGCTTGTCGCCGAAGCGCGCCCGCACAGCGTCCACAACCTGCTCCTGATCCTGCACCAGGTTCGGGAAGTTGTGCTCGGCGCGATCCCCGACGGCGTTCCAGCCGTGGTTCCGCAGATCGTACACCACGAGATCGAAATCCCGCTCGAGCAACGACCAGAACGGATAGTAGAAGTCGATTGCGAGCCCGTTGCCGTGGCCGAGAAGCAGCCTGGGACCCTCCGGGCGCCCATGGCGGCGTACGAACGTGACGCTGCCGTCGTCGTGACCGACTTCAAGGACGGACAGCGGGTCCGGCAATTCCCATATCTGATCCGATGTCATCCCCTGGACGGCGAAGCACGAGCCGGGCCAAGTCCCCGGGCCACGGCTCCACCGGTGCCGGCACTCGCGGACATTGACCGCCTTGTCGCTCGGTTGTGATGGTTGCGGGCATCCGCCCCAACCTTCCCGGTCGGGGACGCCGCCATGGACGTTGGATAATCTGCGGGACCACACGGCCATGTCAAGAATAACCACCGCCGCACCGGTGTTGGGGCGGGAGCCCGTTAACGGGGGTGTCTCTTGCCGCCGGGGATGGCTACTTTCAAAGTTGGTGGACGCCGAAGTTTGCCGGACACCGCCCGGCAGTGTTAGCGGGTGGCCAAGACGCCCGCTTCCACGTCATCATCCGCCCGGTCACCAAGGAGACCCCGGAAAGCTCGTGTTGCCCACCGGATTCGATTCCCGCGACCGTGGAGCGCGAAAACGGAGGGCTGGAAGCCTGCCACACGCGCCCGCCACGTCCCTCGTCGCCCTTCTCGCAATGCTCTCGGCGTGCGTGGAAGCCAACACCGTCACCCCCGTCACACTGCTTACGCTGACGGTTGCTCCGCACACCGTGACCCTCGACGCTTTCGGCGACACGGCCCGTTTCACCGCGACGGTCCGCGACCAGCATGGCCACCAGGTGGTGGGAGGGACAACCGAGTGGATTTCCAGCGACCCCGCGGTGGCGACCGTGGATGGGACGGGGCTTGTGCGGGCGGCGGGCAATGGCAGCGCCACGATCACGGCCACCTCGGACAGCGCCAGTGGCACCGCGATGGTTACCGTGGCCCAGATCGCGGCGTCGGTCACGGTCAAGCCGGGAAACGTGCAGTTCGCGTCGCTCGGCCGCAGTGCACAGCTCACCGGAACCGTGCACGACGCCAACGGGCACGCGCTCGCGGGTGTGGGCGTGACCTGGTCCTCCTCCGATACCGCGATCGCGACGGTCGACGCCTCCGGGCTTGTCCGCCCGGTGGCCAACGGCCGGGTCACCATCCACGCGATGTCGGCTGGATTGAACGGCTTTTCCACCGTGATCGTCGAGCAGGTGGCGGACGCCGTCCAGCTCTCGAGTCCCGGAGATTCCATTCTGGTCACCGACTCGATCCGCCTGCGGGCGCGTGCCTTTGACGCTGACGAATTCGCGATCCCCGATGCCCGGTTCCTCTGGGAGTCGTCCAATCCGCAGGTTGCGCGAGTCAACGAGGACGGATATGTGACCGGCGTCGGCCTCGGCCGCTCCGACATCACCGTATCCGTGGGCGAGGCGAGCGCTTCGGTCTCGCTGATCGTCGTGCCCTACCCGGAGAACCTGGTGCTGGAGGTCCTCTACCATGCGACCAACGGCGACCTCTGGCACGACAACACGAACTGGCTTACCGACCTGCCCCTGTCGCTCTGGGCTGGCATACACCTGAATGAGCAGGGACGGGTGAATCACCTCGTCCTTCCGGGCAACGGACTGATCGGGACGATCCCACCCCAGATTCAGCACCTGGAGGACCTGGAGTCGCTGCATCTCGGCGAGAACGATCTGGAAGGACCCATTCCCGTCGAGGTCACCAGGCTCTCGCGCCTCAAGTCGCTCGACCTCAACTACAACGCCATCAGCGGCACGCTGCCCCCGGAAATCGGGAACCTCACGGAACTCGTCGCACTGTCGCTATTCGGCAACGAACTGAGCGGTGAAATCCCCCCGGAAATCGGGAAGCTCACGCAGCTGGCCTACCTGGACCTCTGCCACAACCAGCTCAGGGGCCCGATTCCCCCCGAGATCGGCAACCTGCGCGACCTGCAGTACCTGATGATGTGCGGCATCGACGCGGCACCGCACGAAGGCAACCGCCTCAGCGGAGAGATCCCGTCCACGATCGGCAACCTCACCCGGCTGCGGATCCTGGAGCTTGGCGCCAACCAGCTCGAGGGTCCGATCCCCCCGGAGATCGGCAACCTCACCGCTCTCGACAGCCTCAACCTGTACAGCAACCTGCTTACCGGCGTCCCGGAGGAGATCGGCAACCTGGAGAACGTCAGGAGCATCCTGCTGTACGGGAACCGCCTCACCGGGCCGATCCCGGAAACGATCGGCAACCTGCCACGCCTCAGGAGACTGAACTTCGGAATCGGCTTCACAAGCGGTAACAACCTCCTGTCGGAATCGATTCCCTCCGGAATCGGCGACCTCACGAGCCTGGAAGAGCTCGATCTGGGGGGCAACCGGCTCACGGGCGCCATCCCGGAAACGATCGGCGAACTGCGCCGGCTGAGGCGACTCGAACTGGGGACCAACCACCTGAACGGGCCCATTCCCTCGTCGATTGGCAACCTCACCCGGCTGGAGCGGTTCGCCGCGTGTCCGGACAGTCTCGAGGGCCCCATTCCGCCTGAATTCGGGAATCTCAGTCGGCTCAGGGAGCTGCACCTCTGCCGGAACCGGTTCACCGGGCCGGTCCCGGAGGAACTCGGCGACCTCGCCAGCCTCCGGGTGTTGAACCTGTGGAGCAACCTGTTGACCGGCGAGTTGCCGATCACGCTGGTGGCGCTGGAGAATCTCCAGGAGTTCAACTTCGTGAACAACGACGGGCTCTGCGCGCCGGCGACGCAAGCGTTCAGGGCCTGGCTTGACGGACTCAGGAGGTGGTTCGGGGAGTACTGCACGGAGAGTTCGGCAGCGGGCGGGCGGGCGGGCGGGGACGGGACGCCGGCGGCGGGCGACGAGGGCGCGCAGTGCTGGGTGACGGAGACGAGCCGCGCCAGGGCGGGGTCGGGCGGGGGCGGGGCGGGGCCGGGGCTTGGAAGAATGCGCGAGGTGGTGGAGCGGCGCGCGGTGCCGTGCCGGGCGGGGGGCGGGTAGCGGCCCGAAGCAGTGGCCCCGCCGTCCGTTCGCTTCACGTCCCTTCGATACGCCGTACCCTGTGCTTTCGGCTTCGCCGGGTCTTCAGCTGCGCCGGGTCGTCAGCTTCGACCGGCCTGATGTCTTCGCCGGAACCTCATCCTCTCCGGACCCTCATCTCCACTGCCCGTGCGTGCGCCTCGAGTCCCTCCATCCGGGCAAGCGCCGCGGCATCGTGCGCCACCCGGTCGCGGGCCGGCCCTTCGTCGAGCCGCAGCCAGGTCGGGCGCCTGAGGAAGTGGAAGACCGACAGTCCGCCCGTGAAGCGGGCCGTGCCCCCTGTCGGGAGGGTGTGATTCGGCCCGGCGCCATAGTCCCCGAAGACCTCTGTGACAGATTCGTTGACAAATACTGCCCCGAATCTGTCCAATAATCTGTCCCAAACCTCTGTGCGGCTCCCGTGGAGCTGCAAATGCTCCGGCGCCAGCTCCTCGCAGCAGCGCAGGGCCTCCGCTTCGGGGGCGACGACGGCGAAGCCGTTTCGCAGGGCCCGGGTAGCGGTTGCGGCGGTCGGGAGGCCGGAGAGCTGGATGGCGAGTTCGCGTTCCACGCGGTCCACCAGCTCCGCGGAGGTGGTGATGAGGACGGGAAGCGCCGCCGGGTCGTGTTCGGCCTGCGCGAGCAGGTCGGCGGCGATGAGGGACGGGTCGCCGTGTCCGTCCGACAGGATCGCGAGCTCCGAAGGTCCCGCCAGGAGGTCGATACCGACCACCCCGGAGACGAGGAGCTTGGCCGTGGTCACCCACCGGTTCCCCGGCCCCACCACCACATCGCACTGCGGACTGGGCGGCACGCCATGGGCCATGGCAGCCACGGCCTGTGCCCCCCCCACCCCCAACAGCCCCTCCACCCCCGCCACCGCCCCCGCCGCCATCACTTCGCGGGACGGGTTCGGCGAGGCCAGCCAGACCTCGCGCACCCCGGCGACCCGCGCCGTCACAGCCGTCATGAGCACCGAAGACGGCAGGGGAAACCGCCCTCCCGGCGCGTAGCACCCGGCCACCCGGACCGGCACGAGCCGGTCGCCGGCCCTTCCCCCCTCCACCGCCACGTCCACCGGAGCCGCCGACTGCAGCTGCGCGCGGGCGAAGTGCTCGATCCGGCCGGCGGTGCGCTCCAGCACCTCCCGCTCCGCTGACGCGAGCGACTCCAGCGCGGCCTGCATCTCGCGGGGCGTCCTGACCAGCGCCCCCCCGGCTTCGAGACCGTCCCACCGCTCCGCCAGCTCGCGCACCCGCGCCTCACCGCCTTCGCGCACCGACTCGACGATCTCCAGCACCGGCCCGACCAACTCCGGCGGCACCGCCGGCTGGCGCGCCCGTGCGGCGTCGGCCGCGGCCACCCGCCGCAAACGAACCGGACCACGCCCCCCACCATCCCGCGATCCCGTGTTCGGTCCCCTATTCACCCGCCGCCCCCTTCGGTGCCGACGCCTCCCTTCGGCCGACCTTCAAGCTGCGGCGGTCCAGTTCGCGCTCGATGTCGGCCAGGCTCACGCCGGCTCTCTCCAGCGCGACGGAAAGGAAATACATCACGTCGGCAGCCTCCTCGACCACCCGGTCCCGGTGAGCCGCGGCGTCCCGCGCAGCCATTGCATCGCCCGCCCCGGCCTGCGCCGCGTCCCGTTCAGCCATCTCTTCGCCCGCCCCGGCCTCCCCGCCGTCCCGCACAGCCATCGCTTCACCCAGCTGCGCCACCGCATCCCCCAGCTCCCCCGCCTCCTCCACCAGCTTCCCCCTCAGGAACGCGGGGTCCGCGAGCAGTCGGCTGGTCAGCGACCCCCGCACCTCGTTCGCCCGGCGGGACCCAAGCGTCCGCTCCAGCCTGCGCAGCCCCGCTGCCCGGCCGAAGCAGGTCCACTCGCCAGTGTGGCAGAACCCGGCTCCCCGCTGGGCCACCGTGAACCGGAGGGCGTCCCGGTCGCAGTCGGGCTCGATCCGCAGCAGCTCCTGGGTCGCGCCGGACGATTCTCCCTTCCGCCACAGCCCCCGTGAGCGGGAGTGATACACGCCGCGCCCTTCGTCGAGCGCCGTGCGCACGCTTTCCAGGCTGGACCAGACCAGCCCCAGCGCCGCGCCCCGGTCGTCCGCGACCACCGTGGGCCAGAGCCCGTCGGGCCGCTCGCTTCGGAGCGGGGCCGTGAACGCCTCGGCGAGGCCGAGGGTGCCACGGTAGAGCGCCATCCCGACCTGCGCGTCGGCACCCGCCGCGTCCAGCCATGCGATCTCCCCGGGGGTGGTGATGCCGCCGGCGATGGTCAGGCGCGACGTGCCCGCCGCGTCGACGAGCGCGCCGATCCGGTCCCTGGGGAACCCGCCTTCCTTCCCCTCGCCCTCGACGAAGGTCACCAGGAATCCGCCGGCGAGGCCGCCGAGCTCGCGCATCCCGTCGAGGACGGTGCGGCCGGTGCGCTCCGTCCAGCCCCTCACCACGACTTCGCCCTCCCAGGCGTCGAGCGCGGCGACCACGCGGTCGCGCGGCAGCGCCTCCAGCACCTCCGGGACCGCGGCCGTCCCGAGGACGACCTTCGCCGCCCCACGGTCCAGCCATCGCAGCGCCCCGTCCCGGTCGCGTATCCCGCCGCCCACCCGGCAGGACGCCAGGCGGCACAGTTCCTCGATGACTCCGGTGTTGGAGCCTCGTCCCAGCGCGGCGTCCAGGTCCACGACAGCGATCTCTCCGACCCTCCCGAAGGCTTCGGCGATGGGGCGCGGATCGCCCGCCTCGAGAACCTTGTGCCGGCCCTGCACCAACTGGACCGCCTGGCCGTCCATCAGGTCGATGGAGGGGACGATCACCAGGCGGCCTCTTCATGCGCCGGGCGCACCGGCACCCCGAGCCGGGCCAGGGCCTCCTTGACCCGCCCGACCGTCCAGTTGCGCTGGTGGAAGATGGACGCGGCGAGTACGGCGTCCGCCCCCGCCCCCACGGCGTCGGCCATGTGCTCCGGCGAGTCGGCCCCGCCCGAGGCCACGATGGGCACCCCCACGGCGGAGCGGACCGCTCGCAGGAGCGGCAGTTCGTAGCCGCTCCGGGTGCCGTCCCGGTCGATGCTGGTGAGCAGGATCTCGCCCGCGCCCAGCTCGGCAGCGCGGCGGGCCCAGCCGACGGCATCGGTCGCGAGGCGTTCCGTGCCGGACCGCACCACGACCTCGTAGGCGCCGGCCCGGGGAGCCGTCCCATCGGGCCCTCGCGCGGCCCGCCGCCGCCCCAGCGCGTCGATCGACACCACCACGCACTGCGACCCGAAGCGCGCCGCCAGCGCCGAGAGGAGCTCGGGGCGCCGGAGCGCGGCCGTGTTGACCGCCACCTTGTCCGCGCCGGCCTCCAGCAGTGCCGCCGCGTCCTCGACCCCACCGATCCCGCCCCCCACCGTGAGCGGCACCGACAGCCGCCCCCGCACCGCGCGCACGGTGTCGAGCCGCGTCCCCCGCGCCTCGGTGGTGGCCGTGACGTCCAGCACCACAACCTCGTCCGCGCCCTGCTCCTCGTAGGCGCGGGCGAGCGCCGCCGGGTCCCCCTGGTCGGTCAGTCCACGGAACCTGACGCCCTTGACCACGCGCCCGTCCCGGACATCGAGACAGGGAATGATGCGGACCGGCAACGCGCCCACTCCCCCGGCCACGGTGGCCGCCACCCCCGCGGGGGGCGCCACCGCCGCGGGCCCGCCACCCATCATGGCGCCGCTCCCTGCCACGGCGGCGCTCCCTGCCGCGGGGCCACCCCCTGCAGGCCGCGCTTCCGGCTGCGCCTTCACTCAGGCCTCCAGCCAGCGGGTCAGGAGCGCCCTGCCGTAGGCCCCCGACAGCTCGGGGTGGAACTGGCATCCCACCACGGCGCCCCGCTCCACCGCGGCGAGGAACCGGCCCGCGTACTCGCACCAGACCGGCAGCCAGCCGGCGGGGGCTTCGGCCAGGCGGTACGAGTTCGCGAAGTAGGCGAAGCCCCCGGGCACGATCACGCACTCTTCCGCCGGGACGACCCGGTTCCATCCCATCTGCGGGATCCGCCATCCCGCTCCCCCGCTCTCGTAACTCTCCACGATTCCATCGATGACGCCGAGCCCCGGGACGCCGGGCGCCTCTTCGCTCCCCCGGGCCATGAGCTGCATCCCCAGGCAGATCCCCAGCGTGGGGCGGCCGGCCTCGATGCGGTCGCGGAGCGCGGCTTCGAGGCTGTGCGACGCGATCGCTCGCCGGGCCGCGGCGAAGGCGCCGACCCCCGGCAGCACCAGCCGCCCGGCCGACGCAACGCGACCGGGATCCGCAGTCGTGCGCACCTGGCAGCCGAGCCCTTCGAAGCCGGAGAGCACGGAGGCCAGGTTGGCCGTGCTGGTACGCACGACCGTCACGGTCGGAGCAGCGCTCACAGCAAGCCCTTGGTGGAGGGCACGCCTCCCGATCCGCTCCGGGCGAGTGCCGCCCTCAGCGCCAGCGCCGCCGCCTTGAAGGCCGCTTCGATGCGGTGGTGGTCGTTGATCCCGCGAATCACGTCCACGTGTAGGGTGAGCCCCGCCCCCTGGGCAAAGGAATGGAAGAAGTGCGGCACCATCTCGCAGGAGAGTGCCCCGACCCGCTCCCGCCGCAGCGACAGCTCGCCTTCGAAGCAGGGACGACCGGAGACGTCCGCCACCGCACGCGCGAGCGCTTCATCGAGCGGGGCGAACGCGTGGCCAAACCGGACGATGCCGCTCTTCGCCTCTCCCAGAGCCCGGCCGACCGCGCTACCCAGCGCCAGCCCCGTGTCCTCGACGGTGTGGTGGTCGTCGACCTCCGTGTCGCCACGGCACTCCAGATCCAGTCCCCAACCGGCGTGGAAGGCCAACGCGTGCAGCATGTGGTCGAAGAACCCGATCCCGGTCTCCACCCGCACGCGGACGCCCTCGCTGGGCGGCTGCGCCCCGCCGTCGAGATCGATCGACACGCGGACGCTCGTCTCGCCGGTCTTCCGCGACACCTGCGCCGACCGGCTTCCTGCCGGCCCTTCCGCCCGAAGACCACCCACCGTCCGCGTGTCCGCACCTTCCGGCCGTTCACCCACGGAACAGTCCCCCGAAGTCGGAGTTGGCCGCCACGATTCTGGCGGCACCCGCGGCCTCGAGCGCGGCCCAAAGTCCGTCTCCGCCGGCCGGTTCCTCTCGCTCACCACCCGGTGGCACCACCCCGACCGGCACCACCCTGGCGCCGGCCGCGGCGCGCAGGTCGTCGGGGGTGTCGCCGAGCAGCCACGCGGTCCGCGCCTCCAGAAGCCCCAGCGCGATCCTCACCGGCTCGGGATGCGGCTTGAGCGGCCCGTCCTCGCGGCAGACCACCGCGCTGAAGAGCCCACGCACCCCCTGCTCCCTCAGGAAGCGCTCGGCATCACGGCGCGGCCGGCCGGTCACGATCCCCAGCCGGTAGGACCGGGCCAGATCCTCCAGGAGCGCCCGATCCGGAATCAGTGTCTCGTGGCGGCGCAGCCCCGGGTTGCGATCGTCGCCCTGGTAGACCCTCTCGAAGCGCCGCTTCACCTCCTCGAAAGGCGCTTCCACTCCGGCCGCCGTCACGAGCGCGTGCGTCACGATCCAGTCGTCGTTCGCATGGCCCGCCGCCTTCGCGGCACCGATCTCCGCCTGCCCGGCCTCCACCCCGAACGACGCGCAGGTCCGCGCGATCGCTTCCCGGTACGACAGCCGCACGTCCGCGAGCACCCCGTCCATGTCGAAGAGCACGGCTTCCGGCCGGTCCAGACATTCCAGCGCCCGCGCCACGCGGCCAAACTCCGCGTCGTCGCGCGGCACCGTGATGCGCACGTACTCCGGCAGGTGCGTGAAGTGCCGCACCAGGACGCCCTGCGCCGCCATTCCGCGCAGGATCCAGCGCGCATCCGCGAAGGATGCGAGGACGAAGTTGGTCTGCGAGGGTTCGGGAACCCCACCCGCGGCGCGGATCGCCGACGCCAACCGCTCGCGCCGACTCCGCACGAACTCCACGAAGGCGCGCATCTCCCCGACACCGTTGAGCAGCCTGTCGAGCGCGATGGCGATCGACGGACCCGTCAGCGCGTACGGTCCCCCGAACCTGCGCAGCACGTCGATCCGCTCCTTCGGACCCACGGCGAAGCCGACGCGCAGGCCGGCCAGCCCCCAGGCCTTCGAGAGCGTGCGGATCGTGACCGCACCGGGGACATCGAGGAGGGCGCCGGTCGGATCCTCGTCGGCGAACTCCGCGTAGGCCAGATCCGCCATCAGCGTGACCTCGGGCGGCAGCGCCTCCGCGAGGTGCAGCAGCGACGCGGTGGAAAACGCCCTGCCGGTCGGGTTGTCGGGGGTCAGTACCGCTACCAGCCCCGTGCGCTCGTTCACCGCCGACAGGATTTCATCGTGCGGCAGCTTTCCCCATTCGTATTCCACGGGAACGAGGTCGCCGCGGGCCATCTGCGCGCACCGGGGCACCATCTCGAAGGTGGGAGTCGGGAAGACCATCTCCTGTCCGGGGGCCAGGAAGGCGCGCATGACGCGGTCGATCGCATCGTCGGCTCCGGTCGTGGCGAGGACGTTGGCGGGCGCCAGGCCCAGGTAGGCGGCGTAGGCCTCCTCCAGCGGAGCCGGATCCGCGTACTTGCGCAGGATCGATGGGCCGATCCTGTCCAGCACCCGCAGGCACTGCCGTGGTGGCGGCTCTCCCTCGTTCATGCTCAGATCGATGATCTCGGTGATGGTGCTGCGGCTCTCGCGGGGTAGTCCAAATGGCGTCATGGCACGATCTGCTGGGGTTCGGAGACGACGAGGTCGGTCCCTCCGCGCGCCTTCACCTTGAGGAGAAGCGCGGGGAGTCCCGACTTGGGGACGGCTGCCCGCACGGCGTACGCGTCCTCCGCGTGGAGGCGGGAGACGGTGGGTTCGCGCATGCAGGGGAGGATCGAAACCACGCGCTCGAAGTCGCATTCGGCGACGTTGAGCTCCAGCATGACCCGCCGGCGGGCCGCGAGCACCGAGTTGAGGAGGAGAACGAGGTCCTCGACCGGCCCGCGCCGCGCGGGGTCGTCGAGCGCGGCCGGGCTGGCATAGAGGCGCGTGGAGGAGTGCATGAGGGTGTCGGCGATCACGAGGCCGTTGCCCCGCAGCGTGGCTCCGGTGGCCGTGTTGTCCACGATGAGGTCGGCATCCTCCGGGGGAAAGACCTCGGTGGCGCCGTAGGAACGCACCAGCATCGCATCGAACGGCTGTCCGGCCGCCCACCGCTCGGCCAGGCGCACGTATTCGGTCGCCACCACCAGCCGGCGCCCCGACGGAAGCGAGCCACCGTCGAGCAACGCCCGGGGAGCGGCCGCGACGACAGTCACCGGGTCCAGCCCGGTGTCGAGCAGTTCCACCAGACCGGCCCCGAGCTCGGCCACCCAGTCCGCCCCGGCAAAGCCCAGGTCGCGCGACCCCGCGTCCAGCATCTTCACCACGTTCTGCGGCTTCAGGAGCTTGGCCTCGAAGCCCGGCCATGACAGCACCGGGCGATAGTTGCGCCCCCCCAGGCGAACGTCGATACCCGCACCTTCGAGGAGCGCGAGCACGCCGTCCTGCATGTGCCCCTTTGGCAGACCGATGCGGAGCGAGCCCTGGTTCGCTATCCCTTGCATTCCTGCTTGAGGTCCTTCCTCCGGCCCTGCCCCCGTCGGCGCGCCGGCCCAAAAAAAAGCGCCGGCCCCTCCGAGGAAGCCGGCGTTCTGGTTTCGTTCGCTATTGCAGAAGTTACACCGTCACGCGGCCGCCTCTCTCGGGTGGCCGTGAGAATGATGCGTGGCGGTGCGGACGAAGATACTCATGAGATTTGCAAGTTCGCGACGGGTGCGTTCGGTGTCAAGGGCGATTTGTGGCGTGCCGCGCGGCAGGCTAACGTGGAGGGCGATTCCGGCGCCCGCGAGTCCTGCTCGGCGGGTGCCGTCTCCCATGAACGCCGCAGCCCTCCGAGCCCGCCCATGAACTCCCGACGCTCCCACTACCTTCCCCGCACCCGGCGCGGCAGGATCGCGACGGTCGCCTTCCTTGCCGCCATGGTGCTCGGCCAGCCGCCGATCGTTCACGGCCTGATGAACCGGATCGAGCCCTGGATCCTCGGCATGCCCTTCCTCTTCGCGTACCTGCTGCTGGTGTACTTCCTCGGAATCGCGGTGCTCATCTGGGCCGAGCGGAAGGGAATCTGATGGAACCCTGGGTCATCTCCACCGGACTGATCTTCCTCTATCTCCTGGCCACCATCGCCATAGGGATTCTGGCCAACCGGAAGGGCACCTCCAGCATGGAGGACTTCTTCCTGTACGGGCGGCAGGCCGGCTTCATCGTCTTGTACCTGACCGTGGTGGCGACCTTTCATTCGGCCTTCGCCTTCCTCGGTTCCGGCGGCTACTTCTACCGGCACGGGATCGGGTTCTGGATGGCAGGGACGTGGACGGTACTGGTCGGGGCGATCACCTTCACGCTCGGCACCCGGATCTGGGCGCTGGGCAAGAAGTTCGGCTACATCACCCCCGCGGACATGGTCGCCGACTTCTACGAGAGCGAGACGGTGCGGGTCATCGTGGCGATCGTGTCGGTGATCTTCACGCTTCTGTACATCCAGGTGCAGGCGACGGGACTCGGAATCATCCTCTCCGCGGCGACGGGCGACCGGATTCCCTTCGCGTTGGCGTCGCTCATTCTGCTGGTTGTCGCTGCCGGGTATCTGATGGCCGGAGGACTGCGGGCCGTCTACTGGACCGACGTGATCCAGGGAATCTGGATGTACGTCGCGGTCTGGGGGGGAAGCCTGCTCCTGACCTACAAGCTCTTCGGCGGGCCCGTCGAGCTGTGGAAGCGGGTGGTGGCCGAGCGTCCGGACCTGCTCACCCTCCCGGGTCCGGAAGGCTTCTTCACTCCGGGAATCTGGGTGGGGATGACCATCGCGCTCTCCTTCGGGATCATCCTGCAACCGCACATGATGATCCGCTATTTCACCGCTGCCTCGAGCAAGACGCTCAAGCTGCTGGGGGCCACCACGCCCCTCTATCTGATGACGCTCTTCATCCCGGCGGCGTTCGTGGGACTCGGGGGTGCGCTCATCCTGCCCGAGCTGGCTACGCCCGACCGGGTCTTCCCCGAGCTGCTGATCAGGCACGCGCCGGCGTGGCTCACCGGGCTGATCCTCGCCGGGGCGACCGCCGCCGCCATGTCCACCCTGGACTCGATCCTGCATTCGAACATGACCGTGCTGACCCGGGACGTGTACCAGCGCTACATCGCGCGCGGCCGCAGCGAGAAGCACTACCTGGCGTTCGGCCGCTGGGTGGTGGTGGCGCTCCTCGCCGTCGGCTGGGTCCTGACGGTGAGGAACTTCGACTTCCTGGTGACGCTGGTGACGCTTTCGGGGGTGGGAGCCCTGCAACTCATGCCCGCCGTTCTGGGTGTGTGCTACCCCGGACGCCGCCTGACGACCGCCCCGGGCGTGATCGCGGGGATCTGCGCGGGACTGGCAACGCTCTGTCTTACCCAGATCGTCTTCCCGCGGCCGTTCGGCATTCACGAGTCACTCTGGTCGCTGGCGGCCAACTTTGCGGTCACAATCCTGGTGTCGCGGTTCACGCGGCCGCCCTCCGAAGCGACGGTAGAGAGGATCCACGGCGAGGTGGAGCGCTTCGTCTACGGCGACTAGCGGCCGCAGGCAACCTCTGTGCCGCGCACAGCGGCGACAACGCTTCCGGAGGAGCAAGGGCGCGACGAACGGGGGTGCCGGACGGATGGCCGATTCCCCCTGCGCCGATTTGGGGGTGTTTACTGCATCCCGAACCCCCCGCAAGGCATATTTCTGTCGCATTTCCTGCATCTCATTCGCCCATACCCTTGCGCGCCAGTGCATTATTGCCCACTTTTGCCCCGCTCATCCGCCACCCGTCCACTCCGACAAGGAGAAAACCGTGGACAAGAACTGCATCATCGCATCTGTCGTCGCGGGAGCCGCCATGCACGTTGTCAACTGGCTTGTTGGCATGGTGCCGGGCGACTTCTTCGCCGCGAACTTCGGCGCCGACCTGGCCTCCTGGCAGGGCTGGGTTGGCAGCGTCTTCATGGGCGGGGTGCTGGCCACCGTGCTTGGCTGGAAGGGCGCCGGCGATCCCGCGGACGGTGCCAAGGCAGGAGCTACGGTCGGCGTCCTCCTGGGGCTGGGCGCAGCTTTCGCGGGTATGGAGGCGTTTGACGTCATGGCCCTCGTCGGCGGCATCGTCGCCGGCCTGGTCGTGTACGGCATCGCGGGCGCCACGGTGTCCGTGACGAACTCCGCCATGGCCTCGGACGGATAGGGCCTGGCCACCGCGAAGAGGACAACGCGAAGAGCCACCCACATCACAACCAATCCACCCCGCGTGCCGCACGGTGCGCGGGGTGGTGCGGTTTAAGGCAGTCCGTGGACAAACCCCGCGTGAGCACCGAGAGCGGCGAGGCGCCGCGTGGCAGGGCGCCTTGAGAGGCGAATAGCCAAGCGCCATTCGTCCGAAAGGCAACGAAGAGCGGAGCCTTAAGGACGTGAAAAGTAAAGAGAACATGACACTTTGCCAAGCGAACATTACAGTGCGGCTGAGTGTGCGGAGCGGAAACGCGGATGCATCGCCGCTCGAAATGACGCGGGGTCTTGTCCACGGGCCAAAAGCTACCCGTCCAGCCTCTCGTCGATGTCGTAGCCGGCGGCAGCCCAGTCCGAGGTCTGCCCGGCCGCGTCGAAGGTCACGTCGACACGGCCGAGCCGCATGCCTCCCCAGCCGACCTGGTTGACCACGGTGAACCCCGAGGTTCCCTGGCCGAAGACGACCGCCTCGTCGAGGAAGGTGTGCGTGTGGCCACCCAGAATCAGGTCGATGTCGGGCACCTCGGCGGCTAGCGTGAGGTCGCTCGGGCGCGCGGGATCGGAGTACTCATACCCCAGGTGGGAGAGGCAGATGACCAGCGAGCAGCCCAGGCCGCGCAATTCCCTGCAGGTGGCGCGCGCCGCCACGACCGGGTCGGTGTAGCGGACGCCTTCGTGGAGGCTGGCCAGTACCAGCTTCTCGAAGGCGATGCCAAGGCCGAAGACGCCTACGCGCACGCCCCCGAATTCCCGCACGGTGTACGGCTCCACATGTCCCGTCAGCGGCGAGGCGCTCACATCGTAGTTGGCCGACACGAACTCGAAACCGGCTTCCGGAAGCATGGCCACCAACCCGTCCACACCGTTGTCGAAGTCGTGGTTCCCGAGCGTCGCGATGTCGTACCCCATCGCCGTCATCGCGCGGAATTCGAGCTCGCCGCCGAAGAAGTTGAAGTATGGCGTGCCCTGGAAGATGTCGCCGGAGTCGAGGAGCAGGACGTGCTCGTTGGCCTCGCGGATGCGCCTAATCATGGTGGCGCGCCGCGCGGCGCCCCCGAGCCCCTGGAAGGGGCCGCCGTCCATCGGGAAGGGGTCCATGCGGGAGTGGGTGTCGTTGGTGTGCAGGACGACGAGGTGGACGGTGTCGCCGATGAGGGGGCCGAGCGGGGGGTGGGGAACGGGGGGCGGGTGGGGGGTGGCGGGGGGCGGCGGGGCAGGGGCGGGGGACGCGCCGGGCGGGGAGGCGCCGCCGAGAAGGGGGACGCGCCGGGCCCCGGGCAGGGTGCGAGCCAGGAGCGGTGCCGGGGTGGCGAGGCCGGCGGCGGCACCGAGGCCGAGTGCGCGCACGAAGTCTCGCCGCTTCATGGGTCGCTCCGTGTGGGAAAGGCCGCCGTCGGGCGTGGGGTGGAGGCCGGGTCGGGGCGCCGGGCAGGGCCGCTTGCCGGTCGGATGCGGCCGTCCAGCGTGGGGCTGACCGTGCCGTGTGTCTGCAGGTAGGTGACGAAAGCGTCCCGTATGAGGATCTCCAGGTCCTCGCGCGCGTCCGGGCCGGGCTCCCACAGCACGGTCCACGTCCCGCCGCCGTTGGCCAGGTAGTCCACCGTGACCAGGCGGTAGGTGTGTGCCGGATCGATCGGCTCCCCGCCGATCAGGACACCGACGGCGTCATCGCCGTCCAGCTCCATCGTCCATCCCGCGATGGGCTCTCCGCCCGCAGCGGCGATCTCGTCGGCCAGCCGCTCCATCTGCGTCCCCGTAAGCGAGAGCACGGTGACGTAGTTCTCGAAGGGAAGCAGTTCGTAGGCGTGGCGCATCAGGACCGGACCCGCCGCGATCGGCACGCGCAGTCCGCCTTCGTTGACGAGAGCGGCGTGCACGGTATCGTTCGCAACCGCCCTGGCCACCTCCAGCAGCGCGTCTGCCACCAGGTTGTCCAGCGTTCCCTCCGGATCGTCCTTCCGGAACTCACCGGTGGCCTGGCCGAGCACCTCCGCAAGCTGCTCCTCGAGCTGTGACCGGTACGGCGCTATCAGCCCCTCGATGTCGGGCGCGGGGCCAATCCCTCCGTCCACCTCGGTGAACTCGACCGGTGCCTCGCGGACGGTGAAGCCGACCGTTCCCCCGGAGCCGGACGGCGGCACCGCGCCGGGCCGCGCACCCGCACACCCCGAGACGAAGAGCGCAACGGCAAGCGCGACCGCAACGGACCGGACGGATGCAAACATGCCGTTGTTAATAGCGGTCACGCCTGTGTCGGGCCAGTCGTTCCGCCCTTCCGCCCGCCGTTGCCAGCCATGGACCATCGGACTTATGTTGGCTGGCCGCTTGAGAAACACTTCGCGGCCCCACGGCTGCAGGAATGGAACCCCGAGAGACCCGATCCGGATGGTGAATGTCGCCCCCAGTGCCCCCAACGCCAACGCCAGGCGGGGTGCATCCGTGTCCCGTGCGCCCGCGTCCGGCGAACTCTCGGTGGTCGATGTCACCTCCTTCTTTTCGGACTCGGCCTCCGGAGGGGTTCGCACCTACCTGGCCGCCAAGGCGCACGCGCTGGGCCGGCCCGGGATCCGCCATACGATTGTGGTGCCCGGGGAGACCACCGGGATGGAGCAGTGGGAAGGGGCCACGCTCGCGCGCATTCGCAGCCCCGCCTTCCCCTTCGCGCCGGCGTACCGCCAGCTCGTCGACTGGCGCGCTCTCTCCGACGTGCTCGAGGCGGTCAATCCGTCGGTTATCGAGGTCGGCAGCCCGTTTGCCGACCCGCTTCTGGTGCGCCTGGCGTTGCGCGGACGGCGCGTGCCCATCGTCGGCTTCTACCACGCCGACCTGGTCAGGACCTTCGCCGAGCCCTTCGTCGACCATGCCGTGCTGAGCCCGCTGAGGGTCATCCTGCGAATGACCGCGCGGCGGGGGATCCGGTCCATCTACAACCGTTTCGATGCGACCGTCTGCGCCTCGGCCAGCGTCGCCTGCGAGCTGCGCGACCTGGGCGTCGAGCACGTCCATGAAGTCCCCCTGGGGGTCGATCTCGACACCTTCCGGCCGCTGGCGGGCGCCAACGGACATCCGCTCCTGCCCCGCAACGGTGTCCCCCGGGCGCTCTTCGTGGGGCGGCTATGTCCCGAAAAGCGCCTGGACGTGCTCCTGGACGGCCACTCGCTCCTGCCCCGGGACGAGCAGCCGGACCTTTTCCTCGTGGGTGACGGCAACATCCGCAACTCGATTGCGGGGAAGGCCAGGGACGGCGGCCGCGTTACCCTGCTCCCGTACGTCTCCGACCGGGAAGAGCTGGTGCGGATGTACAACGCCGCCGACTACTACGTGGCGCCCGGCCCCGGCGAGACCTTCGGGCTGTCGATCGGCGAAGCCCTGGCGTGCGGCCTCCCGGTCCTGTGCGTCGCCCGCGGGGCCGGACCCGACCGGATCAAGGGCTCGGACGCAGGTGAACTGTACCGCCACGGTGACCCTGCGGATGTGGCACGCGGCATGCAGGAGATGCGCCGCCGCATCGGTCCGGAAACCAGGGCCCGGGCCCGCGCCCACGCGGAGCGGACGATGGACTGGTCCGTGACCTTCGACCGGCTGCTGGCGCTGTACGACCAGCTGGTCACAGCCAGCGGGAAGTCTTGATCCGGCGTCTCTTCGTCGCACTCAGCCTGACGGGAGTCGCGATCGCGACTGTTTTCGTGCTCAGGAAGAGCGGCGGTCCCGAAGCGCTCTTCGTCCTGTCGGTGGGCAACCACCTCGGAGCATTCGGCGCAATGGTGGTGGAAGTCCTCCTGCGCGGGGCACGCTTCGTGGTCCTGGGCGCGGTGATGGGCGCGACGGTGCCGATCCTGTACGCCACCATGGCGCAGCTGGCCGGGGACGGCGCAGGCGCAGTGACCCCCTCGCGATCGGGGTCCGATCCGGCCAAGGCGCTCATCCTGGCCCGGCACGGCATTCGCGGCGGCCACATCGGCGCATTGCTCGTCGGCGAAGCGGTGTCGGAGGCAACCCTGCTGCCCCTGTGCGCGCTCGTGCTCGTCCTGTCGCTGGACGTCTCCCTCACCGCCATGGGAGCGACACTCAGCTGGTCGGTCGTCTCCTTGACACTCGTCGGTCTGGCGGTGCGGCTCGCGCCCAACCGGGACTCGACCGCCCCCCGGCTGCTGCAGCGGCTCGGCGTCACGGGCGCGCGGTGGGAACGCGTCGTCACGGTCGCCGCGGATTTTCGCCAGGCCGCCGGCGCGCTGCGCCGCATGTCCCCGGTCCACATGCTGCTCCTTGCCGGAGCCACCCTGGGCCACATCGCGGCGCGTCTGGTCACGCTCCCGGCCCTGGCCGGACGGGAAATCGCGGCTGAGAATCTGCCCGAACTGCTCAGTTGGCCGTTCTTCCTGCTGTACGGGGCACCGCTGATCCCCGCGCCGGGCGGAGCGGGCGTCATCGAAACCGGTTTCGCGGAGCTGGTCGGGGACTACCTGCCCCGCGAGCAGCTTGGCGCGCTGACCTTCTGGTGGCGCTTCTATACATCGCACCTCTTCGCCCTCGCCGGTTGGCTGGTCATCACCATCCCGACCCGCAGATTGGTTCAACGAACCGGGGTGGAAGGGTGACTTCAAGTATGGGCGGTGCGCACCGCACCGGCGGAAGCAGCCGTCCGAGTCCGCAGGGGAATCCCCGCGTGTCTGCCATGCCGCTTTACCACATGATCCGCGCCTGCCGGGCTTCGCGCGGACGCTTGGACGGGACTCTGAAATGACGCTCGCAACCGCCCTCCTGGTCCTCCAGGCCGCCGCTCCCACGCACTCCAACGGCCCGGCGACCACCGTCCCGACTGCCGCCGCGGATTCCGGCCTGGCCCACCGGGGCGGCGTTCCCCAGGTGGTGACCGCCGTACGCGCGACGCCTGCACCGATCCTCGACGGCCGCCTCGACGACCCCGTGTGGCAGATCGCCACCCCCGCCACCGGCTTCCGCCGCGACCGTCCGGGCGACGGGCTTCCCGCCGCCGAAGACACCGAGGTGCGAGTCGCGTACACCAGCGAGGCACTGTACATCGGCGCGCGCATGTACGCTCGCGACCCCGCGAGCATTTCGCGGCGAAGGGGCCGGCGCGACTCCTTCCTGCAGCAGAACGACCAGTTCCAGGTCCAGATCGATTCCTACCACGACCACCGCACCGCCTTCGTCTTCGGCGTGACGCCCGCGGGCGGGCGAAACGACCTGGCGGCTCCCAACGACAGTCCGCGGGGAGCCGATGCGGGCTGGGATCCGGTCTGGGACGTGGCCACCAGGGTGGATTCCCTCGGCTGGGTCGCGGAGATGCGCATTCCTTTCTCCCAGCTGCGCTTCCGGGAGGGCGACCGGCAGATCTGGGGGATCAACTTCCGGCGCGACATCCTGCATGCGGGCGAAGGATCCGAGTGGAACTGGAACCCGCCCACGGTGAGCGGATGGGCGTCCCAGTTCGGGCATCTTGTCGGGCTGGAGGACGTCCGCCGTCCGGGCCGGGTCGAGCTCCTCCCCTACGCGGTCACCCGCGCCACCTACGACCAGCGGGCCGATCCCCTCAGCCCCTTCGACGACGGCTCCGCATACTGGGGCTCGGCGGGCCTCGACCTCAAGTACGGCCTGACCAGCGGCCTGACGCTGGACGCCACCATCAACCCCGACTTCGGCCAGGTGGAGGCCGACCCGGAGGTCGTGAACCTCACCGCTTTCGAGACATTCCTGGACGAGCGCCGCCCGTTCTTCGTGGAAGGATCCGGCCTCTTCGGATTCGGCGGGCTGGAGAGGCAGCGCTTCTTCTATTCGCGGCGGATCGGGCAGCGTCCCGCGCTGTCCGCCCGCGGCCAGGGGACCTTCGTGGACCAGCCCACCGCGTCCACCATCCTTGGCGCGGCGAAGGTGTCGGGACGGACCGAGGGGGGCTGGGTGATCGGCTTCGTGAACGCGACCACCCAGCGCGAGATGGCGCGGGTTGCGGAGGGCGACGACACCCCGTTCACCGAGGTGCCGGTGGATCCCCTCTCCAACATCACCGCGCTGCGCGTGCGCCGGGACCTGCGGGGCGGCGACAGCTACATCGGCGCGATCGCGACCGGGGTGGAGCGAGACCTCGATGCGGAGGCCTTCCAGCGGCTTCGCGACCGGGGCTACGCCGGCGGCGTCGACTTTCTGCACCACTTTGCCAACCGGAGCTACCGGCTGGAGGGGTGGGGTGGCGGATCGTACATCAGCGGAAGCCCGGAGGCGATGCTGCGGGCGCAGTATTCCTCGGTGCGCTACTTCCAGCGCCCCGACCAGGACTACGTCAGCCTGGATCCCGATCTCACCGAGATGATGGGCTACGCCGGCGAGCTCGCGTTCCGCAAGGTGGCGGGCGAATGGCTCTTCGGCATGGAGAGCAGCGTCTTCTCACCAGGGTTCGACATGAACGACGCCGGCTATCAGACCGTCGCGGACACCTACGCGCTCTCGGGCGGGGGGACCCGGCGCTGGACGCGGCCTGGACGGCTCTTCCGCTCCGGGAGCATCACGCTGTCGGGGTCGGAGCGGCGCAACTTCGGCAACCTGGTCTACAACCGCGGGCTGAACCTCAACGCGTCCGGTCAGACGACCGGCTTCCACTACCTGCGGCTGGACGCGCGCTACCAGTTCGAGACGATGAGCCACCGCACCACGCGCGGCGGACCGACGATGCTCAACCCCTCGAGCTGGGGCGGAAGCCTGGCGGTGAACAGCGATGGCCGGCAGCGGATTTCCGGAGGGATGTGGGTCAGCTACGGCGGGGATGTGGAAGGCGCCTGGTCGATGACGCTGGCACCGTCCATTTCCGGGCGGGGGGACGGGTGGTTCAGCTGGAGCATCCGGCCCCGCTACAGCCGCAGCATGACGCCCGCCTTCTACGTCACGCAGTCCACCGACCCGGCCGCCGGGGCCACCTACGGCCGCCGCTACCTCTTCGCGGAGCTCAGGCGGTCGTCGATCAACGTCACGCTCCGCACCGATCTGGCGCTCACGCCGAAGCTCACGCTGCAGGTGTACGCGCAGCCGTTCGTCTCCACCGGCGACTACGAGGGATTCGCGGCCCTGGAAGCGCCCCGGACCTACAGCTTCCTGCGCTTCGGGGAGGGCGCGTCCACCATCCAGCGGACCGGCGACTTCTACTCGGTCGACGCCGACGGCGCGGGTCCGGCGCGGACGATCCGCTTCTACAACCCCGACTTCCGCGTGCGATCGCTCAGGAGCAACGTGGTGCTGCGGTGGGAGTACACACCCGGATCGACCTTCTTCCTGGTGTGGGCTCAGGACCGCTCGGACCGGATCACCGATCCCGCCTTCGACGGCGTCGGGGACCTGCAGAACCTCTTCTCCGACCCCATGCGCAACGTGCTCCTGGCGAAGGCGAGTTTCTGGATCGACTTCTGAGGCGAACGATGAGACGATTCGCCCTTGCATCCCTCGTGTTCGGCGCGCTGGCAGGCGGACCCGGCAGTCCGTGGCGAATGTCGGCGTGGCCACGGGTCGCTACGATTAGATAATTCTTCTTATCTTAGAAAATCTTATCTAATCTGTCACTGCATGACCCCGGGGGCCTCCGACGCGCCAGCCGATGCCGCGGGACTCCGCATGATCGTGGTCACGTGGACGTTCAGGCCGTGGTTGATCCGCAGGCCGAAGATGCCGTCCGTCTCCAGCCCCTGCCGCGATCCGCTCCAGACCTGCTCGCCGTTGATCGAGAAGCGCAGCTCGTCGCCCTGCGCCTCCAGGACCAGGATGTTCCCGGCCGAGCTGGCGTCGGCGGGCTTCGCGGCGTACGACGCGACGGCAGAGTGCGCGGTCCAGTCCTGCACGAGACCGGTCTCGGCGCCGGAGCGCGTCTTGACCAGGAACTCCCCGCCTTCCCGCACGAGGAAGTAGGTGTAGCGCTGGTTCGGACCCTGCAGATCCGAGCCGCCCACGAAGAAGCCGAAGGCCTCGCGGCGCCTGCCGGGATCGAAGAGGAAGATCTCGGATTCGATGCGGAAGTCGCCGGTGGCGACGGAATCCGGGTGGTAGGCGATCATCGCCGGCCCGGTGGTGATGTGCATCCCCGGTGGCATGGTTTCGAACTCCACGTCTTCCATGCTGGAACCCTCGCGGTCGAAGCGGACCTGCCAGCCTTCGGGGAAGGACCCCTCCTGCGCCCGCACCGGGACCGCGTCAGCCGCCGCCAGCGCAGCAACGGCCAGAACCGGGAATATCTTCGTGAGCTTCATTGCCAGCCTTTCGTCTGAGGTTGAAGTCCCCAACTTCGGAAGATCGACCCTGGTCCGCCAGCCCCCGGGTCAGCCGGACGGCCGACACTCGTGGCGCGATGATCGCGGCGCCTGGCGATCGCACTCTCAGGCGCCCGCCCGACGCATGTCCGCGCACCGGGCACGTCACGGGTCCGCCGCACGCCGTCACCACGCCTCCGTCCGCCCCTGCGAAGTGAAAACCAGCACCCGCTCCGCAACCTCCTCGCCCGTGAGCCGCTCCCAGCACTGCGCATAGAGGTCGACCTGGGCGCGGTACCGCCCGACCCTGTCCGTGAAGTCGGGATCGTCGCCGGTGTCGGTCTTGTAGTCCGCGACCACCCACTTCTCCCCCTCCCGGAAGACGAGGTCGATGACGCCCTCGATCACGTCGCCGCGCCCGGGGCCGGGGCCGATGTTCACGGCGAAGGGGATCTCGGCGTGGCGTTCGCCCGCTGCCATGGCCCGGTGCCAGAGATCCGAGCTGCGAACGGATTCGACCATGGCGATGAGTGTTTCCAGTTCGGTGGGTGCTCCCGTGGAATCGACCGGGCGCTCGTACTCGACGAGCAGGTCACGAGCCAGCTGGGTAAGCGCATCGCCGGCGGTGCCCTGGTCGGCCGCCGCCAGCACCTCGTGCACCACGCTGCCCCATTCGTATCCCCCCGTGCCGGGGCGGAGAGGGGCCGGCGCAAAGGCTTTCGTGTGCACGGAGGGCGTCGCGTCGCCAGTCGAATCGTCAGCGGGCGCGGCGTCCGTCTTTGCACGCCCCGTCACCGAATCGAGACGGTAGGTGGGTTCGCGCGCGCGGGCGGCCACCTCGGCGACCGCCGCCATCGGCCCGGTCAAATCCGTCCCGGGATCCAGCACATCCGGCGCGGGAGGATCCTCGCGCGGCAGGTCGGCCACCCTGGCGATGCCCTGTCGCCCTCCCTCCCCCCCGCGCACGGCTTCCGCCACCACCCAGGACTCCACCGGCTCCCACACCGATGCCCTGCCCCCCCGCCCCCCCACCCATCGCGCGACCCACAGCTCGTCCCGGGCCCGCGTCGCCGCCACGTAGAGCAGGCGAACCTTCTCCGCCTCCTCGAAGGCGGCCTCGGTCTGCTGTTCCTCCTCCCAGCCGGGCGGCTGCGCGATCACTTCCTTGCTCCAACCCCGCTTCACCACGATGGGCATGGTCCCGCGGGCCACGCCCTCCCTGTCCCGGGCGACCCGCTTGTCCGGCGGCCAATGCGGCTCCGGGAAGGGCGCGGCCAGGAACACCACCGGCGCCTCCAGCCCCTTGGCCCGGTGCAGGTTCATCACGCGCACGCAGTTCGGACGTTCCGGCACCAGTGGGGCCTCCGCGTCCTCCCATTCCAGCGCTGTCTCCAGGGCGTCCACGGCCCCGGCGATCGAGGTGTCGCCCTCGAGCGCGCGGCCCCGCACGGCGTTCAGAAGGTAGACCAGCGCCCCGGCGCGCAGCTGTCCCAGCGTTCCCGCCGCGGCCAGCGGAAACAGGCCGGTCTCGGCCACCAGCCGTTCGGCCGTCAGGTCGGCGGGCTCCCTGCGCGCGCGCTTCCACCAACCGTGCAGCTCGTTCAGCGCGTCGGCCACCTCGCCGTCGCCGTCGGCGGGCCGGTTGACGCGGAAGCTCCCCCCGCCGTCGCGGTACTCCACGAGCCGGTCGAGGGTGATCCCGAAGAGCGGCCCCGTGAGCACCCCCAGGACACGCACCTCGTGGGCCGGGTCGGCGAGGCACCGGAAGAGGAGGAGGAGCGCGCCGAGCTCGTCCTCGAACCCCACGCCCGCGCCCGACACCTCGACCGGCAGGTTGCGGTCCTCCAGCGCCCGCGCGTAGACCCCGAGGAACTTGCGCGTGCGGGTCAGCACCATGAAGTCGCCGGGACCGCGCTCACCGGCAGCCACCCGTCGCGCGATCTCCGTCGCGATCCGCTCGGCGTCGTCTTCGGCCGCCTGGCCCTGGGTCCTGCCGGCCACCGTGTAGGCCGACAGCAGTCCGGGCCCGGGCTCACTCTCCTCCCTCACCCAGGGCTGGACGAGCAGCGGGGCGAAGGCGGCCTGGCGGTCGGTGTCGTCCCCAGCAAAGCGGTCGTCGCTGTCGAACACCCCCTTCACCAGCGCCCCGATGGCATCCAGGGAGCGGAAGTTGGCCGCCAGCCGCAGCACGTCGCCAAAGTCCCTGAAGCGATTCTTGACGAAGTCGTAGAGCGCGATGTCCGCCCGCCTGAAGCGGTAGATGCTCTGCTTCGGATCCCCGACCACGAAGAGCGCGCCCGGCCGGGGAACCACCGTGGTCCAGTCGGTTCCGGCTTCCGGTTCGCTGGTCAGGAGGAGGAGGATCTCGGCCTGCAGCGGGTCCGTGTCCTGGAACTCGTCCACGAGGACATGGCGGTACCGCCTGCCCAGGTCCCGGCGGGCACCGGGCTCGTCGCGGAGCAGCGCCGCCGTGAGTACCAGAAGGTCCTGGAAGTTGATTTCGCCGCGATCCTTGCGCTGCCGGGCGAAGGCGCGGGCCGCGCGGTTGGCCACCCGCATGGCGACCGGATAGCGGTGGGCCCACCACGACCTCAGCAGCGCGTCGGCGCGGCTCCCGGCCGCGGCAAACTCCTGGAAGGCGATGCCCAGCGCCTTGGCGCCGGCCTTCCCCGATGGAGTGTCGGCCCACTTGTACTGCGTCAGTCCGCCCTTCTTCAGGTGCACCCTGGCCAGGGCGTCGAAGAAGGCGGTGCGGTCGTCCCAGTCGAGCGCGCGCCGCCAGTAGAGCAGCGTCCGCATGCGCCTGCCGAAGGGATCCCAGCCTCCGCGCGGTTTGCGGTTCCGCATCATCCGCTCGGCCCGGTCGAGGAGTTCGTCGAAGCGCGCGCGCACCGCCCGGATCTCCGCTTCGTCCGGCGGCGGCACGGGCTGAAAGCCGAAGTCCACATCCGGGTTCTCCACGAGCTCGTCGAAGAGGGGCTGCAGCCGGTCGGGTTCGATACCCAGCCGCTCCAGCTCCTCCAGGTCGGGGTCCCCGTCCGACCCGAGCCGCTCGAGGAAGTCCAGCCAGAAGGCGCGCTTCATCCTGACCCCTTCGGTCTCCTGCACCTCGCGGAATCCCGGATCGAGGCCGGCTTCCAGGGGCCGCTCGCGGAGCAGCTTGGCGCAGAAGGCGTGGATCGTGCCCAGGAAGGCCCGGTCGAGATCGCGGATCGCGAATTCCAGCCTCTCACAGCGCGGGTCCGCGGCCGGCAAGCGGGCGAGTACCTGCTCCAGGCTAACCTGGAAGCGCTGGCGCAACTCGGCGGCGGCCTTGCGCGTGAAGGTGACCGCGGCGATCCGGTCCACGGTGCATGTCCCGGTGCCGACCAGCGCGACCATGCGGTCCACCAGCGATCTCGTCTTCCCCGAGCCGGCCCCGGCCTCGACGAGCAGGTTGCGGTCCAGGTCCGCCGAGATTCGGTCCCGTTCGGACTGGTCGGGCGGGCGCCGGCCGTTTCCGCTCACGACAGCGGCTCCTCGTCTTCCCACTTGCGGGCCCGCCTCAGCGCCGACAGCTCGGGCAGGGCGTCCAGGTTCCGCTTCGTCCACTCCGCGTGGCGGCAGGACGTGTTGCCGCGCTTGTCCGCCCTGACGCCGCACACCTCCTGGTAGTCGCAGTAGCGGCAGTCGCCGGCGTCGTCGGTCGCCGGAAACCAGCCCGCGGCCGCGCCCTCGAGCATCATCGCAACGAGCGCGCCGCCGTGCCCGAGATCCGGCACCGAGTACCGCCGAATCCGGTTTTCACCCCGGCGTGTGGGGAAGTGATACTCCATCCTGTCGACGGGTCTGCCCTGCACGGAGGCCGCGGCGGCCGTGTACAGGGCGTGCTGGAGGCGGCGCCCCCCCCGGTACACACCCGACTTCCTGTCGTGGCCGTAGTCGGTTCCCGTCTTGTAGTCGACCACGCGCAGGTGCGATCCGTGATCGTCCACGCGGTCGATACGGCCCCGAACCAGAACCGGCGGACCATCCCCGGCGGGGATTTCCAAGCCCGTGTCGTCCATCCCGAAGTCCATCTCGAGTGCGATCCAGGAGGGGGGTGCGCGCCGGACCATCTCCACGAAGGAATGGACATCCTCCCGGAGGCGCGTGGTCTCGATGAAGCGCACAACCGGACTCGGCGACGGGACCTCCCTGGTCATCTTCGCGATTTCGCCGTGGGCCAGCTCCAGCGCGAGCGCCAGAAAGGCGTCCTCGGCGGGCTCGATCCCCTGCTCGCGGGCCCGTTTCAGGGTCTGCTCGTATACGTTGTGAAGCAGGCTTCCGCGCTGCAGCGCGTCGAGCCAGCGGTGCGGGTCGAACTCGGGATCGTCGGGTGTCGAGACCCGGAGGACGCTCGCGAAGAGGAAGCGCCGCGGGCAGGCGCCCAGGTCTTCGAGGCGGCTCGCCGACAGGATGCGGGTGCGCTGGTCCTGGTAGGAGAACGGCGGGTCCCGCTCCCCGATGATGCCGGTGTGCAAGCTCGCGGCATCCACGTGCAGGGCAGCGGCCGCGGCGAGTCCCTGCCCCAGCCGCGGATACGCCAGGCCCACCGCCTGCACGCCGTCGCGCAGTCTGCCGTCGCTGGTCGCGAGCGCGCGCAGCCACACGTCGCACGCGTCCAGATCGGCGCGCAGATCCGCACGTGGAAGGCGGGACTCCGTGACGCCGAGGCGCCGCTCGAGGTCCTCGAAGGTGAGCCGCGGGTCGGCCGCCATGAGCCGAAGCGCTTGCAGCAGCTCAGGGGCGGGGGAAAGCGCCCGCGCCTCCGCCGGATCCCAGCGCGCATAGCTGAGGACCAGCGTGCCGCGGAGGCGGGCTACCAGTTGCGCGAAGTTGAAGCGCGCGTCCGCGGCGCGGTCGCTGGCGAAGGCGAGCTCGCCCTGCCCGAGGCGCAACCGTTCGCGGTCGAGCAGCAGCGGGTCCTCGATGGCCGAGCCGGGGAAGCGCGCCGAGTCCAGCCCCACGACGAAGGTGAGCGGACGCCCTGCGGCCCCACCGTGCCTCAGATCGGTGAGATAGAGGTGGCCCGAGGCCGAACTCCACGGAGCGGTGCCTTCGGTCCTCGGTGCCGGGATCCGGATCTCCAGCAGCGACTTCACGATGGCCGCGGCCGACGGAAAGTCGGTGCGCCGGTTCAGGGTTGCCTCGATCCGGTCGAGGATCCGGACCAGCCGGTCGCGGGCGGTATCGTCGGTGTCGGTCCCGTCGGTCACGCGCGTGAGCAGGCTCTTCACGCCGGTGGCGACTTCCGCAGGAGACACGCCCGTAGCGGCCCCGGCAGCTGGCGCCGCGTGCGCACCGTTTTTTGGTGCGCCGACTTCGGGGGTCGCCTCGAGCACGGGTCCCAGGAGGGCTCGTAGTGCGCGTAAAATCTTTTCTTTGTACACCTTGCGCCGTTCGAACCGCTCGTCGTCCTCGTACCGCCCCGGGTTCATTGCCGGGATCGCGCGCAACACCGCCTCGATCCTGTCCATGTAGCGTTCCCTGCCCCAGCCGATCCTCAGGCGCCTCAGCGCCCGGGCCAAACGCGGCCCCGCGATTCGGTCGCCGCGGGCGGGCGGGCTCACGTCGCCGGCCTCCACCAGCGCGCGAAACACCGACTCCTGGAAGCCGCTCTCGACCCACTTGAAGTAGGTGGCCACGACCCTCCCGGGCCGCGTCCGCTCGACCGGAAGTCCGACGGCGAAGGTGACGGGAATCCCCATGGAATCCGCCAGCGCGTGGAGCGCGGAGCCGTACATAGCCGGATCGGAGGCGACGATCTCCACTTCGTCCCAGCGGGCGCCCGTCTCGATCACCCTCCGGAGCACGCCGCGCAGTTCGTCGTGGACTGAGCCGGCCGCGAACAGGTCGATTCGCAGGTCCGCCGAACGCGGTGGGCCCTCCTCCGTGTCCCCACGCCGGCGGCGTTCACGCCACTGCTCGATCGCGTGCAGATGGCTGCCTGCGGACTCCGGCGGGCCAGCGTCCCAGAGGATCCGGGGGGGTGCCGCCAGGCCGAGCACGGGATCGGTCTTGAGGATGGTGGCTCCGCGCCGCTCAAGGGCGCGCAGGAACTGTCCCGTCAGCCCGCGATCGGTGAGTCCGGGAACGAGGTAGATGGGGGCACCGGCAGGACGGACGGGCCGTGCCGCGTCCGAATTGACAACCTGGATGGCCGTCTCCAGCACCACCGCGGTGTCGGCCAGGCTCCTGGCGTCCAGCAGGGCTTCCAGGCGCTCGACGACCGCGGTGAGCAGGGCCTGGCGCCTCGACGCCCCACCCCGGCCCTTCCGCAGCGCGCCGGAACGGATCCCCGCCAGCCGAAGCGCCTCCACCGAGTTCCGCACCGCATCCCGAAATCCGACCTTCTCGGCCAGCCCGGCGAAGCGCGCGACCAGCCCGCCTCCCCCGCCTCCCGCCATCACGTGGTCGATCGCCTCCTCCATCAGCGCCTGTTCGTCGAAGGGGTCGATGACGCTCGTGCCGGCCCGGGTCAGCGCCTCCGCCGCGTAGTTCATAGCCAGCGGGCGGGCGGTCGTGACTTCGAAACCGGCCCACGACTGTCCTCCCAGCGCCACCTGGCGCAGCAGCTCCTTCGCCTCCCCCCGCGTCCGCGTGACGAGAATCTTGCGCTCACGGCCCGTCTCCCGCGCGATCCGCGCCAGCTCCCGGACCAGAATGCACGCGCTCCCGGAGCGGCCCGGGACTCCCCCGCGATCCGGCGGCTCATCCCTGGCCGGAACCGGCCCCGCCGCCGGCTTCGCGTCGAAGTCCAGGCCGAGCTGGGTCAAGCGGAACCCACCAGGGCAGGCCCCTCGCTGAAGATCGACCCCAGCCGCATCCCCGCCCGTTTCCGCCAGCCCGCCCTGTGGTACGCGTCGCTCACCAGGAGCGGCAACGTCAGCGTCGCCTCGCCGAACACCATCCGCTCGCGGCTCACGGCCACCTTGCCCCACGTCGTGGCCTCGCGCAGCGTCGACCCCGACAGGCCGCCATCGCGCGCGTCCGCCACCGTGAGTTGCACCGCGTACCGGTGCATCGGCACCTGTTCGCCGCCCGAATCGGCGTTCCCGGATCCCGTGGCGACCCCTTCGGCGACCGTGCCCCCCTCCGCGCCCCATCCCGTCTCCGCCAGCATACGCGCCGCGACCACCGCGTCCTGCGCGAAGTTCTTGGGCACGCCCCCGCCAACCATCAGTAGCCCTGTCTCCTGCACCGCCAGCTTGATCCCGGCCAGCTCATGGAAGTCCTTGCCGGAGTCGAAGGCGATGGGGCCGACGCCCGCCCCCTCCGCCCTGGCCCGGTGCGCGACCACCCCGAATCCGGCCGACGAGTCGCTCAGCGCCGGCACGAAGACCGGCACTTCCTTCCGGTGCGCGGCCAGCAGGATCGACCGGGCGTCACCGTGGTGTCGCTCCAGGTACGCTCCCAGCTCCCGCATCAGCTCCCGGCTCGACCACGGCCGCGCCTCCAGCCCATCGAAGATCCCGGCCACCGTGGCGTCGCAGCGCTGAAGGTCCGTCTCATCAACGTAGGTATCGTAGATGCGGTCGATCCCCAGCGCGCGCAGCTCCTCGTCGTCCGCGTCCGGCGCCTCGGGCGACCCCGGCGCCATGTAGTGGCGGAAGCCCAGCGCCTCGAAGAAGTCCTGATCGACCACGACCGCCCCCGTCGCGACGACCACGTCAGCCATGTTGCACTCGATCAGAGTGATCAGCGCCTCCTTGAGCCCCGCCGACACCAGCGATCCCGCGAGCGTGAGGAGCACCGCGCACCGGGGCTCCTCGATCATCTCCGCGAAGATGTCGGCGGCCTCCGCGAGGTTGCGCGCCTGGAAGGCCGCATTGCGGTACGAATCCACCACCGCCCGCCCGTCGAAGCCGGCAACGTCGATGTGCTCAACCGGCCGGGCGAGCAGCGCCCGCTTGCGGTCCACGCTCAAGGGGAGGTCCTCCTCACTGTTGCGACCGGCAGCCCGCAGCGAGCAACTCCGCCACGGACTGCCGGTCCATTCCGCCGATTGCTAGTTGAAGGGCGAGGCGTTGTTCTGCGCGAGCACCCGGTTCATGTCCACCCCGATCGTCACCATCGTCTGAAGCAGGGGCGCGTCGGGACCGTCGCCATCGTACAGCTCCACCGGCGAGTAGATGTCCATCGCGTAGCGCGGCGCCACGGGAACGAATCCCGGGACGACCGGCACGGTGCCCGGCCCACCCTCGTTGATGTTGGGGTTCTGGTCGATCTCACGCAGCATCATCGGCAGCTTGATCCCCAGGTCGGCGAGTCTCCTTCCCTCCAGGAAGAGGATCTCCTGCCGCGCGAGCCACAGCGAGTGCCACAGGTCGGAGGCCTCCGACAGGGCCGTGACGCTGTCGGCGTCGAGCGATGTCCCGGATATGTTGGGAATCGTAAGCCCGTCACCCGGGCGGTCGAGTACCAGGCCGGCCCGGTAGGGGCTGTTCGCATCGGCGCGCACGAGGATCTCAGAATCGCGCGGACGCAGGCTCAGGTCGGCGTTGCGGCGCTCGTCGATGTCGTCAAAGGAAACGGTGCCGCGCGTTCCGGCGAGCCGGATGGCGCTGGCCAACCGGCTCCGCGCCCCCGCCAGGTCGCCCGACGCCAGCGCGATTTCGGCCAGGATCAGGTGCATCTCCTCCGCCTTCGCGATGGGGATGGCTGCGTCGCGCGTTGTGTATTTGGGGTCCAGGAAGTCCAGCCTCGGCAGCGGCTGCATCTCCTGAAGTGCGCGCAGCACCAGGAAGAACACCGACGTGTTGCTGATCGAACCCGCGTCGTAGGAGGGCGCAAAGAGGAAGCTCGCGTCGGCCGAAAGCACTGCATTCGCCGCAGCCGCCGCGGCTCCCCGGTCACCCTGCAGCCGGTAGGCTCGTGCCAGCGCCGCGCTGGCCTGCGGTCCGACACCCGCCGCGGCCTGCAGGTCGGTCACGGCCCGGCCCAGCGCAACATCGGAAGGCTGCGGGGCACCATCCTCCTCGAGCGGCACGAAGGAGAAGACCTCACCCATGATCAGGTAGGCCATGCCCCGGTAGTAGTGCGCCTCGGCGACGAGCGCGGGGGGCGCCCCGGCATCGTTCGGCGCGATCTCGTCGATCACGAAATCGGCCAGCGCGCGCAGTTCCTGGACGTTCCAGTACACCCCGTTGGCGCTGGTCCCCGTCGAGTTCATGATGTCCGGGGTAATCTCGTTGGGGGCGTCCAGCGTCTGGATGATCCCTGTGCCGTGAATCGAATAGTTGTCGGTGACGACCTCGGCGACGACGTAGGCGTTGATCAGGCGGGCGAACTGCGCCCTGAGCCCGGGCAGCAGCGCCTCGGTGGGGTTGGTCGCCTGCGCCAGGTCCTCGTCGGTGGTCGTCGGATTGTTGACTCCGGTGGGGTCGATGGCATCGCAGCCAACGGCCGCCAGAACGCCGAGAAGCATCCCGGCCGCAGCCAGCCGTCTCCGCCCGAGGATCGATATGTTCCTGTTCATCATTCTATCTGTTCTCCATTGTATGCCGGCCATTAGAAGACCACCTCGACACCGAGCTTGAACTGCCGGTTCGGGGAAAGGGTCGCACTGGTCTCGCCTCCCAGCTGCAGTCCGCCGCCGGAAAGCCCGTTGAGCTCGCCGTCGACAATCTCGTTCCCGGACCAGATCCACAGGTTGCGGCCACTCGCAAACAGCGAGGCACGACCGGCGCTGATGCTGCCGGCAACCCCCTCGGGCAGCACATACCGCACCGCGACCTCCCTGAGCTTGAAGAAGTCGCCGTCGTAGAGGAAGGCGCTGCGGGCCGCATTCTGGCTGTACTTGCCCTGCGGGGCACCGCTCCCGTCGTACCGGGTCGGGAAGGCGTACTCGCAGCCTTCGGCCGCGCCTTCTCCCATCCCGCAGCGAACGCGCTCACGCCGGTAGATGCCGTTGAAGGTGGCCCAGACCGAGCCCCAGTCGAACACCTGGTGACCCGCGGCCCAGTCCGCCAGCGCGCTGATCGTCAGGCTGTTGCCGATGCCGATCGTGGTGTTGAAGCTTCCGCTCTTGTCGGGCACCGGGAATCCCCCGGTGAATCCGCGCTCCGAACCGTCCGGCAGGCCGTCGCCGTTGGTGTCCACGGGCATGGTCACCCACCACGCGCCCACCGGGCCGCCGCGGCATTCACCGTCGACCATCCGCCAGCAGCCGGTCACGCGCTTCTGGGAACCGTCCGCGCCGAAGTCCGCCACGCCGCCCATGTCGGTGACCTCGTTGTGCGTGTAGCGGAACGTTCCGCCCAGGCTCCAGGCCAGCTGCCTGGTATTCAGAACGTCCAGGTTGGCGCCCAGCTCGATCCCTCGGTTCAGGATCTCGCCCACGTTCTCCTGTTGGGTGCCCTGTCCGGTGACCGGCTGGCGCGGCACCTGGAAGAGCGCGTCGGTGGTGCGCGCGTCGTAGACGGTCAGGTCGATCCCGATCCGGTTGTTCCAGAGAGCGGCGTCGATCCCGGCCTCGATCGTGGAGGTCTTTTCCGGGCGAAGCTCCGCGTTGCCGGGGTTGGCGAACCTCGGGGCCGACTCCCCGCGGAACGAGATGGCCGAAAAGGTCCGGTCCTTGAGGAAGGCGCCCGGGAACCGGCCTGTCTGCCCGTAGGCGGTGCGGAGCTTGAGCTGGTCCACGAACGGCAGGCTGACGTCGTCGGAGAGGATGTACGACCCGGTGGCCTTGGGATAGAGCTCGGTGTCGATGTTGTCCCCGAAGCTGGATCCGGCATCGATGCGGAATCCGCCGCCAAGGTAGAGCTTGTTCCAGAAGCTCAGCTGTTCGTCCACGTAGAGCCCGCCGTTGAACACCTCGACGTTGCCCTCGAAGGCGGTGATCTCCGCCGCGGCGTCGAAGTCGAAGGAGCCCGGCAGGGCGAAGCCCAGTCCGTTGCCGTTGATGATGCTCTCGTCTTCACGGAAGCCCTGCACGCCGACGGTGAGCGAGGACCCGATGGTCCCGCCCGAGTTCTCCCAGGCGTAGGTCGCGCCCGCGTCGAGCGACACGGAGGTGAAGGAGCGGTCCCGGCGGTTGAGCTGGCCGGTGGGTTCGCCCGGGGTGAAGCCGATCGGGTGGTAGATCCGCTGCTGGTTGGTCCGGTTGTCGCTGCCCACCGTGAGCCTGGCGGTCAGGTCGTCGCGGATGTTCCAGCGGGCTCCGGCGGAGAAGATGAACCGGTTGACCCATTCGTCGATATCCGGCATCAGGAAGATGTCGTACGCCTCCTGGAGGGTGGCGGCTCCCGAGAAGAAAAGTGCGTCGCCGACCTCGAAGGTGGTGATCGGATCCTCGATGGAGGAACCGTTGTAGAGCCGCTGGAAGTTGTGGCGGACGTAGCTGCCCGAGAACTCCAGCGTGAAATCCTCGCTGAGGGACGCCTGCAGGCCGCCGCGCAGGTTGTAGTTGGTGCTGGCGTCCTTGGGCTGGGTCCCGGTGCGGTCCCCGAGGCGGCCGCTGACGCTGTAGGTCACGTCGGCGGTGCCTCCGCTGACGCCCAGGTAATAATTCTGCGTCTGGCCGTTCTTGAAGTACTGATCTTCCAGGAAGGTGGCGGAGACCTCGCCGGACTCGACCCGGTCGGGGAAGATCACGCCGGTGTCGAAGATGTACTTGAGCTCCGGCACCTCGATCCCCTGCTCGATGCGGGCGGTGATGCGCGGCGCCCCGGGGGTGCCCTTCCTGGTGAAGATCTGGATCACGCCGGTGGCGGCGTCGGACCCGTACAGCGTCGAAGCCGCGCCGCCCTTGGTGATCTCGATGCGCTCGATGTCGCTGGTCAGAATGTCGGCGAGCGCGGAGGACTGCTCGCCCCCGGTGCCCGCCGCGGTCGACTGGTCGTTGTCGACCCGCACCCCGTCCACGTAGATGACCGGGGTCTGGGCGCCGAACACCGAGGAAATGCCCCGGAAGTTGATCAGCGACCCGGTGCCCGGCTGCGCCGAGGTGGCGTTGACGGTCGCGCCGGCCACGCGCCCCTGGAGGAGCTGGTCGACCGACTGGACCGGCGCCAGCGCGATGTCTTCGGTGGTGAGAACCTCGACCGACGTGCCGAGCGCGCGGCGGGCGGTTTCCGCTCCCACGCCGGTAACGACGATCATGTCGAGTTCGATCGCCGTCGGCGACATCTCGAATTCGATGCTGGCCGTCTGTCCGGCCGCCAAGGTCACGTCCTGTTCGGCCTCGATGTACCCGATGAGGGTCGCCCGCACGACATGTTCGCCGGCAGGCACATTGAGGAGCAGAAAGTTGCCGGCCGCATTGGTGAGCTGTCCGATTCCGGTCCCCTCGACCAGGACCTGCGCGTTGGACAGGGGACGCCCGGACGCGGCGTCCAGAACCTGGCCCTGGATTACGCCGGCTTGACCCTGGACCGGCTCCGGGGCCCCGCCCACCACCGCCACAAGCGTGGCAACGGCCGCAAAGGCCCTCAGTAGTCGTTGGTAGTGCATGATTATCCTGCCTCCTGATTTGGTTGCGGTTGCAGCGGTCGATCCGCCCCCTTCGGGCGACGCCGCCAATTCGGGAGTGAGGATGACTCCCCTCCCGGTCCCGCGGAACGCGGGGATTCGCCGGTATGCGGCCACGCGGTGCGGCCGGGATTTCACGGCGTTGCGATCGCAACGGTACCTGCTACACATCCAGATTGCGCACGTACCTCGCGTTTTCCTCGATGAAGCGTCTTCGCGGCTCCACCTCGTCGCCCATCAGCCTGGAGAAGATGCGGTCCGCCTCGGCGGCGCTCTCCACCGTCACCCGGAGGATAGTGCGCGCGTCCGGATCCATGGTCGTCTTCCACAGCTGGTCCGGATTCATCTCGCCCAGACCCTTGTAGCGCTGGACCGAAATCCCCTTGCCGTCCTTGCCGTTTGAAAGGCGGCTGACTTCCTGGTCCCGCTCCGCGTCGCTGAACACGTAGCGCTCCGTCTTCCCCTTGTGAACCCTGTAGAGCGGCGGCTGCGCGATGTAGACATACCCGCGATCGATCAGTTCCCGCATCTGGCGGAAGAAGAAGGTGAGGAGCAGCGTGCGGATGTGGGCGCCGTCCACGTCGGCGTCGGTCATGATGATGATCTTGTGGTAGCGGGCCTTCTCGATGTCGAAGTCCTCGCGGATCCCGGCCCCGATCGCGGTGACCATGGCCCGGATCTCGTCGTTGGAGAGGATCTTGTCGATCCGCGCCTTCTCGACGTTGAGGATCTTGCCCTTGAGCGGCAGGATCGCCTGGAAGGAGCGGTCCCGGCCCTGCTTCGCCGATCCCCCCGCGCTGTCCCCCTCGACCAGGTATATCTCGGAGAGCGCCGGGTCGGCGATCGAACAGTCGGCCAGCTTGCCCGGCAGCACCCCGCCCTCCAGTCCGCTCTTCTTGCGGGCCAGATCGCGGGCCTTGCGGGCGGCCACCCTGGCCCGCGCCGCCTGCAGGGACTTCTCGATCAGCGCCCTCGCCGACCTGGGGTTCTCCTCCAGGAAAGCCGACAGGTGTTCGTTCACGGCTGCCTCGACCGCGCCCCGCACCTCGGAGTTGCCCAGCTTGGTCTTCGTCTGGCCCTCGAACTGCGGCTCCATGACCTTCACGCTCAGCACGCAGGTCAGTCCCTCGCGCACATCGTCGCCCGAGAGGCTTTCGTCCTTCTTGAAGATCCTGTTCCGGCGGGCGTAATCGTTGATCGTGCGCGTCAGCGCCGCCTTGAACCCGGTGAGGTGGGTTCCGCCCTCGTGCGTGTTGATGTTGTTCACGAAGGTGTGGACGTTCTCCGAGAAGCCGTCGTCGTACTGCATGGCCAGCTCGATCTGTGCCTCGGGCCTGTCGGTCTCGAAATGGATCACGTTGTCGTGCACGGGGGAGCGGGAACCCCGCAGCCAGGTCACGAATTCGGCCAGCCCCCCGTCGTACCGGTAGACCTGCTCGACCTCGTCGTCGGTGCGCTCGTCGCGCAGCTCGATCTCGAGCCCCTTGTTGAGGAACGCCAGCTCCCGCAACCGGGCGGACAGCCTGTCGAAGCTGAACTCCAGCTCGGTGAACACCTCCGGGTCCGGCTTGAAGGTGACGAGCGTGCCCTGGCCGCGCGCGGCCTCCAGATCCGCGAGTTCCGTGGTCTTGATCCCGCGCTGGTAGCGCTGGTGATAGCGCCTGCCGCCCCGCTTGACCTCGACTTCGAGCCACTCCGAGAGCGCGTTCACCACGCTTACACCGACCCCGTGCAGGCCGCCGGAGACCTTGTAGGAGCTCTTGTCGAACTTGCCGCCCGCGTGCAGCGTGGTCATCGCCAGTTCGACCCCCGGGACTCCCTCGGTCGGGTGCATGTCCACGGGGATTCCCCGGCCGTCGTCCTCCACGCTGATCAGATCGCCGGGCCGAAGCACCACCCTGATCGAGGTGCAATGACCGGCCATCGCCTCGTCGATGCTGTTGTCCACGACCTCGTAGACGAGGTGGTGCAGCCCCCGGGACGAGGTCGACCCGATGTACATCCCCGGCCTCTTGCGGACCGCCTCCAGCCCCTTGAGGACCTGTATCCGTCTCGACGTATAGTCGCCCGCCCTGCTTTTCATGGCCATGCTCATACCTCTGAGATCATTGCTCCGCCAGTCGGAACCGGACATCCCCGATGGCCGGCCCGGCTCTGGCCCTGTTGACCCGCTCAAGTATCAGGGGGCGCATCATCGCCAGCTCAGCAAGCCACGCGCTCGAGATCACCTCGACCACCAGCGTGTCCCCCCGGACCTCGACGGGCCTGGTGACCCGGCTGACCCTGGGCCCGACCGCGCCGGTCCATTCGTCGAGCGCCCCCAGGCGCCCGAGCGCCTCTCCCAACCCGGTGCGGTCCAGGTATCCGGCCAGAACATCCCCAACGCGCTCGGGCTTTCCGACCGCGCGACGCGCTTCCCTTGCCCCCGTCACGCCGCGATCACTCCCTTGGAGATGTGCCAGCAAGGCAGGCTGCGGCCCGGCAGCCGCACATCCGCCTCCCTGGGGACGGTCAGGATCACCTGGCCGGTCCCCTCCTCCGCAAGCAGCGTGGCCAGGCGGCTGGCGCGACCGGCATCGAGCTCGGCGAAGGCGTCGTCAACGAGGAGGATCGGCTCCGCCCCGCGCTGCTGACGGATGGTGGCTGCCTCGGTGAGACGCAGCGCGAGTGCGGCCGTGCGCCGCTGCCCACCGGATCCGTAGGCCCGGGCCGGAAGGGCACCGCCTCCTGTGGAAACCACGACGAGGAGTTCGTCCCGGTGCGGTCCCGCGCCGGTGCCGCCGACCCGCGAATCCCTCTCCCAGCACTCGTCCAGGCGGACCCGGAAGTGTTCGCGTAACGCGCTCCCGGCTGGCGCCGGCTCATCCGCGCCAGCCCGCGGCCCGCCGGGGGCCAGATTCGGCCGGTAGCGGACTGTAGCGGAGTCACCGCCCGAGATGGTCTCGTAGTACCGTGTGAAGCGCTCGGCCCACGCCGATACCCACTCGCCACGCATGTGAGTCAGCCGTGCGCCCGATTCGACCAGTCCATCCTCCCACGGACTTGTCCACTCCCTGGGGACCGGCCCGCCCGAACCCGCCCGCAGTGCGGCATTCCGTTGTGCCAGCGTCCTGCGGTACTCCTGCAGCGCTTCGAGGTACCCACCCTGGTTCAGAGACAGGACGATATCGAGGAAACGGCGACGCACGCCGGGCCCGCCGCTCACCAGACCCGCGTCCGACGGCGAGAAGACGACAGCCCCCAGCCTGCCGAGGGCGGCCGAAATCCGGACTGCGTCGTTTCCATCCACCGTCACCTTCTTGCTCTTCGTCTTCCTGTCGAAGCCCGCCGCCACCGTCGCCGGCTCGCTGCCGTCCACGGATCCCCGGATGTGGAACACGTCTTCCGAAAAGGCCGCCAGCTCGACATCACCCGCACCCCGGAAGGAACGGAAGCTCTCCAGGTAGTAGATCGCTTCGAGAAGGTTCGTCTTCCCCTGCGCGTTGTCGCCGACGACCGCCACCCCCTCCGGGGGAAAGTGCAACTCCTGGATTCCGAGGTTGCGGAAGTGGCGCAGCTCCAGTTTCCTCAAGACCACGAACGGGAGTGGAAACGGGGTAATCCGTACATCCCTAAATGTAACAGGAAACCACGTGGATCAGGCTGCGTGGGCGCACTTCCCGCGAGGCCCCGGTTCGTCGCCCCTATTCGCCCTTGAAGGCCGCCTTGCGCTTTTCCAGAAACGCCGCCATCCCCTCCTGCATGTCGCCGGTGGAGGCAAGCAGGCCGAAGAGGCTGGATTCCAGCTCCTGTGCGTGCTCCATGGTGCTTTCGACCGCCTCATACATCGACTTTAGCGCCATCTCGAGCGCGACCGGCGCGTTGCGGGCGATCCGCCCCGCCAGCTTCCGTGTCCGCTCCATCAGCTCCCCGTGCGGGACCACGAGGTTGGCGAGACCGATCTCGAAGGCGCGATCAGCGGTGATCATGTCGCCGGTGAGCACCATCTCCACCGCGCGTCCCAGACCGACCAGCCGGGCGAGCCTCACTGTCCCCCCGTAACCGGGGATGATCCCGAGCCCCACCTCCGGCAGGCCGAAGCGCGCCCGCTCGCTCGCGACCCGCAAATGGCATGCGATCGCAAGTTCGCAGCCGCCGCCGAGCGCGTACCCTCCCACGGCGGCCACCACGGGCTTCGGGAACCGCTCGATCCCACGCAGGACATCCTGCCCCTCGCGGCTGACGGCGACCCCGGTGCGCGGGTCCATCGTGGCGAGCACGCCGATGTCGGCCCCGGCCACGAATGCCTTGTCGCCCGCTCCGGTGAGAATGACCGCCCGCACTCCGGGATCTCCGTGCAGACCGGCAAACGCGGCGTCGATCTCGGCGATGACCTGCGGATTGAGGGCGTTGAGCTTCGCTTGCCGGTCAATCGTGACCGTGGCGATGGAGTCCCGGATTTCGGTCCTGACGCAGGGGTCGTCGTTCATGGGAGGGCGCTGGGGGGGAGGTCCGGAAGGGAGACAATGGAAGCTAGCCGCGTTCCCGGGCGCTTGCCACCGCCAAATGGGACCGATTCCGCCCCGGGCGTAGCAATCCCCGGCGACCTGCCTTACCTTCCGCAAGGGTCGGCGGTCCCGCAGTGGCCGGCGGCACGTATCAAGGACACAGGCAAGAGGAACCATGTCGCGTTCTCTGAACAAGGTGACGCTGATCGGCAACGTCGGAGGCGACCCCGACGTGCGCACCACCGCATCCGGCAGTCGCGTCGCGAAGCTGTCGCTGGCGACCAGCCGCCAGTTCACGGACCGGTCCGGCCAGCAGCAGGACCGCACCCAATGGCACCGACTCACCTTCTTCGGAAGGCTCGGCGATGTCGTGGAACAGTGGGTCAAGAAGGGCGACCGGCTCTTCGTCGAGGGAAGGCTCGAGTACTCCCAGACCCAGGATGAACAGGGTGCCACGAGATACTGGACCGACATCATCGTCAACGAAATGATCATGCTGGGATCCGGCGGCCCCGGGCGAGGCGCGTCGGATGGGGCGGGCCAGGGCCCGGGAAGCTACGGGAGCCAGCGTTCGACCCGCCCGCAACCGCCAATCACCGAACCCGACGACGACCTGCCCTTCTAGCGGGCCGTCCGGAGACCCACCAGCGAGGAAGGAACCTTGGCCAACGACGCGATCGAGATGGAAGGTACCGTTACCGAGGTCCTTCCCAACGCGAACTTCCGGGTCAAGCTCGAGAACGGCCACGAAATCCTGGCGTATCTCTCCGGCAAGATGCGGAAGTTCTACATCCGGGTGCTTGCCGGCGACCGCGTCAAGGTGGAGATGTCCCCCTACGACCTGACCCGCGGCCGGGTCACCTACCGGTACAAGTAGCCGATCGGCCCGGCCGGTGCCTGTAGCCGGCGTCAGTCTTCCGACCGGTCGTCCTTCACTTCTTCCTCCGACTCCCACAACCCCAGGAGCTCCGGATCGTAGCGGGACGGATTCTCCCGGTAGGCCCGGGCCCAGTCCTGGAATTCCGGCAGGTTCAACCGCTCCCGGATCTTCCGGGTAGCGAAGCGGATGGCGTCATTGTAGGAAGCGGGCGCCAGCCGGTTCACCGCGCGGGCCTCGGCTTCGGCAAGCCTGTAGATCTCGGTGGGTGGCAACGAGAGCACGGCATCGGCCACCTTCGCCGAGCAGTAGTCTCGGTACTTGGCCCGGAGTACAGGATCTTCGTCTCGCTCCACGATGTCACCCTCCCGCCACGAAGACAGCCTCCCACCCGGCCCCCGCCGGATCCGCGTACCATATACGCTAACGGCTGAAGTTCATTACGGCGGCAAACGGAATGTCGCCACTCCTGCAATGGGCGGTCAAGGGGCCCGAATGCGGCACCGAAACATTTGATCTTGCTGAGTGTCGGCAACTGTCGAGCGAGTGACGACCAGCCGCCGGGCAACAAGTCGAAGGGTGCTCGACCTTACGCGAAGCTGGACGCGGAATCCCCGGAGGCCTCGATGACCTGCCCTTCGCGGGCCTCGGCCTCCCTGAGTCGACGATAGATGGATCGCCGGGTAAGCCCGTACTGAATGACCCGGCTCAGGAAATCCGGGTCGGACCGCTGCACCTCCTCTGCTTCCGTTGCAATGTCATTGGGAAGACGAACATTCAGTTGCACGGATCGCGTGTTCCACATCCCTGGTTTCATCCCTGGCTCGTATGATTTGGAAAGCGATTTTTCTCCAAAAAATTATCCCGGACGCGGATCGCCGACGGTCAGCCCGTCCGGAGGGTGGAACCATCGGCGCTTGATCACGAACGGACCCTAACACTACGGTCCGGCGGCTCGGCATGCAAGAAAGTCCCCCGACAAGACCCCATCTGACTAAATCCTTATAAGACAATGACTTAGAAAATATGAAGGATCGGGTAATCCACTTGTTTCCAGACGAAATCGAAGTCCTTCCGTTACCGTTCCGATACTGAGCTAAGTGGCAAGCTGATAAGCAGTTGGAAGGACGGAGATCAGTCCCTGAACCGGACAGGGCAAAACACATTTTTCCCAAAAATCAGGGGATTCCGGATCGACCCTCCGAAGGCCGCCACCGGGGCGATTTCAGGGCAGAACGGACCTCAGAAACGCCCCCAACGTGGCGCGGTCGAACTCCCGGAACCTCCGCTGCACCTCCCTGGCGGTCTCCTCGAGGAAGATGTTGGCCGTGTGGTGGCGCTTGGCGGCACCCCGCTGCCGGAAACGGAGGAACCCGCGCCAGACGGCACCGTCACGAAAAACGTGCAGGGATACGATCCAGGACCGCCCTGCGTAGTTGAAGTGACGGTCCTCCAGGCGTCCCGGCTGCCCTACTCTCGCGGCGTGCGGACCTTCGTTGGAGTCCTCGATATGGCACAGCGGATACTCCTCCCGGTCTGCCAGCCAGACCTCGAAGGGTGGCAGCGGCAGCAGGTGTTCGGCAAAGCGGACCAGGGTGGCCATTGGATCCTGGACATCGTGCAGTCCGCGCGCCTGCGCCCACTCGCGCGCCTCGCCATACAGATCGCGCACGGCCTCGCGCGGCATGACGTGCAGGAGGCGGGCGGCCTGCCGGCGGCGATAGCCGTGGTACTTCAGGTACAGCACCTCGGTCGTTTCCGCCGGGTGATCCCGTGGTGCCTTCCAGCTCTGTGTCCATGCCTGTTCGCCCATCTGCTCCGCCGCTCCTCGTCAGTGCACCGACAACGCCGTATCGTCGAATCCCGGGGTCGCGACCCCGAACCTGGTGTCTCCGAAATCCATTTTGTCCAGTGTGGCCCGTTCACCGAAGGTCGACGTCAGACCACTGACCGTTCCAAACCGTTCCGGCTCGAAGCGCGCAACGAGGCGGCCAAGGCCACGGCGCATCGTACGGAGGCTCGCGAGCACCTCGTCAAAGGTGACCGGAATACCGAACCGGACGTGGTGGACTTCGCATGGTCTTCCCCCTCGCTCCCGGGAGGTTTCCATCCCAAGGCCCCCGAAGGCTTCCCGGAGTGTCCGCCCCAGTCCGCTGGCACCCGTGCGTTCCGGGGTTCTGAAGACCAGGGAATTCGCCTCGTAGTCGAGGTGGACTCTGGTGATCACGCCGGGGGCCGTGACAATCCGCACCACCGTGCTCTCGTGCAGATCCAGATCCTTGCAGAGATCGCGGAAGCCGATTCTGAGAAGAATGGGGCGGGTGAGCGGCGTGAAGCCTCTCCGGTTGAGGACCCGCAGGGCCAGATCGAAGCAGTAGCGGCGCAGTTGTGCACCGCGCGCCGGGTGCTTCTCGCGGGCGTCGCCGAGTGCCCGGAGATGAGCGAGCGTGGGATCGTGGACCCAGTCGAGGACCACTAGTTCGGTAGTGAGGTTCAGGTACTTGACCTCCGCCGAGCCCAGGTCCACGGCCCGCGCCGACGAGGCGAACCGCCCGGCAACGACTACCGCAAGCCCGATGTCGCGAATGTGGCCGCCGGGGTGGTGAACCTCGTGGACATCGCGGTACTGGACCACCGCCCGGGTCAACGGCAGGTCGCAGATGCCAGGCACGTCGGCGAGGGCATCCGGGCGACTTTCCGTGGCGGTCACGTGCTGCATGTTCAGCTCCGTTGCGGGGCGGAGTCGTAGCCACCGTCAGCCGGCAACCAGCGGGTGGAATCGCCGCCGCTCCCGGGCGGGGAACTCCACCCCGGTTGCCGGGGGGTCCAAATGATAAGCATTTGTTTCCCCGGACCGCAAGCGGGGGGCCGCACACTCCGCGCAGCGCAGTGCGTGCACGCCAGCCGGACCGGACAGCGGGGGGTGGATCCTGGCTGCAGCGCTTGCCCCCTGCCGCGTCCGGGTCTATCATTAGCGTCCATTTCGGGATCCTCCCGGGACCGGATCCGCCTGCCGGCGCAGCGAGGGGGCGGGTCCCGGAGCGTTCCCGACCCACCGTACACGCGGGATCTCAAGCGGGGTGATCTGGTTGGAAGTCTTCGTCAAAGAGAACGAAAGCCTGGAAAGGGCTCTTCGCAGGTTCAAGCGCAAGGTGCAGCGTTCGGGCCTCTATTCGGAACTGCGCAAGCGCCGCTTCTACGAGAAGCCGAGCGCCCAGAGGAAGAGGAAGAGGGAGGCGGCGATCCGCCGGGAGCGCAGACGGCAGCGACGGGGCCGGCGGTAGTGCCCGGTGTGATCCGCGGAAGCGGGCCCTCTTAGCCGGTCCGTCCCCACGTCAGGTTCACGCCCCGCTTCCGGGGCTGGCCTCACAGCTTCAGCGCGACCGGTCCCTCCGGCGTCCAGTCGTAGAATCCCGCGCCCGTCTTGCGCCCGTACCTTCCCATTGTGACCAGCCGCCGGAGGAGGGGAGGAGGGGCGTAGCGTTCCTCCCGGTACTCTCCGTACATGATTTCGGCGACCTGGCAGAGGGTGTCGAGACCGACGAAGTCACACAGGGTGAACGGCCCCATCGGGTATCCGCAGCCCAGGGTCATAGCCGTGTCGATGTCCTCCACGGTGGCGACGCCCCGCTCGAACTGGCGGATCGCGTCGAGCATGTAGGGGACCAGGAGCAGGTTCACGACGAACCCGGAGTTGTCGCGCGCCGCGACCGGAACCTTGCCGACGCGCCGGGCGAATGCGCGGGCCGCGTCGAAGGTCTCCCGGCTCGTCACGATGGTGCGCACCACCTCGACGAGCTTCATCACGGGGACCGGGTTGAAGAAGTGCAGACCCACGAAGCGATCCGGGCGTGAGGTGGCCGCCGCCATGTCGGTGACGGTGAGGGAACTGGTGTTCGACGCGAAGATCGTCTCCTCCGGGCAGACGGCGTCCAGGTAGCCGAACAGTTCGTTCTTGGCATCGAGCGACTCGACGATCGCCTCGATGACGAGGTCCCGGTCGGCAAGGTCATCCAAAGAGGTGGTGAACGTCATGCGCGACAGGGTCTCGTCGCGGGCCGCGGGGTCGAGCTTCCCCCGGGAGACCGCCCGCTCCAGCGACTTCTCCACTCTCTCCCGCCCTGCCACGAGCGCCTCGGAATCGATCTCCCGCACAACAACATCGCATCCGGCCCTGGCCGCGACCTCCGCGATCCCGCTACCCATGAGGCCACACCCGGCCACGCCCACTCTTGTGATCTCCAATTCGGATCTCCTCCGGTTGAAACTGTTTGTTGTGGAGCGGTCACCCTGCCGGGCGCCGCGGGTTCCGCCGGGCCCCTCCCGGGTCAGCGGTCCCTCTTCATCATCTCCCGGGCGACGCCGTGGAAGTGGCGGCGGACCCACCTTCGCCACGCCGGCGGCGGCGGCTCCAATCCCCCGGGGCTCTCGATTCCGTCGAGTATTCCCTCCACCTCCAGGTGTATCTCCCGGAGCCGCCGCTGGAACCCCCGGCCGGCCAGCACGGCAATCCCGAGGGCCGCCGCGCTCCCCGCCACGAGGCCACCCACCGCCGCGGCCGTGAAGGAAAACACCGTGGCGATGGCGGCGGCCGCTCCGTATCCCACCGCCAGTCCCACGATCCCACCCCCCAGCACCGCTCTGCCGCGGTAGTCGCCGCTGATCCCCGGGTCGACCAGAATGTCGACCTGTGTGGTTCCGTCGGCGAGCTCATCGAGGCGCACTTCCACCAGGCGCGCGGCCGCGACGTAGTGCTGCCGGGAGGTGGAGCTCGCCGCCCGCGCCACCCGCGACGCCCAGTCGATCGCGGGACGGTACTGGAGCAGGTCGTCCCGGCGTCGCACCCGCTGCAGCAGCTGGCCCCCGGCCAGGAACTCGTCGAGCTCCCGGCGCACGGCAGAGCGCGACCGCCCCACCGCCCGCGTCCCCCGCACCTCGCCCGCCTCGATCAGATCGTGTATCCCGCTCCTGCTCCGGGGTGTGCGGCCACTCCCCGTGCGCAGCTCCGTCAGCGCCCTGCGCACATGGTGCTCCGGGAGCCCGGCCTCCCGCCCGATGCGCAGCACCTCGGCATCGGTGAATTCCCCCTCCGCACCACCGGGTTCCTCCCCGGCCAGCTCCGACGCCCGGCGCATCACCTGGTCGAAGTCCCGGCGCGATATCGCCCGCTTACCGCTCATCGGTGCCCCCGGCTGCCGCTCGCCGCGCCCGCGCCACCCTCAATACGCCTCGACGACCACCGCACCACCCTGCCCCCCGCCGATGCACGCCGCGCCGAGTCCGTACCGCGCCCCGCGGCGGCGCAGCTCATGCAGCAGGTGCAGCGTGATCCTGGCCCCGGAGGCGGCGAGCGGGTGCGTGATCGCGATCGCGCCGCCGTTCACGTTGGTGCGCGCGGGATCGAGCCCGAGCTCCTTCTCGACGGACTTGTACTGCGCGGCGAACGCCTCGTTGATCTCGACCAGCTCCATCTCCTCCAGGGTCAGCCCCCCGGCCGCCAGCGCCTTGCGGGCCGCCGGCGCGGGTCCGATCCCCATGATGCCCGGGTCCACCCCGGCGAAGCCCCACGACACCAGCCGCCCGATCGGCGCGGCGCCGTTGGCGTCCGCCCACGCCCGGTCCGCGATCACCACCGACGCCGCCCCGTCCCCGATCCCGCTGGCGTTCCCGGCGGTTACGAGACCGTCCTTCTTGAAATACGGCCGCAGGCGGGCAAGTCCCTCCATCGTGGTGCCGGGCCGCATGTGCTCGTCCACGGCGAACCGGACCTCGCCCTTGCGGGTCCGCACCGTCACCGGCGCGACTTCCGCGTCGTAACGCCCGGCATCCCACGCGGCCTTTGCCCTCGACTGGCTGTTCACCGCCACCTGGTCGGCTTCCTCGCGGGTCACTGCGTACTTCTCCGCCAGCCCTTCCGCAGTCTGCGCCATCGTCAGGCCGCAGTGCGAATCCAGCAGCGCCTCCCACAGCGAGTCCTCGAACCCGTTGCCGGCCGGGCCGAGGCGGAGGTCCCCCCAGCGGGCTCCGCGCACCACGTGGGGCGACTGGCTCATCGACTCGGTGCCGCCGCAGAGCGCAACCTCGGTGCCGCCGAGAAGAATCTCCTGGGCCCCCGAGACGATCGCCTGGAAGCCCGAGCCGCACAGCCGGTTGACGGTCAGGGCGCCAGCCTCCTGCGGGACGCCCGCCCGCAGTCCCACATGCCGCGCCAGGTAGATCGCGTCGGCGGACGTCTGCAGCGCGTTGCCGTAGAAGACATGGCCCACGTCGGGCGGCTCGACGCCCGCCGCCGCAAGCGCCGCCTCGGCCGAAAACACCCCGAGGTCCGTTGCGGTGAAGTCCTTCAGCGAACCGCCGAAGGTGCCGAACGGCGTTCGCTTGCCGGAAAGAAAGACCACCTCCCTGTCGAAGCCCTGTGTTCCCATGAATCCTCCCCGTCGTAGTCGTTGTCCATGAAGACCCGCGCCGGGCCCCGCGGGTTCCCGATGCCGCCCCCGGACGCGCCGTGAAAGCTAACAGCCCGCGGACGCCGCTCTCGGTGCTCGCGGGGCTTTGTCCACGGACTGTAACAGCCCGGGGCTGCTCAATCCCGGAGCCGTGCGGCCATCCAATCCCCCACCTCCGTGGTCTTCGCGCTCCCGCCCAGATCCGGGGTGGTGACGCCCTCCCGGAGCGAAGCCGCGATGCACTCGTCCACGTCGGCGGCGGCCTCGTGCATCTCCAGATACTCCAGCGCCAGCGCGACGCACCCCACCGCCGCCAGCGGATTCGCGATCCCCCGGCCCGCGATGTCGGGCGCCGATCCGTGCACCGGCTCGAAGAGCGCCCAGGAGCCGGGGTTGATGTTCCCCGAAGGCGCGAGCCCCAGTCCTCCGGTGACCTGGGCCCCCAGATCGCTGAGGATGTCGCCGAAGAGGTTCGAGGTGACCACCACTTCGTAGCGCTCCGGCCGGCGGACGAGGTCCATCGCCATCGCGTCCACGTACATGGCGTCCTGGGCGATGTCCGGGAAGCCGGCGCCCACCTCCGCGAACACGCGCCGCCAGAGTGCGCCCTCGTGCACGAGAGCGTTCGCCTTGTCCACCATGGTCACCCGGCCCCGGCCCGTGGCCGCCGCGTGCTCGAAGGCCGCCCGCACGATTCGCTCCACGCCCGGGTAGGTGTTGAGGCTCTCCTGCGTGGCGACCTCCTCGGAGGTGCCGGCCTTGAAGCGGCCGCCGAGTCCGGTGTAGAGCCCCTCCGTGTTTTCGCGGAAGAAGACGATGTCGGTCGCGGGATCGGGGTCGCGCAGCGGCGACAGCGCCGGGATGAGGAGCTTGCAGGGGCGGAAATTGACGTAGAGGTCGGCGTAGAAGCGGAGGCCGAGCAGGATGTCGCGGGTGTGCGCGTTGTCGGGGACGCGGGGGTCGCCCAGGGCGCCGAGCAGCGCGGCGTCGTAATCGCGAACCAGGCGGTCGCGCTCGCTTTCGGTGATGGTGACGCCATCGCGGAGATAGCGGTCCGCGCTCAGGTCCCACCAGTCCAGGGCGAGGTCGAGGCCGTGCCGGTGGGCGGCCGCCGCGAGCACATCCGCCGCCACCGCAATTACTTCGGGGCCGATCCCGTCGCCGCCTATGACCGCGAGGCGGGCCTGCCGTCCGGGCGTCCCCTTGCCTGGCAAGGCCGGAGTCCCCGCCCGTCGGGCTACGGGACCCTCCCGAACATGATGTTGCAGCGCGGACAGAAGAAGTCCTTGCCCCGCCGGGCGAGCGGAGGCCCCAGTTCGCCCCGGGGGCAAAGCGGATCCAGTCCTTCTTCGGCCTGGAGCCTCACCTTGCGCCGTTCCCTCCACGTGCTGATCCGGAGCGGGAGCTCGAACCGGAGTGCCGATGTCTTGCACTCGAAGAGAATCGTGCTGGTCCCGTCAGCCTCCTGGCGCGCCCCGAGTTCCATCAGGAATCCCCCCATCGGGGACGGGACTTGCCGCCCGCTGCAGTGGAGGCGTTCCATTTTCTTGGCCTGATCCAGCTCTTCGACGCCGAAACCCTCGCGCGCAGGCCTGGCGCCGGCCTGCTGCTTCGTGGAACCGCTCAACTTGATATCCTTTTCTTCGCCGCCCCCGTGCGGCGAATCGCTATCCCGGCCGCGGACGGATCCGCACGGATCCGCGCAGAGTCCGTCCGCGGGCTGTTATCTCTCGTACAGGTAGGCCGACTGCTCGTGGCGCGCCTCGCCGTCCACGCAAACGGCGAACCTCGGTCCGGACCAGATCGCCGCCCCGCCGTACTCGCCGTTCTTGTTCACGGCGTAGTAGTTGACGTTGAAGCTGGGCAGGCCACGATCATTGCGGAGCCTGGGCTCGGCGGTGAATGTCACGATCCGCTTGAGCGCCTCCAGGCAGGCATCTGTGGGTGACATCCCCTGCCGCATCATCTCGACGACCGTGTGGGAGCCGCAGGTCTTGATCACGGCTTCGCCCCGCCCCGTGGATCCGCACGCGCCGACATCGTTGTCCACGTACAGCCCGGCGCCGACGATCGGGGAGTCGCCGACCCGGCCCGGGACCTTCCACGCCAGACCCGAAGTCGTGGTCACGCCCGAAAGGTCGCCGTCCCGGTTGATGACGTTGCAGTTGATCGTCCCCTGGGGGCGCACACCGTCGTGGGAATCCAGGATGCCCAGGCCGTACGTCTCCTCGTCCTCGAAGGGCTCGCTGCCCGGCCCCGCGGTGTCGGGCACCAGGTAGTCGTCCCTGTCGCTCATCCTGGCGCGCCACTCGATCCACCTGCGCCGGGAACTCTCGGTGAGCAGGTTCTCGATCTGGTAGCCCATCGATACCGCGAAACGCTGCGCCCCCTTGCCGACCAGGAGCACGTGGTCGGTGTAGCGCATCACGTCCATCGCCACGCTGGACGGCGTCTTGATGCCCTCCAGGCAGGCAACCGCCCCAGCCCCCCGGCTGGGCCCGTGCATCACCGACGAATCGAGCTGCACCACCCCGTCCAGGTTCGGCCGCCCCCCGTACCCGACCGACGGATCACCCGGATCGCGCTCCACGATGTTCACGCCCTGGACCACCGCTTCCAGCGTGTCCCCTCCCCCGTTGACCACCTCGATCGCGGTGGCGACGGATTCGAGTCCGTTCCCGCTGGCCACCGCCACCGGCGTGACCACGCTGCGGCGGATCGCCGGCGCGCCCAGAAGCGGCCTGGCCGAACCCATGCCGACGGCCGCACCGACGCCGACCCCGGCTGAAGTTTTCAGAAAATCGCGACGGCTTGTCATGGCTGGCTCTCCTTGGCCCTTGACTGTCTTGCAGGTGCTGTCGACCGGGACAGGCCCATCTCCGGGGCCGTCCGGCAGGTTGGATCTGTGCTGAAATGCCGATCTCTCGCGCTACCGCAGACGGAATGCTCCTCCGACTGCAGGCGCGCAAGGACGCCAACTGCTTGCTGCTACGCTTCCCTCGGCTCGCCGAGGAGGGCTTCGCCCGTGTCTCGGATTACGGCCCCGTCCGTCGACGTGCCGTCGCCTGCCCCACTCCCGTCGGCGGGCCGGGATCTCCTGAGCCGCGAGATCACGGGTTTGCAGAACTGCATCCCCACCTTCTTCAGCTTCGCGAGATCCGACACATCGAGGTCCGGATACCGCTCCGCCAGGTACTCGACGGTCTCGGTCATCCAGACATCCTGATCAGCCGCCTCCGCTTCGAGTACCCCGCAGCGGTGGATATGGCTGAACAGCTCGTCTCTCGCCCGCTCGATAGGTTCTTGCTTCGCCACTACTCCTCCTTGAACTATTGTGCGCTTCGTTGCACTTCGCCGGGAACCCTCCCTGCCGGCCGAAACGCCGGGCTGACGAAGCCAAATAAACTACGCCCCGAATCCGTCATGGCAAGAAAGCTCATGAATATTCCGCCTTCAGCACTCCGGATCCGCCCGTGAGAATACTCGCTTCGTCGCTCTGCGACCACGCAGCCGCCACCCCGGACGGCAAACTGGATGTCCACGGCATCTTCCACGATCTCTATGCTCCCGGCTTCCCGGCGCGACAGGACGCGATGACGCTGGTCCTGTCACTGGAGTGGGACCGGAGCGACAACGGACGCTACACCTTCCGCGTCGATTTGACCGGCCCCGGCCGGCAGCCGGTCCTCACGGTGGAGGGGCAATCGGAGGTAAGCCCCCGTCCGGCGGACCGTCCCCCGCCCAGAACGCGGCTGATCCTCCCGCTCGAAGACGTGGTGTTCCCCGTCCCGGGACGCTACGAGTTCGGAATCACCGCCAAGGGCCGGGCGCTGCGTGGCCCCGTCCTCTATCTCATCGAAGCAGCCAGCCAGCCGACTTGAGCGCGAGCAGCCCCAGGCCCGCGACGGCCCCGAGAAGCGCCTCGTACTCCCGGTTGCGCAGGTAGCGTCTCGGAGAGAAGGCCGTCCCCCCGGCCGGGTGCCCCGCGACGGGCCGGTAGGGAGTCACGCGCGGCAAGAGAACCGGAACCGATTCGCGGTAGTGGCGGTAGCCGTCTCCGAAGCGCTCCTCCAGCTCACCCGTTTCGCGGGCCATCGTACTTCCGTAGACCCACAGGAAGTAGGCGAGGAAGACCAGCCCCAGCCAAGGGCGCCCGCCGGCGACCACCGCCCCGGCACCGATCAGGAAGGACCCCAGGTAGAGCGGGTTGCGGGTGAAGGCATACGGTCCCGAAACCGCCAGTTCGCGATCCTTCTTGAGGACACCGGCCGCCCAACCGCGGATCAGCAGTCCAACGGCCACGAGGATGGCTCCCAGGCGCAGCGACAAGGGACTGGGTACCGCCAGCCAGAAGAAGGCGGCCGCAAGGATCCAGGCGCTGCCGATGCGGACGCCGCGGTGGCTGGCCTTCAACGCCGGTGGACCGGTGGTGTGCCTCGCCCGGTCGCCGGGCCGGTGGGGGGTGCTGCTTCGCGGGATGGCTGCACGGCCTCCTCATCCCCGCGCGCGGTCGGAACACCCGGTGTGAACTCGGTAAGCTCCATCGTGAGGGGCACGAGGTACCTGGTCACCCTCATGTAGACCACGAGGCGGCGGTCGTCGTCCGAGAAGTGGATCTCGGCCCTGGCGCTGCGCGGGAAGAGACTGCTCTCCGGGAGAACGGGCTGCACCACAATCGTGTTGAAGGCCCCCGCCGGGGTCTCGACGGTGTCCTTGCGGAGGACGGTGATGGTGATCGGGTTACCCGACTCCTTGAAGTAGCGATGGAAGGTGTGGCTGTCCCCGACTTCCAGGGGCAGCGTACGCGCAAAGTACACGAAGGACAGATCGTCGAGGGGCAGGGCGGACGGAAGCGCCCAGGTCGTATCGTGGTCAAGGCGGTGGGCGCGCAGGTCCTCCGGGAAGAACTCGTATTCGCGGTAGCGCTCCCCATGCTTCTGGTCCTTGACGAATCGCAGGGAGATACCCCGCGCCGGATCCATCCAGCTGTAGATCTTGTCGTTCAGCTTGAAGACGCCGCCCCACGCCCTAGCTTCGATCAGGAATTCAAGGGGGAGGGTCCTCGAGCCGTTGACCGTGTCGAACTGCCCCACTCGCATCACGGCCTCGCCGCCGCCGAACCCGCGGGCGCGCAACGAGTACTTCAGCTCCTCGCCAGGGTGGAAGGGCACGGTGCCGACTTGAGCGCCGAGGGGCGTCAGCCGTTCACGCACCAGGGTGCCCTGCTGCGCGGCGACGCCCGGCAACGGCGCGGCCGCGAGGATGCCCAGCACGGCCACAATCACCGTTCGAATGCCGCGGGAGCCTTGTCCACGGGCCGCTCGCATTGTGCGGGGGAACAGCCCAAAGGCTACCCGCGGTCCGCGGGTGTCGTGTCCACAGCCTGCCAGGCCGCGAGCGTCAGGCTGCACGGTGACCTCCCGGCTCCAGCGGGGAAACCTTCTTCACCCTCAGGATTTCACGCACCGTGGCCGGCACCCGCACCCGGCTGCGCCGCCAGCGAATATCGTAGCGGGGCTCTACCTGCACGTGGGCGGTGCGGCGGGCGAACGGCGTCAGCACCTTCATGAGCTCGGCGTTGGCCGCCCAGCCGTCGGTGGTCACGAGCGGCCGGTCGCGGGCGGCCCTCAGTGCCTTCTTGACGACAACGGCCCGGTAGGCCCGGAAACCCAGCAGCGCCTTGCCGTCCCGTGCCCCGGCCTCCTGGCGCCCCAGCGCGATCCGCCCCAACCAGCGCGCGAACCGGACAATGCGGGGGGGAGGCGGGACCGTGGCCTCATCGGCCGCGGCACCCTCCACGATGTCGACTCCGCCCTCGTAGGCCCTCAGCAGCGGACCCAGGTGATCGGGGTGGTCGGTGAAATCGCCCTGCATGGTCACGATGGCGTCTCTCTTCGGGTAGCGCGTCCGTCCCGCGGCGGCGCGCAGCAATCGCTCCACCGCTGAACCGTAGCCCACCGGCTCGCGGGTCGAAAGTATCGTGAGCGGCAGCACGCGCCTGTACTTCTCCAGCAGGGCCGACGTTCCATCGCGGGAGGCGTCGTCGAGGACGATCACTTCGTAGTCGCGCTCCAGCTCCGCCATCACCTCGCGGATCTTCCAGAGCAGCACGCCGATGGTGCGGTCTTCGTCCCGGCAGGGAATGCAGATGTAGACCATCCGTGGATCCCGGTTCACGTTTTGCAGAGCGGGCGCCCCGGCCCCGGCCGTGGGACCGGCAGGCCGCGCGGGCAACCTCCAAAGTAACGGAATCCGCGCCTTGCGCGCCCTCCCGGTGCGGGCCAGGGACCAGCGGCACGGCACAGGAGCGGTTGGCGCCGGACGCTCGACGCTCCCGTTCGTCTTCCTGCCAGGTGGGATGCATCGCCGGCGGCTGCGGTTGTCTGTGGCCGGCCCGCGGGGAAGCGGGGCAGATGCGCGCGGGGCGTTTCAGGCGGACGGTGGGACCGGGGCGACCGTGTCCCTTGGCGGGACCGTCGGCGGGGGGGGCGTCTTCCACCGCTTGTGCAGCCAGAAGTACTGTTCGGGATAGCGGCGCACGTACTCCTCGATGCGCGTGGTGAAGGCCTGGGTCATCGCGGCGACCCTGGCCGCGCGGCCCCCATCCGTCCCTGCCTCCTCCTCCAGCGCCTCCAGGTAGACGTGGTAGCGCGGCCTCCAGCCCGGCAGGCGCACCGCGAAGAGGGTGACCACCAGCGCGCCCGACCTGAGCGCCAGAACCGCCGGTCCGCGCGCGGTCGAGGCCGGATGCCCGAAGAAGTCCACGAACACGCCGGCGCGCCGCGCGTCCTGGTCCCCCAGGATCCCCGCCAGGCGGCCCTCTCTGAGCGCTGCCAGCACCCCGCGCCGCCCCTCGCTACGCGGGATGATCCCGAACCCGAGCCGCTCTCGCGACCGCGTCAGGTAGCGGTCGAAGAGCTCGTTGCGCTGGCGCGCCACCACCACGTCGATGGGGAACCCGCGCGCCACCAGAGCGGCGCCGCCGATCTCCCAGTTGCCGAGGTGCGCGCTCAAAAGGATGACCCCCCTCCCCTCCCTCACCGCCCCCTCCACCACCCCCAGCCCGGTCACGCGGGTCCGCTCCCGCACCCCCCTGCGCCCCATCCCGGCAAGCCGGAACACGGCCACCGCCTCGGCGCCCAGGTGCGCGTAGCAGCGGCGTCCGATATCCCGCTGCCAACGCTCGTCCGCCTCGGGAAAGGCACGGCGCAGGTGGTCCGCCACCACCCGCCACCGGGGGCGGCCCACGCGAGCCACCACCCACCCCAGAGCGGCACCCGCCCGGTCGGCCAGCACCTCCGGCAGGATCCCGCACACGCCGGCGACGATTCGCAGGAACAGATACTCCGTCCGGTAGCGCAGGGCGCCTCTGGTCACCGGAACTGCAGCTCTCGCAGCCGGCGGTACAGGCCTCCTTCCGCCATCAGGGACTCGTGGCTGCCCTGCTGCACGACGCGCCCGCGGTCCACCACCAGGATCAGATCCGCGCGCTGGATCGTGGAGAGCCGGTGCGCGATCACGAATACGGTTCGCCCGGCGAGCAACCGCCCCATCGCCTGTTGCACCAGCCGCTCCGACTCGGTGTCCAGCGCGCTGGTCGCCTCGTCCAGCACCAGAACCGGAGGATCGCGCAGGATGGCGCGCGCGATCGCGATCCTCTGCCGCTGGCCGCCGGAGAGGGTGGCGCCGCGCTCCCCCACGACGGTGTCGTACCCGTCCGGCAGCTCCTGCACGAAGTTGTGCGCGAAGGCGGTGCGAGCCGCCTCCTCGATCCGCTCCGCCGGCACGTCCCCCATTCCGTAGGCGATGTTCGCGCGCACGGTGTCGTGGAAGAGGACCGTGTCCTGCGACACTACGCCCAGCCCGGCCCGCAGGCTGGCCAGGCGAAAGTCCCGAAGGTCGGTCCCGTCGACTTCGATCGACCCGGCCGCCGGCTCGTAGAACCGCCCCAGCAGATCCACGATGCTGGTCTTCCCGGCGCCGCTGGGGCCCACCAGGGCCGCAACCGAACCCGCGGGCACACGGAAGCTGATGTCCTTCAGGACCGGTTCGCCCCTCCGGTACTCCAGACGCACGTCCTGGTACCGGATCCCCTCGCGTACGCCGGCGAAGGTCTCGCTGCCATCGCGGACGTCGCTCTCGGCGGGCGCGTCGAGGAACTCGAATACCCGTTCCGCCCCGACGAGCCCGGGCTGGATCAGCGCGGGCAGCTTGCTCAGGTACTTGACCGGTGCATAGAGCCTCGCGCTGAGGATGATGAAGCCGATGAAGGCCTCGGCGGCCAGCGTTCCCCCCACGACCATGCGCGCGCCGTACCAGAGGAGGATTCCGGTGCCGAACGCCACGAAGAGTTCGGTGATCGGCGCCGCCAGGGCGCGCAGCCGCACCGTGCGCAGGAAGGTGTCGAAGTACCTGGCGGTCAGCGTCAGGAAGCGCTCGCGCTCGTGCGACTCGCTGGCTGCCGACTTGACCAGGCGGATGCCCGCCACTGTCTCCTGGATGTGCGCCCCGATCTCCCCCGCCGTGTCGAGAACCTCCCTGTCGCCGCGCCGCAGCCGGCGCACCAGAGGCCCCCAGATCACCATCGTGAGCGGGATCACTACGAAGGCCGCCACGGTCAGCTGAACCGATATCAGGGCCATCCAGCAGACCGCGGCGGCGAATTCCAGGACCGACTTCAGCGACTTGATGAATTCCGAGGTGACCAGCGCGCGCAGCTGTTCCACGTCGTGGGTCAGACGCGACACGATCTGGCCGGTGCGCATCCGCCCGAAGAAGCCGAGGTCCAGCTCCAGCAGATGCCCGTACACCCGCCTGCGCAGATCCCGGGCAACCCCCTGTTCGACGCGTGCCGCCAGGTAGCTGCGGGCGAAGTCGGCGGCACTCTTGCAGGCGACCACCACGACGATGAAGACGATGACTCCGGCCACCACCGCCTGCGGCTCGCCCGCCAGATCGACGAAGCGACCCACGGTGGCTTCCAGAGCCCGGTCGACCAGCCCGGGTTCCTGCCCGCTGCCGCGGTCCTCGGCGAAGACCGTCTGCAGGAACGGAATGAGCAGGACCACCGAGAACGCGTCGAGCGCGGCGACCAGGGCCGTGGCAACCACGGTGAGGAGGAGCATCCACCGGTGTGGACCCAGGTAGGACAGGATCCTGCGCCACGGGCGCGGAGTCACCGGGGGCGGGGCCTCAACACGGCGACGGGCACGATCATCTCTTCGGGCGAGATCCCCCCGTGCAGAAAGGAGTTGCGGTAGCGTCGCTGGTATTCGCGCAGCTTCGTCGGATAGACGAAGAAGTAGTCGTCCAGAGCCACCAGGTGCGTCGTGCCCAGCGGGCCGGGGGGGAGACGCAGATCCGCGGCCCGCGTGGTGGTCAGCGCCGAGCCCGGATCCTCGGGGCGCAGGTTGTTGCCGAACTTGTAGCGCAGATTCGGACTCGCGCCGCGGCGGGCGAAGACGGTGGCCGGGCGCTGGCAGTGGATGGAGCCGTGGTCGGTGGTGAGGACGACCCGGTGGCCCCGGGCGGCGGCTTCCTTGAGCACCGAGAAGGCCGTGGAGCGCTCGAACCACGAGCGGGTGAGCTGCCGCAACGCGGCCGCGTCCTTGGCCACCTCCATCAGGATCGGGGACTCGGAGCGCCCGTGCGTCATCAGGTCCACGAAGTTGAAGACCATCGCGATGACCGCACCTCGCTGCCGCGCGGCGGAGCGGACGCGGGCCCGGACCGCCTCGGACTTGCGGTCGGTGAAGACCTTCTCGTAGTGGACCGGGACGTCGCGACCCGTGAGGCGACGCAACTGCTCGCGCATGAGTTCGTCCTCGAAGGCGTTCATCGACCCCTCGTCGCCCGCGTTATCCCACCACTGGGGGTGCCGTCGGGCGATCTCCTCGGGGAAGAGGCCGGAGAACAGGGCATTGCGTGCGTAGGGGGTCGCGGTTGGGAGAATCGAATAGTAGTAGCCCTCGTCGACATCGAAGTGGGCGCCGAGCAAGGGGGCGATCGACCGCCATTGGTCGAGGCGCATGCAATCGAGGACGAAGAAGAATGCGGGCTCCTTCCCCAGCACCGGGAGCAGGCGGCGTTCCACGATGTCGACCGACAATTCGGGGGGATTCCCTTCCCCGCGCACCCAGGCGGGGTACTGGGCCGTCACCCAGCGGCCGAAATCGTGGCGGAGGTCTTCTTGAAGGGAATCCACGGTGTCGAGGAGACCGGTCTCCCCGGCCCCTTCCAGGCGGAGGTGCCATTCCACGAGCTCCTGGTAGACGCGCGCGAAATCCGCCTGGTCCGCAGCTTGCTCGCGCATTCGGGTCAGAGCCGGCCAGCGGGCTGCGAAGTCCTGGGCCGCGCGCTGTTGCCGGATCGACGACCCTTCGAGGATGCGTGTGACCACCGACAGGACCTGGCGCGGGCTGGTCGGCTTCACCAGGTAGTCTTCCACCTGGCGCCCGATCGCCTCTCTCATGGTGTGGTCCTCCTCCGACTTGGTGACCATTACGACCCGGGCATGGGGGTCGTCGCGGCGGATGAGCTGGAGGACCTCCAGGCCGCGACGGCCGGGCATCTGCTCGTCGAGGAGGATCAGGTCGTAGGCGTAGCCGCGAAGCAGCGTAAGGGCGTCGTCGCCGTTGGTGATGGCGTCGACGTGGTAGCCCCGCTGCTGAAGGAAGAGGAGGTGTGGACGGAGGAGGTCGATCTCGTCGTCCACCCATAGGATTCGTTTGGCCGCTCGTTGCATGGAGAGCGGGTCAATTATTGACGACCCAGGAAAACCAGGCCGCCACCGGAACCCCGTTCTTCATGGCGGGGCGGAAGCTCCAGTCCGCCGCCTCGCTGATCAGCCGCTCGTTGTATCGCCGGTCCGGCGACGGCGGTTGCAGCCAGGTGGAGTCGGACACCACCTCCCCCAATTCGTTGACGAAGACCCACACCGTCAGATCGAAGTCCCGCAGGCCCCTTGGTGTTTCGACAACGGGAATGATCATCCTCGGGACCGGCATCGGATTGTGCCCGCTCCCTTCGCCGTCCGTTCCCCCGTTCCCGGCTCCGTCGCCGGTTTCGGTGCCCACTTCGCCGGGTCCCGGAAGTTCGCCGATGAACGCTGCTTCATCGAACGCCTGGTCCATGTCGAACTCCACCAGCTCGATATCGATCTCGACTGGAATGGGGATGAACGGGCGTTCGATCGGGCGGGGGGGCGGGATCACCATATTCACCGCCTGCAACCCACCGGCAGCCGCGCGGTCGTCGCCCGCATCGGGCCCGGCCGGGATCCCGGGGAACAACAGTGTGGACCGGCCGCCAAGAAGAAGCACGAGCACGTGGACAAGGACCGAGCCCCCCAAGGCACATCGCCAGACCCACTTCTCCCTGCGCCGCCGCGTCGTTACGTCGAGATCATGCATTGCGCGGGAACCCTCGGCTTCGGTCGTTTCCGGTCCAGTCATCTAATTCAGTACCCCGCAAGGGGCGATGGTGTTTCGCAGCCGCGCGGCGGCCACCCGGGGCTGACGTCCGGTCGCGCCCCGGGCCTTGCCCGTATCCGGGGGCGCGAGCAAGATTTCCCGCCTTGTGGGTCCGGAGCGCGTTCGTGCCCTGACCGGCGCGTTCCCGGCCCGCAGACCAGCTCACGCGTCACGCGCCAGTGGCGCCACACGCCTGCATGTCCGCAACAACGGACTCACGCAAAGGGGAATCTCGGTGGACCTCGGACTTAAAGATAGGGTGGCACTGGTCGCCGGCGCATCCAGAGGACTCGGCAAGGCCGTGGCGGAACGGCTCGCAAGCGAGGGCGCCGACGTGGTTGTCAACTCCAGATCCGCCCGCGTTCTGGCCGCCACGGCCGACGAGATCGCTCGCAAAACGGGCCGCAGGATCGTCCCCGCCGCCGGCGATGTCTCCAGTCCGGAGCAGTGCCAGGCGCTGGTCGAGCACGCGGTCGGCGAGTTCGGTCGTCTGGACATCCTCGTGGCCAACGCGGGTGGACCGCCGCCGGGCGGGGTGGACGATTTCGGACCGGCGGCCTACCGGGACGCCCTGGAGGTGAACCTGATGTCCACGGTTCAGCTGACCCTGGCCGCACTCCCGGTGATGCGGAAGAACCGTTGGGGCCGGATCGTTGCCATTACGTCCGTGTCGGTGAAGCAGCCCATCCATGGACTCCTCCTGTCCAACACCGCGCGCCCCGGAGTGGTGGGATTCATCAAGACCATCTCCCGGGATCTCGCCGCCGACGGCATCCTCTGCAACGTGGTGGCTCCGGGGTACATCCACACCGCGCGGGTCGAGTCGCTTGTGGCCGGGCAGGCCGAGGCGCGCGGCGTTTCGCGCGAAGAGATTCTGGAAGGGATGACGGCCAACATCCCCGCAGGACGGATCGGGCGCCCCTCCGAGTTCGCCAACGCCGTCGCGTTTCTCGCCTCCGAATCGGCATCGTACATCACCGGCCACACGCTCCAGGTCGACGGCGGGCTGGTTCAGGGACTGCTGTGACGCTCGAGGACCGGATTCGGGCCGGCCGTCCCCGGGGGCACCGAGCCTACCTGGAGCTCACCAAGCCCGGAATCACCTTCTTTGTCGCGGTTACCACGGTCGCGGGCTACCTCGTGGCCGCGATCCCGGATGCGGCCCCCCTGCGCGCCTTCCACCTCACGCTGGGCGTGATGCTCAGCACGGCCGGCGCTCTCGCGCTGAACCAGTACCTCGAACGCGTCCCCGACGGCCTGATGATCCGGACACGGCCGCGCCCTGTCCCCTCGGGCCGCATCCAGCCCGGCCGTGCAGCGCTGTTCGGCTCGGTGCTGCTGGCAGCCGGCATCGGGCATCTCTGGTACCATGTCGGCTGGCTGCCCGCGCTCATCACCGCCCTCTCCGCCCTGCTCTATGACGCGGTGTACACGCCGCTGAAGCTCCGCTCACCGCTGGCGACCCCCGTCGGTGCGGTTCCCGGTGCGCTCCCTGCGCTCATCGGCTGGACCGCCCACGCCGCCATCGACGCGCGCGGCATCACCCTCTTCGGGATCCTCTTCCTGTGGCAGCTCGTTCATGTCCTGGCGCTGGGGTGGAACCTGCGTGAAGACTATGAGCGTGCCGGCTTCCAGCTCATCCCGCCTGGCTCCGCCTCCCTCATCTCGAGGCTGATGGTCGGCCATGCCGTGGCGCTCCTCGTCCTGAGCGCAGCACCGACGCTGCTCGGCATGGCCGGAACGGTCTACCTTGCCGGCGCGTCCGTCCTGGGCCTGGGCCTGGTCGCGGTCACGCTTGCCTTCCTCCGCGATCCCACCCGGCAACGTTGTCGTCGCGTCTTTGTCGGTTCCCTCCTCTACCATCCCCTGCTGCTGGCCCTGATGGTCGCCGGGGCTCTGTGATCGATCGTCCCCCACCCCCCCGGAGGTCGCCGTGCCCGTCCTGATCTTCCTCGCCGCACTCCTGCTCCCTGCCGCAGTTCAGGCCCAGGACGCCCCCCGCCCCCGCGCCCGCGACCTCGGCATCGAGGTCGGCGTCTTCACTCCCGGGGCGCACAACGCGATCACTGACGTGGCGGGCGTCCTCGTGGGCCACGCCACCGTCATCGCCGGCGACGACATCCGCACTGGCGTCACCGCCATCCGGCCTCACGGCGGCAACCTCTACCGTGACCGCGTCCCGTCCGCGATCCATGTGGGCAACGGCTTCGGGAAGCTCCTCGGCGTGACCCAGGTGCGCGAACTCGGGGAGCTCGAGACCCCCATCCTCCTCACCTGCACGCTCTGTGTGTGGAAGGCGGCGGATGCCATGGTGGAATGGGCACTCGGCATGGAAGGAATGGACGGTGTGCGGTCCATCAACCCGGTGGTGGGCGAGACGAACGACGGCGGACTGAACGACATCCGCAGCCGCCCCGTCACGGCGGCGCAGGTCCGGGCGGCGCTCGAAGGCGCGGCATCGGGGCCTGTCGAGGAGGGTTCGGTGGGCGCGGGCACCGGCACCTCCGCCTTCGGATGGAAGGGCGGGATCGGCACCAGTTCGCGCGTGCTGCCCGAGCCGCTCGGAGGCTACGCCGTCGGGGTGCTGGTCCAGTCCAACTTCGGCGGCATCCTGCAGATCGCGGGGGCGCCGGTGGGGCGCGAGCTGGGCCGTTATTCCTTCCGCAACCAGGTCGGGGGCCGGGAAGTGCGGGAGCCAGAGGGAGCTGCCCGGGATCCGGACCAGGGGGGAAGCTCCAGCGGGCTGCAGGTCGAGGAGCGGCCCGGGGAGTCGCAGGGCTCGATCATGATCGTCGTCGCGACCGATGCCCCGCTCTCGGAGCGCAATCTGGAACGCGTGGGAAGGCGCGCCATCATGGGGCTTTCCCGGACGGGTTCCTTCGCCAGCAACGGATCCGGCGACTATGTGATCACCTTTTCGACCGCGGAGGCCGTGCGCAGGCGGCCGGGCGACGGCGAGCGCTCCGTGACGGACCTCTCCAACGACCGGATGTCGGCGATCTTCCAGGCCACGGTGGAGGCTACCGAGGAGGCGGTCTACAACTCGATGTTCAAGGCAGTCACGGTGAGCAGCCGCTGGGGAAGCCGTGAAGCCCTCCCGATCGAGGCCACCGTCGACGTTCTCCGGCGCTACGGGGTGGTTCGCTGACGAGCGCCGCGCCGGCAAGACGCCCGCGGCGCGAGGTCCCTCGGCAGTCCGTTCATGATCCCCGCGTGGCACCGAGGGCGGCGAAGCGGAGGAGCTACCTGTCCCCCCTGGCCAGCACCCGGCCGGCCCGCGTGCCGGTAACCTCACCGTCCCGGATCGCCGCTTCGCCGTTCACGAAGAGGTGAACCACGCCCGACGAGAGCTGGTGCGGCTCGGTGAAGGTGGCGTTGTCGCGGAAGTCGCCGGAAAACACGACCAGATCCGCGGCCATGCCTTTCGCGATCGTTCCCCGGTCGGTCATTCCCATCACTTCCGCCGGAAGCCCCGTCATCGACCGGATGGCCGCCTCGAGCGACATGACTTCGTCCTCGAAGACGTACTTGGCAATCTTGCGCGCAAACGCCCCATAGGAGCGCGGATGGGGGACCCCCACTCCGAACAGCGGCAGGTCGCCGTCCGACGAGGTCATCGTCCACTCCTGGGTCATGAGCATCAGCAGGTCCTCTTCGCTCATGTTGAAGGAGACGATGGACGGTCCACCCTGTAGGATGAGTTCCAGCGACAGGTCCACCGGATCGGCCGTGCGTTCCGCCGCCAGCTCCGACAGCAGCCTTCCCTCGATGGCGGGATCGGCCACGAAACGGCGGAACTGGATCCGGTCGGCGCCACCGCGCCGCGCCAGATTCTCAACCATGGCCTCGCGGATCCGCGCCCGTGTCCCGGGGTCATCGACCCGTGCCCTGAAGGCGTCGCCTCCGCCCGCCTCCGCCCAGCGGGGGATGAGCGCCGCCGACAGCCCCGTGGCCGACGCAAGGTACGGGTACTGATCCGCATAGATGGACAATCCCTCCGCACGGGCATCCGCAATCCGCGCCACTATCTCCGCGGAAGCACCCCAGACCGGGGGGCCCAGCGCCTTGATGTGGGTCACCACGGCGGTGATCCCGGCCTCTCGCCCCACCTCGATTACCTCGTCGACCGCGGCCACCACGCCGATCGTATAGTTGGATTCGTCCCGGATGTGGCTCGTGTAGAAGCCGCCGAACTCCGCAACCACCCGGCCCAGCTCGACCAGCTCCGAGTTCTCCGAGTAGCTGCCCGGAGCGTAGAACGTACCCGAAGACAAACCCCACGCTCCGGCCTCCATCCCGGCGCGCACCAGTTCGCGCATCCTGCCGAGTTCCTCGCCGCTCGGCGCCCGGTCCTCACGTCCGACTATGCGTCCGCGGATGGCGCCGTGGGGAACCAGCTGGGCCACGTTCACCCCGAGCCCGTCCTCCTCCAGGGCCGCGCGCTGCTCGCCGAGGTCGACCGGCCCGCCCCCGTCCGGGTTCACCACGACCGTGGTCAGCCCCTGCGCGAGGAGTGGCTCTCCGTGGCTCAACCCTGCCGTTGCGAGGCCCGGGCCGGCGTGCGAGTGCGTGTCGATGAACCCGGGACTTACGTACAGCCCCCGGACGTCGATGGTGTCTTCCGCCTCCGCACGCCTCAGGTCACCGATCGCCGCAACGCGATCTCCGAGGATGGCGACATCGGCTTCCCGCGCGGGCGAGCCGGTTCCGTCCAGCACCTGTCCACCCCGGAGGATCGTGTCGTAGACGGGTGCCTCGCAGGCGGCCAGTACGCCGATGAGTGTGAGGGCTCGCAGGCTTCGGTTCACGGGTAGTGCTCCTGTTTCGGAGTGGATCCAAGGGTGCCTCATCATCGTATCATCAACAATCAATCAGCAGGTCGTCATCGGGGAGTACCTGCGGTATCCGATAATGAACCGCACGACGGCAGGGAGTCATCTTTGCGACAAATGCGTGCCATCGGCAACATGGCACCCCCCGGCCACAGCAGTTGACAGATCCTGACGAATCTCTCTATCTCCATGTTTCCGGCTCTTGCCGGTATGACGACAAATGACACGTATTCCTCGGTTTATTCATATGCCACAGGAGAGCATGCTGCTCCTGGGAGCTCGCGGGACGGGCAAGTCTACCTGGCTCCGTGACCAATTGCCGGATTCCATACATCTGGATATGGAGTCTCCCTCGCTCTGCCGCAAACTGTTGTCCCACCCGGAGAGGCTCCCCGGGCTCATTGCGGATGCCCCCGGGGCACGTAGCGTAGTCATCGATGAGATCCAGCAATCTCCACGGTTGCTGCCGCTCCTGCAACGGATTCTCAAGGAGCATCACACCCGGCGTTTCATCCTCACCACCTCGAGCATACGCCTGTTCCGGAGAGCAGGAGGCGCCCCGCTCGGCAACATGCTCGTTCAACGCACGCTACACCCCCTGCTGGCCGGCGAGCTGCGGGATTTCGATCTCGATCATGCGTTGCGGTTCGGCACTCTCCCTGGCTCCGTCACGGCAAGCGACCCCGTCGGCGCACTGAACGCGTATTGCCAGCACTGCGTGGGGGAAGTCACCGCCCTCGGGCTCACCCGCCATCTCGGGCGTTTCAGCCGTTTCCTGAAAGCAATGAGCGCAGCTCACACCCTGCGGCTCAACATCGCGCGGATTGCCAGGGCCTGTGGGACCGAACGCAAGGTCGTAGCCGCGTACATCGGCATTCTGGAGGATCTGCTGCTCGCCTTCCGAATGCCCGTTTACCAGGGGCAACCTCAATCGGGCAGCACCGAAGCCGGCGGAGAACCGAAGAGAGCTACTGTCTCCCGTGACAAGCTGTTTCTATTCGACACCGGTTTCTTCAGGACGCTGGCGTCGCGGCGGGAAGCGGCCAGCCCCGCCGATGTCGAGCTACAGGCACTGGCCGGTCTCGTAGTGCAGCAGGTTCGGGCCTGGGCGGCCTATTCGCCGGGGAATGCGCAGCTGTACTACTGGCGGACACGGGCGGGGACGGAAATCGACACCGTGGTCCACGGCAGCGCCGGCACGGTGGCGCTCAAGGTTGTAAACTCCCACAGGGTGGGCATCCGCGACCTCCGTGCCCTGCGGGCCTTTCGCCGGGACTATCCGCACGCGGAAACGGCGATTCTGTATCGCGGCGACGAGTGTACCATGGACGACGGCGCGAGCTGTCTTCCCGTCGCCGACTTCCTGCGGGCACTTCGGCCAGGGGAACAACTACCGGTACGGCAGCGGCCGTCCGTGGAATAGGTCGCCGCTGCATTCGGCAGGCGATGCCCCGTTCACTAGCACAGGGCTATTGCACGGACCGCTAGTTCCCCGGAGCCCCCGGGGCGATGGCCGCTCCCTCCCAGTCGGGATCGGCTACGCCCACCATCTCGCCGGTGGCCGGGTTGACCCAGATGCCGTGGATCCGGCCGAAGGCGCCTTCTCGCTCCACTTCCCGCACGTTCAACCCCCATGACACCACCTCGGCAATGTCCTGTGCGGCCCAACCGATCCCGGGCGAAGTCTCCATTTCGATCCCGCCGTCGATGGGGTGCACGCGGGCAGCGGCGAGGGCTTCCGGCAGGCCCATCCCCTGATCGACGACCCGCACGACTGCCTGGACCACCGCGGAGATGATCCTCGCGCCTCCGGCGGCGCCGAGTACCAGCACGGGTTCGCCGTCCTGAAGCACCATGAGCGGAGAGATGCTCGACCTCGCGCGCTCCCCCGGCTCCATATGGCCGAGGTAGCCGCCCAGGGTGGCCGCGTACAGGAATCCCAGGCCGGGGGTCATGACCCTGGATCCCAGATTGGGACCGATGGTCTGGGTAAGCGCAACGTACATCCCGGTACCGTCGGCGGCCGACAGGTGGGTGGTGTGGCTGAGCGCCGGACCCCATCCGGAGGTGTCCCAATCGGCAGTTGCGTTGCCCGCGGAAGGGTCGACGGGCAGTTGCAGGCGGTCCGAAGGTTGCGGCGTCTCCGGCCGCAACGACGACAGCGCCTCCGGCAGTCCCGGGATGGACCCGGCCGTCTGACGCGTCGCTCCGGGCACGTCGATGCCGGTCGCTATGCCGGCGGCCCATTCCTTGTCGGTCATGAAGGAGAGGTCGCCCAGGCCGTTCCTGCGCGCGACGGTGCGCTCCTCGAAGGCGCGGGCGATGGCAGTCCCGATCAGGGTCGCCCAGCTCTCGTCCTCCAGCGAGGCCATGTCGAAGTGCTCCAGGATGTGCAGGATTCCGATGCTGACCGCGCCGGAGGCCGGGATGTCGGTGCCGACCAGTTCATGGCCGCGGTAGCTGCCCCCTACGATGGGGGCATCGAGCGCCTCGTAGGCCGCCAGTGCCTCGGCGGTAACCGCGCCGCCGTGCGCCTCCATGTCGGCGGCGATCCGCCCGGCGATTTCGCCCCGGTAGAAGACTTCTTCTCCACCAGTGGCGATCGCGCGCAGCGTCGCGGCCAGATCCGGTTGTACGAAGATCGTTTCGGCCGGGTGGGAACGGGCCTCGTTCGTCAGGAAATGGGCCCGTGAACCCTCGAACTCGGCGAGCTGCGCGGCTCCTGCGGCATGCCGCGCCGCCTCTCCGGGGAGCAGTGCGAATCCGTCTTCGGCCAGCGCGATCGCCGGAGCCATCACCTCCTGCAAAGACATCGTGCCGTGCTCTCGCAGCAACCGGGCCAGCCCCGCGACCGCTCCCGGCACCCCCACCGTGGGGTATCCATACGACGCCTGCGGCGCGGTCTCCGGATCGTAGGTCGCGGGTGCCTGGGTGGTCGCATCGATCCCCGCGAAGGTCCCGTCCGGCAGGCGGACCAGGATCTGCGTACGGCCTCCAATACTGTTCATGGACGGCTCAACCACCGATACGGCAAAGGCCGCCGCCACCGCCGCATCCGCCGCATTCCCGCCCAGATCCAGCATCCGGGCTCCGGCTTCCGCCGCCAGCGGTTGCGCCGCCACTACCACCCCGTTCAGCGATGATGCCACCTGCGGCGCCACCGCCGCCTCCGCACCCGGGCCGTCACCCTGCCCCGTCCCACATCCCCACACGACTGCGCACGCAGCCACCATCAGGAAAGGCGTTCGCCCTGTGCCCGCCACCATCCCCCGGGCGCGCCCGGCGCCACCGGGCGGGCCTGTTCCACTGCATCTCATCATCTCCCCCATCTCACGAAGTACCTCGAAACGATTGTGGTTCCCGCCGGAATGTTGCGGCCATGGAGCGAAAAGCGCACTCCCAGCTCCGCCTCCCCCGGCCCGATCTCGCGCAACAGCGATGGCTGCAGCTGGACCAGATCGCGCTGGAAGCTCGGCACCCACACGCCTTCCGTTATTCCCGCCGCTCCGTCCCATCCGTCCAGGGTGATCCTGCAGCCCCACCGCCCCGCCCGCGCACCTGCCTGTACCAGATAGAACAGCTCCTCTCCGTGATCCTTGAGCGACTCGCGATTCTCCTCCCGCCAGCGGTAGCCCACCCACCCGGACACGTAAGCGGAGCGTGGCCAGAACGAGTGGCCCGCTTCCGCGATGATCTCCCAGTCGCGCTGGCCGTCGCCGAGCGGGATGAAGTCGCTGACCACCTTGAAGTCGCCGACAGGCAACTTCAAGCCTCCCCGGACTGCAAAGGGGAATGGCGAGCCCACCCATGTGAGCGGTGCTACACGGAGCCAGAACCTGGCGTCGCCGGGGCCTGTCGCGACCCGGTCCATCGCTCCGTCGTCGTACCGCAGCCGCTGGAAGGCAAGCTGGACCCACGCGTCCACCCCGGGCACCAGGCCGGCCGCGCCTGTCAGGAACGCGGCCGTGCTGATGGCGTGGCCGTCGGCAAAGAAACTTCGGCGGTCGCCGTTGCCGTCGTAGTGGTCGCGCGTGTCCTGGTGATACACGGCCAGCGTCATCCATCCCTTTCCGGGTGGTTCGACCCACTGCGCACGCGCGGGGACGGTGTGGAGAACTGCCCATGCTGCCAGGATTGCGAATGCCGCCCCCGGCCGTGTGACGGCCCCCACGGGCCACCTGTTCGCACGGCTATCGCTTTCCGGCCGCCAGACCCTACCCAACCGGTATCTCCGTGCCCGGATTATACGCCACCCACGCCTGCCAGAACGCGACGTAGGAGTCCGCGACCAGTTCGAGACGCTCGCCCGCGAGCGGGCCGGCTACCGCTTGCCCGGCCACCGACCATACGGAGCCGGTCTCGGTGTCCATGATCACCCCGTCCCTGACTTCGAAGGTCAGCCGCCTTCCACCCGCCACGGGTCGGGCGGCGACCGCTGCCCGGTGGTCGCTGTCCCACATGACGATGGCGGACTCGCCCCCGTGATCGAATTCGGCGACCCAGCGGTCACCCCGCATCTCCATCCACCCGAAGGGAAAGGCCAGCGGCGGATAGTCTTCGTCACCCGGAAAGCCCAGCACCCGCTCCTTGGGGGGCCGGCGTTCGTCAATGCGCGGGATGGGGAACCCGAGATAGTCCGGGTTGTCCGGGAATTCGTAGCTGCTTCCGTACGGGTTGAAGCTGTAGGTCTCGGCGCGCTCCCTGTCGATCCCCACGACCAGCGAACGGGGGAAGAGCACCTTGAATCCGCCCCACGTCATCTCGACCACCGGACGCCGGTCAAGCCTCTCGCCCTCGCGGGGCCCGCACCGCGCAATCCCTGCCATCTGTGGCCACAGCGAGTTGTCCGTGGACCGGTCGTACATGATGAGGTTTGCCTGGTAGAGAAGTCCCGAGACCCCGAATTCGACGCCACCGAGCTGCGTCCGGTCGAAGGCCAGTGCGGAACCGGTCAGGGGACAGTAGGTTACCGCGATCTGCTCGCCCCCGCGGTTCAGATTCACGATCTCGTGGCGATACATCACCTTGTGGGGGATGGCCAGCCACTCGCCCCCGATCTCGACCCCGATCACGCGGTCGAAGTCGTCGAGGTATAGAACCTCGTCCTCCTCCTCAAGTGTGACGAAGGGGGGGTCGGTCAGCGCGGGGATGCCGTCGCGTCCCACGCCGCCGTCGGCCAGGAACATTGGGTCGAGCAATCCGCACTCCAGTCCCTGTGCCGTCGGCCCAGTGAATTCAACGCTGGAACAAGCGGCCGAGGTTGCCGCCGCGACCACCGCCAACGCGGCGATCCGGCAATATCTTTTCTCGGGCAATATCTCCGACAACTTCACCACCTTTCTCAGAACGTGAGCCGATGAGCAGGACCGCAGACGACCTCCGCCGCACGCTGCACCGGATCGACGGGCGGGGCTACCCCGCATACCGGGACCTCAAGGGCACCTGGCAGCTGGCACATTTCAAGTTGATCGTTCGGCACGTTCAGGGCGACCCCTTCGCGGCCCCCACCCGGGTCGCAGTCGTCCTGGAGCCCGCTCGCGCGGGCTTCCCCGCGGCTGCCGTCGCCACCGCTTCCCGGCGAGTCGGCCTCTCCTGTCTCCTCGCCCGCACCTTCGCGGCACATGCGCGGCGTGCACGCCCAAGCCGGGCGGGAAGCGGCAAGAGCGGGGAGATCGCCATGACGGATCCCGGGCAGGCCGTCCTCCCCAACACGGCGGTGATCGTCGGCCCCGACGGCACCATCGAGGCCCGCTTCACGGTCGGCCTCCCGGCCGCGGGCCGCCGAGTTCTGGGGCGCGTGGCGGCCACACTGCTCCTGGAGACTCTCCCCTCCCTGGTTTCGAAAACGCTCGTGCACTCCGCACACGACCAGGCGCAGGTCCGCCGTCACGCCGAAGTCAACGAGGACGCCGACCACCTCCGCTCGCAACTAACGGGCCGCGGCCTGGTCGCCTTCATCGCCGACGGCGCCGTGCTGCCCCGCCGCAGCGGTATCGACGACCGCCCCATGGACCACAAGGCCGCGACGCTCTTCGCCTCGCCGCCCAGCCTGCAGGTCACCCTGGAGCGGCTGAACGGTCCGCCGGTGACCGGCATGGGAATCCCGCGGGGGGTCACCCTCCTGGTCGGCGGCGGCTACCACGGCAAGTCCACCGTCCTCGACGCGGTGGCACAGGGAGTCTACAACCACCGCCCCGGCGACGGGCGCGAGTTCGTCGTCAGCGATTACGCCGCGGCGAAGGTCCAGGCGGAGGACGGCCGCTCGGTCGCGGGCGTGGACATCTCGCCCTTCATCGGCGCGCTCCCGGGCGGACAGGACACGACCCGCTTCTCCACGCCGAACGCGTCCGGCTCGACCAGTCAGGCCGCGGCGATCATCGAGGCGCTCGAGGCGGGGACCCGGCTGCTGCTCATTGATGAGGACACCGCCGCAACCAACTTCATGATCCGGGACCGGCGTATGCAGGCGCTGGTGCGCGCCGACGACGAGCCGATCACCCCCTTCATCGACCGGGTGCGCAGCCTGAGCGAGGACGCGGGCGTGAGCACGCTGCTGGTGATCGGCGGGTCGGGCGACTACCTCGATGTGGCGGACCGGGTGCTGGCCATGATCCGCTACCGCGCCCACGATCTCACCGACGAGGCGCGCGCCGTCGCGGCCGCCCACCCCACCGGGCGCCTGGCGGCCGGGGCGCCTCCACGATGGCCATCGCGCCACCGCTTCCCGGATTCGGGTTCGGTGCGTCCGGGGCGCGGCCGGCGGAAGCGCCATGTCAGGGTGCACAGCCGCACCGACGTGGCGTTCGGCGAGGAACGCATCGAGCTGGCCGGCGTGGCGCAGATCGTGTCCCGGGCGCAGACCCGCGCGATCGCGCTGGCCGTGGCGCACGCACGCACACACATGGACGGTCGCATGGCCATGGGGGACGTGCTGGCCGAACTCGAAGCCGAACTGGCCCGCAATGGCCTCGATGTCCTCGACCCCGGCAGGCCGGGCGACCTTGCCCTGCCCCGCAAACATGAAATCGGGGCCGCACTCTCACGACTGAGGTCGTTTCGGGTGTCCCGGGAGTCCGTGGATCAACCCGCGTGAGTCGCCGGGAGCGGCGAGTGGGTGCGACCGCGAGGCGCCGCCTTGAGTTGCCGGATGGGCGAAGCGGCCCGACGCGGATGCATCGCTGCTCGAATGCCCTGGGAGCGTTGGCTACGTGCTCTCAGGACGCCACTTGCATGTGGCCTGCTTCCGTCAGCAGTTCGCGCAGGCGCTCCTCGCGTTCAGGAAGGGTGGTCTTGGCGATCTTTCGCGCCAGGCCGATGCGTTCTTCGTCCGAAATGTTGTCCAGAACCGATATTGGTGTGCCATAGCGCAAGAGAATCCGCTTGGCGTCGACGGCTACCGAGTCTTTCAACTTGCCTCCTTGAGCCTAATCCCCGTCCACCGCAACGTTTCCCGCTGCAGGCCCCCCGCTTCTCCGGGGCGCTCCGCCCAACCCGGCAAACGGATCGGAGCATCGCGGATTCCGGGGCGGTGTTCCATTATCTTCCCATCATGAAAGACACCGGACTGTCGCGGTCTGCTGAGGACTATCTCAAGGCGGTCTACTCGCTGAACGAGCGGGGCGAGGCCGCCGGGACCAACGAACTCGCGCGCGCCCTCGACGTGCAGCCCGGTTCCGTGAGCGGAATGATCCGCCGCCTCGCCGAGGACGGACTGCTCGAGCACGAGCCCTACCGGGGCGTCCGCCTCACCGCCGAGGGGAGTCGCGAAGCGCTGAAGATCCTGCGCCGCCACCGGATCATCGAGTCGTTCCTGGTCCGCCGCCTGGGGTACGACTGGGAGGACGTGCACGCGGAGGCCGAGCGCCTGGAGCACGCCGCATCGGACCGCCTGATCGACCGCATGGCAGAGGCGATGGGCAACCCCACTACCGATCCCCATGGCGCGCCTATCCCCACCCGCCACGGGAAGATCGCCGCCACTGCCTGGCCGCGCCTCGACGAGGTGGCGGCGGGAACCCGGGTCACCGTACGCGCCGTCTCGGACGAGGACCCGGAGCGGCTCCGCTACTTCAAGTCGGTGAGCGTCGTCCCGGGGGCCCGCGCGGTGGTGCAGCGCAGTGGCGCGGATGGCGGCCCGGTCACCCTGATGGTGGATGGCACCTCGGAGCCGCTGTCGATTCGACCGGCGGTGGCACGTCGCGTGGCCGTTACGGAAATGTAAAGCATACACGACATAATGTCATGTCTGCTTTACAGTACTACGCAGCTGGCCCGCACAGCGGGGTCATCCCACCATCGTCGGACTGGGCAATGACGTTCAGCGCCCGCTGCGTTGCGGTGCCGAAGAAGCCCGTCCCGTCCCCGAAGACCGAGGGGATGCGAATGATCCCCGAGGGGTTGAAGTTGCCGCCCCGGGCCCAGTTCACCCAGTTCCGGTCGGTTGCGGCGAACGCGACCTGTGCCCGCGTGCCGCCGGGGAGTCCGTCGTCGAGGATGCGGAGCAGATCGGCGTCGGCCTCGTCCCCGAAATCGAAGAGCCCGTATTCCCCCGGGAAGAGCACATCGGTATCCTTCTCGCCGATCGCGAACCCCGCCAGATACAGGGAATCGGGGGCGGACACGTCCTGTCCCGCAAGCGCCTCCGGCAAGCCCTGGATCCAGGCATCGGACAGATACGACCAGGTTCCCGCCGCCTCGGTCCATCTGAACCGGTAGTTGGTGTCGGGCTCCAGGCGGCACTGTCCATTCTCCTGCGTCAGGCCCACGAAGCTGAAGGCATCGGGGATCCGGCTGGCTCCGGTGAGGGTTCGCCCGTCCGCAAGGACCACTTCAAGCTCGACGATCTCCCGGGGGGCGAAGGGGGACGGAGAAATGCGGGCCACGTAGCACGAGCCGACGGCCTCGTTCGGTTCGTCGCTGTCGTAGGTGAGGCAGGAACCGCCGCTGTCCGCCGGTGCAGGATGCGCAACCCCGCCCGACGCTCCCATGACGCGGATGGTGGCCCCCTCCACCTCGCTGGAGCGGCTGGCACTCAGTGTGCGGTGCAGGTACGCGTACACAAAGAGTTCGGTCGTCCCGTCATCTTCGAGGTTCACGGTCAACTGCGACTCCACGATGACAACGTCTTCCGACTCGGCGACCGTCACCTCGGTGAGCGCACATCCCCCAGCCAGGCCGGCGGCTGCCATCAATGCCACCACTGAACACCCGTCAAACCTGCGCGCCATCAGAACGATACCTCGAAGCCCACCGTGGGCAGGAAGGGGATCATGGACACGCCCTGCCGCACCGGCGGCGAGGACTGGTAGTCGAAGAAGTAGAAGAGCACGTTCTTCTTGTTGTAGACGTTGATCACGCTCAGGTACGGCGTCATCGTGCCCCAGCTCTTCGTAATGGTCTTGCGAAGCGACAGGTCCACCCGGTGCCGGGCAGGAAACCGGGCGCCGTTGCGGGGCCCGAGCACCACTGCTTCTCCATCATCGGTGTCCAGCAGCCCCCTGACGAACTGCGTGCGATGGATCTGGTAGGTTCCGAGCGGTTTGGTGTAGGGCAAACCGGTCCCGAAGTTGGCCCTGACTCCCGCCTCCAGCCCCCACCAGTCGAGCGGCCGGCGCAGGGCCAGATCGATCTCGAAACGACGGTCGAACACGGGCGGATAAGTGATCCATGGCTGCGGCCGGATTCCGACGCGTGTATCGGGGAAAGACCGGTCGGTCTTCAGGAAGGAAACCGAGATCCAGCCGGTCGTCGTGCCCCGGTCACGCTTCACATAGAAGTCCACCCCGTATGCGTCCCCGTTACCCGCCACCAACGCGTCGGTGTCGTCGTTCGGATCCTCGGCCGCGTTCAGCGAGGCCACTCCGTCGAAGGTGCGGTAGTAGGCCTCCACCGAGGCGAACCAGCTGTCTTCTTCGCCGAAGAAGCTCTCGGCCCCGACCTGCACCTGGTCGGACACGATGCGAGGGGCCTCGGCGCCCGCCAACACCCAGGTGTCGAGTCCGAAGGGGAACTCTTCGTCCCGGGTGGAGTGGATGAACTGGCTGTAGCGGCCCGCGGCCAGGCGCAGCGCCGAGCTCCTGTTCCGCAGGAAGCGCCTGATGGCGAAGCGCGGCGACAACGTCGCCTCCGTCTCGCCCGCGTTCGGACGCCAGTAGTCGGCACGCACCCCGCCCTCGACAAGCCAGTTGGGATTGGGGTCCCAGTGTATCTGACTGTAGGCCGCAACCTCGACACCGCTCCCCTTCTGGTCCAGGAAGGTCGAGCCACCCCCCAGCAGGCCGTTGTCGTACGCCACCCGGTTCACGGCCACGCCCGACTTCCAGCGGCTCGCCCAGCGAGGATAGTGCTCGAAGTCGGCACCGATGGTCGCCTGCTCAATCCCGGTCTGGAACTCGGTGTCGACCTCCGGGAACTCGAGGTCCGACCCGAAGCGGGAGAACGACGCGCGGACCGCCATCGAGGCGCCCCCGCGCATGGACTGCGTCCACGACCCCCCGATCGCGTCGTTTCCCCACCACCACCGGATCGGAACGGGCGTGTCGGCGATTCCCGACAGGTCCACGATGTCGCGGCCGGTGTACCCGACGAAGCGGAGTCGGCTGCCGCCCTCCGTCCACGCCTCGACGACGCCCTGGAGGTCCGACAGGTGGTACGGGAAGTCGGCCACAGGCTTGATGAGCAGGTCCAGGTATGAACGCCGCGCCGACACCCGCGCCCGCGTCGCGGTGAACCCCATCTTCTCCGCCGCCCCGCCGGGCAACTGCCCCTTGACCGCCACCCGGGTCGCCAGAAGGCTGACGCCCGCGTCGACCCCGAAAGCTCCGTCGCCGGGATCGCTCGCCACGGTCAGCACCGACGAGACCCGGCCACCGTATTCGGCCGGAAAGCCCCCGGACTGCAGCTCGACCCGGTCCACCATGTCCGCGTTGAATACGGAGAAGATGTTCCCCAGGTGAAACGGACTGAAGATCGGTACTTCGTCGAGGAGAATCAGGTTCTGGTCCGCCGAGCCGCCCCGGACATTGAAGGACGCGGAGAAGTCGGACACGCTCGTCACCCCCGGCAGCACTTCGATCGCCCGCAACGGATCCGACTCGGCGATCACCGGGATCGACTTCAGGTCTTCGGAGTCGATCTCCTGCACGGTGATCCCCGCCTCCTCCTCGAAGCGGGTCCTGGCTCGGCTGCGGTCGGCCGCGACGGTCAGTCCCTCCACCTCGAGAGGTGCGATGGTCATGGTGATTTCGACCCGCTGGGTCGCCCCAGCGGCCACGGACAACTCCTCACGGTAGTCGTCAAAGCCGATGGAACTGAGCGTGAGCACGTGGGCGCCGGGTGCCACGTTGCGGAAGGCGAAGAATCCGAGCGCGTCGGTAAGTGTGAATTCCTCCCGGGTCGAATCCGCGACCGGGTAGATACGCGCGAGCGCACCCTCGATCGGCCGGCCATCCTCGCTCCGGACCCTGCCCCCGACCAGGCCGGTCTGGGCGGCTGCCACCGTGGGCAGAATCAGTGACAGGAGCAGGAAGACGAAGGGGGCACACGCACCGGAACGCCACGACCGCAGCGCCCGGGCCGTCCCCGGTCGGCAGGATGTTGTGGACACCGAAACCATCGCCCTCCGCATTAACCTCTTCGCAACTGCCGACAGCATCTGGCAGCGCGGTCTCCACCTGTCCGGTGGCCTTGGCTCCGGCCCTCCAGCCCTCCATTCTATCGGCACTCGTAAGTATATAACGAAACCATCTCCCCGGAAGTTCAATTGCAACCGGAATCCGTTCTGAGCCGCCTGGCCCTGGTTGGGCACACGCCACTCGCAACCCTCCCCACCCCCTTGCTCCCCGCACCTTGGCTCGCCGCCGCCCTGCGTGCCGATGTCCGCATCTCGATCAAGGCCGACGCCTGGACGGGACTGGGGCTGGGCGGCAACAAGGTGCGGAAGCTCGAATACGAGCTGGATCCCGCCCGGCTGGACGGCGTGACGGACCTGGTCACCGCGGGAGGGCCACACTCGAATCACTGCCGGGTGACGGCGGCCGCGGCGGCGCGTCTGGGCCTTGGCTGCACGCTTGTCATCAACGGCGAGCCCGGGGACGCGGGACGCGGCAACGCGCTGCTGCACCGGCTCCTCGGCGCCCGGATCGCGACCGTGGCCGACCGGGCGGCGCGCGACGCGGCGATTGCTAAGGAGGCAGACCGGATCACCGCAGCGGGCGGCAGGGCCCTGGTCGTTCCGGTAGGGGCCTCCACCCCCCGGGGCGCCCTCGGGTATGTGCGCGCGGCCGCGGAGTTGCGTGAGCAGGTCGGCAATGGCGATGGGGCATCCGGTCCGGCGAATCCGGCGGCGGCCGGCGGGCCGTCCCCCGGTCCCGCCCCGAGCCGGAGCGCACCCGTCTGGATCTTCACCTCGTCGTCTTCCGGGGGCACCCTGGCGGGGCTCATCGCCGGCTGCGCCCTCATGGACTGGCGGGCACAACTGGTCGGGGTCAGTCCCGATGATCCGGCCGGAATGGTCCAGGGGGCCGCCACCGAAATCGCACTGGCCGCGGCCGCCCTCCTCCCCCACCCCCCGCACGGCTCCCATCCCGGCGCGGACGAGCTCACCCGGCGCATCCGGGACGTCGCGGCGGCCACCTTCGTCACCGACGCGTTCGTCGGCCCGGGCTACGGTGCGCCGACCCGCGCGGCGGAGGAGGCCATCGCGCTCTTCGGGGCCCGCGCCGGCGTGATCCTCGACCCCGTCTACACGGGGAAGACGGCCGCCGCAATGATCGCCTGGATCCGGGAGCGGAAGGTCCCGCCCGGCGAACACGTCATCTTCCTGCACACCGGCGGGCATCCGGCACTGTTCCGGTAACCCGGCGGGCACACGCCCCACAGGCCCCGATCACTGAAGGCCCAGCGTCACCACCCGAATCACCCGCACGATCGGCACATCGAATTCGCCTGTATCGATGTAGGCCATCAGTCCGCCCGGACCAAAGGCGTCCGGGATCCGTGGGCCGTCCGCCGGCAGCGTTCCGATATACTCTCCATCGGCGGTCAGGATATCGATCGGGCCGGGCCCGTCGCCCCCCGGCCCCGTCCGTTCGACCCAGATCAGGTCCGCCGCATCCACCGCCATGCCGGCGATCACGGGGATCACTTCGGTAAAGACCATATTGTCGACCTGAGCCAACTGGTTGGCCTGCATCTGTTCACCGAGTCCTTCCAGGACGCCAAAGCCCTCCATGCGAACCTCGGCGAGACCCTGGAGACCCTCCCTGCGCCGCTCCCGCTCGGCCGCCATGATCGCCTCGGTCACCGGTTCCGGCGCAATGGGCCTTTCGACGGCACCCACAACGCTTCCGTCCAGACCGATCAGCTTGACCCGGTACCCAATCGAGTCGACGACCGCGAGGCGCCCGTCGGAGAGCATCCCCAGGTGCAGCCCGGGCTCGAAGGCACGCATCCGGTTCATCGTGAAGCTCATCTCCGTCTGCCCGCGTTCATTCTCGGTCGTCAGCTCTTCGTCCAGCGGCGTGGGCTCCAGGTTCCAGGCCCGGTAGAGCACCTCCTTGCCCGCGCCACCCAGGGTAAACAGTTCGATATCGCGCAGGTGCGGGTCCTCCTCTTCTTCCTCGCTCTCCTGATCCGGCCGTGCCATGCGCATGCCACCTCTGGTAACGATTCGGCCATCGGGCCGCGCCATGAGCAGGCTTCCCGGAGCCCCCGCAAACATGTCGAAGGTGATCTCCTCGAGAAACGCGCCCTGCGGGTCGTACAGCTGCCAGGTCCGCGGGAAGTCGTAGATGACGATCCTGCCGTCCCGGAGAATCTCGAACCCGAACGGGAAGCTCAGCTCACCGGGCCCCTCGCCCTCTCCGCCGATCTCGCGGAGGAAGTTCCCCTCCTGGTCCACGACCACGATCCGCATGGCCTCGGGGTCGTAGATGTGGAGGTTCCCGGACGCGTCGAAGGCGATCTTGTTGACTCTCGTGAAGTTCTCCCAATCCTCGCCGGAGTACTCGCCGACCGAATAGACATCTTCGGTCGTGGGGGTAAGCGGGATGTCGGTGCTGCTGTCGCCGGCCGGACCGTCGCCGCAGGCGAGTAGCAGGATGCAGAGCGTTGCCGGAAGCTGTGCGTTCGTTCGTCTCATCGGAGTCCTTTCCCTCCACCTGGTTCGCTTCGTGTCCCAATGCATGAGACTGTGTGCATGCATCGGACGCTTACCCGGACTACGTGTCGCAGTGCGATAACGTTCCGCGACTTTCCCAACCGTCCCCGGCGCCCTACCTTGCCGCTCAAGCCGGCCCGCCGCAACAGGCCGGACAGTTCGAACCGGCCTGCCGCACGAGAGCGACCCGTTGAACCCGGACCGCCGCGGCGGGCCGCACCGCTCACAACGGAGGCACCGATGGCCCAACCACGCGCGACTCTCGCACTTCTCCTGCCCCTGCTGCTCCTCCCCGCGGCCCTCGCCGCCCAGAACGAGCCCGACGGCACGCTCAAGCTGGCCACCTACCTGGACTGGGAATCGGTGTCGAACCCGCAGATCTCGCCGGACGGTAGCGAGATCATCTTCACCAAGGGCTGGGTGGACAAGATCAACGACCGCCGCAGTTCGTCGATCTACATCATGAACGCCGACGGAAGCCGCATGCGGGTTCTCGTGGAGAACGGGTCATCGCCGAAGTGGTCGCCGAGCGGGGACCGGATCCTCTACACGGCGGGCACCGAGTCCGAGGGCACCGAGATCTTCGTGCGCTGGATGGACGACGAGGGCGCGGCCAGCCAGATCACTCACCTGGAGAACAGCCCCGGCAACGTCGAGTGGTCGCCCGACGGGACGCAGATCGCGTTCACCATGTCGGTCGACTCCGACCACCCCTGGCCGATCAGCCTGCCCGGGCGGCCGGACGGGGCAAATTGGACGGAGGGGCCGAAGGTGGTGGACCGGCTGGTCTACCGGCGGGACCGCCGCGGCTACATCGACGGCGGCTACACGCACCTCTTCGTGGTGCCGGCCGATGGCGGCACTGCGCGCCAGCTTACCGACGGCGACTGGAATCACAACGGCGTCGCGTGGACGCCGGATGGCGCCGAAATCCTCTTCACGTCGCTGCGTGTCGAGGACGCCGAGCACGAGTGGCGCCAGTCGGACATCTACTCGGTCGACGTCGCGAGCGGCGACATCAACCGGCTCACCGACCGCTCCGGCCCAGACGGCTCGCCCGCCCCCTCGCCCGACGGCCGCCTCATCGCCTTCACCGGCAACGACCTCACCACCGACACCTACATCACGCCCAGGCTCTACGTGATGAACCGCGACGGCTCGAACGTGCGCATGATCAGCGACGGCTTCGACCGCCGGGGCTCCGGGATGATCTGGGCCGACGACGGCAGCGGCTTCTACATGACGGTGCGGAGCGAGGGGACCAGCAACCTGTACTTCGCGTCGGTGCGGGGCGGCGTGCGGCAGGTCACCGAGGGCAACCACATGCTGAGCGTCTCGACGATCGGGTCCGGCATGGCGGTGGGAACGCGGACCGACTACCACCGGCCGAGCGACCTCATCGCCTTCCCGCTGACCGACCCGGGCCGCATCACCCAGCTGACAGAGGTGAATGCCGACGTGCTGCACGGCGTCGCGCTCGGCGAGGTCGAGGAGGTCTGGTACAAGTCGGTCGAGGACTACGACATCCAGGGATGGATCATCAAGCCTCCCGGCTTCGACCCGTCGAAGAAGTACCCCCTGATCCTGGCCATCCACGGCGGGCCCCACGGCATGTACCACGTCGGCTTCAACTTCGCGTGGCAGAACCACGCCGCGAACGGCTACGTCGTCCTGTACACGAACCCGCGCGGCTCGTCCGGCTACGGCAGCGCCTTCGGCAACGCGATCAAGAACGCCTACCCGGGCAAGGACTTCGACGACCTGATGGCCGGCGTCGACCTGGTCATCGACCGCGGCTACATCGACGAGCAGAACATGTTCGTCTACGGCTGCTCGGGCGGCGGCGTGCTGACCTCGTGGGTCGTGGGGCACACCGACCGCTTCGCGGCCGCCTCGGCCAACTGCCCGGTGACGAACTGGCTGTCCTTCGTGGGCACGACAGACGGCGCCAGCTGGTACCGCAACTTCGAGCACTTCCCCTGGGACGACCCGTCGGAGCACCTGCGCCGCTCCCCCCTGATGTACGTGGGCAACGTGACCACCCCCACCATGCTGATGACCGGCGAAGGCGACCTGCGCACCCCGATGCCGCAAACCGAGGAGTACTACCAGGCGCTACGGGTGCTGAAGGTCCCGACCGCGATGATCCGCTTCAAGAACGAGTGGCACGGCACGAGCTCGACGCCGTCGAACTTCCTGCGCACGCAGATCTACCTGCGGGAGTGGTTCGAGAAGCACCGGAGGGGAGGGCCCGTCACGTAGGAGGCAGTGTACGCCCGACTCGCCAGATGTCCGAGATGGCGGCCATGACCTCGCGGCCGATCAGGTCCATCCTGCGGACCAGTTCGATGCGCCCAAGCGCCTGCCGGTACTTCCGGTCCGGAAGCAGTTCCGTGAAGAGGCCGCAGGCGTCGGCCAGACAGATGATCACGACATCACGGGGGGCGGGGACCACCTCTTCGAAGAGGACCTCCAGGATGCGCAGCTTCACCTCGACCTCGGCCGTGCCGTCCACCACCGGGTAGCGTCGCGCCCTCAACACCCACAGGAACCGGTCCTCGCGGCGCTCCAGGATTCCGCGCGCGATCAGCCGCTTAATGGCAGCTGCCCGCGTCTCGTACGCGCGTTCGGCGGCCCGTTCCACCCAATAGCGTGCGTCGCGCGTCTCCCGCGCGTTGGCTATGTCGGCCAGCACGGGGTCGAGGATGTCGTCCCCGAGCGGCGTCGCGTCCACCAGGATCAGCCTTTCCAGATCGGTGTCGATCCGGTCCTCCATCGCGAGATCCATCAGCACCCCGCCGGCGAGCGCGTAGCGCAGCGACAGGTCGGGCACACTCAGGAACTTCTCTCCCTCGTTTTCGAGGAGCAGAAGCATGATCTCTTCGGCGAATCTCAGCATGGCGGGCACTCTCGGGGTCGAAAGGGTTCTGGCGGGAAGTGGACCCTATCCGAGCGGCCGGATGTCCGCAAGATCGGGCGCGCCCGGAGGGACTCGGCGGCAGGTTCGGGCGCCCCCTGGCCTTGACAACCATTCCGGTCGGCGGGGACGTCGAAGATGTCAAGTCAGGGCGCCGCACGTCCCAGGGGCGTCATCGCAAGATTGGGGTCATTCCATGAGCCTTCACGGCATCGGGCCATTCGCCTGCGTGACCATTGCGCTGGCGACAATCCATGCGGCCTCGGCCTCACCGCTGTCGGCGCAGGCCGATTCCGCGGGGATCCCGATCATCACGACGCGGGCCCCACTCTGGGGGCCCGGCGAAGGCTGGACGATCAGCGACGAGCCTCTGGTCGAGATCGGTGCCGAAACCGGGCCACCCGAAAACCTGCTGGCCGGAGTGGTGGGGGTCGTTCGCCTGAGCACCGGCGACATCGTCATCGCGGAATCGACCACCGGCGAGTTGCGCCGCTACGACCAGTCGGGAGCCCTGGTATGGCGTGCGGGAGGACAGGGGCAGGGTCCCGGCGAGCACAAGTACCTCGGGTTCCTCCGCTCGCTCCCCGGTGATTCGCTGGTCACCGCCGACGCCGACCGGCTCAGGGTGAACGTGTTCGGCCCGGACGGAACAGCGGCACGTACGATACGCCTGGAGATGCCGGAGCCCGGTCTGGTACCCCGGACTTTCGTCGGACTGTCCGGACGGGAACTGGTCATGACCTTCGAAGACCGCCGCGAAGAGCCATCGAGACAGGGGGTGGGGAGGTGGCCGGGACTACGGATCGCGATGCTCTCCCTGGACGACGGGAGGATACGGACCTGGATCGACGTTCCGGGCTCCGAGTCGCTCGTGTTTGGCAAGGGCCCAAAATACGCGGTCTCGGGCGGTAGTCTGGCGCTCGTGGACACGGAGCGATTCTCGGTGCGTTTCATCGACCTCGATGGCGGGTCCACCCAGAGGATACTGAGGCGGGACGAACCGGCCCGCCAGGTCACGAGCGATCATGTGGAAGCCTGGGTCGAGTGGGCCATCTCCGTGACCCGCGATCCGCGGGGAACCGATCCAGTCATTCGCGCCGCGCGAGAAACACCCATGGCCGAGACCCTTCCGGTGCTGGAGTCGCTGTACCTGGACGCTGTCGGGAACCTCTGGGTGGAGCCGTACTCGGTGTTCGGCACCCCGATGCCGCCGTTCCAGGTGTACGCTCCGGACGGCTCCTGGCTGGGGAGCGTCGCCGTCCCGCCCGGGCTTGGAACCGAGAGGCGGCTCCGGTTCGGTTTCGGGCGGACGTTCGAGATCGGGGACGACTACATCCTCGGCGTCTGGCACGACGAACTGGGCGTCGAACATGTGCGGTTGTACGGATTGGAAAAGGCCGGTGGGCCATGAGTGGCTTGTTCTACCTGTCGAGCTACCGAGGCGTCTCGGCAAGCCCTTCCGCGCGGACTCGATGTCCCGCCGGCCTACCGACCGATCCACGCCCTCCAGGCTTCCACATCCGTTCCGAAATCCTCGCCGCTGATGGCCTTCAGGAAGTTCAGGGCAGGTATCCGAGTTGGTTCGTGCTCGGCTCCGGCGTACGCGAGCAGCAGGTCGGGGCTCTCGCGAACCAGCTGCCGCGCGAACTCCGGGTCAATGTCCGTGACGACCAGGACCTGCAGGATCGAGTTGAACGCGGACAGATTGGTGCCCCCGAGAATCGCCGCCAGCGGCGAGCGGGCCCCCGACCAGTCGATTGGATCCCCCGTCCAGGTAATCAGGCCCTCCACCATGCCCGCGAACATGCCTTCGAGCATGCTCCGGGCCACGTTGTTGACCAGGCTGAAGGGATGGGGATCGATCACGGAATTCACCAGAGCGTGCCACGAACTGTCGTCACCCATGAAGTTGCCGAGCACGAGGGTCGCGACGACCCGCGCCGACAGCGATGAGTCCCTGGCGAGCACCTCGTGGGCAAGGCGGCGATCCTCCTCGCCGTCCGCCCGGGCGACCAATCCCCAAACCCGCTCGACGGATTCGGGATCGGCGCCCATCTGTTCGGCGACCCGTCGCGGGCCGTCCGGGTTGCTCAGGTAACCGTTCGCTGGGTACGCGCGCGCGACCACGCTCAGCGTATACGGGTCGTCGCCAATGGCAGCTTGCAGCTCCTCCCAGGTCTCCGGCAGATCGAGCGTCTCGCTTCCCGTCGGCCGGTACCGGACGCGGGCGCTGTCTTCCAGGCCGACCACGACCGTGTACCACTCATCGGAATGATCCATCCTCCAGCGCATTGCGGCCGCATCGGCGAATCCGAGGTCCCGCCTCATGACGGTTGCACAGGCATGGAAGGGGAGGTCGGGGGCCAGATCCCGGATGGCGTTGAACAGCTCTTGAGCCTCCCAGCGCTGCAACCCGATGAATTCGACCGGGCCGGCGGGTCCGGGAAGGACCTGGCTGCGGCCTGGCGTCGATGTAACCCCGAGTAGTACGACGACACCGGCGGCTGCTCGGAGGATCTTCTTGGGTGTCTTGCCTCTCATGGTGTCTCGCCCTTCCGGGTGTCGGCCATCTCGGCCGCAATGCCTCGCCCGACCATGGATCCGGTCGATCTACGAAATATGGTGTAATATAGGCACCCTGGCCTGCGCCGCAAGCGGAAGCCTCGCCTTGCGCGGTGCACGGAGATGACAATCGCATTCGCCAACGCCGGGGACACCAGGTCGGACGCCATCTTGGCGAAGATGTCTACCCACCCCCCCGATCCAGCGCCCACAACTGCACCTACTCCACGTAGCTGCTAGCACGTCCGTCTTCAACGAAACGGTGCCGCTCGATGCTCGGGTGCGCACCGAAACCGGCGGTCGTTCTCCCTTCCGTGCCACCGGGTGTCGCGGGCACCGCCAGATACTGGACCGGATAGTTGAGCCCCGTCGCCTTGTCCCGGCCGGTCCCCAGGAGATGAAGGCGACCCCCACGATCCCTCCAGGCCTCCCCTGGCCGGAAGTAGAACGAAAACGTCTGCCGGTGAAGAACACTCCCTTGATCACTCAGGAACACGAATTCCGTATGGAAATCCTCGGCCTCCGGGAGTCCACCCTCCACGGTTTCGGGGAGTCGCCCAACCGCCGCCAGGAAGCAGCCGTCCGGAAGCCGCGTGAAAGAGGACAGGCTTGGATGGCGCCATTCGAACTTCCACCCACCGCCCTCCAGCGGCGTCGCAACCTCACGAACGTAGTCGCGGAGGATATCGGTGTGCGTAACCGTCACGGTAACTTCCGAATCCTCGAAGAGCAGGAATTCGAAGGGTACCGGGCGGGCGTAGGCAAGCCGTCCGGCACCGGCTTCGGCGATGTACCCGTTGTTGTAGCGCGCTCGCAGTATGGGTTCCTCAAGTTCCATCCGCACCTGTCCCATCCCTCCAAGGTACTCGCCATCCTGGCTGTACATGTGCACGGCGTGATCCGAGGACGAAACAGGCCCGGCAACCACAAGATTCCGGTTCTCCAGAATGCGGAAATCCCGGGCCTGCGAAGGAAACGGTTGCAATCGAACGATACGCTGGAAGCTGCCGGTCGTGTCGAAAAAGCTGATGCCCGCAAGGCGATCGAAGACGGCGATGCCTTGCTCGGTCGCCCGCACGATCGTAGGAGACCGGAACTCGCCGGGTCCTTCGCCCGATCTGCCGATCCGCCGGACGAAATCTCCGTCAGGACTCAGATGCAGCACCGAACGGCCCCGCAGATCCACAACATATACTCCCGACTCCGGGTGCCGGGTAATCGCCGACAATAACCCGATCAGACGATCATGGGGGCTGGTTTCGGGCGGCGCGTACCGCCACTCCTCGGTCAGCGCGAGTCCGCCCGCGAACTCGCATACCTCCGAGGTTTCGTTGAACGTCCCGTTCGAGATCATCGGGAACGCGAAGACCAAAGCGACGAGCGGCGTGGCTACGGCCGCAGGAAGGCGGCATCGACGCACAGTTACCATTCCGGCTTCCAAACATCCAGGATCGGCTTCATTGAACACCTCTACCTGGGTACCAGTTCCCTATCGGGTCATCTATCGTCAGAGACACTCGGTGGGGAGAGATGGTTGCTTCCACCAGGTTCGTAGCAACCATCCGCACACGGATCGTGTCCGTGGTTCAAGACCCACCTCGCCGCCCAACCCCGGGAGCGCAGCATGACACAACCGCAGCCGACCCGTGCCGGATGCGCCGTGCTCGCCCGCTTCGCCGCGCCCACGCCGACCCGGCTCGGCACACCCGCGCTCGCCCTGCTCCTCTTCGTCCCCCTCCCCCACACCACCACCCTCGCCCAGGAAATCACCGTCCTCACGGAAGATCTTTGTGCCGCCTGCTCCATCGAGGTCACACCAGACGCCCTCCTCGGCGCGGACGGCGAGTCCGTGATCGGAATCGCCTGGGACATCCAGCGCCTCTCCGACGGCCGCTTCACGATGGCGTTCCAGGACGTGATCTACGAGTTCACGATCTTTTCGCCCGACGGTTCGAAGTTCCAGCGGGTAGGTCGTGAGGGCGAGGGGCCGGGCGAATACAGATTCGTGTTCCGGGTAAGGGAGCATGCGGACCTGATCCACGTCTTCGACTGGAAACGAAGGCGGATCACCGTGCTGGACGAAGGCCTCGGGGTGGTCCGCTCCTTGCCGGTGCGATGCCTGGACTGCAACGGCTTCGACATGGCCGTGCTCGCCGACGGCGCCGTGGCGCTGAACTACTTCCTGTCCGCGGGCGACGCCGAACAACCGGCCAGCGCGAACGAGGGCTTCGCCGTGCACATCATCGAAGCGGACGGCGAGCCGCGGCTATCGCTCGACGGCATCCCCATGAAGGACCGCTACAACCCGGTCGAGGACGCGGACCGGCACCTGCAGGTCGCGCCGGACGGATCCCTGTTGGTCGCGCACCGCAGAAGGTACCGGATCGACCGCTGGGATCCGGCAACGGGCGAGCGGCTGCAGACATTCGTCCGCGATGCGGACTGGATCAGGGACTCCGGGGGCAATTGGGAACCGCCTTCGCCCAACCGCCCACCGGCGACGACCATCTCCGCCATGCACATGGACGAAGCGGGGCGGCTATGGGTCAACGTCAGCCGGCCGGCGCCGGACTGGCGGGACCGAGTGGAGAGAACGGGGCCCGACGCCCATCCCGAAGAGGGGCAATACCGCTACGGGCCCGGCTCGACCGAACGTGTCATGGAGGTGGTGGACCTCGAATCCGGCCGTGTCCTGGTGTCGCAGGTCATGGACTCGGAGACGCTGGGCTGGTGGTTCTTCTTCACTTCGGGCTGGCTGGCGTCCTACAGCGAAGATGGATACCCGCAGTACCGGATGTGGCGGATGCGGCTGGTGGGGGTGAGTAGGGGACGACAAGCCCGCCGCAAGACGAAATCCCGTTTGAACCAACAGTCGCAAGACGAGAATATGATCAAACGCTATTTCGCAAGACGCTTGCGAGGAAGAATCCGTCCCATCCACCCATTCTTGAGCCCGTCGCTCGCCACCATCCTTCCTCCTCGACCACCAGAGACGCGGACCGCTCCTCCAGGACCGCTCCGCGATCCCATGCGACCCGAGGAACACACACGATGCCCAGGACGCCCTCGCAACCCGGCCGAGCGAAGCACGACGCGTCCTACAAGAAGATCTTCGCCCACCGGCGCAGCGTCGCCGACCTCCTGCGCGGATTCGCCGGCGACATCGCCAGCCACCTGGACTTCGCCACACTCGAACGACTCCCGGCCAGCTTTGTCAGCGAACAACTGGACCAGCATCACACCGACATGCTCTGGAAGATCCGGACCCGAAACAGCGAATGGCTCTACCTCCTGATCCTGCTCGAGTTCCAGTCCACGATCGACCGCCGGATGGCCCGGCGCATGCTCAACTACACGATGCAGATCCTCGACGGCCTCGGCGACGATGAACTCGGGCCCGGCGGCACGTACCCGCCAGTACTCCCCGTCGTCATCTACAACGGCGAGCGGCGCTGGAACGTACCCACGGACCTCCGCGACCACTTCGCTCCGGTCCCGGACGCCCTACTTGGATACCTGCCACGGCATCGGTATCTTTTCATCGATCTCCCGGCTCTGGATAGGTCGCTGTTGGTCGAGGAGAACGTCGTCTCTCTGATGGCCATACTCGAACGCGCCAAAACGCTGGGGCAGCTGGAGGAGGTGGGGGCCGCAATGGCCGACTGGCTGGTCCGAGTCGGAGAAACCAGACTGCTGGACAGCGTCGAGGCCTGGATCATCCTGGTTTTGCAGAAGCGGACCGGCCCGCCGGGGAGAGCAGCGAAGTTGCAGATCAAACAGAAGGAGGAAGGAAGAATGTCGACTTTGGCCGAGCGGGTGAAGAGGTGGGGTGACGAGCTGAATCAGGAATGGCTGGCGAAGGGATTGGAGCAGGGAAGAGAGCAAGGAAGAGAGCAAGGAAGAGAGCAGGGAAGAGAGCAGGGAATCGCGCAAGGCCTCGAGCGCGAGCGGGCATTGGTGCAAGGTTTGGCAGCGCGCCGGTTCGGTCGCGGCGTTGCTCAAAGGCTCGCGCCGCTGCTCGAACAGCTCTCCGACGCGGACCGCATCGCCGCAGTCGCCACCGGCGTCATCGAGTGCGAGACGGCGGACGAGTTCATCGCACGCGCCAAGGAGGTTCAGCGTGCCCCGTCCGGGGGCCGTTCGACATAGGGCACGCCGAAGTCGTCAGGATTGGCTTGTTCTCCCGGCGGCGGTGTCCCCCCCTTTCCGCCCCCCCTCCACCGACGGCAGCATCCCAGGGCACGGCTCGCCGCTGACCCGGCGGAGCGGGTGGAGGGATACCCGGTCGGCGGCGGTGGAAATGGTCATGGGCGCTTCCGCTCCGGCAGGCAGTTCAATGCCGGGAGGCAGCTCGGTTTCCCAGGTTGCGTAGTGGAACACGAGGGCGCTGTCCTGGTAGATGTGCAATGCGTTGTAGAGCTGTGACCGTTCCGGCTTGCGCAGCACCGCATAGCAACCTGTTTCGGGGTCGATGACGGCGCCCGGAGTCTCGGAATCACGACCGAGCAGCACGAGGTTGCCCCGGTCGTCCAGGGTGGGCCTTAGTGAGCCGGTCCAGTTGCTGCAGGGGACCCTCACGGTTTCCCCGCCCACCAGCACCTCACAAACGCGTGCCGGGTCGGTGAACTCGGTCGGTACCGCCAGCTTCGCCATTTCGCCGTTGCGATGGTACACAGTCACCGAATCGGGGCCCTCCGAATAGCTCGTCACGACGTAGGACGCGTCGTCCGTGCAGGCGATTCGAGGGGGAGAGACCAATGATGACTGGCTGCCCCCTCTCGATCTGTCGATGCCCGTTGCCCAGAGACCGTCCTGTGGTGTCGAGCCGAAAATCGCACTGCCGTCCACCACGCCGGGGCCAACGCTGTCATCCGTGCCATCGGACCCACGCCGAATCACGCCGCCGAAGGCCGGTACAGTCGGCTGCCCGTCGAACTCGCACACGTCCACAATCATCTCCGCCCGCGGACGCCAATTGCTGACGTACTGTCCCAGCGGGTCGAATTCGAGGACCCGTACGTAGCCGGAAACATAGAGCCTCCCGTCACGGCCAAGCGTCATGCCGGACATGCCGCGCTCGAGTTCTCGCGGGCCGCCTCCCGTCGGAGTCGGGATCGTCCGGATCCACTCCCCCGTTTCGAGGGAAAAGACCATCACCCCCTCGGGCTCTTCGTCGTCGTTGGCGTATAGGAGGGCCCTGGTCCGGTCCAGGGGCATGTCTCCGATGGTTCGGATCGCCCGCCATTCGTCGTCGAGGATGACCCGCCCGACCGCGGTGTCGATCTCCAGCACCTGCTGGGCGTCCGTCGCCGGGGCGCCGAGGCCTGCCGCAACGGCATACAGGATCGTGGCTCCGCAGCCGCGCAGCCTCATCGCCCGACTTCCGCTCCCTCTCATCGTGTGTCTCCCGGCGTATGGATGCGTTTGGCACCCGGTCGTAGTCCGTGCAACCCACCAAGTACGACACTCGCTGAATCACGAAGGTTGCTTGATTCCATCACGCGTGTATACGACCGCCTCGAACCCGTCACCGCTGCCCGTTCGGGGGGCGTGCTAGTCAGAACCGCGCCGCATCTGGGCCACGGCATAGAGCGCCGACGCGAGGTCGCTTTGGCTGGACCCGAGGCACGCATGGGACAGGTCACCCGTTCCGTGGGTCTCCCGGAGTCGGATGCTGGCGCCGCTCGAATGACGTGGGGGTCTTGTCCGGCCTAGAACCGCGGCCGGATCCGGTTGTTCACCACGTTGTTGTAGATCGAGCCGAACTGGTAGCTGAAGCCGATCTCGGTGCCGTAGTCGAAGTCGGTCGGGCGGCGCTGGAGCCGGAGCAGCGCCTCCTCGTCGGTGGCGCCGCGCGCGGAGAGGAAGATCTGGTCGTTCACCCAGGACGCGTTGCCCGAGATGTTGACCGTGAAGCCGCGCACGATGCGGACCGAGGCGCCGCCCCAGATGGAAAACCGGCGCAGATCGGTGTTGTGCAGGTAGAGTGAACCACTGGCGCCCGCGCCCAGGCTGCCCCAGGTCTGCCTCTGGTCGAGCCGCAGCTCCATCGACTCCACCCAGCGCGACTCCTGTGTGACATCGTAGATGGTGCGCTCCGTGTACTCGTTGTAGATCCTCGCCATGCTGTAGCGGAAGGTGAAGGAGCGGCGAGTGGCTTCTTCGTAGGGGAAGACGCTGAATTCGAGCGTCGGGGTCGCTGCAAAGCGCCGGTTCAGGTTGTAGGTGAGGAAGCGCCCCGCGGACCCCATGAGGCCCACCGACCAGTGCTCGGCCAACGAGTAGACCAGCCGGGTGTCCACGTTCCAGCGGGTGCGGTTGTCCCGGAACTCTCCCTCGGACAGATCGATTCGCAGGCGGTTGTGGGCCATTCCCCCGGAGATGCTGAACTTCCAGATGGGCGCGGTGCGCCAGGCCGAGAATCGGCCCTCGATTTCGGTGTTGGAACGAGACGACTCCCCGTCGATGCCGGCGCCGCCGTTGAGGCGGAAAACCCAGAGGTTCCAGGGGTCGTCCACCTCGTCCGCCGACACGATGCCCTCGACCTGCTGCTCGGGCTGCTCGGCCGCAAGCGGGACGACGGACGCGAGTCCCCGATAGCCGGACTGATTCGCGAACACCGCCAACCCCAGGGCCAGCGTGTTTGCGACGCCGTCCAGCACCTCCCGGTCGGTGTCGGTCGGGAGCGACTGGTAGGTCTGCTGGTCGGTGTACGGCGACTCGTCGTCGGTCCCCATGAAGTCCATCAGGTATTCCCTGCCGCCCGCCCCCGTTCCCTGGCTGGTCATGATGACGTGGACGTCGGCGACGTTCCTGTCGTTGACCCAGTTCACCCATGCGATCTCGGTGCGGTAGTACTGGCGGTTGCAACGCGGCCCGTCGCAGTCGAAGAAGACGTTGGGGCGGGACTGTTGGGCCTGGAGCGGGTTGGAAGGCCAGCCGGCGAGCGCGGTTACAGCGGTGGCAGCCATGATTGCGCCCCTGCGGATCACTCTGCACCACCCTTCCCGTAGATCCCCACCCTCAGCGGCGGATCCACCCACCAGTGGAAGTGGAATCGATTCTCGCCGTCCACGATCACCGCCTCACGCCGCTCGCGCGTCTTCGGCCAGTCGCCGCGACCGTTCTTGACGACCAGGAGCTGGCCGGACTCGAGCCGGGAGGCCCAGTCGCGGAGGCCGCTCTCGAGATCGGTCAGGAGCGTCCGCTCCGCGTCACGCTGCACTTCGGCGTTGGCGTCCGCGACCAGGTCGCCCGTTTCCAGCTCCCGGTAGCCTTCCTCCAGCTCGGCGGCGGCAATTGAGAAGGCGCGGTCGCGCTGGAATCCGATTTCGGTCATCGCGGTGGGGTTGAAGTTGGGCTGGACGCTGTGGTACCACTTCCCGTATCGCCTGACGATCATTTCCCCTCTTCCTCCGTGGCGTGACCGAGCAGGGCGGCCAGTTCCTCCGGGTCGAGGCGCTCCCCGGCCTTGCTGCCCATCCCGCGTCGTCCCGTCCGCGAGCGCTTTCGCGTGGTGTCCTGCCGGTCCATCGCCACGCTTCCCGCGAAGTCGAAGTCGGGGTGGTGGATCTTCTCCAGCCTGCGTTCCAGCTCGTGCTCCAGAGTGCGGAAGGCGCCGAGATCCGAGGAGGTGACGAAGGTGACCGCCTCGCCGGTGGCGCCTGCGCGGGCGGTGCGCCCCACGCGGTGGACGTAGTCGCCGGGGTCGAGGGGCACGTCGTAGTTGACCACGTGCGAGATCCCCTCGATGTCGAGGCCGCGCTGGGCGATGTCGGTGGCGACCAGCACCCGGACCTTGCCCTCGGTGAAGCGCTCCATCGCGCGGGAGCGGTGGCGCATGTGCCGGTCCCCGTGGATCACGTCGCAGGAGATGCGCGCGCGGTCGAGGCGCGACTTGAGGACGTCCGCGCCCACCTTGGTGCGGGTGAAGACGAGCACCTGATCCCAGCCGGGCTGGTCCAGGAGGTGGACGAGGAGGTCGGGCTTGCGGTCGGGGCGCACCGAATAGGCGGTCTCGACGATGCCGTGCGCGGTGGTGCCCGAGGGCGACGCCTCCACCCACGCGGGGTCGCGGGTCATGCGCAGCGCCAGGGCGTGGACCGCGTTGGGCATCGTCGCCGAGAAGAGGAGCGTCTGGGGGCGCTTCCCCAGGCCCCTCACCACCGCCTCGATCTGGGGACGGAACCCCATGTCCAGCATCCGGTCGGCTTCGTCGAGGATGAGGAGGCGGACGCCCTTGAGGCGGGCCTTGCCGCGGTCCTGCAGGTCGATCAGGCGCCCGGGGGTCGCGACGACCACTTCATCCCCCCGCTTCAGCGCGTCCAGCTGCGGACCGTACGCTACGCCGCCGTAGATCACCGCCGCCCGAAACGTCGACCCCTTGGCCAGGTCGCGCGTGTCGTCGCACACCTGCTGGGCGAGCTCCCTTGTCGGGCAGAGCACGAGGACCTGAAGCCCTCCCCCGGCCTTGAGCGCCTCGAGGGCCGGGAGCATGAAAGCCCCGGTCTTTCCGGTACCGGTACGGGCGATCCCCACCACGTCGCGTCCCGTGCTGATCAGGGGAATCGCCCGCTGCTGAATGGGGGTTGGCTCCGTCCATCCGAGCGCCTCAACGGCAGCCAGCCGGAGGTCGGACAGCCCGAAGGCGGTAAAGTCTGTCGTTTCCGTCAAATGATGTCCGGCGTCTTTTTCGATGGCTGGCCCACGAGCGGCCCGGTGTCGAATGTAACCCTTCTGATGACGAAGGACACCGGACCTGCCATCTTTGTTCAATGCCCCCCGACCCCGTCTCCGTTCTTTTCGTCTGTCTCGGGAACATCTGCCGCTCCCCGCTCGCCGAGGGTGTGTTCCTGGCGGCGGCGGAAGCCCGCGGTCTCGGTTCCCGCGTCGAAGCCGACTCCGCCGGGACCGCGGCGTACCATTCCGGCGAGCCCCCCGATCCCCGCACCACCGCCGTCGCGGCGCGCCATGGGGTTCACCTGACCAGCATCGCCCGGCAGGCGACGCGGCACGACTTCCAGCGCTTCGACCTCATCGTCGCCATGGACCGCAGCAACCGGCGCTCGCTGGAACGGATGCGCGGCCACCGCCCCCGCCCCGGCGCGGCGAGGATCGTGATGATGCGCGACTACGACCCCGAACCGGGCGACCCGGACGTCCCGGATCCCTACTACGGGGGCGCGCAGGGATTCGAGCGGGTCTACGGGATCGTCGAGCGCTGCTGCGAGGGGCTGCTGGACGAGCTTGGCGACGGCTTGGAGTGATACCGGCTGTCCGCGCGCCGCGACTCTGGCGTGACCAGGGGGTCGGGGCGACCGGTCTCTGGCGAGACTGGTGGCCCCGGCCATCGACCTCCCGCGTGACGCTTCCGACGGCGTGATTCCTTCCCCGGTGTTGGCGGCCGTCGGTCGCACTCTACACGTGCAACCCTCTGACCTTATCAGATCGCGGGCCGTCGGCGGTGGCTGTATCAACAACGGAGCGCGCCTGGATACGCCGTCCGGGCCGTTCTTCCTGAAGTGGAACGCCGACGCCGGGCACCGCTTCTTCCGGGTCGAGGCGGAAGGGCTGGAGGCGCTGGCGACGACGGAGACGGTGCGGACGCCAGCCGTCGTGGCGTGCGCCGGAGACGACGCCCCGGTGCCCTGGCTGCTGCTTGAGTGGATCGACCCGGGGGGCGCGAGCGAAGCTTCGTGGGTGCGGCTCGGGCGCGAACTGGCGGCGCTGCACCGCGGCGCGACCGACGATGCCGGACGCTGGGGCTGGCACTCCGAGAACGTCATCGGATCGCTCCCCCAACCGAACGGCTGGGCATACGACTGGGGAGACTTCTGGGCGCGGCGCCGCATCCACCCCCTCGCCCGGGAACTCCTCACCCGTGGCGCCATCTCCCCATGGCAACTTGGGCTCATCGAGCGGGCCGCCGACCGCGCCGCCAACCTCCTCGGCCCGGCCTCGCTTGCCGACGGCCCGTCGCTCCTGCACGGCGACCTCTGGTCCGGCAACGTCCTCTTCGCGCGGGGCGGCCGTCCCGTCCTCATCGACCCCGCCGTCTACATCGGGCACCGGGAGGTCGACCTCGCCATGTGCCGCCTCTTCGGCGGCTTCCCGCCGCCTTTCTACGCGGCCTACGCGGAGGCCTGGCCCCTCGACCCCGGCCACGAAGCACGCCTCCCGCTCTACCAGCTCTACCCGCTGCTGGTCCACGCGCGGCTCTTCGGGGGCAGCTACGTTGCGTCGGCGGTGCAGGCGGCGGACTCCGCTGCCGGCCGCCGCTAGGGCGTCATCGTCCTCGCTACCGCCGAACCGCCACCAGCAGCCCGTCCCCCACCGGGAGGATTGTCGCGTCGAAGCGCGGATCCGCCGCCACTATCCGGTTGAAGCCGTCGAGGACCGCCGCCAGTTCGTCGATCCCGGGATCCAGCACCCACCCCTTCCAGAAGGCGTTGTCGGCGACGAACAGCCCGCCGGGCCTGAGCAGCCGCGCCGCGTCCTCGAGGTACTGCGTGTACCGCTCCTTGTCGGCGTCCACAAACACCAGGTCGAAGGAGCCGTCCGGTCCGAGTGCGTCGAGAAGTGTCCCCGCGTCGCCCACCCGCAACTCGACCCGGTCCGACACCCCGGCGTCCTCCAGCGAACGCCGCGCTACCGCCGCGTGCTCTCGGTCGATCTCGAGCGTGACAAGCTTACCGTCCCCGGGAAGCGCTCGTGCAATCCAGATCGCCGAATAGCCCGCAAGCGTGCCCACTTCGACCGCGCGGCGCACGCCGGCCGCCCGCATGAGGAGCTGCAGCGCCCTCGCGGTGGCCGGCGGAAGCTGAATCCGGGGCATCCCGGCCTCGTCGGCGCGCTCCCGGGTCCGCCGCAGCGCGTCGTCCTCGCTCGCGAACAGGCGCTGGACGTAGAGGTCGAGAGCGTCGTGGTCGTACTCGGATGGGTCCGGCGCGCCGGACGGGACGCGGCCGGGCGCCCCGTCAGTCACCGGACTCGCCCCAGGCGACACATCCCGTTGTCGTGGCGCCCGAGTGCCCACCGGGTATCTACCTTCTTCACCCACCGAGCACCCGGGCCATCCGGCGTACCCCCTCCTCGATCTCCTCGTCCGACGACGCCGTGCTCATGCGGGCGTAGCGGGGGTCGCCGAACGCCTCGCCCGGCACGATGGCCACGCCGGTCTCTTCCAGGATCCTCGCGCAGACGTCGTTGGCGCAGGTGAGCTCGCCGTCGAAGACGCCGTCCACCCGGAAGTACAGGTAGAAGGCGCCGTCCGGGCGGACGTACGGGCAGCCGGGGAGCAGCTCGTCGAAGAGGCGCGTGACCAGCTCCCGGCGGCGCCGGAAAGCATCCAGCATGCGGGCCTTGTCGCGCGCCGCGTCGTCCCCGCGGGTGAGGCCCTCCAGGGTAGCCACCTGCGACGGCGTGGCAGCGTTCAGCGAGACGTGGCTCTGGAACGCGGACATCTTCGCGGCCAGCTCGGGGCTCGAGTACGAGTAGCCGACGCGCCACCCGGTCATCGCGTACGCCTTGGACATGCCGTTGGTCACGACCAGGTCGCCCACCGATCCGGGGTCGAGGTCGAGCGCGCCGGGCGCCTTCGCCCCCTCGTCGCCGAAGTAGATCTCCTGGTAGATCTCGTCCGAGATCATCGTGACGCCGCGGTCCCTGGCCCATGCGGCCATCTCCCCGAGCTGCGCCTTCGAGTAGACCGCGCCGGTCGGGTTGGAGGGGGTGGAGAAGATGAACCCCCGGGTGCGCTCGGTCGAGGCACGCTCGAGATCGCCCGGCGTGAGGAGGAAGTCACGGTCCTCGCTTCCGGCCACCGGCACCGGCTCCGCCCGCGACAGCGTGACCATCTCCGGATAGGAGGTCCAGTACGGCGACCCGATCAGCACCTCGTCCCCCGGCCCGAAGAGGCAGAAACACGCGTTGAAGAGCGACTGCTTGGCACCCGCGGAGACCACGACCCTTGCGGCTTCGGCCTGATGGTCCGTTCCCGCGGTGATGTAGCTCGCGATGGCGACCCGCAGCTCCGGCAGGCCGGCGGACGGCGTATAGCGGGTGCGCCCCGCCCGAATGCCCTCGATTGCGGCCTCCGAGATCCACCCCGGGGTGTCGAAGTCCGGCTCGCCGGCACCGAGGTTGATGATGTCCCGCCCCTCCGCGGCCAGCTTTTTTGCCAGGGTGCTCACGGCCACGGTGGCGGACGGGGTAAGGCGTGCGATGTTCTGAGAGAAGGTCATGGGAGGCCCTGGTCGCTTCTATTGGTCGCATCCGCCAGCCAGGCGGGAAGTCCCCCCACCGGGATTTCGCGGTGGACGGTGGGACGAGCCGGCGGATCGCTGGACGAAGCCGACAATAAGTCCGCTAATCGTTATGTTCGCAACCCCGGGCGGCAATGGTGTCGGCAAGGATTGGCGGGTTGTCGTCAGTGTGGCGGGCCGTCGTCGCATGTCGGTCCGCTTGCCGTCCGAGGGGCTCCGGTCGCCTTGGAGGCGGGGCCGGCGCGTTCTACCGACGAACAATGTAAAGAGAACATGACATTTCGTAAACCTTCCTTTACATCCGGTAATCCACGGGGCCCCGATCACCCCATCCTTTACTTCGACTTCATCGACCCCGTCTCACACCTGGTTGGCCGCATGGCTGACCGGGCCGGCGTCGCGGCGGCGATCGAGTGGCGGGGTCTTGAACTGCGTCCCCCCCCACAGCCGATGATCGATCCCGGCGCGGCCGAGTGGCGCGCGCGGCAGACCATTGCAGTGAGTCACGCCGGGCCGCCGGAGGACGGCGCCCCGAGCCCACCCCCCATCATCCCCTGGACCCGCAAGGCCCACGAGCTGTCCGAGTTCGCGCGCGAACGGGATTGCCTCCACACCGTGCGCCGTTCACTGTTCCGGGCCCACTTCGTCGACCACATCGATATCGGGCGGATAGATTTGCTGTTGGAGATCGCCCGGGGGGCGGGACTTGACCCGTCCGAGACCAGGGCCGTGCTGGATGTGGACCGCTATACCGCGACTGTGCTTAGCCACCGCAGGGACGCGCTGGAGGAGGGAGTCCGGGACGTGCCGGCGCTGGTCCAGCCCGGGGAACGGCTGGAAGGACCGAGACTTCTGCGCGAGATTGAGCGGGCAATGGAGGTGGTGGTAGCCACGAGCGAAGGGAACCCGGAAACCGGTAGAATCCACGGAGCCCGGGAGAGCAACCGAGAGGAGTAGGCGACGGCAGATGGCAGGGTATCAGCGAAAGACAGTGCTGGGTCCACGGGAGATCCTGGCCAGGGCAACGGAGTTCCTTCCCGAATTCATCGGGCTGCGTTGCTCCAGGGAGTCGTCCCACGGGGCGACCTACACCGGGAAGGAGGGGACCGTCACGCTGCAGGCACACCGGCACGGCCCCTACACCGACGTCACGGCCCAGACCGACCGGCTGCGGACATCGCGCATGGACTACGAGATCCAGCGCTTCCTCAACACCCTGCCCTACGAGCACGGCGACGCCGGCGGCCCGGGATCGGGCGACCCCCGCTGACGCGGCCGGGCACCGGGCCCACGCCATGACCACCTTCGAAGACCTCCCCCTCGGCCCGGAGACCGTAGCGTCCCTCGCCGCCGAGGGAATCGAGACGCCCACCCCGTTCCAGGCGGCCGCGATCCCGGTCATCGCGCGGGGCAACGACCTGCTCGGACGGGCGGGACCCGGAAGCGGCACCCTCTTCGCGTACGGGGTGCCCCTGCTGGACCGCCTCGAGGGCGGCGCGGGAGCGCCCGTCTGCCTGGTCCTCTGCACGGGTTCGCGGCAGGCCACCGACCTCGCGCGCTCCCTCGCCCCGCTCTGCGAGGGCTCGGGGCTCCGCGCGGCGGCGCTGGCGCCGCACTGGAACCTCCCCGAGCGCACCGACTTCCTCTTCGTTCCGGCCGAGCGGATCAGCGCCCTCTACGACGGCACGGTGAAGGTGAGCGGCGTGCGCGCCGTGGTCCTGCACGACGGCGACGGGGTCGTGAGCAGCGTCCCGACCGACCGGCTCGAGACGCTGCTGGGCGAGCTGCCGGAGGAGTGCCAACGCATCTTCTGCGGGCTTCCTTTCGGAGACGCCCTGCGCTCGGTGGCACGGCGCTTCACCCGGCGCGCGGTCACGATACCCCCGGGCGGGGCGGACGCGGAGCCGGGCGGAACAAAGCCGCTTCGCGATCTCCAATTCACCGTCGTGGAGGAGGACCGGACCCAGGCGGCATTGGCGCTCGCCGCCACCCTGCTCGAAGACGTGGGCGAGGTGCGTCACGTGCTGCTGTATACGGCCTCGGCGGACCAGGCGGCCGACCTGGGCGACTTTCTCGCCGTGCACGGGTACGCGTCCGGCCCGCCGGGCGACCCGGCCGCCCCGGTGTGGCTCTCTCCCGGCGAGGACGCCGAGGCGCGCGCCGCCCTCGACGCCATGGTGGATGCGGGCGGGGTTGCCACCGTGTCGTGCGCCGTCCCGGGCGGAGCGCCCGCCGCCCGGCTCAGGCACGGCGCCGGGGGACCTGCGTGGGCGCTCGCAGCCGTGCGTGAAATCGGCCATCTGCGTGAGGTGGCCGCCGCGGCGGGGCTCGTTCTCAAGCGCGTCCGTCCCGGCCGCCCCCCGCGCGTGTCCACGAGGCTGGACGAGTTGGCGGACAGATTGCACGAAGCGATCCGGGCGCCGGAGGCGACGCCGTACTACCTGATGGTCGAGTCGCTCCTGGACCGCTTCTCGGCGGCGGAGGTGGCCGCCGCGGCCCTGCTGCTCCTGGACCGTGATGCGGCGGGCCGGAAAACGCAGCCCCGAACCGGCGGACACGCCGCCGGGCACGGCAGCGGCACCTCCGTCCCCGAACCCTGGTCGCGACTCTTCATTTCAGCCGGCCGCACCGACGGAATCGGGCCGGGCGAACTGCTGGGTGCGATCACCGGCGAATCGGGCATCAGGGGGAGCCGTGTGGGAAGGATCGACGTCCGCGAACGCCACTCGCTGGTGGAGGTGCGCGAGAGCGACGCCGGCAAGGTGATCAAGGCCCTCAACGGGACAACGCTGGGCGGGCGGGCGCTACGGGTGGACTACGACCGGGCCAGGGACCGGCGCCCGCGCGGGAAGGGGAGTGCCGGTCCTTCTAGGCCGCCATTTCGTCCTGGCGCCTCCGGAACATCCGGTAGAGGAAGAAAGCCAACCCGGCGACCAGGCCGATCATGAGAGCCTTCACCAGTACGCCGGTCAACATCGCGAAGACCGGGGCCATCGCCATCATCAGGACCTTGAGCAACAGCGCGCCCACCGTGCCCAGCACCGCGACCGCGCCAAGTGTCTTTACGTATTGCATTCCAACTCGTCTCCTGTAAAAAGCCAAGGCCACATCGAAGCAGCCGTTATGTCGGTTTCCGTCCCTACCCCCGGAAGCGGTAGGAAAGTTTCATGAACACCCCCTCCGACTCGGGCCGCACGTTGCGGAAGCGGAAGGCCTCCGGGTCGTCCATGAGCCGGGTGTAGCCCAGGAAGAAGACCGTCCCCGGGGTGGGCTCGTAGCTGAGCAGCGCCTCCACGGAGATGTCGTTGGCCCCGGATCCGCCCAGGCCGTAGCAAGAGTCGCCGGAACAGTACGAGACGCGATCGCCACCCGTCGGCGTAAGCAGCCTGCCCCGGTCCTGGCTGCCGTACTCCACGATGGTTCGAATGAAGAGCGCCCGGCTGAACTGGTACTGGATCCTGCCCCTGGGAATCGTCGCCTCCGAGTAGCGTGAACCGTCGCGCTGGCGGTAGAGGCGCGAGAACCGCATCCCCAGCTCGGCGCTGAGCTGCGTCGTGGGAAAGAGGTTCATCCCCACGTCGCCGGACCACGAGTCGGCGATATCCACCGGCGTGTCCGTGATGAAGTCGAAGAGCGGTGTTTCGGACCAGGTGCCCCGGATGTTGAAGCGGGCCCAGTCCAGCGGGTTTATCCACATGAAGGCGGTCCCCGAGTTGAGACCCTTGAAGGTCATCTGGTCGGGGTAGAAGGGCTCCCGGCCGCCACCCGGCGCCGCGACGAAGAGGCCCTGGTAGTCCTCGGACGGGAAATCGTACCAGGCGCGCGAGTAGTTGCCGAAGATCGTGATGTTGCCCCGGAAGGACAGGCTGCCGCCCAGGCGCACGCGCCGTTCCTCCGCCCACCCGCGCTCCCAGAAGTCCTCGTGATCCCAGGTTCCCTCCGCCTCCAGGCTGGGACCCCAGCGCTCCAGGAAGTCGCCGGGCCGCCCGCGGAAGTTGTAGCTGATCCGGCCCTGGACCTGGGAAAACCCGGTTCGGCGCAGGAAGCCGCTGCCGGCCACGAAGTCGTCGCTCACGTCCTGGACGCCGGCGTTGAACTGCAGGTTGCGCCCCGAGCGCTCCAGCTGCGCGGACATGAGTGAACCGCCGGTAGCGCCGGGTTCGCCATGGGCGGTCGTGCTGCGGGCCGCGAGCATCGTCAGCGTGTAGCGCCGGTCGATCTGGAACCGGCCATCAACGCCCGTCACGCGGTTGTAGCGATCCCCGTGGAAGGTGCGATCCGTGTACACCATTCCGATGTTCGAATTGCCGATGTCGCGCCGCAGGCGGAAGATGTTGACGAGCGGGCGGGCGCCATCGGGCCCGCCGTCGGGGTCCGCCACGTCGTCGACCGCACCCAGGTAGCCGGCGTTCACCGCGCCGACCTTGCCCTGGATCTTGGCGCCCGCCACCGGATTGACGATCGAGCGGGTATAGACGAGCTGCTGCGGAAGCCGGAAGATCTCGGTGCCTTCCAGGAAGAAGGGGCGCTTCTCCGGGAGGAAGATTGCGAATCGTTCATTGACCACGATCTGGCCGGCGTCCGCCTCGACCTGCGAAAAGTCCGGGTTGTAGGTGCCGTCCAGGGTCAGGTTCGTGGTGATCCCGTAGGTCAGGTTGGCCCCGAAATCGCGCACGAGCTTGCCCCGCTCCAGCCCGCCGGTCTCGTCGCTGTACACGGATGCCTGGCTGTAGGTCTGAACCGGATTGATCTCCAGGAGGCGTCCCGGGTCCAGGCCGGTCAGGCCGGTAAGCCTGCCTGACAGTTCCAGCCGGTTGGCCACGTTGGCCGACACCGGCGCCCAGGACTCGTTGTACCCGTTGCGCGCGATCCGGCGCTCGACCTGAAGTCCCCAGTCCTGCACCTCGGCCCCGCTGAACTTGATGCTCTTGAGCGGAAGCTTGACCTCGATCGAGTAGCCCCAGTCGTGCACCTTCCCGCTCGACTCCCAGACGAAGTCCGGGTTCCAGTCGATGGGAGGGCCCATCCTGCCCCGGCGGCCGCCCCCACCGCCCACGTTCCATAGACCGTCCTGCTGTACGCCCAGGGGATTGACCATGATGACGTAGGCCCGCCGCTGGTCGTCGAAGGTATCCAGGATGAAGCGGACGTAGTCGTCCGAGAAGGCGAACGAGTCGCGGTCCCCCAGCGTGCCGCGGATCCCTCCCGGGGTGTTGTCGTAGGCCATGACGCCGAAGTAGATCGCGTCCGGGGTGACCAGGATGCGGGCTTCCGTCCGCTGGGTCGCGGTCACCCCCTCGACCGGATCGAACTGTGTGAAGCCCGTGAGCAGCGCGGCGGATTCCCATGCGGTCTCTCCGAGCTCGCCATCGATCACGATGTCGGCTTCGGGCAGGCTGGGGCTGGCCACATCCAGCTGGCCCGAACTGCCGATGTACTCCGCGGCCGCGGGGGATCCATCCCCGCCGGTCCCTGTCCCGCCCGTCCTCAGCGAGTCCTGCTGAACCCCGAATGTCCCCACCGCCGTGACTGTCGCAATCAGTATCGTCATCTATCGGGTCGCTCCAACCCTGGTTTCATGCCCGTTCCGAACCTGCCCGGCCGACGTGGCCACAGTTAAGATAGACACCCCCGCGGTGCGCATCGTTGACGACCAGCCTCCGGCCGACCTGCCGCCCATGCGACCCTACACAAGAACCGAACGACGCGAGCTGCTCGAGGCCGTCGCCGGCGGCGCCACCAACCCGCCCTGCCCACGCTGCGGCGGTGCCTGCGCGGTGATTCAGGCGCGGCCCCGGGACGATGTCGCCTACGTTCGCGACCGGGTCGTGGTGCGGTGCCCGCGGTGCGGCCGAAGTTGCGGTGCCGATGCGGGCCGGCGGTGAGGCAGGTAGCACGGGGCTGCTTGACCGCCGCGCCATCGCCGGGCACAATGCTACGCACCCTCCGGTACGAATTCGACCGCAGGTAACCTCCTATGGTAAAGAACACATGACATTGTGTAATGTTCTCATGACAATTCAAATGCGTAACCGCCGCTGCGCGGGCTTCCTGTTTCTGCTCCCTGCGGCGTTGCTCCTCTCCCTGGCCGTCCCCGTGGAAGGGCAGACGCGGGAGAGGTCGGGCAGCCCGACCGGCCCGTCCATCCTCAAGATCCAGACGAGCACCCGGGCTAATGCACTCGGGGGCGCCTTCTGGCCAGGGAGCGGACACGCCGTCTTCCACCACCCCGCGCTCATCCAGAGCCAGGGGCTCGACCTCTCGGTCGGGGGCGTGTACGACCGGGACGACGATGGCGACGGGGAACATGATTCCCGGGAGCGGGACCGGGACGACCGGTACCACCATCCTGACGAAGCGCTTTATGCCGCACTCAGCGTTGGCGAGGAGTGGATGGGAGGCTCGGTCTCCGTCGGCATGGCGGTCCTGCACCATGGATCCTCGCCGGACTTCGATATCGTGGACATCGGGCGCGGGCGCGACCTCACGCCGGCGGAGAGGGCCCGGTTGGCGACGGCCCGCTTCCGGCGAACGTCGACGGAGTTCGTCGGAGTGGTGGGCTACACCAGGGAAGTCGTCTTCGGGATCGACTTTGGCGCGGCCGCCAAGGTTGTCGGGCAGTCGGCGGGCGGCTACGGCGACCGGGTCGGGGCCCTGGACCTTGGGGTGTCACGGGGTTTCGGACGCGTGACCGCGGCCCTCACCGTGCAGAACCTGGGCCCCGACCTGGAGCTGGCGGGACGCCCTGTGCGGCTCCCCCGCCGCCTGGTGCTGGGTGCGGGAACGCGCGGCCGCACGCCGGTCGGGCCGCTCGACATCGGGGCCGCGGCGCAGGTCGCGTACGAACGCGGCGGCGAGATCGTGCCGGGCGGCGGGGTCGAGATCGCCTACTGGCCGATCCAGCGCCGGGTGTTCATCGTGCGGCTCGGGGGGGTGCGGGTGGTGGAGGGTGACGGCTTGCCGGTGACGTTCGGGGCGGGTTTCGAGGGAGACCGGATCAGGGTCGACTACGGGTTCAGCGAACGGGATCCGGTGGTGGGGCCGCACCGGGTTGGGGTGACGATCCGGTAGGGCGGGCTCACGACCCCCCGTTCGCCCTCCACCATGACGCATACGGCCCATCTTCGCCGATACCTGTCAATGCCCAACCGTTCTCCGGAACCGGAACGCTAACTGTGCCAGGTGCACTGCCAAGACGTTTCCAATCGTCAACCGCCGGTGAAGACGGCAAATCGTCGAAGACGTCACCTCTGTTGTGTGCGCGGCACCCTCGCCGACAGAAACCCCGGGTGGAGCCGCGCGAGCCCCACATCGTCCACAACCACCGTCCCCTTCTCCGTCTGGTCGAACACGAGCGAGACGGCACGCAGCGTTCCGGGGTCGAAGGCGGGGTTCTCCGCCGCGAAGTCCGAGAGCGGAACGGAGAAGTGTTGCAGGATCAGTTCCCACGGGTTCGCAAAGCGTTGTCTCTCCAGATCCTGGCGGCGCAGGACGCGGATGGTGAGGGGGCGGCGCAGAGGCCCGTAGTCCGTCAGGCTGACGCGGGCCGTGTCGCCGTCCGCGTCCACAGCCGCGATGGTCAGCGCCAGGGGGGGCTTCTCCTCGTCTTCGTCACGCGAGTCTTCGGGATCTTCCTCTTGCGCTTCCTCGGTGTCGCCGCCTTCCTCGCCCTCTCCTTCCCCTTCCTGACCCTCTTCCTCCGGGGGCTTTCTCGGCCCCGGCTCCCTGTCCAGGCCGCCCACGTGCAGTTCGAGAGTGGTCTCGGGCCCCGTGGGCCACTCTTCCGCCAGCCCGTCCCGTAGCGTCAGGGTGTACACCGCCGGCGGCGCCGGTTCGTCCGAGCCCCGGTAGCTGTTGTTCCACCCCAGCCAGAGCGCCTGGTTCAGCTGCGACGACGAGGTGCTGGTCCGGTTCGCGGAACGCAGGTCGAGCTGGCCCTCGCGCCAGGTGCTGAAGTCGGTGCCGTGCAGGGTGACACCCGGGGCCGACCCGGTCGTCACGTCGATGTCCTCCTCGAAGTCGGCCAGAGGGCGGAACGACGAATCCATGAAGCGCGTGATGTACATCGTGCCGGGCAGCCAGCCGCCCGCGACGCGGTGGTCGCGGAAGATCGGGCGGTAGCGGTCGTCGCCCTTCAGCGTGATGTCGAGGAAGGACGAGACGAAGACGCGGCCGAACTCGCGCTGGTCCTCGGGCGGGAGCAGGCCGCGGAGTTCCAGGATGCGCGGGCTGCGGGGGCCGTTGTCGTGTGCGCCCCATACGGTGTTCCACTGCCCGTGATTGGCGCGGTAGACGTAGACGGCGGACTTGAAGAAGTCGGGGGAGTCCGCGGCTGGCCCGGCGGTTGAGGGTGCCCCGGACGGGGCGTTGCGCTGGTCGCCGTCGCCTCCAACGGCGGTCGGAGCCCGCGCAACAGCTGTGGCCCCTCGTGCTCCACTGCCGAAGTGGACCCGGTTGAACTGGCGCAGCCCGTGGAAGCTGGTCACGTCGCCGTCGTGCGAGCCGTGGAAGACGAGGTAGTTGACGTCGTGGACCGGCGCGCGCTGGTCGGCCGGCAGGTACTGGCCGTCCACGGGCGCGATCGCGATCACGGCCTTGATGTCGAAGCCGAAGTCGAACTCGAAGGATGCGTCGTCCGGGTAGCGGGTCAGGCGGTTGAAGGCGGCCGCGAGCGCCACCGCCTCGCCGCCGCGCGAATGGCCGATAAGCGCGATGTTGCCCATGTCGACCCGGCCGTGGAAGGGATTCTCCGAGTCTTCGGCGAAGCGCCGCCACGCCTGCAGGTGCTTCAGGAGCATCCAGCCGCGGCCATCGTTCTCGCCGCGGATGCCGCCGTTGATGAAGTTCATGTCCACCGAGGCGAGGATGTACCCCCGGCTCGCGAGCAGCTCGCCTAGCCAGTCGTACCCGGGGTCCGAGAAGTCGCGCATGTTGTGATTGCCGTGCACGACCAGGACGAGGGGGTGGGGGCCGGGGTCGTCGGGGTACCAGACGCGCGCGTTGACGGGGAAGCTGTCGGGCGAGAACCCCCAGTAGCGATTCCGGGACCTGGCCGAGCCGCCGAGGCTTACCAGCTTGGACGCGTCGACGCTCTCGGTGACGATCGCCACCGAGTCGCGGTACTCGGCGCGGTTCCTGTCCGTGCCGGAGCCGTAGTAGAGGGTGAGGACGCCGTGGGGGCCGGGGAGGGCGGGGCTGGGCGCGTCGAGGTGGTGGCCGGAGAGGACGGTGGGCGCGTCCGAGGGGGTGAGTTCGAGGGAGCCGGCGCAGGCGGTGGTTGCCAGGGCGGCGGCCAACGACACGAGGAGGCACGTCGGCGCCGGCAGGGCCCGAGGTCGGGCGGCGGCGATTGCGACGGGAAGGTCCGCCATCGCGGCGCGGGGGCAACCGCCAGCCGCGGCGCGGGCGGATTGGCCACCCCTTCCGGCACATGATCGAACTCGCATGGGGTAATGTTACGAACGCGGCGGCAACCGGGCCAATCGCGCCCGCCAATCGCGCCCCCCATCGTTGCCCGGTCAGACGATCTCCCCGGCGTGCAGCTCCAGGAGAAAGTCCGGGTAGGGCATCACGTCGATGCCTTCGATCCGGCGCCGGCCACGCTCGGCGGTGACGATGATCGCCCGCCGCGGCGCGAACTCCTCCTGGAATGCCCTCATCGGCCGCAGGTCACGCCGCCGGACCCTGCCCTTCACCTCCACCGCCACCTCTCCGCGATTCAGGACGAAGTCCACCTCCAGACCCGTCTTGGTCCGCCAGAACCGGATGGGAAAGTCCTTCTCCTGGTACCCTCGGGCAGCGACGATCTCCTGCAGAATGAAGTGCTCGAACGCGCGACCGAATTCCGCCCCGGCGGCTTCGGTGAGCCTCCAACCGCACACCTGCCCGGCGACTCCGACATCGAAGAGGTAGAACTTCGGCGCCGCCGAGATGCTCTGCCGCCCCGTCCTCCTGTGAAACGGCTGTATCAGATACCCGAGCAGCGTGTCCTGCAGGATCTCGAAGTATGTGCGCACCGTCTTCGCGGCCACACCGCAGTCCCGCGCGATGCTCGCGTAGTTCAGCAGTTCACCGTGCGAAAAGCGGAGCGCTTCGAAGAACCGCATGAAGGCGTCGGTGTTGCGGGTAAGAGCCTCCCCGATGACTTCCTGGGCGAGAAAGTCGCGAAGATAGGCGGCGAGCGAGCGTCGGGCGTGTGGCTTGCCATGGATGCCCGGCAGTAGTCCGTCGTTCAGCGCCGTGAGGAGGTGGAAGCCCGGGACCTCCGCATACGTCAACGGGAACATCTCGAAACGCCAGGCCCGCCCGCCGAGGAGGTTTACCCCGGCACGCCGAATCTTGCGCGCGCTCGATCCGCACAGGATGAACGACAAACCCCGCGACTCGATGAGCCGGTGTACTTCGTCGAGCAACCCCGGCACCTTCTGGATTTCGTCGATGACCACGGGCGCGGTCCGGGACTCCGTCATCGATGCGAGCTGCTCGCCGAGTCGCGTCGGCCGGGCGCTCAGCGGCAGCCGGATGTCGAAATCCAGCAGGTCGAGATAGATGCTGTCCGGGAAGCGTTCCCGCAACCAGGTCGACTTGCCCGTCTGACGCGCACCCCACAAGAAAGCGGATTGCGCCGGGGGAAGGTCGATGTCGAGGATTCGGACGTAACTCATAGTTATTGCAAGTCTGATTGGTGACACTAATCAGAAATGTAATGGGCGCATCCGAATCAGCAACTGCCGGAATGGCCCACGACCAAGAACCCACGGCTGGCTGGCGATCCGCCCGGCCACACCATACCGTACAATCAAACGCACCGTAAACCAGCAACAGGAGCAGCTGGATGAACCGGTGGAGCGCGGTGATTGTGGCGGTAATCATTCTGGTCGGATGCGGAGGGGACGTTTCCGAACCCCCCCGGACCGACGTGCCGGACCCCAATGTCGGCCCCTCCATGGTGTGCCCGCCCGGGTCCGAGGTATGGATGGGCATCCCAGTATGCGCCGAGGGGAGCCGCGCCGGCTACAACCGCGACGACTTCGGGAGCGCTTCCCGGTACCAGCGATGGGAGGACGAGATCATCGCCGGTTTGCCGAAGTCGGGCGGTCAGGTGTACACGCCGTACACATGCACGCTGTACGACATCAGGGACAACGGCACCGCAGCCACCGACATCGACCACGTCGTGGCCCTCTCGGAGGCGTACGACTCGCGGCTCGACAGAGAGCGGTTCCAGGAGTTCCGGGAAGACTCCCTGAACCTCACGATCGCGGTCCCCTCGGTGAACCAGAACCAGAAGTCGGACAGGGACGCGGCGGACTGGAGCCCGACGTACAACAGGGGTTGGTTCGCGGCCAAGGTCGTGGCCGTCAAGCAGAAGTACGGGATGTCGATCAATCCGGCCGAGCGGGACTCGCTGGCCGTCATGCTCGCCGCCGACTCGAGCCGCACGGTGGTGTGCGGCCAGTCCGGCTGACACGATCTGATTGGCGCCAGCTGGCGTCGGCTGGCCGTGCGGTCCTACGATGGGACGCCATGAAACGCGATCCACCCAGACTCTGGACCGGCACGAGCGGTTTCTCCTACAAGGAGTGGAAGGGGAGCTTCTACCCGGAGAAGCTGCCCGCCACGAAGATGCTGGAGTACTACTCGCGGCGCCTGAGCAGCGTGGAGATCAACAACACCTTCTACCGCATGCCGCGGGCGGAGATGCTGGAGAAGTGGGCGACGCAGGTGCCGGACGACTTCTCCTTCGTCCTGAAGGCCAACCGGCGCATCACGCACATGAAGCGGCTGAAGGACGCCGGGGATCCACTGGACTACCAGGTGCGGACGGCCGTCGGCGCTCTGGGCGACCGGCTCGGGCCGATCCTTTTTCAGCTGCCGCCGTACCTTCGCAAGGGCGTGGAGCGGCTGCGCGACTTTCTCGCGATCCTGCCGGACGACCTCCGCGCCGCCTTCGAGTTCCGGCACGAGAGCTGGTTCGTGGACGAGGTCTACGAGGCGCTCGCCGATCGGGGCGCGGCCCTGGTCACCGCCGACACCGGCGAGGGTGACGCCCCGGTCGTGGAAACGGCTTCGTTCGGGTACGCGAGGCTGCGGCGCCCCGGGTACGACGAGGATGCGCTGCGCGGGTGGGCCGAAGCGCTGAACCGCCCCGCCTGGAGCGATGTCTTCGTCTTCTTCAAGCACGAGGACGAGGGGGCGGGGCCGCGGATGGCGGCTGGGTTCCGGGAGGTTTGGGGTGACGGCACCGCCGGACAGGTCCCGGCGGAGAGAGAATGAAGTGAACGCGCACTGGTGCCCCGGAGGATGGAATCATGCGCGCATGGTGGGTGCGCTCGTCGTCCTGGCGACGATTCCGGTCTTGTCGACCGGCTGTACCGGGGACGAGCGCGCCCCGACCGACTCTACGCTACCCACATGGATCACCCAATCCGACTACCAGTTCGGCGACGCGCCGGAACAGGGGGTCTTCTTCACGGGACCATCCGTGCGGGCTGATCCCTCCCGGGACCGGGTGTTCGTGTTCGATTGGCGCGACACGCATATCAGCGCGTGGGCACCTGACGGGTCACTGCTCTTCGTGGTGGGGGGAACGGGTGACGGTCCGGGCGAATTCACCCAACCCAACAGGGTTTACGTGGGGGACGATGGCAGCTTCTCGGTCCGTGACGGGTACGGGTCGCGGTTCACCCATTACTCCCCGGACGGCGATCTCGTAGCAACCGTACCGGGCAGGAACGCGGCACTTACCTACGACGGCTTCACCCTGGACCTCGAATACGTGGAGAACGGCAGCTTTGTGGGCGTGCCGCTGGTGCCGCTCCACATGCAAACGGGAACATGGACGGGGGCCGCAGCGCCGAGAGACGCCCCGGTCACCCGGATGCCGGTGCTGCGCGTGCGGCGGTCCGAGAGCGGACAGTGGCTGCTACCCGAGCCGCTGGTCTGGCTGGATTCCGGCAACGGGCGTCGGGCCATTCAGCTTCCGCAGGGTGTGCACACCTACGCCGGCCAGCCATTCGGGAACCCGGATCGGGTCGGGTTCAGACCCGGCTCCATTGTGGTGATGAGGAGCAGGGGAGCGCCGCCGGGCATAGTTGAACTGATCGAGGTGAGCACCGAGGGAGATACAGTCTGGCACAGGCCCCTGCAGTTCGAGCCGCGCAAGCTGACGCCGGAAATGGTTGAGGATTACCTGGAGACGGAAGTAGATTTCCATCGTGAGTTTTCGCCCTGGCGAATGTCATACGCCGATGTGCGAGAAGCGTATGGCAAGGGATTGCACAAGCCCGAGTATCTGCCTCCAGCCAGGGGCATGGTGCTGACCGCCGGCGGCGATGTCTGGCTCCGCACCCACGAGGACGCCGACACGCTCAAGTCGTACCACGTGATCCGACGGGGTGACATGCACCAGGAGCCCCGTCGCGTACTTCTGCCTGGATGGCTGACGCTGCACGACGCAACGGAAACGCATGTGTGGGGGGTCTGGACGGATGAGTTGGGTGTACCTCATGTAGTCGGGCGGCGTTTGGTTCCGGTGGGTTGAGTCTCCGCTGTCCGGCCGGCTCGGCCTGCCGGTGGTCCAGCCACCGAGGGCACCCCGCAATCACTGCCGGAGCTAACAGGGAAAATCGATAACGCAACTTTCGATTTTCCCGTTTACTGCTCTTCGACTGCGTGCGAGCACCCCCGCGCCCGTGGCCAAGCCTCACTCCGCCCCGCCCCCGCCGCCCGGCCGCCATCGACCCCGACCTGCCAGGGCTGCTCCGGCAACCTGAGCGCGTTCCAGAGTCCCCGCGGGCTCACGACTGTCACGTGGACCTGACCGGCAATCTGCAGATAATCCTGATCTCCGGTGACGAGGAAGCGCTCAGCCGTCCGGCGGCTCGGCGAGCCGGTGGTCCAGCCCCCAGGCGACCAGCTCCCTCAGCATCGCCTCGTCCGTCCAGTCGAAGCGGAGCGGGGCGATCGTGATCATCCCGGCCATGAACGCCTCGGTGTCGCTCCCGCGCGGGTGCGCCTCCGCCGGATCGAACCGCGGACGAAACACCCGCACGCCGTCTTCGGGGTCGACCTCTTCGTAGCCGAAGCGGATGTAGCTTCCGCCCATCCGGCCGATGGCCACGCCGGTGATCTCGTCTTCGGTCGCGGCGGGAAAGTTCACCGAGAGGACCACGCCCGGGTCCGGCGCACGCCGCCGCAGTTCTTCCACGAAGCGGGCCATGAAGGTGGACGCGTACGCGAAGTCCATCCGATCGCCGCCCAGCGACGCCGCCACCGAGGGCACCCCGTAGTACGCACCCGCCATTGCCGCTCCCACCGTGCCGGACATGTGCCCGAGGTCGCCGACGTTCGCGCCCGCGTTGATCCCGCTGACCACGAGATCGAAGCCGACTTCAGGCTCGAGGGCTTCCATCGCGAGCATCACCGCATCGGCGGGTGTTCCGTCGACGCAATGACCCAAATGGCGGTCCTCCTCGCGGAGGGTCCTGAGGCGCTTTCCCTGACCGAGCGTCACGGACATGCTGGCGCCGCTCCGCTGCCCGCAGGGGGCCACCACCGTGACCGTGACTTCGCCGACGGCGCGCAGGGCGTCCGCCAGCTGTTGGATGCCGGGAGAGGTGATCCCGTCGTCGTTGGTGACGAGGATGTGGTAGGGGCCGTCGTTGGCGTTGACTCGGACTTCCGGTGCGGGCGCCGTGCACCCGGGAGACGAAAGGACGAGCGCCCCGGCGGCGACGCACGCCGAGACGGTAGGGAACGATATCCTCATGGCGACTCCCTCTGGGTTGGCGAGTGGTCCGTGAGGAGGGATCCGGCCGCCCGCAAGCCGAGGCTCAACCCACCCCGCAGGGCCTCCCCGCTTCGCGGATCGCGTCAGCCGCGCCCTCCAGAGAGAAAGTGTAGCGCACCGGCCCTACTTCCTCCCAGTCCAACTCGATCTCCACGGCTTCGCCCTCCCCCGAGCCGCCTTCCAGCAGGCGCCTCAGGAACTCGGCGTGCGAACTCTCGCCTGTTTCCCTCTCGGCCGCATCCTCCTGTTCGAAGTAGAGGGTGCCCCGGATGGCGGAAACCTGAAGCGCGACTGCTTCGCTTCCCCAGATGCCATGCACCACCACAGGGACCGACCCGCTCGCCTGCCCCTCGTTTTCAAAGACCAGGCGCGGCGCCGTCTGAAACCGAATCATGACGGGAGCCACGTTGCCGAGTTCCCTCTCGTAAGCGTTCAGGCACAGGTAGCGGATGTAGCCGCTGAAGTCGCCCTCCGCACCCGCGAGCGCCGCCGGGGCGCTTGCGACGGGCGAAAAGGCGTTGCCCATCGTGTCCTGGGGATGGTCGACGACGAGGTCCACGCGCCACGCGGTGGGGGGCTGCCGGGCGGCGCTCGCGGACTCCTCGGTGGCGGTTGCCAGCTCTGCGCCGGCGTCGGCTTCCCGGGCCGGCGGATCGTCTCCGGCGCCGCACGCGATCACGAGGACCGTGGCGGTCGCCGCCATGATGCAATGAGTGGGTGATCTCCGGTTCATCTTCCTACTCCTTCTCTTCGGGAAGTCGCGCGACTGCGTCCCTGCAACCTACGGCGCCCCTCCGTCCCCCGCCTGCGGGAAGGCGCTCCATTTGTGCGGGTCAGATTTCGTCATGAGGCCTACCGCGGAAGCAGAACGCCTCCGGCCAGCACGAACTGCCGCCCGCCCGCCCGTGCCTCGACGAACGGCGTGTACTCCCTCTCCGGGAATCTCAGTCCGCCGACAAGGTTGAGTCCGAGGGTGGTGCGCGAGCTCGTACGCGCGACGCTCTTCGATTCCGAGCTGCGGGCTATCACGGCCCCGAGGCCCACGTAGGACCTCATCTTGCGAACGCGAATGTCCCTCACGACGCTCCCGGTGAGTTCCCAATAGTCGAGGTCCCCGTCGTCATGTCGCGAGTCCGGAAAGAAATAGTCGAATGAATAGACCGCCTGCACCCGCGGATGGACCGACTTCAGCGGGGTCAGAACGCGCGGGCCGATGCCGAGCTGTGAGTCGTTGCCGAAGCTGAGCTGCGCACCGATGTCGAAGTCCTGGGCGTTGAGGGAGGGGGTGGCGGGCGACGGGATGGCGAGGGCGGCCGCGAGGGAGATCGCGCCGGTGAGGATGAGGGGTGGGGTGGGTCTGCGCATTTGGGAGCCTCCGGGCCGAGGGTGGGAGTGAATGGGGCTTGGAGGGTAGGACGAGAGGGAGGGAGGTGAGGTTGCAGGGGGGATGTCGGCGGGTTGCCCGTGCTCTTCGGCCTGTGCACCTTCGGAACCCGAATTGCCTGAGGATCCGGTCAGGCAAGAGAGCCGTTTTGCGGAGGGCAGTATGAGGGTCATTGTCATCGCGGGGCCCAATGGCGCAGGGAAGACGAGCTTCGCGAAACACTACCTGCAATTGGGAGTGGGCAGCCCGCCCTTCGTGAATGGTGACGAGATCGCGGCGCGACTGAGTCCTTCCGACCCTGGCGCGGTCGCCCTGCAAGCGGGGAGAATCGCGCTTCAGCGGATGGAAGCATGTGTGACGGAGGGCAAGGATTTTGCCATCGAGACCACCCTGAGCGGTCGGCGCCTTGCATCCAGATTCGGTCGATGGAGAGCCAGTGGCTATCACGTGACCATGATCTATCTTTGGCTTGCGTCAGCGGATCAGGCTGTCGAGCGGGTTGCCCAGCGCATTGCCGAGGGTGGTCACCGAGTCCCTGAGGCCGTCGTTCGGCGCCGTTTCCGCCGCAGTTGGGTCAACTTTCGTAGATTCTACCGCGAGATGGCAGACAATTGGCAAGTGTACGACAACTCGGGACCGGCACCGATCCTGGTGGCCCAATCCGACGGGTGGCCGCTCGTAAGAGAAAAGAGGATTCGCATGACCGAACATCCAAGATTCCCGGAGGGCGAGCCTTCGACGGAGAGTGTCCTCGCCGCCCTCATCCGGGCCCGCGACCAAGCCCTCGCTCGGGCCGCAGCTGTTCGAGAAAGAGAGAGAGCCGAGGGGCCGGTCAATGAAGCCGGACCTACGGACTCCCCTCCCGAAGGCGAGGACCCCTCCCCCCCTACCACCCCACCCGGCTGAGTCCCTCGTCCACACCGGCCATCACCTCGCCCGGGACGGGCAGCTCGCCCTTTCTGGCGCTCCACACCTCCCGGAACCGGGCCACCATCTCGCGGGCCGCGTCCTGCACGGCCTGCCGCGGCAGCCGTGCACCCGTGGCCAGCCGCCCCAGCAGCGCTGCCGAGAGATCCGCGAACCCGGCCGTGCCGCTCACCCATTCCAGCGCCATGCGGCCGCCATCGGGCGCGTACGGGATCGTGGACACCAGGTCGTAGGCGGGCGCGAGTCTGGGGGCCCGCCCGTCGAGGTAGTGCACCGACCAGTTCTTGAGGTGCGCATCGCCGTTTCCGGTCAGGGCGCAGAAGACCAGGCGGCGAACGAATTCGACCGCATCGGCATGCCCGCACTCCCGGCCGATGATCTCCGCCAGCCTCCGGCAGGTCGCGCCCCCGTACTTCTCCTTCGGCGGCACTCCGAGGATCTGCGCGAAGTCCTCGGTGTGGACGCGCAGCCCGTCGTCCAGCCGGTCGAAGCGTCTCACCGCCAGCGAAAGCTCCCCGGCCTCGCCCATCCCGCGCGGCAGCCCCCCGATTTCCTCGACCGGCACCAGCCGCGTCTCGGCCGCGGCGATCCCGCACGACGCCGCCAGCCACATCATCGCGTGCTCCTGTTCCGGCAGTCCCGGGAACCCCGGCGACGGCAACTTGACGATCCAGGTGCCGCCGACCCCGTGCGGAGGAACCTCCAGCCTCCCTCCGGCCATCACCGCCGGCACCTTCAGCTGCGTGCCGGCCAGCGAGAAGCGCAGCGGCGCCCGTGGGCGCGGGGTGGGCGCCCTGGTTCCGAATAGCGGGCGCACGACGGAGTCCGGGGTCCCCCTGCCGGCGGACCCGCCGCTCCGCTGGGTGCCGCCACCCGCCGACGCGCGCGAAACGCCCCCGCCGCCCGCCGGCGGCGCGATCGACACAGCGCCCGGGAGATCCTCGCCGAGGGCACCGAGGAGCGGGAACTCCAGCCGCGGATCGATGCCGGCGGACCGGGCCAGGTACTCCCGCAACGACCCCTCCGGGAGGAGGTTGGAGAAGAACGGCGGCGCGTGGACCCGGGTGGGCTCGATGTCCGTCGCCACTCTGCCGAACGCGTCCCGGAAGGAGAGGCCGAGGGTGGACCGCTCGGTATCGTCGAGGTAGCCGTTGTCGAAGCCGAAGACGATGCGGTCGCGCCCAAGCCGGGTCAGGGTGCCGGCCGGGTCCCCGTGCAGCCGGACTTCGAGGATGTCCAGATCAGGCATCGCCGCTCTCCGGCTGGGCGCCCAGCTCCAGCGCGGCGGGAACCGCTCCCGCGGGCACCAGCATGACTTCCGTGCCGACGCCGCGCGCGAGTTCCACCAGACTGGACAGGCGCGGGTCCGCCTTCCCATTCTCGAACCTGGAGATCTGTGCCTGCGTCAGGCCGCTGCGCTCGCTGAGCGTCCTCTGGCTCAGGCCTTCGGCCTTCCTCACCGCCCGCAGGGCGTGACCGATGTCGATGACGGTAGGATGCTTCATGAGCGGAGCCTCCCCGCGCTGGACCGCCGGGCCGGTCTGGACCCGCCGGATCGGTGGATTTCGATGACTTTCATATACAATAGTATAATTCTGATTCGCGAAAATACAAGATAGCATATGAAATGGGAGAGAGCACGACCTGGTCGGCCGGAACACCGGCAACCGATCGCTCCGTCTCGTGTATGAGAGAGTGCCGCGACAACGGCCCGGAAAGGCGCCGGTGCCGTCTTGACAGGCACGACGCGGCTGACCGATCATCCACGTGCGCGCTGGGAGGTCCAGGGCGCGCCCAACGGCCGCAAGGAGGCCCCGCATGATCATCAGGATCGCGAAGAAGAGCGACGTTCCGTCTTCGGAGATCACCCCCGAGGACGTCTATATCAACCGCCGCAAGTTCCTGGGCGCCTCGGCCGGGATCGGCGCGGCGGCGTTCCTGGGTTGTGGCGCGGCCGCCGCGGACTCGGAGGCGGCCGAAACGGATTCCCAGGACCTCGAACCCACTTCCTGGGAAGACATCACCACCTACAACAACTTCTACGAGTTCGGCACGGACAAGGCCGATCCGGCCAGGAACGCCCACACGCTCGTTACCCGGCCCTGGACGATCAAGGTCGACGGTCTCTGTGCCAAGCCCGGCGACTACCAGCTCGAGGACTTCGTCAAGCCATCCGTCATGGAGGACCGCGTGTACCGCTTCCGGTGCGTGGAGGCGTGGTCGATGGTGGTCCCGTGGCGGGGCTTCCCCCTGGCTGACGCGATCGCCCGCGCCGAGCCCGACCCGAGCGCCAAGTACGTCGCCTTCGAGACGCTGTGGGACCCGGCCCAGATGCCGGAGCGGCGCTGGAAGCCGCGAATCGGCTGGCCTTATCGCGAAGGTCTCCGCCTGGACGAGGCGACGCATCCGCTGGCGCTGATGGTCACCGGCCTGTACGGGAAGACCCTCCCCAACCAGAACGGTGCCCCGCTGCGGCTCATCGTGCCCTGGAAGTACGGCTTCAAGAGCATCAAGTCGATCGTGCGCATGACCTTCACCGAGGACGAGCCTCCCACGACCTGGGCCACGCAGACGCCGGGCGAGTACGGGTTCTACTCCAACGTGAATCCGAACGTCGACCACCCGCGTTGGAGCCAGGCGACCGAGCGGGTGGTCGACAGCAGTCGGCTCTTCAAGCGCCGCATCGAGACCCTGTTCCTGAACGGCTACGCCGACGAGGTGGGTCACCTCTACGAGGGAATGGACCTCAGAAAGTACTTCTGACGGTGGAGTCCCGGGTGGCGGTTCAGGGGCCTCGCGCCTCCTGGATCGCGAATCCCAGGCGGCAGATCCTGCTGCTGAAGATCGCCGTCTGGATCGTCGGGCTCGGGCCGGTGGCCTGGCTGGCCGCGGGCGCCTTCCAAGGGACGCTGGGCGCCAACCCTGTCGAGAAGATCATCCACATCGAGGGTCGCTGGACGCTGGTCTTCCTGTTGGCAACGCTGGCGGTGACCCCGGTGCGGCGGCTCACCGGGTGGAACCGGGTCATCCAGCTGCGGCGGCTGCTGGGGCTCTTCGCCTTCTTCCACGCCTGCATCCACTTCCTGTCGTATGCGGGGCTGGACTACTTCTTCGCGCTGGGCCTCATCCTCGACGACGTGCTGGAGCGCCGCTACATCACCGTGGGGTTCGCCGCGCTCATTCTGCTTATCCCGCTCGCGGTAACTTCCACGAAGGGATGGATCCGCAGACTGGGCAAACGCTGGCAGCGGCTGCACCGGTTGGCTTACGTTTCGGCGGGGCTGGGTGTCCTTCATTACTACTGGAAGGTCAGAGCCGATACCTTCTGGCCGCTGGTGGCGGCGGTCGCGCTGGCCGGGCTCTTCGCGGTCCGGCTCGCGTACAGGGGCAAGAAGAAGAAAACGACTAGGAAAGTGAGGTAGCTCTTGGCCGGTTGGCGGCGCAGGCGGACCGGGCTCGCGGGGGCGATGCCGACCAAGCCGGTGCTTGCGGGGCTGGTCCTGGCACTCGGACTGGCCGCTGTGATTTGGCTGCCGGTGGAGACCGCGCCCGGGAAATCCGGCGTGCGCCACGCCGATGGACCGGATCCGGAGCCGGCCAGCGTCTCCGTGCGACGCGCGCCCGAGGGACTCATCGGCGGTGACCCGCAGGTATTGCCGCCCGGTTCGATGACCGCCCCTTCGGACCTGCTGGCGTCTCCACCCGGCATCCTCCGCTTCGGCGCGCCGGACGACATGGTCCCGCCCGGCGACCCTGCCCTGCATTCGTCCGCTGCGCCCCCGGCCATGGACCCGCTCGCCCAATACCCCAGCGAGTGGCACGAATTCTACTTCACCCGCGCGGCCTACTCCTCGTACGGCCGCGGCGGCTGGGGCGGGCGCGGCCAGTCCTGGGCGATCGACTATCCCAAGGCCGACATCCAGTTCCTGACCGTCCTCAAGCGGCTAACCAACCTGGACGCCTACGACGACGAGAACGCGTTGTTGCTCACCGACCCGCGCATCCGCAACTTCCCCTTCCTCTACGCCCTGGAAGTCGGGTACATGAGCATGTCGCAGCCGGAGGTGGAGGGGCTGCGGGACTACCTGCTCGCCGGGGGGTTCCTGGTCATCGACGACTTCTGGGGGTCGCAGGAGTGGGCCCAGTTCGAATTCCAGATGAAGCTGGTCTTCCCCGAGAGGCCGATCATCGACCTGGACCTGGACCACGCGGTCTTCAACACCTTCTACGAGATCGACGAGATCCTGCAGGTGCCGGCCTACCGGCGCTACTACGGCGGACAGACCTGGGAGCGCGACGGCTACGTGCCGTTCGTGAAGGGAATCGAGGACGATGAAGGGCGGCTGATGGTCATCATCAACTGGAACACCGACCTGGGGGACGCCTGGGAGTGGGCCGAGCAACCCGACTACCCCGTCCCGTACTCCACCTTTGCGTTCCAAATGGGCGTCAACATGATCGTCTACGCGATGACTCACTAGGGCATGACGATGTCTCACCCCCAGCAGGCAGTGGCGCGGCCGGGAGTCTCCGGCACCCCGACGGACGCGGGCAAACGATGAACAGCATCTTCGAATTCCTCTTCAAGTACCGGCCGCTCCTCTTTCAGGAGTCGGATTTCACCTTCCTGAGCCCGTGGCCGGTCACCTTCGCCGCCCTGGCCGCGATCGTGCTCGTGGTGCCCGCGCTGCTGAGCTACACCCTGGCCCGCGGGCGCACCAACCGGACCGACCGCTGGGTGCTCGGGACGCTCCGCACGGCGCTCTTCGCACTGCTCTTCTTCGCGGTCATGCAGCCGGCGCTGGTGCTGACCTCGATCGTACCGCAGCGGAACTTCGTCGCCGTGCTCGTCGACGACTCGCGCAGCATGACGATCGACGACCGCGACGGCACCTCGCGCGCGGAGAAGGCGGTCGGGCTGCTCGATCCCGAGGGAGGCCTGGTGCCGGCGCTGGAGGAGGGCTTCGCGATCCGCTACTTCCGCTTCTCGTCGTCGGCGTCGCGGATGGACGGGCTGGCCGGGCTCACCTTCGACGGGAGCCGGACGCGGCTGGGGGCCGCGCTTACCGGCGCGCGCGAAGAGCTGCAGGGGGCGCCGCTGTCCGCGATGGTGGTGATTTCGGACGGGGGCGACAACACCGAGGAGGTGATCGGCGACGCGCTGCTCCAGCTGCGCGCGGCTGCGGTACCCGTCTTCACGGTGGGCCTCGGCGACGAGGAGATGGAGGGCGACGTGCAGGTGAGCCGCGCCGATGTGCCCGCGACCGCGCTGGCCGGCAATTCGCTGGTCGTGAATGTGCTGGTGGAGTCGCGGGGCTACGCGGGCCGCGAGGTGCCGGTCGTGGTGGAGGACATGGGCCGGATCGTCGCCACCGAGGTAGTGGCGCTGCCGCAGGACGGGCAGCCGCTCGTGGCCCCCGTTGCGATCACGCTCGAGAACCCGGGCGCGCGCGAACTCACCTTCCGCATCCCGGGACTGGAAGACGAAAGGGTGCTGGAGAACAACGAGCTGCGCGCGGTCGTCCAGGTGCGGGACCGCACCGAGAAGATCCTCTACTTCGAGGGGGAGCCGCGCTGGGAGGTGAAGTTCATGCTGCGGTCTGTGCACGAGGACGAGAACCTGCAGATCGTCCTGCTGCAGCGCACCGCCGAGAACAAGTTCTACCGCCGCAACCTCGACGGCCCGCTGGAGCTGGTCACCGGGTTCCCGACCACCCGCGAGGAGCTCTATCGCTACCGCGCCCTGATCCTGGGGTCGGTCGAGGCGAGCTTCTTCACCCACGACCAGCTCATGATGATCGCGGACTTCGTGAGCGAGCGGGGCGGCACCCTGCTCATGCTGGGCGGGCGGCGCGCCTTCGCGGATGGGGGCTACAAGGGCACGCCGATCGAGGATGTCCTCCCGATCGTGCTCCCCGAGCCCACCCGGGCCACCCCGACCGAACGGCTCGCCTTCGTGAAGGTGTCGCCCACGCCGGCCGGCGCAAACCACCCCATCACCCTGATCGACGGCGACGCGGAGAGCTCCGCGGCCCGGTGGGATTCCCTGCCGGTGGTTTCCACCACCAATCTGATCACCGAACTCAAGCCGGGCGCCACCGAGCTGATGCGCGGATCGGTGGTCGGGGGTCCGGGCGACACCTCCGACCGCGTGGTCCTGGCCTTCCATCGCTACGGCAAGGGCCGGGCGATGGTTCTGGGCATACAGGATTCCTGGCTCTGGCAGATGGACGCCACCGTCTCGCGCGAAGACCAGAGCCACGAGAACTTCTGGCGGCGGCTGCTGCGGTCGGTCGTCTCGGAAACCCCCGATGCGGTCGAGGCGGCGCCCGACCTCGCCTCGGTGGAGGCGGGAGAGCCGGTCACCCTGAAGGCCACGGTCCTCGATGCGGGGTTCGTCGAGGTGAACGGCGCGGCCGTCAACGCCCGCGTGACGACGCCCACCGGCGAGGTGCGTGAGCTGCCCATGGAGTGGTCGGTCTCCGAGGACGGCGAGTACACCGCCAACTTCACCCCGGAGATGGACGGCCTCTACGAAGTCTCGGTCGGCGCCTCCCGCGACACCGCAGACCTCGGGACGGCCGAGACGAGCATCCGGGTCGCCCCCGGCACCGAGGAATTCCGCGACCCGCGCCAGCACCGCACCCTCATGCAGCGCGTCGCCAGCGAGACCGGAGGCCGCTACTACACGCCGGATACCGTGGACCGGCTGCCCGAGGACCTGCAAGTCACCGGCGGCGGAGTCACCGTTACCGTGGAGCACGACCTGTGGGACATGCCGATCCTCTTCCTGCTGCTGGCCGGACTGCTCGTAGCCGAGTGGGGCTACCGCCGGAAGAGGGGATTGGTGTGAGGGCGATGCCGACCGTCCCGGCGACGGTGGCGGGCGCTCCGCGGCGCGCGGCCGGCACGGCGGCGAGCCGATTACGGTCGGCTGCGTCCCGTCTGCGGGCGGCGTGGTGGGCCATCGCGGCCGCCATCCTCCTTCCGGCCGCCTCCCACGCGCAAAATACCCACATCCTGATGATCTCGGGGCTCGGCGGCGACCCCGAATACACCGAGTCCTTTCACGGATGGCTCAGCCGCTTCGCCGACGCGGCCACCGAGAAGTACGGCGTGCCCGCCGAACGAATCGTCTACCTTGGCGAGGACCCCGACCTCGACCCGACCCGGATTCGCGCCCGCTCCACCGCCGACAACATCCGGACGGCCTTCGCCGACCTGGCGGGCGCGATGGAGACCGCCGACGAGCTGGTGGTGCTCCTGGCCGGGCACGGGACCTTCAGCAACGAGGCCGCGCGGTTCAACATCCCGGGCCCCGATCTGACCGCGGCCGAACTGGCCGTCCTCCTGGCGCCGCTCGGCGACCGCCGCATCACCTTCGTCAATACCGCCAGCGCGTCGGGCCCGTTCATCGAGGCGCTGTCGGGCCCCAACCGCACGATCATCACCGCCACCCGGAGCGGGCGTGAGCGCAATACGACCCGCTTCGGCCTGCACTTCGTGGACGCCTTCGCGGAAGACGGCGCCGACGTCAACAAGGACTCGCGCGTGTCGATGCTCGAGGCCTTCGGGTACGCGCTGCAGGAAGTGGCGCGCGAGTACGAGAGCGACCGGCGGCTCCTCACCGAGCACGCCATGCTGGACGACAACGGAGACGGCGAAGGGAGCCGCGAACCGGATGAACTCGAAGGGGATGGAGCGCTCGCGAGCACCGTCTTCCTGACGTCGCTGGGGGGCGCCGCGGGGGACGTGGCGGCGACCCCCGAGTTGCGTGCCCTTTATGAGGAGAAGGCCGCCATCGAGGCCAGGATCGCCGATCTGCGCCGCATCAAGGAACGGATGTCGCAGGAGCGCTACGAGGACGAGCTTGAGGCGCTGCTCGTGGAGTTGGCCCTGAAGAACCGTGAGATACGGGCCGCGGGGGGCGGGACGGGGGAGCTGAGCGCGTGAGCGCTGCGCCCCGGCAGTCCGTGGATAAAGCCCCGCGAGCACCGGGAGCGGCTAGGCGCCGGGCCGGAAAGGAGCGACGAAGGGCGCATAGCGGAGTTATTCGTCCGAGTAGAAACGCGGAGCGGTGCTACAGAGATCCGAAAAGTAAAGGCGACATGACATTTGGTAAAGTGTTCATGACATTGCCAATGCGTGGGCACCGCGGTCCAGCGTGGATGCATCGCCGCTCGAATGCCGGAGGGATTCTGTCCACGGGGGCCGTCGTGGCGTTGGTGGCCGCGACGCTCGCCCTCGGGGGGGGTACGGTGCACGCCGAGCGCACCGGCGCCGCGCCGCAGGATGCTGCCGGGTTTGCCGCGCTCAGGTCCGGCGCGTACGACGAGGCCGTGCGCGAGCTGCGGACCCGGGCGCTCGAGGGGAGCGAGGCCGCGCTGGCCGGGTGGGTGACGGCGCTGCGAGAGACCGGGGACTACGAGGGCGCGGTGGGCGCAGCCGGGCAGGGGGTGGAGCGGGGGGTGGGGGGGGCTCGCGCGCTGCTGGGTGCGGCGTTGATGGATCTGGGGCGGATTGCCGAGGCGCGGGCCGCGCTGGAGGCGGGGGCGCGCGAGGGGGGGGCGGGGGGGGCGGGGGCCCGGGTCGAACTCGGAATCCTCGAGTACCGCTACGGTGACCGCGACGCCGCCCGCGCCATATTCGACGGCTTCATAGACTTCTACAACACCCGGTCGGACCTCAGCGCGGCCGAACTCACGGCGGTGGGCCGGGCGATGTTCGAGCTCTCGCGCTGGCACTACGAATACGCCCACGACGCCCTAATGGCGTTGGACGAGGCGGTGGCTGCCGGGCCGCTCGACCATTCGGCCCAGCTCGCGATCGGTGAGCTCTTCCTGCAGCGTTACGACGCCCGCGAGGCTGCGGCGGCCTTCGGGAGCATCCTGGAAGAGAACCCTGACCACCCCGGGGCACACTACGGCCTGGCCCGCGTCTCCCGCCTCGAGGGCGGCGGCGACCCCGAGATCCTCCTGGACATCGCGGTGGCTGTGAACCCGGCGTTCGCCGCCGCACGCACCCTCCTCGCCCGGCTGCGTCTCAGGAACGGCGACCGCGACGCCGCGCTGGAGCAGATCGAGAGCGCAATCGAGACCAACCCCGCCGACCTGGAGGCGCTCGGCACCCGCGCCGCGATCCTCCACCTGTCCGGCGACGACGACGGCTACCGTGGCGTCATGGAGGAGGTCGGGCGCCTCACGCCCACGCCGGCCCCGTCGCTGCTGGTCGTCTCCGACCTGGCCGCCGACCACCGCAAGTACGCCGACGCGCTGTCCTTCGCCCGGGCGGCCGCCGAATCCGACCCCGGCAGCTGGACCGCATGGGGCCTGATGGGGCTGAACCAGGTCCGCCTGGGCCAGGTCGAGGAGGGGAGGGTGAACCTCGAGAAGGCGTTCGAGGGCGATCCCTTCAACCTCTGGTTCAAGAACACGCTGGATCTGCTCGACACCTTCTCGGAGTACCGGATCGTCGAGACGCCGCACTTCGAGCTGGTGCTGCATGAATCGGAGGCCGACCTGCTCGAACCCTACATGGTGCCCGTGGCCGAACGCGCCTGGGAGGAAATGTCGCAGCGCTATGGAGTGACCCCCGACGCGCCCATCCGTGTCGAGGTCTACCCCCACCACGCCGACTTCTCCGTGCGGACGGTCGGCCTGGTGGGGATCGGTGCGCTAGGCGTGAGCTTCGGACCCGCGCTAGCCATCGACTCGCCGGCCGCGCGGGACCGGGGCGACTTCAACTGGGCCTCGACGCTCTGGCACGAAATCGCCCACTCCTTCCACCTGGCCGCGTCGGACAGCGAGGTGCCGCGGTGGTTCTCCGAGGGGCTGGCCGTGCACGAGCAGCGCAAGGCGGACCCCGGGTGGGGACACCAGGCCGGCGTCGGCTTCATCCGCGCGCTCGCGTCGGGCGAAATGCGGCCAGTGAGCGAGCTTGACCACGGGTTTTCGAGCCCGCGCCACCCCGGCGAGGTGGTGCAGAGCTACTACCAGTCGTCGCTGGTCTTCGAGTTGATCGAGGACCGCCACGGGTTTCCGGCGATCGTCGAGATGCTGAAGGCCTACCGGGACGGTGCGACGAACGAGGAGGCGTTTGAAAGGGCGCTGGGGGTGCGCCTGGAGGACTTCGACGGGGACTTCGAGGACTTCCTGAAGGACCGCTTCGCGGCCGCGCTGTCCTCGGTGGAGGGGGAAATGCCGGAGATGAGCGCGCTCCCCGGGCTGCCCGAACTGCAGGCCGCCGCGGCGACCAACCCGCGCAACTTCGTCGCACGCATGGCCGTCGGACAGGTCCTCTTCGCCGAGGGGCGGCTGAACGAAGCGGCGGCGCACCTGGAGGCCGCGCTCGACCTCTTCCCCCAATACGGCGGCGGCGACGGCGCCCACTGGTTCCTTGGCCGGATCCGGGAGCAACAGGGCGACACGGCGGCCGCCATCTCCCACTACCGCGCACTGCTGCTCCTCAACGAAAGCCACTACGACGGTCGCGCGGCCCTCGGCGAACTCCTCGCGAACACGGGAGACGACGCCGGCGCGGCCGAGGCCCTGCGCCACCTGGCCCACATCCATCCCTACGAGATCGAGGATCACGAACGCCTCGCGGTCCTCTCGGAATCCGCCGGCGACCTCGCGGGCGCGGCCGCCGCACGGCGCGCGATCCTCGCTCTCGGCCCCGTCGACCTCGCCGCCGCCCACTACCAGCTGGCGCGCGTGCTGCACCTGGCCGGCGACCGGTCCGCGGCGCGCAGCGCGGTACTCGCGGCGCTGGAACTCGCGCCCAACTACGAAGAGGCCCTCGACCTCCTGCTTGAGTTGCGGCGAGGGGGACCGGGAAGTTGAGGCGTCGCGCGGCCCGGGCATTCCGGCGGGCGCGGCCTGGCACGGCGTGCGCCCGGTTACCCGCCATCCGCGGCTCTTCCCGGCGCCGCACACGGGGCCGTGCGGCTCTCATCGCCCTGGTCGCAACAGCGGGAGCGGTGGCGCTCACGACCGCCGGCCTTCCACAAAGGGATCCGGCCCCCACCGACCGCGGCGCTCACGGATCCGGCGATCCCGGACACGCGGCCCTCGCCCACGCGGCGATCCCGGACCCGTCTCCCCCGGCGGCGTCTGCCGCCCTGACGACGCGCACCCCGGCTCCCACCACCCCGGCAACCCTCCAGGACCTGGCCGCCGTCCCCTACGACGGCCGCTTCGCCTTCGTTCGGGTGCGCTTCAACTCCCGGGGCAGGGGGTTCTCCAGCGGCTTCGGGCGCGGGCGCAACCCCGGATGGGCGCACGACTACCCCTACGCCGACGAGAATTTCACCAAGATTCTGGACGAAATATCGCTGATCGACGTCAATACCGACGCCACCAACGTGATCGATGCCGACGACCCGGAGCTCCACCGGTACCCCATCGCCTATGTGTCGGAACCGGGCGAGTGGACGCCGACGCAGCCGGAGATCGACAATCTCTCCGACTACCTGCTCAAGGGCGGCTTCCTGATCCTTGACGACTTCCGCAGCGACTTCGAGTGGCGCACGGTGGAGGATATCTTCGAGCTGATCGTCCCCGGCCTCCGGTTTCGGGTCCTGGACATCGACGAACCGATCTTCGATTCCTTCTTCGAGATCGAGACGCTGGACCTGCCGCCGCCGACCTTCCAGCAGTTCCGGCCCGTCTTCCTGGGCCTCCACGAAAACAACGATCCGACAGGCCGCCTGATGGTCATCGCGAACTTCAACAACGACATCGGCGACTACTGGGAGTACTCCGATCTCGGCTACGTTCCGATCGAGCTTTCTAACGAAGCCTACAAGTTCGGTGTCAATTACGTGATCTATGCGATGAACCGATAGCGGCCCCGCGGAGCCGCCGTGGCAACCCTTCGGCCTCGCGGATCCCTCCACATTCACACTGTGCGCCAAACCGACAGCCTTCCGAGGTGGACCCCTTGCCGACAGAGACCCTGACCCCCCCAGCAGCCGAACCCATGGCCGATGTGGCCCTCGCCAAGCGCATCCAGGAAGGACGCGAGAAGATCCTCTCCGAGGTGCGCAAGATCATCGTCGGGCAGGAGGAGGCCGTCGAACACGTCCTCCTGACCCTGCTGGTCGGCGGCAACAGCCTTCTGGTCGGCGTGCCCGGCCTGGCCAAGACCCTGCTCATCCACTCGATCGCGCAGGTGCTCGACCTCAAGTTCTCGCGCATCCAGTTCACGCCGGACCTGATGCCTTCCGACATCACGGGCACCGACATCATCCAGCAGCACGAAGACGGTACGCGCGGCCTGGAGTTCACGCCCGGACCGATCTTCGCGAACGTGGTGCTCGCCGACGAGATCAACCGCACCCCGCCGAAGACGCAGGCGGCGCTCCTCGAGGCGATGCAGGAACACCGGGTCACCGTGCAGGCGAACACCTACATCCTCGACCCGCCCTTCTACGTCTTCGCGACCCAGAACCCGATCGAGCTGGAGGGGACCTACCCGCTCCCCGAGGCGCAGCTGGACCGCTTCATGTTCCACATCGTCATGGATCACCTGGAGGAGGACGAGGAGATGCAGGTCGTGCGGGAGACGACCGACGAGGTGGAGCCGGAACTCAGCGCCGTCGTCTCCCAGCAGGACATGATCGCCTTTCAGGATCTGGTGCGGCGCGTGCCGGTCGCCGAGCCCGTGATGCGCTACGCCGTCAACCTGGTGCGCGCCAGCCGGCCGAGCCCCAACGGCAGCCACGATTTCGTGAAGAAGTGGATCAGCTACGGGGCCAGCGTGCGCGCTGCCCAGTACCTGATCCTCGGCGGGAAGGCCCGCGCGCTCACCCAGGGCCGCCTGACAGTCAGCTTCGACGACATCCGCGCGCTGGCCCTGCCGGTGATGCGCCACCGCATCATCACCAACTTCCACGCGGAGTCGGAGGGGCGCACCACCGACGAGCTGATCGAGATGCTCCTGAAGGCCGTGCCGCTGCCGAAGTCGGGGATGTAGGAAAGCGTGCACACCCTGGCCGCCACTCCAACCGCTGTCGCGGGGCGCTAGCCGATGGCCACCCGATCGCCCGCGGGCCACACCTCGTTCCTCGACCCCACCGTCCTGGCGCGGATCGACAACCTGCTGCTCCTCGCGCGCACGGTGGTGGACGGGTTCCTGCAGGGGATCCACCGCTCCCCCTACCTTGGGGTGAGCATGGACTTCGCCGAGCACCGCGAGTACATGCCCGGCGACGACATCCGCCGGATCGACTGGCGGCTCTTCGCGCGCACCGACCGCTTCTACATCAAGCAGTTCGAAGCGGAGACCAACGCGGACGTTGCATTTCTACTCGATACGTCAGCGTCGATGGGGTACGGCTCGGGGGAGGTCACCAAGCTGGACTACGGCCGTTTCCTGACCGCGAGCCTCGCGTACTTCTCGGCGGACCAGAAGGACCGGGTGGGACTCTACGCCTTCGACTCCGACGTGGTCGAACACGTGCGTCCGTCGGGTGCGCACCTGGAGAAGGTCCTTCACGCCATCGCACGCGTGACGGCCAAGCGCGAGGGCGCCTGGGACCGGCCGCTTGCCCGGGTCGCCAACACCTTCCGCCGCCGCGGCATCCTGGTGTTCGTGTCGGACTTCTACCACGACGCCGACGACATTACCTCGTCGCTGGGCCGCTTCCGCGCCCAGGGGAACGACGTCGTCGCCTTCCACATCCTCGACCCCGCGGAGATCGACTTTCCCTTCGAGCAGGCGGCCAACTTCCAGGACCTGGAGACGCGGGAACTGCTGCCGGTCGTTCCCGAAAAGTACGCCAGCGCCTACCGGGAGGGAGTGAGCGCCCACATCGACGCACTCGGCAAGGGATTCACCCGGCAGGGGGTCGACTACGTCCTCCTCAACACCGCCAAACCGCTGGACGACGCGCTCTACGCCTACCTGTCCTTCCGCCAGAAGACGCTGAGAACCCCGTCCGGCCGCCCGGGAGCCGGGAGGTAGGCGGGTGGGCTTCCTGACCCCCCTCTTCCTCATCGGCCTGGCCGGGCTGGCCATCCCCGTACTGATTCACCTGACGCGTCACGAGCGGGGCAAGCCGATCCGCTTTCCGTCGCTCATGTTCCTGGAGAAGATCCCCTTCCGGGAGACCTCCAGGCGCCGCATCCGGCACTGGGTGCTGCTCCTCATGCGCCTGGCAGCGCTGGGACTGCTGGTCGCGGCCTTCGCCCGTCCGTTCTTCCGCGAGGGACGGCTGGCGGCGGTGGGCGGACCCGGGCCCGAGGAGGTCGTCGTCCTGCTGGACAACTCCTATTCCATGGAGATGGGGGACAGCTGGGACCGAGCGGTGTCGGAGGCCCGCTCGGTGGTAGGCGCGCTACGGCCGCGCGACCGGGCTTCGCTGATCGTCTTCTCGGAGACCCCGCAGCTCGTGCACCGCTCGATGGCGGAGCTGCCCCGCGTTCTCGCCACCCTCGACACCCTCGGCACGACCGCCCTCGCCACGCGCCTCGCGCCCGCGGTGAAGCTGGCCGCCTCCACCCTGGCCGCCTCCACCCTGGCCCGGCAGCGCGTCGTGGTGATCAGCGACTTCCAGCGCACGGCGTGGAGCCCCGACCCGGACGCGAAGCTCGCCGAGGGTGTGGTGGTCGAGACGGTGGTGATCGAGGCCGGCGAGAACGAGAATCTCGCGTTGACCGACCTGGAGCTGAAGCGCCAGAGCGCGGGCGGCAGGGACCGGGTGACGGTCGAGGCGCGGCTCGTCAACACAGGCGTGGCCGCCGCGAGCGCCGAGGTGACGGTGGCGGTGGACGAGACGGATCTGGAGACGGTCACGGTGAGGGTCGCCGCGGGGGGCGCGGAGCCGGTGGCCTTCGCGCCGTTTACGCTGACCGCGCCGTTCACGCGCGGGGAGGTGCGGCTGGGGGCGACGGGCAGCGATGGGCTCGTGCAGGACAACACCCTCAGCTTCGTGGCTTCTCCCGGGGGCGACCTGCAGGTGGTGGTCGCCGATCCTCTCGGGCCGGGCGACTCGAACCTGTACCTGCGCGGGGCGCTCGACATCGCCGAGGGCGCGGGGTTCGAGACGAGCGTGAACTGGGGGTTGCCGGGCGATGACGAGCTCTCCCGGACCGAAGTGGTGATCCTCAACGCCGGCCCCTTCCCCGGGGGAAGCGAGGGAGACAGGCTGCGCGCGTTCGTGGAGGAGGGCGGCGGCCTGCTCATGGCGCTCGGGCAGCGGTCGAGCGTGCCCCCCGTTCACCAGGAGTTCCTCCCGGCGACTGTCGGGTCGGTGTCGGAAGGGGGCGGAGAGCGCCGCGTCGGCTTCGTCGACTACGACCATGCCGTCTTCGAGGCCTTCCGCGGCCCGCGCTCGGGGGACTTCTCGCAGGCCGTCTTCTACCGCACCCGCCTCCTGACCGAGACCGACGGCCAGGTGCTCGCGCGCTTCGACGATGGCACTCCGGCGCTGGTCGAGGCGCAGCGGGGACGGGGCCGCGTCCTGGTGTGGGCGTCCGGCCTCGACCGCTTCTGGAACAATCTGCCGCTGCAGCCCATCTACCTTCCCTTCGTGCACCGGCTCACACGGCACCTGGGTGGGCGGGGCGAAGTCCTGCCGTGGCACCTGGCCGGCTCGACCGTCAACCTCGCCGGTCTCGCCGAGACATCGGGGTCGTGGGAGATCCCGGAAGGGGCCGTGGCAATGGAGCCCGGGGGCGGTTCGGTCCCGCTGGATCCCCTCAGGCCCCTGCTGGAGCTCGACCGCCGGGGAATCTGGGAGATCAGACCGCCCGGGCAGCGGCCGGATCATCCCGTAGCGCTCGCGGTCAATGTGGATGTGTCCGAGTCCGACCTGTCGAAGATGGATGTCCAGGAGTTTGCCCTTTCGGTCGGGGGCGCGGCGGACGCGTCGCAAAACGACGCCGGCGCCGCGGGCGCGACCGGGACGACCGTGGACATCCGCGAGGAGGACTACGAAAAGAGCCAGTCCTTCTGGCGCTACCTGCTGGCGGCGGTGTTTCTGCTGATGGCCTCGGAGACCATGGTGTCCAACGGATTGTCCCGCCACCGAGTCAAAGAAAGAGAGGGGGTGACGGCCGCGGAGTGAGGGCCCGCCAGGGACGGACACGTTCCGGACGCTGGCGGATTCCCGCTACACGGTCAATGTTACCACTGCGGGCCGGTTGTATCCTGCCCGGCACGTTCGCGGGTCGGGCCGTCCGGAAACCGGGCGGACGGACAACAATGGGACCGTGACAGATTCTGTGACAGATAAGGGGGGGAATATGTCAATCTGGCGCAACGCTAGGAACCGCGAAGATCTTCTTCGCATCGTAAGCAGGGTCCGCCGCCGCTGGCGGATGAAGCTCCTCCTGCGCGGGCTCGCCCTGACGCTCGCCGGAGCCCTGCTGACCTTCCTCATCTCCGCATCCACGCTGGAGGCGCTGCGCTTCCAGCCGGAGGCGATCCTGGCGCTGCGGGTCCTGCTCTGGCTGGTGATCGGTTTCTTCATGGTCCGGACGGTCTTCTGGCCGCTGGTGCGGCGAGTCTCCGACGAACGGGTGGCTCTGTACCTCGAAGAGAACGAACCCTCGCTCAAGTCCCAGGTCATGACGGCGGTGGAGACGGCGGGCGACGGGCAGTTCGAGAAATCGCAGCTGCTCCAGGAGGTGGTGAGGCGGGCCGCGCGGCAGTGCCGCCGGATCAACTACGGCCGGCGCATCGAGGAAAAGGCGATCCGGCGTTCCGCCGTGGTGCTCGGGGGCCTGGCGCTCGCGGCGGTTCTCCTCCTTTCCTTCGGCCCCCCGTTCCTGCGGCACGGCATGAACGCACTCTTCTTCCCGGTCCGCACGGCCGAGTCGGTCAACCCCTACAGCGTCGCCCTCGAGCCCGGCGACACGATCATCTCACGCTATTCCGACCTCATGGTCCGGGCCATCCCGCACGGCTTCGACCCCGATGACGTCGTCCTGTACACCCGCGCGGAGGGAGAGAGCGGCTACACGGCCCTGCCGATGATAGAGGACGGCACCGGCGGCCACGAGGGCCTCCTCCTCAACGTCGCGGAGGAGACCAGCTACTACGTCGAGGCCAACGGCGTCCGTTCGGGCACCTTCACTCTCGGCGTCGCGGACCTGCCCGCGGTCGACCGGATCGAAATGGTCTACCGCTTCCCGAGCTACACCGGGCTGGCGCCCCGGCGTTTCGAGTACGGGGGCGACGTGGCCGCGCTCGCCGGGACCCGGGTCGAGTTGACCGTGACGCCCACCATTCCCGTGACCTCGGCCCGCCTGGTGATGGACCCGGGGGACACGATCCAGCTGGAACCCGGTCCGGAGGGAACCTTCCTCGGATCCTTCACCGTCCGCGAAGACGGCTTCTACGGGGTGAAGTTCCCCGCCCTGGGCGGTGTCTGGGTGGCGGGTGCCCCCGACTACCGGATCGACGTGCTCCACGACCAGGGACCGTCCATCTCCTTCCGCAGACCCGGGCGCGACATCGAGGTGAGCGCCATCGAGGAGGTGTTCATCGAGGCCCGCGCGGACGACGACCTGGGCGTCTCCGAAATCCTGCTCGTCTACAGCATCAACGGCGGGCCGTCGGACACGCTGCGGGTTCACTCGTCGGGGGGCGAACCGCTCCCGGAGGTCACCGCCGGGCACACCTTCTTCCTAGAGGAATACGAGCTCGAGGTCGGGGATCTGGTCGCGTACCACGGGATCGCGCGCGACAATGCGCCGGTGCCCGGCGAGGCGATGAGCGACATCTACTTCCTCCAGATCCGGCCCTACGGCCGCGACTACCGTGAGAACGAGGGCGGCGGGGGCGGCGGTGGTGGTGGCGCGGGCGGTGACGGCATGGAGCAGGATCTGTCCAACCTGCAGCGACAGATCATTGCAGCCAGCTTCAACCTCGTGCGCGACCGGGACAGCTACGCGCCGGACAACTGGGAGGAAAACGTCGTCAGCATCGCGAACAGCCAGGAGCGGCTGCGCGAGCAGGTGGAGACCCTGGCACAGCGGATCGTGAACCGCGGAATCGCCGGCGCCGACGAGGCATTCGAGCGGATCGCCGAGGCGCTGCCGGTCGCTGTGGAGGCAATGAATGAAGCCGTGGACTCGCTCCGCGCCGTGAGTCCGAGCGGTGCCATCCCGGCCGAGCAGCGGGCGTTGCGCCAGCTCCAGAGGGCCGAGGAGACCTATGAGCGTTTCGTCTCGCTGCAGCGCGAGCAACAGCAGCAGGGCGGGGGTGGGGGCGGCCGGCAGCAGGGGCCCAGTGCGGAAGACCTGGCCGACCTCTTCGAACTCGAGACCGACGCGCTGCGCAACCAGTACGAAACCGTGCAGCGCAGCCAGCAGCAGACCACCGACCAGGAGGTCGATGAGGCGCTTGAGAGGCTGCGCGAACTGGCCCGTCGCCAGGAGCAGGAGCTGGAGCGCCAGCGCCGCCGGGCCGCGGCCCAGCAGGGTGGACAGGGGGGTAGCAGCGACGCCGCACGAGGTCTCGCCGAGGAGACCGAGGAGGCCGCGCGGGAGCTGGAGCGTCTGGCGCGAGAGACCGGCAACCGCAACCTCGAGGACATCTCAAGGCAGCTGCAACAGGCCTCTGATGCGATGCGCCGCTCCGCTGCGAACAGAGGGACTGCGGGAGTCGCCGAAGCCCAATCCGCGCTGAGGCGGCTGCGAGACGCCCGCGACGAGCTGGAGGGCGAGCAGGACGACCGGCTTCAGCGCGACCTGGAGGACGCCCAGCGAAGGACCGATGAACTGGCCCGACGGCAGGACGATGTGCAGGAGCGCATGCAGAGGCTGGCCGAGGAGACCGGCAGCAGCGCGGAGGATCGGTGGAGCGTCATCGAGGACAAGGAGGAGATGGCGGAAGAGGTGGACGACCTGATGTCGCAACTGGACCAGATGGCGAGAACCGCCCGGCGCGATGGCCGGCCGGGGGCTGACGAACTGGAAGAGGCTACCGAAACCATCCGCGACACCCAGCTCAGCCCGCTGCTCCAGTGGTCGCGTGGCCTGGTGGGCCGCCGCGACTACGAGGAATACGCGAAGGGGTTCGAGGACCAGATCGCGCAGGCCCTCCGCTCACTCGGGAACCGGCTCGACGAGGCGGAGGCGGCGATGCGGGAAGGCGCCGACCGTGATGTTCGCACCGAAGCGCTCGAGGCAACGCAGGACATGGTCCGCAGCCTGGAGTCGATGCAGCGCCGCCTGATGGAGGGAGCGCAGAACCCCGGGGAACAGGGGCAACAGGGCCAGCAGGGCCAGCAAGGGCAACAGGGTCAGCAGGGTCAGCAAGGCCAGCAGGGGCAGCAGGGTCAGCAAGGGCAACAGGGCCAGCAAGGCCAACAGGGCCAGCAAGGGCAGCAGGGTCAGCAAGGGCAGCAGGGTCAGCAAGGGCAGCAGGGTCAGCAAGGGCAGCAGGGTCAGCAAGGCCAGCAGGGCCAGCAAGGGCAACAGGGTCAGCAGGGCGGTAGCCGGCAAGGCGGCGACAATCGCGAGGGCGGTGGTGACTACCGGGGAGGCTACGTTGGCGGTAGCTACCGCGACGGCTACTGGCGCTTCGGCGGACCCTGGAACTTTGATCCGGAAGCGATTCGCCAGATGCGCCGCGAGGTCCGCGAGAGGACCGGCGAGCTGCGGAACCTGGCGACGCTGATCGAGCAGAGCGGGGCCGACCCGCGGGAGCTGCAAACGATGCTCGACGCCATGCGTGCACTCGACCAGGAAGGCACGTACGCCGATCCCGAAGAGGTCCTGCGGCTCCAGAGCCAGCTGGTTGAGGGGGCGAAGCAGCTCGAGTACCGTCTCCGGCGCGAGTACGCTCTGGAAGAAGAGCGGGACATCCTTCTGTTCCGGTCCGGTGATATTCCGGAGGAGTACCGGCTCCTCGTGGAAGAGTACTACCGCGTGCTGTCGCGGACCGGAAGGGACGGTCGGTGACGGAAGAAGCGGCGGGGACAACCGAGCCGCCCGCAGCAGCGGATTCGTCCCCGCCGACGGAGCCCCGGCCGACCACTCGCGACATCGTGGCTTCCGTCGTGGTCGCCGCGCCGGTTGAAGCAGTGTGGCGTGCGATCACCGAAGGCGAGCAGGTCGCCAACTGGTTCGCACCAGTCGCATCGGCCCGGCCGGGCCAGGGCGGCCACCTGACCGTGTCCTGGGGCGAGGGTGCGGAGTGGACGAGCTGGATCACCAAGTGGGACCCCAGCCGGCACCTGCGGCTGGTCGACCGGCTTCCGGAGGACGCGGCGGACGGGGGCGCGGCCATGGCACTCGACTACCGTCTCACAGACCTCGGCGGCGCGACCCGGCTCGACCTCGTCAACTCGGGGCTCTCCGCCGAGCCCGCCTGGGACGACACCTTCCACATGATGCACAACGGCTGGCGTTTCTTCCTCTGGAACCTGCGGCACTACCTGGAGCGGCATCCCGGCACGCGGCGCACGATGATCAGCGAGCGGCCCTGGGTGACGGGTTCGCGCGAAGAGGTGTGGGACCGGGTTTTCGGCGAAGCGGGGCTGGGAACTTCCGCGGCCGATGGATCTCAACCGGCCTTCCACGAGGTGGGCGACCCCTTCCGGCTCAGCCTGGACGGCGGAGTCTCGCTTGAAGGGACCGTCGTTGTGTGCGACCGGCCGTGGGCCTTCGCGGGTTTGGTATCTTCGCTCAACGACGGCGTCATCCATGTGGAGATGGAGGGAACGGGCGACCGTTGGAAGGCTGGTGTGTGGCTTTCATGCTATGGAGTAGAGAAGAAGCAATGCCAGGGGATCGCCGCGGCCCTTGCAGGGACGGTATCCAGGGTGTTTCCCGGGGACGGATGACGGAGGCCGCGCAAGCAGGCGGCCCGGCGTGCACGGCTTCGCGACACCGCGCGATCCTGCCGCTGCAAGCCCGGCCGACTGTATTCCCCAGCGTTCTCGTCCTCGTTGCCGAGGAGTGCGGGCCGTGACCAGCTCTGTCTGCCCCGGTCTCGACCGGCTCGTCGCGAGGACCGGGGCAGATGCGGCGGGGCTGCGCAATCGACCGCTGGGCCTCATCGCGCACCCCGCTTCAATCACTCAAGATCTGACCCATGCCGTGGACGCCATCCTGCAGGCCGGCTACGACCTCCGCGCCCTCTTCGGCCCCCAGCACGGCGCCCGCGGCGAGAAGCAGGACAACATGATCGAGTCGGACCCCTACACCGACCCGGTCACCGGCCTGCCCGTCCACTCCCTCTACGGCGAAGTCCGCAAGCCGACCCCCGGAATGCTCGACGGCCTCGACGCGCTCCTCTTCGACCTGCAGGACGTGGGGGTGCGCGTCTACACCTTCGTGTGGACGATGGCCCTGGCGATGGAGGCGTGCGCCGAGGCGGGCGTCCGCTTCGTCGTCCTGGACCGCCCAAACCCCATCGGCGGCCTGAAGCGCGAGGGACCCGTGCTCCGGGAAGGCTACGAGTCCTTCGTGGGCCTCCACCCCCTTCCCCTCCGGCACGGCCTCACCTGCGGCGAAGTGGCCCGCTGGCTGCAGCGGGAGCGCGGCATCGCCTGCGACCTCGACGTCATCCGCGCCGACGGCTGGGAGCGCCACATGTCCTGGGCCGACACGGGGCTGCCCTGGGTAATGCCCAGCCCGAACCTGCCCACACCCGAATCCTGCCTGGTCTATCCGGGCATGGTCCTCCTCGAAGGCACCAACCTCTCGGAAGGGCGCGGCACCACCCGCCCCTTTGAGCTCTTCGGCGCCCCCTGGCTCGATCCTGCCGCCCTCACCGCCCGGCTCGCCAACGCCCGCCTCCCCGGCGTCACATTCCGCCCCTGCCACTTTGAGCCGACCTTCCAGAAGCACGCGGGCACGCTCTGCGGCGGCGCCCAGCTGCACGTCACCGACCCGGGCACATTCGAGCCGGTCCGCACCGCCGTCGAGATCCTGGTCGCGGCCCGCGCACTCGCCCCGCAAGACTTCGCCTGGCGCCAACCCCCCTACGAGTACGAGGAGACCCTGCCCCCCATCGACATCCTGTGGGGGAACGCCGGGTTGCGGGAGGGTATACAATGCGGCGAGACCACCGATGAAGTCCTGACAGGGGTGGAAGCCGAACTGGAAGGCTTTGCCACAACGGTGAAGCGCCATCTGCTATACTGACCTGACCTGCCGAGGGGCGAGCGTCACACCGACGGCCGCCGACGGCCACAACTCCGGGCCGCACCGGCCGACACCATGGAAGGCAGAATGACGATGGGGTCGATCATTCGCTCGCTGGCGATCACTGCAATCGCTTTGGCCACCACCACGCTCCCAGCAACCCGCGCGACTGCTCAACTCATCGTCGAAGCCGAACTCAGGGAGGCGTGCGAAGTTATTCGGCTCGGCGACGCACTCGATGTGCCGGAGTGGCTCGCTTTCTCGCGCACTCCCTCGATCAAGCTCGATCCCTTCGGCAGACTCTTCCTGAAGGGCCAGGATCCGCAGGTCACCGTGCTCGAACCGGATGGCAGTTTCGTGCGGTACATCGGCGGCGAGGGGGAGGGACCCGGCGAGTTTACCCTCCTCGGCAGCTTCGGCTTCGTGGCCGACACGGTGTGGCTGCAGCACCTGACGCTGCTCCACGTATCCTACTTCGACTCTACCGGCGCGCACATCCGGACCGAGACCGACCGGGGCCCGCCAAGCTCCGCGCCCTAGCCCGAACTTCCAGCGAAATCCGGGCCTTCTGACGCGGTAACCCTTTGAGCGGAAGACATTTGACGGGATTATCGCGTTCGTAGGTGTACCCATGTAATGAATATTCTATCAACTTGACACGGTTCACGGTATCCGTTACCATCATACCCATGTACATTGAACGCGTGCCCAACCGGAACTCCCCGCCCGCCGTCCTGCTGCGCGAGTCCTTCCGCGAAGACGGCAAGGTCAGGAAGCGAACCCTGGCCAACCTGTCCAAATGGCCGGACGATCTGGTCGAGGGACTGCGCATCCTGCTCAGGGGCGGCGTCGCGCTCCCCTCGCTCGGCGACGCCTTTCGGATCCTGCGCTCCCGGCCCCACGGCCACGTCGCCGCCGCGCTGGGATGTGCCCGCCGCCTGGGCCTCGAGAAGCTCCTGGACCGCCGTCCCTCCCGCGAGCGGTCGCTGGCCGCCGCCATGATCCTCGCCCGCATCCTGGAGCCCCGCTCGAAGCTCGCCACCGCGCGGTCGCTGGGCAGCGAGACGCTCGCCCACACGCTGGGCGAGGAACTCGGCATCGCCGACGTTGGCGGAGACGAACTGTACCGGGCCATGGACTGGCTGCTCAGGCGCCAGGACCGCATCGAGCGCCACCTGGCGAAGCAGCACCTCGGCGACGGCGCCTTGGTGCTCTGCGATGTCACCTCGGTCTACTTCGAGGGCTCGAAGTGCCCGCTGGCCAGGCTCGGCTACTCCCGCGACGGCAAGCGCGGCAAGCCCCAGATCGTCTTCGCCCTGCTCACGAACCGGGAGGGCTGCCCGGTCGCCGTGGAAGTCTTTGCGGGCAACACCGCCGATCCCGGCACCCTGGGCTCGCAGCTGAAGAAGCTGCGCGAACGCTTCGCCCTGTCGCGCGTCGTGCTCGTCGGCGACCGGGGGCTCCTGACCGATGCCCGCATCCGCGAGGAGGCCCGGCCCGCGGGGCTGGAGTGGATCACCGCGCTGCGGGCCCCGGCGATCCGCAGGCTGGTGGACAGCGGCGACCTGCAGCTCTCGCTCTTTGACGAGCAGGACCTGGCCGAGATCACCGCGCCCGAACTCTATCCCGGCGAGCGCCTGGTGGTCTGCCGCAACCCGCTGCTGGCCGCCGAGCGGGCCCGCAAGCGCCTGGACCTGCTCGCCGCCACGGAGCGGGAGCTCGACAAGGTCGTGGCGGCCACCCGGCGTGAGCAGCGGCCGCTCAGGGGCGAGGCCAAGATCGCCGTTCGCGCCGACCGGGCGCTTCGCCGCTACAAGGTCGGCAAGCACTTCGACACCAAGTGCACCGCCGACGGCTTCTCCTGGGAGCGCAACGAGGGGCGCATCGCCGAAGAGGCCGCGCTCGACGGCATCTACGTCATCCGCACCAACGTGCCCGCCGGTGAACTCGGGGCCGAAGAGGCGGTCCGCGCCTACAAGGGCCTGAGCCGCGTCGAGCGGGCGTTCCGCAGCTACAAGACCGTCGATCTCAAGGTGCGCCCCGTCCACCACCGCCTCGAAGGCCGGGTCCGCGCCCACGTCTTCCTCTGCATGCTCGCCTATTACGTCGAGTGGCACATGCGCCGCGCGCTGGCGCCGCTCCTCTTCGACGACGACGATCCCGCCGCGGCCGAGGCCGCCCGTCCCTCGCCCGTCGCACCCGCCCGCCCCTCGCCTGCGGCCCGCGCCAAGGCCGGCCGCAAGCGCACCCCGGACGGCCTTCCCGTCCACAGCTTCCAGACCCTGCTCGCCGACCTCGCCACCTTGACCCGCAACCGCGTTCAGCCCGCTGCGGAGGGGGCCGTGGCCGCCGATGTCCTCACCAGCCCCACCCCGCTCCAGGCCGAAGCCTTCCGCCTCCTCGGCGTCCGCCCATGACCTGTACCCAGTAGCGTACACCCCCCAATCCCGCCTATGTCTCACCCCCGCAGGCAGTTGGCCGCTTTCGGGCTGCGGAAGTTCGCCCTAGCAGTCCGTGGACAAAGCCCCGCGAGCACCGAGAGCGGCGAGGCGCCGGGCTGGCAAGGCGCGACGAGTGGGGAATAGCAGAGCTGTTCGCCCGAGGAGCAACGCAGAGCGGAGCCTTGGAGTGGCAAAATGTACAGTGGACATGACATAATGTAATGTGTACCTTACATCGTGGACAGGTGAGGCGAAGCGGCCAGCGCGGATGCATCGCCGCTCGAATGCCGGGGGGATTTTGTCCACGGGCTGCTCGCTGTGGAGGACGTCGCTTCCGCTCGCCCGAGGTTACGGGTTCTACGTTCCGCCCATCGGGGACGTGGATCCGGAGACCGGAGCCCGGCCGGAATTCAAGCGAGTCGAGCTGCCGATGCTGGTGGGCATTCGTGCAGAGGCAGCGCGCGACACACTGGCCTTCAAGTACAACTTCACCCGCATGCACATCAAGGGCGTCGGCACGTTCGGCCATGAACCCTTCGTCACGCCCCCGCTCTACCGGATCCACCCGAATGGTGAAGGAGTCGTTACGGTCGATTTGGTCGTGCCGGGGGAGTGTGAATAGGGAGCCCGCGACCCATTCTCCGCTCGGCGCGCCGGCCCTCACCGCAACCGAAAGTCCACCACCAGCGGCAGGTGATCGGAGTGATCGGTGTCCGAGCCCCGGATCCCCAGTTCGCGCAGGGCGTCGGCAGTCATGTCCGCCGCGTCGAAGACGAACGCCCGCTGCGCCCGCAGCACCGCTCCCCGGTAGAGGACGAAGTCCAGCCTGCCGGGCGAGAACGGGTCATCGCCCCAGGTGCTGCGCCAGGTTGACAGGGAACGGTCCCGCAGACGTTCCAGGCGCGCAACCGCCAGGTCGTCCCCGGCGATTCCCAGGCCGCGTCGCAACTCGTCCAGCGGGCGGGCGGATCCCACCAGGTTGAGGTCGCCACCGATGACAAGGCCGGTGCCGGGTCGCTCGGCCAGCGCTGCCGCGACCGCACGGTTGAGGGTCCGGGCCTGGAGTTCCCGCAGCCGGTCGCGAGGGGATCCGTCGTACCCGGCGCTCTGAAGGTCGACGGGTAGGAACAGCACGTCGCGCCCGTCCAGCGTCACCCACGCGCCCGTAGCCGAGAGCCCGCCTTCCTCTTCCGCCATCGCCAGTTCCGCTGGCGGAGCCATCCCGGGCGACTCGGGATCGTCGCCCACCTCCCCCAGCCACCCCTCCAGCGCGCCCGGAGCGTGGTCGATCCTGGCCAAACCACCCGCCCCCCGCACCTCGAGTCCCTGCGCACCCACCACGGTCCGCTGGCGGCCTCCACCCGAGGCCAGCCACCACGTCCACGCTTCCGGCGCCACGGCCCGGCGTTGGTCTCCCGGCGCCGCGGCCCCGAGTCGCCCTTCCCCCACGCCCCGGCCCCCACGCGCACCCTGCACCGCCGCGCCCACACGCATCCCCTCCCCAAACCGCACCAGCTCATCCATCGTCACATCGGCGTGGACCTCGTCGAGCAGGAGCACATCGGCCGCGAGGCCCGCGAGCACGCGCTGAAAGGCGCGCCGATTCGCCTGGAAGCTCCGCGACGACACGTTCCAGACCACCACCCGGTGCGTGCCCGGCGCCCTGGCCACGTCATCGGCACCGCGAAGCGGCGGATCGCCACCCGGCTCAGTGACCAGCACATGCGTAAAGACCGGCGTTTCGTCCACCACGTCGCCGCCACGCGCGTACCGCAACCGCCCAGCCACCCCGCTCCCCATCCCCACCCCCGCCCCCCGCTCCACCCGCAATTCGAACCGGTCCGACGAATGCGTGGGAGACACCAGCAACCCCACAACCCCCGACCCGTCCACATCGCCGGGGCCATCGGGGCCAATGCGCCGAACCCCCACGCCAGCCCCGTGCACATCGCTGCCCGCGGCAACTTCCCGGGACAGCACAATGGCCAGATCGGCGCCCTCCACCCCGCCGTGCGGCCCCCCCGTGGCGGGATCGCCATCGGCGTCGAGCACGACCTCCACCGAGCCCTGCATCCCCTGCACGGTAACCGTGGCGCCCAGGTCGATCAGGATGTGCAAAAAGCGCGGATCGTCCTGTACGGCCACCGACCCGAGATCGACCGGCGAGCCCCGCCCGGCGTCACCCATCGGGTCCACCGCGACGGGTGCGATGTCCTCCCAGTCCTCGAAGTCCCCGTCCGTCCAGACCGGGGCGCGAGCGTCGCTGCACGCGGTCGCGCCGGCCAGGGCCACAACACCCGCAAAGCGGGCCAGGGCATGACAACTGCACATTACACTATGTACAGTATACATTACATGCTTCATGCAGCTCAATCCCATGTACTGAGGGTAAAGGTCGTACCTCGGCGGGTCTGCGTGTCCAGTCCGCGGCTCCCGAATCACCCGCCTCTCCCCGAACGATAACGCCTTCACCGACGAAAAAAGGGAGCGCCCCAACCGGGACGCCCCCTTTGGCAGGCCGTGGATTATCCCCGCGCGGCGCCGAGCGAGGCGAGGCGCCGGCTTCTACCTCCCGCGCCCCCGGCCTCCCCAGTCACCCCCGCGCCCGCCACGCGTGAACTGCGTCCCCAGCCGGTAGTTGACCTGCAGCATGAAGTACCGGCCGAGCGAATCCGTGCGCGACTCCTGGATGAAGTTGGAGTTGTTGCTGATGCTGATCCCCCGGTTCTGATTCAGGAGATCGCGGGCGCGGAATTCGATCTCGACGCGGTTGTCGAGCATTCGGCGCATGATCGACGCGTTCCAGCGCGCCACATTCTCCACGTCGCCGAACTGGGTCTGGGTCGAGCCATAGAGGTTGTCGTCGTACACCTGGTACCTCAGGTCCGTCTCGATCACCCACGCGCTGGTCGGGTATATGTTCGCTTCCAGGCGGTAGGTGCTGTTCACATAGTTCCGGTTGAGCTCCTCGTTGAGCGAGTAGCGGGCGTTGTTGAAGTTGAAGGTGGCCCCGACCTCCACATCGACCCGTTCCCTGTTCCTGTTCTCGATGTTGAACTCAACCGTGTTGCGGATGGACTGGTTGTCGTTCGCGACCAGGTTGATCAGCTCGGTCCCCTCCGAGTAGCTGAGTCGGTACTCCAGATCCACATCCACGCCGAACCGCCGGATCGGAGTGCCGTAGTTGGCGCCGACGTTCCCCGACCACGACGCCGCCGTGTTGATCGGCGAACGGGTCTGGACCCCCCGATCGTCGTAGAGGCGCGACTGCGCGATCGTGTTGTGGGTGTAGGTGTAGTTGAAGAAGGTGAAGAAGTTCCGGAAGCTGAACTGGTCGAAGAACCTGTATTCCCCGTTGAGCCGGTGCGAATACTCGGGCACCAGGTCGGGGTTTCCGGTATAGATGTTCAGCGGGTTGGTGTTGTTCACGAACGGCTGCAGCTGGGTGAGCGACGGTTCCCGGGTCGAGGTTCTGTAACGGAAGTTCAGGTTGTGGCCCTCCTTGACCTCGACCCTGAAGTTCATGTTCGGCAGAATGTGGGTGTAGCTGTTCGCGATCCGCTCGTCCCGGTTCTGGATGAGCCCGTCCAGGTTCGAACGCCGCACCTCCAGGCCGCTCACGAACCGGTAGCGCTCGTTGTTGCGGTTGAAGCGCGTCCCGGCGTTGTAGTAGGTGTAGGCCCGCTCGAATCCGTTGCTCCGGGGCGCGTTGAGCACGCGGGAGCCGTCCACGATGTTGTAGACCGGGTTGTCCCTGTCCTCTCCCGTCGCGTTAGCCCGGCCGAAGAGCTCCAGGATCTGCCCCTGGCCGAGAGGCTGGGTCAGCGAGACTCGGGCACTGTTGTTCCAGCTGCGGCTGTCACGGAGCTGTTCCTCCAGGGTGTACTCCGGTTCCATCGACCCACCGGACCCACTTCCTTCACGCCCCCCCCCACGGGTGACGCCGATCAACTCCGAGGAGAGTTCCGTGAGCTGGTCGGAATCCGAGATCCGGCTCTGGAATTCGGCTACGAGCGAACGGCCGGAGGAGTTCAGCCGCTTGCGCCAGGTCAGCTGGGCGTCGCCACCCAGATCGTCGCCGTCCACCAGCTGGTTCGTGACCGCCGAGTTCAGCAGGCCGCCGGAGGTGTTGTGCGTCTCCTGATTGCTGAAGCTGGAGCTGCCCGAGGTCGTGAGATTGCCGTTGACCCGCAGGCGAAGCTGGTTGCCTTCCGCCAGCTGGATCTGCCCGTTGAGGTTGACCCTGTGATTCTGGTTGTTGGACTCCGAACCGCTCAGCCGGTCGACGAGCGACGAGAGATTGGAGCCTAACAGGGTCTGCTGCTGAACCGTGCTGTTCCGCTCGTTGTCCGATTCATTGTAGGTGTAGCTGGACCGCAGCCAATTGTCATCGGTGAAGTCGTTGCTGGCATTGACGGCCACGCTCATGGTCTCCGTGAAACCGCCGCCGCCCCCGCCGCCGCCCCGGCCGCCTCTGCGCTGGTTCACGTTGTTCGCATTCAGGATCAGCGCGTACTGTCCCGAAGGCGAGAAGCGGTTCAGGTTGAGGAAGCCGTCGTAGCGTGCGTCGTCCGCAGCCGTTCCCCCAATCCGGGGCTGGGTGTTCACGTCGCTGCCCAGGGCTCCGTTGGTCCTGCCGAAGTACCCCACCTTGGCTTCCTCGCGGAGCTTGAGGTCCAGGGTGCGCTCCTCGTTGCCGTCGGCGATGCCCGTGAACTCGGCCATGTCCGACTGCTTGTCATAGACGTCGACCTGCCGGATCGCGTCGGCCGGGAGGTTGCGGGTCGCGATCGTGCCGTCGCCGCCGAAGAACTCCCTCCCGTCCACCAGGACGTTCTGCACCTCCTCGCCCTGCGCCGTGATCGCGCCGTCGTCGTCGACTTCGATCCCGGGAAGACGCTTGAGCAGGTCCTCCACCGTGGCGTTCGGCGGCGTCTCGAAGGCGGCCGCGTTGTAGCTGAGCGTGTCACGATTGTTGATGAAGGGCACGTGCTCGATGCTCACCACCAGCGGGTCGACTTCAACCGCCAGCACGTCCATCGCGACCTTCCCCGCGTCGATATCGCCGTCGGTGACGTCGAAGTCGCGGCGGATGGTCTCGTAGCCGATCAGCGTTACCTGCAGGATGTACTCGCCGGCCGGCAGCCTGGTGATCGTGAAGTTCCCGTCCCCGTTCGTGAGGGAGAACTTGACGAGTACCGAGTCGTCCCGGGCCAGGGCGACCACCATGGCGTTCGGCAGCGCCGTGCCGGACGAATCCGTGACTGCGCCTTTCACCTCGTACTGCTGTTGCGCCTGCGCAGGCGGGGCGAACGCCAGCAAGGCCGCCGCGCAGCCCACGGCCGCGAGGAACCGGGCAAAAGCACCCGTGCGCGCCGCATCCGTCCGCCGGCTTGCCGCGCCCGGCGGGCCGCCCGAATCAGGGTTCCATGTCTTCACTGTGTGATCTCCTCTATCGCCATTCGTCCCCACCGGGGGGCCTTCTGTTCCTTGTCATCTCCTCAAGTCGCTCCTTGACGAGCTGCTCGAATTCCTCCTGGGACATCTCGTCGCCCTCATCGGGCGGACGTATTGTTCCCTCCTCCAGTTCGCCCAGCGCCACCTCCGTGGCCTGGTACTGGACCTGCCCGTCGTTCACCGACAGCACCAGAATCATCCCGGGCAAACCACCGTAGGACTCGGGGCCGCCCTGAACCGGGATCTGGGGGGTGAACCAGGCGTCGATCGTCGTCGCGCTGTCCTTCTGCGCGGTGGCCTTGAGCACCATGTACCCCAGGTGCTCGGCCTGTTCGGAGGTCAACTGCCACTCCAGCGAGGGCTGCTCCCGGGTCACCCGGAAGGTGCGGCCGAGGAACCTGCGGGCCTCGACCATCGTACCCGCCTCGGGGTTCACGTACGCGCTCTGCAACTGGGTCGCCGCGTAGGGATCCGCCCCCGCAACACCGCCTGGACCGAACCCGAACCTGCCCCTCGCCCGCCCGAAACCCCCTCCGGCGCCATCTCCGGGCGGCCGGTCGAAGCCGCCGCCCCCTCCACCCAGGCCACGGGTACGCTGCCCCCCACCACCAGCCCCGTCGCGGCCTCCTCCCCGTTCCCCCATCGTCATCACCCAGCCCGCAGGCCCGAAGTGGAGCACCACCGTGGCGGTTCGCGGGGGCGGCGTGAACTGCTGCCCTCCGCCGATGCCCGGCGGGGGACCCCCACGTCCGCCGAAGGCCGGCGTCTCGCGCTTCACGACGTGGGTGTAGGTGATCGTGCCCTCCTGCGCCGCCGCAGCTGCGGGGGCAAGAAGGGCCACCAGGCCGACGGCGGCGGCGAGGGATGCGGTGCCGCGGGCAACAGGTGTGGCGGCGGCACGGGAACGAAACTGCTGGACGACCAATGGGCACGGGTGCATCGCTGGCATGTCTCCGGGTCTCCTCCCAAACTGGATGCCTCGGTGGATCGGGGCCCGCCAGCGCGCCGGCTCGCCTCGCCGACCCCCTGGTGCGCCCACGTTATCTAGACACCTCACGCGCCCGAAGCGTTAGCCCCGGCTCACCCCATGATGCCCGCGAACCGTCCTCCCAGCCGATAGGTCGCCCTGAGCATGAACAACTGGCCCAGCGATTCGGTTCGCGATTCCTGTATGAAGTTGGAGCTGTTGAGGATGCTGATGCCCTGATTCTGGTTGAGGAGGTCCTGCGCGCGCAGCTCGATTTCGACCCGGTCGCCGAGGAGCCGCCGCATTACCGAAGCGTCCCAGCGGGCGATGTTCTCCAGCTGGCCGAACCCGGACTGCATCCCGCGGTAGAGGTCCTGGTCGAAAAGGCGGTAGCTGAATGTCGACCGGAAGACCCAGGCCCCGGGCGCATAGAGGGTGCCGTTCACGAAGTAGCGGCTGTTGACGTAGTCGCGGTTCAATTCCTCGTTGAGCGAATACCGGGCGTCGCTGAAGCTGAAGCTGGCTCCCCCGCGGACGTCGAACCGTTCCTTGGCCCGGTTGGTCAGGTTGACTTCGACCGTGTTCGTGGTGGAGCGGTTGTCGTTGGCCACCCGGTTTACCAGTTCGGTGCCCTCGGACCAGGTGAGCCGGTAGTTCAGATCCACATCCACCCCGAGCCGGCGCAGGGGCGTGCCGAAGTTGGCCCCCACGTTCGCCGACCACGCCCCCTCGGTATTCACCGGCGAACGCGTCTGCAGTCCGTTCTCGTCGAAGACGCGGGACTGGGCAATCCGGTTGTCGGTGTAGGTGATGCCACCGAATGTGAAAAAATTCACAAAGCTGAACTGGTCGAAGAACCGGTAGTCGGCCTTCAGCGAGTGGGTGTACTCCGGCTCCAGGTTCGGGTTGCCGATGTAGACGTTCAGCGGGTCGGTGTTGTTCACGAAGGGCTGCAGCTGCGTCAGCGACGGCTCGCGGCTGGACGTGCCGTACCAGACGCCCAGGTTGTGGCCCTGCTTGAGCTCGGCCTTGAAGTCCAGGTTCGCAAGCAGGTGGGTGTATCCGTTCTCGATGCGGTCGTCGCGGTCGCTGATCACTCCGTCGAGGTTGGAGCGCTGGACGCGCAATCCGCTCGAGATCCAGTACCCCTCCCCGGTGCGGCTGAAGCGGGTGCCGGCCAGGTAGTAGGTGTAGGCGCGCTCGAATCCCGTGCTGCGCACGTCGTTGAACACCGGCACGCCCTCGACGACATCGTAGATCGGATTGTCGCGGTCCTCGCTGGTGGAGTTGCGCTGGCCGAACACCTCCAGAGCGTGTCCTCCCCCCAGAGGCTGCGTAAGCGAGAGCCGCGCCGAGTTGTCCCAGGTGCGCCCGATCCGGAGCTGTTCCTGCAGCGTCTCCCGGGGGCCGGTGCCTCCCCCGGGTCCGCGCCGAATGCCGGTCACCTCCGAGGAAAGGTCGCTGTCGTAGTCGTAGTCCGAGATTCCACTCCGAAACTCCGCGACCACCGAGCGGCCGGACTCGTCCAGCCGCTTGCGCCAGGTAAGCTGCGCGTCGCCCCCCAGGTCGTCGCCGTCCACGACGTAGTCGGTGATCGCCGAATTGAGCATCCCGCCGGCGGCGTTGTGCGTCTCTTGGCTCGTGTGCTGCGACGTCGCAGAGGAGCGCAGATTCGCATTCATCCTGAGACGCAGCTGATGCCCGGGCGAAAGCGCGAGCTGGCCGTTGAGATTCAGACGGTGGCTGCGGTTGTCCGACTCGCTGCTCGAGGCCTGGTCGACCACCGAAGCGACGTCCGAGCCGAAGAGGGCCTGCTGCTGAACCGTACTGTTGCGCAGGTTGTCCGTTTCGCCGAAGAAGTAGCTCGACCGCAGCCAGTTGCCGCCGGCGAATTCACGACTGGCGTTGATGCCGACGCTCATGCTCTCGGTGAAGCCCCCGCCGCCCCCGCCAAGGGCTTCCGCGCCGCCACCCAACATCATGAGATTGTCGACGAGCATCTCGCCGAAACCACCGGTGGAGAATCCCGCGCTGCTCACGTTGTTCGCGTTTGCGATCAGCGCGTACTGGCCGGTCGGCGAAAAGCGGTTGAGGCTCAGCGCGCCGTCATAGCGAGTGTCGTTCGCGGCGGCGCTTCCGAGCCGGGCCCGGTTGTCGAGATCGCTGCCAAGGCCCCCGCCGGCATGACCGAAGTACCCGACCCTGGCCTCTTCCTTGAGCAGGAGGTCGAGGGTGCGCTCATCGTCGCCGTCGGGGATGCCGGTGAACTCGGCCATGTCCGATTGCTTGTCGTACACATCGACCTGCCTGACCGCGGCGGCCGGGAGGTTGCGCGTCGCGACGGTCGGATCGTTGCCGAAGAACTCCTTGCCGTCGACCAGGACGTTCTGCACATCCTCGCCCTGGGCACTTATGGAGCCGTCGGCGGCGACCTCGATCCCGGGAAGGCGGCGCAACAGCTCCTCGACCGTCGCGTTGGGGGGCGTCCGGAACGCCGCGGCGTTATAGCTGAGCGTGTCCCGCCGGTTGATGAACGGGACATGCTCGATGCTCACCACCAGATCTTCCACCTCGATCGCCTGGACCTTCATCGTTACCTCGCCCACGTTGAAATCCGCGCTTGTGACGTCAAAATCGCGACGAATGGGCTCGTAGCCGATCAGGGTGACCTGCAGGATGTACTCGCCGGCGGGCAGGTTCTCGATGGTGAAGTTGCCGTCCCGGTTGGGCAGGGTGTACTTGACCAGCACCGTGTCCGCGCGGGACAGGGCCACCACCATGGCATTCGGGAGGGGTGAGCCGGCCGTGTCGACGACCGATCCCTGCACGTCGAATGCCCCCGGCGGCTGCCCGGCCCTCTCCTGTGACAGTGCGGCCGGGGCCGCCACCAGAAGTGCCGACGCCAGCACCGGCATCAGGCCCGGAGTGATCCATCGCCGCGGTCCGGTCATCGCCGCACCTCCCCGATGATGCCGATCCGGCGGGGGCCTCGCATCTTCGTCAACTCCTCGATCTTGTCGGCCACGATCCTGTCGAACTCCTCGCGGGTGACCTCCTGACCCTTGCCGGGCGGGCGGACCGTCCCCTCCTTCAGCTCCTCCAGCGCCACTTCCGTCGCCTGGTACTGCGTGTGCCCGTCGTTGAGCGAGAGGACGAGGATCATCCCGGGCAGTCCTCCGTACGACGCCGGTCCGCCCGGCAGCGGGATCGCCGGCGTGAACCATGCCTCGACCGTCGTGCTGTCGTGCTCGGTCGTGGCCTTCATCACCGGGTAACCGAGGTGCATCGCCTGCTCCGTGGTCAGTTGCCAGCCGTATAAGGGCCGCTCCTCGACGATCCGGAAGGTGCGGCCGAGGAACTCGTGGGTCTCGACCACAGTGCCGGCCTCGTAGTCCTCATAGACGCCCTGCATGAAGCTGGCGGCCCCGGGCGATCCCATGAATACGCTCATCTCGGTCATCATCGCCGACAGGAACTCCATCGGCAGCTCCGTGGGCACGGCGCCCTTGGCGGCCATCGCCTTGCTGGCAGCGGCTGCCCGGCCGGACATGGTCTCGCCCCGGGTCATGAGCGAGCCGGAAGGACCGAAGTGCAGCACCTTCGTGTCGGTGCTCGCCGTCGGGAACTGCGCCTTCATCTGCGCCAGCTCCGGCGGCAGTTCGATGTCGATCTGCACCGAGTGGGTGTAGGTGATGGTGCCCTCCTGTGCGGCGAGCGTGGCCGGCACCCCGACGGCCGTGAGGGCGAAGGCGGCCAGGGCGAGGCCGGACAGAGCGGCCGGTGCAGGGCCGGTCCAGGCGGTCAGGGCAAGGCCCGGCGCGTGTGCGAGGACATTCGTGAGGATTCGGGACTCGCCCGGATCGGTTCGGCGGAACATGTCTTGTCTCCGTTCTGTTTCGGCGGCGGTGCTGTCGCTTGCAAGGCCGGTCGCCGGGAGGCCGGCCCCAATCCTGAAGTTACGTCGATACCCCTTGCTGTGATTCACCGGCCTGGGCCGCGGTTGCCCTCTCCCCCCTTCCTCCTCCTCTTCCGGCGCCTCCCGGAAGTCCGGGTTCGGCGGCGTCGTGGCGGCCAGCTGCGCGCCGCAGAGGGCCGCGTTGAAGACGATGCGGAAGTTGCCGAAGGGCTGGCCGCGCCACTGCGGCTTCATCCCCAGGAGAACAACGTGGCCGTCCCCGTGCGCCATGTCGAGGGCGGCCGCGTAGCCCTGAAGGTGCTCCTCGCCCAGTGCTGATGGGTTGCGACCTCGGTGGCGTGGAGGCCGCCGTCGATGTGCACGAGCGCGCGGCCCTCGGCGTCGGTGAGGCCGCGGGGGTGGGCGAGGCGCAGCGCGATTTCGCGGTGGCAACGGGGTTGACCGCTATATGGCTGCCATATACCATATATCCCATGAAGACGACCAAGACGACGGTGTATCTGAATGCGGCGGACTATCGCAAGCTGAAGTCGCTCGCAGCCGATCAGGGGCGTTCGGCGGCCGAGCTGGTGCGCGAGGCGGTGGCGGAGTACGCCGCGCGGGCGACGGAGCGCGAGTGGCCCAGGTCCATCGGGATCATGGACAGCGGCGACCCGCACTTCGCCGAGAACTACGAGGACTATCTCGATGGCTTCGGGGAAGACGGCCTGGAGGACTACTTCGCGAGCCTCGAGGCCGATCGTGCCCCCGAAGATGCCGGGAGCAAGCCCCATGGGCGGTCGGAGTAGCTGCGGGTGATCGTTGCCGACACGAGCGCGGTTCTCGCACTCATGGACTCCGGAAGTCCCAGTCACACGCCAGTGGAAGAGGTCTTTCGTGCCCACCGAAGCGAATACGTGTTGCCTTGGGCCATACTACCCGAGCTCGACTACATGGTGTTGGAGAAGGGCGGCCCAAGAGCCGCCCAGGCTCTGCATGCCGACCTGGTGGAAGGCCGTTATCTCATCGAGTGGGGCAGGGCGGCCGACCTGCAGAGGGCATTGGAACTTGACCGCACCTACCACGACCTTTCTCTCGGCCTGGTCGATGGCGTCGTCATGGCCGTGGCGGAGCGGCTGGAGGCACGGGCGATACTGACACTCGACCTGCGCGATTTCGGCGCGGTTACCCTGAAGGGCAACCCTGAGATCTGGCCGCGGGACCTGCCGGCGGACCCGGACCCGGACCCGACGCGCCCGATCTGGCCAGGCTAGCCCGGCGGTCCGGGGCTTGGCCGCCCTCGGCCCGCTACGCCCCCACGATCGGCCAGGACGCCCAGTCCCTCCACTTCCCGCGCGTAAAGTCCGGAAACTCCACCGGGGCGCTGCCGTTGGCCACGCTGATCTCGGAGAGTTCGCAGACCGCGCTGAGCGCCGCCGCATCGTAGACGTTCATGTCGACCGGGAGCCCTTCGCGGAGGCACTTGATCAGGCGGTAGTCCTCCATGAAGTCCATGCCGCCGTGCCCGCCCCCGATCGACTCATCCTGCAGCGCCCGCCACAGCGGATGCTCGAACTCCTCGTAGTAGGCCGCGGTCTCCTCCCACCGGTGTCCCGTGCCGCGCCCCTCGATGTAGACGCGTTCGGGGTAGCCCTGGAAGATCCCGCGCGTGCCCTGGACCTTGTTGATGCGGTCGTAGGGGCGCGGGAGGTTGGTGTCGTGCACCACGTAGATGGTCTTGCCAAGGGCTGTCTGGATGAGGCTGCCGTTGACGTCGCCGAGCGCGAAGGTCTCGGCGCGCTTGGGGTGTCCCTCGGGGTAGTTGGCGATGGCGTACTCCTGGAGGCCGCGGGAGGGGCTGCTCATCGAGACCAGGTGGGCGAACCGGTCGCCGCGGTTGATGTCCATGCAGTTGGAGACGGGGCCGAGGCCGTGCATGGGGTAGAGGTTGCCGTTGCGGGTCCAGGAATGAGCGCGGCGCCAGAGTCCCTCGTCCCGGTCCTCGAACTTGATGTCGCGGAGGTCGTGCAGGTAGCCGCACTCGGCGTGCAGGATCTCGCCGAGGAGTCCCTGCCGCACGAGGTTCAGGCACAGAAGTTCGGCGCGGCCGTAGTTGACGTTCTCCATCATGGAGCAGTGGCGGCCGGTTCGCTCGGCGGTCTCGACGAGCTGCCAGCAGCCCTCCAGCGTGTAGGAGGCGGGGATCTCCGTGGCCGCGTGCTTGCCGTTTTCCATGGCCGCGAGGCAGACGGGGACGTGCCAGCGCCAGGGGGTCGCCGTGTAGACGAGGTCGAGGTCCTCCTCGGCGCAGAGGCGCTCGAAGTCGGTCTCGCCGGCGGTGTAGAGGGCGGGGCGGGGGTGGCCGGCCTGTTCGATGATGTCCACGGCGCGAATGGCGTGCGGTTCGCGGATGTCGCAGACCGCGGTGATCACGCACCCGTCGATGCGCACGAGGTTGCGGACGTGTGCCGTGCCCTGCAACCCGACGCCCACGAACCCGATCCGCACCTGTTCGATGGGCGGGGCGGCGAAGGGGTCCTGTGGTGGGGCGCCGACGCTGCGTGGCACTCGTGGGGCCGCCGCGACGGCAGGGGCCGCGCCGGTGTCGCCGCATCCGTGCAGGGTGGTAGCCGCGACGCCGAGGGCCCCGGCCTTCAGGAAGTCCCTGCGGTCGAGTCCGCGGCGGTCTGGTGGATCCTTCGGGCTGGTGCTCATCGTCCTGCCTCCGTCGTCATTCGCTTTCGATTGTTATCGTGGGCTGTGGCGCATCCGTCGGGGCACGGGGTTGCGCCCCCGGCGGGGATAGAGTTGCGCCCCCCGCAGGGGATAGAATCGCGCCCCCAACGCGCGCCAGAATCCCGGGTCAACCCATATCGTACTTCAGCGCCGGGTGCAAAGCCAACAGCGCGGCGAGGCCCGCGGCGGGCATCGACACCAGCGCGGCCGTTTGCGGTCCGGTGAAGTCCGCCAGCGCGCCGGTCCCCATCACTCCGACCGCCCCCACCGTCCACGCCAGCCCCATCACGATCCCGGAGCTCGCCCCGGGGGCCCGCGGAAGCATTTCCTGCGCCATCACGACGATCGGTGGCAGCGTCGCCATGCCAAGGAAGCCGGCAGCCGCGATTGCGATCAGCCCCGGCGCGGTCCAGGGTCCCAGCCACACCGCCAGCAGGTGGACGGGCAACGCGAACACGCACAGGCCAAAGAGCAGGTGACGCCGGTCCATGCGGTCGGCGAGCACACCGCCCGCCAGAGTGCCGAACGCCTGCGCGCCCAGGTAGAGCGAGAGGGCCGCCGCCCCCAGCGTCTCGGAACCGCCGGACTCCGCCACGATGATCGGCTCCATGGTCAGGAAGACGCGCTGGACGAAGGCCATGGCCGAGCTCACGCCGAAGATGATGCCGAGCGGTCCGGCGAGACGGCGAAGAACCGTGGACGGTGGCGGAGCGGGCGGGGCGTCCCGGGTCTCGCCGCGACCGCTGGGGAGGCCGCGGAAGAAGAGGGGCGCGAGCAGGATTGCCGGGATCATCGCCACCCAGAGCTGCTGCATCCCGCCCCAGGCGACCAGGCCCACGGCGACGAGGGGTCCCGCGGCGTAGCCCAGCGCACCCCCGAAGGAGAACACGGAATAGCGCTTTCCCCCACCCCTTCCGGCGCCAACCCGCACCGCATACGAAGCTCCTGGCGGGTGGAAGGCCGCGCCTCCCAGTCCCCCCAGAACCAGCATCAGGAACAGGATCCAGAAGGAAGGCGCGAACCCGATCAGCGAGACGAAGACCGCACCGGTTACCACGCCCCCCACCGCGAACACCCTCCGTCCGAAGCGGTCGGCGAAGTATCCGAAGAAGGGCTGAGGCAGCGCGGTGGCGATCGCGAACGCCGAGCTGAGAGCGGCCGCAGCGGCGATCGTCAGCCCCATACTGTCCATGATTCGCGGGAGCAGCGGCGGGACGAAGGACGCGTAGGCATCGTTGATGCCGTGCGCGAGGGCCACGATGATCGCGATGCGGGTGGCGGAGGGGGTTGGGGAAGCGGGACCGGCCGGGCTTGCCCCCGCCGATGAACCGTCGACAGTATTGATCGAAGTCGTCCTTGTCGATCCGCCTGATCTCATCTCGCCCCGTCTGGATTAAGCCGCACTCCTCGGCGGTTCCACAGCCGCCCGGCGTTCAGCTCAGCTGAGCCCCATCCGCCTACGATTCAGGAAAGCCGCCAATGGATTCTGGAAAGTCGCCACTCCGGGCTCTAGTATAGTCGGGCTCCGATTCCCGATTCCGAAGCCCCGTGCCAGATTGAAGACCCCGCGCACCGGCTCGAACCATCAGTGTGCGGATCCACCTCACGTCAGGACTGTAACGATGAAACCGATCGCCAACGCTAAGCCGTCCCGCGCCGCTCCGGCGCAACTCACCGCGCTGCTCACCTTCTCCATCACACTCCTCGCCGCCGCCAGCTGCTCGGGCCCCTCCTACACGAACCCGCCCGGCCTCCAGGTCAATCCTCCCACCCCCGATCCCCGGGTAGGCCTCGCCGCCGGGATGTTCGATGCGGGCGAGGCGAGCTGGAACCTGGAACTGCTGTCAGCCACGCCCCCGCCGGAGGAATTCCTGGGGAGCTTCAACTCGGATCTGGCATTCACCGGCAACTACGCGATTCAGGGCAACTTCAACGGCGTGCAGGTGTGGGACATTACGGATCCGGCGAACCCGGTGTCGGTGGTCACCTACCATTGTCCAGCATCGCAGAGCGACGTGTCGGTGTACGGGAACCTTCTCTTCGTCTCCGGCGAGGACAACAGCGCCCGCCTGGACTGTGGCGACGAGGGGGTGCGGGAAGCGGTCAGCCACGAGCGGCTGCGCGGGATCCGCATCTTCGACATCTCCGACATCGCCGATCCCCGGTACATTGCGAACGTGCAGACCTGCCGCGGCTCGCACACACACACCGTGCTGGAGCACCCGGGCGACGACGAGAACGTCTACATCTACGTGTCCGGCTCATCGACGGTGCGGCCCTCCGAGGAGCTTGCCGGTTGTTCGGCCTTCTCGCCTGAGGAGGACCCCAACTCGGCGCTCTTCCGCATCGAGGTGATCCGCGTGCCGCTGGACAATCCGGAGGCGGCCGCGGTGGTGAGCTCGCCCAGGATCTTCCAGGACCTGGTGGCGCCGCCGAGGCACGGTCCCGCGCCGGGCGACATCCGGGCCAGGGAGGAAGCGGAGGCCAGGATGGAGGAGAGACGGCTGGCCCGCGAGGAACAGCGCAGAGAGCGCGCCGCCGAGGCTCGGGAGCGGGGCAGTTTCGTGGTGGAGGTCGAAGACCGGCTGAGTGTGCTGCCCGCCGCGGAGGCCGCCCAAAAGCTGGACAGCATCGTTGCCGCGCGGGGGGGTGACGGCCCGCCCACCGCTGCCGACAGCGCCGCCTTGAGCGAATCCCTGGACGCGGCCACGCGGGCGTCAATGCCCGCCATGACGATGCCCATGGGCGGGCGGCGCCCTGCCGTCAGCGACGAACCGCGACCGGGCCCGAACCAGTGCCACGACATCACCGTGTACCCGGCGATCGGCCTGGCGGGGGGCGCGTGCCTGGGCTACGGGCTGCTCCTCGACATCACCGACCCCATCAACCCCGTCCGCCTGCAGGCGGTGGCGGACTCCAACTTCTCGATCTGGCATTCGGCCACCTTCAGCAACGATGGCAGCAAGATCATGTTCACCGACGAGTGGGGCGGCGGGCTGGCGCCGAAGTGCCGCGTGGACGACCCGGTGGAGTGGGGCGCCAACGCAGTCTTCACGATCGAGGACGGCGAGATGGCCTTCCGGAGCTACTACAAGCTCCCGGCCGCGCAGACCGACCAGGAGAACTGCGTCGCGCACAACGGCTCGCTCATCCCGGTGCCCGGGCGCGACATCATGATTCAGGGCTGGTACCAGGGGGGCATCTCGCTGATCGACTGGACCGACCCGGCCAATCCCGTCGAGATCGGATATCACGACCGCGGCCCGCTCAACGCCGAGCGCATGGAGCCCGGCGGCAGCTGGTCCGTCTACTGGTACAACGGGGTGATCGTGAACTCCGAGATCGCGCGCGGGCTCGACATCTTCGAACTCGTCCCCAACCAGGCACTGACGCAGAACGAGATCGACGCGGCCAATTCGGTGCAGCTGACCGAGCTGAATTCACAGGGACAGCCCATCTTCGAGTGGCCGGCGACCTTCGCGCTGGCACGCGCCTACCTGGACCAGATCGAGCGCTGGCACGGGCTGCCGCCGGAGGAGGTTGAGGCGGCGCGCGGTGCGCTGGCCGAGGCCGAGAGCGCTGCGGGGGAGGCGCGGCGGGAGGGGTTGCGGGCGCTGGCGGCGTCTCTGCGCGAGCAGGCGGCCGGGGCCGGGAATCCGGACAAGGTAGAGAAACTGGCCGACGCCGTGGAACGTCTGGCTGGCTGAAACGAATCACAATTACCAACCCTAAAGGACAGAGGAACATGACACCCACCACCAATTCCCAGCGCTCACATGCCCGGGGACGCCTTGCCGCGCTCCTTCCCCTCGCCACGCTGCTGGCCATTCTGCCCGGCTGTGCGACGCAGCCGGCGGGAAGCCCCGAGCAGGACATGGCACGCGCGTATCCGATCCTCCTCAGCGGCGCACTCGACGCCGAGACTGCCGAATTCGCAAGCCCGCCCGGTCTGGAGGTCAACGCGCCCACGCCGGATCCGCGCGTCGGGCTCGCGCCGGGGATGTTCGACGCCGGCGAAGCGATCTGGAACATGCGCATGTTGTCGACCACACCGCCGCAGGAGCGCTTCGTGGGCAGCACGAACTCGGACCTGGCGTTTACCGGGAAGTACGCGATTCAGGGCAACTACAACGGAATCCAGGTCTGGGACATCTCCGACCCGGCGAACCCGGTGTCCGTGGTCACGCACTATTGTCCTGCTTCCCAGAGCGATGTCTCGGTCTACGAGAACCTGCTCTTCGTGTCCGGCGAGGGCTTCGGCGGGAGGCTGGACTGCGGTGACGAGCCGATCGAGGAGACCGTAAGCCACGAGCGGCTGCGGGGCATCCGCATCTTCGACATTTCCGACATCGCGAACCCCGAGTACGTGGCGAACGTGCAGACCTGTCGGGGTTCCCATACGCACACGGTTCTGGAGCACCCCGGCGACACGGAAAACGTTTACATCTACGTGTCCGGGTCGGCCCCGGTGCGGCCCCCCGAGGAGTTGCCCGGCTGCTCGGGCGCCCTGCCGGAGGAAGATCCCAACACGGCGCTCTTTCGGATCGAGGTGATCCCCGTTCCGCTCGCAGATCCTGCATCTGCAGCAATCGTGAGCTCGCCGCGAATCTTCGAGGATTTGGTCGCGCCGCCACGGCACGGGCCGTCGCCGGCCGATCAGACGGGGGAGCAGGCGGAAGCGCAGCGTGCGCAGATCGAAGCGGCGCGCGCGACTGGGGCGTTCGTGTTCGAAATACAGGGTCAGGCCATTGTCCTGCCTGACGAGTTCGTGCAGCCGCAGCTCGACAGCATCGTCGCGGCACGCGGGGGCGAGGGTCCCCCGACCGCAGCTGACAGCACCGCCTTCCGCGAAATATTCACGAACATGATCGCCACAATGACCGGCGGCGGTGACGGCGGCCCCACCCAGTGCCACGACATCACCGTATACCCTGCGATCGGCCTCGCGGGCGGCGCCTGCGAGGGCTACGGAATGCTGCTGGACATCAGAGACCCCGCGAACCCGATCCGTCTGGCCGCCGTTGCCGATTCCAACTTCTCCTACTGGCACTCGGCCACGTTCAACAACGACGGAACGGCCATCATGTTCACGGACGAGTGGGGAGGCGGGGGCGGTCCGAGGTGCCGCGAAGGCGACCCGATGGAATGGGGTGCAAACGCGATATTCACCGTCGAAGACGGCCAGATGATCTTCCGGAGCTACTACAAGTTGCCCGCCCCGCAGACCGCGCAGGAGAACTGCGTCGCGCACAACGGATCGCTCATCCCGGTACCGGGCCGCGACATCATGATCCAGGGCTGGTACCAGGGCGGCATCTCGCTGATCGACTGGACCGATCCCGCCAACCCTGTCGAGGTCGGCTTTCACGACCGCGGCCCCCTCGACGGCGAGCGGATGATGATGGCAGGCAGCTGGTCCGTCTACTGGTACAACGGCGTGATCGTCAACTCCGAGATCTCGCGCGGGCTCGATATCTTCGAACTGGTCGCCAACGAGTCGCTGACGCAAAACGAGATCGACGCGGCGAACTCGGTGCAGCTCACGCACCTGAACTCCCAGGGTCAGCCCATCTACGAGTGGCCCGCCAGTTACGCTCTGGCGCGCGCGTACCTGGACCAGCTGGAACGGTGGCACGGGCTGCAGGCCTCGTTCATCGCATCGGCACGCAGTGCGCTCAATTCAGCCGAGCAGGGGTCCGGGGTGGCCAGGCGGGACACCTTGCGCGGTCTGGCGGCGTCGCTCGCGTCATTGGCAGACGGCTCGGGAGACCCGGACAAGGTCGAGAAGCTGGCAGACGCGGTTCAGCGCCTGGCGGACCAGGGATAGTGTCTGCGGACAAGAGATAGCGCCCGCGGTAGGTTTGCGACCCGCCGGCCCTCCGTCCACCTTGTGGGCCAAGGGCTGGCGGGCGCGTACCCGGCCACGCTATGATTGCCGGATCGACGCTATTCGCGCACCGCGGGGAACAAGCGCTTCCCGCGGTCCAGCCATGACATGCCCATGATCAGTAGAACACTCTTCCTGACCGCGGTGCTCGGCGCCGCGATCCAGGCCTGCCCCGGCGGATCGGGCGGCACGCCCGCGCCTCCCGCCGAGCCCGACGCAGCCGAGACCCCCTCCACCGAACCCGGCGCCGGCGTCACCCGGCCGGACGCGGCCACCGCCGCGCGCCTCGAGGCCATCTACCGGGCCCGTGCGGACAGCGCCCTGATGTACTACCACGAGGCCGATGTCCACTTCATGACCGGGATGATCAACCACCATGCACAGGCGCTGGCCATGTGCGGGATCGCGTCGGACAACGGCGCCAGCGAAACCATCCAGACCCTCTGCGCCAGGATCATCAATGCGCAGCGCGACGAGATCAACATCATGCAGATCTGGCTGCGCGACCGTGAGCTCGAAGTGCCCGAGATCCACGTCGAAGCGGGCCACCTGACGATTCACGGCCCCGCGCACGCGATGCACATGCCCGGTATGCTGACCGACGAAGAGATGGAGGAACTGCGGCAGGCGCGAGGCGGAGACTACGACCGTCTGTTCCTGCAGTACATGATCAAGCACCACAAGGGGGCGGTAACCATGGTGCTCGAGCTGTTCGCCACGGACGGCGCCGCCCAGGACGACTTCATATTCAAGCTCGCCTCCGACATTCAGGCCGATCAGGGCTCCGAGATCGACCGGATGGAGCAGATGCTGGAGGCGCTCGGTGGAGCGAATCAGTAACCAGTCAGGAAGAGTACCATGAGACCGACCGACCTCCCCACGGGCCACCCTCGCACGACGACACGGCTCTCCGCCCTCCTTTCCTTCGCGGCCCTGCTGGTGGTCGCTCTGCACGGCTGCGAATCGCGGCCCGGCGGCCTCCAGCTCAACCCGCCCACCCCCGACCCGCGCGTCGGCCTCGAGGCCGGCATGTTCGACGCCGGCGAGGCGATCTGGAACATGCGCATGCTGTCGACCACGCCGCCCGAGGAGCCGTTCGTCGGAAGCACCAACTCCGACCTCGCCTTCACCGGCAACTACGCCATCCAGGGCAACTACGACGGCATCCAGGTGTGGGACATCTCCGATCCGGCGAACCCGACCTCGGTGATCACCTACGTCTGCCCGGCGTCACAGAGCGACGTTTCCGTGTACGGCGACCTCCTCTTCGTGTCGGGTGAGGGGCGAGGAGGACGCCTCGACTGCGGCGACCAGGGCGTGCCCGAGGCGATCAGCCACGAGCGCCTGCGCGGCATCCGCATCTTCGACATCTCCGACATCACCAATCCGGACTATGTCGCAAACGTGCAGACCTGCCGGGGCTCACACACCCACACCGTGCTCAAGCACCCGGGTGACGACGAAAACGTCTACATCTACGTCTCCGGGTCGTCGTCGGTGCGGCCGCCGGAGGAGCTTGCCGGGTGTTCCGGCCTGTCCCCCGAGGAGGATCCGAACTCGGCCCTCTTCCGCATCGAGGTGATTCGGGTGCCGCTGGACGATCCGACGGCCGCCGCGATCGTGACCTCGCCGCGGATCTTCCAGGACCTGGTCGCGCCGCCGCGGCACGGCCTCTCGCCCGCGGACTACCGTGAGATCGAGGAGGCGCGGGCAGAGGGCGCCTTCATCATGACGCGCCGTGGCCAGGAACGGGTCATGCCCGACCGGGCGGCCATGGCCATGCTGGAAAGCATCGTGGAGGAGCGGGGGGGCGAGGGCGATCCGACCGCGGCCGACAGCGCGGCGCTGCGGGCGCAGCTTGAAGAGCAGGCCCAGGCGGACGCCGAGGAGATGGCTGCGGCAGAGGAGGAAGAGGACGAAGGTCCCCCCGAACCCCGGCCCGGCCCGACCCAGTGCCACGACATCACCGTCTATCCCGCGATCGGCCTGGCGGGCGGGGCCTGCGGGGGCTATGGACTGCTGCTGGACATCACCGACCCGGCCAATCCCTTCCGGCTCGCCGCGGTGGCGGACTCCAACTTCTCGTACTGGCACTCCGCCACCTTCAGCAATGACGGCAGCAAGGTCATGTTCACCGACGAGTGGGGCGGCGGCGGCGCGCCGAAGTGCCGCTTCGACGACCCCATGGAGTGGGGCGCCAACGCCATCTTCACCATCGAAGACGGCGAAATGGTCTTCCAGAGCTACTACAAGATGCCCGCGGCGCAGACCAACCTGGAGAACTGCGTCGCCCACAACGGCTCGCTCATCCCGGTCCCGGGGCGCGACATCATGATCCAGGGCTGGTACCAGGGTGGCATCTCCCTCATTGACTGGACCGACCCGACGAACCCGGTGGAGATCGCCTACCACGACCGCGGACCCCTCAACCCCGAGCGGATGCAGAGCGCGGGCAGCTGGTCCGTCTACTGGTACAACGGCGTGATCGTGAACTCCGAGATCGCGCGGGGGCTCGACATCTTCGAGCTGGTGCCGAGCGAGGCGCTGACCCAGAACGAGATCGATGCGGCCAACTCCGTTGTGCTCACCGAGCTCAACTCCCAGGGTCAGCCGATCTTCGAGTGGCCGGCGACCTTCGCGCTGGCGCGCGCCTACCTCGACCAGCTCGAGCGCTGGGGCGGGCTGTCCTCACGGCGGATCGCGTCGGCCAGGAGCGACCTGGATTCCGCGGAGGAGTCGATGGGCGCCGAGCGGACCGACATGCTGACCGAACTCGCAACCTCACTCGCGGATCAGCAGGACGGCGCGGCCGACCCGGACAAGGTCGGCAAGCTCGTCGACGCGGTGCAGCGGCTGGCTGCGGAGGGGTAGCGGAGTCGAAGAAACCCCTGCCCCGCCTGGTTACGACGCCAAGCCGGCGCCGTTCACCAGGCGGGCGCGGGGCACCGTCACCAGTTGGGACCGATCGTAATCCCGACGCGATAGGTAACGAGGTTTGCGTTGCTCGCGATCGGGTCCGCCACCCAGCGGCCGCCGCGAAGCTCCCGCAGTCCGCCTTCGGCAAGGTATTCCGCCAGTCCGTTGTGGTTGTAGACGGCAGACAGGTCGAGATTGACCGACACGTCGCCCTCATGGACCCTCACAGAGAGCCCGCCGCCGCCGCTCAGCGACAGGTTGAGGTCGTCGAAGTTTGTCGTGCTGGCGATGGGCTCGTCGTCATGGTCACCCTTCACGGACGTCTGGGTGACGAAATAGGACAGCCCCACGGTGCCGTAGATGTAGGGCCTGATCGGTCCGTTGGCGAGGAAAACCTGCGGTCCGACGCCCGCCGCCAGGATCGAGTTGGTGGTCTCGACATCCACGTCCACGAAGGGGACCGTCGGGCTCAGCGGTCGCCTCAGGGTCTCGGAGCCGTAGATGACGAAGCTGCCTTCGGCGCGAAGGGCCGCGTAGCGCTGGTCGCCCAGATACAGGAGCCCTCCGAGGCCACCGCCGCCGCCGAGCCCCACGTTGTCGTGGAACTCGCCCAGCGGAACCGCCAACTGCCCCCAGAGGAACCCTTCGCCGGCGATGCGGTTGGGCCCTGACTGCGCAGTGCCTGTCACGTGCGTCCCGAGCAGCGCCGAGACCAGCACGGCAGCGGCCAGCAACCCATCCAACTGTTTCTTTACGTTCCGGATCATCATTCGCTTACTCCTTTGGCCTTGGCATCTCTCTCCCGCCGGTCCAGGACCACCCCTGGCAGGGCGCCGGTGAGCCGGCCGTCGTCCACGGTGAACTGGCCGTTGACGATCACGTGTACAATACCGGTCGGATACAGGTCAGGTTCCATGATCGTCGCGGCCGCGGAGAGTTCGTCGTAGTCGAAGACGACCAGATCGGCCTTGTAGCCCTCGCGCAGAAGGCCCCGGTCGCGCAGCCCGATGATCTGCGCGGGGTGGGTCGGCGGGATCCGGATGGCCGCACCGGCCCCGCTCACGCGCCCCGGATCCGCCCCAGCGCCCAATCGGCGTGTTCCCGTACCAGGGCGGACTGATCGCGCGCCGCGCGCTTCAGCACCGGGACCGCCTCCGGAGCGCCCCAATTTCCCAGCGCGACGCAGACGTTGCGCAGCATGCCGTTGCGACGTGCCCGCGAGACGGGTGAGTCGGCGAATTCCCGCAGGAACGCCTTGCCGGACATCTTGAGGAGCCGCGTGGCCAGGTCGACCAGGGAGGCGCCGTCCAGATCGGTGCGGGGAGTGTAGGCGGGTTCGGCGGTCGGCGCCGCGAACTTCCCGTTCCAGGGGCAGACCTCCTGGCAGATGTCGCATCCGAACACGCGGTTGCCGATGGCGGGCCGCAGTTCCTCCGGGATGGCGCCCTTCAGCTCGATGGTGAGGTAGGAGATGCAGCGCGTCGCATCCATCACGGGAGCGCCGGAGTCGTCGCGCCCGAGGAGAGCCCCGGTGGGGCAGGCGTCGAGGCAGCGTCGGCACGTGCCGCAATGCTCTTCGCGAAATGGGGCGGAGGGTGCGAACGGCAGGTCGGTGAGGAGGACGCCGATGAAGAAATACGACCCGCGCCGCGGGTGGATCAGCATGGTGTTCTTGCCGAACCAGCCCAGGCCCGCGAGAGCGGCCAGCTCCCGTTCGAGGATGGGACCCGTGTCGACGCAGGCGCGGCGCTCGACGGCGCGCCCCGCCGCGCGTTCGAGGCCACACCCGAGCTCCTCCAGTCGCTCGGCGATCACGTGGTGGTAATCGCGGCCGCGCGCGTAGCGGGCGATGATTGCGCGGGACGGGTCGCCGGGCGGGGTGGCGGGGTGGGGGTCGGCGTATGAGTGCGCGACGACAAGAGCGCTTCGGAATGCCGGCAGCGTGAGGTCGAGCCTGCCGCGCCGCTGCACGGCGTCCGGGCGCTCCAGATAGGCCATCGTGCCGTGCAGGCCGGACTGAAGCCACTTGCGGAAGTGCGGCAGGTGAGCGCTGTCACGCCGCGTCACCAACCCGGCCAACTCGAAGCCGAGCGCGCGGGCAGCCGCGATGGCACCTTCGCCGTCCAGTGACTTGATGTGGACCATGCGCTACCCTGCCTGCACGATGCTCGCCGCCGCCTGACGGTTCGCCCACCCCGACGGTACGAATTGACAGACGAGCGTTGCACAGCAATATGACCATCGCCCCGAGAAGACTCCAATCGCGACGAACCGTCCCCATGAACATCGACCGCATCCGCAGCGCCTTCCCCATCCTGCAGCGCCGTAACTACCTCAACTCGTGTTCGCTGGGAGCGCTCTCCGACCGCGCGGAGGAGCGATTGCGTACTTTTGTCGCCAACTGGAACGATTATGGCGCATCAGCATGGTACGACCACTGGTGGGGGCTCCTCGGCAAGCTCCGTGGACGCGTCGAGACGCTCTTCGCGGCCCCCGCGGGAACGGTCGCGCTGATGCCATCAACCTCCGCCTGCCTGGCCGCCATCTCCTCGAGCCTCGACTGGACGAAGCGCAACCGCATCGTCACGACCGAACTGGACTTCCCCACCCTGCTATACCAGTGGAAGGTCCACCCGGACGCCGAGATGGTGGTGCTGCGGAGCCCGGACGGCGTACACATCGACCCGCAACAGTTCGCCGACGCGGTGGACGGCCGCACCCTGGCGATCGCCACGAGTCACGTCTTCTTCACGACCGGCGCCATCCAGGATCTGGCGGCCATCGCCGACATCGCGCGGCAGGCCGGTGCGTACAGTCTCATCGACGGCTACCAGGGGGCGGGCCAGATCCCCGTCGACCTCCCCGCCACCGGCGTCGACTTCTACACGGCGGGCCCGCTCAAATGGCTATGCGGCGGCCCGGGCCTCGCCTACCTCTACGTTCGTGACGCGTTGATCCCTACTCTGGAACCCACCATCACCAGCTGGTTTGCCAGCCAGGACCAGTTCGACTTCAACCCCGGCGAATTCCGCTACCACACCGACGCCCGCCGCTTTGAGCTGGGCACCCCCGCGCTGGCCACCGTCCACACGGCTCTCGGCGGCCAGGAAATCGTCGACGAGGTGGGGATGGAGGCGATTCGGGCGCGCAACGTCACCCTCACGGACCGGCTGGTGGACAGGTGCCGGGCGGCCGGATTCTCGCCACGCGTCAGCGACATCCCGTCAGCCCGCTCGGCCGTGATCACGATTCGTCACCGCGATCCCGCGCCCGCCGTCGCCCATCTCGCGCAGCGCAACATCATCGTGGACAACCGCCCGGGTGTGGTACGCGCCAGCCCGCATTTCTACAACACGCCCAACGAGATCGACGAGTTCCTGGAAGTGCTCGGCGAAACGGTGCCGTAGGCCACGCGTCCGTTGCCATCTGCTCCCGGCGGGTCCTCGCCGCACTCGTTGGAAGGCGTACCGGAAATTTTACCGATCGGGAAAAACTCGACCGGATTCCGCAGCAATGTGGCATATAATCTGCTCAAACGCGTTTCCGCTGCAATAGTTTTCCCGATCGGGCATATTCTCGACACGTAGTCCGAAGGGAGGATGCGAACGGGCCAGCCGGACTCAGACCTCCCAGCCGGACCGGTACTCCCGCGTGAGGAAGCGGTTCGCCTCTTCGACGTTGGTGACGCGCATATTCTCGGCGTCGTAGCGGATCCTCCGCCCCTGGCCGGTCCGCAGCGCCACGACCCCGAGAAGCATGACCTCGGTAAGACGCGAAGCGTAGTCGAAGGGGCACGACGCCTCGCCGCCTTCCTTGCACGCCCGCACCCAGTTCGCCTGGTGGGACCCCTCGATGCGCGGATGGGTCCGCGGCACAGCCTCGGTCGCCGCCGTGAGCGACTCGGGGAAGAGCCGCGGGTTGCCGCCGTACGTGTCGTGCATGAGGATCCCCCGGTCGCCCACGAACATGACGCCACCCGTGCGATTGAGCCGGACCTGGTCGGGGAGGGTCGGCGGGCGCGGTGGCATCAGGCCGCCGTCGTACCAGTGCATTTCGACGGCAGGCATGCCGGGCCGGGCCGGGAACTCGTAGTGCGCGCGCATGGCCAGCGGGTAGGAGGCCGGATCCTCAGATGGGCCGCCCCAGGGAGTCGAGGTGGCCTCGATGGTGGTGGGGTAGGTCAGCCCGAGGGCCCAGTAGGGATGGTCAACGAGATGGGCACCCATGTCTCCCAGCGCGCTCACTCCGAAATCGACCCAGCCGCGCCAGTTGAAGGGGTGGTAGACGGGATGGTAGGGGATCTCCTTCGTGGTCGGACCGAGGTACAGGTCCCAGTCCATCCCGACCGGCTTGTCGATCCCTGTGTCCATCAGCTCCGCCGCGAGCGACAGGATCGCGCCCTGGTGCCACTGCTGGTACCACCCGGGGTTGAGTCCTTCCGTCCAGGGTCCGGGACGCTGGATCCCCTGTGGCCAGATCGGCCGGTTGGTCCAGATGTGGACTTCCGTGACGTCGCCGATCACCCCGGCCTGTATCCACTCGTTGATCAGCGGCGCGCCCTCGCCGGAATGGCCCTGGTTCCCCATCTGGGTCACCACGCCAGTGCTCTCGGCCACATCGGCCAGGACGCGGCACTCGTGGGGGGTGAAGGCCAGCGGCTTTTCCACGTAGACGTGCTTGCCCGCCAGCATGGCCGCCTTCGCGATCGGCGCGTGCAGATGGTCGGGCGTGGCGATCAGGACCGCGTCGAGATCCTCCTCCTGGTCGAGCAGTTCGCGGAAGTCCGTGTACTTGCGGGTCTGAAGGAACTGTTCCTGCCACCGTTGTCCCTTCTCGCGCGGGTTCCCGCGGTTGTCGACCAGCCGTTCCTTGACCCGGCGGTAGACGATACCGAAGTCCACGTCGCAGATCGCCGCGATGTGTTCTTCGCCGAACTCCTGCGCATTTTCGGTCCCCTGCCCTCCGACCCCGATGATGGCCAGGTTGAGCATGTCGGAGGGCGCCTTGTATCCGGGCCCGCCCAGCACGTGACGCGGCACGATCATCGCGCCAGCGGCCAGCGCCGACGTGCGACCCACGAATTCTCTGCGGTTCAGTTGGTCAGACACTGTGACTCTCCCTAAGTTGGCTGGAACCCGCAAACCGGAGCCTATCATGACCCCGTTTTCCTTCCGTCGGCAAGCCTGGCCGCTTTCGTCCCGCGAGGCGCCCGGGTGTTCCCGCTCTGCGCGGGAGCTTCTCCGCCAACTGCTCGCGATGGTGCTGATTCTCCTCCTCGCACCGGCCGCCCTTTCGGCAACCTGGTCGGTGATCGCCGTGGACACGCGTACCGGGCAGGTCATCATCGCGTCCGCGACGTGCGTGCCTCAGGGGCGTTTCGGCGAGGGATTGCTCTCGAAGGGTCTCATGGACATTCAGGCGATTGTGGTGCCCGGGGTGGGCGTCGCGGCGGCGCAGGCAAGCGTGGACAGATCGCGCGAAAACCAGAACCTCATCTACGCCGAGCTGAAGAAAGGGACGCCGCCGGACCGGATCATCGAAATGCTCTCGGAGGATCCGAGCTTCGACCGGCGCCAGTTCGGGATCGTGGACATGCAGGGGCGCTGCGCGGGGCACTCGGGGAGTGGCAACGGTGCCGCGTCGCTGGCGGTGGCCGACAGCATCCCCGCCGCCGGGATCTACTTCTCCGTGCAGGGCAACATCCTTGCGTCCGATGACGTGGTGCACCTGGCGGTCGAGGCCTTCAAGGCCGAGGGCGGGACAATGGCCGACCGGGTCATGGCCGCGATGGAGGCGGCGGACGCGGAGGGGGGTGACCGGCGCTGCACCTGCGAATCCGAGCCGATTCCCGACGCGCCATGCGACGGCAAGACCTCCCACGTCGCCTACCTGCTGGTGGCGAACGCCGACGATCCGGAGGGTGAGTCCTTCAACGACGGCGAGTACTCGCTGTTCATCGACGTGACCGACGAGAACATCCGGCCGGACGAGAACGCCAACCCGGTCATCACGCTCAGGATGCGGTACGACAGGTGGAAGGCCGAGGGATTCCCGGCACCGGGGTTGTCCGACACCGGGTTGTCCGACACAGGGTTGTCTGACACCGGGGTTGCCCGTTGAACGTCCGTTGTTGCAGGCTTCGAGTCCCCACGGTGTGCCTTCGGGCTGGTAGAAGCAACGGGAGATTCAGATCATGTCCATAGACCGCCGGTCCTTCCTCAGGCGATTCGCGACAGTCGGCGGCGGCGTCGTGCTGACACCATCTATTGCAGGGCTCAGCGCCTGGAGCATCCCTTCCGGAATGGACCGGGCTGCCAAGGGACGCCTCCCCGATCCCCGTGACCTCCTGATCGCGCCCTACGGCAGACTCGCGCCCAGTGCCGACTGCCCCGAACTCGAGATACCCGAGCGCTTTCGGTGCGTGCGGCTCAGCTCCGGAGGCGTGGCGTCCTCGGTGCGGGAGGGGCTGACGGTACCCAATGCCTTCGACGGGATGGCGGCCTTCCCCCTTCCCAACGGCAACGTCCGCCTCATCCGCAACCACGAGATGATCGACTCGGCGGAGGATGCACGACCGATCGGCCAGCCCGCCTACGACTCGAAGGCGAGCGGCGGAACGACATCGCTCGAGGTGCGCATATCAGGCTCCGGGATGGATCTCGTGGTCGAGCTCGTGGACGAGTTCGTGTCGCTTGCGGGTACTCGCGTCAACTGTGCGGGAGGCCCGACGCCCTGGGGAAGCTGGCTCTCCTGCGAGGAGATCACGTCCGGTCCCGGATCGGGGTACGACAAGCCTCACGGGTACATCTTCGAGGTTCCCGCGTCCGCCACCGGTCCGGTGGATCCGGTTCCGCTCCGCGAGATGGGACGCTTCATTCACGAGGCGGTTTCGGTCGATCCCGAAACCGGCATCGTCTACGAGACCGAGGACACCTGGTACGACCCCGGCGGACGCCCGGGGGCAGGATTGTACCGCTTCATTCCCAACCGGCCCGGTCAGCTGGCTGCCGGCGGACGGCTGCAGATGATGGCGGTGACGGGGGCACCCACCTACCTGACCGCCCGCGGACAATCCACGGGCCAGGTACACCCGGTTCACTGGGTCGACATCGACGACCCGGATCCGCCGGACGCCGAGGAGAACCATCTGGCGGTCTTCTGGCAGGGGATGGCGAATGGAGCGGCCCGGTTCGCCCGGCTGGAAGGGGCCTTCCACGGTGATGGCGGGATCTACGTGGTTTCGACGAACGGGGGTGACGCCGAGGCGGGCCAGGTCTTCCACTACAGGCCGCTCACCAACGACGCCGGAGAGCTCCGGATGGTGTTCGAATCACCGTCCGACGAGGTGCTGGACGCCCCCGACAACATCTGCCTCAGCCCGCGGGGCGGTCTGGTGATCTGCGAGGATGGGTCGGACGAGCAGTACGTTCGCGGCCTGGATCGGCAAGGCCGCATCGTCAACCTGGTGCGGGCTCCGCTCGTCGAGGACGAGGACGGTCCCGGTGAGTTCGCGGGCTCGTGCTTCAGCCCGGACGGCCGGGTGCTGTTCTTCAACGTGCAGGGTGATCGCGAGATCGGCGAACCGGTGCAGAGCGCGACCTACGCCCTCTGGGGACCGTGGGAGGACGGGCCGATCTAGCGGCCTGAACAAAATGGGCGACGACAAGCTTCCGCGGATTCCGTCTTTCGAGGAATTGGGGATTAGCGAAGGCGAAATCCAAGAGCTGGAGCGGGAGATTGCCGAGGAAGCCGCCGCCCGCAGGGAGAAGCAGGGGGAAGAAGGCGGGCCGGCCGCGAAGGCGGCTCCAGCCGGAAGCGGGCGTCGGGAGGGGAAGCGGAAGTCGGCCGGGGAGGCAGCGGGCCGTGCTCCTTCGAAGCGCCGTGAGCAGCCCGAACGCCCAAAACCGAAGATGGGTTGGAAGGCGAAGCGCGCCGAGAAGCGGGAATCCCGGAAGCGGGCGGCCGCGGATGCCGCGGCGGCGCGCGGTTCCGCGGCCGCCACTGCGCAGCCCCCCACCCCCGCCCCCTGGGGGGGCCTGCGCGGCCCGGCTACCCTGCTCCTCCTCCTCGTCACGGCCTGGCTCTCGAGCTCGTACCGGACCATCCCCGCTCCGGTCCCGGCCACCGCCCCCGATTCGGTGTTCTCCTCGGCGCGGGCCATGTCCCACCTCGCGCGGATCGCGTCCGAAGCGCGGCCCCCCGGTTCTCCCAATCACGCCCGCGCCCGCGACTACCTCATCGACCGGCTCGCCGCCCTCGGCCACGCCCCCACCGTCCAGACCGCCACCTCCTTCGACACGGGGTACGGCGGCGCCATGACCGTAGCGACCGTTCGCAACATCCTGGCTCGCATCCCCGGGACGGAGCCTGGGGGCCCGGCCGTCCTCGTCACCGCCCACTACGACAGCCGCGAGATCTCGCTGGGCGCGGCCGACGACGGCTCCGGCGTGGTCGCGATCCTGGAGACGGTGCGCGCCCTGGGCGCACGGGCGCCCCTCCGCAACGACCTCATCGTGCTCATCACGGACGCCGAGGAGGTCGGCCTGCTGGGCGCCCGCGCCTTCGTGGACGAGCATCCGTGGTTCGACGACGTGGCGGTGCTGATAGGCATCGAGATGCGGGGCGGCGGCGGCCCTTCGATGATGTTCGAGACCGGTGCCAACAACGGCTGGGTCATCGAAGCGTTCCGGCGCGCGGACCCCTATCCCGCCGCGAACTCGGTCAGCTACGAGATCTACCAGCGCATGCCCAACGACACCGACTTCACCCCCTTCAAGGAGGCCGGCAAACAGGGGCTGAACTTTGCGGCCGTGGGCAAGGCGCACGTCTACCACCAATACTACGATTCGCCCGAGAACCTCTCGGAGGGAACGCTCCAGCACCACGGCGAGCATGCCCTGGCCATGCTGGAATACTTCGGCAACGCGGATCTGTCGAACGTCGACGCGCCGGACGTCAGCTACATCTCGATTCCGTTCGTGGGACTGGTGACCTACGGGCCGCTGTGGATCCGGGTCCTGGGCGGCGCGGCTGTGGCGGCATGGCTGCTTGCGTTCATTGTGGGGAGAAAGGGGGGCGCGCGGGTCTTGGGCGTGCTCGTCGGGGTGGGGGCGTCGGCTGTCTTCCTGGGCCTGGTCTTCCTCCTTGCCGACGCGTTGTACAAATGGCGAGAGGGCGCCCACCCCGAGCTCGGAGCGCTGGACGCGGGCAGTTTCCACTCGGAGGGGTGGTACCTGCTTGCGATCCTGTGCGTGGCGTTCGCGTTGGCGGCGGTGATCGCGGGTGTGCTGAGGCGGTGGTTCTCGCCGGCCGAGCTGGCCGTGGGCGCGCTGCTGGTGCCGGTTGGTCTGGCGGCGGCGGCGACGGTCAGGTTCCCGTTTGCCGCGATGAACTTCCAGTGGCCGGCGGTCGCTGGGTGCGTGGGGGCCCTGGCGGTGTGCGGGTTGGCGCGCGGGCAGCGAATGGGGCTCGTGCGATGGATGGTGGTGGCACTGGCCGCTGTGCCCGTGGTTGTCGTGCTCACGCCGCTGACCGAAGGGGTGTGGCTGGCGATGGGACTCGAATTGAGCGAGGGGCTGGCCCTGCTGCTGGGGCTCGGCTTCCTGATGCTGCTGCCCGCCCTCGACGCGGCACGCGAGCCGAACGGATGGTGGGCTCCCGCCGCGGGGCTGCTCGCCGCCGGCGCCTTCCTCGCGGTCGGGATGTCCACCGCCACCCCCTCCGCCGAGCGGCCCGCGCCCTCAACCCTCGTCTACATGCTGGACCACGAGACCGGCACCGCCTTCTGGGGAACCGACCGCTCCCGGGACGCTTCCGACCCGGGGGTCGCGTGGGCCGCCGCGGCCGCCGGCCCCTTCGCGGCCCCCGACGCCGATCCACCGGCCCCCTTCAACCGGGAACGCCTGCGGTACACCTTCGCGTCCGCCGACCCGGCCGATATCCCGCCGCCCATCGTCACGGTGGCCGAGGACGAGAACCTGCCGGGCGACGTGCTACGTGTTTCGGTCACATCGGCGATCGGCGCCGAGCGGCTGTCCTTCACGATTCCCGAAGACGGGCCACGGCTCGCGGCGGTCAACGGCCTGCTGCTTCCGGCGGGCAGCGGGTCGCCCGACCGGCTGGTGCACTGGGGCGCGCCCCCCGAGGGCGGCCTCATCCTCGACTTCATCCGTCCTCCCGGCGACCCCCGGCTGAGCTTCACCCTGGTGGAGCACCACCTCCGGCCCGGCGAACTCGTCGGTGCCAACTACTTTACCCGCCCGCCCGAACTGGCGCCCAACATCCAAACGCTCTCGGACAGGGCGATCATTCGAAGCCAGGTGAACCTCGGGGGAGAAGTTGGTGCGGAGCCGGCGGACGGGGAGCCGACGGATTCGGCAGGGGCGCAACCGGCACCTGCAGACACCCTGCCGTCGGACACATTGCCAGGCGCGTACCCGCCTACGCCCCAGGAAACGGTATCGCGGGAAGATCGTTAACGACGATGCCGACGCCGAGGGCGTGCACCTCCTGCGCCCGCCGGTCCAACGTCACCGCGGTCCGCATTCCTCTGGCCTCGAACAGCAGCAGACTGCGGGACAGCGGCCGTGTCTCGCCCCCGCTAAGCTCTGCGAAGCGGATCGCATTCACGGCGGCAAGGCCGATGGACTCCAGCAGGTGCCGCACCATCGCGAAATGAGCTTCGCAGCGGGTCTCCCGTTCCGCCACGGCCGTTAGCATCTGTGCGGTATCGCCGGCAACCCGGTCGAAGTCGTGGGCCTTGGAGTTGTCTGTGAGACATCGTTTGTACTCGTTCAGCTGCGCACCCAGCGCCGCGAATTCACCCCGCCCCGCACGATTCGTGTACCTGGGCGGATCATGAGGGTCACGAATCCCTTCCATGGACACGAAATCGTCCTGGACAATCGGGATCCGGGCCTCGTTGAATCTCCTGGCGCGGCGATCGAAAACCAGTGCGAAGGGAAGGCAAAGGTATTCCGTGCTGATCAGCAGGTCCGAGGCTCTCCGTGCCGGTCCGCCAGCCATCGCACCGTATATCGGCCGGCGTTGTCGGTTGATGCGAATGGCGTCTCGGATGTGCTCATGGAATCCGGGCATTGCGGTCGAGACTTGTGCCGCACGTCCAGGCTACGCAAGCCTCACCGCGGTCCCGTACGCCAGCAGTTCGGCGGCCCCGGCCATGACCTGAGATGTGGTGAAGCGCAGATTCACCACCGCGTCGGCCCCGAGCGCGTCCGCCTCCTGCTTCATCCGGTGGAGGCTCTCGTTCCTCGTCTCGATCAGCATGTCGGTGTACTCCTTGACCTCCCCACCGACGAGGTTGCGCAGGCTGGCCATGATGTCCGTGCCGATGTGCTTCGCGCGGATGGTGCTTCCGCGAACGACGCCGAGCGATTCCACGATCCGGTGACCCGGGACGGTCTCGGTGTTGACAACGATCATTCTTCCACTCCTTGGGCTGTATGGTGATTGGTTTCCGGTACTGCGACCTACTCCGAACGAGACGATTCGAGACGATCCTCCAGTAGCCTTCGGTCCCCCTCCCGATCCTCGATTCTCTCAGCGATAAGCGAACCCATGACTACGACCAGACCCAGCGCGGCCACTCCCATGCCGATCTGGATGGCAAGGGGCAATCCCATGAGCCACGGCCAGATCGCGCGAAGCGGCCGAATCGCCCAGGTGAGCAGAACCAGGGCACCCGCGCCGATGAGCAGAAAGCCGGTGATGCGCAGCAGGCGGGTCATTCTTCATAGCTCCTTGCGATACGGGCGTCTTCGATCTGTTCCCGTACGACGGAAACCAGGACGAAGAAGCCGCCGGCGAGAACAAGGGCGACGCCGACTTCGAGCATGGGGTCGGCAATGCGCAGGATCACGCGTAGCGTCAGGAAGAGGAGATAGCCGCCTGCGATGAGGATCCCGGCCCTCCAGAGGACGAGGCCGAGGAACTGGCTTTTCTTCATGGTCGCTGCCCCCCTCGGAAGATCCCTTTTGGCATGTGCATGCTGACCAGCATGTGCGGTACGTCCACCGTCTCCGAAATCTTCAAATCCCCCGCGAGCGAGCACAGCACGTAGGCCTCGTTGCGCGACAGGCCGTGCTCCGCGACCAGGTAGTCGATCATGTAGCGCGTGGCCTTGCGGGCCGCTTCGTCGATCGTGGTGCCGAAGCCGGTGACCGCGTAGTAGTCGTCGGTCTCGTACTGGGGCTCGACCATGCCGCGCGGATTGTCCATCACCTCGACTGTGAAGACGATCCGCACGGGCGCTTCGATGGCGGTACCGGACACTTCGCCGTCCCCCTGGACAGCGTGCGCGTCCCCGATCGAGAAGTTGGCGCCCTCGACCTGCACCGGGAAGTACACGGTCGTGCCGGGACCGAGGTAGCGGTTGTCCATGTTGCCGCCGTTCTCGCGCGGGGGAATCGTGACGAGCATGGAATCGGTGGCGGGCGCGACGCCCATTACGCCGGGGAAGGGATCGAGCGGGATCGTGATGTCGTCGTTGAAGGCGACTTCGGTTGCGCCAGGCTCCATCTCGAAGCCGCGGATCCAGGGTTCGGTGAACTCGTCGGCGAGGAAGCCGAAACCGGGCAGGATCGTAGCCCATCCCCAGCCGGTGACTTCGACTTCGTGGATGGTCACCGCGAGGATGTCGCCCGGGCTGGCGCCTTCAACGGCGATCGGGCCTGTCAATGGATGGATGAGACCGAAGTCGACGTTCGCGAGGTCGGCCTCGAGGGTCGCCGGGGTAATCTGCCCGTCGGACGCCTCCCTGGTTAGGACTTCCACCACGGCCCCGGAGGGGACCGTCAGCACCGGCGGGATGGCGGCGCTCCAGCGCGCGTGGGTGTTCTCGGCACCGAGCGTGTATTCGGCCACGGGTGGCGGGGCCGCGTCGGTCGCGTCCGGCATCGGTTCGATCCGGCAGGCGGTGGCAGATAGGGCCAGAGCAGCGATCGGAAGCCGGAGGGTGATGTATCTGCGATTGGGTAACATGGCGCCTGTTTCTCCTTGGCTTGATGGGCGCTAGAAGCGCAGTCCGTCCAGTTCCTCCACCACCCGGTCGACCTCGGCGACCGTGTTGTAGACGTGGGTCGAAATGCGGATGGCGTTGTGGCCGTCACGCTGGTGTTCGTCGATGTGGATCTTCGCGCGTTCGGCCAGGGCGGCCACCGCCTCGACCGCGTCGACGCCCTCCAGCTCGAAGATCGTGGAGCCGGGGCAGGAGGTGGCGTGGTCCGGGCCGCTCAGCGGGGTCATGCCGGGGACGGCCGCAAGCCGCTCCTTGAGGTAGTCCGACAGGAACCGCGTCCTCGCGGCGACGCTCTCGGTCCCGAGAGCCTCTGCGAAGTCGAGCGAGGCGGCCAACCCCGCGCGGAGCGGCAGTGCCGCCGTCCCCGGCGGGCCGTAGTTGGGCGCTTCCGGCGTGGCGTCGTGCGCGAAGGCGGAGTCCACCCGGTCCCGCGCACCCTCGCGCACATAGAAGACCCCGGTACCCATCGGGCCCAGCAGCCACTTGTGCAGGCTGGCCGAGTAGGTGTCGCAGCCGAGCGCGTACAGGTCGACAGGGAACATGCCGACCGCCTGCGCGCCGTCCACGTGGCTCACGATCCCGCGCTCCCGCGCCAGGGCGCAAAGCCGCGTGACGGGGTAGAGGTGGCCGCCGCGGGTCACGTGGCAGAAGGCGATGGCGCGCGTCGCCGGGGTGAGCGCCGCCTCGACGATGTCGACGACCTGCGCCCCGGTCTGGAAGGGGCTCGGGATGAAAACGGTGTTGACCTTGACGCCGTGCCGCGTCGCCCGGTACTCCCAGGGCCGCCGCCCCGCGGGGTGTTCCTGGCTTGTGATCAGCACCTCGTCGCCGGGATCGAGCCGCGTTCCGATCGCGGCGGCGTGCAGGGCTTCGGTGGCGTTACGCGTGAGGACGATCTCGCCGGGATCGGCGCGGAGGAAGGCGGCCAGGCGGGGGACGACCCGGGTCGCTATTGCATCGCCCAGGTCGTGTTTGGCGCGGATCGGTTCCCGGGACAGGGCCTCGTATCCGGCCGCCACCGCAGCGGCCACCGAGGCCGGGGGCATCCCCAGGCTCGCGTTGTTCATGTAGGCGGTGCCGGGCTCCAGGATGAAGTGGTTGCGTACGTCGGCCCAGCCCGCGTCGTCGGGGGCGGTGGGGCGGGCGGGGGGTGGGAGGGGGGCTGTGGGGGGGATGGGCGGGGTGGGGTCGCCGGGGGTGGTTGCCGGGGTGGCCGGGTCGCCGGTTGCGCCACCTTCCGGGGCGCCGTCAGGCACGCCGCTGCAGGCCGCGAGAGACGCGCTTGTGAGTCCCGTGGCGCTCGTGGCCAGGAAGCCGCGCCGGGAGAGGTGGTGGCGGGAGCCGGAATCGCCCGGGTCGCCGGGGGCGCGGGCGTGGTCGACGCGGTGGGCTTTCTTCTCCACTTCTCTAGTCATTTGCAGGACCCTTGGCCCGCCGTTTTCGAGGCTCGCCAGCGGATTGGACCGGGGAGTGTTGCCGCGGGGTGCAGCACCGGTGCAACGTTACTCCATGTCTTCATTCATCCAGGAGGTTAGTGCTTCGCGGGCTGTGGCCGCCAGCCGGGGCAGCCCGGAGTCCTCGGCCAAGAGGACGGTGCGCGGACGGTCGGCCCGCCGATGAAGTTCGTCCTCGCGGGCTTCGGCGGTTCCGGCAAGACCACCCTTTTCAACGCCATGACCGGCCTCGACGTGCCGGTCGGGTACGGTGGCGAGGTGCGCGTTGGCACGGTGCGGGTGCCCGACCCCCGCGTTGATTCCCTTTCGCGCATCTATTCGCCCAAACGGACCACGCACGCGACGATCAACCTGCGCGACGTCCCCGGAGAGCATGGCGCCTCCCGGCAGGTGCTCTCGCCCGGCACGCTGCATCAGTTCCGGGATCGGGAGGCGATCTGCCTGGTGCTGCGCGATTTCCTGAACCCGGCCATGGAAGGGTCTCCGGATCCGCTGGCCGATCTGGGGGCATTTCACGCCGAGTGCGTGCTTGCGGACCAGGGCGTGATGGAGCGTCGGCTGGACCGGTTGCGCAAGGAACGTGCGCACGTGCAGGAGATTGGTGCATTCGAGACGGCGGTCGCGACGCTGGAGGACGGCAGGGCGCTGCGGCTGCTGTCCTCCGATCAGCTGCACCGGGCGTTCCTGAAGGGCTACGGGCTCCTCACCGACCTTCCGCTGCTCGTCGCGGTGAATGTGGACGAGGATCGCGCGGGCGAGCCGGTCGACCCGGAGCTGGCAGCCGAGGTTTGCGAGATGGGGGGCGCCGCAATGGTGCTATCGGCCCAGGTCGAGGCGGAGATCGCGACCCTCGACCCCGGCGACCAGGCCGATTTCCTGGAGGAGATGGGGCTGGCCGAGCCGACGCTGAATCGCTTCATCCGTGCCACCTACGAGATGATGGACCTGATCTCGTTCTTTACTGCGAACCCGGAAGAGGTGCGCGCGTGGCCGATCCAGCGGGGCACGGTGGCGCGCGCCGCCGCGGGGCGCGTTCACAGCGACATGGAGCGCGGGTTCATCCGCGCGGAGGTCATCCCGTATGAGGTGTTCGCCGAGTACGGCACCGAGCAGGCGGTGAAGGAGGCGGGGCGGTTCCGGGTGGAAGGGCAGGGCTACGTGGTGGCCGACGGGGACATCGTGTACGTGCGGTTCAACGTGTAGGTTCATTACCTCCAACGGGGACTTGTCTTCGTTGTGGCGGTGCGCCCTCAAGCATGAAGGAGAACGGGATGAGAGAAGGAGCCGTGAGACGTTTTCGGGCTGTGCTGGGGCTCGTCTTGCTCCTTTCCGGCGTCCCGCTCCTTCCCGCCGCCGGGCAATCGATCACCGTCGTTTCCTGGGGCGGCTCCTACGCTCGTGCCGTCAACGAGGGCGCCAACATTCCCTTCACCGACGCGACCGGGATCCGTGTCAGCATGGATGCGTACAACGGCGGCTTGGCCCAGATACGCGCGCAGGTGGACATCGGCAACATCCATTGGGATGTGGTCGACCTGGAGATGGCCGATGCCGTGCGCGGTTGCGACGAGGGGCTGCTCGAGCTGATAGACATCAGTGATCTGCCTCCCGGACCCGACGGGACTCCCGCGGCCGATGACTTCGCGGCCGAGAGCCAAACCGAATGCGGAGTGGGCAATCTGTACTGGTCGACCGTGTACGCGTACAACGACGAGAACTTTCCGGGCGAAAAACCCGCCACAATGGCCGACTTCTTCGACTTGGAGAGATTCCCGGGCCGCCGCGGGATGCGGCGGGTACCGCAGGCGAACCTGGAGTTCGCCCTGATCGCGGCTGGCGTTCCGCTCGACGAGGTGTACGCAACGCTGGAGACGCCGGAGGGCCTGGACCGGGCCTTCGCCAAACTCGCGACGATCAAGGACGCCGTGATCTGGTGGGAGGCGGGCGCCCAGCCGCCGCAGATGCTGGCCGACGGGGAAGTGGTCATGAGCACCGCCTACAACGGCCGCATCTTCAATGCCAGGATCCTGGAAAGCCAGCCGTTGGTGATCGTTTGGGACGGGCAGCTGCTGGACGTGGGCCAGGTCGGGATCGTCGCGGGTACACCGAGGCTGGAGGAAGCGATGAGATACGTGGCCTTCAGCACCAGCGCCGAGTCCCTGGCGCGGATCGGCCGCCGCATCTCCTATTCTCCGGCGCGCAGATCAGGCGGGCCACTGGTGACCACCCATGTAGTCGCAGGGGTCGACATGGCACCCCACATGCCGGCCAGCCCGGGTAACGTGGATCGCGCGCTTCGATACGACTGGGAGTTCTGGGTCGACAACCAGGACGAACTGAACGAGCGCTTCAGTGCCTGGCTGGCACGCTAACCCTGCTCAACCTCAAGCCGCCGCCGCCGCGCGGGGACGATGGTTCCCGTTCCGGCCGCCGGCCACGGCGCGGCTGCAGCGCGCCAAGGCGCGATTACGCCCGCGTCAGAACACCACCCGATAATTGACGTTCAGACCCCGCGCGGCCTCCGGCATGATCTCCTTCACCCGGGAGAGGTGGTTGCGGTACACGGTGTTCCCGGCGTTGACGAGGCTCACGGCCAGGACGTTCAGACGCCCGCCGAGCGTAAACCGCACCCCTGCCGCGGCGTTGTAGACGGTGTAACCGCGAGTCGGGTTTTCAAACTCGCCAACCCGGTCTTGCCGGTTTGCCATCTCGGACTCAGCCCGGACATACCACGACGGCCTCTCATACTTCAGAGCCACATGTCCCTTGAGAGGGGGAACCAGCGGCAAGGGCAGACCGGTGCCCTTGAGACTGCCCTTCACGGATGAGGCCACTCCCTCCAGCGCCAGCCCCCGCCCAGCATCAACGTCCACGCCGACTTCGAAGCCGCTGAACACGGCGTCGCTCCCCCGGAACTGATAGATGGGAAGGAGCACGCGGCTCAAGCGGCCCGTGTCCTCCCCGTAGATGTGGTTCCTGATGTCGTTGTGGAAACCGGTCACCTCGGCCCTCAGCCGGTCGGACTCGAAGCGGAGGAAGACATCGAGCCCCGTCCCGACCTCGCCCTCGAGAGACGGGTTGCCTACTTCAAAGACGTAGGCCGCCAGATGCGGCCCTTCCGAATAGAGTTCGGTGACGTCGGGGGTGCGAAACGCCCGGACGACGCTGGCACCGAGCACGAGCCCTGCGGCGGACTTGTAGAGAACACCCAGCGAACCGGACAAGGAGTGGAATCTGCGGTCGCGAATCTCACCGATGTCCGAAACCCGGTCTTCCCCCGGATCGGCCAGGGTCCAGTCGTAGCGCAGCCCCGACTCGATCTGGACGGAGCCCAGGTCGACTTCCTCGAGCAGGTACAGGGCCACCTTGAGCCGCCGCGTGTCCGGCGTGTACAGGGATCCCCCGTATCCGAAATCCTCCCAGGACGCACGGCCACCGATCGCACCCGCCGCAAACGGTCCCCACCTCCGGTGCCGGCCCAGGATGTCCGCGCTCGCGTTCTGCTGGTCGAAGAGAGTGCCCAAGATGCCCGCGGATTCGATCTCGCGGTGCGTGTACCAGGTGTGAGTTGCGTCGAAGCGGAGGTTGTGGAAGGGCCCGACCGGCCGCTCGTCGGCCACGGTCCGGAACTTCGATGAGACGCGCTCCATTTCGATGCGCACCCCCTTCTCGTGCCCACCCACGAAACCACCCGGGATGCCGTAGTAGTTGCGGTAGCCGCGGAACGACGTCCCCAGGCGACCCCAATCGGCCACGTAGGCCGTCCCCACACCCCCGCTCCACAGTTCGCCGTCGGTGTTGAGAAGCGTGCCGGCGGGCGTCTTCAAATCTCCCGCGGTGCGTGCAGCCACCTCCACGCGCAGCGGCACGCGCTCGGTGACGGCGAACACGGCAGTCGCGCTGCCGGCCAGCGAGCCGGTCGCGGTCTGCGTCTGGAGTGTCGCCGCGCCCGTCAGGTGGTGCGGCACGGCAGTCGGAATCTCGTCGCGAATGACGTTGATGACCCCGCCGAGCGCGTTGCCCCCGTAGAGCAGCGCGCCCGGACCCCGCACAACTTCAATCCGCCGTGCCGACGACGGATCGAGTGCGGTGGTGTGGTCCGCACCCTGGTTGGAGGCATCCCCGACCGCAGTCCCGTCCTCCAGCATTAGTACCCGGTCCCCGCTAAGTCCCCGGATCACCGGTTGCGCAACCGATGGACCCATCCTGGTGGCGGCCAGCCCGGGCATTGACGCCAGCGTCCCCGCTACGGTCGCTGTCATCTGGCGCTGCAGGACATCGCCGGTCATGACGCTCACCGGCCGGAGCGCCTCCGCTGCGGAGCGCTCGCTGATCGTGGCCGTCACGACCAGGTCTTCCAGCGCAATGGGAGACGGTGACAGCTCGATCACGACTTCTGCCGACTCCGCCACCGCTCGGCGCGCACGCACGTTGCCCACGACCACTACCACGGTGGCGCCCCGGTATCCCAGGCGATCGGCTCGGAGGGTGTACACGCCCGCGGCCATGCCGGTCAGGTGGAAGGTTCCGTCCCCGCGGGTCACCGCCCGGGTTCCCTTACCGACCACCGATACCTGCGCTCCCGCAAGTGGCTCACCAGTCCCGGCGTCTCGCACATTGCCCTCGAACACATGCCCCTGGTCCGTCTCCTGCGCGGAGAGTTGGGGACTGACGAACGCGGGAGCGACCGCAAGACACAGGACGAGCGCTAGCGGACTCCGAATGATCCCGACGACAACGGCACGAACCGTCATGGAAGGAACTCCATGTATGGGAAGGGCGCAGGCGGGGCAGGCCGCTGTACGACACGCGTGGAAGATGGGTAGCCACGGCGCTGGGAATCAACCGCAGCGGTGTTACACTCGCCATTGACGCGCCTCCACCCTCGTGCGATTTTCCTTCGCCGCAGTTGCAATCCCGCGTAGCTCAGCTGGTAGAGCAGACGGCTGTTAACCGTCGGGTCGCAGGTTCGAGTCCTGCCGCGGGAGCTGGGCTATCACAACGCCGGGCCCCGGAGGTGATTCCTTCGGGGCCTTGGCGCATCCAGCTTCCAGGCTCCCGGTCAGACTTCCTTTCGAATTGGAGGGCCGTGCACGGTTGCGCGCACCCCGTCCGTGGCGCTACGCTCGGACCGGAAGTCATTCGCCAACCGAAGGAGAATCCGATGAATCGCGTCCCTCTCGCCCACCTGTTCACCGCCCTGGCCGCTCTTGCCCTTTACGCCGCCGCCGCACCGCTGACCGCCCAGTCCGGCGCTTTCGGCAACTCCGTGGTCATCGAAGACGGTGAAATCCTGATCACCGAGCCCACGACCAGCTTCCGCCCGGGCGCTGTCTACATCTACCGCAAGGCCGGCGGCGAGTGGCGCGAATCCGCCGTGCTGCGCGCTCCCGATCCCGAGCGCGCGGACGGCTTCGGCACCTTGCTGGCCAAGTCCGGCAACACGCTGTTCATCGGCCAGCGCGGCGGTCCGATTCACGTCTTCGAGCGCACCGGCGGCAGATGGGGGGCCACTGGGCTCGTGGAGGGTGACGATATTGCCGGACTGTCGCCGGGATGCGGATACGACGGATACTGCGGAACCGATTTCGGCCTCGGCCTGGCCGCGGACGGGGACTGGCTGCTCGTCGGAGTTACCGGCGCCGCCCCGGCCCCCCGCCGCAGGCCCGGAGCGCAGCAGGAAGAGCCGCCCCACGGAGTCGTCTTCGTCTACCAGCGCGACGCAAACGGGCAGTGGATGCGTAGCGGCCGGCTTCAACCCGATGACGGTACGGCGGGCGACGGCTTCGGCGCGGCGATGGCCTTCACGCCGCACGGCCTGTTGATCAGCGCGCCCAACTGGAACGGCGGCGGCTCCGACCAGGAACGGACCGGCCGCGTGTATCACTACACCCTGGTCGACGGCGGCTGGGAGATGGCCGGCGCTCTCGAATCGGCCACCGAATCGAACGCCAATTTCGGGACGGCCCTCGCGGCCTCCGGCGACCGCCTCCTCGTGGGCGCCCCGGGCGCTAACAGCTCCCGCGGGGCGGTCTACGCGCACACCTGGAACGTCGGCCTCATGCGGTACGTCCCCGCCGGCGACCCGCTCACATTCGCAAGCGGCGGCCAGGGAGACCGCTTCGGCACGGCCGTGACCTTCGCCGGGGACGACGTGTGGGTCGGTGCGCCCACCACGCGCGGATACGAACTCGGCTCGGCCTTCGTGTACGCGGCCCAGGCCGACGGTTCCCTGTCCTCGGCGCCGCGCCGCATTCAGCTCCCCCAGGAGATGACGGTCGAGAGCGACCGCTTCGGCGGCCTCGTCGTCGCCAACGCCTCGGTCGCCGCCGTCACTGCGCCCGGGATGCACCACCAGGCGGGCTCGGTCCACCTCTTCGAGCGCGGCGGCTCCGGCTGGGAGGACATGGGAATGCTCGTCACGGACCCGGACGTGATCGCGCCGATCGTCGGCGAAGAGCGCCGCTGCCCCGAGGAGGGCCAGGTCGGCCCCTTCGACTGCAGCGAGGTCGAGCTGCTGGCGTACATCCCGCCGTCGCTGCTCCGGGCCGGTGATCGCGCCCGCGGCGTGCGCGCCAACGACAACTGGGGCTGGACCGACCCGGTGACGGGACGGGAGTATGCTCTGGTGGGTCGCAACGACGGCACCTCCTTCGTCGACATCACCGATCCGACGAATCCGGTGCTGGTCGGCGACCTGCCCAAGCCGTGGGGCACCCCGCCGTCACAGCTCTGGCGCGACATCAAGACGTACAAGGACCACGCCTTCGTGGTGGCCGACGGCGCGGGCGAGCACGGCTTGCAGATCCTCGACCTCACCCGCCTGCGCGACATTTCCCCGGGGGACATGCCCGTCCTCTTCGAGCCCGACGTGCACTACACACGAATCGGCAGCTCGCACAACATCGCAATCAACGAGGAGACCGGGATCGCCTACACGATCGGCGGCGGTGGCGCCGGCGACACCTGCGGCGGCGGCCTTCACATGATCGACATCGACGATCCGAAGAATCCCGAGTTCATCGGCTGTTCCGCCGTTCAGGAGCGCGGCATCCACGACACCCAGTGCGTCATCTACCGGGGCCCGGACGAACGGTACCAGGGCCGCGAGATCTGCTTCAACTCGCGCGGCCGGAACTTCCAGATCGAGGACGTGACCGACAAGGACAACCCGGTCAACGTGTCGAGTCCCTCCTCGCCGAACCCGTCGTACATCCACCAGGGCTGGCTCACCGACGACCACCGCTACTTCTTCCAGGATGACGAGGCGGACGTGATCGCCGGCAACGCGGAGACCACCCGCACCCTCATCTGGGACGTCAGCGATCTCGAGGACCCCGTGCTGGTCAGGGAATTCATGGGCTCCATGCCCGCCAGCGCCCACAACCTCTACATCCGGGACGACCTGATGTACCAGGCCAACTACCTCTACGGCCTGCACGTGCTCGACATCTCCGACCCCGAAAACCCGCGCGAAGTCGGATACTTCGACACCGCGCCGTACAAGGAGGGATCGGGGTTCGGCGGCGCCTGGAGCAACTACCCGTTCTTCCCGAGCGGCACCGTGATCGTGACCAGCATGCAGGAGGGGCTGTTCGTGCTGAAGAAGAGGGTGCGGCCGATCAGCTGAACCGGCGGCGGCACAGTTGACACCTACCGAAACCACTGGCGGGAACCGGATGACAGACCTGCAGAACAGACGTGACTTTCTGAAGACGACCGCGGCGGCGGCCGGCGCCCTCGGTCTCGGCCTGGCCGGCACCTCCGCGTGCGCAGGAGGCGGCGGTCCGCCCGCCCCCATGACCATCCTGGTTTTGGGCGGCACCGGGTTCATCGGCCCTCACACGGTGCGCTACGCCCGGTCACGCGGCCACACTGTCACCCTCTTCAACCGCGGGCGCACCAACACCCACCTCTTCCCGGAGCTCGAAAAGCTCGTCGGCGACCGCGACGGCGACCTCGCCGCGCTGGAGGGCCGCCGCTGGGACGCGGTCATCGACAACTCCGGCTACGTGCCCCGGCATGTCCGCGATTCGGCCGAACTCCTGGCAGACTCCGGCCGCTACCTCTTCGTCTCCTCGATCTCCGCCTACAAGGACCTCACCCCCGACGGCATCACCGAGGACTACGAGGTCGGCCGGCTAGACGACCCCACCGTGGAACAGGTGACCGGCCGCACCTACGGCCCCCTCAAGGCGCTCTGCGAAGAGGCGGTGCAGGATGTCTTCGGCGACCGCGCCAACATCGTGCGTCCCGGCTACATCGTCGGACCCGGCGACACCACCGACCGGCTGACCTACTGGCCGGTCCGCGTGTCGATGGGCGGCGACGTGGCGGCTCCCGGCACCCCGGAGGACCCCATCCAGTTCATCGACGCACGCGACCTGGGCAGCTGGATCGTGCGCATGCTCGAAGACGACATCGGCGGCGTCTTCAACGGCCTGGGGCCGACCGAACCGCTGAACATGGGAACCATGCTGGAGGTCTGCCGCGAGGTGAGCGGCAGCGACGCCGTCTTCCACTGGATCGACGCCGAGTTCCTCGCCGAGCAGGGGGTGTTCTTCCCGATCTGGGGTCCCCGCACCGGGCCCTCGGCCGGAGCCAACATGCTGGACATCTCCCGCGCCATCGCGGCCGGGTACACCAGCCGCCCCGTCGCCGACACCATGCGCGACACCCTAGAGTGGTGGGCTACGCTCACCGAGGAGGACCGGCCGGGCGGCAGGCCGCGTGCCGGGCCGCGCAAGCGGGGAATGCCTCCCCCGTCGGGGCCGCCGACGATGGACACGATGCTCCAGATCGAGACGGAGCTGCTTGAGGCGTGGGGGGCGCGGAACGGCTGATCCAGCGGGACTCGATCTGCGACCCACGCAGACGTCGCCACGTCTCGGCCCCCTTCAGACACTTGACCGCACCTTGATCCGCCCCCCCGCAGCCAATCGGCGACCGCTTCCTCGCCCAGCTCGCCGGTCGCCGGGCGGGAGAGCCGCTACCACGGGGGTGCCGCTGCCAATCCAGGGGAGAGCCGCTGCCAAGTGTATCGCCTACACCCGCCAGCCTTGCGATATACTACTTTATATATTTCGATTCCAGATTTATAGTAAATTATATCAATTCCTCACATCGGGTCCCCATAAAACCTCCACGACGCCCGGAAACCCCGCCCCGGCGCCTCGCCCAGCAGCCGCGCGCGCACCATCTCGATCGGCATGCTGCCGCCCTGCAGGATCGTGTCGTGGAACTCGCGGTCGGTCATCCGACCGCCGCCCACCAGCTCCTGGTGCAGTGAGCGGATCTGCAGGCCGCCGAGCATGTACGCGGCCTGGTAGAGCGGCGAGTAGCTGCCGTTGAACGAGCGGCGCACCTCGGCGGTGGCGTTCGCGGGCTCGTGCCCGACCCGGTCGACAAGGAAGGCGATCGCCTCGTCCGGCGTCATCTCCTCCAGGTGGAAGCTCAGCGAGAAGATGATTCGGGCGGCCCGGTGCATCCGCCAGAAGAGCATCCCGACGCGGTCCTCGGGCGTCGACGGAAAGCCGAGGTCCCAGAGCAGCATCTCCCAGTAGAGCGCCCAGCCCTCTGTCCAGAATGGCGTGCCGAACAGATACCTGTGCGAGTTGTAGCGGTCGGTCATGAAGCCCTGCAGGTGGTGCCCGGGGATGAGTTCGTGGTGCACCGTCGCGCGCGAGAAGTGGGTGTTGTTCCCGCGCATGCTCATCCGCTTCTCCTCGTGGGTCATCTCGTCGGTCGGAAACGACACGCGGATCACCTCGCCGCCCAGAAAGAACGGGCTCACCCGCTGCCGCTCCGGCGACATCATCTCCAGCCGCCAGACCTCCTTGGCGAGCGGAGGCACCGTCACCAGCCCGCGCTCCTCGATGAAATCGATGGCCTCGTGGGCCAGCATCATGACGATCTGGGGCTGTCCGCCGGGCTCCGCGTGCAGCGTCTTGACGTGCTCAAGCGCCGCCCGCCAGTCCTCCCCGAACCCCAGCTCGCGCGACGCCTTCAGCATCTCCTCCTCGCACCAGGCGAACTCCTCGTTCGCGAGCGCGATCAGCTCCGCGGGCGTGTACGGCATCATCTCGCGGGCCAGATCCGCGGCCATACCGTCCGCCCCGATCGGATCGCCGACGATCGGCTCCTCGCCGCCCTCCGGCCACCCGACGACCCGCACCCTGAGCGTCGACAAGTAGCGCCCCAGCGCGCCGTCCGCCTCCTCGAACGGCTGGCTCGCCCACCAGGTGAAGAGCGGGTCATAGCCGGCGTAGTGGCGGTACCAGCTGTCGAGCCAGTATCTGTAGGACTCAAGAACCCGCACGGCGCGGAGCCCGGCGATCGGCGTAGGGGTCGGCTGCCCCCCGCCCCCCAGGCCAGCCCCCCCGGCGGCTGCCCGGGACCTCAGCGCGGCGTCGGCCTCGCCCACGGCCACCGCCAGCCCCGCCAGTGCGGAGGCCATCTCCTCGCCATTGACCTCCCCGCCCAAGTGCCGGATCTCGAGCAGCTCGATGATCTCCCCCGCAAAGGGCAGCAGCGGCGCGACCTCGTCCAGCAGCCGCCCCTCCCGCGCGAGCAGCTCCTGCCGGTAGCGGATCTCGGCGCTCAGGAGGGTGTGGTCGATGCTGGCTTCGACATCGTCGCGCGCGACGGAGAGCGCGGCGAGGGCGTCGGCCCACCCGGCGAGGAAGTCGCCCACGCGCCGCTGGCGGGCCGGCGAATACGGCAGGTCGGCCCATTTGCGCTGCAGCGCCCCCCAGTCGGCGCTGAAGCGGTCGACGACGGGGGCCAGGCTGGAGCCCTCGAAGGCGGCGACGGCGGCGAGGTCGGGGACGGTGGCGGGGCTCGCGTCGGGGGTCTGGGCGGTGGCGGTCCGCGTGGTGGCGAGGCCGGCCAGGAGCAGGGCGGCCAGGACCACGGCTGTGCCAGTCAGCGTGGCAGCGGGCGTGACCGGGAACCGTGCGGCGCCTCTTCCGACCATCCCCCCGTCACTCCCACCCTGGCCCATGCCCTCCCGCGTCCCGCCTGCCTCGTTGCGACAGATTGTCATCGATCACTCCTTTGCGAGTACATTGGACGCCCCGGCGTCGGGCAGCCCGCGCCGGCCCGGCGGTTTCACTCTGCACACTGATGCCATGCACGTCTTCGGGCAACACGAGAAGCAGACACTCGACCAGCTCAAGCGGGTCGCCGAGCGGGCCGATCACGCGGCGCTGATGGCCGACGGCCACCTCGGGTACGTCATGCCGATCGGGGGCGTGGCGGCGTACCGCAACCAGGTGAGCGTGGCGGGGGTGGGGTTCGACATCGCGTGCGGGAACGCGGCGGTGCGGACGGACTTGCGGCTGGGGGAGCTGGTGGGCGGGCCGGGCGGGAGGGCGGGTGGAGCTGTGGGGCCGGGCGGCCCGGCGAGCGGGGCGACGGGGCCGGCTGGCCCGCAGGGCGGCGCGATAGGGCCGGCTGGCCGGCGGGACGGCGAACTCCGCCGCCGACTCGCGGACATCGCCGACGAGTTGCAGCACGCGCTTTCCTTCGGCGTGGGCGGGGTCAACCGATCGCGAGACGCGCCGAGGGACCACCCGCTCTTCGAGGACCCCGCCTGGGATGCGGTCCCCGCGCAGCACCGCGGCAAGCTACGGAACAAGGCGAGGGCGCAGCTCGGCACGGTCGGCTCCGGCAACCACTACGTGGACGTCTTCGCCGACGAGCGGAACCGGATCTGGGTGGGCGTCCACTTCGGCTCGCGCGGGTTCGGCCACACGGTAGCCTCTTCGTTTCTGGCGATCGGGCAGGGCGCCCGGTGGGGTCAGCGCGTGCCCGAGGCGGAGGTCATCTTCGACTTGGACGCGCCCGCGGGCCACGACTACTGGGCGCTGATGAAGCTGGCGGGGCGATACGCCTACGCCGGGCGGGAGTGGGCGGTGCGGAAGGCTGTGGAGATCGTCGGCGGGCGCGAGGTCGAGCTCGTTCACAACCACCACAACTTCGCGTGGGAGGAGGAGCACTTCGGGCGCACCTTCGTGGTGGTCCGCAAGGGGGCGACGCCGGCGTTCCCGGGACAGAAGGGTTTCGTGGGCGGGTCAATGGGCGACGACGCGGTGATCCTGGAGGGGGCGGGAGCCGCAACGGCCGACCCGGACACGGCCGCGCTGCAGGCCCGCGCGCTCTACTCCACCGTGCACGGCGCGGGCCGGGTGATGAGCCGCACCGCCGCGCTGGGCAAGCGGCACCGCCGCACGGGGAAGGTGTTGAAGCGCGGAAAGGTGAGTCGCGCGATGATGCGGCGGTGGGTGGAGGAGCGGGGGGTGGTGCTGCGGGGTGGGGGGGTGGACGAGAGTCCGCACGTCTACCGCCGCCTCACCGATGTGCTGGCCGCGCAGGGCGATACGGTGAAGGTGCTGCACACGCTACGGCCGCTTGTGGTGGTGATGGCGGGGGGGCGGTGGTAGCTATTGTCGCTCGATGGCGTGAATGCGGACCTCGTGCGGGGCGCCATCGTCACTCACCACAACCAACACCTCCTCATGCCCGAACTCGAGGATCTGCGCCGACCACCAGTGCGGGAGCATATCGAGCCGAGCGACCAACTCTCCCGCTTGCGTGAAGACCAGCCACTCCAGACCCAGGTACGGATACCGGCCGTCAATGACTTCCCAGCGCCGAACGTAGAGCAAGCCGTCAGCTCCGAGTTGAAGTTCCGCGGCCGCCGGGAACCGTTCCGCTCCCTCCCAGAAATCCGATGGGGCCCCAGCTGGCACGGAGCGGTCCCCCGCCTCCCACTCAACCTCGAGTACAACGGCTCCGGAGCGGTGTACGGCAACCAGCTCGGGCCGCTCGGTAGGTATGACCCAAATCGTGTCTCCGGCAACGACGGTTACGCGCGCCGGGTGCGAGGTCCAAGATGCGCGTACGTCGGGGCGCGCGGGGTCTCGCCGATTCGCCGTGGTGAAGAGCACCTCGGCTTGCTGGTTTTCCGAAGCCTCGGACGAGGGTTCGGTCACCCGAACCGACACGATCTCGGTGACGATGGAGGTATCGGCGATCGTCGGCATCTTCCACATCACCAGCGATCCGTCCGCGAGGGTCCCGAGCAGCCCTCCGTCGACTTCTACGTACGACGGTGGCCGCATGAACCGTCCGTTACGGTCGGCATACCAGACATCCAGTCCCGTCCGTCTCACCCTGTAGTCGGCGTTGTCACCCACGAGAACGAACTCTTGAGCAACCGTGACCGCCATCGTGAAGGAGTCCCAGTCCAGCGACTCACCGGCTTCACCCTCAGGGGCCCGAATTCCGACTGCATCGCCGCTCTTCCTATCGATAAGGTACAGGAGGGGAGACTCCGGTTTTGACCCTGTACGCGACAGGAGAGCGACTCTGCCTTCTGCCAGGAAGGCGCCTTTCGCCACGAACCGCTGCATCTTGATCACATGCTCCCCGACTATCCGCTCCACCGAATCCAGAACCATCACGTAGTCAGGGTTCTGGGCGAAACGCCACCGGGGGGCCGCGCCCAGGCTCTCCCTCGACCACACCCGAACCTCCTCGGCGTCCACCGGCCCGCCCCAGCCCAGAGGCGCATCCGCGACATCCGCCGCTTCCGCGTCCGCCTCCGGGCCGGGGCTCAAGCAACCGAACGACAACAGGACCAACCCACACTGTCCCACTACGGTGAGCCGAGCGGTCGCCCGTCTCATCCACACCCCGGTCTTGCGATGATGGGCGCGCTTCACCGCGACACCAGCTCCAACGTGACGATTTCAACGAGCGGCAGCCCGTCGTCGCCTTCCCGGTACCGGTACCCGGTCAACGATCCCCGGAACAGTGCCCTCGGGGTGAACTGCCGCGCCCGGGTCGCCGGATGGAGATCCGAGGCAAGCAACTCGCCGGACCTCGCATCGATCACCTCGAACAGGACGTCAGTAAGCCCGTCCCGCGCCTCCCTCGCAACGAACTCGCCCCTTCGCCTAGCCCGCTCGAACTCGTTACGATAGGCCTCGGTCGGACGGCGCACCAGCACGTACATCAGGCCGTCGTTAGTGATATGGATTCGACTCACCGTGGGAGATATCTCGCCGTATCCGGCCCAGCGGTACCACGGTGCTTCGCGCCGCAGAGTTCGGCGCAATTCGCCATCGACACCCCACTCCTCAAGGATGTATGCATCCCCGCCTTCGATGGGCGGAGCTGCCCAGAAGGTATCGCCCCCGGCGTACGCCAGCGGCCGCAAGCCCCACTCGAACCCGCCTTCCACCGCTGCGAAAGTTCTCCGAACCGCGCCAGTCGTATCCACGACGCGGAAGTAGCGTGACCGGTCGCGCGCCGACTCGCTGGTCAGAACGTTCCCGTCGTCAAGCATGACCGTGCTCACCTCAAACCCCGTGATCGAATAGGCTGAAGTGGTCCTCAGGAACTCATGTTCGGGAGAGAACACGGACCACATGAAGCCGCCGTCCATCACATGCAGGTTGTCCCGGCGGTCGACGAAGAGGTTCATCATGCCGCGCACCGTGAATTCTCCGGGACCCTGGCCTACGGTTCCAAACGACGAGAGGTATCCGCCCCTCGAGTCCCATACGCTGATGACCCCCACCCATCCGGGAGCATTCGCCGTGATGTAGCGTCCGTTGGAGTCCACCACCACCGTCCGGCCCGGATCCGGGTACAGCCCGTCTGCCACCCCCTTGAGCGTGACTCCGGTCTCGCGGAACTCGATCCGGCAGGGCGGATTCCCTTCCCCGATTCCGGTCTCGTCTCCAGGCGGGAAGGAACGGGCGGGCTGTCGCCGACACTGGCATGCTTCGACGGCCCAGGCATCGTCAGGGATCAGCGCCAGAGGGGATGAAAGAGCCAGCGCGACAATCAGGTATCTGAGAAACATGGGGGACACCTCAATTCGCACCGATCAGCGGACACGGGACGTGGGTATCGTGGTGTCTGGTGTAGCCGCGCTTGAGCTTATGCGGATCGCGCTCCCTGAACTCTACCCCCTTTAGGAACCACTCCCCACGCGGATCCTCCGTCTCAGCAGGATCCCCCCAGCCAATCCCGTGATCATGCATGTGGTACCTCTGGAAAAAGATGATGTCCCAATCCCAATAGTCGATGAACATCAGGCACTCGCCCGACGGCCGGTCCGCCACGGCAACCGCGGCCGCACCCTCCAGATCTCGATCGTCAGGTGTCGGCGCAGCGATGAATCCCCCTCCGAGGACAATCAGGAAAGCGGCAGAAACGGTCTTGGCAACAGGTTGGCGAATATGTCTGATCATTGGTCTCTCTCCTCTCGGGACCGTCAGGTCCGGTAGGGCGGACAGATCGGCGGCGAATCCCTCTAGCCGATCATGCCCGTATTGGTGATTCCCGCTCTCTGGAAACCGGCCACGAACGACCGGCTTGAGTGATCATGGATAGTAATATTCTTATTCTTTTGTCAAGGAAACATTCGGCGGACACAGCCGACTGTCCCATCGGGCTACATGGCCGGAAATAGCAGGATATTACTCTCTATCGTGCGTTGAGTGCGTCATTTCGATCATAACACATCCTTAATCGACTATGGACGCTGTCAAGGGACGCTACTGGCCACCCTCACCGCTCACCCCCGCGAGAACCTCCCGGTAGTGGCGCGTCCACACGATGATCGCCGGAACCCCGATGATCGTGGGCAGGAGCCACGGCACGATGGCGAGCGGCCCGGGCAGCTCAAATGCGATCACCCGCTGGACGCCGAAGACCACGAAGGCGGTGTGGAATGCGATGCCACCCCCGAGCATCGATCCCAGATGACTGTACAGCCAGCCCATCGGCTGCGCGCCGCGGCTCCGCATGTACCGCAGGATGTTGGTGCCCGTGAAGAACCCGACCGGGCTCAGCCCGAGCAGGATCGGTGAGGAGTCCGACCAGACCGTCACCGCCAGCACGACGACGATCGTACTGGAGACAATGCACGCCCATGCGAGCGACTGGTGGAACGGGGTGCGGAGCGTCTCCGGCGCCCTCCGTGTGGCCAGGGCCCGGATTCCCTGGCGGACGTTCGCGAAGGTGACCACCCCGAGATAGCCGAGAAAGACCGCCACGCCGTACAGAGCGGGGCGCTCCGCGAAGCTCATCCCCTGTGCCATGTAGGATCCGATTCGCCCGGCCGCGGCAATCACCGCCGACAGTGTCACGACGTAGGCCGCGTACACGTACACCCGGCCGGCCCGCATGTGCGCAGGGCCGCCCTTGCGCGCAAACACCGGGACCCAGAACGCGACGAGTCCCACGAATCCGGCCACGACATGGACCAGGATGACGGCGTCGAGGACAGAGTCGATGATGCTCACGACGTACCCTCGCCGTGTGTGCCGGCGGACAACGTTGCGGAACCGCGGCCATCGGCAGCAGATGGAGCTGCCCCACGAGCTGCGCGGCATTGGGCAGTTGCGTCGACGACGGCCGGCAGCGCAATCCTCCGATCAATCGCCGCCAGGGTCTCGTCGCACCACTCCACCTTCGAGCCGATCGAGAGAATCCCCATCCGTAGCGTCGCGAACTGATGGAAGCCCCCGTCGCTGTAGTATTCCGTCGCGCCTCCGTGGCTGGTCGTTACCGCGGCCTCGATTGCCTCGAGCCTGCCGAGCCACTCTCGAAGCCGCTGTTTCAGGGCGGTCATGAACGCGCGGGTCTCGTGAAGGTCGCCCAGCGCATCCATGAAGTAGAGCTGAGCCAGGTAGGCGAATCGCTCCGCCCCCATCGCCGGACCGCTGCCCAGCCACCGCAGGAGCTCCTCCCGGCCGTCCGCAGTCAGCGAATAGACCCGGCGGTTCGGCCCCTTTTCCGATGGCTGGACGCGACTCTGTAGCATTCCGCTCTCCTCCAGCCGGTTGAGGGTCGGGTAGATCTGTCCAAACTCGGCGCTCCAGAAGTGCGAGATGCGCTCGTCGAAGACGGCCTTCAGGTCGTACCCGGCGGCCGGCTCGCGAAGGAGTCCGAGGAGGATGTGCTGCAGGCTCATGGCGGATGTTCCGGAGATGGTATATCAATATTGATATAGTAACAATGCGGAGCGTCCCGGGGTATGTCAAGGAGGAGGCTTCGCAACTACTTTCAGCGCAGGATGGCCGGCACAATCCACGTCGGCTGGTCCCCGCGAAGGGTCATGGGAGAGCAACGCACGAACCGGAGGATTCCAGAGTGGGACACAGCAGATTGCTGGCTGGAGGCGCTGTCGTCGCGGCGCTCGTCGGGCACGGGACCGGCTGCGCGACCTTCGGCGGAGGGGCCCCGGACACCTCGGAGGGCGAAGCCGTCCTGGCTGCGCTGGAGCACATGGCCGCGCGCAAGTGGGAGGGCAGCAGTACCCTCGTCGAAGGCAAGTTGGCCGTGGCCTACGATGGAGAGAACCCGCTGTCCGAGTCCACGCGTCGATTCCTGGACGACACCATCGAGGCGCGCGGCTGGCGCTGGTCCACGGAAGATCCGCTGGTGCCGAACGAGGATTGCCGCCACCCATCGCAGGCTTGCCGGCTGAAGGACCCGACGGAACTGCATCTGACATTCGCCGTGAAGCCCTGGCCGGCAGAGGAAGACTATGCGGCGGGCACGGCGGACTCGTCGTGGCCGCTTCCGTGGAGCGATTTCGTGGTTGAGCCGGTTCCAGGACAGGAGGGCTACAAGGTCCACGTTGCGTGGCTGAGCAGCCTCTACTCCGAACGGCTCGGGCGCGACTGGGCGGAGCTGGGAGGCGAGGGACTGCTGGTCACCCACGGGGGCAGCGGGTGGGAGGTCAAGCGCGTGATGTGGTGGATCACGTGAGTTCACGCCACAGGTCACTCGCGTTCGGCGTTGTCGTCACCCTGACAGGTGGGCAATCGGCGGGCTGTGCGGGCCCCGGCGTCGAGGTGGACCCGGGAACAGCGGAGGGCGAGGCCGTCCTCGCGGCGCTGGAGCATGTCGCCGCGGAGATATGGGAGGAAGCGGGGACAGGAACCCTGGTCAAGGGCAAGGCCGCGGTGGCATATCGCGGGGAAGAGCCGCTTGCCGAGTCCGCGCGTGGTTTTCTCGACGAGGCGTTTGCAGCGCGGGGCTGGCGGTGGTCCACGGAAGATCCGCTCGTACCCACGGGGGATTGCGTTTTCCCAGGCGGTGACTGTCGGCTGAAGGACCCTACCGAACTGCACCTGACCTTCTCCATGGTACGTCCGTCGGGAGAGGCCTGCGCAGCGGAACAATCGGTACCGCCTGGACCTCCACCACCACATGAATTCTGCTGGGAACCCGTGGCTGGAAAGGAACGCCACGGGGTCCACATCCAGTATCTGAGCAGCTACACCGGTTGGCGGGGCCGGGATCAGGCAGAACTGGGAGGCTACATGCTTCTGGTCACCTACGGACGCGACGGTTGGGAGGTCGAGGACGCAGGTTGGTGGGTCACGTGAGCGCCTGACAACCCTGAGCCACCTACCCGCCCCCCCTACATCCGAATCTCCTGGTCGATGCCCTGCTCACCCTCCCATTTCCCAACCACCGCCGCCGCGCACGAGTCGCTGTAGACGTTGACCGCGGTCCGCGCCATGTCGAGCGGCCGGTCGATGGAGAGCATCGCGGCCACGATCAGCATCGCCTGGGGATTGTCGCCGATGCCGATGGCGCCGAGGATGATGAAGATCACCACCAGCCCCGCGGAGGGAACCGCCGCGGCGCCGATCGACGCGAGCAGGGCCGTGAGGACGACGATGATCTGCGTCCCGACCCCGATGTCGGCTCCCAGCGCCTGCGCGATGAAGAGCGCGCCCACGCACTCCATGACCGCCGTTCCGTCCATGTTCACCGTGGCGCCCATGGGCAGCGTGAAGGACGACACTCTGCGCGATACACCGACCCTCTCCCTCACCGTCTTCATGGTGACCGGCAGGGTGGCCGCCGAGGAGCTGGTCGAGAACGCCACCAGCAGTGGCTCGCGCATGTTCATCACGTGCTTCCATGGAGACACGCGCGCCCAGAAGTACAGCAGGAGCGGCAGCGTGATGAAGAAGTGGATTGCGAGGCCCGAGCCGAGACCCGCGACATACTTGGCGAGGTTGGGGAAGGACTCCAGACCCGTGGTGGTGACCGTGGTGAGCAACAGCGCGAAGACCCCGATCGGGAGGAGCTTGATGATGCTTGTCGTCAGCCCCATCATCGCCTTGAAGAGCGCGTCGACCAGACTCGTGATCTTCTCGCGGGGGTTTTCCGGCAGGGTTGTGACGGCTGCACCGAAGACGATGCAGAAGAAGATGACCATCAGCATCTCGCCGCCCGACGCCGCCTCAAAGAAGTTCTCGGGGATGATCGTATTGATCAGTTCATCGATCGAGCTGGGTGTGGCAAGTTCCGGGGCCGGCGCTCCGGTGTCGGTCACCGGATAACCCCGGCCCGGGTTGATCAGGTTGAACAGGAGCAGCCCGGTGAGCGCGGCCAGGAGGCTCGACGCCAGGTAGTAGCCCAGCGTCTTGCCGAACATCCGGCCCACGGTGCGCCCGCTTCCGGCGGATGCCACCCCCGAGACGATCGAGGTGATGACCAGCGGCAGGATGATCATCTTCAGGAGCCGCATGAACAGGCGACCTACCCAGCCGACGTACGCCTCGACCACTTCCCCTCCCGGCAGGAGGCCGACGGTGATGCCGAGTGCCATCGCGATCAATACCTGCCAGTGCAGGCGCATGTACCATGGCCGGTCCGGGGCGTATTCCATGAGGTCTCTCCGTGGGGGGGTCGGCTGGGAAATGAGTGAGGGAGCGTCGGGTTCGTCCCGGGCGGCAAGGTGGTGGTCGGGACCGCGTTTCGTCAAGTCCGGGTTCCTGACGCACCGCTCTGCGTCGCTCCTCGGGCGGACAGTTCCGCTATGCGCCCTTCGTCGCGCGCTGCCAGTCCGGCGTCTCGCCACCCTCGGGGCTGCGCGGAGATTGTCCACGGACTGCTGGTCGCATCGCTGGACACCTCGCGGAAGTTACGGGTGCACGCCGAAAAAGGTCAGGATGCGCTGAGAACTGTTAGCAAGGCGCTTGGTGAGTATCGTAGACATCGCTTATTGCTCGGTTTACCGTTACCGAGTGGCGAGATCCGAAATCTCGCCCGGGCCGTGGGGGTCTCGGTCGGCTTTCCGGGATTTCAACGCGCCGTAGACACTTCAGGGAGTATCCACGCAGAAAGAGCACCGGAGAGAGACCTGCCATGCGATCCGTCAAGCCCGTCGCTATCGCCGCCCTGTTGTTCCTCGTCGTCGCCGCCCCGTCGGCCCCCCCGGCCCACGCCCAGGTGCCCAAGGTCACCGCCGGCGAAGTGGTGGACCGGGAGACACTGAAGGGATTCGTGACCTGGGCCACCTCCGAATTCGCCAAGATCACGGACATCGCGACGGGTTCGCAGATCCTCCAGGAGTTCAGGGTCGAGGGGAGCGACTGGAATGTGGGGAACATGTATCTGATCCTGTTCGCCACCACGGGACACGTGTTCATCCACGGCGAAGATCCGAACATCGACGGCAAGAACGCAGCCGACGTGATCGACGACAACGGAACGAAAATCATTCAGCAATTCCTTGCCGCCGGCGCCAGGGAGGGGGGCGACTTCGTGGAGTGGTGCTGGGACGATCCCAACGATCTGACCGACACCCGGTGCAAGGACGCCTATGCTATCCAGTATCATTCCCAGGTGGCCGGAACGGACTTTGTAGTGGTGGGCGGGTACTATCAGGATCTGAGCCACGCGGGGACGCCCCTTCCGAATGTTCCGCTCCCGGAGGTCTCCGCCGCCGATGTCGTGGACCGCGAGACCCTCAGACAGTTCGTGCAGGGCTCGTTCGACTGGATCCGCGAACTGATTGCGCTCGTCGGCTTCGAGCGCGCAAACGAATGGAAGTCGGTGCTGCGGGAGGACGGCGGCCATTTCAGGTCCGGTCCCATCTACCTGTTCATCTTCACCGCCGACGGCTACGTGATCTTCCACGGCGCCAACGCGTGGCGCGAAGGCCGCTTTGCCGAGGACACCGAGGACATCAACGGGACGAAGTTCGTTGAGCTCATCATTGCGGCGGCCCGCGCCGGAGGAGGATACGTCGAGTATTTCTGGGACGATCCGACGGTAGAGGGCGATGAAGACACGGGATCTCCAAAGGTGAGCTACGCTCTATCCTTCACCAGTGAATTCGATGTCTACACCGGGCAGGAGTTCATCATCGGCGCGGGATTCTATCGCAACTTCTCGACCGCCGAGGCGGAGACAGCCGCGGAAGACTGGCTTCACCGGTTCGGCCGCTCGGTGGCTAGCCAGGCGATGGAGATGATCGGCAACCGCGTGTCGCACCCGTACCGTGGGGACGACCATGTAACGGTCGGCGGGCGGGGGGTCGATTTGGGCTTCCTGAGCGGCTGGGACAACCCGTACGGCACCCTGCAGGCGGCTCCCTTCGGCTTCGGTCCGGGAAGCGCCGGCTCGGTCGGTGCCTCCGGGAACGTCGGCCGGGCAGGGTTGGCGTCCTTCATCCCCTTGTCGGCCAGTGCGCTGCTCGGGGGCAGTTCCTTCCAGGTGACGCCCGGAGCCGCAGACGGCGGAGGGGGCTATTCCCTGTGGGGCGGGGGCGAGATCATGCGGTTCAACAGCGGGGACGGAGAAGGGTTCGGAGAAGGCGAGGTCACGACGGCGGCGCTCGGGGCCGACTACGGGTTCGGGTCGCTGGTGACCGGACTGGCGGCGACCTACAGCAGCGGATCGGGCCGATTCGAGCTCGGTCGCCCCGGCGATGACGATTTCGGAGATGTTTCCACCACGCTTACCAGCGCCTTCCCGTATGCCCGGCTCGCGCTCAGCGACCGCCTCTTCACCTGGGGCGTACTGGGGTACGGCACCGGCCAACTGGGCATCGAGGGCGGAGGGGAGGTCGATCCCGACAGCGACATCACGATGCAATGGCCGGGTTGGGTGTGAAGGGGGAACTCATCCATTCCGAAACACCGGCGGATCTCGGGCTGGCGTTGCGCGCGGATGCGTTCATCGCGCGGATGAACTCGGCCGAAGTCGAGGGCCGCAACGAACTGAGCTCCGACGCCAACCGGGTGCGGGTGATGGTCGAGGCCGTCAAGGGATTCGGAATGGGAGACGCAACGCTGCAGCCGCAATTGCGCGTCGGCATGCGGCAGGACGGCGGGGAAGTCGACAGCGGGCTGGGTATGGAGCTCGGTGGAGGAGTGACCTATCTCCAGCACAACGGGACCCTGACCATTCGCGTGCACGGGCGCAGACTGGTCCTGCATCAGGAGGAAGAGTACGAGGAGTGGGGGCTTGGCGGCTCCCTCTCCATCAACCCGGGCGGAGGCGGACAGGGACTCTCCCTGGGAGTGAGACCGTCCTGGGGATCCGCGGCGAGCGGCGTCACTCGACTCTGGGCCCAGGGTGCGGCGGGGCTGACTCCGGGCGGCTACGGCTACGGCAGCCGCCGGATCGACGCGGAAATCGGGTATGGGGTCAAGGCCTGGGAGGGCCGGGGACTTCTGACGCCCTATGCGAGGGTCGTGCTCTCCGAACGACTCGACGCGGCGTACTTCCCGGCGGCCGGGATGGTCAACTCCGTCGCGTTCACGCCGCTCGAGGTCTCGAACCGGGGGATCTACGGGTACCAGCTGGGAGGACGCCTGCGCCTGGGTCCGGACTTCTCGGCAAGCATCGAGGGCGGGCGGAGTGCCGGAGCACCCGGGTCCGGGGCTGCCCACCTCGCGGCGGTGAGTCTGTCCATGCGCTGGTAGGCCTGCCATGTTAGGGGCACGCCATGCAGCACCGTGTCCCGAACCCGTGGAGAGCGCCCCGGCGCCTGATCGCCGCAGCCGGTCTGTGGGCCGTTGGCCTGTGGGTGGGTCCCGGGCCTCTCCTGGCCGCCACCCCCGACGCGGCCCAGCGGCCGGATCGCGCGGTACCGGAGCCCTCCGGCACGCCCCGATCCTACACAGCTCCCAAAGCCGGGTCCCCCCCGGCAATCGACGGCGCGCCGGACGACGCCGCGTGGCAGCGCGCCCCCTGGACCGAATCGTTCATCGACATTCGGGGTGAGGACTGGCCTGCCCCGCAGTGGGACACGCGCGTAAAGGTCGTCTGGGACGACGACTACCTCTACATCGCCGCGCAGCTGGAGGAGCCGCACCTGTGGGCCACGCTCGCCGACCGAGACGCCATCCTCTACCGGGAACACGACTTCGAGGTCTTCATCGACCCCGACGGGGACGCGCTCGACTATTACGAACTCGAAATCAACGCGCTGGGGACCGAGTTCGACCTGTTTCTGCCGCGGCCCTACAATCGCGGGGGCAGAGCGAACGTGGGGTGGGACATGGTGGGCCTTCGCACGGCGGTGGCCCTGGACGGGACGCTGAACGACCCGTCCGACGAGGACCGTGGCTGGACCGTCGAAATCGCGATTCCCTGGGCGGCGTTCAGGCCACCCGAGGGGGGCGCCGCCGCGGACGATCCCAGGGAGACGGACCGTTACGCGACCGTCGAAGGAGGCCGGCACAAGCCGGGGACCGTGCCGCGGGCCGGCGACGAGTGGCGGATCAACTTCTCGCGCGTCCAGTGGCCGGTCGAGGTGATCGACGGAGAGTATCGCAGGGCGGAACTCCCCTCGCGTGACAATCGGCATCCCGAGCACAACTGGGTGTGGTCCCCGCAGGGAGAGATCAACATGCACATTCCCGAGATGTGGGGGATCGTGCGGTTCGTCGAAGCAGTCCCGGCAGCACGTGGACAAAACCCCCAGGCGCTACCGTGAAACGCAGGAAATTCCTTCGTACGGCCGGGGCGGCCGCGGCGCTGGGCACCTTACCCGGCCACATCCGCGGCATCGGTCAGAAACCGGGCTTTACCCTGTGGTGTTGGGTGAGCGGCAACCGCGACTACGCCGCGGAAGACTGGCGGCGGCAATTCGCCCGGCTGCGCCCGGCCGGCTTCCACGCGGTGCTCGCCGGCGGCGCCAACAGGGAGATGGTGTCGGCGGCAGCGCACGCGGAGGACCTCGAGTACCACCGCTGGTTCTGGACGATGAACCGCAACGGCGATGCCTGGGCGAAGGAAAACCACCCCGAGTGGTTCACGTTGAGCCGCAACCTTGAATCGTCGCTCGACAAGCCGCCCTATGTGAACTACTACCGGTGGGTTTGTCCTTCCCGCGCGCCCGTACGCGAGTATCTGAGTGGTCGCGTCGGCGAGTTGGCCGCGAACCCGGCCATCGACGGCGTCCACCTCGACTACGTGCGCCATTGCGACGTGATCCTGCCCCGCGGCTTGTGGGACCAATACAACCTCGTGCAGGACATCGAGCACCCCGAGTTCGACTTCTGCTACTGTGACGTCTGCCGCGAGCAGTTCGCCGGGCTCGACGGCCGCGACCCGCTCGACATTCCCGATCCGTCGGCCGACGAGGCTTGGCGGCGCTTCCGCTGGGACAGCGTGACGGGGGCGGTTCGGGACATGGCGGCGGCCGTGCACGCGCAGGGCAAGCCCATCACCGCGGCGGTCTTCGCGACGCCCGGGGAGGCACGGCGGCTGGTGCGGCAGGCGTGGGATGAATGGCCGCTCGACCGGTTCTTTCCCATGCTCTACCAGCGCGCCTACGGCGAGGACGTCCCGTGGATCGGCGACTGTGTGCGCGAGGGGGTAGCTGCGCTGGCGGGGGGCGGGGTGGAGGGCGGCCCGCGCCCCGGAACGCCGCTCAATGCGGGGTTGCAACTGCGTTGGCTCGAACCGGCGCAACTGGCCGAGGCGGTGGCAGCGGCGCGGGATGGGGGGGCGGCGGGGGTTTCGCTGTTCGAGCTGCGGCGACTGAGCGACGAGCACCTGGCCGCGCTCAGGAGCGTGGTGGGGTAGTCTCATGAAGCGTCGCGAGTTCCTGAAGACCACGGGTGCCGCCGCTCTGGCGGGGGGGCCGGCTGCGACCGCCGTGCTGTCCGCCTGCACGCCCGGGGAGAGCCGGGATCGTGGGCAACCCCCAGCCGCAAGCCTCCCCGACTTCAGCGTCTGGACCTGGGTCCACGGGAACAGCGACTACGACTTGGGCGAATGGCGGCGACGCTTCGCACGTCTTCGCGAGGCCGGGTTCCATGCCGTCCTCGTGGGTGGCGGAGACACCGAGCTGGTCTCGGCGGCTGCCCACGGCGAAGGTCTCGAGTTCCACCGCTGGTTCTGGACGATGAACCGTAGTGGCGACGCTTGGGCGACGGAAAACCACCCCGAGTGGTTCACGGTCAGCCGCAACCTGGAATCCTCCCTCGAGCACCCGCCCTACGTGGGCTACTACAGGTGGGTGTGTCCGTCGCGCGGGCCGGTGCGGGAGTACCTCCGCGGCCGCGTGGGCGAGCTGGCCGCGAATCCGGCCATCGACGGCGTCCATCTCGATTACGTGCGCCACTGCGACGTGATCCTGCCGCGCGGGCTATGGGAGACGTACAACCTGGTGCAGGACGTGGAGCATCCCGAGTTCGACTTCTGCTACTGCGACGTTTGCCGCGAGCAGTTCGCCGCGCTCGACGGCAGGGATCCGCTGGAGATCCCCGACCCCCCCTCCGACGAGGCGTGGCGCCGCTTCCGCTGGGACTCCGTGACCGGCGCCGTGCGGGAGCTCACACGCGAGGTCCACTCCCACGGCAAGCCCATCACCGCGGCGGTCTTCCCAACGCCCACGATCGCGCGCACCCTGGTCCGGCAGGCGTGGGACGAGTGGCCGCTGGACCGCTTCTTCCCGATGCTCTACCAGAGCTTTTACCTGGAGGATATCCCCTGGATCGGCGACGGGGTGCGCGAAGGGGTCGCCGCGCTGGCCGGCGGCCGCGTCGAGGGTGGTCCGCGCGCTGGCACTCCGCTGAACGCGGGGCTATACCTGCCGGCGCTGAATCCCGCGCAACTGGCGGAGGCGGTGGCAACCGCGCGCGACGCCGGGGCCGCGGGCGTCTCGACCTTCGAAATGCACGGACTGACCGATGAGCACCTTGCGGCTCTCGGGGAGGTGCTTTAGCAGGACACCGAGAGACGAGCGACCAGAATGACAAAGAACAGCGAAGGGTCGAGGAAGTCGAGCCCCAGAGGCTGGTTCGGGGCGGATCGCGACAGGATTGAAATCGTCGGTGACATCAACCCACCGCCAAACGAAGAGTGATGAAATCGAGCAAGTGCGTGAACCACCCCAACGTTGCTCGGCAGGGTCAACGACCAACGCAGCGGTCAGGGCGACGCCTGGCGCTGCCGACAATGGTCGCCTATGCCGCTGCGTTGCCCGCAGCCCTCCTTGCCTGTGGCTCGCCACGAGGCAACGACGGTGCCGAACTCCGCTTCGCCGTCGCGAGCTACCAGCACGAGACCTGCACATTCTGCCCGGGCGGGGACACCGAGGTCGAGGACTGGCTTCGCTACAGCGAGCCGGTTTCCGGGGAGGCGCTGCTGTCGTCCGGCGGCTACATCGGCGGCTTCGTCAAGCGGGCCCGTGAGTTGGGTGATGTGGAACTCGTCCCGCTGACCTCGCCGGTCGGGGTCTTCGGGGGGTCGTCGCGGAGTTGGAACACCAGGGCGACCTTCGAGCACTTCCTGGACGCCATGCTGGCCGAGTTGGAGGAGCAACTGCCTGTCGACGGGGTCTTGCTCGCGTTGCACGGGGCGATGGCCGTGCGGGACATCCCCCGCCCCGAAGCCGAGATCGCGCGGCGGTTCCGGGAGCTGGTCGGCCCCGACGTTCCCATCGCGGCCACCTTCGACCTGCACGGCAACGAGGACGCCGAGTTCCTCGCGCACGCCGACTTCTCCTTCGTGACCAAGCGCTTCCCGCACTACGACTCGTACATCCAGGGCGAGCGCGCGGCCCGCGCCCTGCGCCTCGCCGCCCGGGGCGAATACGAGCCCACCACGGCGACCCGCAAGCCCGGGATCATCACGGCCACCGTGCTGCAGTGGACCGGCCAGTCCCCGGCGATGGACATCATGGAGCGTGCGCGGCGCTGGGAGGCGCGCGAGCACGACGCCTACGTGAGCGTCTTCTTCGGCTACCCCTGGTCGGACGTGCCCGACGTGGGCGCCACCATCCAGGTCATGACCAACGGCGACCAGGCCCTCGCCGACCGGATCGCCGACGACATGGACGACTTCATGTGGCGCGTGCGCGAGGACTTCGCGCTCGGCAGCCAACCCCGCCCCACCGAGGCCGCCCAAATCGTCGCGGCAGCCATCTCGCGCGGCGAGACCCCCGTCGCGGTCGGCGACTACAGCGACCGCCCCGGCGACGCCACACACATCCTCGGCGCCTTCGAAGCGGCCGGGATCGGCAAGGTCCTCTACGGCACGATCACCTCCCCCACCACCCTCGACGCCCTCACCGCCGCCGCCGCCCGGCCCGGCGACCCCTTCGACCACGAGATCGGCGGCTTCACCCCCTCCGGCGGCTCGCCCCACCGCATCACCGGCACACTCGAATACTTCGGCGAAGGCTTCGGCTACGACCTGATCGCCGCGGTCTCGTTCGGCGACGGCAACGTCGTCTTCCTCACCCCCGCCTACGAGCAGGTACTCTACCCGGACGCTTTCCGCTTCGGGCCGATCGATCCCGCCGACTACGACGTCTTCGTCGTCAAGTCGCGCGTCCACTTCCGCCGCGGCTTCGACGAGACCGGCTACGCACGCACCATCCTCGTCGTGGAAGCACCCGGACCGTTCGTGGGCACCACCTTCCTGGATGCGCTGCCGTATGAGAATGTGGACCTAAGCGAGATGTACCCGTTCGGGACGCCGGCGAAGCGGCGGTAAGGCGCGGGCCAGCGCCCGTTCCCTCACCCGGCCAGAGTCACCCCAAACTTGCGCAGCGACCGGAAGTCCTTCCGATTCGCGGTCGCCACGGACGCGTCATCGGCGAGGGCCGCGGCGGCGTTCATGCAATCGGCCAGGGATCCGCGCCGCCCAAGGTCGCAGCGTGCCGGTTGCGCCCGGACGGTCCGACAGACAGGTTTTAGCCCATGAAACCGGATCGTGCACAAGTCCAGCATTGGAAGAAGGTGCTCTCGCCCTACTTCGGCCCGGACAACCGCCGCAGCGCCTGGCAGATGGGCTACACCGCCGTGCTCTTCGCCGGCGCGTGGGCTCTCATGTACTTCAGCCTCGCCGTCGGCTACTGGCTCACCCTGCTGCTGTCCGTCCCTACCGCCGGGCTCCTCATGCGGCTCTTCATGTTCCAGCATGATTGCGGGCACGGCTCATACTTCAGGTCGCGCCGGCTGGCCTGCGTCACGGGATCCGTGATCGGCGTGCTGACCCTGACGCCGTACCACTACTGGAGGAAGACGCACGCCATCCATCACGCACACTCGGGCAACCTGGACCTGCGCACGTTCGGCGACATCGTCACGATTACCGTCCGCGAGTACGAGGCGATGTCCTGGATGCAGCGCCTGGGATACCGGATCTACCGCAATCCCGCCGTGCTCTTCGGCCCCGGCGCCGCGTTTCACTTTCTCGTCAAGCACCGGTTCCCGTGGGACGTGCCCTGGACGTGGAAGCGCGAGTGGCAGTCCGTGTGGTGGACCAACGCGGCCATCGCCGGAATCCTGGCGGCCGCCTGGTTCACCATCGGAATCGTGCCGTTCCTGATGATCCAGCTTCCGATCACCCTGATCTCCTGCGCGATCGGCGTGTGGCTCTTCTACGTGCAGCACCAGTTCGAGGACGCCTACTGGCACTGGCACGAGGACTGGAACTACTACGACGCCGCGCTGCACGGCTCGTCCTTCCTCAAGCTGCCCAGGGTGCTGCAGTGGTTCACTGCGAACATCGGGCTCCACCATGTGCACCACCTGAGCGCGCGGATCCCGAACTACCGGCTCCAGCGCTGCCACGACGAGAACCCGGAGCTGTGGAAGGCCCCGATAATGACCCTGCGGGACGGCCTGAAAACCCTGCGCCTGGCGCTCTGGGACGAGGGACGCCGCAAGCTGATCTCGTTCAGGGAACACCGGCGGCTGCGGACCGTGGCGGCGCATTCGTGAGCGGCGCGTCTTGAGTGGCACATTGGTGAGCGGCCTGGTCGCGAGCGGCTCGGCCAGGGCGCGACTTCCCGGAATGGCAGCGCTCGCGTACACCATACTCATACTGGCGGGTTGCGGAGGAGACGACATGACGGGACCCGAGACGATCGAGGACGCCGAGTTCGCCGCGTCGCTGGGAATCAATCTGGCGAACATGACCAGGACGGAGTCCGGCCTCTACTATGAGGACATCGAGGTGGGAACGGGAGCGCCGGCGGTGGCGGGCGACAACGTCCGTGTCGGCTATTCCGGACGCCTGACCGACGGCACCCAGTTCGACAGCGGCCAGTTCCCCTTCCGTCTGGGGGCGGGTCAGGTGGTGCCCGGGTTCGACGAGGGCGTCACCGGCATGCGTGTCGGGGGAATTCGCCGAATCATCATCCCGCCCGCGCTGGGCTACGGGAGCCGGGGGAGCGGTCCGGTGCCGCCGAATGCGATCCTGATCTTCCGGATCACTCTGCTCTCGATCGGGTAGGGCCGGGGGGCCCTACAGCAGTCCGTGGATAATCCCCGCGTGGCACCGAGGGAGGCGAGGCGCCGGGCTGGCAAAGGCGCGACGCATCGCCGCCCGAATGCAGCGGGGACTTATTCCACGGGCTAAAAGCTAAAAACTAAACCCCCACCATCTCGCCCAGCACGAACACGTCCGTCAGCAGTGCGCGGATGTGGATCGACGCGTTGAGGTTGTCGATCAGCTGGGATGATACGGCGCTTTGGGCCGCAACCAGCCGGATCAGCGCGCGCGAGGCTTCGGCGTCGCGGCGGAGCACCTCCAGCGCGTCGTTGGCTGCCGCTGCCGCGGCGTCCCTGGCCGAATCGCCACCCGCCTCCGCAGCCTCACCACCCGGCAGATGGGCCCGGAAAGCCTCTGCAAGGCCGTCCAGGGCCTGTTCGAAGCCGCGCAGGTACCCCCGTACCTGCTCGTCGGCCTTGCCGGCCTGGTCGCCCGCCAGCCCCTGGGCCGCGTAGGCGAGGAAGAACTCGTAGCCCTCCTCGATGGCATCGATGCGGGCCTTCAGGTCGTCCAGGGTCATGCGACAGCGCCTCTCCTTGCGGGCCCGCGCACACGTCGGTCCCGGTCGCTTGTGAACGGTTTCACGAGCGTGCCGTCAAGCCTTGTCGCTGAGCGCCGGCTGGCCCGTGCCGCCCCCGGTGGCCGACCCTTCCATCTCCCCGGCCCCACCCGCCTCCGGCACCGACCACCGCTCGGGGTCGTGGTTCTCCAGATACCGGTCGCGGGTGATCCAGCCGTTGATCATCGACCAGGTCATCCACCGCTTTTCGGGACGGATCGCGAAGTAGACGTGCGCGATCACGAGGAAGATCAGCGCGATCCCGCTGACCCCATGGATCACGTAGATCCAGCCCCAGGTGGCGTCGCTGAACATGTAGGTGTTCTGCGGCAGGAGGAAGTTGTCGATCCGGAACATCATGAGGACGCCGGTAACGACCGCGGCCAGCGTCGCGACGGTGGCGGCGTGGTGGAACATCTTCTGGTCGACCGGATACTTGCCGGCCCGCGGGCGCTTAACCGGCCGGCGCAGCGCCGCCTGGAGCCCGAGCGAGCCCTCCTTCACGTCGCGGCGCCCGATCCACATGTTTCGGATGTCCTGCTTGGCGAAGACATGGTAGATGTGGTACAGGACGGTCAGGATCAGGAGCACCCCGGCGATCCAATGGATGGTGACCCAGGGGAACTGGATTCCGATCACCGGGAAGAAGGCGGTGATCAGCAGCACGAACATGGTCGCGGACATCGACCAGTGGAATCCGCGCGCGCCCGGCTTGTGTCGCTGGATCTTCTCCGGCAGACCCTTCGCCTCGCTCTCGTCGATCTCGCCCGCGCCGCCCTTCTTCGGGACCAGAAGCGCGTGGATCACGACGAAGACGGCGCCTACGATGACCGCCGCCCAGATCAGATCCCACGAGACCCCGATCGGGACGTTCTCACCCCAGGGGTTCAGTGCCCTCCGCAGGAATTCCATGGATTATCGCTTCCTTGTGGCTGTGATCCTCGGGCGCAACCGCAGCCGCCGGGCGCCCTCGCCTGTCGTGGGGATCGCCGGCCGTTACGCCGCGTCCCTGATCGAGCGCTTCACCAGGTTCCGCATCAGCGCGACCTTGTAGTCGTTGTGGCGGAGCGTGCGCGCACCCTCGACCGCGATCTCGCCGGCCATCTGGCCGGTCTGCTCGTCGGGAGCCCTGCCCCGGATCGCCGACTCGACCGCGCGCAGCCGCACCGGGTAGGGGGCTACGCTGTTGACGACGATGCGGGCGTCCTGGATCATCCCGGCTTCGACCCGCAGCGACGACGCCACGCTCATCAGCGAGAAGTCCCATGACTTGCGGTCGCGGATCTTCTCGAAGTACCAGCGCGCGTTCGGCCAGGGCGCCGGGAGGTCGATGCGGGTCAGCAGGTCGCCGGGCTTGAGCACCGTCATGCGCTCGATGTCGATGTCGGGGCCGATGAAGAAGTCGGCCGCCGGGTAGGTGCGCTCGCCGGAGGTGCTGGCGACGACCATTTCCGCGTCGAGTGCGACGAGGGCGGGGGCCGTGTCCGACGGGCTCACCGCGACGCAGCGGCTCGCGCCCATGATGCAGTGCTCGCGGTTCATGGACTGGGAGGTCGCGGCGTAGCAGACGTTGCCCCCGGCACGGTAGCACGGCCAGCCGCTCCGGTAGTACCAGCAGCGGGTGTCCTGCACGATGTTGCCGCCGAGTGTGCCCTGGTTGCGGATCTGCGGCGTCGCCACCAGCCCCGCCGCCTCGGCGAGGAGGGGGTAGCGGCTCATCACGTCCGCGTGCTCGGCGACATCGGTGAGGCTCGTCATCGCCCCGATCTGCAAACCGCCGTCGCCGCCGGCCGCGATGCCCCGGATCTCCTCCACGGAACCCAGGTCGATCACCGCCTCCGGCCGCTTGATCCGGTCCTTGAACCAGTCGAAGGTGTCCAGCCCGCCGGCCAGAACCCAGCCCTTGTCGCCGTGCTGGCGCATCAGTCGCACCGCGTCGTCGACCTCCGTCGGCTGATAGAGCTCGAACGGTGGGATCATGTCACGCATGACAGCCATCTTGGTTCTCCTTACCGGCTTGGGTTCAGACGTGGGTTTCCAGCAGGCCGTAGGGCCGCGGCCGGCCCTCCAGCTCCGCGAGGATCATGTCGGCGGTGAGCGGCGTCCTGCAGAGGCAGAGCCCGCCCATGGCGTCGGCGACGGCGCAGACGTACGCGGCCTCCCCGGCGCCCACCGGCGGCTCCCCGATCCCCTTGGCGCCCACCGGCGTGTGCGGGTCCGGCTCGTTGACGGCCGCGAAGCGCGGGCTCAGCGGCACATCGAGGATGCCGGGCGGGCGGGCCGTGTAGAAGCGCTTGGTGAAGGGAATGCCCCACTTCGGGTCGAAGACCCAGCGCTGGCCCTTCGCCATCCCGATCCCCTGGAAGACGCCGCCGTTGGTCTGCGCCGCCAGGGAACGCGGGTGCATCACCGTGCCGCAGTCCGTGGACGACGCCAGATCGATGATCTCCACCTCGCCGGTCTCGACGTCGAGCTCGACCTGCGCGAAGGTGGCGACCCAGGTGTAGACCGAGCCCCCGCGCGAGTAGTTGTCGCGTGCGGCCGCAATGAGGCCCTCGCCTGCGAGGCCCGCTACCGCCGCCTTGGTGGCATCGTTGAGGTCTTCCGGGACCACGCCCCCGCTGAACTTGCCGCCGGCCGCGATCGCGCGGCGCGCCGCCTCGGCGAAGTTCATCCCGGCTGCGCGGTTACCGGCCCGGAAGACGCGGCCGTCCGCGACGCGGTAATCGGTGGGCGATCCGCCAAGCTCGCGGGCCGCCAGTTCCTGCAGGAGGCCGACCATCGCAGTGCCCGCCGCGTGGTTGGCGCGGGTGTGGGCGTGGGTGGTCTGGCTTCCCGCCTGCACCGTGCTGAAGGGGAGGTGCTTGCTGGTGTCGCCCCAGACGATCTCGACCTGGTCCCACGAGAGGTCGAGGACATCCGCCGCCGGGCGCGCGGTGTCGGCGATCGAGTGGGTGCCGAGGTTCCCGATGCCCTGGTGTACATGGAGCTTGCCGTCGGGGCGGATGACCAGAAGGCCGTCGCGGCCCGCGCTGCCGGCGGTGAACGGGCTGAGGCCCATCCCCACCCCGGTGACCCTGGTGCCGTTGCGCTGTCCGGAGAGCTGGCTCTTCTCTTCCCAGTTGAAGAGCTCGCCGCCCAGATCGAGCGCCTCGCGCACGTAGGCGCTGCTGAACGGTCCCTGCTGCGGCCCCAGCCAGCCATCGTGGCCCGGTGCGTTGATCTTGCGGATCTCGAGGCGGTCGACGTCGAGCTCGCGCGCGGCCTTGTCGACCAGCGGCTCGAGCATGGCGACGATCTGCGCGCCGCCGGGCGCCCGCTGGGCCGAGCGCGGCGGCGTGTTGGTAAGGATCGCCGCGCCGCGGAACCGCATGTTCTCGGGCTGATACGACGCCGTTGCGACGGTTCCGGCCGTGAAGAGGTCGCTGGCCCCGAATGGCCCGCTGTCCTGGACCAGGTAGAGGTCGAGAGCGGTCATGCGGCCGTCGGCGCGGAAGCCCATCTTCGCCCATCCCTGGAACCCGGCCCGTGCCCGCCCGATGTAGTTCTCCTCGTAGCGGGTGATCCGGAGCATCACCGGGCGGCCGATCTTGCGCGACAGCACCGCGGGCACCGCCATGATCGGCGCACCCGAGATCTTGCTGCCGAAGCCGCCGCCGCAGTACTCGCCGATGAACACCACGTCGTCCGGCTCGACGCCGGCCATGCGCGCCACCCCACCCCGCGTCCGTTCGGTGCTCTGTGTGGACCCGTGCAGGAACAGCTTCCCGTTCTGCCAGTACGCCATGCAGCTGCGGGGCTCCATGGGGTGGTGGGTGACGGACTGATGGACGATCGTCTCCTCGACGATCACGTCCGCCTCGTCGAAGCCCGCGTCGATGTCGCCGAGGGTCCACTCGGTGGCCGGCTCACCCATCGGCAGCCGGTCGGCACCCGCCTCCTCGAAGACGGATGCCGGCCACTTCAGCGAGCCGAACTCGCCCCTGCCTGCCGAAATGTTCCCGCCCACGTGCGCGTCCGGCCCACCCTCGCGCAGGCTTTCCAGCGGATCCAGCACGAAGGGCAGCGGCTCGAAGTCCACCCGGATCGCCTCCACCGCAGCGGCGGCGGTCGTCTCGTCCACGGCCGCGACCGCCAGGATCGGCTCACCTTCGTACTTCGGCTCGTCGGTGAGCGCCCCCTCGCGCAGTCCTTCCGACTGCACGGGCAGCTCGTCGGCCCTCAGGATCCCCAGCACCCCCTCCATCGCCTCCGCCGCACTCGTGTCCACGCTGCGGACGCGCGCATGCGGCATCGGGCTCAGGAGGAGCTTCGCGAACACCATACCCTCCGCGCGGAAGTCCTCGGCGTAGCGGGCACGCCCCGTGATCTTCGCCCTCAGATCCGGTGGGGAGATGTCGGTGCCGATTACGTTCTCAGCCATCGTGAGTCCCCTTTCAGGCCCGCGAACGGGACAGCTCGGCCGCCCGCATCGCCGTGTTCAGGATCTTGTCGTAGTCGCCGCAGCGGCAGAGGTTGCCCGAAAGCAGCACCGCCGCCTCCTCGCGGGTCGGATTCGGGTTCTTCTCCAGCATGCCCACCATGCTCATCGCGAAGCCGGGGGCGCAGAAGGCGCACTGGAAGCCGCCCTCGTCCATGACCGCCTGCTGCACGGGGTGGAGTTCCCCGTCCTGCTCAAGCCCCTCGATGGTCATGACCGCGCGTCCCTGCACCGAGTGCGTGAGGATCGAGCAGCCGTAGTGGGTGACGCCGTCGAGCAGCACCGTGCATGCGCCGCACTCCGCCCGGTCGCAGCCGAGCTTGGTGCCGGTGAGGCCGAGCTGATAGCGGAGCGTCATCGCGAGCGTCTCGTGCTTCGGGACGTCCACGCGGCGCTGCTGCCCGTTGACGTTGACGGTGATGAGGCGCTCCACCGCGCCTTGGGCAGACAGCATCGGCGCGAACACCCCGCTGCCGCGGAACAGGTACCCCGACACGGACGCGGTGGCGCCGGCGGCGACTACCCCCTTGATGAACTTGCGGCGCGTAAACCCACCTCGCCGCGCCTGAATGGCTTCGGTTTGCAACATCTTGCTCTGCACCTCACTCCGGATGGAAGGGCCGGGCTGTGACTGGGGGGAAATGTAGGGTGCGCACCGCGCGTGCGCGAACCTGGGCGGGTGCGGGGGCTTGTGAACGGTTTCACATGCGCTCAGAAGAGGCGGGGCAGCCGGGTCGACTCAGCGGGTACGTCCCGCCGGCATCTTGATGGTGTCCAGCGCCAACTCGTCCTCGTCGATCGTGCCCCACAGAAGGAGTGCCCCAGCCGCGATGATCGAAGTGGACCCACTATTGACGGCAACAACCAGTGCTTGCATTGATGCAGGTAGCTATAAGTCGCTACATTGTGTTCATGCGATCCGTCGGAATCAAGGTGTTGAACAGCAAGCTCAGCGAATACGTGCGGCTGGCGGCCAGCGGCGAGACCGTTCTCGTCACGGACCGGGACCGCGTCGTAGCCGAAATCGGCCCTCCGCGATCGGTGAGGAGTCCCATTCTGGCGGACGCCATGCTTGCCGATGCGGTGCGGAAGGGTTGGCTGACGCCCGCACTGTCTCCGGGATCCGAGCCACCCCGCGGCGGGCCCCCGGAGGCCGCGCTGTCCGTGTTGCTCAGTGAACTGGAAGGCGACCGAAGCGACCGGTGATCTACGTGGACACTTCGGTCGCCCTGGCCCACTTGTTCGCGGAAGACCGGCGACCGCCGGCTTCATTCTGGACCGAAACCCTCGTTTCCAGCCGTCTGCTCGAGTACGAGGTCTGGACGCGTCTTCACGCGCGAAAGGCGACAGCGCGACGGGCTGAGGCAGCGCGGGCGGTGATCGCTCGCATCTCGTTGCTGGAGCTGACTCCCGTGGTGTTGTCCCGCGCCTTGGACCCGTTTCCGGTACCTGTAAGGACCCTGGATGCGCTACACCTCGCATCATGCCAGTTTCTCCGGGACCGAGGCCAGCGTGTTGAACTCGCCAGCTACGACCATCGAATGGCAAACGCCGCCCGAGCCCTCGTCATCCCGCTGCTGGACCTGCCGTAGTCACGGCGAAACGGTGCCCGTCGCGGGTCCGGGTCGCCGACAGCTGATTCAGCCGGACGCGTCCTCGATTCCGATTGCCTCCAACGCATCCCGGATGTCCTCCAAAGCGTCGCGGACCATCTCGGAGGTGAGCGGCGGCGTGTCAGGCGGGATGTCGAAGACAGGGAAGCCGTCGGCGCGCACGGCGTGCTCCCGGCGCCACATCATGATGTCATCTTCGCGTCCAGCGTCATCTCGTCCTCGTCGATCGTCCCCCACAGCAGGAGCGCCGCCGCCGCGATGATCGCCGACGGGTAGAAGAGCACGTTCGAGCCGTCGAGGAACCAGCCCCACGGGTCGATGATCGACTTCCACACACCGACGGCCGTGAAGGCCAGGACGACCAGCATCACCGGGTAGGCCCTGCGCCGCCAAACCCCCAGGATGACTAGCGCTCCGAGGAGGATCTGGATGCCGCCGACGATGTGCTGCACGACGGCCTGCGTCCCGATCCCGAAGTAGAACGTCTCCGCGACCGCCTGGCCGTGCGCGACGTTCTGGAACTTGTCGATGCCCCACAGGACCAGCAGCCAGCCCGTGGTCACCCGCAGAAGTAGCAGCCCCCAGCGTTTCATGATCGGTCTCCCGGTTTCGGGTGGAATGCGCGTCGCGGCCGTGCGGGGCGCCGCTTCGCCGTCAGGGTTCAGTCTTCGGGCGGGGGCGCCGGTGCGTCAAGCTGTGGGGTCTTGACACAACTGCCATATGTATGGCTATTACGATATGGTCAGACCATATTCCACCCAACCCAACCGAATCCCATGAAGACGACTCTCAACCTGAACAATCACATTCTGCGACGCGCCAAGAGCCGCGCCGCGCGAGACGGCATCACACTCACGCGGTTCGTGGAGGATGCGCTCAGGGCCAGCCTGACGGACCCCGAACCCGGCCATGCCTTCAAGCTGGAGCTGAAGGTGGTACGCGGCCACGCGCCTCCCAATGTGGACATCTCGGACCGCGACGCACTGTACGATGTGCTGGACCGCGCATGATCGCCGTAGACACCAACGTGCTTGTCTACGCCCACCGGGCCGAGACCGCCGTGCACGCGGTCGCGACCCAGAGGCTCGTGGAACTGGCCGAGGGGACGGGGTTGTGGGGCCTGCCGGTCTTCTGCGCGGGGGAGTTCATCCGCGTGGTGACGCACCGCCGCGTCTTCAATCCGCCGTCAACGCTGGATGAGGCCATTGCGTTTCTCGAGCGGATCGTCGCCGCGCCGGGATGTCGCATTCTGCGGCCGGAGTCCGGGTTCTTCGAGCTGCTGACGGCCATCGTCCGGAAGGCGGACGCGCGCGGCAACCTGGCGTTCGACGCACAGATCGCCGCCCTTTGCCGGCAGCACGGCGTTTCCACCCTGCTTACGAACGATCGCGATTTCGCACGCTTCGAGGGTCTGCGACTGCGTTTTCTGGACGCAGGCGACGAATAGCCGGGTCCAGCAGTCCGTGGATAAACCCGCGAGAGCACCGAGAGCATCGACATCAGCAACGGTGACTCGTTCTCTTTCGGGAGCAACGTCAGGTCGTCCAGGAGGGTCCATCGCGTGAGTACCGCATTGCGGTTGCTGACAACGGTGTTGGCGTTGAGTGCGCCCGCCTGTGACCAGGAGACGGTCCCATTCCCCGCCGCAGGCTTCGCAATCACTGACTCGGCCGGTGTTGCGATCGTCGAGAACTACTCCCCCGAAAGAGATTCCGGCGGATTCTGGACCGTCGGCTCCGAGCCGGAGTTCGTGATCGGCGGATACAGCGGCCTCTTCGGGGCAGCCAACGACTCGTCCCACCTGGTCTGGGGCGTCATGGGGGCAGCGCCCCTGTCGGATGGCAGAGTGGTCGTGGTCTCAGGGTCCAACAAGATCATTCTGGTCTTTGAGCAATCCGGTGCCCTGTCCTCGGCGTTCGGACGCGAAGGCGAGGGGCCCGGCGAGTTTGCCGTGGGTCCCCAGCACCTGCAGGTATTGCCGGGCGACACAATCGTCGTATGGGATGCGGGATTCCGCCGGGTGAACTACTTCGATCCGTCAGGTGCGCTGCTGAAGGAGCGGCACCTGGACGTCGGTGCGGTGATGGAAGCCACCGGCACGCCCGACCAGCGGCCGCCGGAAACAACGTCCCAGCCACTTCCGGACGGATCCTTTCTGGTCGAGATGTATCGTCGCGACTCGAAAACCCCGGACCACGGCGCCGTTTACCGCGAGCCAATCCACTTCGCCAGGATGGACTCCGGTTACGCGGTGCATTCCTTTGGCTGGTGGGCCGGAAGAGAGTACCTGTCCACGCCGCCGAGCGTTGCCTGGGTTGTGCCCTACGCCGCCAGGTCCATGATCGCCGCGGGAGGCAATCCGCTGCTGGTCTACGCCACGGACGGGGATGACTACGAGATTCGCCAGTTCTCGGAGACCGGGATGCTCCAGCGGGTGTTGCGGCGCACGGCACCCCCGCCAAAGCCCCTCACGCGAAGCCTGATACGGGAGAACAGGGAAGCCAATGAGGCTTTGAGCCCCGCTTGGGATTGGGCCGCCTGGGAACGCATGGTGGCCGAACTTCCGCCCAGGCAGAGTCCTGCAATCACTGCGCTCACGGTCGATTCGGCGGGCCATCTGTGGGTGGCGGACCGATCCACATCGGAAGGAGGGAAGCTGTGGAGCGTCTTCAGTCCGGCAGGCCGTTGGCTTGGTACCGTGCTTCTCCCGCTGGGCGCGATTCAGTGGATCGGTAGCGACCTGTTGCTCATCAGCACCATAGACCTGGATCTCGGTATCGAGACCATCGCGGGATACCGGCTGAACCGCACGGAGTGACGGACCCATGAAGACGACTCTCAACCTGAACGATCACGAGCGGCGGCAGGGCTGTTCAGGAATCGGGGCCAGGCCTCACCTCCCCCTTCCCGGCCGCCTCCACCGAACCGGCGGCGGGGGCTCGGCCTCGAAGGTGACCTTGCCACCGGAATCCAGCAGCCTCAGCGCCTCCCTCACCGCTGCCTCCAGCTGCGGGTCGCCGCCGGCGATCACTGGCGCGGGGTCGTTGCGCACCTCGATGTCGGGGGCCACGCCCTCGGCTTCGACCGCCCATTCCCCGTTCACGTCGAAGAAGCCGCCCCGGGGGGCCACGAAGCCGCCGCCGTCGATGAGAGGGGGCGTGTCCCAGGTGCCGACCAGCCCGCCCCACGTCTTCGTGCCGACCAGCGGGCCGATCTCGCGGAAGCGGAACAGGTACGGCAGCAGGTCGCCGCCCGAGCCCGCGCGCTCGTTGATCACCATCACCTTGGGTCCGAAGAGGGCGGCCATCGGCTGGGTCCAGGGCTTGCGGTCGCCCGCGCGCGAGTTGAAGTAGCCGGTGAGGTCGCGGTCGAGCATGTCGACGATGTAGTCGGCCGCCGAGCCGCCGCCGTTGTTGCGCTCGTCGATGACCGCGCCCTCGCGGTCCTGCTGGGCGTAGTACATGCGGTTGAAGTTGCGGTAGCCGCCCTGGCCGGTGTTGGGGAGCCAGACGTAGGCGAGCCGTCCCCCGCTCATCTCGTCGACGCGGGCCTGGTTGGCTTCCACCCAGGCCCACTGGCGGAGCCCGCCCTCGCTGCCGGTGGGCTGGACGAGGATGTCGCGGGCGTCTTCGGCGGATGGGGAGGACGCCACCGTCAGCGTGATGACGCGGCCGGCGGTCCCCTCGAGGAGGCGGAACGGGTTGGTGGGCGCGCGCAGGTCGGCCCCGTCGATCGCCAGCAGGTAGTCGCCCTCCTGCACCTCCATCCCCGGGTGGGAGAGAGGCCCGGCGAGCCCTGGGGTCCAGTCGCCCCCGTCGTAGATGCGGGTGATGCGGTAGAACCCGCCGTCCTCCTCAAGATCAGCGCCGAGGAGACCGGTGCGCGGGCTCTCCAGGTCCGGGTAGTCGCCGCCGCTGACGTAGGAGTGCCCGACCGCGATCTCGCCCGAAAGCATGTCCAGCAGGTGGTTGAAGTCGGAGCGGTGGCGCACGTCCGGGAGCCACTCGGAGTACCAGTCCCACACGTCGTCCCACGGGGCGCCGTGCTGGTTGTCGACGTAGAGGAAGTCGCGCATGAAACGCCAGCCGTCGCGGAGCATCTGGGCGTACTCGGCGGTGGGATCCACGCGCACGCGCATGTTGTTCAGGTTGAGCGCGCCGTCACCGCCGGAGGGGGCGCGCGCGGTGCTCACGATGCGCCAGCCGCCGCTGTAGTAGAGCATGTGGCTGCGGTCGTGGGAGATGGCGACGCGGCCGCCGCTGTCCAGGAAGCCCTCGTCGTCGCGGTCCTCGACGGAGTACTTGCGGGCGGCGCTTCCACCGCCCAGGACGAAGACGGTTCCGGAGGGTCCGGGGGCGAGGCCGGCGTAGTTGGCCGTGCCGATCCCGGGGGCGTCGATGATGCGGTCGGCCAGGCCGTCGAAGTCGATGGTGACCTCGGGGGCGCCGTCGCTGGAGGCTCCGCGGCCGGACGCGCCGTCGCCCGGGGAGCCCTCGCCGCCCTGGCCGGACCCACCCGCTTCGGCGTCTCCTGCGTCCTCCTCGCCCTCCCCTTCTTCAACCTCCTCCTCGTCGCTCCGCGGCAGGAACGGCGAAGGCTCGTCGGCGCCGAGCAGCGCGAGGTAGAGCGTTCGCGTCACCGGGCGGTCGTACGAAGTCATGTCCAGCCAGCCGGTGTTGAGCCCGTAGTCGGTGGAGGCCAGGAAGTAGAGGTACTTGCCGGACTCGTCCCAGACCGGCGAGATCGCGTCGGACATGCCGTCGGTGAACTGGTGCGTTTCGCCCGATTCGGTGTTGTGGACGAAGATCGCGCGCAGCTGGTTGTCGAGCCGGCGGGCGTAGGCGAGCCAGCGGGAGTCCGGCGACCAGACGGGGTTCATCGAACGCTCCGGATGCGCGAAGCGGTCGGTGTCGATGTGCTGCACGTTACCGGACTCCAGGTCGAGGACCAGCACCTGGTAGTGGGTGTTGGTGAAGGCGAGCCGGGTGCCGTCCGGCGACCACTCCGGGCGGAAGTAGAAGGACGGCTCGTCGATCTCGATCCGGCGCTGGCCGGACCCGTCCTGGTCGGCGATCACGAGCGCGTACTCGTCGCCGGCGTCGTTGAACCACGCGATGCGCGACCCGTCCGGCGACCACACCGGGTGACGGTCGGCGACCCCGGGGGTGCGGGTCAGGTTGCGCCACGAGCCCTCGTCGGCGGGCACGCTGAAGAGTTCGCCCCGCCATTCGAAGATCGCGCGCTTGCCGGTGGGCGAGAGGCGGGCGTCGCGCAGACCGCCGGCCGGAACCGTCTCCCACCTGGCACGTGACCAGTTCATGTCGCCGGTCACGTTGATGACGAGCTGGCGGGAGGCGCCGGTGGCCGGGTCGACTTCGTGCAGGTAGCCGGCCTGCTCGTAGACCACCACCCCGTCGCCCGCGCCGAGGGACTTCACGTCGAAGTCGGCGTGGTGCGTGAGCTGGCGCTCGGTGCCGGTGCGCGGGTCGAACGACCACACGTTGCCGGCCCAGTCCCGCTCGGACATGTAGTAGACGACGCCGTCCATCCACACCGGATCCATCTGGCGCTCGCCCTCCCACGGGGGCGTGGTGCGCTCCCAGGTGTCAGTGGAGACGATGCCGATCGGCTGCGCCTGGCCGCCCCGGTAGTTGCGCCACTCCGGGTCCCAGTAGCCGATCTCCTGGTAGGCGATGCGCGCGCCGTCGGCCGACATGCCGCCCAGGTAGGCCTGCGGGAGCGCGAGTGCGGTGGGGAGGCCGCCGGACGGGGCCACCGTGTAGAACTTCCAGAGCCGGGTGGGCGCCGCTTCGCGCCCGGAGCGGAAGAGGATGTCGCCATCGGGCGTCCAGCCCTGGACCGCGTCGGCGGAGGGGTGCCAGGTGAGGCGCTGGGGTTGGCCGCCGGTGGCCGGGATGAGGTAGACATCGGTGTTGCCGTCGTACTGGCCGGTGAAGGCGATCCAGCGCCCGTCCGGGCTGAAGGCGGCGTCGGTCTCGGCGCCCTCGGAGCTGGTCAGGCGGACCGCGTCGCCCCCGTCCCGCGCGACCTTCCAGAGGTCGTTGGCGTGCGTGAAGACGATGTGAGTGGCGCCGACATCGGGCTGGCGCAGGAAGCGCGTGCCCTGGGGGTGGGCGGAGGTGGGGGGGAGGGTGAGGGCGAGGGCCGAAAGGGCGATGGCGGGAGGGGACAGGGGGTGGCGGGGGCGAGAACGGGCGTGGCGAGACATCGGTTTGGGCTCCGGCGTCGAGAGGACAGTGGTGACGGGTTGATTGCAAGGTCGCGGTTGCGCGCGGGCCCGCAAGGTGATCTCATGCGCCATGAACACCAAACCCGCTGGACCCGACGATCGCGGACGCTATCGCAGCTGATCGATATCCTGCTGCTGGAGGATTGGGACGGGTGACGAGCCGTGACTTGGTCACCGTGGCCAGGTGGCGACATAGTCACTGATCAAGTGACTGACCAAGTAGCCGATGCCAGCCCGGCCCCCGGTCACGCTGGTGTCGAGCAGAACCCCGGTCACTCGCCCTCGCCCGATGCGAATGGGATCTGCCGGCGGGACTCGCGCGCCCGGGGAATGGCCAGATTCGCGCCGCGGGGGACGTTGTCGACAAGCCATCGCCCGAGGGGATCACGGCCGACCGCCTGCTCGCGCCCCAAGCGCTCAGACACGATGATTTTTCTCACCCCCCCTGCTACCGCCCCGGCCCCAGCAGCACCGCGTTCATGAAGAGGAGCTGGGTCGCCTCGGCGTAGGCGCGGTAGTTGGGGTCCTCCGCGAAAGCCACGAGCTGGCCACGCCCCACGGGCTGATGGATCAGGAATGCCTTGTTGGCGAGCTGCGGCCTTGACTCCTCCCACACGATCCCGCCCAGCACCAGGCTGTCCAGGTCGGCGTAGCGGCCCACGTTGGCGCCGTCGTCCAGCGTGATCGGGCGGAACACCCGCGAGCCTTCGACCAGGACGCCGATCTCGCCGTCCGTACCGGCAGCCAGCCAGTGCTCGGTGTCGAGGACGGTGCGGAGGATCGCGCCGGGAACGCCCTCGGGGGACTCATCCTCGGGGGAGATCGCGTCAAGGTACTCGATGGGCTGGTCGGGGGTGCCGGAATCGGGTGGGTCGTCGCCTTCGGCCCTGCCTCCCCGGCGCTCCGTGGTAGTGGCCAGCAGCCCGGCCCGGGACGCCCAGCGAGAGGACTCGGCCATGGTGATCATGGTGCCGCCGTCCCGCATCCACGCCTCCAGCCGGTCCGTGAAGCCGCCACCCGCGGCGCCGCCGTAGTTGCCGGACGGAAAGACGATCACGTCGAAGTCGGCCAGCCGCGCGCGTCCCAGGCTGGATGCCCTCACCAGGGTTGTGCGTTGGCCGTAGCGCCGCTCGAGCACGTAGCGCGCCCACCCCACCGAGTAGCTCTGGCCGGGCGCGTCGTACACCAGCATCACGCGCGGCTCGGTGAGCGCGCGCACCCGATTGCTTCCCAGCGACATGCCCTCGCGCACGTATGCGCCGTCGATCGGCATGACCTCGGCGCGGTGGCGCTCCGCGATCCCGGCCAACGTGCGGCGCAGCTCCGGTCCGTTCTCGGCCACGCGCACGATCGCGGTGCCGACCCCGTACCGACGGCCGTCCAGCGTGAACTCGGCGCCCGCCGCGCGCACTCGCACCCCCTCGCGCAGCGCCTCGGCCACCGCCGCCGCCCCGTTGGTCCCCCACGGGATCAGGTAGCCCACCACCGCCTCGGGCACCTCGGCAACGGGCTCCGCACCGCCGCCTGCCTCCCCGCCCGTCTCCGTCTCGGTCGCCCGGAGCCCGGCGCCCCAGCCCGCCACGGGCTCGCCCCTCGCCCCCGTCGCGGGTGTCTCGATCGCCTCCACGTCCCAAAGCAGCGACTGGCTCCACGCGGTCAGGTCGTAGATCTCGTCGGACTGGCGGTTCGCGCGGCGCTCGATCTGCCGCTGCACGAAGTCCTCGGGCATCGGCACGTGCGGGTCCAGCAGGTTGTGGATCAGGCCGTGCAGCGGCTGGTCCAGCGGCACGATGAAGCTCGCCTCGGCAGCGAGCGTGCGGCCGTCGACGGCGACCGGCCCCGAGGCCTGGTGCACCTCGACCCCGTTCTCGACCAGCATCATCGCCAGACGCTCCGCCATGCCGGGATCGTGCGCGGAGTGAAGCACGATCTCCGCCGGGCCGCTCCGCCCCGCTTCCACTCCGTCGCGCCGGAAGGCGTGGTAGTCGCGCAGGATCCGTTCCCGGTTGCGGGCTGCCGTGAGCGCCGTCTCGATCGCGGCGGTGAAGTGGTTGAGCACGCCGTCAGCGTATGTGAGCAGGTCGCCATCGGACCGCCTCAGCCGGAGCGCCCGGGCGCTGGCCTGCTCGAAGGTCATCCCGAGCGCGCCCTGCCCCATGGGCCACATGTCCACGTAGCCGGGGTAGAACAGGTCGAAGATCTCGCGATTGAAGTAGGCGATGCCGCGCTCGTCGAACCTCGCCGCGATGGCCGACCCGATCACGTCCATCAGCGCGATCTGCCGCTCGCCGTACCACGGGTTGGCCGGCGGGGCGGTGGGCGGAAAGAAGTAGGTGGAGTTGCCGCCCATCTCGTGGAGGTCCGCAACCACCTGCGGCCGGTATTCGAGGAGCAGGTCGACCTTGCCCCTGGTCTCCGGCTGGCTCTGGATGAACATGTCGCGGTTGAGGTCGAACAGGTAGTGGTTCGTGCGTCCGCCGGGCCACGGCTCGTCGTGCTCGGCGGAGACGGCGGCCTCGTCCGGCCATCTCGCCTGCGCGATCCGGTTCTGATAGACGAAGCGATTCCGCCCGTCGGGGTTCTCGAGCGGGTCGATCAGGACCAGCGACTCGGACAGGATCAGCTCGACATCGGGATCCCCGGCCGCCGCCAGCAGGTGGTACGCCTCGGCCATCGCCGCGCCGCTCCCGCTGATCTCGTTGCCGTGGATCGAATGCATGAGCGCGGTCACCACCGGCAGCTCCGCGATCAGGGCCTCGGCCTCGTCGGCGGAGAGGCCCCGCGGATCGCTCAGGCGGGCCAGCCCGGCCTTGACCTCGTCCAGACGCGCCATGCGCTCCGCCGATCCGATCACCAGCGCGACCAGGGGGCGGCCCTCCCAGCTCGTGCCGTATTGCACCAGGCGTGTGCGCTCGGGAGCCGCTTCGGCCAGCGCCTCGATGTAGCGGATCACATCGGCCGGCGGCGTGATCGCCTCGCCGAAGTCGTGGCCCGCCACCTGCTCCAGCGTCGGGATGTCGGGATCGTAGCGGGTGCCGGGGACCAGATCGGGGGTCTGGACGGGCGCGTGGACTGCCGCGGCGAGGGCGAGGGCGGTGATCACAGGGGGGGCTCCCTTGGGGTGGGGGTGGGCGGGGGGTGAGGTTCCGGTTCAAGGTGCACGGGCCCTGGATCGCGCGAAAGGCGGCGGTGGGCGGGTGGCCGTGGATCGGAGGGCAAACCGGCCGGGCAGGTCTTCCGTTGCCCGGAGCCACGCGAGGGGGCGAAGTTGTCGGGCAGAGCCCCGCCGACCACCCTCGCTTGACGGATTATGGCCATAGTAGCTATTATGACCCTATGCGAGAAATCACCGCCAAGGAGGCCAAGAACCGGTTCGGCCAGCTCATCCGGTCCGCCCAGCAGGGACCCGTGCGCGTCACCCGGAACGGGACACCGGTGGGGGTGATGCTGTCGGTGGAGCAGTTCGAACGACTGCGTGGAACCGCCTGGGACCGGTTGGCGGCCGCGATGGACGCCATGAGCCGGGAGGCGGCCGCCAACGGCCTGACGCCTGCGGCGCTGGAGTCCCTACTCTCCGATGACAGCTGACAGGATCGTACTTGACACCAACGTTCTGATCAGCGCCGCCCACACCCGGACCGGACCACCTCGCAGGGTGGTCGATCTGGTCGGGGCGGGCAACGGCGTGCTCCTCTTCAGCGACGAGACGTTCGCCGAGCTTCGGGACAGGATCCTCGGCTCGAAGTTCGACCGCTACGTGGGTCGGGAATCCCGGGCAGCTCTCGTGGCGCTGCTGGCAGCGGTTGCGGAATGGGTGCCGATCGCCGGTGCCAGCCTCGGCTGCCGCGACCCCACCGACGACAAGATCCTGGAGACGGCGATCATGGGTCGCGCAGACCACCTGGTGGCGGGAGACGGCGACTTGCCCGCCATGTTTCCGTTCCATGGGATACCGATCATCACACCGGCACGCTTTCTGGCGCTCCATGGACAAACGGGTGCGGCCGGAACCAGCCTCCAGAAGCACGATACCGCCACCTGAGGCCTCTTGCTCCCCAGAACATCGCGGTTGACCCCAGCCCCTTCACGGCAAGTATGACATGACTGCACGGGGTGTCAAGGACTACAGAGCGACTGTCACGCACGCCTCACCCCACCGCCCACCCCACCTTCAGCGCGGCCCCCACATCCGTCAGCACATACCTCTGGTTCGGCGCGCGCGGATTGTCGGGATTCGTCATGCGGACGATGCCCGCGTCCAGCAGCGGCTTCAAATGTTTCCGGCGAAAGTGGGAGCGGTGCGACACGCCCGCGCGCTCCATGAGTTCGGCCAGGCTTCGCGGCACGTCGCACGCCGCCACGATCGCGCGCTGGCGGGCAGTCAGCTGGCGCGCAGCTTGGTCACCGTCCATCCGGGCGCGCACTTGGTCACCATGGTCACTGACCATGTCCTCCATGTCCGCCCGTGGCGGGTCCGCTGGACGGTCGCCGATGGCCAGGGCATCCACCCGTTCCGCATCCGTCCGCCCCGTCGCTCGCCCATCCCCCGCTGGCGCCCTCTCCCTCGCCGGCACCCCCTCACGCGGCGGTGTCCCCACACACGCCCGGGCTCTCTCACGCGCCCCCACCCCCTCCCCCACCAGCGACAGCTCGAATTCGCTCCGGCCCTCGTCGCTGCGGATCACGGGAGGGCAGTGGCCAAGCCCCTGCCAGTCGCGGACGATCGCCCGAATCCCGGTGCCCGCCTGCCTGGCGAGGCCGATGCCGCGGAACGCTGCCGCGATCAGCGGGTTGCGCACCTCCTTGGCCGTCCGGTCTAGCAGCTCGCCGGCCGGGGCGCCTGCGTCACCCGGGTTCCAGAACACCGTCCGGTCGCGGTAGAAGCGGATGAAGGCCGTGCGGCCGCGGTCGCCGTAGTCCTGGTGGATCAGCTGGTTGATGAACGCCTCCCGGAAGGACACGTATCCGGGCGGATCGTCGTCGCGGCGCGGGGTCCGCGTGTCGATGCTGAACGGGCGCCCCGCGCGCCGCATGTACCGTTCCGCGACGGTCAGCCAGGCATGAAGCAGGTTTTCCTCGACGACGATGCGGTCGGTCCAGTGGCGTTCGGGCGGGCCGTCGTCGTAGGCGGCGCCGATGAACTGGCAGTCGATGACCGGTCGCGGAAGCACCTGCCGCAGGTAGCGCGGTCTGCCGAAGACGAGCACCGCCGCTCGCGTCGGCGCCAGGCGGTCGCCGCACTCGACAACCAGTCCCCTGTCGTGCAGGAACTCCACATCGCCGAGGTCCTGCCCCTCGCCGGGGTTGCGGTCGGAGAAGAGTGACCGGTACCAGCGCACCGACGCGGGATGGAAGAACTGGTGCGCCTCCAGCTCCTCCAGGACCCCGCCGTCGTATGGGTCCGCGGCGGCGTCCTGGGCGAAGCGCTCTGCGCCGCGCTCGGCGTCCGGCCACCCGTCCCGCTCCGTCCGGTCGCCAGCCTCGTCTCGATTCATGTCCCCCGGCCCTGTTGGCGTCCGTTGGCGTAACCCCCGGCGTGTTGGCGTCCGTTGGCGTAACCCTCACTTGAACAGTGACCAAGTAGCGGATGGGCCGCAACAGCTTGGTCAGTGACCAAGTAGAGCGTCTCGATATGAGGCCTTGCCCCGACCGACCGGTGCGCGAGTCTCGCCGCTGACGATTCAGCCCTCCCGTCCACGGGACCGACCACCTCGCTTGTACTCCCGCGCCCTACGGTCGGGGTCGCTCTTGTCAATGGTCTCGCGCAGCCCGATGACGCCTGGTTTCCCGCACTGCGGTTTTCAGTGCCTCTTCGTCGCTCAGTCCCGAGCTGTAGCGCGCTTCGGCGACGATCTTCTGCGCGGTATCCCGCCCGGCGGCGTCGGCGCGTTCGCGTCGCGCCTGCGCGAGCTCGTAACTCGCCTGCATTCGCATCCAGTGATCCGCGGTGCCCCAGCCGACAGCCTCCAGCGCCAGCGCCATGTTCGGCGACACGCCGGACTTGCCATTCAGGAGTCGCGAAAGTGTCCCACGCTCGCACCCGAGGTGTTCCGCTGTCTCGGTGACGTTCCATCCGACCTCATCCATGCTCTCACGGATGAGTTCGCCGAGATGGGGCGGGTTCAGCATCGGACCTACACGCTTGCTGTCGGTGGCATTCATTGCCCAGTGCTCCTGTCCAGTCAGTGATAGTCGATCAGGTCCACGTCTACGGCCTCGCCGTCCTCGAAGCGGAAAACGACACGCCAGTTCCCGGATACCCGCACACTCCATTGGCCCGCTCGGTTACCCTTCAGCGGGTGCAATCGAAAACCTGGCGCATTCGCGCTACCGGGATGCGTTGCTTCCTGTAGCCGGAAGAGAATCCGTCGAAGCCGTGGTACGAGATGCGGCGGCAGCCGGGCCCGATCGTCCTGCTCGTGCAGCGCCCGCAGTCCCTTGTGTCTGATCTTCATCGAAGACTGTAACGCGTCGCGCCACACGCCGCAAGAGTCATTCGGAGTTGTCCGCCCCACCCCCACCCCCCCGCTTGCGTCCCCGCCCACCCCTTGCCATTCTGTTCCTCCACGCCTGGGCGGCGTACCCGGCCCCCACACCAGGAGCGGGCACCCGATCATATGACGCGAGGCGTCGGCGGCTGCGGTACGCCCTCAGGCACCCATCTCGTCAACCACCACACCCCCAGGAGACGCCCATGCCAACCGTCACAATGACCGTGAACGGGATGGAGCGGTCGGGAACGGTCGAGGGCCGAACGCTCCTCGTCGATTTCCTGCGCGAACATCTCGGTCTTACCGGAACCCACGTCGGGTGCGACACCAGCCAGTGCGGCGCGTGTGTCGTCCACGTCAACGGGTCGTCCGTCAAGAGTTGCACCTGTCTGGCGGTCCAGGCGGACGGCGCCGATGTCACGACGATCGAGGGCCTCGCCAACGGCGCCGATCTCCACGCCATGCAGGAGGCTTTCCGCGAGCATCACGGGCTCCAGTGCGGGTTCTGCACGCCCGGGATGGTGATGAGTGCGGTGGATCTGGCGAACCGGAACCCGGACCCGAGCGAACACGACGTCCGCGAGTGGCTGGAGGGGAACCTCTGCCGGTGCACCGGCTACCACAACATCGTCAAGGCCGTTCAGGCCGGGGCGCGGGCCATGGGAGGTGGGTCATGAGCGGGAACGGCACGGGAATCGGAGCCTCCGTCAAGCGGAAGGAAGACACACGCTTCCTTACGGGACGCGGCCGCTACACGGACGACATCAATCTGCCCGGGCAGCTGTACGGGTACATCCTGCGGTCCGGCATGGCGCATGCGAAGATCGGCGCGGTCCATACCGACGCGGCTAAGGCGGCGCCGGGTGTCCACGCAGTCTTTACGGGCAAGGACATGGAGGGCGTGGGCGGCATCCCGACCGGATGGCTGATCCACAGCAAGGACGGCTCGCCAATGGTCGAGCCCGGGCATCCGGCGATGGCGATCGACAAGGTGCGGTACGTGGGTGACTGCGTCGCGATCGTGGTGGCGGAGACCGCGGAACAGGCGAAGTCGGCCGCCAACCTGATCGACGTGGAGCGCGAGGAGCTTCCGGCGGTGGCCTCGATCGAGGCGGCGGAGGCCGATGGGGCGCCGCTGGTCTTCGACGAAGCCCCCGGCAACGTCTGCTACGACTGGGAGGTCGGCGACAAGGCGGCCACCGACGCGGCCTTCGACGCCGCGGATCACGTCGTGTCCATCGACGTCGTGAACAACCGTCTCATCCCCAACGCGATCGAGCCGCGGGCGGCGATTGCAAACTACGACCCCGCCACCGGTGACTACACCCTCTATACCACCAGCCAGAACCCGCACCTGGTCCGGCTGCTGCTGGGCGCCTTCGTCCTCGGACTGCCCGAGCACAAGCTGCGGATCGTGGCGCCCGACGTGGGCGGCGGGTTCGGCTCGAAGATCCCGCACTACGCGGAAGAGGCGATCCTGACGTGGACCGCCGGGCAGCTCGGCCGGCCGGTCAAGTGGACCTGCGAGCGCATCGACGCCTTCAAGTCGGACACGCACGGGCGGGACCACATCAGCACGGCGAAGCTCGCGCTGGACGCGGACGGCCACTTGCTGGGGCTGCACGTCTCCACCAAGGCCAACCTGGGCGCGTACCTCTCCACCTTCGCCACCTGTGTTCCGACGTACCTGTACGGCATCCTCTTCGCGGGACCGTACACGACGCCGGCGGTCTACTGCGAGGTCAAGTCGTTCTTCACCAATACAGTGCCCGTTGACGCGCTGCGCGGTGCAGGGCGGCCCGAGGCGACCTACCTGCTGGAGCGGCTGGTCGACAAGGCGGCGGGCGAGCTCGGGATGGACCGGGTCGAGATCCGCCGCAAGAACTTCATCCGCGAGTTCCCCTACCAGACGCCGGTCGCGCTGCAGTACGACCAGGGCGACTACGACGCCACGCTGGAACTGGCGCTGAAGGCCGCCGACTGGGACGGCTTCGAGGCGCGGCGGGCCGAGGCGGAGGCGCGCGGGAAGTGCCGCGGGATCGGGATTTCGACCTTCATCGAGGCGTGTGGGATCGCGCCGTCGGCGGTGGTGGGGTCGCTGGGCGCGCGCGCCGGGCTCTACGAGTCGGGGAGCGTGCGGGTGCATCCGACGGGCTCGGTCTCGGTCTTCACCGGGACGCACAGCCACGGCCAGGGGCACGAGACCACCTTTGCACAGATCGTCTCCGACATGCTCGGAGTCGACTTCGAGGCGGTGGACGTGGTGCACGGGGACTCGGCCAAGATTCCGTTCGGCATGGGCACCTACGGTTCGCGCTCGCTGGCGGTGGGCGGAACCGCGATCTACCTGGCCGTCGAGAAGGTGATCGAGAAGGGCAAGAAGATCGCCGCGCACCTGCTGGAGGCTTCCGCCGAGGACATCGAGTTCGAGAACGGGTCCTTCACGGTGGCCGGGACGGACCGCTCGAAGACGCTCGGCGAGGTGGCGCTCACCGCCTACGTGCCGCACAACTACCCCGAGGGGCTGGAGCCGGGGCTGGAGGAGACCGCGTTCTACGATCCGCTGAACTTCACCTTCCCGGCGGGGACGCACATCGCCGAGGTGGAGGTGGACCCGGAGACGGGCGAGGTGGAGCTGGTCGCGGTGACCGGCGCGGACGATGTCGGGCGCATCATCAACCCGATGATCGTGGACGGACAGCTGCACGGCGGGCTCGCGCACGGGATCGGGCAGGCGCTGCTGGAGGAGTGCCGCTACCAGGACGACGGGCAGCTCGAGACGGGGTCGTACATGAACTACACGATGCCCCGCGCGGCCGACCTGCCGTCCTTCAACATCAACCACAACACGACGCTCTGCACCCACAACCCGCTCGGCGCCAAGGGAGTCGGCGAGGTCGGGTCGATCGGCGTGCCCCCGGCGGTGATCAACGCGGTGATCGACGCGCTGCGCCCGCTCGGGGTCAATGACATGTCGATGCCGGCCACCTCGCAGCGGGTGTGGCAGGCGATCCAGCAGGCCAACGGCTAGCGGTCCACGGACTGCCGAAACAAACGGGAGACGAGATTGTGAACGATTTCACATACCACGCACCGACATCGCTGGACGATGCGCTCGCGGCGCTCCGGGGTGCCGAGGGCGGAACGCTGATCGCCGGCGGGCAGAGCCTGTTGCCGATCATGAAGCTGAACCTGGCCGCGCCGACCGACGTGGTCTCGCTGGCGGGGGTGCCGGGGCTGGGCGACATCACCGACGATGGGGACTCGGTGACCGTGGGTGCGATGTGCTCGCACGCGCAGGTGGCCGGGTCGGCCGTCGTGCAGGGGCGGATTCCCGCGCTGGCGGCGATGGCCGACGGGATCGGCGACGCGCAGGTCAGGAACGCGGGCACGATCGGCGGGTCGGTGGCGCACAACGATCCCGCCGCGGACTACCCGGCGGCCTGTGTGGCGCTGGGCGCGACGATCGTGACCGACCGGCGCGAGATCGGCGCCGACGACTACTTCCAGGGCATGTTCATGACGGCTCTGGACGACGACGAGGTGATCACCGCCGTGCGCTTCCCGGTGCCTGCCCGCGCGGGGTGGGCCAAGTTCGCCAACCCCGCGTCCAAGTACGCGGTCGCGGGCGTGATGGTCGCGGACGGGCCCGCCGGTGTGCGGGTCGCCGTGACGGGCGCATCGGGCGACGGCGTGTTCAGGGCGGCCGAGATGGAGGCCGCGCTGGCGGACTCGTTCAGCGCCGACGCGGTGGCGGGGATCGGGGTGTCGAGCCACGGGTTGCTGTCGGATACCGCGGCCGGAGCCGAGTACCGGGCGCATCTGGTGACGGTGATGGCGAAGAGGGCCGTGGAGGCTTGCGGATAGGGGGGCCGCGCCCAGCGTCGGTCGAAGACGCGGTCGCGATGCTGGGCGACCAGGGGTACGTGGCCGACGTGGGCCTGGGCACTGCGCTCTTCCTGGCGCTTGAGCTCGGGCGGCCGCTCCTGCTGGAGGGCGAGGCCGGGGTCGGCAAGACCGAGGTCGGCAAGGCGCTGGCTGCGGGGCTGGGGCGGCCGTTGATTCGGCTGCAATGCTATGAGGGGCTGGACTTGGCGTCCGCAGCGTACGAGTGGAACTACGCGAAGCAGATGATCCATATCCGGGCGGCGGAGGGGGGGCGGGGGGATGCCGGGGCACCCGGTCCACCGGAAGACTCGGCCGGCGGCGGCAGTGGCGGTGACGCCGTACGCGGCAGCACCGGCGGCGCGGGCGGAGGCGCCACTCTCGCCCGCGATGTCTTCTCCGAGGACTTCCTCATCCGCCGTCCGCTGCTCTCCGCGCTCGACCCGGCCGACGGCGTCGCTCCAGTTCTCCTGATCGACGAACTCGACCGCACCGACGAGCCCTTTGAGGCCTACCTCCTCGAGGTGCTGTCGGACTTCCAGATCACGATCCCGGAGCTGGGGACGGTGACCGCCGCCGAGCCGCCCCACGTCATCATCACCTCGAACCGCACCCGCGAGATCCACGACGCACTGAAGCGGCGTTGCATCTACCACTGGATCGACTATCCCACCGCCGCGCGGGAACTGGAGATTCTGGCTTCGCGGGTGCCGGACGCGCCTGAGCAGTTGAGCGTGCAGGTCGTCGCGTTCGTGCAGAAGGTGCGGGAGCTGGAGCTGTTCAAGCGGCCGGGGGTGGCGGAGACGCTGGACTGGACGCGCGCGCTGATGGCGCTCGACCGCCACACGCTGGACCGGGAGACGGCGCACCGGACGCTGGGCGTGCTGCTCAAGTACCAGGACGACCTGGAGAGGATGGCCGAGGGCGGGGTGGAGGAGGTGATGGGGGTGGCGGGGTGACTTCGGCCCACGGTCATCGCTGGATATTGCCGCTCTCCACGGCTAGCGTTTCTGTGTAGCACCCCGGATGACGGACCACGCTCACTCCGGGCCCTTTGCCAGCCAGCCGATAACCTGAGAATGTCGGAAGTCACCGTAATCGCCGCTCCCGCGCCCTGTACCTTCGAAGAGATGCGCCGGCGAACGGAGTCGGTGCTGCGCAAGACGGGTGTGAAGCGCGCCATTGTCTTCGGATCCTGGGCCCGCGGTGAGGCCGACGGGTTCTCCGACCTCGATCTCGTCGCCGTGATGGACACGGATCTGCCACCGCCGGAGCGGGCGTTGGCCCTTGCCAAGCAACTGGACCAGGCCCTGCCCATGGTCGTCGACCTCCTCGTCTATACCCCCGACGAATTCGCCGTCCGGGAGGCCGACGGCTTCGGGGTGTTCGACATGTTGCGACGCGAAGGCGTCGAGATCGTGGGTGGGAACTCATGACGGGCGGAGTCCAGGCGCGGCGGTGGCTTGACGCCGCCGTGGACGACCTGCGGCACGCCCGCCATGCAGAGGAAGGGGGATTCCACGCCCACGCCTGCTTCTCCTCGCAACAGGCAGCCGAGAAGGCCGTGAAGGCGGTTCACTACGCGCGCGGTGCCAGGGCGGTGATGGGTCATAGCGTCCGGAACCTGATCGAGCGCCTGGACCCACGCATTCCGGAACTCGACGAGCTTCTGGATGACGCCCGCGAGCTCGACCTCAACTACATTCCCACGCGGTATCCCAACGGTCTCGAGGCCTGGACCCCGTCGGCAGGCTTCGGGGTGCGGCAGGCGGCGAGAGCGATCGCTGGCGCGTCGGCGATAGTGACGGTGGCGCGGCGGCAGGTTCCGACCGACCCCATCTGAACCGCCGCGGACCTCGAGCGGCTCCGCCCACCCCTCACCCCACCCTCCCAAACCGCACATCCCGCGTCCGAACGTTCGACAGGTAGAACCCGATCACCTCTCCGTTGCGGTCGCGCTCGAACGCAAACGAGAAGCCGCCGCCCGAAAAGCTGTCCTCCTCGCCCGGCGACAGCGGCACGCGCCCCAGCCGTCGTTGGCGCATCACCAGCTCGCCCTCCTCGACCACGAAGTCGTAGAAGGTCTCCAGTTCCTCGCTGTAGAACCGGCCCGTGAAGTTGGCGAGGTCTTCGGCCGTGGGCGCCCATTCCTCGACCGTTTCCCCGTCCGCCAGCCGCGTCGCGCGCTGGTCCCCGTTCTGGTGCAGGATCGCGGCGTTCACCTCGCCGTCGTCGTCGCGCAGGAAGGTGATCGAAGCCTCGACCGCGAGCAGCGCGAAGGTCGAATCCGACGTGGGCACGATCTCCAGCCGTTGCTGGCCGGTCGCCTGCGCGTAGAGGGTGCGGTCCTCGCGGGTGAAGGTGAGGATGAAGCTGGGCGCGGCGTCGAGTGCGTACCGCCCGACGAACTCGTCGAAGTCCTCGTGGTCGTAGGCATCGGGATCGAAGTCGCGCTCGGCGTCGGCCTCGTCTCCCTCCGCCCCGGCATCGTCTTCCACCGCCTCCATCGCATCCTCGAAGAACGCCGCCGCCAGCTGGAAGGCCACGTTGCTGCCGAACTGGGCGTGGTTGCTCTGCACCGTGATGCCCGCGTTGATCTCGGGGTAATAGACGAGCTGCGAACGATGCGCCACGTCCGCGCCGCCGTGATGGACGCGCTTCAGCCCGCGCTGCTCGTCTACCGACAGCCCGTAGCCGTATCGCGTCTCCTCGCCGTTGGTCAGCACGAACGAGGTCATCATCTCGTCGAAGATCTCGGGCGTGCCGACGCGCGGGTTGGCGTAGTTCTCGACCCAGGTCTGCAGGTCGGCGATCGTGCTGTACATCCCGCCGGCGCCGACCGCGCCGCCCAGGTCACCGATCTGGCGGTAGCCGTCGGGGGTCGGCGTGTAGCCTTCGGACTGGTTGGGGACGATGTGGCGGATGGAGGGCCGCACCATCGTGCCGGTCATGCCCAGCGGGCCGAAGACGTTCTCCTGCATGAAGACGTGAAAGTCCGGCCCCGAGGTGCGCTCCACGATGACCGCGGCGAGCCCGAACGCGGTGTTGTTGTAGTTCCACTCCGCGCCCGGCGCGTTCTGGAGCGCCGGCTGGCGCTGCGCGATCTCAATGATCTCGGAGCGGTCGATCCAGTCGCCCCGGTCGAGGCGGCGGCCGGTCATGCGCAGCAGGTTCAGGAATTCGCGCAGGCCCGAGGTGTGGGTGATGAGGTGCCGCACCTGGATGGTCCCGTCGAACTCGGGCAGTTCGGGGATGTGCTTGCGGATGTCGTCGTCGAGGGACAGCAGGCCGCGCTCCGCCTGCAGCATGATCGCGAACGCGGTGAACTGCTTCGAGGTGGAGCCGATGTTGGTCCGGGTGTCCTCCTCGAACGGGATGCCGTACGCGAGGTTGGCCATCCCGTAGGTCTTCGAGTAGAGGGTGCGGCCGTCACGCCACACGCGGACCGCCGCGCCGGGCGAGTTCGGGCCGTCGAACCGCGCCATCATCTGGTCGGTGAGGCGGCGCGGGTCGGTCGCGAAGGGTTCCTGGCGGAGCAGGGTGATCTCGTAGTCACCGGATGCGTCTTCGTCATCTCCCGCGACGATGAGCTCGACGGTGTAGGTGCCGGCCTCCGACGGTTGGCCGCTGAAGCGCTCCGGACCGCGGCCGAGCCCGCCGAACCGGGCACGCTGCTCCCCGTCGGCGTCCAGAACGCGAATCGTCACATCGATGGAGATCTGGTTGACTTCGCCGAGGACGAAGTCGTTTTCGCCGGCTTCGAAGGTGTAGCGGGCGGTGTCGCCGGCCGCGATGGAGCCGGTCAGCGTGCGGCCGCGGCGCAGTTCGGTCTGGGCCGCGAGGTCGGTGACGGCGACGAGGAGCGCGAACGCGGCGAGGAGGTAGGAGGCGGGGCGGGGGCGGATCAGCAACGGCGATTGCATCAGGTGATTTCCGATCTTGGAGGCGAGATGGACGACTGGAACCCTATTTGGAGCGGCGGGGACGCGCAAACCGGACGGAGCTGCTCGGTCGGCGGGATCCGACACATGGACCCAGCGGCCTGGCTCTGGGCATCCCGCCAGCCGCCAAGCTCACAGAGTACCTCGACGAGGGCAGCACCGGGGCACCCCCGGTCCCGTGGCCCGCAAACGCTTCCACGAACCCTTTCAATCGATCAGCCGCATCCATTGGGGATCGGCGCATCGGTGTCCCACTGCCCGAGGCTTCCTGCGCTCCATCGGATGGCCGAGGGGCTATCTTGGTAGCCGCATCCCCCGCTTCGTAAGCAACGACACCCAAACGGAACGAACCATGACCAGCCAGACCCTCGCACCCGGCAAGAACGACACCCAGTTCAAGAGCTTGGGTAACAACCTCGCTGCTCACCTCTACATCCCTGAAGGATTCGACGAGAACGGCAACTGCCCGGCAATCATCTACTCCGGACCCTTCAACCAGGTCAAAGAGCAGACCGGCTCCGTCTACGGTCCTCGTCTCGCTGAGCGGGGCTACGTCACCATCGCCTTCGACCACATCGGGTACGGCGACAGCGAAGGGGAGATTCGCAACAACGAGAACTCCTTCATGAAGATCGAGAGCATCCGTGACGCGATCAGCTTCATGGGAACGCTGCCCTTCGTCGATCGTCAGAGGCTCTTCGGGCTGGGCGTTTGCGCCTCAGGTGGCTACATCGCCCTCGTCGCCACGACGGACAAGCGCCTCAAGGCCATCGCTTCCGTCTCCGGCATGCTCGGCAACCAGCAGTCCTACTTCGGTACGATGGATCGAGAGACGATCACCGCGCTGATCACGGCACAGAACGCCGGTCGGCAAGAGACCTACGAAACCGGTGAGGTCGAGTATGTGGACGCCTTGGGGCTGGAAGCGGCCAAAGATGCCCCGGCAGGCGCCCTGCGCGACGGTTACGACTACTACATGACCGAGAGGGCCGGTGCCCAGACCTATCCGAACTACAATCACTTGGCACCGTCCTTCATGCTGGAAGCACCCATGCTCGCCGATGCGATGAGCTACGCGCCCTATCTCTACACGCCGTTCATTGGCATCTATGGTGAGCATGCCGACACCGCGCCTTTGACCACCTCATTCCATGAAAAAGCGTCTGAGCCCAAGGAGTTGGTCGAGATCTCCGGTGCTACGCACGTCTCGCTCTACGACATCCCGGAAGATGTCGACCGGGCCATCGAGGCCATGGACCGCTTCTTCAAGAAGCACTCGGCCTAACGAAGAGCCGGGCCCTTAGGGGGTACCCGAGGGGTGGCTAATCGACCAGCGGAACTGCGACGACTTCCTGCCCGGGCTCAGGGGGGCCCGGCACCGGAATTCCCTCCCTGCACTGCACGTAAGCCCCAAGGGCGACCGCCAGCGCGTCTTCCGCCATCGCCAGCGCCTCGGCCCGGTCGTCGCCACAGGTCAGCGCCTCGGGCACGTTCGGGAAAGAAACGGAATGACCGCCCTCTTCCTCCGGCGTCAGAACACAGGGATACGCGTATCGCATCAGAAGTCCTCCCCACTGATTCCGAGTTGCTTCAACATTCCACGCTTGAGTTCGCCATGCTTGACCAGGGTTCGCCGACTGCCCAAATAGAGCATCCCGTGACTCCCTGCCGCCACCCCACATGACCCCCACCCCCCCCGGCCGCCTCCCCGAAAACGTCGCGCACTTCGTGCGCCTGTTGCGCGCTGCCGGACTGCCCGTCGGACCCGGCCACACGATCACCGCGGTGCGGGCGCTGGGAGCTGTCGACGTCACGGCGCGGAAGCAGTTCTACTGGGCGCTGCACGGCACCCTCGTGGCCAGACGCGAGCACCGGCACATATTCGACAGCGCCTTCCGGCTCTTCTGGCGCGACCCGTTCGGTGCGGACGAGGCGCTCTCGGCGCTACTGTCGCGCTCGCAGATCCCGGTGGAGAAGCCGCCGTCGCCGCGTGCGCCCGCCCGGCTCCAGGCGGACGCCGATGCCGCCCCCCGCCCCCCCGCACCCCCCGCCGGCGCCCCCGCGCTGGAAATCCCCCTGCGCATGGCCTGGTCGCCCACCGAAGTCCTTCGCACCAAGGACTTCGAGGACATGACCGCGGCCGAGGTCCTGCAGGCCCGGGAAGTCATCCGCACCCTCCGGCTCGACCTGCGCCCGGTGCCGACGCGCCGCCACGAACCCGACCCGCGCGGCCGCTTCATCGACCTGCGCCGCACGCTGCGCACCGCCGTCCGCACCGGCGGATTCCCGCTCCCGCTACAGCGCAACTCCACGAAGACGCGGCGGCCCGCCATCGTCGCGCTCTGCGACATCTCGGGCTCGATGGAGGCCTATTCCCGCATCCTGCTCCACTTCTTCCACACGCTGACCAACGCCGCCGACCGGGTTCACACCTTCGTGTTCGGCACCCGCCTCACCAACATCACCCGGCTGCTGCGCGACCGCGACGTGGACCGCGCGCTCGACCGCATCGGCACCGAGGTGCGCGACTGGTACGGCGGCACCCGCATCGGCGCCTCGCTGCAGGCCTTCAATCTGCACTGGTCGCGGCGGCTGCTGGCGCAGGGCGCGGTCGTGCTTCTGGTCACGGATGGCCTGGACCGCGAGGGCGGCGACGGGATTCGCGCCCAGGCCCGCCGGCTGCGCAAGTCGTGCCGCACCCTGATCTGGCTGAACCCGCTGCTCCGCTACCGCGCCTTCGCACCCCGGGCCGCGGGAATCCGGGAGCTGCTGCCGGAGGTGGACGAGCACCGGCCGGTGCACAATCTGGAAAGTCTGGAGGAGCTGGCGGGGGTGCTGGGCGCCAGTGGATAGGGCCTACCGGAACAACCTCTCGTCCCACCGCACCGGGATCTGCGCCCCCGCCTTCAGCTGCCCGAACTCCGAATGGTCAGCGTTGATCAGCACATTCCGTTCCAGGCGAGCGACCACCGACGGTACCAGGAGGATCGCGCTGCGGCGCTCCGCATACCAACGGTGGCCGAAGGCCCGGGCCGGATCGCTCTCCGGCATATCCCAGCCGGCAAGGTCACCCGCCTGCACCGATTCGAAGCTTGTACCGGCAGGGATAATGATCTCAACGAAACTCCGGGCGGGGGGCGGAACGCCGTTCCACCTGACCAGCATCTCGAGCATCGCCGTGGAGTAGCGCTCCGAGGCGTAGATCACCCGGTCGCCACGCCGGTGCCACCGGCCGTCCACGCTTTGCGCTCCGTCGGGGCTGTGGTTGGTCCACCTGCCGAGCGGGTCGCCGAGCCGGTAGGTCCGGAGCGGCTCTGTAAGCCGGGATGGCAGGGTCACACGGCCACGCCGGCTTCCGCACGATGCACGAGGTTCACCACCACATCCGCCCCGGCGCTGCAGGAGACGGTCATTTCATACGGAGTGGAACCACCGAGCAAGGGGTGCGGCCGGTCAAGGAATGTCCCGATACGGGCTGCGTCGCCGTGGAAGACGCGGGCCAGCACATCGATCACCCGCCCCAGTTCGTAGACCCGTTCGCTGTGCCGCCGGGACAGCGGCGCGCGGCTCTTGCGATGGCGGCGCACGGTTGCCTCGGATACGATGGGTCCAATGACCCGGGACCGGCCAAGTAGTCCTTCCAGTGCAGCAACCACGGTGACAGGCAATCCGGACGCGACCCGCCGGGCCAGGGCCACTTCGTCGAGACACTCGGCGTCGGAGAGTCCCAGCAATCGGCCCAACTGCACCGCCGGGCTGCCCACCGGGTGCCGGGGGTTGCGATAGGCCAGGAGTGCTTCTTCCACGATCCGCTCCCCTCTTGCGTCAGCTGCAGTCAATATAGCGATCATATGACGGCACCGCCACGTGCCCCTGCCCGAACTCCGAATGGTCTGCGTTGCTCCAATACTGGCGCACCGCATAACCCGCGCCTTATGATGCCTGCAACGCGCGCCGGCCACGGCGGCCCCCGCGCCCGGCAGCAGAAGGAGAGACGAAGGATGAAGAACGGATTCTCACGTCGGCATTTCCTGGGCGGCGCGGCAGCCGCTGTGGGCGCGATCGGACTCCGCCCCGGCTCGGCCCTCGGCGCCCTGAAGCTCCCCCCGCCGCCTCCCGGCCTCGCCCAGCTCGACCCCTACGACCGGCTGGCCAAGCTGTCCTCCAACGAGAACCCGTACGGCCCGTCCGAGAAGATGATGGAATCGATGAACGCGGCCTGGAAGTACTCGAACCGCTACGGCTACCCCGACGGGGACATCCATGAGAAGATCGCCGAGCACCATGGCCTGCGGAGCGGAAACATCATCATGAACGCGGGTTCGGGCGAGACGCTCAAGGTGGCCGGCATCGCCTTCCTCGGGCACGAGGAGAAGGTGGTCGGGGTCGAGCCCACCTACATGAGCGTGTACCGCGTGGCGACGGGGATCGACGCGGACGTGATCGCGCGGCCGCTGCTGGCCGATCACACCCAGGACATCGACGACCTGATCGAGGTCACCAAACGCAACTACCGGGATGTCGGGCTGGTGTACGTGGTCAACCCGAACAACCCGACGGGCGTGGTCGTGCCCGATTCGGACATTCGGCACCTCCTGAACGGGATCCCCGAGGACATCCCCGTGCTGATCGACGAGGCGTACCACCACTTCGTGCAGGATCCGCGGTATGCGAGCGCGGTGAAGTACATCAAGGAGGGCCGCAAGGTCCTCGTCACCCGCACCTTCTCCAAGATCTACGGGATGGCGGGTCTGCGGCTCGGTTACGGCATCGCCCCCGCCGAGATGATCGACGAGATGCGCACCTACGCCACCGGCAGCGTGAACGCGCTGGTCCGGTGGGGCGGGGTTGCGGCGCTTGAGGACCACGAGTCCGAGAAGTTCGTCCGCGACACCACGATCGAGCTTCGGGAAGCCACGATGAAGGATCTCCGCGACCAGGGCTTCGAGGTGATCCCGTCGGAGACCAACTTCTTCATGGTGCACACGGGCCGGCCAGCCTCCGAGGTGCGGGCCGAGTTCCGCAGGCGCGACGTTGCGGTGGGGCGCGACTTCCCGCCAATGCTGGACTACCTGCGGGTGTCGATCGGGACCGAGGAGGAGATGAAGCGGTTCATGGCGGGCTGGAACGAGATCTTTCCGGACGGGATGAGGGCGACGGGAACGAGGTAGCGCCCTCCGGAGCCTGGCAGTCCGTGGACAGGCCCGCGTGAGGGGACTCCGTCTGGCCGCGGGGATTCTCGCGGGCCTGCCACAGGTTTCCCAGGCTCTCCAGGCCCCCCAGGCCCCCTGCCCGGAAGACCTGCAGGTCCTGGTCGAACGGCCCTACGCGGACCGTGCGGGAATCGAGGCGGGGTCGGTTGTGCGGTTGCGGTCCGCTCCGGACGCCGAGCCCTGCCCGGCCCTGGTGGCCGGCCTCTTCGAGCCGCGGGCGGACCCTTCGGCACTGATGAGCACCCGCCCGCGCGTGCTCCTGCATCTGCCGCACCTGCAGGCGCTCTCGGGGCGGGACGGCGAGGTCGACTACTTCACTGTGAAGTTGCGCCCTGGCGTGGACGCCCCCGCCACTGCCCGTGAAATCGAGCCGCTCCTGGTCGGCGCGCAGGTGTGGCCCGCTGCGGAGGTGGCCGACCGCGCCTCGACCACCTTTCGCGTGGTGAGCCGCTTTCACGCGGCCATCGCGGGGATCACTCTCGTGGCCGGCGGGGTGTTCCTCGCGTGCATCATGGTCCTGAAGGTGCAGGAACGGCGCGCGGCGGTGGCGGCCGCGCGGCTGGCGGGCATCCCGCGACGGATCCTGATGGGGTGGACGGTCGCCGAAGCCGCGCTTCTCTCCGCGCTGGGGGGCGTGGCCGGGCTGGGCGTGGGCTTCGCCGCGTCGGCGGTGGTGAACGCGCACTACCAGCGCGCGTACGACACCACCCTGGTTTTCTCCATCGTGACTGGCGAGATGGTGGTCCAGGCGCTCGGGCTGGCCGTGGTGCTGGGGCTGGGGGCGGGGCTGGTGGCAGGTGCGCGGCTCTTCGCCACCGATCCGCTCGATCAGATCGGGCGGTGAGCGTGCTTGCGCGCAACTCGATCCGCGAGCTGCGTCACCGGCCGCTCCGGACCCTGCTCACCGTGGCCGGAGTGGCGGTGTCGACGGCGATGCTCGCCGACATGCTCATGCTCGGGGTGGGGATCCAGCAGAGCTTCGGGGACCTGCTCGAGTCACGCGGATACGAGCTGCGGGTGTCGCCGAAGGGGACCCTGCCGTTCGATACGGAGGCCACGATCCCGGGGTGGGGGGCGCTTCAGGACAGCGTCCGGGCGGTGGCCGGGGTGGAGCGGGTCGCGCCGGTGCTGGCGATGTCGGTCAGCGCCGAGGTGGTGGAGGGCGGGGCGGTGGATTCCCGCGAAGCGAGGCGCACGCTGGCGCTGGGACTGGATCCGGGGAACCGCGCCCTCTACGGGCTGGTCGAGGGTGAGCTGCCGGGGACGGGGGAGGTGCTGCTGGACGCCAGACTGGCCGAGGAACTCGGTGTCGGCCCGGGCAGTCGTCTGCGGCTGGCCACGGCCAGCGGCTTCGCGGGGTGGGGCCGGAGCGCAACGGTACGGGTGTCGGGGACGGGTGACTTCGTCTTCGCGACCCGGCGGGACATGCCGGTGGCGATGCCCATGGCCGATCTGCAGGCACTATCCGGACTGGACGACGAGGTCTCCTTCGCCATGGTCCGGATGGAGGCCGACGCCGACCCGGAGGCTGTGCGGGCGGGGATCACCGCCGCCTCGCAACGGGTGGAAGTCGTCACCCTCGCGGGTATCGCCGACGAGCTGGACGAACGGCTGTCCTACTTCCGGCAGGTCTCCGTCGTCCTGGGGAGCGTGAGCCTCTTCGTGGCGGCGCTGTTGATCGGCACCATCACCGCTGTCTCCGTGAGCGAGCGGCTCGGAGTAATCGCGGCGGTGCGGGCGATCGGCGTCGGGCGTCCCCGCGTCGTTGGCGACCTCGCTGCCGAGAGCGTCACCCTGGCCTTGATCGGCGGCGGCATCGGGATTGGGCTTTCAGTGGTTGTGGCCGGATACCTGGAGTCCATCCTGGCCGGACTTCCCGGCTTGCCGGCCGCCGTGCGGTTCTTCGTGCTGCAGCCGGCGAGCCTGGTGACCGCGTACGGGCTGGTGATCGTCTCGGGGGCCGTGGCGGGGCTGGTGCCGGCGCTCCACGCCGCGGGGCGGGAGGTGACCGAACTGCTGCACCGGGAGGAGCCGTGACGACGAGCGCAAGCAGTGAACGGGGCGGGTCGCGCGGCGGCCGCAGGAGCCAGGCCGGTGTGGGCGGCACTGTGGTCACGGCGCGTGACGTCACGCGCGACTACCGGCGCGGCCGCACCCGGGTGCGGGCACTTCGCGGCGCCAGCGTCACCGTCGCACGGGGTGATTTCCTCGCGGTGACCGGACCGAGCGGATCGGGCAAGTCCACCCTGCTGCACCTGCTCGGCGGCGTCGATCTCCCCACGAGCGGCCAAGTGCTCTTCCTGGGCCGCGACCTCGCCCGTCTCTCGGTCGAGGAACGCGCGGCCCTCCGCCTGTGCGAGGTCGGACTTGTCTTCCAGAGGTTCCACCTGCTCCCGATGCTGAGCGCGATGGAGAACGTCGAGCTGCCCCTTGCCGCCGCGCGGGTGGGGCGCCGGGAGCGCCGCGAACGCGCCGCCGCCGTGCTCGAGCAGGTGGGTCTCGCGGACCGGCTGCGGCACCGGCCGAGTGAACTCTCCGGCGGACAGTGCCAGCGCGTCGCCATCGCACGCGCCCTGGCAAACGATCCAGCGCTCATCCTCGCCGATGAGCCCACCGGGGAACTCGACCGGGCCACCTCGCGCCGCGTCCTCACGCTCTTCCAGGAGCTGAACGCCGCAGGGACGACACTTGTGGTCGCCACCCACGATCCGGAGCTCGCCGCCGGGGCCCGCCGCAGCATCCAGGTCGTGGACGGGAGAACCCGGCCGTGATCCCGCAGCTGGTCCGGGGCTCCTTCCGGCAGCGTCCCGGACGCAGCCTGCTCCTGCTCGCCGGATACGCGCTCGGCGTAGGCGTCACGATCGTCCTGCTGTCGGTCGGCGGCGCCCTGGTGGAACAGTCCCGGGACACGGAACTGGTGGGAGGTGGAGACCTCATCGTCCTTCCCGCCGGCATTGACCTGGAGACGCTCAAGACGGGTGGCGCCGGCTCCATGTACTTCGCGATCGAGCAGGCGCCGCTCCTCTACCGGGAGGTCCTCGCGGGGCCGCGGTTCGAGGGGCGCATCGCGGCGGCCGCCCCCTGGATCGACGACGAACTCCTGTACCTGGAGGCCGATTCCGGTCTCGTGCCGGTCTCCGCGAGCGGCACGATTCCCGGGCTGGCCGACCGCCTCGAGGTCGCGCCTGCGCTGGTCGCGGGCACCTGGGAGGACCTGGACGCCGACCGTCGCTGGCGCGATCCGACCGACGCCGAGCTCTACCGTTCCCTGGACGCGCTGCACCTGCCCCGGAGTGCCGCCGCCGCCGACTCCACCTGGGCCGAGTGGCACTACTTCAACCTGACGCTCCCCGACTCCGGCTGGCTCTACCTGACGTGGATGATCGCAGGCAGGGTGCCGGACGGTCGCTGGGGTGGACGGATGCTGGCCACGCGTGTGGAGCCCGGGTCCGGCGAGCGCGCGTACTCCGCCAGCGTTCCCTCCGGCCAGGTCATCTTCCTGGACGGACAGCCCGACCTGGTGATCGGCCGGTCCAGCGTGACCATCGAGGACGACGGCAGCTACATCCTCGTCGCCGACATCCCCTCGGAGACCGGCAGCGGCCCGCTCACCCTCGACATTACCGTCACGGCCAGCTCACGGCGCTACCTGCCCCCCGTCGAGATCGGGGGAGAGGGCATCACCTCCGGCTACACCGTCCCCCTCCTCGACGCACGCGCCACCGGACGGGTGTGCGAGGGAACCCGCTGCACGCGGATCCAGGGCGCCCGCAGCTATCACGACCACAACTGGGGCACGTGGGGCGGCGTCATCTGGGACTGGGGCCAGGCGCAGGCGGGGGACTATTCGGTCCTGTACGGAGGCATCCGCGACGGTGACCGCGAGCAGGGAGCGGCGGGGCCGCGCATTCTCTACCTGACCGACGAGGACGGTTTCGCGGGGATTCTGCCGATTCGCCGGCTCTCCACGCACTGGCCCGACGACAGCCGCCGATCCGCACCCGATTCCATCTCGATCCTCGCCGCGAGCGGCGCCGATTCAGTCGCGCTGCGCGTATCCGTCGGCCACGTCCGGGCGACCCGGGTTCCGGTCTGGCCGGATAGCCCCGAAGCGCTGTTCTTCCAGATGAGGGGGGCCACGATCCTGTCCGGCCGCCTGCGCGGCGCCCCCATCTTCGGAGAGGGAGACGGGTTTTTCGAAACGTGGACGCGAGGCCGCTGAGCCGCGACCGCCATGTCGCCGGTGAGGTCACGGCCGGTAGAAGGCTGTCGACGCGTCTGCCCGCCGCTTCGGGGCGCAGGCGGGTGGGGTCCCAGGCCTCGTGTGCCGCGATGCGGTGGAAGATCTCGTGGACGGAGATGTGGCCGAAATGCAGGTAGGGGGACAGACCGCTGGTCGCGTCGCGTTCGGGGTGGTTCCGGTCGGTGGCGTAGCGGGAGAGCCCGTGTTGGACGAAGGCGGCGAGGCGGGCGGTGGCAGCGTCGGGGCCGCCGGGCAGGGGGGCCGGGTCGCCGAAAGGGTCGGAGGGGCTGCCGCGCGGCTCGTGCACGGCATCGCGCAGCGCTGGCGTGTTGGGATGGTGGCGAGGGGGGCGGGGATGGGGGGATGGTCGTGGTGCGCGGGGAGGTTGCCGTGCAGGTGGCGGCGGAAGGCGTGTGCCGTGGCATAAGTCCTTGCTGCGGCGCGCATTGGGAGGAGGCCGTTCGAGTCGACCGACTCGGCGCGCACCGGAATCCGGTGCGCGGCGGCCTCGAGCATGCGCGGCAGAAAGAACGCCGGGTAGTCGTCGCAGACTACGACTGATGCGCTTGCGGCGAGGGCTGCGACGAGCCCCTTGCCGACTCCGTCCCGGGATTCGACGTAGGGGTAGTAGGCGACATCGTGTGCGCGGCAGCGCGCCCGGTTGTCCACCATCCCGTCGACGATGAAGCGATGAAAGCGGTCGCACGCCCACGGATAGCCGACTCGCAGGGGTTCCAGCACCAGGAGCGGGAGGCGCAGGGAAACGCAGTGTTCCGCAGCCCTCTGCAGCGCGAAGTTCCAACGGGTGCGCCGGGCCGAGGTCATCCAGTAGAGGACATGGTTGCCGCCGGGGTCGATCGGCGCATCGTTGAGACGCCTGACCCGCGCGCGCGGCGTGGCCACCGCCACCGCGTCTTGAGAATCCGGCACTTTCGTTCACCTTCCGTTGGAAGCACCCGGCGGGCATGGAAAACCCGCTTCCAACCATACCCCCGTCCCAGGAAACGAGTTCTCCCATGACCCGACCTTCCATCGCCGCAGTGGCCACCTCGGTTCGCAGCGGCAAGTCGACCGCAAGATCACTGGTCGAGGATGCCTTCCGCCACCATGAGGCGAGCGATCTGGGCGCGTACATCGTCTTCGATGCCGAGGGCGCGCGCCGGCAGGCCGATGCCGTGGACCTGGCCGTGGCCCGGGGCCGGGACCCGGGGCCCCTGGCCGGCGTCACGGTGTCGGTGAAGGATCTCTATGGCGTCCAAGGTCTCCCCATTCACGCCGGAACCCGGAGGGAACTCCCGGAACGGTGGCAGCGCGAAGGGTTCCTCGTCGGCGCTCTGCGGAAGCTGGGCGCGGTGATCGTCGGCAAGACGCACACCGTCGAACTGGCCTTCGGAGGGGTGGGGCTGAACCCGAACACCGGCACTCCGGTGAACCCCTGGGACGCAGATGAGCACCGCGTGCCCGGTGGCTCCTCGTCGGGCGCCGGGGTCAGTCTCTGGGAGGGGTCGGCGCGGATCGCCCTGGGGAGCGACACCGGCGGTTCCGTCCGCATCCCTGCCTCGGCCACCGGGGTGGTCGGGCACCGCCACACCACCGGTCGCTGGCCCACGACCGGTGTTGTACCGCTGTCGACCACCCTCGACACCGTCGGCCTCCTAACCCACACGGCTGCGGATTCCCGCTACGCCTTCCGCGCAATCGACCCCCTGGCCGGACACGGCACCCCCCCCACCCCACCCCACCCCGCGCTCGCCGCCCTCACCATCGGAATCCCCGGTCACGGGCTCTGGCAGGACGCCCACCCGTCCGTCGCCACCGCCGTCCGGCAGGCCCTCGGCGAACTGGAGGCGGCGGGCGCCAGGCTCGTCGACTTCGACGCCCCGGAGCTGCAGGAGGCCGGCGAGCGCTACCTGGCGGGCGAGCTGGTGCAGCCGGAGCGATCCGAGTCGCTGGAACGCCACCTGCCCGGCTGGACCGCCATCCTCGACCCCACCGTCGGCAAGCGGCTCGCATCCGCCCACCGGGTCAGCGCGGTGGACTACATCGCGATCCTCCGCCTGCGCCGCCGCCTCTCGGCCAGGCTCCACGCACGCATGGAGTCGCACGGCGTGGAGCTGCTCGCCACCCCCACCCTCCCCATCACCCCTCCGCCCCTCGCGGCCCTCTCGCAGCTGGACGCCTACCGCGCCGTCAACCGCGACATGCTCTCCGGCACCGGCCCCGCGAGCATGCTCGACATGTGCGCGGTGAGCCTCCCGGCCGGTCTCGACGAGTTCGGCATGCCCGCCGGGCTGCAGCTCATCGGCCGCACCGGCACCGATCACGACCTGCTGGACCGCGCGGTCCTCGCGGAAGAGGTTCTCGGCACGAATCTCGGCCGGCTGGGGACGCCGCCGCGATTGACAGGCTGAAGCCCGCCAGGCGCCTCGCCGCCCTCTGAGCGACGCGGGGACTGTCCACGGCCTGCTACCCCCTCAGCGCCCCGATGACCTGCGCCAGCACCGCCACCGCGATCTCCTCCGGCGTGCGCGCCCCGATCGGGAGGCCCACCGGCCCGTGGATCCGCGCCAGGGACTCTTCGGAGAATCCCAGAGCTGCCAGGCGCTCCGTTCTCGCTCCCTGGGTCTTCCGGCTTCCCAGCGCTCCGAGGTAGAAGGCGTCGCTCCCAAGCGCCGCGACCAGCGCTGGGTCGTCGATTCTGGGATCGTGGGTGAGCGCGACGACCGCCGTACGGCGATCCGGATCGAGCGCGTCCATCGCCTCGTCCGGCCACTCCTTCAGCAATTCCGCGCCGGGAAACCGTTCCGCGGTGGCAAACCCCTCCCGGGGATCCAGCACCGTGACCTGAAAGCCGGTGATCGCCGCCATCGGCACCAGCGCCTGCGCGATGTGAACCGCGCCGACGACGATCAGCCGCGGCGGGCGGATATAGGGACGCAGAAACACGGCTCCCGCGGCCGTCTTCACGGTGCGGGGCAAGCCCGTCCTAAGCGCTTCGGCAACCGCCCCGGCCGCACTCGCGCCCTCCGGTCCGACCAGCCGCGACGAAGGGGCATCCGCACCCACGAGTTCCTGCGCGCCATCGGACAGTCGCGTCGCCAGGACCACGTCCCGTCCCTCAGCCTGCGCCGCCACCAGCTCCCGCAGCAGCCCGGCGTTCACCCGGGTCCATCCGCGCGCTGCCGGCCGCCGTCGCCGTCCACCGGTTCCACATAGAGGTGCACCGTGCCGCCGCATGCCAGTCCGACCTCCCACGCCATCTCGTTGGTGACGCCGAACTCCAGCGTGCGGGGCGCGCCCGACTCGATCACCTCCAGCGCGGTCCGGATCACCGCTCCCTCGATGCAGCCGCCGGAGACCGAGCCGGCGAAGTCGCCGTTGTCCGCGATCACCATGTGGCTCCCGGCCCGCCGTGGTGCCGAGCCCCAGGTGCGGGTCACGGTGGCCAGCGCGATCCGGTGGCCGCGCCCGAGCCACTCGGCAGCTTGCGCGAGGACCGGATCGACGTTCGTGTGTCTGCTGTGCGAGTCCATGGAAGGCTAAGTCTACCACCCCGTGCGAGGGACGCAACATTGGCGGGCAGCGCAAACGACGAACTGCACCAGGCGCTCATTCAGGACCACTTCCGGCGTCCCCGCAACAGGGGGGCGCTCGCCGAACCTGCGTCCAGCGGCCGGGCGCACAATCGTTTCTGTGGCGACACCGTGCGCATGTGGGCGCGCATCGCGGACGGACGCCTCGCCGAGGTGTCCTTCGATGGCCGCGGCTGCGCGATCTCGCAGGCGGCCGCCTCGATGCTCACCGAGGTCGCAAGGGATACCGAGGCCAAGGCGATTCCCGCGTTGCGCCAGGCGTTCGTCGACGCGCTCGACCCCGGCGGGCCGGCGCCGGCAGAGGAACTCGGCGACCTTCGGGCTCTGGTCGGCGTCGGCCGTTTTCCCAGCCGGGTCCGCTGCGCCGTCCTTCCATTCGAGGCGCTGGAGGAGGCGGTGCGCGCGGGATTAGGCCACGGGAGCTGCGGTTCCTGCTGAGCCGAACTCCCGAGTGCCGTCCGGCCACTCCGGAGTGCGATCCCGCCCTTCAGGCAGGAGGTCAGGCTCTACTTCTTCTTTCGCGGGACCCTCACCCGTTTGGGCAGTCTCTCCTCCAATGCGTCCAGACCCACGCTGTCGACACTTCGGTCGGCAACCCGTTCGACCCCGTTGTGCAAGCCCAGCACGTGAAGCACCAGGGTGTACTTGCCAATGGACACACCGGCGGCACCTCGTTCGATCTTGTGGAGGGTGGTCCGGCTGATCGCCGCATGGCTGGCTAGCGTTGCCGCCCGCATGCGGCGCCTCAGACGCGCACTCTTGATGTCGGATCCCAGCTTCTTCAGCACAGCAACGACGGCAGACGGCAACCTTTCACGCTTGGTATTGGACATTCGGCCAAAGGGTCTCCTGCAATTGGTGAAAACGGCAAAGGCGAATTGCAGAACATACAAGGTGCATGGAACTGACGCAAGTCGACATGTTAATGGACCGTTTCAGAAACCGGACGGCGCCGGGCATAGCGCGCAACCGGAGAGCCCTTACACCGTCGACCCCCTTCGTGCTGCGAAGGCGCGCGCCCTTTCCCCGCCCCGCCCTCGCAAGCTACTGTAGGACCCGTGCAATCAACCGCGCGCGCAATGCAGTCGGCGCCGTGTGACAGGGGCATGCCGCACACCGCCCCAATCCCCCACAGCTCGAGGAAGTCTCATGATCGCGGTCCGTACCATGGTTTCTGGAACCCGCCACGCCGCGGCCCTCGCCGCGCTCCTCACCTTCGTCGCACCGGCCGCGTTCCCCGTCCCGGCCACCGCCCAGCTGACCACCCCCGAACAACAGTTCGGCTACCGGCTCGGCACCGACTACCAGCTCGTCAACTACCAGCAGCTGACCGAGTACTGGCACCTCCTCGCCGAGCAGTCGGACCGCATGATCCTGGAGTCGATCGGCAAGACCGCCGAGGGCAGGGACCAGTGGATGGCGACGATCACCTCTCCTGCGAACCACCCCGATCTGGACCGCTACAAGGAGATCGCGAGGCGGCTGGCGCTGGCCGACGGGGTCACCGAGGAGGAGGCGCGTGAGATGGCGGCGGAGGGCAAGGCCGTCATCTGGATAGACGGGGGACTGCACGCCACCGAGGTGCTCGGCGCGCAGCAGCTGATGGAGCTGGTGTGGCAGATGGTGAGCCGCGACGACGCGGAGACGATGCGCTTCCTGGACGAGGTCATCCTGCTGGTGGTGCACGCCAACCCGGACGGCCACGCGCTGGTCGCCAACTGGTATATGCGCAACGACGATCCCCTGGAGCGCAGCACCCGGAATCTGCCCGTTCTCTACCAGAAGTACGCCGGACACGACAACAACCGCGACTTCTACATGGCCTCGCTCTCCGAGACCGAGAACATGAACCGGGTCATGTACCGCGAATGGTTCCCCCAGATCGTCTACAACCACCACCAGACGGGGCCTGCCGGAACGGTCATGTTCGCCCCGCCCTTCCGCGATCCGCCGAACCACAACCTGGACCCCATCATCATCACCAGCCTGGACCAGGTCGGGTCGGCCATGCACCACCGCTTTGTCGTGGAGGGCAAGGGCGGCACCACCATGCGCCGCGGCGCCAGCTACTCGACGTGGTGGAACGGCGGGCTGCGCACCACGCCGTATTTCAAGAACATGATCGGCCTGCTCACCGAGACGATCGGGAGTCCCACGCCGATCGAGATCCCCTTCCTCCCGAACCGCCAGATCACCCACGGGGACCTGCCGCTGCCGGTCAGTCCGGGCGCCTGGCACTTCCGCCAGTCGGTCGACTACTCGCAGACCGCGAATCGGGCAGTGCTCGACTACGCATCGCGCAACCGCGAACACCTGCTCTTCAACATCTGGCGAATGGGCATGAATTCGATCGAGCGGGGGAGCCGTGATTCGTGGACCATCCTGCCCAGCTGGATCGACGAGGTGAGCGAGACGGTCGGCGGGCGGGCCTCCATGGAGGACTACGAGGCCTACCTGCGCGACCCCGACAAGCGCGCCGCCCGCGGCTACATCCTTCCGGCCGACCAGCGCGACTTCCCCACCGCGACCCGCTTCGTGAACGCGTTGCTGAAGGGCGGCGTGAAGGTGCACCAGGCGACGGAGGACTTCACGGTCGCCGGCAAGGGCTACCCCGCCGGCTCGTACGTGGTGACCGCCGCGCAGGCCTTCCGCCCCCATGTGATCGACATGTTCGAGCCACAGAACCACCCGAACGACTTCCAGTACCCGGGCGGCCCGCCGATCGCGCCCTACGACAATGCCGGCTGGACGCTGGCGCTGCAGATGGGTGTCGAGTTTGACCGCATCCTGGAGGGATTCAGCGGGCCCTTCGAGCCAATCGCCTGGCTGGCCGAACCGATTCCCGGCACCGTGACGGGCTCGCCGTCCCCCGTCGGCTACATGGTGGACCATGTCAATGCCGCGTTCACCGCGGTCAACCGGATCCTCGCCGGCGGCGGCGAGGTGTACTGGACCGATGTAGCGTTCGAAGCGCCCGGCATGTCGTTCGATCCCGGCGCGTTCTTCATCCCGGCAGCCGCCGCAGACCGGTCGCGCCTCGAGGATTGGGCCGCCGAGCTCGGCATCTCCTTCCACGGCATCATGTCGGCTCCGGCCTCGACCATGGCGCTCGAGAACGCGCGCGTCGGCCTCATGGACCGCTACGGCGGCTCGATGCCGACCGGCTGGACCCGCTACATCCTCGAGGACTTCGAGTTCAACTTCGAGCTGGTCTACCCGCCGGACATCGACGCGGGCAACCTGAATGACCGCTTCGACGTGATTATCCTGCCCGATGGCGCGTACGCAGGCGGCGGGGGGGGCGGCGGCCGCGGCGGGTTCCGCTTCGGAGGCCCGGACGAGGACTTCGTGGCCAGCCTGCCGGACTCGCTGAGCAGCCGGCTCGGCCGCCTCTCGAGCGAGACCAGTCTTCCGGCGCTGCGCCAGTTCATCGAAAACGGCGGCGCTGTGATCGCGGTCGCCAGCTCCACCTCGCTGGGGGCGCAGCTCGGTCTCCCGCTCGAGAACTTCATGGTCGACGCGCAGGGCGAGTCGCTTTCGCGTGACGACTACTTCACCCCCGGCTCGATCCACAACATCGCCATCGAGCACGGCAGCCCGCTCACCCACGGCCTCGGCGACCGGGTCAACGTGCTGCACAGCCACAGCCCGGTCTTCCGGGTCGGCGACGGCGCCGCCAACGTCCGCCGCATCGCGTGGTACGACACCGCGGAACCGCTGGTGAGCGGATGGGCCTGGGGCCAGCACCACCTCGAGGGCGGCACCAGCATGATCGAAGCCGACATCGGTGCCGGGAAGCTCTTCCTCTTCGGCCCGAAGATCACCTTCCGCTCTCAGCCCCACGGCACCTTCCCGCTGCTCTTCAACGGAATCCACTACGGCGCCGCGAAGCGCGTCGGGCCGGTCAGTTGACGGGGAACGAGGGCAGCCCGGGACCGGGGAACGACCCCGGCCCGGATCCAGCGGACGGGGACGACCAGGACGCTGATCCGATGGACGCCCAGGCCCCGGAGGGCACCCGGAACCCCTTCGCGGCGGTACGGACGTGGACGGTCATACCCTGGATGATCATCGGTACCGTCATCTTCCTGTTGGCGTTCCACCTTGTCGCGTGGGTCACGCCTCTCGACCTCGGCGGCGAAGCGGCAGGCGAGCTCACGGGAATGCTGGCGGGCTACACCGCCCTGTCGACGTGGATCCTGTGGATCTGCAGACGCTCGGGCATCGGCTTGCAACAGTTGCTCGGACGGCTTCCGGCCGGATTCAACTGGCTCATCGTGCCCGCGATTCTGCTCGTGGCGATGGCCTTCTCTATCGGGTCCTGGCTCCTCTTTGCGTACGCCCTGTCCTTCGTCGCTCCCGGCGTTCTCGAATTCCTCCTGACGGCGTTGGAAACGCCCATGGACCAGTCGATCGTCTACCAGGTCGGCATGTTTGTGGTCGTCGTGGTCATGGCGCCGGTCCTCGAGGAGGTCTCCTTCCGCGGCCTGCTGCTGAATCGCTGGGGCTACAAGTGGGGGCTCGGGAAGGCTCTGATCGCCACCTCTCTGGTATTCGGGATCCTGCACGCAAATCCCGTCGGGATCACCGTGATCGGCCTTGTGGCCGCCATCCTGTACCTCCAGACCCGCACCCTCATCGTTCCCATCGTCCTGCATGCGTCGAACAATCTGGTGGCCACATTGCTGGGATACGTCCTGGGATGGGCCGAGCCGGGGGAGGCATCGGGCGGGCCGCTGGACATGGCCGCGGAGATGGAGGAAATCCAGGGCTCGGGACTGACAGGGGTCGTCCTCGTCGCGGTCACGCTCCCGGTCATCGTCTGGTACGTTCGGAAGCACTGGCCGGGCAAGGATGCACGGCTGCCGTTCAGCCAATGAACTGTGAGAGTTTCGGTGCGCCCGGGCCCCGGGTGCGCCCACGCCCCGGGTGACCTTGAAGTCGCGCAGGTGCACGCGTCGGGTCGCCGCCATAGACGCCGGATCGAACGCGATCCGGCTGGTTGTGGCCGACTTCGACGGGCCGGGATCGTACACCGTCGTCCACAGGACCCGGGAGCCGATCCGGCTCGGGCACCGCGTCTTCACGGTTGGCGGGCTGGACGACGGCACCATGGAAGAGGCGGTGCGGGCGTTTCGCGGATTCCGGCAGGAACTGGACTCGCTGGAGGTGGAGGCATTTCGCGCGGTCGCCACCAGCGCGACCCGTGAAGCGAGCAACCGGGACGAATTCCTGGCGATAGTCCTGGCCGAGTCAGGGATCGCACTTGAACCGATCAGCGGAGCGGAGGAGGCGCGGCTCGTCCACCTCGCCGTGCGGACCCGTGTGGATCTGTCCCGGGGACGGTGGATCCTGGTGGATCTGGGAGGCGGAAGCGTGGAGGTGTCGCTGGTCGACAGCGCGGGGATTCTCTGGAGCGAATCGTACCGGATCGGCACGGTGCGGCTCCTGGAGACCCTTGCCGCGGCGCACGGCTGTCACGATTCGCTGCACGATTGGGTGAGGCGCCAACTCCGCCCCCTGACCATTCCCCCACCCGACGCCTACCCCGGCCCCACCGCCTTCGCCGCGACCGGCGGCAACATCGAAGCCATCGCGCGGCTCGCGCTCAGCTACCTGGATCCGCTCAAGCTGGCCATTCTGCCGGGGAACCGCCTCGACGCGGTCATTCATCTCCTGAACGCCATGACGGTCCCGGAGCGGATCGCCGAACTCCGCATGCGCCCCGACCGCGCCGACGTGATCCTGCCGGCCGCGCTGGTCTACCGGCACTTCGCGCAGCTCGCCCGCGCCGAGCACATCGTGGTGCCGAGCGTGGGCGTGAAGGACGGGGTGCTGCTGGACGTGGCAGAGCGTGAGGCCGCTGCTACCCCTTCAGCGCCAGGTGCCGGATCTCCTGAATCGCTACCGAGATCCCGGCCAGGCTGACCGGCTCTTCCGCCTCAACCTCTTCCAGCACCTCGTGGAAGCGGGACAGGCGGGCGTCTTCCCCTTCGAAACCGAGCGCGTCCGCCAGCGTCCCCTCGCCGTCCAGCGCGCCTTCGGTGAGGTTGCGGCGGATCGCGCCGAGATCGCGGACCAGCCCCAGGGCCCAGCGCTGCTGCCACCTGTCCTGGTTGCCCCGGTTCTCGATCGTGCGCATGAGCCAGGGGATGCGCAGCTCCTCGGTCACCCAGTAGTAGACCATCGCCGCCTTGAGGGGGTCGGTGTCGGTGGCGCGCGCGAGGTGCAGGATCTCGAGGAGGTGGTCGAGGAAGTGAAGCGCCATGAGCTTCTGCACGAACGGCTCGTCCTCGGGCCTGGGGGTGCCGCTCTTCACCCTGGACATGAAGTTGTCGCGGTCCTCGCCGGCGACGATCTCGTGGAACTCTTCGCGCAGCGCCTCCAGCCCCACGCGGCTGCCCTCGATCAGCGAAGTCGTCGACTCCTCGGGGTCGCAGTTGTTGAGGACCCAGCGCGTGGTCTGTTCCAGCACCCGGGCCAGCCCCATCGTCCAGCGGTAGGTCACGGCGGTCGAGACGCTCTCCTCCCGGGACCGGATCTCCTCCAGGATCGTGTCGTGCTGCGTGAGCCGGGCGGCGACCAGCCATGCGCGCGCGATCTCCACCTCCTCGCGGCCGGTCTCCTGCGCAAGCCGGTCGACGAAGGTGGCCCCCATGAGGTCGACGAGGTCGTTGGTCATCTGGCAGGCGACGATCTCGCGGCGCAACCGGTGGTTCACGGCGCGGTCGCGCCCGACCACCTGGAGAGCCTCCGGCGGAAAGTACCCGAAGAAGTAGTCGGCGGCCGATGGGTCGTCGGGGAGTTCGGAAGCCAGCAGGGCGGACTTGAGGCGCAGCTTGGCGTAGGAGAGGAGCACCGATAGTTCGGGGCGGGTCAGCGACTGGTGCGCCTCCTTGCGGGAGCTGAGCACATCCCAGGAAGGAAGCCCCTCCGCGTCGCGGTCGAGCAGCCCGAAGCGGCTCAGTCGGGTCATGAGCGTCCAGAAGCGGCCGATGTTTCGCCGGGCCCGGTATTCGTCCAGCGACACCGCCTGGCAGCCGGACTCGTTGTCGTGCACCACGAGTTCGGCGACGGTGTCGGTGAGCCGGTGTACGAGGTCGTTGCGTTCATCCCGGGAGACCGTGCCGGTGTTCAGGACCTCGTTGAGGAGGATCTTGAGGTTCACCTCGCGGTCGGAGAGGTTGACGCCGCCGGAGTTATCCAGCGCGTCGGTGTTGATGCGGCCGCCGCCAAGCGCGTATTCGACCCGCGCCGCCTGCGTGAAGCCGAGGTTGCCGCCCTCGCCCACGACCTTCGCACGCAGCTCGCTCGTGTTGACCCGCACCGGGTCGTTGGAGTTGTCGCCCGCGTCCGCGTGACTCTCGTAGTCGGCTTTCACATAGGTCCCGATTCCCCCGTTCCAGAGCAGATCGACGGGCGCCTTGAGCACCGCCCGGATCAGCGACTCGCCGTCCAGCGAACCGGCGCCGTCCTCCACCCCAAGAGCCGCCTTCGCCTCGGGCGACAGGTCGACCGATTTGACCCCGCGCGACACGATCATCCCTCCCGGGGAGAGCTTCTCGCGGTCGTAATCATCCCATGTTGAACGAGGCTTGTCGAACAGGCGCCTGCGCTCCTCGAAGGAGGCTTCCGCGTCGGGGTCGGGATCGATGAAGACGTGGCGGTGGTCGAAGGCGGCCACGAGACGGATCTCCGGGGAGAGGAGCATGCCATTGCCGAAGACGTCCCCGCTCATGTCGCCGATCCCCACCACCGTGAAGGGATCCTGCTGGGTGTTACGGCCCATTTCGCGGAAGTGGCGCTTGACCGACTCCCAGGCACCCCGGGCGGTGATCCCCACCTCCTTGTGGTCGTACCCGTTCGAGCCGCCGGACGCGAAGGCATCGTCCAGCCAGAAGCCGTACTCGGCGGCAATCGCGTTGGCGGTGTCCGAGAAGGGGGCCGTCCCCTTGTCCGCGGCCACGACCAGGTAGGGGTCGAATCCGTCGTAGCGGATGACGCCCTCGGGGGGAGCGGCGGCGCCCTTCAGGTCGTCGGTGATGTCGAGCAGTCCCCGCATCAGCGTGCGGTACTGCTCCTTCGCCTCGCGCGCCATCTCGTCCCGCGTGGGCAGCGAATGCAGGCAGACGAACCCGCCCTTGGAGCCGCTCGGCACGATCAGCGCGTTCTTGACAACCTGCGTGTTGACGAGGCCCATGACCTCGGTGCGAAAGTCGTCCGGACGGTCGGAGTGGCGGATCCCCCCGCGCGCCACGGCGGCACCGCGCAGGTGGATCCCCTCCATCCGCGACGAGCGCACCCACACTTCGTACTTCAGCCGGCTCTTCGAAACCGCCTGCAGCTGCTCGCTGTCGAATTTGAAGGAGACGTACGGCACGCCCCCAGAGCGGCGGGTCGGCGAGCGGCCCCCGTTCCGGTAGTAGTTGGTGCGGATGGTGGCGAGGATCACGGTCTGATAGGCCCGCAGCGCACGGTCGTGAGCGAGCGAACTCACCGCGACCAGCTCCTGCGTGAGCAAGCTCTTGAGCTCCGCCACCTTCTTCGCCCGGTCCTCGATCCGGTCCGGCCTGTCGGGATCGAAGCGGACCTCGAAGAGACGGAAGAGGAGTTCCCCGATGGCGGGATAGCTGTCCAGCGCCGTCGGGAGCACCTGTCGGCTGGGGACCGCGCCGACCTGGAAGGCGTAGCTGGCGTAGGCGCGCAACACGTCGACCTCGCGCCAGGCCATTCCGGTGCGCTGCACCAGCCGGTTGAATCCGTCGTTGCTGGCGTCGCCGGCCCGCACTGCCAGGATCGTCTCCGACAGCACTTCCGCCCGGCCCTCCACGTCCAGGTGTTCTCCCTCCGAATTCTGGACATCGAAGCTGTAGATGACCGAGTCCTCCTTGCCCTCCTCATGCAGTTCGAACGGTGCGACCGCGATGACCCTCAACCCGCAGTTCTCCAGCACCGGCATGAAGTCCGACAGGATGATCTGGTGGTGCTTGATGTAGACCTTCAGCTCGCACTTGCCGCCGACAGAATGATCTTCGAAGAAACGCACCGACTCCGTGCGGCCGTCCAGACGCATCGCCTCGAGTTCCTCGATGTCCCGCACCGCCACCCGAGGATCGTTCGCGGCCTTGTATTCGGGTGCAAATGCCCGCTCGTAGTACCTGGCAAGCTGGCGGGCCTCGTCGGGCGGACGGATCCCGGCCAGCAGATCGCGCACCTCGTCGAGCCAGGAGCGGGTCAGGTCGGCGACCGTCGCGGTGAGCTCCTCGCCGTCCGCCTCGGCGAGCCGTTCGGGAGGGCCGCCAAGGTAGAAGTGCAGGCGGGCCTGGTCGCCGGCGCTCATCGCCAGATGGTAGTTCAGGATCTCCGCGGAGTAGCGGGTTACCAGCCAGCTCTCGAATTCCCGGCGGAAGCTGCCGGAGAATCGGTTGCGCGGGAGCACGACCATGATCGAGACCCCCCGCCCCAGTGCGTCGCGCCGAACCGACACGAAGACTTCGGCCGTGTTGTAGCGGATCAGGATCGTGCGGATTTCATCCAGGATCTCGTCCGCCGAGGCGAGGAAGAGTTCCTCCTTCGGCAGCGAGCCGAAGATCGTGATGACCTCCTTGTAGTCGTGCGATCCCTCCGCGAGCCCCGAGGCTGCGAGGACGGCGGTCAGCTTCTGTCGCAGGATCGGTATGTCCTGCGCGGGCTCGGCGTAGGCGGCGGAGGTGAAGAGCCCCAGGAACCGGTGCTCACCCGCCACCGAACCGTCGGAGCGCAGCTTCTTGATGCCGATGTAGTCCATGCGCGCGCGGCGGTGAACGGTGGATTCGGCGTTGGTCTTGCTGATGATCAGGAGCGGGCCCGACAGCGCGCGTTCCTGCATCTCCGGCGGGAGTTCGCTCAACGGCACCGGACGCGCATAGGCCGAATCCTCGTCGTCCTGCAGGATGCCGAGACCCGATCCGGGCTCGATCATCACCGACAATTCGTCGTCCGCCCCCTCCGGAGCGAAGGTGTAGCATCGATAACCGAGGAAGACGAAGCCGCCGTCCCTGAGCCAGCGCAGGAACGCCTGGATTTCGCGGAATTCTTCACGTTGTTCGCGCAGGTCGCGCATGCGGAAACTCAGCTCGGAGACCACATCCCCGATCTTGTCCACCATGAGGCCGAAGTCGTCGGTCGCCTTGACTACGTCCTCGAGCCGGCGGGCCGTCTCCTCGCGCAGCGACTCGAGCATCTCCGGGTCTTCGACGCGCGTGACCTCGGCGTAGACCATCGACTCGGTGCGCGTGCGTTCGCCGGGGGGCAGCAGATCGGTGATCCCCCCGTCCGCGTCCCGCTGCACGGTCATCAGCGGATAGACCAGGTGCGCGATCCTCCGCTCCTGCGAATGGAGGAATTCGCGGATCGAATCCACGATGAACGGCCGCTCGGAGATGTTGGTGCGGACGATGGTGACCGGAGCATACCAGCCCGTCGCGGATTCCTTCGGGTTCAGCACCTCGACATCGACACGGTCCGGCCGGCTCCGATCGAGGAAGCGGAAGGAATTGTGGCACATCTTGGCCAGGTGCCCGGTGCGCCGCTCCTCCAGCAGGTCGGCCGGGGCCTTGCCGAGAAAGAACGGGACGAACTTTGCCAGCAACCGGTAGCGGTCGTCGTCCACCTCCTCGCGGAGGATGGCCAGAACGGCTTCAATCACCTGCGACTTCTCGGGGGTGTCCACCCCTGGGGCCGCGGGGGCTCCGGATGCCCGGCCGCCCGACTGTTCCACGCCTTCCGCTGGAGTCATCGCCTCACGGGGTTGGAGTCCACGCCTCAGGCGGTGGAGGCGGGCGCTGCCGACGGCGCCGGGCGCCGTGTGGATCGGATCAGCGAGGGGGTCATGACAGAAGATTACCCAACCACCCCGCGCACCGCCAGACGTTACCTTTCGAGGGCAGATCGCACCCGACGCCGGAACCGCCGGCCGGGGCCGCACCGTGGTCCAGCCGGGCGGTCGAATGTCGTCCAACGCCGGAGCCGCCCTTGCGCTTCATCCACATCTCGGATGTACACCTCGACACGGCGTTCGCGGGCCGCCCCGACGCCCTGCGCAGCCGCCTGCGGCACGCTTCCCTCGAGGCGCTCGAGCGCTGCGTCACCACCGCCCTTGCCGAAAAGGTCGACGCGCTGCTGATCGCCGGGGATCTCTTCGACGGCCCCCATCTGTCCTTCGAGACCGAGCGGTTCCTGCTGCAACAGCTCGGCCGCCTGGCGGACGCGGGCATTCAGGTCGTCTACGCCACCGGCAATCACGACCCCGGCACCGGCCACCGCGCAACCGGCCTCGACTGGCCCGGCGGCGTCACCGTCATCGCCCGGGGAGATCCCGTCACGGTCCCCGTCCACGGCCGCACGGGCGAGTTGGCGGGCCACGTCACCGGCGCGGGACACGCCACCGCCCACGAAACCGCCGACCTGTCCCGCCGCCTCGCGCCGGCCCCGGACACGCGCGTTCCCCAGGTGGCCCTCCTGCACACCCAGGTCGCCACCGCCGCCGCCCGGCAGGCGCACCACGCCTACGCCCCCTCCGCCCTGGAACATCTCCGGACCGCCGGCTTCCACTACTGGGCGCTCGGCCACGTCCACCTCCGCCAGGAGCTCTCCGGCGACCCCCCCGTCCACTACTGCGGCAACCTGCAGGGCCGGAATCCCCGCGAGACGGGGCCGAAGGGCGGCCTCCTCGTCGACCTGGCCGACCCTGCGCGCCCGGCCGTGGAGTTCCGGGAGTTCGCGCCGGTGCGGTGGGAGAAGCTGGCCGTGTCCACCCTGGCCGACGAGACCACGCTCGACGAGGTCGCCGGGGAGGTGGTGCGCGCGTGGGATGAAGCCCGGGCCGCCGACGCGGGCAGCCAGGGCACCGAGTGGATGGTGGCGGTGGAGCTCACCGGCCCGTCGCCGATCTGGCGCCAGCTGCGGGAGCCCCGGGAGCTGGAGACGATAGAGGACGAGGTCGCGGCGAGGCTGGGCGCGGTCGGCGCCGAAGTGCGCGCGCGGGTTCATCCCAGGGTGCGGCCGGACGAGCACGTGGACCGCCGCGACGTGCTCGGCGCGACGCTGCGCCTCTGCCGGGAGGTCGCGAGCGGGGGCGAGGACTTCGAGGTCGCCGAGACCGATCTCGCCGGCTTCGACCCCGAGCGCGACGCCACGGTCGGTGATTACGTGCGCCGCCTCCTCGCGGGCAGCGAGGCGGAGATACTGGAGCGCATGCTGGAGACCGCGGGGGATCGGGAATGAGGTTCGAGTCCGTCCGCATCGATCGCTACGGGTGCCTGGCGGACCTCTCGACCGGAGAGGAGGCGCTGCCGTCGATCGTCGTCGTCCTCGGCCCCAACGAGAGCGGCAAGTCCACCTTCTTCTCCTTCCTGACGACGCTGCTCTTCGGCTTTCACCCGGCCAACCGCGCGGGTCATCCCTACACGCCGTGGTCCGGCGGCTCCCCGGAGGGGCGCGGCCGCATACGGCTGGACGGCGGGGGCGAGCAGGAGGTGCACCGCCGGCTCACGTCGGCCCCCTCGGGGCAGTTGGCGACGGACGATGGAGCCCTGAACCTCGCCAACCGGAGGCTGCCCGCGGTGGAGCACGTGACGAGGGGAGTCTTCCGGCAGGTCTACGCACTGACGCTGGCCGAACTGGCCCGGATCGAGGGTGAGAGCTGGGCGCTGGTTCAGGACCGGCTGGTCGGCGCGATGGGCGTGAAGGACGTGCGGCCCGCCAGAACGGTCGCGGGCGAGTTCGGGGCCGAGGCCAACCAGCTCTGGCGCCCCGACAATCGCGGCCGCCCCCGCGTGCGGGCGCTGCGCAGCGAAATCGGGGAGCTGAACGGGCGGCGGCGTCACGCGCTGGAGCGGGACCGCGAGCTGCGCGGCAAGGCGGCCGAGCGGGCGGAGGCCGAGGGGGCCCTGGAGGCGCTGCGCGCTGAGGAGGAGCGCGAACAGGAACGCCGCGAGTTCCTGGAACACCGCCTGAACCGTCTGCTCCCGGTGCGGCGGGCGCTGGCGCGGATCGAGGAACTCCGGCGGGCCGCGGGCGGTGCGGGAGCGGAAGATGGCGGGTTGCCGGGCGGGCTCCCGGCGGACCCCGCGGGCGGCCTCGAGGCGCTGCGCGACCGTCGCTCCGAGGCCGGAGCGAGGGTCGAACAGCTTGATCGCGAGGCGGCGCTGTGCGCGGAAGGCGTGCGGGACTACCAGGCCCGCTACGAAAAGGTGGCCGCGATCGAGGACGATGTGCGCCGAGCCGTGGCCCATATGACTGCGATGGCGGAGATGAAGCGGGAAGCGGAGGACGCCGAAGCCGAGGTCCGCGCGCTGGAGGCGCGTTGCACGGAGCTGGGAGCGACGCTCTTCACGGAGCCCTGGGACGAGGTTCCGCGGGAAGACTACGCCCGCGTCGACTCCGGGGAGCTGCAGGAGCAGGTGGCGATCGCTCACAAGTCGCGGCAGAGCCTGCGGGCGCATCGGGCCGGCAAGGACAACGGGGCCACCCGGCCATCGCCGCTGACGAAGCCCGGCTGGCCATCGCTCGCCGCCGGAGTGTTGCTGCTCGCCGGGGGACTGGCCCTGGCGGCGTGGGGGTTCCTCTACCCCGATGTCGTGTTCGAGACAATCGGGGGAACCCGCATCACCGCGGCGTTTGCGGCCAGCGCCGCTGTCTTCTTCGGCGGCGGCGGTCTGATCACGCTGGCCGGGCGGGTCGCCCGGAGCATTCGCTACCGGCAGTACCGGCTCGCGGTGGAGGAAGCCGAGAGACGCCGGTCCGAAAGGGTCGAGGCGCTGAAGGGCAAGGAGGAAGACGCCAGGGAAACCGTGAGCGCGATGGTCGCCAGGCTCCCAATCCGGGAGCCGCTGCTGGAGGCTCCCGGGCCGGACCTGTCCGCCGGGATCGAGAAGATGGCCGAACTCGCGGAGCGGCTGGAGGAGCGCAAGCGTGAGGCGGAGCGCCGCCGAGAGAGGGTAGAGCGCGCAGGCGGGGAGATCGCACGGGTGCGTGAGGCGCTGTCGTACCACTCCGGCGGCGAGACTCCGGTCGCCGCCCGCGTACTGGGTTCGCTCCTGGACGCGGCGCTCAAGGCACGGGAGGCGGCGCGGGTCTCCGAGCGGCAGCTCGAGCGCATCGAAGCCGAGCGGGCGGACGCCGGGGCTGCGGGGACGGCAGCCGCGCAGGAGCTTCACGACCTCGAGGCGCGGCTTGCGGCGCTCGGGGACGGCGATCCCGACCGGGGTGCCGAGGTTGCGGCCGAGCGGCTGGAGAGCTGGCGCCGCGCCGGGGAGCTGCGCCGGGAGCTGGAGCGGACCCATCCCGGGCTCGACGGGCTTGCCGACGAGATCGCCGCGGCCGAAGCGGATGGCGCGGCTTGGGATACGCTGCGCGAAGCGCTGGACGAACTGCACGCCCTCCGCGAGCACCGGACGCGCCGGGCCGAGGAGCTGCAGGGAACGATCGCCCGCCTGGGGACCGAGATCGAGCACCTCGAGGACGGCGAGACCGCCGACACCATCGAGGGCCGCATCGAGGTCCTGAAGGAGCAGGTGCGAGAAGCGAAGGAGGGCCGGGACCGCGCCTTCCTCCTGGCCCGCCTGGTCCACGAGGCCGACCGGCGTTTCCGCGAGGAGAACCAGCCCGAACTGCTCAAGCGCGCCGGCCGCTACCTCGGCGAAGTCACCCGCGGCCGCTACGACCGGATCGAACTCGGCGACCCCGGCGACGAGTCCTTCTACCTGCGGGAGCCCGGCGGCTCAGCGACCCGCAAGGTCGGCGAAGCGCTCTCCCAGGGCACGAAGGAGCAGGTCTACCTGGCGCTGCGCCTCGCGATCATCAGCCACCTCGACGCCGACCGCGAACGCCTCCCCCTCTTCATGGACGAGACGCTGGTGAACTGGGACGCCTGGCGCCGCGACCGCGCCTTCGGGATCTTGGAACGGGTGGCCGAGGAGCGGCAGGTCTTCATCTTCACCTGCCACCCGGCGATGGCGGCCGAGATGGAGGACCGCGGGGCGCGGATCATTCCGCTGGCGGTGGAGTAGAGGGGGCGGCTCAGGCCCGGATTACCCTCGGGCGCCGTACGGTGACAGGGGAACCTTCGACGAGAAATGCCGAGCGGGGCTCCTGCAGGAACGGCACGAAGGATTCTCCGTAAAGGGTCCGCAGGGTGGAGGCGGTGCAGTCGAGATCTGCCCTCGCTGGGTCCCAATAGCGCCAGCGTGGGTGTTCGACGACGTATTCGATGGTCTGGCCGCGGCGCGTTCCGTATCCGTAGGTGTGGTCGGTGATGAACTCTTCTTCGCTCCCCGGTTGAGGCTGCCGGGGATCCCGCATGGTGTCGGCCGTCGCTTCGACGTGGTGCCACCTCCCGTCTTGCCGCCACGAATAGCGAACGGTGGTCGCGCGCGCGGGCGGTGCTCCGTCCGGAGGTGCGGGCGGGACGGGATGGACCCGGAAATGCCGCGCCATGGGCAGGGTCCTGTAGGGTTCTCCGTAGAGGCGCCGGGCCAGGAAAGTGACGATTGGCAGGCGCACCAGCTCCCTGATGAAGACGACGCCTCTGCGCGAGCCGGCGGCGGTCCTGCGGCGGACGTAGAAGCGCAGGTTGATTTCTTCGAAGTGCCGGTGAAAGGGGACCGGTACGCCGCGAACCCGCACGTCGGCGAATTCGAAGGCGACGATGCTGACGAGCGTCCTGCCCTGCCACTCGTCGAGCTCGATCCCCCGCGGGAGCAGGGGCGTGACGATGTCCGGATCGACCTCGTAGTTGAGCATGACGAGGTTTCTCCACCACGCGTTCAGGTAGACGGGCTGCTGCCGGTTCGTGTCCGGGGTGTTCATGACGATGTTGGGTGCGGTGTTTCGCTGAACGGGCCGACTGAATGGAATCCATGGTGCGCGGAGCGGTTCGACGCGGATGCATCGCCGCTCGCTTGCCGCAGGGCACTGTCCACGGGCCGGATCACGGTCCGCGTCCGGTCGACATTGCCCGCCCCCGCTCCCGCGCGAGCGTGTAGAACATCTTCGCGCCGACCCGCAACGACATGCCGAGGCGGCCCGAGATCTTGGAGCGTCCCCGGGAGCGCGGCGCGTGAGGGGCGTGGATCTCGACGGTATCGAGGCCGTGGCGCACTGCGCGGAGCTGCATCTGGAGCGTCCAGCCCCAGTCGCAGTCGTCCATGGCGAGGCGTTGCAGGGCGGGGAAGCGGATCGCGCGGAAGGGTGGCAGGTCCTGGAAGCGGCGACCGAAGAGCAGCCGGGTGGCCGTGAGGACGACCCGGTTCCCCCAACGCGCGTGCGTGCGCAGGTTGCCGCGCGAGCCGTCCGGGTGGGTGCGCACCCCGAGGGCGAGGTCGGCGCCCCGGGCGAGGGGGTCGAGCAGGAGGGACAGGGAGGCCGCGTCCTCGGGGTGGTCGGCGTCCAGGAACACGACCGCGCGGGGCGGGGTGGGGAGGGCGGCCAGATGCGCGATCCCGGCCAGGCAGGCCGCGCCGTAGCCGCGCCGGGGTTCCCGCACGACGGTCGCACCGGCCGCGCGCGCAATGGAAGCCGTGTGGTCGGTGGACCCGTTGTCCGCAACTACGACGGTCTGAAGACGGTCCATGGGGAGCTCCGCGAGGACGGCGGGCAGCGCTTCCTCCTCGTTTAGCGCGGGGATCAGGACGGCGGTCCCGCGAAGTAGTCGCTCCACGGTCGTGGTCCGCTCCGCGGCTTGTCGATTCATGCTTCAAGGTAAGTCGTACGCGTTCCGACCGATTGGCCCGCCCGTGACGTCGGCCTATACTGAGGACTAGCCAACCGCGATTCGCCCGAAAAAACGATATAGAATGAGATATTTTCTGAAAGTCAATTTATTGAATAATATATTTTCGTGTGGCGATTTTATAGTAAAGTATATGGGATGAGCGATCCGCGGGAGCACTCGCCGACGGGGGCCACTCCCTTGGCCCCGCGCCTCATCCTCCTTCTCGGCCTCCTCCTCATCGCGGCCCTCGCCGCCTTCGGCTGGCTGGACGGCATCCCCCTCCCCCTCCCCCGCCTCCTCCTCCCGGCGGCGGCCTTCCTCGCCTACGGGGCCACGGGCCTCACCGCCGCGCGCGCGGCAGGCGGAATCGCCCTCATCTGGGCCGTTGCCATCCTCGCCCGGCTCACGCTTCTCCCGCTTGCGCCCGAGCTCTCCGACGACATCTACCGCTACCTCTGGGACGGCCACCTCCTCACGCAAGGCGTCAATCCCTACGCCCATCCACCCGGCGACGATGCCCTCGCAGCCCTGCGCACCACCTGGCACGGGGAGATCAACCACCCCGGTGTCCCGACCATCTACCCGCCGCTCAGCCAGCTGCTGTTCGGTGCGGTGGCGCTTCTGGGCGGAACGGCGACAGGGAGCGTTGGAGCGGGCGCCCTGGCCGGCGGCACGTTCGGCGCGACCGGCGGCACCGTCGCCCTCGCCAGCGGCCCCATCATCGCCGCCAAGCTCCTCTGGCTCTGCTTCGATCTCGGCTGCGGTCTCCTCCTGCACCGGATCGCACGCCGCACGGGCCGCTACCCCGCCCCTGTGCTCGTCTGGTATCTCTGGTCCCCACTCCTGATCGTCGAGACGGCGTGGAGCGCCCACTTCGACTCGGTCGGCCTCTTCCTTCTGGCGGCGCTGATTCTCGTGGCGAGCAGCCGCGAACGGGGCGGCGCTCCACCAGCCGGGGCCCCACTCACCCGGACTCTCTTCTCCGGCACTCCCTTCTCCGGTGCCCTCTTCTCTCGCGCCCTCTCCTCCGGCGCCCTCCTCGCCGCCGCCACCCTGGTCAAGTTCGCGCCGGCGGCGGCGCTGCCCATCCTCGTCCGCCGCCACGGCCCGGCCGCCCTCGTGGCATTCACCGCCGTGTGCGCCGCCCTCTACCTCCCCTTCGCGGCCATCGGCGCCTTCGGCGGGGTCGGCCCGCTCGAACCCGTCGGCCTCGCCGCGCTCACCGAAGGCCTTCGCACCTACGCCCGCCACTGGTCGGCCAACGAAGGCGCCTTCGCGGTGATCGCCGCGGTCGTGCGAGACCCCGTCCAGGCCCGCATCGCCGCCACCTCCCTCGTGCTCGCGGTCATCGCGTGGGTGACCTGGCGTCGCTACTGCGTCGAACGGGCGCTGCTGTGGGTCCTGGGGGCCGGGTTGCTCCTGTCACCCACGGTCCATCCGTGGTACGTCCTCTGGATCCTTCCGATGGCGGCGCTCCGCGGCAGCCGCCCCTTCCTCCTGCTAGGCGGCCTCGTCTTCCTCGGCTACTGGGGTTTCGCTTCCTACGAGGCCACCGGAGTCTGGCCCCAGCCGCTCTGGAACCGCGCCGCGATCTGGGTGCCCGTGTGGCTGATGCTCCTGTGGGGGTGCCTGCGCGGACTGCCCCGGCCGGGCACCGGCGGAGATTTCCAGCCCCGGCACCCGGCGAACGCCCGCTCCCAACCCGACGGCCAGGTACCCCGCGACGAAGAGCCCGACGAAGGGCAGTGACCCCCAGTGTCCCGCGGCGATGGCAACCGCGCCCGCCGCAACCATGAACGCGCCCGCGCCCACCACCAGGCGCCGCCCACGGAAGTCCCCTCCGCGCGCTTCGTAGCTCGACTTCGCCGCACTCCCCGTCTTCGGCGTCCGGTGGAACGGATCCCGCGCCCGTCCCAATCCCCGCAGCACCGCACCGCTGAGCAGCACCGACAACCCGGCCGCCAGTGCGAGTGCACCTCCCACACCCCTCAGCGCCGCGCCCCGTGTACGCCCGCGTCTGCGCGCCGCGGTCCAGTAGAAGACGATGAAGGGCGCGGTCGCCGCCAGGAAGAGGGCCAGGTCCAGCCACCACAGCCGGTCGATCCCGAGTGTGCGCCGGGCCAGGGCCGCGGGCACAACCAGCAGCGCGAGAGCGAAGGTGAGCGGGTGGGCGAGGTGGCCGCAGAGGTGGATGAAGGACTCGAACTTGACGGCCGGCCGCCAGGGGCCGCGAAGGACCCGCCCCAGCAGCTTGCGCGCGGTCTGTACGCCGCCCTGCGCCCAGCGCCGCTGCTGGACCAGGAGCGAGGCCGGTGTGGAGGGCAGCTCCGCCGGCACGCCGACATCGTCCCGCAGCACGAAGCGCCAGCCCGCCATCTGGGCGCGGTAGCTGATGTCGAGGTCTTCGGTGAGGGTGTCCGACTGCCATCCCCCGGCGTCGGCCAGGGCCCGGCGGCGCCAGAGCCCCGCGGTCCCGTTGAAGTTGAAGAAGCGGCGGCCCAGGTACCGCCCGCGCTGCTCCAGGAAGAAGTGGCCGTCGAGGAGGAGCGCCTGGGCGCGGGTCAGCCAGGAGTCGTGCTCGTTGAGGTGGTCCCAGCGGGCCTGCACCATGCCGGCGCGCGGGTCCGCCATGGAGGGCAGCAGGGCCTCAAGCAGGTCGGGGCGCGGCACGAAGTCGGCGTCGAGGATCAGGATGTACTCGCCGGTCGCCGATTCGAGGCCCGCGGCAAGGGCGCCCGCCTTGTAGCCGGTCCGGCGCGTGCGGTGGTGGACGGTGATGTCGACGCCTCTGCGGCGCCAGGTCCGGGCTCGCCGGCGCGCGAGGAGGGTCGTCTCGTCGGTGGAGTCGTCCAGGACCTGGATCTGGAGGTGGGTGGGTGGGTGGGAGAGCCGGCAGGCCGCGTCGATGAGGCGCTCGACGACGTGCTTCTCGTTGTAGATGGGGAGCTGCACGGTGACGCGGGGTGGGGCGGGGGGCGGCGGGGGCGGGCCGTCGAGGGATCCCCCGGGTGCGCCGCTGGCGGTCCGGGGGAACTCGCCGTCGGATTGCCGGCGGTCGCCTCCCCGCCGCGCCAGCCACAAGAGCGTCAGCCGATGCCCCGCGAAGGGCATCAGCAACGCGAGCACAATCGCGTACAGTGACACCGTGGTGATGCTGAGCATCTCGGTCACCGGCGAACCTCCCGGTATCCGCGGCCGTTCGCGATAGCGGGCCTCCAGTCGCTGGGCACGGTCACGCGCGGGCCCCTGGGCATCCGCGGCTGCCGCGGGCCATCCGGCGCCAGTGCCTGCGCGCACTCATGACGTCGCCACACTCCGTCCCGGGCGCCCCGACTCGGGAAGGATCCCGATGAAGCCGAGGTGCCGTCCCGTGTCTCCGCGCCGGTGCGAGTAGTAGCGCCCGTCGCCGCAGAGGGTGCATTCGGTGTTGACGGTAAGGCGGCCGGCATCGATTCCCGCCCCGACCGCCCGCTGCCGGATGACGCCGCGCAGGTCGATCGGGGCCGGCCCCGGGGGAGTCGCCTCGCCCAGCGCCTCGAAAACCTCCGGGCCGACCTCGTAGCATTGTCCGCAGATCGCGGGGCCGAGGTGGACGAACAGGTCACCCGGCACACTTCCGCAGGCGCGGCCCATCGCGACGAGGCCCTGCTCCAGGACACCTGCCGCCGTCCCCCGCCAGCCTGCATGCAGAAGCGCGACAATGCGTTGCACCGGATCCGCGATGAAGACCGGAACGCAGTCGGCCAGCGTCACCGTTAGAAGCAGCCCCGGCCGCCTCGTGATGTGCCCGTCGCCCTCCCCCGCCACCGACTCGCCCGCCGGAAGCTCCGTGTGCACCCTCGTTACCGCACCATGCACCTGCCGGCTTCGCACCACCGAGCGCCAGCCATCGCCGAGAGGCCTGCAATCGCCATCAGCGGCCCAGCCCGTGGCCCGCGGATCAAGAGCCTCCCGCGGTCCGCGCGACTCACGGGGCCGGGACGCCTCCCGTCCTCTACGCGTGGTTCCCGCGCGAAGCCAGGGCAGGAGCGCGTCCCATCCGGGCACGCTTGTGGTCGTGGTCGATTCCCGGCTCATGATCGCGAGCAGACCGCCTGCACTCCTCCTGGAAGATTCGCCCCCGGGGACACCTTACCCCACCGGAAAAAACTACTAGCTTTCTGTCCACCATGAGCAGCACCTATTTCGACAGCCAGAACGCCGCCTACGTCCAGGCCCTCTACGAGGACTTCACGCGGAACCCGGAAGCCGTTCCGCGCCCCTGGCGGGAGTTCTTCCAGAACGACGCGCACCTGTTGCTTGACGCGGGCCTGATCGTCCCCGACGGGGAGCGCGCGGCGAGGTCTGGCGAAGCCGGTGCGCCCGCTGGCGAGCCGGCAGCCCCGGCTTCCCCCGGCCCGGCACCAGCTGTCCCGGCCCCGGAATCCGCCCCGGCCCCGCCAGCCGCGATCCCGGCCCCGACCCCCACGCCCACCACCCCCACCCCGACCCCCGAGGAATCTCGTCGCCTCCTCGACCTCGTCGCCCGCGCCGCCCGCCTTCTCCAGGCGTTTCGCGAGCACGGCCACCAGGCGGCCCGCATCGACCCGCTCGGGAGCGAACCCCCCGGCCACCCGCAGCTCGACCCCGCGTACTTCGGCACCACCATGGAGGAGCTGGAGGAGATCCCCACCTCGGTGCTCTTCCCCGAGGGCGGCGACCAGCCCTTCGCGTACACCCTCGACCGCCTCAAGGCCACCTACAGCGGCGACCTCGGCTACGAGTTCGAGCACCTCGAGGACCCCGAGAAGGTCGCATGGCTGTGGGACCAGGTGGAGCGCGGCGCCCATTTCGCTGGGTACACCGACGAAGACCGCGTGCGGACGCTCGACCGGCTCACGCAGGTAGAGGGGCTGGAGCAGTTCCTGCACCGCGCCTACCTGGGGCAGAAGCGCTTCTCGATCGAGGGGATCGACATGATGGTCCCCATGCTCGACGAGGCCATCGAGCTCGCGGCGGCGGGCGGCGCGACCGAAATCGCTATCGGGATGGCGCACCGCGGCAGGCTAAACGTGCTGACGCACATCATGGGCGTCACCTACGCCGAGATCCTGGCCGAGTTCGAGGGGGGTGCGGCGCCCGGGAGCGCGCTCTGGGTGCCCGACCCCGGCACCGGGGACGTGAAGTACCATCACGGTGCCGCGGGGGACTACCCGCTCCGCTCGGGGAAGACCGTCCGGGTCACTCTGGCCCCCAATCCCAGCCACCTGGAGTTCGTGAATCCGGTGATTCTCGGGATGGCGCGCACGCAGCAGTACGGGGAAGTTGGCGGGGGAACCGAACGGGACGGCGATAACGGGCCCGGGGCGGGGACCCCGAACGGCGGGAGCACCACGCGCGATCCCGCCCTCGTCGTGCCGATCCTCATCCACGGGGACGCCGCGTTCGCCGCCGAGGGCGTTGTCGCCGAAACCCTCAATCTGGCCCGTCTGCAGGGCTACGAGGTGGGCGGCACCATCCACATCATCGGCAACAACCAGGTGGGATTCACGACCAACCCGGGCGACGGCCGCTCCACGCGCTACGCCAGCGACCTCGCCAAGGGGTACGACATCCCGGTCATCCACGCCAACGCCGACGCCCCCGAGGAGTGTCTCGCAGCGGTGCGGCTCGCGATGGCCTACCGGGCCCGCTTCCATGCCGACGCGGTCATCGACCTGATGGGCTACCGGCGGCACGGCCACAACGAGGCCGACGAGCCCGGCTACACGCAGCCCGTCCTCTACAAGTGGATCACCACTCATCCCACTGCGCGGATGCAGTGGGCAGCGGAGCTGGTGGGACGCGGTCTGGTTACCCGGGCGGACGTCGACGAGAGGGTGAGCGCGCTGTCCAACGAACTTCGGGCGGTGAAGGACGGCCGGGCGCAGGAAGAGAGCAAGTCCCCCCCGCCCTGGACAGTGCCCAGCTACAGCGCGGTGGGCCAGGACTTCGAGATGGACACCGGCGTTCCGCTCGAGCGTTTGGAGGGAATCAACCGGACGCTGCTGTCGGTTCCGGACGGGTTCACCCTGCACCCGAAGCTCGCCCGGCAGCTCGCCCGCCGCGACAAGGACTTCGGAGCCGATTTCCGATTGGCGTGGGGGCATGCCGAGGCGCTGGGCATCGGGTCGCTTCTCGAAGAGGGAGTCCCGGTGCGGCTTACGGGCCAGGATTCGGAACGGGGCACCTTCAGCCAGCGGCATCTCGTCCTCAACGACGCCAGGACCGGTGAGCGCCACTCCCCCCTGGAGCACGTCTCCGACACCCGCTTCGAGATCTACAATTCGCCGCTCACCGAGGCGGCCACGATCGGCTTCGAGTACGGCGTGACCGTCGCGGCCGACCGCGATCTCGTCCTCTGGGAGGCCCAGTTCGGCGACTTCGTCAACGTCGCGCAGGTGATGATCGACCAGTTCCTCTCGGCGGGGTGGTCGAAGTGGGGACAGCGTTCCCGCCTCACGCTGCTGCTGCCGCACGGGTACGAGGGCCAGGGGCCGGAGCATTCCAGCGCGCGGCTGGAGCGCTTCCTGCAGCTCTGTGCCGAGGACAACATGCGGGTGGTCTACCCCACCACCCCGGCGCAGTACTTCCACCTGCTGCGCCTGCAGGCGTTCAGCGAGCCGGAGCGTCCGCTGATCGTGATGTCGCCCAAGAGTCTGCTGCGGCACCCCAAGGCGACTTCGCCGGGGCGCGACCTGGTCGAGGGCGGATTCCGGAAGGTGATCGACGATCCCGCTATCGAGGGCGCGGAGGATGCGGCGGGGGTGCGGCGGCTGGTTCTGTGCGCCGGCAAGGTCTACTACGACCTCGCGGGCGCGGAGGAACGCGCCGCGGCGACGGACACCGCGATCGTGAGGGTCGAGACGCTGTATCCCTTCCCGGCAGAGGGAATCCAGGCCCTGGAGGAACGCTTCCCGAATGTGGAGACGGCGATCTGGACGCAGGAGGAACCGATGAACATGGGCGCGCTGACCTACATGCTCCCGCGCCTGCGGGAGGTGCTGCCCGACGGGGTCCGCCTGCGCCACGTCTCCCGGCCGGAGCGCGCGAGCCCGGCAGAGGGGAATCCGCGCAACCACGCGGTGACCCAGCGTGACATCGTGGGCAAGGCGCTGGGGTGATCGGCCGTCCGCGGACAATCCCCGCGTGGCACCGAGGGCGGTGAGGCCGGCGTGCGACGTGGCCACAGCCAGATGCTCACCGCCGCCGATGTCCGAGCAGCCCGGGATCGCATCGCTGCAGAGGTTGTTCGCACCGGGTGTCCCGAGTCGTTCCCGCTGGGGGCGGCCGCCGGCTGCCGCGTGCGCCTCAAGGCCGAGCTGAGGCAGAGCACGGGGTCGTTCAAGGACCGGGGCTCGCTCAACCGGCTGCTCCTTCTGTCGCGCGAGCAGCGGGAAGCCGGGGTGATCGCGGCCAGCGCCGGGAATCACGCCCAGGCACTCGCCCGCCACGCAGCGCGGCTGGGCATCCCCTGCACGATCGTCATGCCCGACACGGCGCCGCTGATCAAGGTCACGAACACGCAGGCGACCGGGGCTCGCGTCATCCAGTCGGGCGAAACGCTGTCCGATGGGATGGCGCTGGTCCAGCGTCTCATCGATGAGGAGGGCCTCGCCCTGGTCCACCCCTTCGACGACTTGGCCGTGATGGCCGGCCAGGGGACGATGGGCCTTGAAATCGTCGAACAGGTTCCCGACGTGACCACGATCGTGGTGCCGGTCGGCGGCGGCGGGATGATTTCGGGGGTCGCGACGGCGGTGAAGGCACAGCGGCCCTCCGCGCGGATCATCGGCGTCGAGGCGGAGGCCTCACCGGGGGCGGTGCGGTCGCTGGAGGCCGGCGCGCCCACCCGTGTCGAGATGTCCGACACGCTCGCCGACGGGATCGCCGTCAAGCAGATCGGCGATCTCACCTTCCCGCACCTGCAGGCGCTCGCCGACGACGTGGTGACGGTGAGCGAGGAGGAGATCATCCGCGCGATCTTCTTCCTGCTCGAGCGCGAGAAGCTCGTGGTGGAGGGCGCTGGGGCGGTGGGCGTGGCCGCGATCCTCGAGGGTAAGGTGCGCCTGGGCCCCGCCGACACCGCCGTGTGCATCCTCTCGGGCGGCAACATCGACATGAACATGGTGTCGCGCATCATCGACCGGGGGCTCTGGGAGGACGGCCGCCTGGCCAGCCTGTCAGTGGTCGTGCGCGACCGCCCCGGCTACCTCAACGAGGTCACCGCCGTCGTCGCGATCGAGGGCGCCAACGTGCTCCACATCGAGCATACGCGCGCCTTCGGCGACATCGCGGTCGGCAAGGTCGGGATCGAGATGAAGATCGAGAGCCGGGGCCGGGAGAATGTGGCGGCGATCGTGGAGAAGATCCGCGAACTGGGGCACCAGGTGGAGGAGGTGCTGTGAGGTCTGTACCGGTCCCGGTTTCTTGGAGACGTTGATGGCTTGAACACCAGGGCCGCCCTCCGGCTGAACTGCTCGCGGGCACAGTCCAGGTTCACGATACCTCCCGTCACGTCACTCCGTCTTCGGTCATCTCCATCAGTTTACCGCAAGCGGCAGGCGCCTCACAACAACTATCGATTCACCCAGCGCACCGGTTTCGATGAAAGCTGCCAAACCGTCCGGTCCAAACGCGTCAGGAATGTCAATCTCGCCAGCGCGAAACGTGCCCACGTACCGCCCTTCGACGGCGAGCACATCGACGTCGCCCGAACTGATCGGCTGATCGCCACGCCGCCGCACCCAGATCTTTCCATTCCAAGTCGTATACACGCCGCGAACGATTGGGATCTCGTGGTAGAACTCCAGGGCCTCGATTCGTTCGCGTTCCCTATTCCTGTCCATTCGCCCCCGCAGGACTTCATCCGGGGTGGCCTCAAGTCTCTGCAGTCGACCGTCCTTCCAAGCCCTCATAAGTTCATCCGTCACCGGCTCCGGCTGGAACGGTCGTGTGAGGACCTGGAAAACTCCCTCCCCATTCGCTGAGGCGATCTTGATGGCATAGGCGGAAGAATCGGAAAAAGCCACCGATCCATCGGGGAGAGCACCCCAATACAATCTCGGGCTCAGCTCCACATTCTGACGCAACACGCTGGCGTGCCGCCACACGGGGTCATCGCCGGGCGTTTGGAGCGGCGGCTGAAACCCATGGGCGATAGTGTCCCTTGCAATACTATCGCCAGCCAACTTGATGCGTTCGATAGGCCGCGAAACGGGATCGGGCCGCTGCGGTGGCTCCCCTGAGACGGCTATCGCCATAAACGCGTCCGGTGCCGTGATCAAGTTGCCGTACCCGTGTTGGGCCATATGGTCACCGATAATCGTGTACGACGGATCGCCCCCCATGCCCGTTGTACGTTCCGGTCGTCCGTTTCTATCAAAGAGATGATAGGCGCGCCGAGCGGGATCCAGTACGACCACGCGTCCGTCCTTCATGACCACCATCTCCGCTGCGCTGCGAAACTCCCCCGGGCCATCGCCCTCTCGACCGAACTCCCGGATCAGGTTCCCTTCGCCATCTACCACGAACACGGTGCTGATCTGGCTGTCCAACACGTAGAGTCGGCCCATGGCGTCAAAGGCCACTTCCCGGACGTAGCCGAACTGTTCCCATGCTTCCCCGGTGGGTCGGCCGATCCGGTATAGCTCCTCGAACTCCGAATGCAGCATCCGGTTTTCGCCGGATAGCTGGATGATTTCCTGTGCACCTGCTTGGTTACCAAGGGCCACCAAGGCAGCGATCACGCACAGGGCTGGCATCGGTCCGGTTCTCGACAACCTCAAATCGTGCACTACTTACCCCCGGTTCAGTGTCAATTGCAATCGCTATTCGCCAAGGGACGGCCATTCGGCCCTGTCAGTATGGTGTAATCCCACCACCCGGAGAGTTTGGTTCGCCTAAGACGTAGCACGGCTCACTCGCAATACCCTCTTTTGGTGTCTTCTCCGTCTTCCCCGCGCGCCACATGCGCGCTGTCGAGGGTTGGACAGATATGGCACCCATCGTCGCCGCACACGGATGGATCAATGTAGATGACGTGGTCCGTTGCATTGGCCCACTGTCTACAAAACTCTGTATCTACTTCGTCGAAATCGCCGACGCCTTGGCCAATGGTAAAGAGGCTATTGACGCGATGGTGGCTCAGTATTGTAGCTTGGTGGTTAGCCTGAGCCTCCAGTACCCACGCGCCGCCGACCTGGAGCGGTGGGAGTATGTCCAAAGCGCGATAAATGATTGTCGGACTGCCCTCACATTCTGACACATCAGCATTCCCAACGTCGTTGGTCTCGTAAGCACGTTTGAGCCTCGCATCCCCAAACGCTCCTCGGAACTGGGTCGTTGCTGTGAGCAGGCCAAGGGGATTATCCCCTGATAGCAGTTCTGGCAGAGAGTAGAAGGCCGGGCCTTGTGCCTTCGCGCCAACGGGCGTCGCGAGCATCGCACCGATGGCGAGCGCGGCCAGCACCGTCCTGACGAACATGTGGTAGGGGGATCGACGAGTCATGGTTGTTCTCCTTGGGCCCGTGGGGCCCCTGTCGGGGCGGCTGGCCACGACGCGTATCGTGGGGCCTGCCGCTCGCTGGAATGTCACGAAGCAACAAGTTGGCGACTCACTTCCCCTGGAAACAGTGCAGTTTTCTCCTTCTCCGTGGCGTTTTCTCACCGTGCGCCGTGATATTTCCTCATGTTGCTGTGATAGGTCCGCACGTTCGTCGTGACCAGGAGTAACTGGTCGGGGGCGGGAACGCAACCAACCCCCGGCGGCGAGACCACCGCAGGGATGGCACTTGGCCCGGTCCCGGACGCGGGGACGCGTGGGTCATCGGACGGCCCGCTCTCCTTGCTCGGGGCCGATGCTTCCCTTCCCCCGCTCGCCCCTCGCTCCGTTGCCGTCGGGGGACCCGAGCACTCCCGCCGCACGTGCGGCCGGCCGCAGCTCCGGATGAGTGGCCGCGCCGAGCTTCGCCCTGATCCTTGCGCGATAGTTGTAGACCGTGCTCGCCGCCAGACTGACCCTCGCGGCGATCTCCTTCGAGGTGTGGTCGCGCGCCATGAGGGCGAGTATCCGGACCTCGTTCCAGTTGAGACCATTGAGCAGACCGCTCGGGGCGCCGCTTGCCCGTTCCCGGCGTCGTCCCGCGGCCCTCCGCTCCGGAAAGAACTCCCGTCCGAGCGACAGCATGTCCATTGCACTGACCAAGGTGTCTGCGGAACGATTGGAAACACACGCCCGACACCCTGCCCGCCGCAGCTCTCAACAAGGCGCGACTGATCCGGGGCCACGACTACGAGCACGCCGGGCGGCTTGGAGAGCTGGACCAATCGATGCATGGTGTCTACCATGCCCCCGTCGAACTCCTGTGTGATCTCGCTGTACCGTCCAACACCACGTAAGTCCGGGCACAGTCGCCGCACCAGTGCCGGCGCCAATCCACTCGCGTGCGCCTGGCTCACGACCTCGAAGCGATCCGTCGCTTCCAGGACCTGCCTGATGCCGGTCAGCAGGATCTGGCTGGGTCCCGCCAGGACAACGGAGTCGCGGGCCCCGTCATGACGGGCACCCGCCCGGCCCGTCCGGACCCGCGTACCTTGCCGCCACCGCCGACATCGCTCCGTCGTGCTCCTGGGCCCAGTGCTCCAATTGACCCCTGTCGGCCTCGCGCATCATCGACCGGGGCCTCTGGGAAGACGGCCGCCTGGCCAGCCTGTCGGTGGTCGTGCGCGACCGCCCCGGCTACCTTAACGAGGTCACTGCCGTCGTCGCGATCGAGGGCGCCAACGTGCTCCACATCGAGCACACCCGCGCCTTCGGCGACATCGCGGTCGGCAAGGTCGGGATCGAGATGAAGATCGAGAGCCGGGGGCGCGAGAACGTGGCGGCGATCGTGGAGAAGATCCGCGAGCTGGGGCACCAGGTGGAGGAGGTGCTGTGATGGGGGCGCCTCATCGCCGTCTCCCACGCGGCCAGCACCGTCCACACGCTAGAATCCCCCAAGGTCGTACCAATCGATTCCGCGGTCCGGCACACCATCGGGGTCATCGGGCCCTGCTTGACGTTCAACCAGCACGGCCAGAACCCCCTCGAACAAATCAAAGTCGAGCATACGGTCCCTGACCTTGACTGTGCCTCGGAACTCGCTTTCTACGTAGACATCGATGAACGATGACTCATTGCGGTCTCGCCTCGTCGATACCCAGAGACGCCCCCGGTCGTCATAGGTCTCCTGGCCGCGGGCGAGGTAATAAACCATCGGTCTCTCGGCGAATCTCCTCAAACTGCCGCTGAAGTCCGTAGTAATCCCGTTCCTTTGATTAAACTGCGCGAGGGCTTCGCGGTGCGCCTTTACATCCCTCTCCGCCGGAAGTTCGCCACCATAAGTCGGAGCTCGTAGAATCGTGGTTTCCCCGTCCGCATTCACAAACGCAATGTGGCCGTCACATGCCATGAACACCCAGGTTCCGTCCCCAATACCGCCCATCGCCGGAAAGCCGAAATACGGTGTGCCGCATCCCGGGACTTCGGGCACGCTTGCCGGCCGCCACTCTCGAACCACTTCTCCTGTCGCAATCAGGATCTCGGCAGCCGCCATGGCTCCTCCAAATCCGCCTGTCATCGCTTCCGACCCATAGCTACTCCTGTACGCACCGACTATCGTCGTATCAAACCGGGACGCCGGGATGAAGACGCCCGTCGTTGCCGGCAACGCAAATTCCGCAATCAACTCTCCTGTTCTCGTGAAGGCGAAAAAGCGCCCGCGGGTGTTGTCGATCACACCAAGAGAGCCTCCGCTGCCCCGTACCAGCCGACCAGGAAAGCCAAACTCGCCTGGACCTTCACCGGTTGCGCCAAAGCGCCCAATGAGTCTGCCCGAACGCTCAAAGCACCCAATCTTTGTTTCATAGGAATCGACTGTGCAGGCTGTATGCTCGTCGAGAAGCGCAACGCTCGTACTCATACTGTACGGAACATGCGCTGCACCCAACAGGGCCGGTTCAGTTGTCTCCAGCTCTGCACCAGTGTCAAGCTCCGGATCGATCCCTGGGTCGGGCGAATCGCACGCCGCGAGGATGGTCCCGAAACATGCTGGCACAAGCCACCTGAGCACGACACCAGGAACTTCGGACTTGGTCACGCCGGTTGGTCGACTCAATTCCCGTTCCCCTCCCCGTCGTCTCCCTCCTCTTCCTCCTCTTCTGCGCCCCACCTTGAGCAAATTGGGCACCGGGCAACACATATCGCCTCCCTCGGAAACAGGGCATCTTCGTCACCTTCTCTGTGACGTTCGCGCACGTTCTCGGTGACTCTTTGCCGCATTGCGTTGACCTGTCGTCACGTTCGACGTGACCAACAGTAATAGATAAAGGGCGGTTGGAATGCAACCCTGGGCGTGGGAGACCGCCACGCGGATGGCATATGGCCCCGTCCCGGACCAGGGACGGGCGGGTCACCGGACGGCGCGCTCTCCGTGCTCGGGGCCGATGCCACCGTTCCGCCGCTCGCCATGAGAGGCGGTTTCCTGGACCTCGTTCCTGTTGGGACCCTCGGGCAAGCCGCTCGGGGAAGCGTCGCCGGCAGGTTCCCGGCCAGAACGGCGGGCGGCTTGGAGAGGCTGGCCATTCCATGTAACGTGTCTTGCAATCCCCGCCCCCGAACTCGTGTGTGATCGCGCTGTGCCCTCCAACACCACGTAGTCCGGGCTCAGCCGTCGCGCCAAGGTCGGGCCCAACCCAAATCGCATGGGCCTGGCTCACGGTCTGGGAGCGATCCGTTGCCTCCACGACCTGCTTGATGCGGGTCAGCAGGATCTGGTTGGGGTCCGGCCAAGACGACGGAGTCGAGCTTTGGGCCGTCTCTCGCGATCTCGGGGAGCCTTGCCTACCGTAACCGACGGCAGGATCCGCGCGCAGGGCTCGCCCTCCCCGAGGGATTCAAAAGGATGGAGCGAAACCCGGTTGGCCCGATCCCGGATGTGGACGATTCGCTCGCCCCTCCTCACTTCCTCCTCATGATCCCAGTGGAACACGAGGGCGCTGTCGGCGTACACGCCCACGAACTGCCGGTAGAGCTGTGGCCGGGGGTTCCGTAACAACGTGTGACATCCCGATTCGGGGTCCATAACCGCACCCGGAACATCGGCGAACGGATCGACGCCGATAAGCACAAGGTTACCCCAACCATCGTCGGCCAGCAGATCCAATCTTCCGGCCGCGCCTGCGTCGGACTCCTCGATAAGCTCGATCGGAATCGGGAACTTCCCCTCAAGTCGTTCGCTCGAATAAACGAAAATGGAGTCTGCCCGCGTCGTACCGGCCGGCAACACGAAAGCCAAGTCCCGCGTGCATGCCAGCCGTGCCCTCATTGACCCCTTGATCACTCCTACAACCTCTCCCAACGTCTCCACTCCTCGAGGTTCGGGTTCCGAGCCAGTCAACCCGATTCGCTCGTAGCTCCGGCCCACTCCGCGCCTGATCAACCCACCACGTACGGGTACAGTGGGTTGGCCACCGAACACGCACAAATCCATCCACACCTGTGGCACCTCCGGTCGCCATTCGCTTACTACCACGCCGAGGTGATCGATGTGAAGCGCCTTCGGATAGCGCCAGACGTACAGTCCTCCTTCGGGTGCAAGCACCACCCCACTAATGCCTTTCAGCTCCCCCGGACCCTCCCCCTCCGAAACCGAATGGGTGTGCAACCACTCTCCGGTGGCAAGAGAAAAAGCCATTATGCCATTTGGCTCCTCGAGATCGTTCACGTACAGTATGCCACTGTCGTGGTCAATAGCGTACCAGTATGGTTCGATGGCCCGCAGAGGATCATCGATTATCATTCGGCCTCGCTGATAGTCGATTCCGAATGCCTCTTGGGCAGACGTTTCAGCGCGGCCCAAAACCACCGCTAACGGCAAGCCAATAACCAACGCCATTCGCGTTGATCGCCGACTCGCGGATGAGCTCAGGATACCCATGGCTTGCCCCGCCTGGTCAGTTCCCCAACCGCCCTCGGCCCGACTACAGCACCGCCGGCAGCGATTGGCGTTTCCGGTTGCTCGCGGTCAAGACACATTGTCGCCCCCAACCGACGGCAACATCCCAGGGCACGGCTCGCCGCTGACTCGGCGGATGGGATTCAGCGAAACCGTGCGTGCCTCGCTGTACAACGTCACCACCCTCTTCCCGTCAGCCCTCGTCTCTTGCTCCCGGTCACGATGAAACACCAGCGCACTGTCGTTGTGAATCCCGACGAATTCGCGGTACATCTGGTATTCCCGATTACGGAACACCCCGTAGCACCCGGTTTCGGGATCGACGACGGCACCCGGAACATAGCCGTTGCGGCTCGTCAAAACTAGAGCGCCTTGTGCGTCGATGGACGGCTTAAGATTGCGGTTCCAGGCATGGTCCTCCGCAAACTCGGTCGGAACGGTGAGGCGGCTTTCGCGACCATCGGCATGGTATACGCGGATCGAGTCAGGACCAATACTCACCACACGGCGCTGAACCGCGACCGTCTGACTCGGTTCAAACGCCTCGAACCCTTCGTGTGGCAACACGAGGTAACCCGCATCCTGCCGACATGCAAGCTGTGCACCTCGCCACTTCAACACCTCGGACCAATCCAGGCCCGGGGTTCGCGCCCAGGTATCGCTCGATACGACGGGCCCCCCAAAGTGTTTATCCTCGCCGCCGCTCGCGCCGCGCCGCTTGAGGCCTCCTTGGACCCCCACCGCTGGCTGGCCATCAAACTCACATATCGCCCGCGTTGCTGGACCACCAAACTGCCAATTGCCAATAAAGCCACCGAGAGAATCCACTTGGAGAGCCTTCCCGGCGCCGAGTATGTAAAGCCCACCTCTGGATGCCAAGGTGAATCCCCGAAAGTCCCTCAACTCACGCGGGCCCTCACCCTTCACGATGTGGTAGGTACGAAGCCACTCTCCCGTATCGAGAGAAAAGACCATAATCCCGTCAGGTTCCTCGAGGTCCCGCACGTACATCGCTCGGCGGGAATGGTCGACCACTACCGGCGAGAACCTAATGGCACGGCGATGATCGTCAATCACGCTCCGACCGTTTGTGAAGTCGATCTCTAGAACCTGCTGGGCAGTCCCAATCGGAGCGGCTGGCAGGGTGGCCGCCACTCCCGCCACCGCGAACATTCTGCCAACCGAGCTCATGAGGGTACATGAATGTCCAGCAGTTCAACCTCCGCTTCGCACCCTTCATACTCGCACGTGGTAATCGTGAGGCGGCGACGCAACTCTCCCTCCGCGTCATACTCGTTGATCACATCGACGAACGTATCACTGCGCAGGCATACAGAGACGAGAATGTCACATTCGCACTCTGCAAGGCGTTCCGCATACAAGTCTGGATTCAGCTGTTCCAACGGCAAATCTGGCTCGCATAGGCTCGCCGACCCATGAACATCGTCCGGAGAACAAGGCAAGTCGATCTGGGGCAAGGCCGTCATCCCTGGCAGGACAGTCAGGTGGTCGATGGCAACCGTAGTTCCCCGGATAGAACTCATCGCGTCTGAGACAGGTAGACCTCCTCCGATCAACAGAGCGGTGATCGTCGTGGCGATATGAGCCGCAAGCGGCGTCGAAGTATGCATGTTCACGTTTGGCTTCCTCATGCGGTTTCAGGGAGTACTAGAAGAAGGTATAGATGATGTCACCATTACAGCGCGGTCCGTAGTCGCATACGACGATCTTGAATATGTTCAAGCTCTCCAAGATGGATATGCCAAAGGCTGAAATGCCTGCGGACAGAAGAGGGATCTCGACTTCTTCCCTCAAATCACATGTTATGCTTCTCGTGCCCCAAGTGCCATCGTCAAACTGATGGTCCTTCTGGACGTTTTTGGTGGGTGCGCAACTCCCGTTGGCGTCTCTGGCGCATCCATCCGATTCCTCCAGAGCACCGAGCGACAACTCTGCAGTGGGTCGAGCGGAGGACTCACCGCGAGGATTGGTGGCCGGCAGGTTTTCGAGGTGTGGCGAGCTGAATTCCAGATCAGCACCGATTTGGTCGCTGGCAGCGACGGCAAAACCGTCTTCGACCGCCGACGCGCCTACGGGCACCGGGAGCGTCGCACCGACGGCGATGGCGAGCGCGGCCAGCACCGACCTGACGAGCATTTGGTAGGGGGATCGATGAGTCATAGTGGGTCTCCTTCGGGACCGTCGGGCCCTTGGCTGGGTCGGCCGACCGGAACGCCTACCAGTCCGGCCTGCCGCTCGCTGGGAATGTCACGAGAAATCAAGATGGCGACTCGCCTCCCTCGGAAACAGGCCATTTTTCTCATGGTTTCCGTGATACTTGCGCACGTTGTCGTGATATTCTCTCACGTCTTCCATGAACAATGATGATCTCGGGAAGCGGGGGAGCGCAACCGACACTGGCGGGGCTACCACCGCCCGAACGGCTTCTGGCCTGGGCCCGGACGAGGGGAGGCACGGGTCAGCGGCCAGTCCGGGTTCCGTGCTCGGGGACCGATCCCCTTTCCCGCTCGCCCCCGGTTCCGTGACCGCTGGGGGGATGGAGCAGTCCGGCCGCACGTGCCGCCCGCCGCAGCTCCGCATGAGTGGCCGCGCCGAGCTTCGCCCTGATGCTCGCGCGGTAGTTGTTGACGGTGCCCGCGGTCAGGCTGAGCCGCGCGGCGATGTCCTTCGAGCTGTAGCCGCGCGCCATGAGAGCCAGTATCCGGACCTCGTTCCGGTTGAGACCCTCGGGCAGACCCCTCGGGGAGGCGCCGCCAGCCCGTTCCTGGCCTTGTTCCGCGGCCCTCCACTCCGGAAAGAACTCCTTTCCCAGCGCCAGCATGTCCAAGGCCCTGACCACGGCCTCGGCGGAGCGGGTGGTCACACACGCGCGGCATCCTGCCTGCCGCAGCTCCTCTACAAGGGGGAACTGATCGGGGGCCACAACCACAAGGACGCCGGGTGGCTTGGAGAGCTGGACCAATCCATTCATGGTGTCTACCATGCCCCCCCGCGAGCTCTTGCGTGATCGCGCTGTACCGTCCAACACCACGTAGTCCGGGCAAAGTCGCCGCACCAGTGCGGTCGCCAACCCGATCGCGTGCGCCTGGCTCACGACCTCATAGCGATCCGTCGCCTCCAGGACTTGCTTGATGCCGGTCAGCAGGAGCTGGCTGGGTCCGGCCAGGACAACGGACCCGCGGCCCCCAGTCATGACGGGCTCCCATCCGGGCCGTCCGGCCCCGCGTACCTTGGCGCCACCGCCGGAATCGCTCCGTCGTGCTCCTGGGCCCAGCGCTCCAATTTACCCCTATCGGCCATCCCGTTCCCTCCATGGTCATCCGTGGGCGGCATTGCCCACCTGATGACATAGACAGTTCCCGGAGCCGAACCGTGCAAAAGTAGTCCCGGACCAACCCCGAGGGTCGTGGGGGTTCTTACGCTCCGGGAGCCCGGCCGCCGCCCCTCCGGTGCGCCACCGTCGGGCGCCCCAGCCGAACGCGGTCGTTGTCCCGCGGCTGCCCGCGGATCCACGCGGCGCGGCTGGCCGAGGGCGGGCAGGTGAGCCGACAGCTGGTGGTGCTCAAGCAGTGTCGGACCCTTCTCGAGTGGGCTGGCCTCATTCGCTGTGCTGTTGCCCATGGAAGCTCCTCTTGCCTCTGGTTCGTGTCCGTGTCGCCACGCTGTTTTTCAGCAGCGTATCACGACGCGGTAGTGAACCCCGCGCGCATAAGATTATCGTGATTGGCCGTAGCGGTTCTCCGTCTGTCCCTTGTCTCCAGATGCCGAAGGGTCCCGTCAGGATGGATCGTTTTGCGACAACACGCAGGAAGCGGTACGTGCGATGGGTGCGGCCGGGCTACTCATATGCTCATATGGGTCCCAGGAGGGTCAGGCGGAGCGCCAGGAGCCCGGGACCCCCGGCAGTATTCCATCCCACGGCTCCCGGCTGACCCGCCAAACCGAGTTGATCGGCCCCCCTACCCCTCCTGCGCCGCGATCCCGTGCCGCTCCAGCGTCTGCGCCAGCGTCGGCCGCCCCAGCCGCATGCGGTCGTTGTCCAGCAGAAACGAGAAGACGTAGCCCGCGCCCAGCATCAGGATCCCGATCAGGAAGCAGTACATGACGGCGCGGTCGGGGTAGACGTCCTTCAGGTAGCCCACGAATAGCGGGCCGCAGATCCCCGCGGCGGCCCAGGCGGTGAGGATCGTCCCGTAGATCCGCGACATGTTCCGCGACCCGAAGACGTCCAGGATGAACGACGGCATCGTCGCGAAGCCGCCGCCGAAACAGAGCAGCACGTAGCAGACCAGAACCGAGAAGATCCAGGGGTTGGTCTCGGACATCAGCAGGCCGAAGACGATCATCTGGCTGCCGAGAAGAATGCGGAAGACCGCCACCCGGCCGAAGCGGTCCGACAGCCACGCCCAGATGATGCGGCCCACCCCGTTGCAGACCGAACTCACGGCGATCAGCGTGGCCCCGTATTCGGCCAGCATCGCCGGCGAGATCGACGGGTCGGCCAGGCCCCAGACTTCCTGAAGCAGTTCGCTCTGGAAGCTGATGACCGAGATTCCCGCCGCGATGTTAAAGAAGAACACGATCCAGAGGACCGCGAAGTTGCCGGTGGTCAGGTAGGGAAGGGCCGGTTCGGGCGGTTTCCGCTCTTGAACGACCACCTCCTCGTCCGGATTCCGCAGTACCAGGCTGCACGGAATCAGGATGCAGGCGAACACGACGCCCAGCCACATGAACACCGTTGCGAGGTCCCCTTCCGCCCGCACGACGAGAAACGGCGCGAGGATCTTGCTCAGCAGGAGCGCGCCGACGCCGAACCCCATCACCACGATTCCGGTGGCCAGCCCGCGCTTGTCCGGGAACCACTTCGCCACGGTCACGACCGGGGTGACGTACCCCATCCCGATCCCGATCCCGCCGATAACCCCGTACCCCAGGTAGAAGAGCAGGCTGAGGTCGAGCCTGAGCGCGAAGCTCGCGACCACGTACCCGATCGAGAACAGCGCGCTGCCGGCGAGCGCGAGGTTTCTGGGTCCGAACCGCGGCAGCAGCTGGCCGGACCATCCCGCCGAAATGCCGAGGAAGAAGATGGCAAGGCAGAAGGCCAACACCGTCTCGGTATGCGTCCATCCATACTGCCGGGCAAGCATGGTCTGGAAGAAGCTCCAGGCGTACACCGTGCCGAGGCACATCTGCAGCATCGTGCAACAGATGGCGATGACGCTTCTTGGGACGCCCGGACCGGACCGCGACATCCTACCGTCCCCCGTCTGCCTCTTTGGAGCCGTCCGCTACGTGCGTGAACAGGCGCGCCAGCTCGCCGACCTCGTCATCCCGCCCCAGCACGTCCTCCTCGCCGGTGGCCTTCCCGTCCCCTGCCAGGTGGACCGCAAACTTCATCAGGTCCGCCAACGGCTTCGCGGAAAAGCTCACGAACCAGAAGGAAAGGAGCGTACCGACGACAAGGATGATCCCGAAGAGGTACATCTGCTGGCCGACCGCCCGCTGGATCTTGAGCCCCAGCAGCTCCTTGTCCATTCCCACATGAACATTGCCCGCCACCCCGGAGAGGATGGGACTGCCGACCTCGATGAAGTCGCCCACCCCCGGCAGGCTCCGCTCGACGGTCTCGGTGGACGATGGATCGCTCGCGAGGATCTCTTCGGGGATACCGGGGACGAAGGTGTGCGCGAGGAACTCGCCGGTGTCGCTGGTGATGTAGATGTAGCGGATGCTCTCGATCTCGACGAACTGGTCGATGAGCGACTGCAGCGTGGCCAGATTGCGGTTCAGCAGCATGTCCACACTGGAATCGGCGATGTTCTTGGCGATGCTGCGGCTGTTGCTGACGTACTCCTCGTCCAGCTCCCTAGACACGGTCCTGATCGAAAGGAAGGAGACGGAGAGCACGATCACGCCGAAGAGCGCGAAGAACGAAAAGCGGGTCTTGCGGAACAGCTTGTGGACTCTCATGGCATGCCGAAGCTGGCTTCCCAGTCGTTGAGCGGGACGAAGCGGTCCCCTTCAACGACGGTGTAGTAGACTCGTTGCAGACCCTGGCGGCGATTCGGTCCGAAGGACACCCGCTCACCGACGCCGAGGTCGTAGTTGCGCACGTTGAAGACCGCCTCCTCGATCCCGGACCGCTGCGGGTCGTCGCCCATCCGCCGGATGATCTCGGCGATCAGCTTCGCGTTCACGAACCCCTCCAGGCTCACGAAGCTCTGCGGGAACGTCTCGTACGGTTCGTTCGGGGTGATCCTCTCCACGTTGTCGGGTGGCGGGGGATCGTAGCGTGCCATCAGTTCGCGGTACTCCTGCACCGCCGGCAGCGACGTGTCTTCGTAGCTCGGCACGACCTGCGAATTGACAAGCCACCGGGTGTGGGAATTGGGATCCGAGCTTTCGCCCTGAAGCAGCTGGAGCATGTTCTCGCTTCCGACGAATGACACGTTGGCGACGGGAATGTGAAGCCCCAGATCGACCGCGTCGCGCGCGAAGGCGCCGCAGGCCTGGTAGGCGCCGATGCAGATCACGGCGTCGGGCGATCGCTCCAGCAGGATCTCCACCTGCGCCCGCATGCTCGCGCTGTATTGGGTTCCGCGGGTGTAGGTGGCCTCGCCGGCGATGGTTTCGCCGTGACGTGCCAGGGCCTCGCGGACGCCTGCCCAGCCGCTGCGCCCGTAGGCGTCGTTCTGGTAGAAGACGGCGACCCGCCGCCTCCCGATGTTCACGAAGTTGTCGACCAGCCCGGCCGTCTCCTGCCGGTAGGACGCCCGCAGATTGAAGGCGAACTCGTCGTAGGGGGGCTCGCGCTGCGGTTCCGCGCCGGTGAAGGGGAAGAAGAGGAACATCTGCTGGTCGCGAAACGTCTTGAGCACCGGGAGCGCCCGGGTGACGGTGGGCGTGCCGACGTAGTTGAAGAGCAGGAAGACGCGCTCGTCCTGCATCAGTTCGATCGTGTTCGCGACGCACGGATCGGGCTGGTAGCCGTCGTCGAGGAGCTTCATCACGATCCGGCGGCCGTTCACGCCGCCGTTCTCGTTGAGCTGGTTGAAGTAGGCCATGGAGCCGCGGTAGAGCTCGGTGCCGAGGCCGCGGGAGGGGCCGGAGAAGGCGCAGGAGACGCCGAGGACGATTTCGTCTTCCTGCGCGGCGGGGCGGCGCACGTAGGAGGCGGCCCCCAGGCGTTGCACCGCTTCCAGAGACCTGGCCCACGGAGCGGCGGCGAGCGCGGCAAGACCGGAGCCGATCAGGGATCTGCGGGTGATGGTGGGGGAGGGGGCGGCGGCAGCTGGGGGCGGGTCTCCGCCGGGGATACGCGGTTTGGAATGCCTCATCAGCGCTCCATCAACGTTCTTTCGTCACCTTGTGCGGTTGTCGCAGGCTCTGCCGGAAGATGTCGCAGGCTCTGCTGGAAGACAAATGTATCATTAGTTCGCCACCGCATCATCGGCAAATCGACGTCACCGGAAGTCGATCTGTCCGCCCGGGTAGGCGACGGCACTCGGTATGGGCGGGGACCCTGGGCCATTGTAGCGACGGGGGCCGTGGCGAGGGCCAGGGACGCAAGGGCGGCGGCGCCCAGGAGCCGGCCCGGCGGGCGATTCAGTCCGAGTATTCCCTTTGCGCCAGGAACCGGTCGGTCCGCTGCACGAGTCTGGTGCCTTCGCGCAGGAAGGCCCGCAGGTCGAACAGCACCATTATGAGCAGAATGATCAGTCCCAGCTGAATCGCCGCCCCGATCGCCACCAGCCCGGACAAAAAGGTCCCCATGGGCCCGAAGGAACCGAAGTCGAATTCCATGTCCGTCTTCTCCCTGTGTGAATGACGCGGCGGCCATCACCGCCGCTTCCCTGTCGGTACGCTCTGCATCACTGGAGCTCTCCCCTGCGCGCGGGCTTCACTCGTGCGTCGGGGTCAAGCTAGTCCATTGTGCGCCGTTGGGCATCCCGGCGCGCCCCGTTGGTTGGCGCGCC